>NZ_JBEYTK010000001.1:317289-1967807 GCF_040643015.1 Micromonospora sp. NPDC047527 | reverse complement strand
CGGCCTTGACCGCGACGCCGTCAACGCCGCCCTGACCTACCCCTTCCACAACGGCGGCACCGAAGGCGTCAACACCAAAACCAAACTGATCAAGCGACAGATGTACGGACGCGCGGGCTTCGCTCTCCTGCGCCATCGAATCCTGCTCGGCTAGCCAGCACCCTCCGTCACCACCGAATGTGAGACAGAGCCGAATGTGAGACAGAGCCGAAATCGACACACTCCCACACCTGGGTGATCTACGGCTGGGACGCCTGTTCGCCGGGCCGCACCGACTGCGTGGCCATCCCCACCGACCGGGCCCGCCTGGTCGTCTTCGAAACCACCACCGGGACGGTCATCTACGACCACAGCCCCGGCAGCACCCAGTTCGACGTCGACCGGATCGCCCCACGCGATCTGACCTCCGGCGCCGTCCAGCTGCACCGCACCGCAACGCGCTGAACCGGCATCCGGCGCCGGCCGATCACGGCCGGCGCCGGGCCCGGAGCAATTCATATCGGGCCCCCGGCACTCCTGTTTCCGCGACTCGCGTATGCGGGCGTCGATCAGGTGCCGACGCGGCGTGTCTCGTAGGCCCACATCACGATCTCGACGCGGTTGCGGGCGTTGAGCTTGCGCATCAGGGAGGCGATGTGGGTCTTGACCGTGCTGAGGCTGATGGACAGCTCACCGCCGATCTCGCTGTTGGTCAGCCCGCGAGCGGCAGCCAGCAGGACCTGTTCCTCGCGAGCGGTCAGCGGCTCGACAGGCTCAGGTGGCACCGAGCGCGAGCGGCTGTTCGCGAAGGAGGACAGGAGCCTCGCGGTGATGTTCGGTGCGATCAGGGCGTCGCCGCGGGCGGCGGCATGGATGGCCTGGGTGAGCATCTCGGCGCCGGCGTCCTTGAGGAGGAAGCCTCGGGCGCCTGCCTTGAGCGCGCCGTAGACGTACTCGTCGAGGTCGAAGGTGGTGATGACGACGACGGCCAGAGGATCGGCGATGTCGGCCCCGGCGAGCTGGCGGGTGGCTTCGATCCCGTCGACCTCGGGCATGCGGATGTCCAGCAGGCACACATCGGGACGCAGCGAACGGGCCATGGAGATCGCCCGGCGGCCGTCGGCGGCGTCGCCGACGACGACGATGCCCGGTTGGGCGTCCAGGATCATGCACAGCCCTGCCCTGGCGATGTCCTGGTCGTCAGCGACCAGCACGCGGATGGTCATGACGCGCGCACTGTCCGAGGAAGCGAGGCGTCGACGCTCCAGCCGCCGTCCGGGGCAGGTCCCGCCCGGAGGGTGCCGCCGAGCAGGCTCGCCCGCTCGGCCATGCCGCGCAGCCCGTAGCCGGCGTGCGGGGAGCTGGTCCTGGTCGCCTCGCCGTCATCGCGCACCCGCAGATGCACCTGGCCGCGGGATGCGGTGACGTCGACGGTGACGTGGGTGGCGCCGCAGGCGTGGCGGGTCGCGTTGGTGACCGCCTCGGCGGCGATCAGGTAGAGGGCGGTGCCGACTGCCGGCTCAACGGCCTCGGCGTCACCGGAGACCTGCACGCGGACGCCCAGCACCTCGCCGCCGGGACGAGCGAGTCGTTCGATGTCCACCACTCCTCGCCGAGGGGCGAGATCGGCGTCCGTACCGTCGCGCAGCACGCCCACGAGGGCTCGCATCTCCCTGAGCGTCCGGGACGCCTCTTCCTCGATGGTGACCAGGGTGGCCAGCGCGCGCTCCGGATCCGTGGCGGCCAGCGCGCGACCTGCCTGTGCCTGGACGGCGATGGCCGAGACGTGATGGCCGACCGTGTCGTGCAGCTCGCGGGCGAGTTCGTTGCGCTGGTGGAGCCGGACCTGCTCGACATCGCGGTCGTGGCTTCTGGTGCGGTAGCGCACTGCCGCTCCGAGCGCGGCCGAGCACAAGAAAAAGCCGTAACCGGCGACCTTCTCCGCGGGTGAGGTCGACTCCGCGACGAGGGTGACGGGTAGCCAGACGAGGATGATGCCGAGTCCGAGGGCAACCTCGCGACCTGCCCCCCAGCGCAGCAGGGCGTAGGGCAACACGAGCAGCCCTGCGATACCCAGCAGGCCGGTGGCGTCAATGACCGCGATCCTCGCGATGTCGAAGACGAGAACGGCTCCGAAGGCAACGGTTACTGCGGCCAGCGGTCGCGTGCGTCGATACAGCAGGCACGCCGCGACCACGACGCTGACACCGACCAGCAGCGGCGCCCATGCCCTGTCGTCGCGCAGCAGCAACTCGACGACCGAGATCACGACAAGAGCCGAGGACAGCGCCCAGTCCCGCCACACCCGCACCGGCGGACGTGTGGGGCGAGGCTCAGCCCAGAGCTCAGCAAGCATGCTTCCCCCTCCCAGAGAACGTAAGGGGGCCGCCCCTCAGGGCGGATCAGCCGAAAGTACGGCGAGTGTCCCGCGCCTGGGGCCAGGACAGCCGGAGCCCGCAAGCGGATGTGGCGCCGGCCAACGCTGGTCATGGTGGAGACATCGAGTGAGCCGACCCGGCTGACGCCAGCAAACAGGAGACGTGATGACCAGAACCGGCAGACCAGCCGGTGCGCTCCAGGAAGCGCACATCCCGGTCCAGGCGAAGCTCGCCGCGGCCTGGGCCAGCTTCATGTTCCTCTACATCTACGTCGACTACCTCGCCCTGTACAAGCCCGGCTTCATCAACCACATCCTGGCCGGCGCCGTGCACGAGTTCGACACCGGCCCAACCTTCGTCGCCCTCGCGCTCACACTCATGGCCATCCCGATCCTCATGATCCTGCTCTCCACGACACTCCCCGCCCGCGTCAACCGCGCCACCAACCTCGTCGTGGCAACGCTCTACATCCCCGTCACGGTGTACAACGCGGACGGCGAGTCCTGGACCTACCTCTACTTCTACGGCTTCTCCATCGGGCTCGAACTGCTGCTCCTAGCCTTCATCCTGCGCGCCGCATGGACCTGGCCCCGGGCCATTCCAGCCACCGCCAGCCGCGACCTCGCCCAAACCCGGGTATGACGCTCGAGGCGGGCCCCGTCCGCGGGGTCGGCTACAGCGGCTCCGGCAGCAGCGACCGCGAGCAGCAGCACGATCCAGAGCGGGACGGCACCGACGTCGCTCAGCTGTTGCCGACCGGGTGGTGCTCTCAGGCGGCTATGGCGCCTTCGCGGCGGCTGACCGAAGAGCTCGGACCGGACAGGTCGCCGCGCGTGACCGCGTCGGCCACGATGCGTTCGGCGCGGCGGCGGCGCATCCGCAGGGCTGGTCCGGTCACGCCCTTCTCGGCGGCCAGCTGCTCGATCAGCGCGTCGCCGAACCGGGTGGCGCTGATCAGTTCAGCGGCTTCGGCCGTGATCAGGCCGGCGGCGGCTGCCCGACCGAGCAGCAGGTCCGGATGCCCGTACGGCATCCTTGGTGAGCGTGACCCGGTGGGCAGGTCCAGCGGCAGTTCCTCGCCGTCGTGGGTCTTGATGACCGCGGTTCCGGCGCGCCAGGCTGCCCAGCACAGCCGCAGCCACAGTCGGGGCGGGGCGAGATCCGCACTGCGCAACGATTGCAGGAATCCGGCCAGGACTTCGGAGTCCACGTCGTCGGCGTGACGCGCGTAGCCGCGGCTGATTTTCGCCGCGAGGTGCGTCAACGCGGGCAGCGCCACGCCGATCGCGCCGACGACCCAGGCCGGTCCCCATTCGCGGGCGTGGTGGGCCAGCTGCCGCCACAGCTCGTCGGTGGTGTCGCTGTCGTAGCGCTCGACCATGAGTAGCTTGCGCAGCTCGTCCAGCGCCATCGTGGTGTCTGGCAGGCCCGGCACCGGCCGGGCGTCGAACACCAGCGGCGCGGGTTCGCAGGTCAGCAGTGCGAAAGCCTTCTCGGCGGTGGTCAGAGCCGTGTCGGCCGTCCTCGTGCGCGTGGTCGTTGCCATGGTGATGTCCCCCTTGCCGGGAGCGCTTCGCCCGGTGCGAAGGCTCCGAGGCCTCCGATTGGGACAGTCCGACCTGACACGACGAGTGTTTGTCAGACCCGGATAGGTCGTGACCGGTCGTGTCAGGTTCGCCGCTGTATTCACCACCGCCGGTTCGCTGATGCCGCTGTCCGACCGGTCTGGTGACCGGTGCTGTCAGGTCAGGGATGGGTTCGATCGGCCTGTCAGCGGCGCACTGGGAATCGTCAGTACGCCCGCCGGTCCGGGGGCCACCGTGCCCATGACCGACAGAAACCACCGCCGTGCACCGGTTCCCGTGGGGGACGTGGTGCCCGGCGACCCGCCCGTGCCGATCACTGTCTGGCCGGTCCCCGCCCCGCACGAGGGCGAGGCCATGTCCAACGCGATGGGTGTGCGATTGGTCCACAACCTCACCCACCCGTCCGACCTCATCATCGACCTGGCCGAAGGACCACAGTTGGCGCGCGCGATCATCGCGGCACACCGCCGTAGTCATCTGCACGCGGCGCGCCCGGTCGGGTGGGGCCGCGAGTCGGCGACGCTGATCGTCACTGGCTGGCCGGTTGCCGACGCCTCTCCGGTCGAGTTCTTCCGCCGCTGCCGCGCCCATCTCGTGCCGGGCGGCTGCGTGGCGGTGGTGCTGGCGCACGGCGACGTCGCCCTGCCGGTCGACGTCGTCATCGCCGCCAAGCGGGCCGGGCTGGCGTATCTGCAGCACATCGTGGCGGCCGACCGGCTGCCCCGACGCGGCGAGCAGGCGCATGTCGGCAGGGCAACTCATAATGCAGACGATGGATGCACGTGGTCGTGACGTGAGGACTGCCGGTTGACGACGAGTATCGGTGAGTTGACGAGTGGTTTGCCCGCTGGCGCGTACGGCCAGAAACGCTTTGCTGTCCGCGCCGGATACCGTCGAACGGATCGCTGCCCGGCTCGGTTTGAACCGACCCGAAGCGTCGCTGCATCTGCAAGTCATGGTGCTGCCAGACCCGACCGAGCAGAACCTATTGCGCTAAAACGGTTGGGACGACCGGCAACTGGCCGACCTCGGCTCGGCGCTGCTGACGAAAACGGCTGCTCGTCGAATCCGAGACACCCGGACGCCGCCTCGCCGTCCCCGGACCTTGGCGCAGCCCGAGGTTCGTACCGCCCTTCGAGGCGTGGAAGTCTGCCCTGTACGGGTCGGCCCGGGTGAGGAGCCGCCCTATCTGTGGGTTCTGGTCACTCGCCCGCTGACCGACCTGTTCCACGACGCCGGCAGCCGCGCCCTTATCGATTCCCCCATGCCGCAGGCTGAACGCCCCCAAGACTTCCATGATCATGACCCCTGGCTGGTGCTCAAGGTATGAACTGCGGCACCACGTCGGCGAGTGCATGGTCGAGGATTTCCAGGCCCAGGTCCAGCTCCGCGTGACTGGAGGTGAGCGCTGGTGCGATGCGGAAGACGCCGCCCATACCCGGCAGCTGCACCACGTTCATGTGCAGGCCCAGTTCCAGGCAACGCCCTGTCACTGCCGCGCCCAGCGCGTCGGCCGGTCGTTTCGACTCCCGGTCGCTGACCAGCTCGAGCCCGACCAGCAGCCCGCGGCCCCGCACGTCGCCGACCACAGGGTGCCGTTGGCTGATCTCCTGAAGGCCCTTCCGCAGGTACGAGCCCAGTTGCGCAGCCTGTTCATCGAGCCGGTCGGCCTCCAGCACGTCCAGGACCGTGTTACCGACCGCAGCCACCAGCGGGTCCGAGACGTGCGTGGTGAAGAAGAGGAAGCCGCGCTCGTGGGCGGTCTGCTCGATCTCCGGGCTGGTCACCACAGCGGCCAGCGGCAGGCCGGCGCCGAGTGTCTTGGACAGGGTCAGGATGTCCGGCACGATGCCGTCCCGCTGGAACGCGTACCACTCTCCGGTGCGGCACAGACCGGTCTGCGCCTCGTCGAGGATCAACAGCCCGCCCCGCTCGTGCACCTTGTCGCGCAGCGCCGCGAGGTATCCCGGCGGCAGGTCGATCACCCCGCCGGAGCTGAGGATCGGTTCGACGACGCACGCCGCCAGGCTGCCCACCGACTGGGCGTCGAACAGCTCGAACGCGAACTCCAGCTGATGCCGCCAGTCCAGTTCGCCGCTCGGAAGGGTGAAGTCGGGTCGGTACGCGTTCGGCGTGGGGATGGCGAAGTTGCCGGGCGCCGCGGGCCCGTACCCCTTGCGCCCCGAGCTGTAGGTGGCGCTCGCCGCAGCCTGCGTCATTCCATGCCAGGACCGGGCGAACGAGATGATTTCGTGCCGGCCGGTGACCAGCTTCGCCATCCGGATCGCCGCCTCGTTGGACTCCGCGCCGGTGGTGAGCAGCAGGACCTTGTCCAGCGGCGCAGGCAGCGAGCCGGCGAGGCGGCGTGCCAGCTCGACCACGGGCCGGCTCAGCATGCCACTGAACAGGTGGTCGAGAGTGGCTGCCTGCCGCTGGATCGTGGCTACTACGGCCGGGTGAGAGTGGCCAAGGATCGCGCTCATCTGCCCCGACGTGAAGTCGAGCAGTCGGCGGCCGTCGGCGGTGAAGACGAAACTGCCCTCGGCGCGTTCGATGATTTCACGTACGAAGCTGCCCGCGCCGATGTAGCGGACCAGGTGACGATCGGCGTCGGACCAGAACGAATCAGCCATGAACCGACGCTAGGCAGCCCGGACAGACACGTCCATCGCACATTTCCGCCGTCGCTGTTAAGCAAAGCCGTACAGTCGGCGGTCATGACGCTGAATCCGTGGCGGCTGCGCCTGCTCGCCGACCTGGCGACCTACGGCACCGTCCGGGCCGTTGCGCAGCGCGGCAACCTGAGCCCGTCGGCGGTGTCGCAGCAGCTGACCACACTGGAACGGGAGACCCGGACCGCGCTGCTGGAACGCACCGGGCGGCGGGTGCGACTCACTGCGGCCGGAATGTTGCTTGCCGGCCGGGCACGGGAGATCCTCGCGGCCATGGACGCGGCCGAGGCGGAGCTGCGCCGCCTCGCCGACGAGCCGGCTGGCACCGTCACCGTGGCCGCGTTCCAGAGTGCGGTGCAAGCCCTCGCCGAACCGGCACTTGTCCGTCTCGCCGCCCGACACCCGGATGTGAGCGTGGTCTTGCTGGAGTTGGAGCCGCACGAGAGCATGCCGGCGCTGCGTCGCGGCGACGTCGACCTGATCATCACGACGGCCGACTTCGCCGGCGCCGAGCTCTCCCCGGAGATCCATTTGGTGCCGCTCGCCACCGACCCGGTCGTGCTCGTGCTGCCCCCGGGGCATCCGCTGACCAGCGCCGAGTCGGTCGCACTGGAGGCGTGCGCGCAGCAGCGCTGGACGTTCGACGTCGCCGGCTCGTACATGTCCGAGCTGTCCACCCGGCTGTGCCGGGAGGCCGGCTTCGAGCCCGCGGTGATCTGTCGGTTCAACAACTACATGCTGGCCCTCCAGCACGTGGAGAACGGCCGCTCGATCACCATGCTGCCGAAGCTGGCGGTGGACCCGCGATACCGGGTGGTGACCCGACCACTGAGCCCGCCGCTGACCCGGCGCATCACTGCCGGGGTCCGGCGACCGGCCGCGTCACGCCCCGAGGTGACGGCCGTGCTCAATGCCCTGAGAGCAGGTGACTGACCTTGGCCGGACCGTCTCTGTAGTGTGCTGGTAGCACCCCTTGCGTACCAGGGCGATGCGCAGACGGCGCTGTTCGCGCGCCGGCCGCCTCTGCGACGGCGGCGGATCGGCCACCCACGTCCGCCAACAACCAGTAACTGGGGACGTGAGATGGCAGCACCCGGATCGCGGCTATTTGCGGATGCCGTGAAAGCTGCGCCTCAGCCTCCGGACCAGCGCGCTGTTAGCGAAAAAGCCGTTCGCCGGTCAGGACAGCGTCCAGCCATCTAGCGGCACCGACGTCACGATCACCACGATGTCGTCCCGGACCCCCTGGATCGACACCGCCGCGGCCGCGTGGACCGGACGGATCAACATCGTCCCCGCCCGCACGGACCCGGTGGCCGTCGACGCGTTGCTCATCCGGGCCCGGCGGCTGTGTCGCCTGGGCCTTGCCTACCGGGCAGGACCTCGACGCCGCCACGGTGGTGCGTGCGCTCGGGCACCTGGCTCGGCCAACCGGCCTGAGCGCCGTTTAACAGTCGTCTCAGATTCGCTCGGTACGAAGTCGGCATCAGATAAGCGATGGACCGTCTCGTAGGAGGCTAGTGATGGCAGTCAACGCAGCGCCGTCCAAGGAAGCGCCGGCCGGTCGGTTGGCAGGCCGGTGGGTGCCGTGGTTGGTGATTGGCCTGTGGGTGGCGCTGGCGGCGGTGATGGTGCCGTTGAGCGGAAAGCTGAGCTCGGTCACTACCGACAGAGCCGTGGACACCCTGCCGGCCGGCGCCGAGTCCACCAAGGTGGCGGTGCTGGAGGACAGTCTCCCCGGCGGTGAGGACAACACGTTCGTGTTCGTGTACCACCGCGCCGGCGGCATGACCGACGCCGACCGCGCGTCGGTCGAGCGCCACTACAACACCCTTGCCAAGCGGTACCCGCCGAAGGCGACGGCGGCGGGCGGCGAGGACGACGAGGGCCCATCGACGAGACTCTCCATCAACGGCAAGGCGATGATGTTCACCCTCGACGTGAGCACGACCTACGGCGCACCGGAGACCATCGTCGGCCCGTTGCGGGAGGCCGCGCAGGACCGCCCCGCCGGCCTGGAACTCGACGTGACCGGCCCCGCCGCGATCGACGGCGACATGGACGCCGTCTTCGACGGCATCGACCTGCAGGTCTTCCTCACCACCGTCGTCGTCGTCACGCTCCTACTCATCCTCACCTACCGCAGCCCTGTGTTGTGGTTCATCCCGCTCATGGCCGTGGGCATGGCCGCGCTGACCGCGATGGCCACCGTCTACCTGCTCGTCAAAGGCTTCGGCATCGTGATCAACGACCAGAACTCGGCGCTGCTAACGATCCTGGTATTCGGCGTCGGCACGGACTACGCGCTGTTGCTCATCGCTCGATATCGGGAGGCACTGCACCACCACGAGAACGTCCGGGTTGCGATGGTCCACGCGTTGCGCGGCGCGGCGCCGGCGATCGTCGCGTCCGCGGCCACCGTGATCGCCGGCCTGCTCTGCCTGCTCGTCGCCGACCTGAACAGCACCAGCGGGTTGGGCCCGATCGGCGCGGCCGGCATCCTGTGCGCGCTGGTGGCCATGCTGACGCTGTTCCCGGCGATGCTCGTGGTGCTCGGTAGACGGATCTTCTGGCCGGCCATCCCGCGGTTCAGCACGGCCGTGGAGCAGAAGCCGGGGCTGTGGGGACGGCTTGGCACCGCCATCAGCCGCCGCCGGTGGGTGGCGACACTCGGCTCGCTCGGAGTCCTCGGCGTGCTCGCCCTCGGGCTGGCGGGCAATACCGGCGCACTGCGGGAGCAGGACCAGTTCCTGTCCGCGCCGGAGTCGGTCACCGGCTTCACCGTTCTCCGCCAGCACTTCCCGGAGCTCGGCGGCCAGCCGATGACGATCTTCACGCGGCCGGCGTACCAGGAGCGGGTCCTCGACATCGTCAAGGGCACCCGAGGTGTGGCCACGGCCATCCCGGGTCAGACCAAGGGTGGCTGGGCCGACATCTCCGTGTTCCCGACGGACGCGCCGGACAGCGTCGCAGAGTACGACACGATCAAGCGGGTGCGTACCGCCGTGCACGCGGTGAGCGGGGCGGAGGCGATCGTCGGCGGGCCGAGTGCGGAGAACCTCGACACCGAGGTGACCACCAGCCGCGACGAGAAGTTGGTGATCCCGCTGGTGCTCGCCGTCGTCCTGATCGTGCTCGGGCTGCTGCTGCGCGCGGTCGTGGCCCCGCTGGTCCTGATGGCCACAGTGGTCGCCTCATTCGCCGCAGCCTTCGGCGGCAGCGTGTTCGTCTTCGACACGATCCTCGGGTTCAAGGGCGTCGACTATTCGGTGCCGCTGCTGGCATTCCTGTTCCTGGTGGCGCTCGGCATCGACTACAACATTTTCCTGGCCAGCCGGGCCCGGGAGGAAGCCGTGCGTCTCGGCACCAGAGAGGGCATGCTCAAAGCCCTCTCCGCCACCGGTGGCGTCATCACCTCGGCAGGCCTGGTCCTAGCGGCCACGTTCGCAGTCCTCGCCTCACTTCCGCTGGTGATGCTGATCGAGGTCGGGTTCCTGGTCGCCTTCGGCGTGCTGCTCGACGCCCTGCTGGTGCGATCGGTCCTGGTTCCCGCCCTCACCCTGCTGATCGGCCGGCGGATGTGGTGGCCGAGCCGGCTGTCCCAACCGGTGGAGCCGCCGGACGGGCGACAGTCGCTCGACGACGACGAGGAGCCCGCGCTACAACGGTGAGCGCGGCGGCACGGGCGAGATCCGGGACGGAGCCTCAGGCCCGTCCCGGATCTTATTCATGACCCGGCGGTGGGCCGCGTGATTCGACCGGGCGGGGCCGCGGCCGGAAGGTCGACTCGAAGCAGCGCACCACCGCGCGCGGAGCGGGCGACGGTGACCCGGCCGCCATGGGCGTCGACGACCCGCTGCACGATCGACAGCCCCAGACCGGAACCTGGCAACGCCCTGGCGCTGTCGGCACGGTAGAACCGGTCGAACACCCGCGGTACGTCGGCAGCGTCGATGCCCGGCCCAGCGTCGTCGACCTCGAGGACCGCCGACGCGTCCTCGGCACGGAGCCGGACCTGGACCGGCTGGTCAGCGGGGGACCACTTGCCGGCGTTGTCGATGAGGTTGAGCACCGCTCGCTGAAGCGCAGCGGGACGCCCGCTCACCCACACGGAGGTCACGTCGAGCGCGACCTCGATGTCAGGCACGCGGGAACGCGCCCGGGCCGCGGCGGCCACCACCACGTCGGCGAGGTCGAGCACCTCGGTGCTCTCGTCGCTGACGTCGCCGCGCGCCAGGTCGGTCAGTTCGGCGGCAAGGGTGCTCAACTCGGCCACCTGGGCACCGAGATCGTTGAGCAGCCGGGTCCGGCTCTCCGCCGGCAGTGCGTTGTCCAGGGTGTCGCGCCGATCGAGCCGGATCAGCAGCTCGACGTTGAGGCGCAGGCTGGTGAGCGGGGTCTTGAGCTCGTGGGCGGCATCCTCGGCGAGCAGCCGCTGGGCCTGCCGAGAGTCCCGGAGCGCGGCGAGCATGTCGTTAATTGACTGGATCAGCCGCCGGATCTCCCCGCCGCCCTCGTCCGGGATGGCGGCGTCGAGGTCCCGGGTCTGCGCGACACGAACCGCGGCGGCAGTCAGCCGGTCGATCGGCGCCAGCCCGGTCCGCGCCACGGCCCGCCCGACAAGGGCGCCCCCGGCCACGCAGAGCAGCCCGATCAGCAGCATGCCCAACCCGAACCGGTTGATCGGGCTGTCGTCGGTGTCGCGGGCCACCTGGACCGCGCCGTCGCCCGCCCGCAGCGTGTAGATGAGGTAGCCGTCGTCGTCGCTGTCGCTGGACTCCATCAGGTCGGCCGACGCGCCCTGCGCCACCCGCCCGGCGTGCTCGCTGACCGGGGGCAGCGCGGGTTGGCCGGCCGGCGTCCGGGTCGAGCCGTCGGGCAGGATGACCCGCACCAGCCGACCGGATCCGGGATACGGCGGTAGCTGGACCTGCGCCAGACCGGTGGGCTCCACGGTCGCCGCCAGGACGCGGGAGTCCGCGCGTAGCTGATTCTCGGCGTTGTCCTGCAGCTCCGAGTCCAGCAGCTCGCTGGCCACCTGGAAGGCCATGAACACGCTGACCGCGATGGCCGTCGCCGCGATCACCGTCAGCCTGGTCCGCAGGGACCGCCGGCGCCACCATCGGGTCAGCCGGCGCGGTTCCCGGCCGGTAGGCCCACTCACGGAGGGGTCTCCCGCAACGTGTATCCCAAGCCGCGCAGCGTGTAAATCAATCGCGGCTCACCCTCGGCCTCCATCTTGCGGCGCAGATAGCTCACGTACACCTGGAGGTTGTTGGCGGTGGTGCTCATGTCGAAGCCCCAGATCGCCTCGAACAGCGCGTCCCGGGTCAACACCCGGGTCGCGTTGCGCATGAGAACGTGCAGCAGGGAGAACTCGGTCCGGGTCAGGTGGAGCGACCGCCCGCCCCGCCACGCCTCGAACCTGTCGGGATCGAGGCGGACGTCGGCGAACGTCAGGAGCTGCGACTCGTCGTCGCCGGGCGAGCGGCGGCGCAGCAGGGCCCGGACCCGGGCCAGCAACTCCTCGGTGGCGAACGGCTTGGGTAGGTAGTCGTCGGCACCCGCGTCCAGCCCGGCGACCCGGTCGGAGACCTGATCCCGGGCGGTCAGCATGAGCACCGGCAGATCGCGACCCGCCGCCCGCAACCGCCGGCAGGTCTCCAACCCGCCGAGGCGGGGCATCATCACGTCGAGGATCAGCAGATCCGGCTCCGCGCCACCGATCCCGTCGAGCACGGCGAGACCGTTGGCGACGGTGCTAGTGCCGTAACCCTCGACCTGGAGAACCCGCTCCAGCGACTCACGGATGGCCACGTCATCATCCGCGATCATGATCCGCACGCCGACGCGCCCCCTCCCAATCGATGCTTTTGCCGCTCATTGTCCCCGATCAACCTGAGGCCAGGATTAAAGGTCTGGGCGCACGGTGGACCGCAGCATCCCGTTGCCATGATCAGGTGCACCGTTCTCGGCATGAGCGCGCACCACGTCGGGTCGCGGAGGCGCGTCCGGCTGAGAGGGCTCGTGCGTAAACACGGGTCCCGAACGCCTGGCCCGGGACCCGTCAAGGTGGGCTGATCTTCAGCTGGGCGGGATGGCGCCGATAAGGCGTATCCCACGTGAGCCATCAGCCCGTGGCGATCCACCGACACCAACCCCTTGCCCAAGTAGGCGAGTCGCGACGGACAGGCGCGCGCTGTTTCCTGGTGACGGCACGTCCCCGATGGTGGTGGAGCGGGGTGCGGTGGGACGCAGCGCTGTCATGTCGGCCGGCCCCCGTTTACCCCCCGAAAACCCCATCTGCCGTTGACAATCAGTGACAAGAAGCGGCTAGTGTCTGATCGTTTCTGTGCAGATCAACGCCTATTTGTGACAACCAATGGCAAGCTCGATTTGGTTACGGATGGTAACAAGGGGTCGTCGGTTCGAATCCGGCCGTCCCGACGCAGGTCAGAGGGCTGATCCGGATATCGGGTCGGCCCTTTCGCCGTTCTGGGGACCAAGATCAGTGAAGTTGAAGCGTGCCTAGCGCTGCTTGACCGACGGGCTGTCATCCGAATCGGACCGCCACAAGACCAACAAGAGGACGACGCCCCGCCGATGTCTGGCAGACCGCCGCCGACGGGTGGCCGCCGGGGAGCAGGTGGCAGACTTATCGGAGTGAACGACGGGGTCGCATCGACGGTGGATGGTGAGCTGGAGAGCGTCAGTCTGGTGGACCTCGCCGTCTCCCGGCTGACCCGGGAGATCCTCAGCGGTAAGAGCAACCCGGGTGAACGCCTGGTGGAGGAGCAGCTGACCCGTCGGCTGGGGATCAGTCGGGCGCCGTTGCGGGAGGCGCTGCGATTGCTCGCTCAGCAGGGTCTGGTCGAGCACGTGCCCCGGCGTGGGGTGCGGGTAGCCACATTGTCGGACCGCGACGTGCGGGAGCTGTACGAGCTGCGTGACGTGCTGGAGCGTTTCTCGGTGCGGGCGGGGATCCCCGTCGGCCGGGAGGGCGATCTCGCCGCTTTGCGGGCGACGCTGGATGGGATGAGGGAGGCGACCCGGGCCGGCAACCGGTTGGCGGTCGCCGAGTCGCACCGGCAGTTCCACGTCGAGCTGGTGGCGCTCGCCGGCAACCGGCAACTTTCCGCCGTGTACGGCTCGGTCCTGGTGAAGTTGCAGCTCTACATGGCAGTCAACCTGCGCCGCGAGGCGGAGATGGCGCAGCCGCTGGACGGGGTTCACCGGCACGAGCGGCTGTACGAGGCTGTCGTCGGGGGAGACCCGGAGGAGGTGCTCACGGTGCTTACCGGGCACGGAGCCCGCTCGTACCTCGGCTGAGGTGCGCAGCGCCAAGGTCGGCCGGATGGCTCGGGCCAGGCGCCGTCATTTCGTCGTTACGTAGCGCGCGGTTTGCCGTAACAGAACAGTCGACAATCGACTGTATGCCAGATCCAGTGGGATCGATCTCGGACCTTCGGTCGGCGTACCGCGATGGCAGCCTGACCCCGGCGGACCAGGCCGAACGCGTTCTGGACGGGCTCGTCGGACGCGACAGGGGGCCGGTCTGGATCAGTACCGTCCCGGCCGACCGGCTGCGTGAGCGCGCCCGGTCGCTGACCCGTCACGGTGACCCTGCACTGCCGCTGTACGGCATCCCCTTCGCGGTCAAGGACAACATCGACGTGGCCGGCATGATCACCACTGCGGGCTGCCCCGACTTCGGGTACCTGGCCGCCCAGGACGCCCCGGTGGTGCGCCGGCTGCTCGACGCCGGCGCGCTGCTCGTCGGCAAGACGAATCTCGACCAGTTCGCCACCGGCCTGACCGGGACCCGCTCGCCGTACGGCAGTTGCCAGAGCGTCTTCGGCGGCGGCCTGATCTCCGGGGGTTCCAGCTCAGGCTCCGCCGTGGCGGTGGCGTCGGGCCAGGTCAGCTTCGCTCTGGGTACGGACACCGCCGGCTCCGGTCGGGTGCCCGCAGCGCTCAACGGGATCGTCGGCCTCAAGCCCACCCGGGGACTGCTCAGCACCGCCGGCGTGGTCCCGGCCTGCCGCTCGCTGGACTGCGTGTCGGTCTTCGCCGCCGACGTCGCCGGGGCCGTCGAGGTGCTGCACGCGGCCCGTGCGGTCACCACGGCAGACCCCTGGGGGCGTCCGCTGCCGACGGAGCAGGTGGTTGCCCGCACGCCGGGAACGCTACGCCTCGGGGTGCCCGACTCAGCAGACCTGGAGTTCTTCGGCGACACCGGACAGGAGGCCCGGTTCGCCGCAGGGGTGAAACGATTGCGGACCTTCGTCGGGTCGCCCCGGTCGGTACCGCTGGGCGCCTTCTTCGACGCGGGCGACCTGCTCTACCGCGGGCCCTGGGTGGCCGAGCGACTCGTCGCCCTGGACGGCTTCCTGCGATCGCACCCCGACTCCGTGCACCCGGTCACCCGGGCCGTGCTGGAGACCGGACGGCGCCACGACGCGGTCGACGCCTTCCGGGGCCAGCACCGCCTGCGTGAGCTACGCGCGCAGGTCGACCAGCTCTGGCAGGACATCGACGTGCTGGTGGTGCCCACCATCGGCACCACGTTCACGCTCGACGAGATCGCCGAGGACCCGATCGGGCGTAACGCCATGCTGGGCCGCTACACCCAGTTCGCGAACCTGCTCGACCTGGCCGCGGTGACAGTGCCCAACGGCTTCACCAGCGCCGGACGACCGGCGAGCCTGACCCTGGTCGGCCCGGCGTTCACCGACACCACACTGGCCCGCCTGGCCGCCACCCTCACCGAGGGCGAGGCGCCCGGCGCAGCGGTCGAGGTCGTCCCAGCAGCGGCCGAACTGCTGGTGGCTGTCGTCGGCCGGCACCTGACGGGCGAGTCGCGTAACGCCGAGCTGGTCGGGCGCGGGGCACTCCTCGTCGGCGCCGCCCACACCGCCCCGCTCTACCGGCTGTTCCGGATGGACACCCCGGACGGCGAAGGGCTGCCCGGTCTGGTGCGGGTAGCGCCGGACGGGCCCGCCGGCCATTGCATCGAGGTCGAACTGTGGCGACTGCCCGGGCACGCGGTCGGCGGGCTGCTGGCCGGGGTGCCGGCTCCGCTCTCGCTCGGCTGGGTCCGGCTGCACGACGGGCGGGACGTGCTCGGCTTCCTCTGTGAGGCGTACGCGGCCGGCCCGCCGGCCGAGGACATCAGCGCCGCCGGCGGATGGCGGGCGTACCGGGGCGCGCCCGTCCGGCAATAGGGCCGACAGACAACCGCGATCACGACAGGAGGCGAGAGAATGGGCAGCATCGGACCGGTACCGGCCAACCCCTATCCGTGGCCGTACGACGGCGTGGCGGACACCGCGCATACCGCACTGCTCTGCATCGACTGGCAGACCGACTTCTGCGGACCGGGCGGCTACGTCGACGCGATGGGTTACGACATCGGGCTCACCCGGGCCGGTCTACCGGCCACCGCCCGCCTGCTGGAGCACGCCCGCGCGCTCGGCATGCTCGTCGTACACACCAGGGAGGGGCACGAGCCGGAGCTGTCCGACCTCCCGGCGAACAAGCGGTGGCGCTCGGCGCGTATCGGCGCCGAGATCGGCTCGGCCGGTCCGGCCGGTCGGATCCTGGTCCGGGGCGAGCCCGGCTGGGAGATCGTGCCCGAGGTCGCCCCACTGCCCGGCGAAGTGGTCATCGACAAGCCGGGCAAGGGCGCCTTCTACGCCACGAACCTCGACCTGGTCCTCCGGACCCGGGGCATCACCCACCTGATCCTCACCGGTATCACCACCGACGTCTGCGTACACACCACAATGCGCGAGGCGAACGACCGGGGGTACGAGTGCCTCATCCTCGCCGACTGCACCGGCGCCACCG
The DNA here is from genome assembly GCF_040643015.1 of Micromonospora sp. NPDC047527. Classification (NCBI taxonomy): domain Bacteria; kingdom Bacillati; phylum Actinomycetota; class Actinomycetes; order Micromonosporales; family Micromonosporaceae; genus Micromonospora; species Micromonospora sp. NPDC047527. Next base: position 1,951,343 of record NZ_JBEYTK010000001.1, on the reverse strand, counting down.
ACAAGGCCAACCACGACGCGGCACTGCACATGGTCACCATGCAGGGCGGCGTCTTCGGCTGCGTCACCACATCCGACGACGTCATCGCCGCCACGGCCAAGTGAGGTGCGCCCATGCTGACCATCGCCACCGCGCGGCCCGGTCCGTACGCCTTCGACATCGCCACCACGGCGCTGCTCGTCATCGACATGCAGCGCGACTTCCTGGAACCCGGCGGGTTCGGTGAGAGCCTCGGCAACGACGTCGGCCACTTGCGTTGCACCATCGCCCCGCTCGCGGCGCTGCTGGCCGACGCCCGCGCCATCGGCTTGAGCATCATCCACACCCGCGAGGGGCACCTGCCCGACCTGTCCGACTGCCCGCCGGCCAAACTCCGTCGAGGTGCGCCGAGCAGGCGCATCGGTGACCCCGGGCCCAACGGCCGAATCCTGATCCGCGGCGAGTACGGCCACGACATCGTCGACGAGCTGAGGCCGCTGCCCGGCGAGCCGGTCATCGACAAACCCGGCAAAGGTGCCTTCTACGCCACCGACCTGGACGCCCTGCTCGCCGAGCGGGGCATCCGCAGCCTCCTGGTCGCCGGGGTCACCACCGAGGTGTGCGTGCACACGACCGTCCGGGAGGCCAACGACCGCGGGTACGAGTGCCTCGTGCTCGCCGACTGCGTCGGGTCCTACTTTCCCGAGTTCCAGCGGGTCGGCCTCGACATGATCGCCGCCCAGGGCGGCATCTTCGGCTGGGTCGCCGACTCGGCGCAGGTGCGCGCCGCGCTGCCCGCCACCCCCGTGTTGCAGCCCTCCTCCTGACCGGGAGTAGTCATGGCCTCGACCACACCGACAGTCGCCCCGCTCCCGTACTGGGTACGCGGCGACACCAACGCATTCTTCGGCTTCGGCGTCAACGTCCTGGTCAACGTGCTCACCCTGACCGGGCTCTGCCTCGCCGTGGTGAACCTTCCCGAGGGGGAGGTGTTCGGCACGATCCTGCCGGCGCTCGGCATCGCCCTGGTCGCCGGGAACATCTACTACACCTACCTGGCACGCCGGCTGGCCCGACGGGAGAACCGCACCGACGTGACCGCCCTGCCGTACGGGCCGAGCGTGCCGCACATGTTCATCGTCATCTTCGTCATCATGCTGCCGATCTACCTGCGCACCCAGGACCCGCTGCGAGCCTGGGAGGCCGGGCTGGCGTGGGCCTTCATCATCGGCGTGATCGTGCTGATCGGCGCGTTCGTCGGGCCGTACATCCGCCGGTACGCCCCCCGGGCCGCGCTGCTCGGCACCCTCGCCGGAATCTCCATCACCTTCATCTCGATGAACCCGGCCGGTCAGATGTGGCGGATGGCCTGGGTCGCCCTGCCGGTCTTCGCGCTGCTGCTGATCGGCCTGCTCACCGACGTGAAACTGCCGTTCAACTTCCCGATCGGGCTCGCCGCGCTGCTGCTCGGCACCGCGATCGGCTGGGCCGGCGGGGCGATGTCGGTACCGGACGTCACGGCCGCGGCCCGCGACATCGCGGTCGCCGTACCCTCGTTCAAGCTGGACCTGCTCTTCACCGGCCTGGCCGACATGGCACCCCTGCTGGCGACGGCGATCCCGCTCGGCGTCTACAACTTCACCGAGGGCATGACCAACGTGGAGAGCGCCGCCACCGCGGGGGACAACTACAACCTGCGCAGCGTGCTGCTCGCCGACGGTGCAGGCGCGGTGATCGGCGCCGCGCTCGGCTCGCCGTTCCCACCGGCCGTCTACGTCGGGCACCCGGGCTGGAAAGCGGCGGGTGGACGCAGCGGATACTCGATGGCGACCGGTGTGGTAATCGCGGTGCTCTGCTTCCTCGGCATGTTCGGGCTGCTCGGCGCGATCTTCCCGACCGCGGCCATCGTGCCGATCCTGCTCTACATCGGGCTGCTGATCGGGGCGCAGGCCTTCCAGGCCACCCCCCGGGCGCACGCCGCCGCCGTGGTCGCCGCGCTGATCCCGAACATCGCGGCCTGGGCGACCGGTCAGATCGACAACGCGTTGGCCGCGGCCGGCACCACCGCCGCGGCGGTCGGCGACGACGCGCTCAACGGCGCCGGGGTGATCTACGACGGGCTGCTGGTGCTCGGTCAGGGCGCGATCCTCGCCGGGCTGGTGCTCGGCGCGGTGGTGGTCTTCATCATCGACAGACGCTTCGTCCGAGCCGCGATCTTCGCCAGCTCCGGCGCGGTGCTGTCGTTCATTGGACTGATCCACGGCGAGCGGATCGAGTGGAACGCCAACGGCCAGGTGGCACTGGGCTATCTCTTCGTGGCGGTGATCTGTGCGGTCTTCGCACTCGGCCGCCCGACGCCCCGCGAGCCCGACCCGCAGGAGGACGAACCGGACCAGCAGCCCGATCGAGCTGACCCCGCCAGCGAGCGGACGGACACCGACCGGAGAACGTCCGCGCTGCCCGGCTGAGTGGGCGAGCCCGGTCGGAAGGTCACGGCTCCCGACCGGGCCGACCGATGCCCGACCCGACGAATCGAAGGGACGTACCGGATGGAGATCGACCGGACCGACGTCGTGGCCGAGGTGGCGGCGGCCTTCGCCGACTACGAGCGGGCGCTGGTCGACGGCGACGCGGACCGGATCTGCGCGTACTTCTGGGATTCCGAGCGGACCGTGCGCTTCGGCCTCGCCGACCACCAGTACGGGCTGGACGAGCAACGCGAGTGGCGGGCCACGCAGCCGCCACTGCCCGCCGGTCGCCGGCTGGTGGACCCGGCAGTCACCACGTTCGGCAGGGACCTCGCGGTGGTGACGACCCGCTTCGGGTACGCCGGCGGCGCGCCCACCGGGCGGCAGACCCAGACCTGGGTACGCCTGCCCGTCGGCTGGCGGATCGTCACCGCCCACGTCTCCGTTCCACACTGCCCGGTGCCGGGAGTTAGCTGATTCGGTGGGCGCTGTAGATGTACAACGGAGGTGAGCCAGCAGCCCGGTACCACAGGAGGCCGGCCGCACTGGTGCAGCGGCCGTTCATCGCATAGGTGTAGTCCGAGTAGGCGTACCCAACTAGCGGGGATGTGCGGCTCTGTTGCATTGAGCGTCGGCAAGATCGACGCAGGCTTGAGCAGTGCAGTCATCGAGCCAGCCTGACCCGTGGCTGCCACCGAAGTCGGCGTTCGCCGGGTTCCGGTTCCCGCCAGAGGTGATCGTCGTCGGGGTGCGCTGGTATCTGCGGTTCAACCTGTCCTATCGCGATGTGGAGGAGCTGCTGGTCGAACGTGGCGTGGAGGTCGATCACGTCACGGTGTTCCGGTGGGTGCAGCGGTTCACGCCGCTGGTGGCCGACGCCGCTCGCTTCTGCCGGCACTCGCCAGGTGACAGGTGGTTCGTTGATGAGACGTACGTCAGGGTGAACGGTGTTTGGCGGTACGTGTACCGGGCGGTCGACCAGGACGGGCAGGTCATTGACGTGCTGGTCTCGGCTCGCCGGGACGCCGGCGGGGGCCGGCGGTTCGTCCGACGGGCGCTGTCGACGTTGAAGGTGACACCCGTGGAGGTGGTCACCGATGCCGCCGCGGTCTACCCCGGTGTGCTCGACGAGCTGATCCCGTCCGTGTGGCGCCACGTCGAGCAGTACGCCAACAATCCGATAGAGGCTGATCACAGCCAGCTGAAACAGCGGTTGAGACCGATGCGCGGGCTACGAACGGACAAGACAGCACAGGTGATCATCGCCGGCCACGCCTTCATACAGAACCTCCGCCGCGGCCACTGCGAACTCGCCGTCGACGCCCCGCCCTCTCTGCGGGTCGCTGCGGCGTTCGCCGAACTCGCCCAAGCGATCTGACCACGGACCCGACACCCGGCTCAACAGTCCGCCGATCCGATACCGCAACGGCGCCGTATCAGTCGGGCGACGAGGGCGCCAGTTCCCGTAACGGGGAGCAGTAAATAACCAACCTTCGATCAGGGTACGTCGATCGTGTATTCGGCGGTGTGCACCCTCCCGTCGACCTGGAAGTCGAAGAAGGCCCGGTAGCGGCCGGAACTCGGACTGGTCAGCCAGAACTGGACGGTTCCGTCGATGAGTTCCTGCTCAGGGTGAACATGCACGTATCCGAGGTCGCCCTCACGGACGACGACCAGATGCCCGTACGCGCCCAGGTATCGCTCCAGCTGTACAGGCGTGGTTGTGTCGGCGCGGCTGATCCGAAATTCCATCGGCGCTGTCACGCCCACCGTCGGCGTGCCGGTCATCGACACCGCGTACGGACCAGCCGTCGCCTGCGCCTGCGCCGGTGGCAGCGCGGCGGGGGTGTGCGCGCCGGGCACGGTGTGGTCGACGCCCAGCACGAGAGGCACCTGAGTGCCGTTGGCCGCGGTGACGGAGAAGTCGGCGTAGACGCGGTAGCCGCCGGGCCGGGCCAGCGTCAGGGGGACGCTCCAGGTACCGTCGGGTGCCATTGTCGGATGCAGGTGCTGGTAGCCGCTCAGGTCGCGGCCCACCACGATCATGTGCAACGGCTTGTCGTGGACGACCGCGAAGCGCGTCGCCGGTTGTCGGTCGGTGCCGACGATGCGGAAGCGGTAGTCGGCGCGTAGCCCGACGGGTTGGGTTCGTTCCAGCGGTTGCAGGGTGTACCCGCCGGCGCTGACCGTCGTCCCGGTGACCAGCGACTCGCCTGTCGCGCCGTCACCCCGGTGCGTGTGCGGTCCGGTGCCGGCCGGGTGTTGGTGTCCGTCGTTCGCGGACAGCGCGGGATCCGAGGCGGCCGGGCCGCCCGCCGGGGGCCGGGTGGTGCCGGCGGCCGGGGTCTCGGTGCCGCCGATGCGGGCCAACCCGAACCCGGCGAGCAAGACCAGCACCAGACCACCGACCAGCAGCGCCAGGTGAGTGTTGCTCAGCCCGGACCCGGGTGTCACGGTGGCGGGGTCCGGGTCGGGCCGTGCTCCGGAGTGGACGGGCGGTCGAGTGTCCGTCGTGGCGGGGGCCGTCGCGTCCTCATCGGTCGGATTTGGATCGACCGCGACGCCCGTGCGAGCCACGACGACCGCGGTGTCCTTACGCGCGGCCGGCGCGGTGCTGGGTCGGCGCTTACCGCCCGTGCTCTGCGTACCGTTGCCGGTCGCCGCACCGGCCTTGCTCCCGGAGGTCTCGCCGTTGCCGGCCTTGCGCCCGGCGGTCTTGCCCGCGCCGGTCCTGCCGCCGCCGGTCTTGTTGATGGGGCGAGCGCCGGCGCCGCGACCGGAGGCTGCCGACGAGGTACGGCCCCGGCCGGTGGGTCTGCCGGTGGGAGCCGTCCGCCGATGCCAGACGACGAATCCGGCCACCGCCGCCGCGGCCACCGCCGCCATGCCGGCCCAGGCGAGCGCTCCCGGACCGTTCTCCTCTGCGGAGTCGGTCGATGGGGCCGCGACTGCGGACGGCGGTACCGCCGTCTCGGCGGCTACGGTCGGCACTGCCGAGACCTGCCCGGATGATCCGTGTTGCTCCGTGGCGGCCAACAGCGCAGGGTCCGGCTGGGTCGTCGGAGGGCTCCACCCCTGCGGCGCTGCCGTCACCCGCCCGTTGTAACGGAAGGTCAGGGTGCCGCGCACGGTGTCGCCGTCCGAGGCGACCGACAGGTAGCTCACCGAGTACTGGCCTTTGGCCGGTAGGTGCGCGACCGCCACCGTCGCGGGGAACCCGGTCGTGTACTCACGTGGCTCGAACTGGCCGTTGACCAGGAAGTATTCCCGTACCGGCTTGTCCAGCGGCTTCGGCTCCCCGTACGACCAGCCGTTGTCGACCCGGATGCCGCCCGGGGCGGTGATGGTGAAGAACGCGTTGGCTGCGGCCTTCTCGGTGAAGTACAGCTGCACCGACGTCAACGGCTCGCTCACCGTGGTGCCCCCCGCTGGCGTGGACATCGCGAGGGTCCCGTGAGCTCCGGCGGGTTGGGCGGACGCGAGCAGAGCGACCGCCGAGGCGAGGAGGAGCGCGAGGAGGCCCGAGAGCGCCCGCACCGGAGTCTGAGGGAGACGACGCATCTGAATATCTTCGCCGTGGTGAGACTTTTTTCAAGAGGTGCTGGACTTTTTCCTCAGCTGACAAAAGTCGGCCATCTCTCGGGGTCGTCCACTCGCTGCCGTTGACGACGACCGTGACCTTGGCGATCTCCTGTTCTACCCTGGTCCCTCTCGTGTTGCGGGATGTTGGGTTCGCCACCGTGGAACCGTCCCGACAGGCGGGTTCACCGCCGCCGGGGTGTTCGCGAGCCCTTACGATAGATAACGGTGTTGGTTCGCCGCGGCCCGATCGGTCGCGGCGTCGTAAGAGGGAACCCGGTGCGAAACCGGGACTGCCCCGCAGCGGTGAGTGGGAACGACCGCCGTCATCAAGCACTGGGCCGCGAGGTCTGGGAAGCGACGGCCAGTAGGCGACCGAACAGGTCACGCCCACGAGTCCGAAGACCTGCCAGCGCCGCGCACACCACCCCGGTGTGCGCCGCCGACGGTCTCTAGGGACGACCGGGGCGGAAGCCGGTGCGTTGTCGTACCCCTTCCTTCCCGCTGTCTCCTGGGTCCTCGGGCACTTCGAGGGAAGGAACCCATGAACACTGCATTCGGTCAGAGCACCGTGCTCGGCTATCCGCGTATCGGCGGCAACCGTGAGCTGAAGAAGGCGGTGGAGGCCTACTGGGCGGGAGGTATCGACGCCGAGGGGTTGGAGACGACCGGCGCCGCCCTGCGGGCCGAGGTCTGGCGGGCGCTTCGGGACGCAGGTCTGGGCACGATTCCGTCCAACACGTTCTCCTACTACGACCACGTGCTCGACACCGCCGTGGCCGTCGGCGCGATCCCGCAACGTTTCTCCCGCCTCGGTCTCTCCGCGCTCAACACCTATTTCGCGATGGCCCGTGGCGTCGACGCCGAGCCGGCGCTGGAGCTCACGAAGTGGTTCGACACGAACTACCACTACCTGGTACCGGAGATCGGTGACGACACCGCTTTCGCCGCGAACCCCGCGAAGGCGCTGCGTGAGTACCGGGAAGCCCGTGAGCTGGGCATCGAGAGCCGTCCGGTGCTGGTGGGACCGGCCACGTTCCTGCTGCTGGCCAAGCCCACCGACGGGAGCGGTGAACCGTTCGATCGGCTGACGGACCTCATCGACGTGTACGCCGACCTCCTGCGGACCCTCGCCGAGGCTGGGGTGCAGTGGGTACAGCTGGACGAACCCGCCTACGTCAGCGACCGCAGCCCCGCAGAGATCGCCGCCCTCCGCGACGCGTACACCCGGTTGTGCGCCGTGCCGCAGCGGCCGAGGATCTTCGTCGCCACCTACTTCGGGGAACTCGGTGACGCGCTGCCCGCTCTGCTGAACACGCCAGTCGAGGCGATCGGGTTGGACCTGGTTGCCGGGCCCGGCAACCTGCATCGGCTCGCCGGAGCGGGTCAGCTACGTGGTAAGACAATCGTCGCGGGGCTCGTCGACGGACGTAACATTTGGCGCACCGACCTGCGAGCGGCGATCAGCTCCGGTGCCGCGGTGACGGGGCTCGCCGACCACGTCGCGGTGTCCACCTCGTGCTCGCTGCTGCACGTGCCGGTGGACCTGTCCGTCGAGACCGCCCTTGATCCGGACCTGCGCGACCGCTTGGCTTTCGCCCGGCAGAAGGTTGATGAGGTCGTCCTGCTGGGTCGGGCGCTGCGCAACGGCACCACGTCCCTGCCCGCGCAGCTGCCGCCGGCCCCGGCGACGTGGCACGACGACAGCGTGCGAGGGCGCCTTGCCGCGTTGCGGGGCACGGACCGGCAACGCGGCGCCTACCCGCACCGCGCCGCCGCACAGCAGGCCCGGCTGAACCTGCCGCCGCTGCCAACGACGACCATTGGCTCGTTCCCGCAGACCGACGAACTGCGCCGGGCCCGCGCCGCGTACCGGGCTGGCCGGCTCAACGAGGTTGGTTACACCGAGCGGATGCGGGCTGAAGTCGAGCGGGTCATCCGACTTCAGGAGCGGTTGGGTCTGGACGTGCTGGTGCACGGCGAGCCCGAACGCAACGACATGGTCCAGTACTTCGGCGAGCAGTTGAGCGGGTTCGCCGCCACCGAGCACGGCTGGGTGCAGTCCTACGGCTCCCGCTGCGTACGCCCACCGATCATCTACGGCGACGTGGCCCGCAAGGCGCCCATGACGGTCGGCTGGTCCACCTACGCCCAGTCGTTGACCGACCGGCCGGTCAAGGGGATGCTCACCGGTCCGGTGACGATCCTGGCCTGGTCGTTCGTTCGGGCCGACCAGCCGCTCGGCGACACCGCCGACCAGGTCGCGCTCGCCTTGCGTGACGAGTGCCGTGACCTCGAAGCGGCCGCTATCCGGGTGATCCAGGTCGATGAGCCGGCCCTGCGTGAGACGCTGCCGTTGCGCAAGGCCGACCAGAAGGCGTACCTGGACTGGGCTGTCGGCGCGTTCCGCCTGGCGACCTCCGGCGTCGCCGACGACACCCAGATCCACACCCACCTGTGCTATTCGGAGTTCGGGGAGGTCATCACCGCCATCGACGCTCTCGACGCCGATGTCACCAGCATCGAGGCATCCCGCTCGAAGATGGAAGTCCTTGATGACCTCGCCGCGATCGGATACCGCCGGGGTGTCGGCCCCGGGGTGTGGGACATTCACTCTCCCCGGGTGCCCTCGCATGCCGAGGTCGTCGAGGCGCTACGACGGGCAGTGGCGGCGGTCCCCGCGGAGCGGCTGTGGGTTAACCCCGACTGCGGTCTCAAGACCCGCGGCTATGCCGAAGTTGAGGCATCTCTCGAGCACCTGGTCGTCGCTGCCAACGAGCTTCGCGACAGGTGAGGGCCGTGCCGGGCGGACCATCGACTGGTCCCGCCCGGCACGTCGGCACGGTGGGTTCGGTAGTGATCCGACGCGCCGCTCACGGCCGGCACGTTCGCCACCACCTGCAGCGAATGTATGGGTCTGCTGCACCGATAGGTGACATCCGAGTTGGCTTGCCCTGGCGGCGGGCATGCCGGACGGCGGTCATCCAATACCGCGATCGTTAGTGGTCGAGGCAGTCGCTACGCCGCTGCGCGCCCGACAGTAACGGCATCACCGTGAGCGACACCGCGGCCAGGGCCAGATCGATCGTGGAGTGCTCCGCGCGGTCGGCGCCGACGAGCGCGCGTACCGACTCGACGGACACGTACGCGGCGAGGGCGAAGAACGACAGCGATGATCCGCAGGGCGGTGCGTTCGTGCGTGGTTGGGGCCGGAGAACTGCCAGGCGACGGCGCCGGCCGAGGCCACCTCGATGACGGAGTCGAGCCCGAACCCGATTAGCGCGGTCGAGGACGCCATCGTCCCGGCGCTGATGGCGATGACCGCCTCGACGACGTTGTAGGTGATCGTCGCGGCGACCTTCGCCCTGCCGCGTACCGAGCGGTCGGACCGGTCAGGCGGGCAACCGAGCCAGCTTGGCCACGACCGGTCGACGAACCAGTCGACGTCAGGCCCACCTGCCTCGGCGGCGGTAAGTCCTTGACGATCAACTAGACTGGCTGGTGGCGCTGGTTCGCCTGGTCGTGACCGGCTGGGCGTCGTAAGAGGGAACCCGGTGGAAGTCCGGGACTGCCCCGCAGCGGTGAGTGGGAACGACCGCCGTCATCAGCACTGGGCCAGCCGGCCTGGGAAGCGACGGCCAGTAGGGGACCGGCACGACCGGTCAGGCCCGCGAGTCCGAAGACCTGCCCGCGCTGCGTACACAACCGTGTGCGCTGCCGTCGGCCTCGCGGGTGGGCTGAGCGGGTGACATGCCGCGCGGTGTGCGCCGGTGCGTCCTCGTCAGCGTGTCCGCGGTTCCGGCGGTGTGGTTTCCCGAGGGACGGACTACCGCTGTGCACGACACCACCACGACCGCCGGCCGAGCGCCGTCGGCCTCGCACCTGACCCTGTCGCAGATCATGGACCAGCATCACACCAACCTGATGGGTACGGTGCACGGCGGCCGGATCCTCAACCTCATCGACTCGGTGGCCGGTGTGGTCGCCGCCCGGCATTCCGACGGCCCGGCGGTGACCGCCGCGATCGACGAGACCGCGTTCCTGCGCGCGGTCCGGGTCGGTGACGTTGTGCACGTCGACGCCCGGATCACCTGGGCCGGACGCAGCTCGATGGAGGTGGCTGTCAAGGTGACCGCCGACCGGTGGGACCGGGCGGTGCCGCCCACCGATGTGGCCACGGCTCATCTGGTCATGGTCGCGATCGACGACGACGGTCAGCCGCGTTCGGTGCCGCCGTTGCTGCCGGAGACTGACGGTGATCGGCGGCGGTACCGCGAGGCGGAGATCCGCCGCGAGCACCGGTTGGCCCTGCGGCGGGCGCTGCTCGACGGCACCGAGGAGGGCTGAGACGTGCTCGGGCTGTCCATTGCGGCGCTGGCCGGGTACCTCGCCGCGATCGTCGTGCTCATGGTGACGCCGGGTCCGGACATGATGTTCGTGCTGGCCAACGCTACCCGCTACGGCACCCGCGCGGGGGTGGTGGCCGCGCTCGGCGTCGCTGCCGGGGAGGCGGTACACATCGCGGCGGTCGTCTGCGGACTCGCCGCGGTGATCTCCGCTTCGCCGGGTGCTGTTCACAGTGATCCGCTGGGTCGGTGCGGCGTACCTGATCATCCTCGGGGTGCGGGCCCTGCGCGGCGCCGGCGCTGCGCCCACCGGGAAGCCGGAGCAGGGTGGCAGCTCCGGGCGGGCCTTCCTGCGTGGACTGGTGACCAATCTCCTCAACCCCAAGATGATCCTGTTCAGCGTGGCGTTCCTGCCTCAGTTCGTCGACCCGGCACAGGGCAACGCGACCGCCCAACTGGTGCTTCTCGGTGCGGTCTTCGTTGCGGTGCAACTCGCCGTCGACATCGCCCTGGGCGTCGGTGCCGGGCGACTCGGCAGTCGCATGACTGACGGTCGCTGGTCGCGGCGCATCAACCGGATCTGCGCGGCGGCGTTCGTCGCGCTCGGGGTACGCCTCGCGTTCGGGTCGTAGCGAGGGCCGGTGGCCGCCGCCGTGGTCCGGCTCGCGGAGTGGACGCGGCGTGGTCATGCCTGGTAGGCAGGCGGGTGTGCGCATCGTCTCACTGCTGCCAGCGGCCACGGATATCGTGGCCATGCTCGGCCTGACCGGGAACCTGGCTGGCCGCACGCACGAATGTGACTGGCCGCCGGGTGCCCTGGTGGATGTTCCGGTGGTGACTGGGACATCATTGCCCGAGGCGTTGACGAGCCGGGAGATATCGGCGGCGATCACTGGCGATGCGCACCGAGGGTCCTCGTTGTACCAGCTCGACGTTCCGATGCTGGAGGACTTGAAGCCGGATCTGATCCTGACCCAGGACCTGTGCGATGTGTGTGCGGTCTCCTATGCGAGGGTCAACGACGCGGTTCGGTTGATCGATCTCGATACCAGGGTGGTGTCCCTGGAGGCGAGGACCATCGGCGGGATACTGGACACGGTCGACGCCGTGGCCGCCCTGACCGACACCGCGGGCAGGGCGGCCGAGATCCGGGCGGACGCCGAACGTCGTCTCGCCGCGTTGCCCGGCCCGGGGACCGGTGCGCCGACTGTGCTGTTCGTCGAGTGGCTCGACCCGTTGATGCCAGGCGGGCACTGGGTACCGGAGCAGATCACGCTCGCGGGCGGACGGTCTTTGCTGCTCGGCCCGGGGGCGCACAGCACCCCACATCGGTGGTCGGTGGTCGCCGACCTGGCCCCCGACGTGGTGGTGTTCGGGCCGTGTGGGTTCACGCCTGAACGGACCGTCGACGAGCTGCCTGTGGCGGCCGGGCAGCCCGGCTGGGCCGATCTGCCTGCCGTTCGTCGGGGGCAGGTGTGGGTCGTTGACGGGCCCGCCTACTTCAACCGCCCCGGCCCGAGGGTCGTCGATGGCGCGGAGATCCTCGCCGCGATACTCGCCGGCCGCCCGGACTCCCGCGCTCAGCGGATCTCCGTCGGGGCAGTTTGACGCTGCCGTGCCCGAGCGGCCGGTGCGGCATCGGCGGCGGCACGCCGCCGTCCCGCCCTGGGCTCAGGTGAGCGTGCTGCGGATTTCGGCGGCGCCAGCGACGAGTCGGGTCAGGGCTTGTTCGACCTCCGGGTAGCCGCGGTCCTCAGGCCGCAGTCCGGGTTGCCCCGGCGCCTGGCGCAGTTCCGTGGTCTGGGGAAACGATCCGGTGGTGGTGGGCGGTGGACGGTTCAGTCGGGCCTGCTGGATGGCGGCCCGCTGCGCGTAAGGCCCGCGTCGTAGGTGTTCCGGGCGAAGCGCGTCGAGTCGGGCCCGGACACCGTCCTTACGCCACGCCGCCGGGATCGCCGGCAGAGCAGTGGGCAGGCCACCGACACCGTCGCGCAGTGCGCGTCCGAGAGCGACGACCTCGTGGACCTTCTGCTGGGCGAACGCGAGCCGGACACGCAGGTCCTGGTCCAGGTCAGGTTCGGCGGCGAGGTCCACCGGCACGTGCAGCAGCGAACAGGATGTCGACACCGCGACATGGTCGGCCAGGGCGGTCAGTACGGCACCGGTCGCGGTGGCGGTGCGGAGGCCGGTACGCCAGATGTTGCGCCCGTTCCGCCCAAGGCTGGACCGGTCGGGAGTCCGGTTGGGCCCGGACTCCCGACCGAGGCCCGCTACGGCGGGGAGATGGACGGCGCCTGCCCGGAGCCGAAGCGCCATCCTTCGACGGTGCCCCGGGCGGGGTAGTAGCTGCTCGCGACGAGGGTGCTGTAGGACCAGGTGCCGCCGGGTACGGCGTGCCAGTACGACCAGTACGCGCTGGCGGGCGGCGTGTTGACACACGGTTCAGAGGCGGCTGTGGGATAGCCGCTGATTCGGCAGATGAAGGCGAGACCCCACCGTTGGGTACCCGTCACGGCGAAGCCGGCTCCCTGCAACGCGGCGAGGCCGGTCGGCGGATCACCCAGACGGCAGCCGGTCTGGACACCAAGGCCGAACGCGGTGAGGTCGACCACCACCGTGACGCCCGCACCCGGGGCGCACGCCGCCGCGTGCGCGGCACGTGGCACCGGGTCGACGGCGACCAGGCCGACGCTGACGATGGTGGCCGCTGACAGCAGCGCCATCCGTCGGCGAATCGTCGCTCGCCGGCGGGTCACCATGGCGCACACGCCAGGATGGGCGCGGCACTTTGAGCGCCGGCGGCCGACAACGTCGCATACCCGGCGCCGGCGATGCCAGGCACGGCCTGAGCGGTGGCCCGGGCGGCGGTGCTCGCATCGAACCCGCCGGGGGTGTACGCGATGGCGCCGCGGTCGGCCGGTGCGCCCGTGCAGGTGACCTGCAAGCTGACCAGGAACTGACGGGCGCGTAGCCAGGCCAACGACCGACCGGCGGCGAAGAGCGCCTGGGCGGCGAGCCCGGTGCTGTTCGCGTTAGTCACGCCGTTCGCGGCGAACGAGCCATCATTGCTCTGTACGGAGACCAGCCACTGCGCAGCCGAAGCCGCGACCAACGGACGGTCCGCGGCCAGCAGGGCCTGAAGGGCCAAGGCGGTCGCGTCGACGTCGCTGACACAGGTCGGCTGCGCGAGGAACAGCGGGAAGCCACCGTCGGCGCACCGGCTCGTGGCCAGGAACGACACCGCCGCCGACGGTGCACCTCCGGCCCGGTCCACCGCCAGCACCGCGAAGGACTGCGTGAAGGTGTTGCTGTAGTCGCCGAACGCCGACCGGTCGGAGTACCGGCCGGCTCCTCGGCAGCGACGGCGCGCCGCTCCAGGTCGCCGGGCTCGGTGAGATCGTCGGGGTGTTCCTCGACCGGACGCCGTTCTACGCCGAGTCCGGTGGCCAGCACGAGCAGGTCTTCCAGGTCGTTCCACCTCCCGACGCTCCGACGGGGTCAGAGCGGGAAGCAACGACGGCCAGTCACCCACGTCAGCCACCCACCAGCGGGACGAGCCGCACGAAGGCCATCTCGGGATCCGCGAGCAGGTCGATCTCCTCGTCCAGATCCTCGACCTGGCGGTCACCCACCAGCAGCACCGAGCCGTTACGGGCGAAGGCGGTACACGCCGCGTCCGCCTGACGTTCCCAGTCCAGCCGTCGGCCGCGACCGACCCGATAACCGTTCAACGTCGCCTCCGCGTCGGTCGGCCGCACCGGACCCCGGAAGACCTCGGCCTGGTCGGCGTTGAACCGCGTCACCTCCTCGCGGACGCGCAACCGGACCAGCTCCCGCACGGTGATGCGCTCCGGCAACCCGGTCAACGGTCACCGATCGATGGCCCTGCCCGTCGCTGTCTCGTCCCGCACCGTCACCGTGGCCATTGCGTCGCGCTCCCTTGCCTCGAGGTGATCGGCATCATGGCACGACGGTCCGACAGCCCCGCACCACGTCGCCATGGGGCGATCGCGGCAGCGCCGAACAAGCGGCGTGGCCGCAGGTCGCAACGCAGTGCGTTGACCTTGCTGCGCACCATAGTTAGCGTTAACAAACTCCGTCCACTCCAGAGGGAGCCCCACCACCACGCCCCACCACCACGCCCCACCACCACGCCCCACCACCACGCCCCACCACCGGTCAAGGAGGATCAATTGAGACGGCGACAGCGAAGGCCCCGTCCCAGGCTGAGTCGGAAGGGCAGAGGTGCCGCGATCGTGGCACTGGGTGCACTTCTGTCGGTCTCGTTCGCGGCGACGCCCTCGCACGCTGCCGAAGGGCAGCTCACCGAGGGTCTGGTGCACCATCTCCGACTCGACGAGACCAGCGGAACGACGCTTGTCAACTCGGGGAGCGCGGGTGCGGCGGCGAACGCCACGCTCGTGAACCCCGGGAAGGCGACCTTGACCGGCGAGGGGGTCAGATTCAACCCCGACGCCTACGCGGGCGCGCTCGACGGCGCGTACGTGAGACTGCCGGACGACATCACCGCCGGCATGTCCAACCTCACCGTCGACTACGACGTGTGGATCGACCCGGCGAACGTCGGCGAGCACCAGATGTGGAGCTTCGGTCGCAAGTCCGGCTCGTGCGACGTCGACACCGGCGCCCAAGGCTCCATCTTCGCGTCGAACACGCAGCGGTTCCGCGTCGCGGTGGGGTCGGCGAACCTCCAGCAGAACCGGGTCCGCATGCTCGAGGGAGCGTGGACGCACGTCACCTACACCCAGTCGCTCAACGCGAACGGCACGAGCTGGACGGGTCGGCTCTACCTCGACGGCGTGCTACACGCGACATCGACGAACCTGACCACGCCGCCGTCGGTGAACGCCGCGGGGACCAACTGCAACTTCCTCGGTCGCTCGCAGACGTCGGGCCACTACTCGTTCCGCGGCACGCTCCGGGACTTCCGGGTGTACGACCGGGCGGTGAGCCTCGACGAGACGATCGCGCTGGCGCAGCGCACCGTAGCCGACGGCGTCCGCGCCGACGCCGCCGCCATCGACCTCGGTCTGACCAGTGCCGTCGTACACGACATCACGCTGCCGAAGGTGGGCTCCGTGGCGGGCTCGACCATCACGTGGACGAGTTCCGACCCGTCGGTCGTCGCGGTCTACACCCCGCCGGCCGTCCCCAGCGCACGCAAGGTCGCGGTGACCGGCCGGATCACCCGGCCCGCGCAGGGGCAGCCCGACGCGACAGCCACGCTCACGGCGACGGTCCGCAAGGGCGCCCAGGAGATCACCACTCGGGAGATCCCCGTCGTGGTGAAGGCCGAGTTCAACGACGGGCAGGCCGTCGACAGGGACAGCTTCGACCTGTCCCTGTACGCCACCGGCGACGTACGCGGAAACCTCAACCTCCCCGCGCGCGGCGAGTTCGGCTCCACGATCACGTGGCGCTCGACCACTGACCTCGTCACCCCGACGGGTGAGGTGACCCGCCCGGCCTTCGGCCACGACGATGTCGCCGCCACCCTCACGGCGACCGTCACCAAGGGATCAGCGTCGCGTACGAAGTCGTTCCCGGTGACCATCACGGCCATGCCCCGGTCCGAGGAGTACGAGCGGTACTTCATGGGGTACTTCAAGGGCGAGGGGATAGCCGACGGCGAGCAGATCATGTTCGCCACGTCCAACGGGAACACCGCTCTGGACTGGACAGGTCTGACCGGAGGCCGGCCGTCGCTCATCTCCCAGCTCGGCGACCAGGGCCTCCGTGACCCGCACATCGTGCGCTCACCCGACGGCGACACGTTCTACATGATCGCGACCGACCTGAACTGGTACGACCAGGGCGGATACGCCATCAACGACACCCAGTACATCGAGGTGTTCGAGTCGCACGACCTGGTGAACTGGACCCCGCAGCGGCATGTGAAGGTCGCGCCCGACAACGCGGGCAACGCCTTCGCGCCGGAGTCGCTGTGGGTCGAGGAGATCGGCGCCTACGTTGTGTTCTGGGCGCAGTCGCTGTGGAACGACCCGGTGAACCGCACAGGTCAGGGCAACGCGCAGATGTGGTACGCCACGACGCGGGACTTCCAGGCGTTCTCCGCCCCCAAGGTCTGGCAGGACCCTGCCCCACTGTCGCGGATCGACACGACCGCGATCCGGGTCGGTGACCACTACTACCGGGTGACCAAGAACGAGGCCGGCAACCAGGGCTCGGACATCTTCTCCGAGAAGCACACCGACTTCCTGGACAGCGACATCGACAACTGGACGTTGGTCGCGCCGGCTCTGGGACGTACGACATGGGTCGCCAACCAGGGGTACGAGGGACCTGTCATCTTCAAGGCCAACCCCGGTGACACCTCCTGCCCCGGCCAGTTCTACCTCTGGGGTGACAGGTACACCAACGGCGGGGGTTACCAGGCGGCGTGCCACGAGAACATCGAGGCTCCGACCTGGAACGCCAAGGCGATCACGATGACCAACGCGGGTGTCGTCCGTCCGCGGCACGGCACGGTGATCCCGCTGACCGTGCGCGAGTGGAACGACATCCGGGGCATCCCCAACAGCGGCGTCACGACCACCACCCAGGTGGCTGTCGAGCCGTACGCGAGCGGGGCCAAGACGACAACGGCCACCGCCACTGTCACGGCAGCCGACGGGTTCGAGACCGGCGGTCAGGTGCGGTTCAGCATCGGCTCGTGGTCGACGCTCGCCCACCTGAGCGACGGCGCGGCAACTGTCACGCTGCCGGCGGGTCTGCCCTCGGGCGCCCGGACGGTCAAGGCCGAGTACCTCGGCTTCGACTACCTGACGGCGTCGGACGGTACGGCGTCGTTCGAGGTGCCCTCCGGCCCGGCCGCCGTGAAGGTCCACGCGAAGGCCGCGCCGGCGTCGGTTGTCCGTGGGGACACGTTCCGACTGAACGTGACGGTGGGACCCGCGGGCGGGCCGAAGCAGAACGCGGGGACCCCGACCGGCGAGGTCACCGTCACCTTCGGCGGCAGCGAGCAGGTCGTACCACTGGCCGACGGCAAGGCCGTCGTCGACCTGCGGACAGTCGACCTGCAGCCCGGCAACTACCGGGTTCACGTCGCCTACTCCGGTAACCCGACCTACCGGCCCCACGCCGCCGACTACCAGACGTTGACGGTGCGGAAGCCGAGATAGGCGCCCCGGGCGCATCGACGCGCCACGAGCAGGAACGGGCGAGATCTGCGGATCTCGCCCGTTTCCGGTTCGGCTCGCCACCGGCGACCACCCGGTGAAGCGGCCGAGCTGACGGCTCAGCCAAATTCTTGCCGTACCGGCCGGGTCTGCTGACACTCCGGCGCTGACGGCGTGACCCAGGCGGGCTCGGTGCAGGGCAATGTTGGAAGCGGCGTCGGTCAATGTGTGGGCGGCGCGGCGGTAGTCGCGAGGATCTTGAAGCACTTCATTCTGGCCAGGGCGTTCGACGCCTGCTCGGATGGTTCGATGTTCGACGTTGAGGGCCTCCTTCCAGGCGGGCAGATCGCTGCCGTCGACAGGCTTGCGGTACGGCATGATCACCCCGGGGTTGCGCCGGTAACCGCCGCAGGCCATCACGGGCCCCCCGTCCAGCTTCTCGGCGATGCCCGGTAGACGATAGTGTCGTTGCGGTTGCCCGGGCTGAGGGTCCCCGACAGCAATGCGGTGGCAGCCCAGCGGATGCGTCGGGTCGAACTCGGGTGGTGCCAGGTGAGAGCAGTCGTGTACGACCGGTACGGGTCCCCGGGTGGGTTGCGAATCGAGAATGTCCCGAAGCCGTCCCCCGCTGCCGGACAGGTGCTCGTCAAGATCGCGGCGACCTCGGTGAATTTGAGCGATTGGGAGACTCTGCAGGGTTCTCCACTGTATTCGCGCATCGGCGGGCTGCGCTCCCCGGCACGCCGGACCCTCGGCTCGGACATCGCCGGATGGGTCGAAGCGGTGGGCTCTGCCGTCACTCGGTTCCGACCCGGTGACGAGGTGTATGGCGACAACCTCGTGCTCAAGGGCGGGTTCGCCGAGTACGCGATCGCGCCCGAATCGGTCCTCGCCCGCAAGCCCGCCGCCCTGACCTTCGCCGAGGCGTCGGCGATCCCACAGGCGGGCGTGATCGCACAACAGGGCACCGCGGGCGCCGCAGCCGGCACCCGGATCCTGATCAACGGCGCCGGCGGAGGATCCGGCGCATTCGCGATCCAGATGGCCAAACGACTTGGTGCCCAGGTATGCGGCGTGGACAACGCGGGCAAGCTCGACTTCATGCGGTCCGTCGGCGCGGACGAGGTGATCGACTACCTCAGCCAGGACTTCACCCGCAGCGGCCCGTACGATCTCATCCTCGATCTGGTCGCGCACCGATCGGTGTTCGCCTACCGCCGGGCACTGGCCCCCGCTGGCTGCTACCGGTGCGTCGGCGGATCGGTCCCGGCGCTGCTGCGCGTCCTGACGATCGGCGCGGTGGCCGGCCGGCTCACCCACCGCCGGCTGGGCGTGCTCGCCGTCCGGGAAGGCCCGACCCACTTCGAACCGGTGGCCGATCTCTGCCTAGCGGGCGACCTGGTCATCCACATCGACCGGTTCTTCACGCTAGACGAGACGCCCGAGGCGTTGACCCACGTGGGGAAGGGACGCGCCCTTGGAAAGGTCGTCGTGAGCCTCAACTGACCGACGATCGCAGATTCTTCCGCGATCGGCCCGGCGAACAACCGCTGAACGGTCGTGGCAGCGCTGCGAGGATCGGGCGCCAGGAAACCGATCGCGGCCAGCGGTGTACGCGCCACTCGTCCCATCTGGCGAATCCGGCCGGTGGGTCATCAATGGGCTCACTGCCGTCGAGTTCGCCGCTACAGCTTGGCGTCGCACTCGGTGATGATCGTCTGGGCTGCTGCGGTTGCGGCGGATGATCCAGGGACTGGGCGTCGGCCATCGCGGTGATCGTCTGTTCGATCCGCTCGGGCGCGAAGGCGGTGGCCAGCCAGGTGTCGAAGGGGTCGGTGAGGGCGTTCTCGCGTAGGTACACATTGCGGGGGTGGGGGACCTGGTTGGCGAGGGCGTACTCCTGCGGGAAGCGGCAGCGGTAGTAGGCGTCGCCGTGGCTGTACTGGCCTTGCATGCGTCGGTCGCAGGCGGCGCAGTAGATCAGGCCGCGGAAGACGTACGGGTTGCGGGTGCGCTGCCTGACGTGTTGCCCGCCGGTTCCCCGTCTCCACGTGCCGAACGGGCAGCTTGGGCCAAGTGTGGTGGCGTGCGGTCTACGTGCTCCCACCGCGGCCGAAGGAGCGGCGGTAGGCGGTTGGTGTGGTGTTCACCGTGGTGCGGAAACGGCGGCGCAGGTTGGTGGCCGTGGACAGGCCGACTCTGGTCGCGATTGTCTCGACCGGCAGATCGGTCTCCTCCAACAGCGCTCGTGCCGCCGTGATCCGTTGCTGGAGCAGCCACTGTCCCGGGCTGGTACCCAGTTGCGCGGTGAATCTGCGGGCGAACGTGCGCGGGGACATTCTGGCCTGTGTGGCGAGGTCGTTCACGGTGAGCGGGTCCTGCAATCTCTCCGTGGCCCAGTCGAGCACTGGGCCCAGGGACACCGGAGTGTGCGCGGTCAGGGATGCTGCTGCGTACTGCAGCTGCCCGCCCTCGCGATGTGGCGGCATGACCATGTGCCGGGCGATCTGGTTGGCGTGAGCGGCGCCGTGGTCATTGCGGACCAGGTGCAGGCACAGGTCGATGCCGGCCGCGGTCCCCGCGCTTGTCGCGACGTCGCCGAGGTCGATGTACAGACTGTCGGCTTCGACATGCACGCCTGGAAAACGGGCGGCGAACTCGGCCGCCATCCGCCAGTGAGTCGTCGCCCTGCGGTGATCGAGCAGGCCGGCGTGGGCGAGCAGGAAAGCGCCGGAGCAGATGGCGACGATGCGGGCACCGCGCCGGTGAGCCCGCCGCAGCGCATCGATCACGGCGGACGGCGCGGGTTGCTCGCGGCGTTGCCAGCCCGGAATCACCACAGTGTCCGCGGCCTCGAGCGCGTGCAGCCCGCTGGTGACCGCCATGTCGTAACCAGCCATGGTGGGCACGATGCCCGGCTGCTCGGCACACACGTCGAACCGGTAGTTGACTGGTAGACCGGGGCGCCGCACGCCGAACACCTCAGCGACACAGGCGAGTTCGAAGGTGGACTGCGGCGGCAGAACCAGGGCGACCACCCGATGAATGATCATGGCAGGAATGTACCTGTCAACGTCATTGCAGACACTAGCCGGTGCGGCGCGAACACGACGATCATGACTGCATGGCTAATGCATCCGATGATGTGCAGATCCTGCAGGTCGACGAGGTGGAACCCGTCGAGGTCGTGCCCGGCATCATCCGGCGGCGCCTGCCGGCAACCGAGCGGGCCCGTGGCTGGATGTACGACTTCGCCCCGGGAACGGAGTGGCCAGAGGTGGACGTGCACGAGGGCGAGGAACGCTACTACGTGGTGTCGGGTGAGTTCATCGATCGAGGCCACCGTCTGGGCCCGGGCAGTTACGTGGTGTTTGCTCCGGGCAGCACGCACCGCCCGCGTACCGAGACCGGCGCACGCATGATCGGCATCAGCATCGTCGCGAAGTAGCCGAGATTTCCGCACACGCCGTCGGAGAGCGGGCTCGTGATCTGCCGGCGACCCAAGGGCGGAAGATCGGCCCACGTGGCGGTCGAAACGATCCACAGTGTCATCCCAAGGCTCCTTGAATCCGCACGTGCAACTTGATACGTCCAACAACCCAAGCTAGGAGCGGTAGATGAGGAAGACCCTGGCTCTGGTCATAGCGACGGTAGTTCTGGCCGGGGCAGTGTCTACCAGTGGCGCTGCGCAGGCGGCACCCGACCCGGCCGCCGCGCGAGCCGCCAGCCGTGCCGTTGGCACCGCTCCAGCGCCGCACACCCCCGAGCCGGACCTGATTACCCCGCCGGTCCCGAGGCCCAAGCCGTTCGAGGAGGCCCCGCCCAGCATTGCGCCGGACAAGGCAGTCACTCCGCCCGACTTCGGACCGAACGAACGGATCCTCTCGGCGTACCACCGGGGCAAGCTCTCCCGGGACGACGCGGTGCGGTACGGACTCACCGCGCTTCGCTCACCCCGGGCAGTACCCGCCCACCTACGGCAGACCGGTGCCATCCGCGACCCGCAGCGGTACCTGACCTACCTCTCGATGCTGGCGGCGAGCGTTGAGCCCGAGGCGGCGAGGATGATCGCGCCGGACGTCGCCGCGCCGGCTGCCGCCCCTGCGGCGGCCGGCTACGACGACTGCGCCGCCGACCCGTTCGACTATCTCGGTGTCACCTACCGCTGCCGGGCATCCGCCGGCGAGTTCCTCATCCTGTTCAACATCGCCGGAGCAGGCCGACCGGGCATTCCGGCGGACTACCATTCCAACGGGCGGGCCAAGGCCGTCCAGCACATGCTGAATTCGCTCGCGATCGCTGTCGACGAGTATCGCGAGATGGGTTACCCGCTGCCGGTGCGCGACGGCAAGCCGTGGGTGTTGGTCTACGGCGTTGACGAAATCCCTGTCGTCGGCGGTGTCGGCTTGGAGATTGACGCGCCTTTCGTGTTGCCGTTCGGGCTCAATCAGCAGGCCACCATCCTGGTGCCAAACGGGCAGACCGACTGGGATTACCTACCCCGGCATGAGCTGTTCCACGTCATGCAGTACCAGTACTGGGACAAGTCTGACGTCAGTCTCGACTTCCTCGCCACTCTCGTGCGCGGTACAGAGTTCGGTTCGATGAACTGGTGGATGGAGGCCACCGCGGAGTGGGCCGCCCACCAGACCTACGTCCGGGAGCCGTACCTGCCCATCCCCGGCGAGGAGAAGCTATATGCGCGCAACGTCTACGACGTGCTCAGCATGCCGGGCTCAGCGCTCAACTCGTGGGGTGGCCTGGGAGGCGGTCCGCAGTACGGCGCGTTCCTGCTGCCCACCTACCTTACTGAGCAGATCGACCCGGTCTTCGTGCGGCGGACCTGGGAAAGCATCCGGGACCACGGGCATCTGCCGATCGAGGCGATCCGGCACGCCGCGCAGGGCTACGGCCTGAACTTCAAGGACATGCTGCTGGGCTACCACATTGCCAACTATCGGCTGGCCAAGGCGAACGCCGCCCCCGCCCCGACGGTGGACGCGTGGCGCAGCTACGGCTACACGGATACCGACACGAAACTGTGGCGTGACAACATCTCCGCCCTGAGCGGGACGAGCGGCGACGTTCTTGGCGGCGCGAGGCCGGCCCGCAAGAGTCACTCGACACCCGCTGGCACGCACGTGGAGTACCAGGACATCCTGCGTAAGGGCGGCGCTGTCTACCATGATTTCCGGGCCGTTCAGAATTCTGGCGACCCGGGCTGCGGGTACTGCTCGACGCTGCTGATCGACACCACCAAGGACGCCAACCGCAGCTCCGCGGTGATCATCTGGTCGCCGGCTGGCAGCGCTGGCACGCAGGTGAAGTACCCGAGCATCCAGACGATGCGCTACCCCGACGCCGGCGGCCTGATCACCGTGCCGGACTTCGCGTACCCCATGGTCGCCACCCTGGTGAGCACCTGGACCGAGCTGGACATCCACTCCGCCGACGCGGACAGCAGCCCGAAGACGTTCAGCACCTACGTGGAGACCACGCTGCCGCTCACAAGCCGCTCGTGCGTCCTGCGGCCGCTGTCGGTACGCAGCGTGGAGACCACCGTCGAGCCGGAGGGCACATTCAACCGGTACGCCGCCAGCACGCGGGACGGCTGGACCGGCGGTGACTCCACGTACTCGGTGAAGCTGCCCGACGGTCGGATCGTCTGGCTGTTCTCCGACACCTGGATGGGACCGCTCAACGGCGACGGCACCCGACCGGTCAGCGCACCGCTGGTGAACAACACATTCGTGGTGCAGAGCGGCGGGACCCTGACCACCTACCAGGGTGGCACTGCCGGGGCTCCGCGAGCGTTGATGCCGCCCTCCGGACCAGGTAAGTGGTACTGGGTCGGTGACGGTCACCTCTCCGGCGGGCAACTCCAGGTGGTGTACCAGGAATACGAGCGCTTCGGCTCCGGCGCCTGGGACTGGCGGTTCAACCGCAACGTGGTGGCGAACTTCGCCCTGTCCAACCTCCGAACCCCTGCCAGCGTCCGACAGCTACCCTCGGCCAGCGGCGTCGCCTGGGGTTCGGCGCTCCTGCCGGCCAGCCGCAGCGGCGACGGCTACACCTACGTCTACGGCGTGGACGACTCGCCGATCAACAAACAGATGCGCATCGCCCGCGTGCACGGCAGCGACCTCGCCACCGGCACCTGGCAGTACCACACGCCGTGGGGCTGGACGATGCGTGAGCAGAACTCCCGCAACCTGCTGACCGGCATCGCCAACGAATACAGCGTCACCCCCTGGGGCGGACAGTTCCTGCTGCTCAGCCAGGACAGTACCCAGGCGTTCAGCGGCCAGATCAACGCCTGGACGTCCTGCTCACCCTACGGTCCCTTCACCCAGAAGACCCCTGTCTACCGGATGCCCGAACCCGGTCCGTACGGCAGCTACTGGAACCCGAACGTCATCTCGTACAACGCCCACGTGCACGCGGCGTTCAGCTCCGGCGACACGTTCATCGCGTCGTACAACGTCAACAGCATGGACACCCGCGTCTCGCCCGACGCCGACCACTACCGTGACCCGAGCATCTACCGTCCTCGCTTCTTCCGCTTCACCCTCGGATAGCGCTCGGTCTTCTGCCGGGACTTGGCCGCCCACTTCGCTGCGTCCTGTGACGCGAAGTCGTCCAAGACCTGTCGGTCGCGGTCCAGGCGGGAAGCTGCGCTATCCACTCTTCTGCCTGCTCGGCGCTGTGGCCGCTGCCGATCAGCCACGGGACGAGCAGCGCGCGTTCGACCCATGCGGCGGCCTTGGTTGCCCACGCCCAGTCCACGATGCGTAGGCCGAGTGGTGTCACGATCAGGTTCGCCGGATTGAGGTCGGAGTGGATAAGTGTCCCGCCGTCCATCGCCGGGCGCGCGAACCCGAGCCGTGCTGCCGGGTGACAGGTCGGGGTTGGCAGCATTGGATGGTGCGGTCAACGGTGTGACGACGCGACGATCGTGTCGCCCGGCAGTGCAGGGTCGATGAGAATTTTGGCGTGGGTCTCCGGGTCGGTCAGGGTTTCGAAGGCGCGGGGGACGCCGGCCAGCCCGACCCGCCCGGTGACGATCGGTGCCACGTCGATGGTGCCGGCTGCCAGTGCGTGGAGCGTGTCGCGGAACTCCAGCGGCGTGTATCCGACCACGAACCGCAGGTCCAGTTCCTTGTTCACGGCCAGCGAGGGCCGGAACGTGTCGGCGCCCATGCACACGCCGACGACGACGATGCGTGAGTGCCGCGGCGCGGCGGCCAGAATGTTGTCGATCATGTCGGGTACGCCGACGCACTCGAACACGACCGGCCGTTGGGGACGGGTCTTGCCGGCCTTGTCCAGCAGCCGCCAGGTCGCCCACCAGGGGACGGGCAGCTTGTGCAGGCCCTGCATCGCGTCGATGCCGGCGTCGTACTCCGCGGTCATCGTCTCGTGGAAGCCGTGCCCTCCGGTGGCCGCCCACGGTGACTCGACAGCCGGGTCGACGACCACATCGGCGCCGCATGCCTTCGCCAGCGCCCGCCGGCCGGCGGAGAAGTCGCTGGCGACGACCGTCGCCACGCCCCGCGCCTTGAGCACGGCGATCACCGCCAGCCCGACCGGGCCGCAGCCCAGCACAACCGCTACGTCCTTCCTCGTCACCTCGCCGCGGTTGACGGCGTGCCAGGCCACCGCCACCGGCTCCGTGAGTGCGGCGACGTCGGCGGCGAGCCCATCGGGTACGACCATGGTCAGCGCTTCCTGCACCACGACGTACTCGGCGTACCCGCCGGCGGCGGCAGCGGACAGGCCGATGCCGTCGACCTGGCCGTCACATCGGACCAGCGGGACGGCCACGACCGGCGCTCCTGGCCTGACGCGGCCGGTGGTCGACGGGCCGCGGCCAGCTACCTCGCCGTAGAACTCGTGGCCCAGCACGACGCTCTCGTGCGAGCGCAGGTAGCGGGGGTAGCCGCACAGCGTCAACGTCTCGGCCAGTTCGTCAGCGTGCGTACGGGCGTGCAGGTCCGAACCGCAGATGCCGCATCGCTTCACTGCCACGAGTAGCTGCCCGGGGCCGGGCTGCGGGGTGGGCAGCTCCACGGTTTCGAGGCGGCCGCCGGTGAGGGTCACGGCTTTCATCGGGGGTCTCCGGTGGTGAGTTGGTAGACGTCCTCGCGCCAGCGGACGGCTTGCCGGCGGTAGCGGAAGGTCCAGTCCGGGTAGATGGTCGCGTTACGGCCGTTTGCGTCCTGGTAGAAGGTGCGGCAGCCGCCCACCTCCCACACCGTTCTGGCCATTTTGCGGTCCAGCTCGGCGTTGTACGCCTCATGCGCTGGCCGCTTCACCTCGATGGCCGTGCCCCCCGACCGTTCGAGGGCGCAGATGGCGTTCGTCACGTGCTCTATCTGCGCCTCGATCATGTAGACCATCGAACTGTGACCCAGACCCGAATTTGGCCCGAGGAACATGAAGAAGTTCGGGAAGCCGGGCACGGAGACGCCGAGGTACGCCTTGGGGGAGCCGGCCCAGACGTCGTTCAGCAGACGGCCGTCGCGTCCGCGTACCTTGTCGGCGAACGGGATGTCGGTGACGTGGAAGCCGGTGCCGAAGATGATGGTGTCGACCTTGCGCTCCACACCGTCGGCACCGACCACGGCGTCCTCGCGGATCTCCCGCAGGGCGTGTGGCACGAGCTCGACGTTGGGCTCCTGTAGCGCCGGATACCAGGTGTTCGACGGCACGATCCGTTTGCAGCCGAGCGTGAAGCCAGGGGTGAGCAGCCGCCGCAGCCGCGGGTCGGCGACCTGCCGCTCCAGGTGTTTGCGAGCGACGCCTTCCAGAACAGTCATCAGCTTGGGGCGCTTGGCCATACCGAGCACGAGCAGTTCCTTGCCGACGTAGACCTTGCCACGTTCGAGTTTCTGCCGCCACGGCTGCGCCCGGAACCTGGCCCGCTCCGCGTCGCTGATCGGCCGTTTGTCGTGTGGGGTGATCCACGGGGCGCTGCGCTGGAACACGAATAGCCGGCTGGCCACGGTGGCCAGGTGCGGCACGTACTGGATCGCCGAGGCTCCGGTGCCGATGGACGCGATCCGCTTGCCGGTGAGGTCGTAGTCGTGGTCCCACCGCGCCGAGTGCATGATCTTGCCGTCGAAGATGTCGAGGCCCGGCACCTCGGGGAGCTTGGGTTCGGTCAGTGGGCCTACCGCGCTGACCAGCACCTGGGCGGTCCACGGGCCCGCGCTGGTGGCGACGTGCCACAGCTGGTCATCCTCGTCCCATCGAGCTGCCTCGACGCTGATGCCGGTGCGCAGGTGCGGGCGCAACCCGAAGTCGTCGATGCAGCGCCGCAGATAGGCCCGGATCTCCGGCTGCGGGGAGTAGGTCGAGGACCAGTCCGGGTTGGGGGCGAACGAGAACGAGTACAGGTGGGACGGGACGTCGCAGGTGCAGCCCGGGTAGGTGTTCGTCTGCCAGACGCCGCCGACCCCGGGTTCGCGTTCGAGGATGGCGAATTCGGTGATCCGGGCCTCGATCAGGGCGCGGCCGAGCCCGATCCCGGAGAATCCGCCGCCGACGATCAAAACCCGTACGTGCTGGTTC
Organism: Micromonospora sp. NPDC047527; assembly: GCF_040643015.1. NCBI lineage: Bacteria > Bacillati > Actinomycetota > Actinomycetes > Micromonosporales > Micromonosporaceae > Micromonospora > Micromonospora sp. NPDC047527. Next base: position 1,924,238 of record NZ_JBEYTK010000001.1, on the reverse strand, counting down.
ACGCCGACACCTCTCCCGCGACCATTGCCTCGTGGTCCGTCTTGATGAAGCGGGAGGCGGCCAGCATGCCGATCGCCGCCACGGCGAAGGCTACGGGGACGCCGATCATCATCGCGGTCTGCAAACCCTGTGCGGTGGCGTCGGCGGTATCCGCCGACTGCGCGGCGAGGGCATCGGAGAGGATGCCGACGGCGATCGGGCCGCCCGCGCCACCCAGCAGGTAGCCGATGGCGAACATCAGGCCGAGCGCGCTGGCGCGCTGCTGCGGCCGGATCACGTCCGACAGGATGGGTACGGCCGCGGCCAGGTAGATGATGCCGAGCAGATAGGCCAGGCTCAGGAACAGCACCAGCTGCCACAGCCTGTCCCGGTTCGCGGCGAAGCCCGCAAGCGCGAATACGGCCGCCGCGGCGAGGCTGTAAGCGGCGACGCGTACCCGTGCCGTGAACGACCTGCGGGCTGCGCGGTCCAGCAGGCGACCGCCTATGAGCAGGCCGATGAGCCCGGTGATGCCGATGACGACCCCGCCGATCACGCCCGCGTCGACCAGGTCGAGGCCGTAGTAGCGCTGCAGGACCGGGGTGAGGAAGGTGCCGATCGCGTACGCCGCGAAGTTGTAGCCCGCGAAGCCGATGATCAGGCCGTACATGGAGCGGATCCGCAGCAGCGACCGCAGTGACGGCCGGTGCGGTGCGGCCGTGACGGGGATGTCGTCGGCGGCGCCGCGCTGAGGTTCACGGATGCGGAGGACCAGGACCGCGACGACGAAGCCGGGGACCGCTGCGATGAGGAACGGTGCCCGCCAGCTGTCGAATGCGACGGCGAGGGCGCCGGCGGTGAAGAACGCCAGCAGCGTGCCGATCGGGAAGCCCAGCATGAACAGGGAGTTGGCCCGGGAGCGGCGCTCGCTGGGGTAGAGGTCGGAGATCAGTGAACCGGTCGCTGGCCCGTAACTCGACTCGCCGACCCCGACGCCGACGCGGGAGGCGAGGAAGCTCCAGAAGCTGGTCAGCACGCCGCCGGCGGCGGTGAACGCGCTCCACACGATCAAGCCCCAGCCCGCCACCATCGTGCGCGGGATCCGGTCGGCGAGGCGGCCCAGCGGAACCCCGGCGACGGCGGCGACCAGGACAAACGCCGAGGCGAGGATGCCGACCTGGGTGTCGTCGAGCCCGTATTCCTCCTTGATCGGCTCCAGCACAACCGCCGGCAACGCCCGATCGTAGAAGTTGAGCAGGTTGCCGATGAACAGCAGCGCCAGCACATAACCGGCTTTGGAGTGCGAGCGTGGAGCCTCCACGGGGGATTTCGTCATGGGTTTCCCTTCGCCGAGGAGGAGGCTCGGGACGACGGTGCACTCGCCCATGAGCTGTGTCACAGTCTTGCCGGCAAGGACACGGCTAGCTACGGAGCGTCAACCAAGATTGTGAAGCGCTACTTTGTGCCGGGGAACAAAGTCCATGCCATAGGCTCGGGCGGTGACGGATGCGACCCAAGTGATGTGGCCGGTACGGCGCCGAATGCCGGATCTCGTCACGCTCGACAAGGCCACCAGGAAGAAGGTGGCCACAGCCGTCAAACTGCTGCGGGCGCGCAAGGACGCGTACGGTGACCAGTTCCTGAAGATCACGCGGGAGCACCTGCCCGGCTACCGGGATTTGCCGGACGACGAAATCCGGGCGACCGCGCAGCGCTTCATGGACACCCTGGTCGCCGAACTGTCCGACCTGCGCGTCCCCGATGAGGCCCTGCGCGGGCTGGTCCAGGCGGTTGCCGCGCGCAGCGCGGTTCGCGGGATCCCGCCGGACGTGCTGGCCACCGGCTACCAGTTGGGGTCACGTGCGATGCTGGGCGTGCTGGACGAGGTGGGCGTTGAGGTCGGCCTGCCGCCGGATCTGGTTCTGGCGATCCACGACAACACCTGGGAATTCTCCAACGAGGCGTCCGCAGTGTTCGCGCGGGTGCACCACGACCTCGCGCTCGAACGGGCACGCTTCGACGCCGAACGCCGCTCCACGTACGCCGGTGGGGTGCTGCGCGGCACGTTCACCGCCGAGCAGGTCAACCGCGATGCCCACCTGTTCGGCTTCGATCCGCGCGTACGCCACGTGCCGCTCGCGGCGCGGGCCGCGTCGACCGGCGACGCCGACACGATCCGCCGCGCGATCGCGTCCGCGCTGCATATACCCGCGGACCGGTTACTCTTTGCCGAGGTCGGCGCCACTCTCGGCTTCATCGCCCCGCAGGTGCCCGACCATCTCACCGGCCACCTCGTGGCGGCCGGCCCGGCGGTCCCGCTGGATCAACTTCATGCGGCGTTCGCCGAGGCGGTGCTGGCTTTGGATACCGCCGAACGGTTCGGCCAATCCGGCGTCGTACGGCTGGCGGACCTCGGGCCACGGCCCCTGGTGCTGGCCGGTGCGCAGATCGCGGCTGGCCTCGTTGCGCGTCACCTGGACGCCCTCGATCACTCCGGCCGGGCGAACAAGGACATCGCCGAGACCACAAGGGTCTTCCTGAACTGCGATCAGCAGGTCCGCGACACCGCCCAGCGGCTCGCCGTGCACCAGAACACGGTGCGCTACCGGGTGCGCCGCTTCACTGAACTCACCGGCCTCGACCTGCGCCGCACCGAGGATCTGGTCACGGCGTGGTGGCTGCTGCATCGTCGTCAGTTACGAGACATCCCTTAGGCCTGCAGAGCCGATGCGACGTTGGAGGACATGGGAGTGGTGGGTCGACCCAAGAGGGTGGACAAGTCGCTCGTGATGTAGTCCAAGGTGCCTTGAGAGATCGCGACATCAGCGTCGACGATGAGCTCTACGACGGGTTCGGGCATTCCTGCCTGCTGCAGGACCTGTCGGTACTGCTCGGCTGGAAGGTTGGCGTAGGTGAGCGGTGTGCCCGACTGCGCTGCTGCCTCGGCTGCGAGTTCGGAGAGGGTCCAGGCGGTATCGCCGGTGAGGTCATAGACCTTCCCGGCCTGATCGTCGCGGGTCAAGATGATGGCTGCGGCTTCGGCAAGGTCCGCTCGGCTTGCCGCGGCCATCCGGCCATTGCCCGCGCTGCCGACGAGGGTGCCGCTACTGACGGCATTGCGCAGTGCGGCCGTGTGATTCTCGGCGTACCAGCCGTTCCGCAGGATGACAGCGGGCAGTCCGGATGCGGCGATGGCCTGCTCGGTGACCCGGTGGACGGGTGCCAATCCCATGGTGTTGGTGGGGGCGTGAGTCACTGATGTGTAGGCGAGGATGCCTACTCCGGACTCGATTACCGCGTCGATCACCGCCTGGTGCTGCCGAATACGCGTGGCGTCTGGACCTGTGGGAGCGGACACCAGCAGAACCTTGTCAGCGCCCGCGAAGGCCGGTCGCAGGGTCTCGGGCTGGTCGTAGTCCGCGAATCGGACATCAACTCCCAAGGTGGCCAACTCTGCTGCCTTGGCGGATTCTAGGTCGACGGCAACAATCTGACCGGCGGGTACTCCCTGCAGGAGTAGGTGGTTGATGACCTGGTGTCCGAGCTGACCTGCGGCTCCGGTGACAGCAATCATGATTGGGTTCCTTCTGGTAGTGGGATGCACACATGGCAACCAGGTTTGATCCGCTCTCGCCGAACCAGTTGGTGCAGTCGGAAGCGATGACGTTGCTCTTCAGACTGTGTCCAGCACGGACCTGCTGAGCGCCTCACCCGCTGGGTTTCCGCCAAGGAGTGCGGGCCCCGACTTGGATCTCGGCCCTCGGAGACCGGCAGTTCGACCTGGCGGTCATGCTCCACGAACGTAGGGCGCTCGTTCGGCTGGGGCCAGGGGCGGAACATCCTGTGAGCAGGAGTACCAGTCACTTCCATCCGTCGACTGCAACAATGGAATTGATGAGTGCACCAGGAGAGCTGGCAGAGATTCTGCGGGTGTGGCGGGAACGTCTCTCACCGCAGATGGCAGGTATGTCGGCGACCGCCTCCCGGCGGACCAAAGGTCTGCGCCGCGAAGAGCTCGCCGTGCTGGCGTCTGTGTCCGCCGACTACATCGTGCGCCTGGAGCAGGGACGCTCCTCCGCACCTTCAGTGCAGGTGTGTGTCTCGATCGCCCGGGCGTTGCAGCTCAGCGACACCGAACAGGAACACCTGTTCCGTCTTGCCGGGCACGCCACCGGCGGTGGACGAATTAGTCAGATAGTGCCCGCGAGTATTCGCCGACTGGTGGAGCGCGCCAGCGAACGCCCCATGGCCGTCTTCGACGCGATGTGGAACCTCCTGCTCTGGAATCCCGTATGGGCGGCGTTGCCAGGTGACCCCTCCCCGGTGCGCGAAGCTGACCGCAACCTGTTGTGGCTGCACTTCACCGGCCCTTCCGACTGCCACCTGCACGGCCCCGAGAGCGCCGAAACCCTCGACGCCTCCCTGGTCGCCGACCTGCGCCGCAGTGCGGGGCGTTACCCCGACGATCCCCAGCTACAACAGCTCGTCGCACGGCTGAACGAGACAAGCACGCAGTTTCGTGAACTCTGGCTGCGTCATGAGATCGACGAACACGGCCCGACCATCAGAAGGGTTGTTCATTCGGAGGTCGGGACCCTTGACCTGGATTGCGACATTCTCAGCACCCAGCGCCATGACCTCCGGATCATGATATACACCGCCGAACCTGGCAGCGAGTCCGAGAGTAAACTCGCGCTACTGGGAACCATCGGCACTCAGCCGGCGCCGGGCTCGTCGGAACTCTCGGGTAGCTGAGTCCTGATCCACCGGTGCTGACCGCTGTGGTTCACATGGCGTAGGACGAGAATGCCGCTCCTGAACCGGGAGGATGTAGATTGCGACGGCAACGTCCCATTGCCCAGACGGGATACCTCGCTTACCGGCGTCTGTGCAGCTCATCGCCAACTTGTGGCAATCAATGACAGGCGCGCAATGACTACGGTTCGTAACAAGGGGCTTTGACAAGTAATGACAAGTCCTGAATGAGGATCCACAAGAGGTTCTCGTGGGTTCAAATCGCCTCGGTCCGCTGAGCTGTCTGGTTAGACAGCTGCGAGGGTGAGTAGCCGATCCATTTCGGCCACAGGCAGCGTCGCTGCAGCGCTCGCTTGCGCCACCCACTCGCTACACCGAGTTGGCCGGACTTCTGCCGATCAGACGATTTTTTGAGATGCTGCGGTGAGCGCATGAAACGCCGAACGGCGGCCCGCTGAATCAGTCGGGCCGCCGTTCGCAGAGCATGGATCAAAGCGGGCGGATGTTCTCCGCCTGCGGGCCCTTCTGGCCTTGGGTGATGTCGAACTCCACCTTCTGATTCTCGTCGAGGCTGCGGAAGCCGCTCGCCGAGATCGCGGAGAAGTGGGCGAAGACGTCGGCACCGCCGTCGTCCGGGCTGATGAAGCCGAAGCCCTTGTCGGCATTGAACCACTTCACGGTACCTGTAGTCATGTCTGCTCCTCGCAGGCTGTTAGAGACCGCACTGTGCGGACCCATACGCCGCCGCGTTGATCACCTGCGTCGAAACGACACAAAAAACGAAAAGCGCCTGGATGGGTTCAGATACCCCATCAGGCGCTGGAAAACGTCTACGGAAATCAAAACTGCAACTTGGCTACCGTAGCACATGATTCGTCGTCGATCCCATGGAGGCGGGTGGACCTGGTCACCTGCCTGCTTTCATCGATGCCGTCCTGGCCACAACCGTGAAGCGAACGTCGATCAGGCCGTCGCCGCCGCGACCACCCCTGCGGCCGGCTCGTGCTCGCCGTGGCCGCCTCGCACGCTGCGCGCACCAGTCAGATCCGCGCGTTGCGCCTTGATGACGTCGACCTCGGCAACCGGCGCATCGTCGTCGCCGGCTGGGTCCGGCCACTGGACGACCTCACCCACCAACTCCTGCGCCAAGGGCTGGATCACCGCAACCGCCGCTGGCCAGGCACCGCGAATCCATACCACCTGATCAACCAGCAGAGGGGCTAGGGTCTGTGGCGGTTACTTCGGAGCCCTACCTTCTTATCGCCCGTAGTCCGGTTGCCCTATAGGTGGGATTGAGGCTATAGGTGCCGACCTCGACCTGGAGAAGTTGATAATTCCCTTGATGCCAGGTCGTCATATGGTGACAATCCATCTAGTTGATTGGCGTGCGGAGCCGGGCTCAACGACGCCTGATGGCAAGCCCGGTGAAAATGCTCTCCCTGATTTCATTGTCGAAATCCGTCCTGATTCCAAGAGTGCGGTCTTCAGAACGAACGTGGAGACTTTTGATCGGCCCGAGTAGTGGGGATTGCGAGCCGGACCGATCCTTGTTGCGCCTGTGGACGCGGCAACATTTCAACGACGATTGGGCCGGAGAGGCGGATTGGCCCTCTCCGGCACGATGTTGCGGTTTCTTACGTAGCGAGACTTGGCCCGCGGCCATGTGCCAGTAGCTGACCCACGCGGCGATTCCGGCGCTGGCAGCCACGCGAACCTTGTATGCAGCTGCGCCCGGCGCTGCGGCGGCACCTGGCCGATGATCGGCGGGCAGCAGGCGATCAGTCTTCCCGGTAGGCGGGCAGCCCGAGCGCGGCGCGGACCCTGCCGGCCTCCTTGGCTCCGCTGTGCGCCGCTGCTGCGCGGATCTCTCGCCTCGCCGCCTCGCCGGCTCGCGGTAACGCGACGTCGTTCTCCTTGAGGAGTGCGCCCATCGATGCCCGGACCTCTTCCGGCCAGACCGTCTCGCGCAGCGCAACCGCGTGCGCCGCATTCGTCCGGGCCACATCGGCGGCCAGCGTACGGACCGTCCGCCTCGCCTTCCCGGCGTTGACCGCGTCCTCCAGCTCTTCCAACGCCGTGTTGTACGACGCCACGGTTGACAGGTAGCGGCTCTTCGCCTCAGCAGGCGTCAGCGCGGCCGGGGTGGTCGGCGCGGCGCTCTGCCAAACCGGGGCTGGAGCTTGCGGATCGACCTGTTCGCCTCCACCGCACCCGGCGAGCAGCACGATCAAGGTCAGGGACGCGCAGGTAGTTGCTGGCGCGGCGCAATCAACGGTGACGACGGCCAGCACGTCAAAGATGAAAAGAATCTCCCGACCTTCGGTGGCAATCTGAACCGTGAAGCGGGCGGTCAACGACGTGACGCCGCCACCACTCAGGAAGTTACGACCTCTTGTGCAAGAGAAGTGCGTCTTATCCGTGGGCGACGTGGTACGACTGCTTCACTGACAAGCCGACGAAGCGAGCGGGGCGGTGACGACGAATAGGGCGGCCAATCTGCTGCGCAGGCGTGAGAGTCCGCAGCGGCCGACGTTTCTGGAACTGTTCTTTGATCTCGTGTTCGTCTTCGCGCTCACCCGGGTCGTGCACGAGTTGGTGTTGGACTACACCAGGGATCACGTCGCGGAGAGGTTGACCACCTCCCTTGCGGAGAACGGCGAGACGCTGCTGCTGTTGCTGGCTGTCTGGTGGATCTGGACCCAGACCGCCTGGCTGACCAGCAGATTCGATCCGTTCCAGCCCCCAGTCCAGTTCGTTGTGCTTACGACGATGTATGGGAGCCTGCTCCTGGCGGTCGCGATTTCGGGGGCTCTCGCCGAGACCGGCCTGCTCTTCGCGAGCACGTACGTCGCGATACAGGTGGGCCGCAGCCTTTTCTTCGTGCTCATTGTGCGGGGTCACGATCTTCGCCGAGTCAACCTGCTGGCGCTCGTGTGGTTCAGTGCGTCTGCCGTGCCGTGGCTCGCCGGAGCCTTCGCGCCCGAGCTGACGCGGAACTCGCTATGGACGCTGGCCCTGGTGATCGATTACCTGGGGGGCAGGCTCGGCTGGCCGCTGCCTGGGCTGGGTCGCTCGCGGGTGTCCCCGTGGGCCGTCGCGGGCGAGCACCTGGCCGAACGTTACTGGCTGCTCGTCATCGTCGCGCTTGGTGAGACGATCCTGACCTCTGGGTCGAGTCTCTTACGCGGTCCGATCGTGGCTGAGCGAATATTGGCCCTCACCTTGTCGTTCCTTACCACGGTGTTGCTGTGGCGAATCTACTTCTACCGAGCCGGCCAGATTCTGGGAGAGGCCATTGCCTCATCCGCTGACCCCGGCCGGCTCGGACGGTTGGCTGAGTTCTCGCACCTGCTCATGGTGGCCGGTATCCTCGCCACCTCAGCCGGCTCCGAACTCGTCCTGATAGATCCACTCGGCGATGCCAAGCGCGCGTGGGTCGGGGCCATCGTCGGCGGGCCCGCGCTCTACCTCGCCGGACGCTCCTTCCTCGAGTATGCGGCCTTCGCCCGGGTGTCCTGGCCACGGCCGATCGGGATCCTTGTCCTCGCGGCCATGGCGCCGGTGATGGTCGGCCTACCGCCACTCGGGGTCGTCGCAGCAGCTGTCGCCGTCCTGTTCGCCGTCGCCATCTCGGACACGATCCGAGCTCACGGACGCCCTCTCGAGCAGGCCTCGCCACCACGCTGAGGCGTACCCGTCGCGTCGAGCACCCAGGTCGAGGACGCTCCTCGCTTGCTGAGGAGCCCCGGTGTTAATCCGCACGTGAGCGTCGACCGGGTCACCTGCTTCGGCGCGGCCACGTCAAGAACGCTGTCCGATTGCCCGAGGCGGTGGCGGCTACCGCCTGGGTCGGCTCGTGTAACCAGGATTGTGTCGGCCAGCGTGCTATAGATCGACGTAGAGCTTGCACGTCAAGGGACTGCAGCCCGCTGTAAGTCCGTCACCTGAGACACCGGTACGGGCAAGGTCGTGAGCAGGTCGCCCAGCAGGTACGACACCGGCTCTCCCGAGCCGGGAACCGGCAGATCAACCGGGTGCTGCACATCATGGCCACCGTCCAACTACGCAACCCCATCGAAGGACGCGCCTACTTCGACCGCAAGAAGGCCACGGGCAAGACATCAATGGAGGCGATGCGGGCGCTCAAACGAGGCCTGTCCGACATCGTCTACCGGTGCATGATCAGCGATGCGGTCGCCGTGGCGGCGGGCCCGGGAGGACAACGGGGAACGACTACTGACTCCAGCGTGACCGACTTGCATCCCCCAGCCGGATCTTCGGGAAGGTCACTTCCCGGACCCGCCGAAACCCAGGATAGAACTCTCCTCCCGGCGGTGTCGTGACACAGAGGGGAGCCAGATGAGGGCACTGGATCAAGCTCACGCTTTGTCCGGCACGCTATGTCCATGAGCGGCGAACCTTGGTGTCTATGGCAGACCTGCGGCGAGCCCTGTCGCGGTCGTTCGACGAGGTCGAGAGGCGGCGGGGGACTGTCGTTGATCTCGGTACCGACTGTTACTGGCCCTCGACATTTCGCGCCAGTATTACGGTCGCGTCGCCCTGGCTACGGTCGACGTGCCTGCTGGGACGGTGACGGTAAAGCAGGTCGCGCCAGCGAGTAAGGCTTCCCGACCGACGGTCCTGCCCGCTCCCGACAGGAAACGGGTGGCGATCAACGACTCCAATGGCCGGTACACCACGAGCCTCGACGGTGCTTCAGGCCCAGCCCGCCAGCCCCTCAGTGATCGGCAGAATCTCGGCGAAATCGTCCTTTGGGCCTGAAGCCACTCCTCGGAGATCATGACCCGGCTGGCCCGCGGCGTTGGCCGGCCTGGGCCTGCTGTCTCGGTTTGATCGATGGCGTCGCCCCGCTCGGACGTGCAGTTGTTGCGCGGGAAGCCTCAGTGCGGCGCCCTCCGGTAGGGAGGCGCCGGGTTACTACAACCCGGCGCCTCCATGTCGGCGGTGCAGCGAGGGTCAGTGGGGGAAGCGTCCTCCGGGTGGTGCCCTAGCGGAGCGTCTCAGCTCTTGTCAGCTGGAGAACGAGATCACTTCCCGACTTGCGATCCCGGGTAGAGGCGTCGCCTGGTGCCCGGCGCCGAGTTGCTCGTGGCCTTCGGGGCCTGGGTGGATCTCGGCGGTGGCGCGATGGCCGTCAACGGCCCCGGGATACCCAACTCCTCCACCACCACGACTCTCGCCGCCGGTATCTCTTCCTTGGTCTGGAAGTTGTTCGCGTCGCCGCTGCGGTCGTGACGCCACGCGTCGTTGCCGTTGACGTCGTTCTTCGGCATGTCGAAGGCGAGGACGAGCCCGCCCTCGTCGGCGACGTCGCGCAGGGTCGGCTCGCCGCGTTTCTTCCCCATGGCCCATTCGGTGTGCTGCCGGGCGTAGGACAGTGCCAGGTCGAAGTCGAGGGTGACGGTGTTCCAGCCCTGGTCCTTGCTCTCGCTGGCGACGTCGTGCTTCTCCCAGCGCTTGCAACCGATGTCGCTGCCGGCTTTGTCCGGCATCAGCCCCGTGACCTGGATGCCGTCACCGTAATAGTTGCCCCGGTTGGTGCCGTGGTAGAACCGGTAGACGTCCGCGGGCGGCGGATTCTGAGGCGGGTTGGCCAACCGCCACAGCCGTTGTTGCACGTCGTTGTGCCTCCGAAGCGCCTCCTCGTCGAGTGTGTTCACGCCGAGGTGCTCGGATGCCGTGGCCAACCGGTACAGGATCAGCTTGTCCGCGACGGCGACGAGCTCTGGCGTGGCGTACTTCGGGGACAGGACGATGGTGTTGGTGCCCGGCACGTATTCGCTGCCGACGGGCGTGTGGAGAAGCCCCACCGTCAGTGGCATGCCGTATCTGGTTTCGAGAGCTCTCACCACGTCGGCGACTACCTGCTCGGCCGCGAGCCAGTGCGCCAGACGCGCGGACAGTGTCTGATCCGGGAGCGGGACCGGTAGTTGCGCTCGTGCAAAGTCAGTGGCGGCGCCCCCGCGCGGGCGGGTCGGCTCGTCGGGATGGACGGGCACCGTGGGGGCACCGGATTGGACGGGCACCAGTGGGGGCCGAGAAGTCTGCTCGGTGGGTAGATGGTTCGGCTGCATTCCGTGACGTTACGCATAGCCAACGCCGCGAATAATCGAGTAGTCCTCAATCGGACCCGGGGATGCCTTCAGCTCACGCCTTCACCGGTGCCACTGGCCGGCCGGACCGGCCTAACGGGTGGGTGCGGCACTGGTACTGCAACGGGCAGTTGGCCAGCGTAGCCGTGTCGTCGGTAGTGGCAGGTTCGGCCTGGCGTTGGCGTCTTCTGCGCCAGTGGGACCAGGCCCAGACGCGCTCGGGTGGGTGGGTTGATCGGACTACGAGTGCGGTGAGCAGCCTTCGGATCTCCGGTACGGCGTAGCCGATCATCATGTCGCCTCCGGGACTGGATCCCCATTGTAGTAAGGGATCGGGTCACGGACAGCCAGGCGTGGGCGGCCGTGGACAGGGTGATGTGGGCGTACCAGGCTCGCCAGTCGCGGACCTGGTACTCGTCGAGGCGGCTTCGTTCTTGGCCTGTTGGAAGCATTCTCGATCGCCCACCTTGGTGTCCGAAGCCGGGTACAACGTTGAGTGTCAGCGGAAGGACGTCAGCTAGGAGCGAGACATCCCCGAACTTGCCAGCTCGCGGATCATGTTGATCAGCTCTGCGGCGCGGGGACCACGTAGCCGTAACACTGTTTTGAGGTGTTCCTGGGCGTTGCGCCCGGCGAACTGGATGCTCGGCGCCCTCGCTGGCAGCACGATGCCAACGTAGGCGCGCCGCTCATCCGTGGTTTCCACCAGCGTGCCGTCGGGATCCGCACCCCACGAGTGCTGCCGCCAGAGCTCGTCGTCCGCCGCCGAACAGATCGACATCATCCTCGCCCGCGCCACCGAACGGCAGGAACCCGGCACCTCCCCTGGAAGCGGTGATGGACCAACTGGTCGCGCCGATCATGTACCGCATCCTGTTCCGCCCCGACGGCCTCGGCGAAGCGCACCTGCGCACCCTGATCGACCGGGTGGCCACCGCCGGCGGTCAAGAGGGGTGAAGTGAGGTTGGAGTACGGAAACGGCTCAGGTAGTCGCGAGCACGGGGGATCGGGTCCCGCCAGTACTGGTGTGGCAGACGGGAGTAGTGCCTCGCGCAGAAGTCGGCGAGACTCTCTACTATCTTGACGCTCTCCAGCGGGCGGCCCTCGAAGGCAGTGTTGACCGCGAGCAACTCCTGCTCGGGGTTCCAGCCGGAATGGTCGAACGCCCAGCCGTCCCAGAGGGCATAGACGTGGAAGACCTGCCAGCCACCTGCCAGGCGTACTCCCGCGATCGTGATCGGTTGATCGGGGTAGGAGTCCCGGCACACCCAGGCCAGGATGTGACATGCTCCGGCGGCGAAAAAAGCCTGGTCCGTCCGCTCCCAGGCGATGCGTTGATCCGATCGCTCAATTGCCGTCCGACGAAACGCACCCGCTGCCTGGGCCACCACCCCCGAGACGTTAGCTGATCGGCCGACCCGTCGCGCATGCCGAGGCGTCCACTGCCAGTGGCAGCCGCCGAAGACAGCGCATCCGCCTACCGGATGTAGGGTCCAGAGGTGCTGCGGCGATGGACCTTGACGATCCTGATGGCGGCATGTGGCGTGCTGGTGGCGGTGTCGCAACTAGCCGACGGCCTGCCCATCGTAGGCGGCGCCGAACTGCTGATCTTCTTGGCGCTGGCGTTGCTGCTGTCGCCGTGGGCCTTCCCCCGCTCCGTGGACGCCGCCGAAGCACAGCGGGCCAGCGCGGCGGACGAACGACCGATCGTGTACTGGCGCCCCGGCTGTCGCTACTGTCTCCAGCTCCGGTTCTCCCTCGGCCGGCTCGCCGGGCGTGCGCACTGGGTGGACATCTGGCGCGATCCGGCGGGAGCTGCCGTCGTCCGGGCGGTGGCCGGCGGCAACGAGACCGTGCCCACCGTAGTGCTTGGCGGCCGGGCCGTTGTGAACCCCGACCGAGCCTGGCTCCGCGAGCAGCTCCGCCCGTCCTGAGAACGCCCGTTTTCCGGTGGGGTTGACGGATGGCATCGCCGCCGTTCACGTCGTTGTCGCTGGTGGCTCGGCGGGAAGGTACTCGGTGGCGAGCGCGGAGATGTCCTGGAAGAGCTGCCGCATCGCCAGCACGGCGCCGCTCGGGATGTCTCCGAAGTCGAGGACGACCGTGCGGGTGGGCGTCGTGACAGAGACCCCGTCCGCCTGCCAGGCGTGGCCGGTCGGGGTGCCGCGCGGCACCCTGCCCGGTCCGAAGGTGCGCCGGGATGCCTACTCGTCACGAGCGACATGGCCGGGATCTGGCGGGCTCTTCGACTCGGCGTGCTAATCAACGGAGAGGGTGTCCGTGCCCGCGGCTTCGATAGCCGTGACCAGGCCACACCGTGGAGCGCAATCCAGTCGGGAGACTGCGTGCAGATCGACGTACGGAGAGGCTTGCCGCTCTACGCTCCCGTCCTCCGTCTCGGTGACGACGCCATGCCTCTCTCGGCGCTCGGCTCGTACTCACGGCAGGACGCCGAGCGCGTAATCGAACAGCTGCGGAGCCTCAAGGCCAGCGCCACACCATCCTGAACGGGATGCAGAGGCGGGCGCCCGCTCAGCGCCACATGGGTGCGCCTGGTCCTATCGTTAAAGCTCGATCCAATAACGCCGAGCGGGGCCGATCCTGGTGTCCCGGATGCACTCGAACACGCCGCCGCACCGCTCGATCGCTTTCACCGAGGCGACATTGTCGACCGCGCAGACGGCCAACAGCCGATCCAGGCCGAGCACTCGGGCCTCGTCGAGCATCCGGCCCATCGCCCAGGTGGCCAGCCCGCGCCGACGTGCGGACGGTCGGATGCCGTAACCGAGGTGGCCGACCCACCGCACGTGGTCACTACTACCGTGCCGCAGTGCGATTCCACCGAGCACGTGATCGCCCTCGACGATCCATCGATACGTGCAACGGTGTTCCGCCAGCTGCGCCACCCAGGCCGCGAACCCGGCCGGCGAATCCACCTCGTCGGACGGGCCCAGCCCGAAACCGTCCTCATGCAACCCCGGGCCCCACTCTGCATGAGCCTCGCGCCAGGCACCGTGCAGGCGGGCAGCAGGTGCGATCAACTCGGGCATGCGACGACGATACCCGCCAGCACAGGCGTGGACATCAAGGCGAAAACCCCGCGAGCACTGCGCTCTCCTCGGCTATGAGCGCGCATCGCGCCGGGTCGTGCAGGCGCGTCCGGCTGAGAGGGCTCGTGCGCAAAGACGGATCCCGAAGGCCTGGCTCGGGACCCATCAAGGTGGGCTGATCTTCAGCTCAGCGGGATGGCGCCGATAAGGCGTATCCCACGTCGGGCATCGGTCCGTGGCGGTCCACCGGCACGAACCCCTTGCCCGGGGGTAGGTGAGTCGCGACGGGCAGGCGCACGCTGTTTCCTGGTGACGGCACGTCCCCGATGGTGGGGGAGTGGGGCGCGGTGGGACCCAGCGCTGCCACGTCGGTCGGCCCCCCGTTTGCCCCCCGAAAACCCCGTCTGCCGTTGACAATCAGTGACAAGAACGGACCAGCGGCTGAATGTGTCTGTGTAGCTCAATGCCTATTATTGACAATCAACGACAGCTCGATTTGGTTACGGATGGTAACAAGGGGTCGTCGGTTCGAATCCGGCCGTCCCGACGCAGGTCAGAGGCCATTCGGAATCTCCCGGGTGGCCATTTCTGATCTTGTACAGCAGCGAAGTACAGCAACGGCTCATTGATCAAGGCGGCCCGCTTCGCAGGCCGCTCGCGCCGCCGAACCTGGGCCGGGCCGATGGTCCGCCGCCGCGCCTCTGGCCTTCGGCCGTCAGCGCGTTGTCGGTGATGACCTGGTCGATGTTGCGGGAGCGGCCGGCTCGGCGCAGCGCGGCGGCGATGCGGGCTTTGGACAGCGTGAGCGCTGCGGCAGGAGTCGGGGCGATTTCGAACAGGGCTCGGGCCAGCGGGGTAGCCAGGTTCCCGCTGCGGTTGGCGGCCGCTTCGATGACCAGTCGCGCCCATCAGCATGCCGCTGGCGCCCGTAAGGACGGCCACCTGCAGAAAGAGCCACCCGGCGGGGTGCACGACGAACCCGCCGATCACGCCCTCGGACGATCTCGCGGCGGGCTGACCACCAAAACCCATCTGGCCTGCGAGCAAGGACAGAAGGTTCTCTCGATGGTCGTGACCGCCGGCCATCGGGGTGACAGCCCGCAGTTCATCCCGGTCCTACGCCGTATCCGGGTGACCCGCCTTGGCGTGGGCCGACCCCGGACCTGCCCCGATCTGGTCCTGGCCGACAAGGCCTACACCAGCCGCGGCAACCGCCGTTACCTGCGCTCACGCGGAATCAAGGCGTGCATCCCGAGCAAGAAGGACCAAGACGCCCACCGCAAGGCCAGAGGCTCCCGCGGTGGTCGCCCACCCGCGTTCGACAAGGACCTCTACCGGAAGCGTCACGCCGTCGAGAACGGCATCGCCCGGCTCAAACGCCATCGCGGCGTCGCCACCCGCTACGACAAATTGGCCGTCCGATTCCAAGCCGTCCTGACCATCGTCATCATCTGCGAGTGGCTTTGACCCGCTTATGAAACACGCCTTAGTCGTGGTGGTTCAGTAGGTGGGCGACGTCGGCGCGGACCGAGGGCAGCTTGGGATAGAAGGCGTTGCCGGGGCATTCGGTCGCTGCCCAGTCCCGGTGTCCCGGGATCGTCGGCACCTCGGCCTGCACGCCGTTGACGGGATTGACGAAGGTGACTCGTGCGCGGGGGTCCAGCAACTGCACTGCGCAGAACGCGGCGAGCACCTGGGTCAGCGCGCGTCGGGCCGCCCGCGTCGGCTGCCGCTCGGTGAAATTGCCCAGCAGAGCGATGCCGATGTTGCCGCTGTTCATTCCGCCGACGTGGGCGGCGCTGATCATCAGCGGGCGGCCGTCGGTGCCGATCGGCCCGAAGACCGGTTGGCGGTCGTCGCCGGACCAGCGGCCCTCGTAGACTGTGCCGGCCTCGTCGATGAGCAGGTGGTAGCCGAGGTCGCCGTAGCGGACCAGGGTGTCGTACTCGTAGAGGGCACGCACGAAGGCGGCCGGGTCCGGGTCGTCGTTTGCGTCGGCGGTGTGGTGCACCGTCACGGTCTGCACCGGGTAGAACTGCTCCGGACCCCACAGCGGCGTGCCGTCCTCGGTGAACCGGAGCGACTCGTCGGCGCCCCAGGCTGCCCGGCTCAGATAGCGGACCGGAACGATGTGCTCGCCCACGGGCATCCCGGTCCGGGGTTTGGCGCGCCGACGTCGCCGGGGGCCGTCCACCGTGTTGAGTTCGACGACCTCGACTCCGGTGACCCCGTCAGCGTCGAGGTCGTAGCCGATCGCGGCTGGCGCGGCGAGCAGCGCCGAGCGCGCACCGGAGGGTGCACCGTCGCGGCCCCCCTGGCAGCCGTGCACCGGCTGCCAGGAAGCCCAGCCCGACTCCGACCGGAAGCGGATGCCGGGTTGGCCCGTACCGGTCCAGCGGATCCCGAGATGACTCAGCGGGAACGCGGTGCGGTCCACCCGGGCGCTCCCGCCCGCGAGCGCCCCACGCCGGGTGAGGGTGCGGGGTACGGTCGGCTCGGCGGCCGACGCGTGACCTCCGAACAGACCGGCCAAGGGGACCGCCGAGGCGGCGGTCAGGCCGGTGGTGAGGATGGCACGTCTGCTTGGCATTCTCGGTCTCCTCGGAATGGAGGGGGTTCCGCCCCGGCTCCGGAACACCGCCGATGGTCGACTGAGCCGGGGGGCGGCGCGGCACCAGGCGAAAGGGGTGGCACCAGGCGGAAGGGTGGCCGGCCGGGTCGGCGTAGACCGTACCATCCACAATCGACGAATAGGACCCGACGTCGAAATCGGTGGCTGACCTGCTCGAAGACCTGACCGTGACCCGGTCACACTCCCGGCCGAAGGTGTCCAACGACAACCCGTACAGCGAAGCCTGGTTCAAGACGTTGAAGTACGCGCCGGTCTTCCCGGACCGGTTCGCGTCCCTGGCCCAGGCCCGGGCGTTCATGGCCGACTTCGTGACCTGGTACAACAACTGCCACCGACACCCGATGGCGCGTGACCATACGGTTCTGGCACCCTGCCGAACATGCCCGACACCACCTCCTCGCCACGCAGCCTGCCCGAGCTGCGGGCGCTCGGGCAGATCGAGGATCTTGGGCAAGGGCCGGTTGGCGCCGAAGTGTTCCGGGTGTGCTGCGCGGGCTGCGGCGAGGGTGTCCTCTCGGCCGGCGCGCACGGTGTGGTGGCGGCCGTGGTGGACCTCGGCGGGGGTGTGTAGGCCGATCCCGGAGTTTGCTCTGCCGGTCGCGGGTTTGCCGGCCGTCCTCCCCGGGGTTGAGCGGGCCGAGCGGCCTTCCTGCCCTTCGATTTGAGGCGGGCCGCCTCGGCCTTGCGACGCGCGAAGATTTTTGTTGCTGAGTCAAAAATTCGACGTTCATCTCTGGCATTGGAAGTGGTCGTGCGTTCATGATGTTGGCGGTACGGCTGCCCGGAGATCCGCCCACCCTGTCGGATGACGTGCTCGACAGGGCCGGTCCCCGGGCGCGTCGCTTTCGACAGGGAGGTAGTCATGACACCGACGGGACCACGCAGGCTCGCCCTGCTCCGGTCCGGCATCGTGGCCGCAGCAACCGTGCTGGCACTCGCCGCGAGCACCTTACCCACGATGGCCGCCCCAGCCGAAGGTGACATCCTCGCCGCGGGCGGCCCGACCGCCGTGGCCGGCTCCTACATCGTCGTGTTGCGGGACTCCGCCGTCAGAGCCACCGCCGTGGACACCACCGCCCGTGACCTCACCGCACAGCAGGGCGGCGGCGTCGGCCCGGTCTACCGGCACGCCCTGCGCGGCTTCGAGGCCCGACTCTCCGAGCGCGGCGCTCGCCGCCTCGCCGCCCATCCGGCCGTCGCCTCCGTGACGCAGAACCACACGATGTCCGTGGCAGGCGTGCAGAGCCCGACACCGTCCTGGGGCCTGGACCGGATCGACCAGCGCGCGTTGCCGCTGGACAACTCGTTCACCTATCCTCGCGTGTCACCGGGTGTGCGGGCGTACATCATCGACTCCGGGATCAATCTGACCCACACCGAGTTCGCCGGGCGGGCGGTGTCCGGCTGGGACTTCATCGACAACGACGCCGACGCCACTGACTGTCAGGGGCACGGTACCCACGTCGCCGGCACGGTCGGCGGCACCACCTACGGGGTGGCCAAGAACGTCCAACTGGTGGCCGTACGCGTCTTCAACTGCGACGGCCGCGGCACCACCTCGAATGTTCTTGCCGGGGTCGACTGGGTGACCGGTGATCATGACCCCGGGCAGTTGGCCGTGGCCAACATGAGCCTCGGCGGCCCGCCGTACGCGCCCATGGTCGACGCCGTGCGGCGGTCGATCGCAGACGGCGTCAGCTACGTGGTGGCCGCGGGCAACGAGAGCGGCGCCGACGCGTGTTCCTACACCCCGGCCTCCGTCCCGGAGGCGATCACCGTCGCCGCCACCGACGCCACCGACGCCCGCGCGACGTTTTCCAACATCGGTACGTGCGTGGACCTGTTCGCGCCGGGCGTCGACATCACCTCGGCCTACATCGGCAGCAACACCGCAACCCGTACCGCCTCCGGAACCTCGATGGCCACCCCGCACGTCACCGGGGCGGCGGCGTTGATCCTGGCCGACAACCCCACCTACACCCCGGCGCAGGTGACCCAGGCACTGCTGGCCGACACCACCCCCGGCGTGGTGACCAATCCGGGCGTCGGCTCGCCGAACCGGCTGCTCCATGTCAGCGCCACCACCCCGGCCAACGACTTCGCACTGACCGCTACCCCCGCCAGCGGCACCGTCACTGTCGGCGGCACCATCTCCACCACCATCACCGCGACCGTCACAAACGGCGCGGCCCAACCGGTCTCCCTGGTGGCCCGCGGCCTACCCGACGGCGCCACCGCCACGTTCCAGCCCGCGAGCGTCTCCTCCAATGGCAGCACCACCCTCACCATCAACACAGCGTCGACAACCATGGCCGGCGACTACACCATCACGGTGATCGGCACCGGGACGGGTGCGACCCGCGCGACGGCATTCCAGCTACACCTCAACGACCCGGCCGGCTGCGTCGGCTCGAACGGCACCGACACGCCGATCACCCAGGGCGATAGCCCTCTGGTCCCCATCACGATCACCGACTGTCCCGGCGCCGCCGCTCGCAACAGCACCATCGAGCTGCACATCGACCATTCCGGCATCGGTGACCTCGACATACGGCTGCTCTCACCCGACGGCACCTGGTATTACCTGCTGGACCGCGCCGGCGGCGACAGCGACGACATCGACTACACCTTCACCCACGACCTGTCGTCCGAGACCGCGAACGGCACCTGGATGCTGTGGCTCAACGACCTCCTGCACTCCGGCACCGGGTTCCTCGACTCGTGGCGGATCAACCTCGCGGGCGCCGACCTGCCGGCACCAGCATGCGGTGGCCGCACCACCACCAACCTACGGATACCGGCCGCCGGCACTGTCGAATCGTCAATCAGCGTGGCCGAATGCGGCCGGGCGCCGTCGACCAAGAGCTACATCGAGCCCAACATCCGTCACCAGTACGGCCGAGACCTCCGAGTCTCCCTCGTCGCGCCGGACGGGCAGGCAATCCTGCTCAAGGATGCCTACGTGGGGTCGTACCGGGCTAACGTCCGCGAAACCTTCATCACCGATCTGTCAAGCAAGCCCACAGCCGGCACCTGGAAACTGCGGGTCGAGAACGTCGCCGACTATGAGGGCGTGTTCGAAGGCTGGAAGCTGACCCTAGACGGCGGCACCACACCAACCCCCACTACGCCGCCTCCGACGACGCCTCCCCCCACCACGCCACCGCCCACCACGCCGCCTCCGACGACGCCACCGCCCACCACGCCTCCCCCCACCACGCCTCCGCCCACGACGCCACCGCCCACGACGCCACCGCCCACCACCCCGCCGCCCACCACCCCGCCCCCCGGTGGGAGCCCCGCCTGCACCGCCGTCTACTCCGTGCAGGACCAGTGGAACGGTGGGTTCGTCGTCAACGTCAACGTCACGGCAGGAGCCACCCCGCTCACCGGCTGGCGGGTCACCCTCAACCTGCCGGGCGGCGCCTCGGTCACCTCGCTCTGGAACGGTGTCAACAGCGGCACCAGCGGGACCATCACCGTCGCGAACCAGAGCTACAACGGACGGCTGGCCGCAGGCCAGACCACCAATTTCGGATTCCAGAGCACCGGAAACGGCAACGGCGCCACCCTCACCTGCACCGGAAGCTTGAACTAAGAGCGACCGGCAATAGGTAGGGCGGCTGGACGGAAGGGACCCCGAGGTAGCAAGCAGGCACGGGTCCATTGATCATCGGAGTTCTCTACGCTTCGTGACCGATGGAGTCCCGTGCCTGCGCTGCCATCTTCGTTGTTCGAGCCCGTCTGGGTCGTGTTCGCCGCGTTGTGGCCTGAGCAACCCGAGTCGACCCGACGCATCCGCTGGCTGCCACCGCCGTCGGATCCCTGACCGGGTCGTGTTCGAGCACGTCATCGCCGCTTTGGTACACGGCTCCGGCTACGAACGCGTCGCCTCGGATGACTGCTCGGACCGTACGATCCGCCGCCGCCGGCTGCGGTCATGGGCCCAGGCCGGTCTCGGCGAGCAACTCCACGAGCTGGCCTTGGACGCCTACGAACCGCATGATCGGCCTGAACCTGGCCGACGTCAACGCCGACGGCGCCATCACGAAGGCCCCACGCGGCAGAGATCGGGCTGGCCGGTCCCCGGTCGACCGCGGCAAAGGCGGCATGAAACGCTCCACCGGCGTCGACGGCCCAATACCCCGCCGTCATCAAATGAAATGGCTGTGATCTACGGCCTTCTTGTCATTGAGGACATGGCGGACACACTCAAGATCCGTGGGGCCGCAGGCCGTTGACGACGATCGCGAGCATGCGGTCGAACTGGGGGCGATGTTCCGCAGTGCCGGCTACGGAGAGCAAGCCGGCGAGCATGCTTCCCACATCGATCGGGTCGACGTCGGCGCGCAGGTGCCCTGTCTGTGCCCCGGCGCTTAGTAGTTCTCCCAGGATCTGCTGGACCTCGTCGCAGACCGGGCCGCTGCCGAAGCGGCCCGAGGCGCTCATGGCGACCAGGGCCTCACAGATGCCGCGCCGCTCGGTGGCCCATGCGGCGAACCGGCTCATCCAGATGTGTAGCGCCTGGTCCGGTGGCTGGCCGGCCAGCAGGGCGTGGGCGTCCTCGCGTAGCGGGCGGATCTGATCGCGGTAGATCTCTTCGACCAGGTCCTCGCGCGTCGGGAAGTGGCGGTAGAGGGTGGCGCTGCCGACGCCGGCGCGTTTGGCGATCGCGTCGAGCGAGATCGTCTGGTTGCCGGCAGCGAAGGCTTCAGCCGCGATGGCTATCAGGTGTTCGCGGTTGCGGCGGGCGTCGGCGCGCAGACCGGCCGATCGAGAAGTCATGGTCCTCACAATCGCGGAGTCGGGCTGGGTCAGGGTTGGCAAAACGGGGGCATCCCCGTTTAGTGTAGGCCAGGCAAAACGGGGACCTCCCCGTTTCGGACCCGAGGAGCCACCATGCCCACAGCGCTCATCACCGGCGGAACGTCCGGGATCGGCCGCGCCACCGCAGAACTACTGCACGCCCGGGGGTACGAGGTCGCCGTCACTGGTCAGAACCCCGACACGATCGCCAAGGCGAAAGCCGAACTCCCCGACAACGTGCTCGTGACCCGCGCCGACGCGCGCAGCCTTGCTGACACCGACGCCCTCGTCCAAACGGTGTCCGACCACTTCGGCTCCCTCGACCTGCTGTTCCTCAACGCCGGCGTCTTCCGCCCGGCACCGGTCGCCGAGGTGACTGAGGCATCGTTCGACGAACAGGTCGCCATCAACTTCAAGGGCCAATACTTCACCCTCCAGAAGGCGCTCCCTCTAATCAACGACGGCGGTTCCGTGGTCATCACCGTCGGGATCGGCGCCCGGCGCGGCAGCCCCGGCGCCACGATGGGCGCGGCAACTCGCGGAGCGCTGCTGGCGATGCTGCCCTCCCTCGCGCTCGAACTGGCCCCGCGCCGGATCCGGGTCAACACCGTGAGTCCCGGAGCGATCGCCACCCCGCTCTTCGACAAGCTCGGCGTTCCCGAAGCCGGACGCGACGCCATGCGCGCGAACATCCCTTTCGAGCGCTTCGGATCCAGCCAGGAGATCGCGGAAGTCGTCACCTTTCTCGCCTCGGACGCCGCCAGCTACCTGACCGGACAGGACATCGTCGTGGCCGGCGGCTACGGGCTCAGCGCCTGACCGTTCCCTCGGCGCAACCAGCCGCGGCACACCCGGCTTTTCTCACCGCATGCCATCACCAACTCAGGAGAACCTGATGTCACTCACCCTCGACACCTACCGCCAACTCGGCCGCTCCGGGCTGTGGATCTCACCGCTCGCGCTCGGCGCTGCCACCTTCGGCAACGACTGGGGCTGGGGCGCCGAGAAGGACGAGGCGCGCCGGCTGTTCGACCTCTACGTCGAGCGTGGCGGCAACTTCATCGACACCGCGGTCACCTACACCAACGGCACCTCCGAGCGGATGCTGGGCGAGTTCGCCCACGGCCGCCGGGACAGCCTGGTGCTGGCCACGAAATACACGACACTGCGCACCCCAGGCGACCCAAACTCCGGCGGCGCCAGCCGCAAGAGCCTGAACGGCGCCGTCGAGACCAGCCTGCGACAGCTGGGAACCGACTACATCGACCTGCTCTACCTGCACGTCTGGGACTTCACCACACCCGTGGAGGAGATCCTGCGCGGCCTCGACGACCTGGTCCGCCAAGGCAAGGTCCTGTACGTGGCGATCTCCAACACCCCGGCCTGGCAGATCTCCCGCATGCACGCCATCGCCGACCTGCGCGGATGGTCGCCGCTCTCCGCGGTGCAACTGGAGTACAACCTGATCGAACGCACCGCGGAACGCGACCTGTTTCCCATGGCCCGGGAACTGGGGCTGGGAACGGTCCTCTGGTCACCACTCGCCGGCGGGGTGCTCACCGGCAAATACAGCCGCCAAGACCTGACCACGCCAGATGCCACAGCCGCCGAAAGCGTCCGTAAGAGCTTCAATCTGGCACTCGGTGGGATCACCGAACGCAACCTCGCGATCGTCGACGTGGTCAAAGAGATCGCCAGCGATCTGAACCGCACGCCCGCTCAGGTAGGCCTGGCCTGGACCCTGCAGAACCCCGCGGTGACCTCCCCAGTCATCGGTGCCCGTACATCAGCACAGCTACAGGAAAACCTCGGCGCACTGGAGGTCGAGTTCACGCCGTCGCAGCTCACTCGGCTCGACCAAGCCAGCGCCATCGAGCTCGGCTTCCCGCACGCGATGCTCGCCAGCGACCACATCAGAGCCCAAACCCGTGGCGACATCACATTCGCAACCCACCGCTGACACCACGTCCCAGAAGCGCCGATTCCCCTTCGTCATCGTGATCTCCGGCAGGTCCGACCTAAGTCCGCAATAGATCAACAACTCAAAGGATCAGGCGGCGGACAACGATCCCTGCAGGGCCGTTCCCGCCGCCTACCGCGGCAGCCGACCCCAGCGGATAGCTGCGTCACGCGACCGCCGGGATGACGGCCCGTTTTTCAACCCGTAGTTTCGGGCTGGAGCGGTAGGGCGACCCGCGTGTGTCGCGACGGGGCGGGGCGTAGGCAGCGCCACCGCGGGTAGAGCCGGACGTGGCTGTGATCAGTGACTACGCACTTCTCGGAGACTGTCAGGGCGCGGCATTGGTCTCCTCGGACGGGTCGGTGGACTGGTGGTGCCCGCCCCGGTTCGACGCACCGAGCGTCTTCGCGCGTCTGCTCGGCTCCACCGGCGGCTTCTGGTCGATCCGACCACTCAGGCCGTACCACACCGCCCGTCGCTACCTCGACGGGACGATGGTGCTGCGCACGGAGTTCCACACCCAGGACGGCGTGCTGCGGGTGACCGACGCCCTGAGTCTAGGTGCCGGGGAACGCGGTCACCGGATCGGCGTCACCTCCGCGCACGTGCTGTTACGGCAGGTCGAGGTGGTCTCCGGCGCGGTGGAGGTGGCCGTCGAGGTCGCGGCCCGGCCCGAGTACGGCTTGGTCACGCCCACGATCGTCGAAACTCCGGTGGGGATCGAGATCTCCGGAGGCGCAGACCGCCTGACCCTGGTCGCTGACCGCGATCTTGCCGTCGACGGTGCACTCGTGACCGGGCGATTCACTCTCACGGCGGGTGACAGCGCCATGTTCGCGCTACATCACCGTGGATCCGCCGACCCGCCGACCGCGCCGATCGACGGGCGTGCGGCGCTGCGGGACACCGTCGCCGCCTGGCTGTCCTGGGCCACCCTCCACCAGGACTACCAGGGGGCTTATCGGGAGGAAGTCCGGCGCAGCGCCCTGGTCCTCCAGGCGTTGACCTACCAGCCGACCGGTGCGGTGATCGCTGCGGCCACCACATCTCTGCCGGAGGAGGTCGGTGGTGCGGCGAACTGGGACTACCGGTTCGGATGGCTCCGCGACGGCAGCTTCACCCTCAAGGCTCTGTGGGTCGCGGCCTGTCCCGACGAGGCACACCGCTTCTTCGACTGGATGGCCGCCTCGATGGGGTCGGTGGAAGCGGAGGACCACGTGCCGATCATGTTCGGCGCGGGTGGCGAGCGGGACCTGACCGAACACACCCTGGAGCACCTGGAGGGCTACCAGGGCAGCCGGCCGGTGCGGATCGGCAACGACGCCTGGCGGCAGAAGCAACTCGACGTCCTGGGCGAAATCCTGGAGTGCGCCTGGGTCCTGCGCGACGAACTCGCGGACCTGTCGCCCGCCGCCGCGGGTCTGCTGCGTTCGCTGGCCGACCGGGTCGTCGACGGTTGGCGGGAGCCCGACGCCGGCGTCTGGGAAGGGCGCGAGGGCGAGCGGCACTACCTGACGTCGAAGCTGCTGTGCTGGGTGGCATTGGACCGTGCTATCAGGCTGGCGCCGGTCCTGGACGCGGAGGCGCACGTCCCGAGGTGGTCGCAGGCCAGGGAGCAGCTCCGCGCGGCCATCCTCACCGAGGGCTGGAACGCCGAGGCCCGGACGTTCACCGGCGCGTTCGGGTCTGACCACCTCGACGCCGGGGTGCTCGCCATGTCGCCCCTCGGGTTCCTCCCCGCCGACGACGACCGGGTCATCGCGACCGTGGACGCCATCCGGCGGGAACTCGACGTGCGACACGACGGCCTCTTGCAGCGCTGGACGGGGTCGGGGTTGGAGGGCACCTTCATCGTCTGCTCGTACGTGCTGGTCCAGGCTCTGGCGCTCGCCGGGCAGGTCGACGAGGCCAAGCGAATCTTCGAGCGGATCACCGCCCGGGCGAACGATGTTGGTCTGCTGTCGGAGGAGGTCGACCACCGCGACGGCACCCTGATCGGGAACTTTCCCCAGGCGCTGTCCCACATCGGTCTCATCAACGCGGCCTGGATCATCGATCAGGTCCAGTCCGGGGGTGACCCGGTGCACTGAGCCCGGCCAGGGCGGCAGACCGCAGGCCGGCCTGCCGCGCCGCCTCTGGCCGCGTCGGCGCTGATCACGGTGGGCTTACGCCCACGACCAGCGGGTATGCGCGCCGACGTGACAGCCACGGAAGGAGCGTGCTGATGACCGGACGCCTGACAGGCAAGACCGCCCTGATCACCGGCTCCGACTCGGGGATCGGGCAGGCCACCGCCATCGAGTTCGGCCGAGAGGGTGCCGATGTGGTGGTGCACTACCTGCACGATCACGCGGGCGCCAACCACACGAAGGCCGAGATCGAGCGGACCGGCCAGCGGGCTGTCGTGGTGCAGGGTGACATCAGCGTCGAGCACCAGGTGGAGGCGATGTTCGACGAGGCCCTGGGGGAGTTCAGCAGGCTGGACATCCTGATGAACGACGCGGGCGTGGACGCCTCCGGCATCCCGGTGGCCGACCTGGACACCGAGACCTGGGACCGGGCGATCCGCACCAACCTGTACGGGATGTTCTTCTGCTGCCGGCGGTTCATCCGGCACCGCCGCGACCAGGGCGGGCAGGGGAAGATCATCAACATCACCTCCGTCCATCAGGAGGTGGCCCGGGCCGGCGGCTCCGACTACGACGCCAGCAAGGGCGGCATGCTGGAGCTGGCCAAGAGCATCGCCCTGGAGGTCGCCCCGATGCACATGAACGTCAACAACATCGGGCCCGGCATGGTGCTCACGCCGTTCAACCAGCAGGCGATCGACGACCCGAAGTTCCTTCAGGAGCAGGTGCAGTCCATCCCGTGGAAGCGGGCCGCGCAGCCGGAGGAAATCGCCAAGCTCGCCGTCTTCCTGGCCAGTGACGACGCCGACTACGTCACCGGCTCGACGTACTTCATGGACGGCGGTCTGATGCAGAACCAGGGACAGGGCGCGTAGACCCTGCCCAGGAACACCACCGCACCGGTCCGGCCCTGCGACGGTCAGCCGGTGCTGGTGGCGAAGGGGCCACCGTCGCCGAACGCGAGCCGCGCGAAGTTCTCAGCGATGCGGCGGTGCCCCGCAGGGTCGGGGTGGACCTCGTCGGGCAGTGGGATCTCGGCGTAGTCCGCCTCGCCGTACAGGTCGCGTCCGTCGAGGTAGTGCAGGTTCGGGTCGTCGGCCGCGCGCTCTCCGACGATCCGGGCCAGTTCGGCACGGATGGTGGTGAGCGTCAGCCGCCCGGCACTGCGCTCGGCCGGATCGCCCGTGAGCGTTCACTTCAGCACCGGCCCATCAGGTGGATGCTGGCGGGGCCAGGTCTGTCCGGAGACGTTCGAGAGTAGTGCTCGTTATGCTCCTGCTCATGAAAACGTGCCGGCCTATGGCGGTCGTTGCCTGCCTGGCCTTGCTGGTCATATCGGGTTGCGGCTCCGGGCGGTCCACCACCGCAGCAGGCACCCCGACGACCTACACGTGTTGCGATGGCGAGGACGTGGACACGGTCTACCAGCCTGGCCAGGAAATGACGGTTCACTGGATCGTCAAGCCGGGGACCGGCCCCGCCGCGAAGCCGACACACGTCGAGCTGACTGCGCGTCTGACTGGCCCGTACGGGGACGTCAGCGAACTGAAGAACGCTGCCGGGGGTACAGCTCGGCCCGCTCTGGGAGAGGTAACGTTCGAGGCCCAGCCGGTGCGGCCATCCGGTGCGGCGGGCGAACGACCGGTCAGCGTCATTCCCATCGCGGAGGACGCGCCGCCCGGGTCTTACAACCTGATCTTTGCCGTACGAGAGGATGGCGGAGTCATAGGCGGAGCGAGCGTCGTCCGCGTGGCCCCCAAAGCCTGAGCCCATCGGATACTCAGGCCGGGGACAGCGTTGTTCTGCCGGATCGGCAGGGTGCTCACGAGTCGTTGCGTTCTTCTCTCCTGTTGTTGCGGGCCGCCGTCGCAGACGACTGCCCGTCGCGGGTTGCGCACCCGACTGCTGTTGCGCTACCGCCATCTAGCATCTTGCGTTCAACCGCGACGAGCTTCGTGGTCAACCCGTCCCCCCATGCTGCGCCGGCCGCAGCCGGGCCTTCCGTTACGAGCGTCAAGTCATCCGGCTGACTTGGCTCGCCCGACCCCGCAGGCGTGACCGCTGACGGTGAAGGCCTGGCCTGCGGCGGCTCCTGGCCGCCGGAGCACCCGCCCGTCGCCACTGCCGCAAACACAGAAATCAAGACACCTCGAAGAACATGCATCCGGTCATGGTGAATCACCACCGGTGATGTACCGGTCACCGACACGAACCCACGCCTGGCGCCAGGTGATGACCCGGGCGCGGTGGTGGCGATCGTCGGCCGAGCGCGATAGCCGCTCACCTCGAGCTCTCGCCCGATATACGACCGGGCGGTGGCGTGCCGCGCGCAGGGACCTGAGCGAGAATGGTCCAGTTCGAACCTCGCGCAACCCTGGAAGGACCCTCCCTTGGCCGGTGGACTCGTAGCCCTGTTGGATGACGTGGCGGTGCTGGCCCGGGCCGCTGCCGCGTCGATCGATGACATCGGGGCGGCCGCCGCGAAGGCCGGCGCCAAGGCTGCGGGCGTCGTCGTCGACGATGCTGCCGTCACGCCGCAGTATGTGCGGAGCCTGGCGGCCGAGCGCGAGTTGCCGATTATCAAGCGCATTGCCGTGGGGTCGCTGCGCAACAAGTTCTTCATCATCCTGCCGGCGGTGCTGCTGCTCAGTCAGTTCGTGCCCTGGCTGCTCACTCCGATCCTCATGCTCGGCGGCGCCTACCTCTGTTACGAAGGCGCGGAGAAGGTGTGGGCCAAGATCGCCCATCACGGTGCCTCCGGCGCGGGCGAGGAGAAGGTGCAGGACGAGACGACACTGGTGTCTGGGGCGGTACGAACCGACCTGATCCTCTCGGCGGAGATCATGGTCATCAGCCTTAACGAGGTGATCGATGAGGCGTTCTGGTCCCGCCTGGCGATCCTGGCTATCGTCGCCGTCGTCATAACCGTCCTGGTGTACGGCGTGGTGGCCCTGATCGTAAAGATGGACGATGTCGGGCTGCGCCTGTCGCAACGTTCCGGCGCCGTCGCCACGTTCGGCCGCGGTCTGGTGAGGGCGATGCCGGTGGTCCTCACCGTGCTGACGGTAGTCGGCACGGCGGCGATGCTGTGGGTGGGCGGGCACATCCTGCTGCTCGGCACGAACGAGCTGAACCTGCACTTCCTGTACGAGGCCGTGCACCACGTGGAGGTCGCCGCCCACGACGCCACGGGTGTTCTCGGCGGGCTCGTCGGCTGGCTCGTCAACACGGCGGCCAGCGCGATCCTCGGGCTGATCGTCGGAGTGCTGGTCGTGCTGGTCATGACTCTCACGCTCCACCGCCGCACATCCAAGGCTGCGGCTGCGACTGCGGCGGCCACGACTCGTACTGACGGCACCATCCCCGCGCCGCCGAGCCGCGCAGCTCGGCGTCGCGACGCTCCTGCGGACCGAGCGCCTCGCGGTTGACCGCAAAATCCTCAACGAGGCGCCGCTCTCGATTCCCCGGCTCAACGGCCATCGGCTGGTACGGGCGTCCTCGGTTGCCATTATGGCTGGTACAACACCCGCCGCAGCCCAAAAGACCTCGGCTGGCGATCCCCAGACGAGTACGAAACCGCCTGGCACACCCACCAGGCCCGACACGACGAGACAGCCTTCGTTCAGCCTGAGCCCACCGAACCCGGGGAACATCAAACCCTCCGGCAAACCGGGGGAACCTCAGGATTAAGCAGAAACGGTTGCAGGATTGGCGCATGTTGTATCAGACACCCGCGCTCGCCGATGACGACCAGCGCGTGCTCGGCGAACTGGACACCATGCGGGACAACCTGCGGTATCAGATCGCCGAGCCGCACCGCCGGACGGGGCAACTCCGACGCACCCTGATCGCCCACGCCATCCAAGGCTCGAATTCGATCGAGGGCTACCAGGTGTCCCTGGACGACGCAGCCGCGGCCGTCGCCGGCGACGAACCGGTAGAGACGAACCCGCAAACCTGGGAGGTCATCACCGGCTACCGGGACGCCCTGACCTACGTGCAACAACTCGCCCGCTCACGCGAGTTCACCTGGCAGCACATGCTGATCAACGCACTGCACTTCATGATGCTTCGCCATGACCTCAGCAAATGGCCGGGCCGCTTCCGTCCCGGAGACATTTACATCGACGAGGCGCACACCGGCCGACGCGTCTACACCGGGCCAGACGCCGACAACGTTCCGCCTCTGATCTCCGAACTGATCGACTGGCTGGCCGACGGCGAACCGGAGACCCCACTGCTCGTCCGAGCCTCAATGGCCCACCTGAACCTGGCCAAGATCCACCCCTGGCGGGACGGCAACGGCCGAATGTCGCGCTGCCTACACACCCTCGTGCTCGCCCGCGACGGTGTCCTCGCCCCGGAGTACTCCTCCATTGAGGAGTGGCTCGGCGTCGGCCGGAACACCTACGCCTACTACGACGCGCTCGGTGAGGTCGGCGGCCCAACCTGGCAGCCCGACAACGACACCAGCAAGTGGATCCGATTCTGCCTGAGCGCCCACCACCAACAAGCCCAACTGGTCCGGCAACGCCTCGATCAGGCCGCGCATCTCTGGGAACTGCTCGACACCTGGGTCCGGCGCAACGGGCTGCCCGAGCGGGTAGTCAGCGCTCTGCACCTCGCCGCTACCGGCGGCCGAGTACGCCGCACTGTCTATCAACGCGACGAGAACCTCACCGACGACCAAGCAACCCGCGACCTACGCGCCCTCGTCCGGGCGGACATGCTCGAACAGCACGGCGAAACCCGAGGCAGGTTCTACCTCACCTCGCCGGAACTCCGCGAGCTCGCCGCCCCCGCGCTGCGCCCAAAGGAAATCATCGACCCGTACCGACGGCGAGGCCAAGCCCCGGCCACTGCCGTCGTTACAGTTTCGGGTGGTCTCGTGGTAGCCGCCTCATCGCCTGGCGGCCGGCTGAACGATGTCCGGGCCGCCGGTGTGCGGCGTCGGGAGGTAGCCGGCGTACGGCTGCGGCAGTGCCGCCACGCAGGCCGCGGAGCATGCGTTTACCAGCAACGGCAACACGTCGGTGGCGACCAGGCCAGAGATCCAGACTTGGCGAAGCTCACCGTCAACTGGCCCATCGCAGACGCTGCAGGTTCGCACCGCGTCGCAGCCCCACACGCTGGGTCGAGCGCGGCGAGGTCCGTCTCTACCGCACGGGTCACCGCCCGCAGCCGCGGAAACGGCGGACGAAACTGTCAGCGGGGTGCCTGCGATGGCGACGAGATGGATCGCATGGTGGTAATCGGGCCGGTCGTCGTGGCTCGGCTCGGCCCTGGCACGCGGCGACCGTGACGAGACGGGTCAGCGACGGCCCATTTCCGTACGAGTTCTTTTGGCGATCATGGCGCCGTCGATGGCGATGAGAGCGGCACCGGAGGCGGCGGCGAACATTCCGGCGGGGCGTCCCGGATGGCGAGCGCGGCCTGGACGAGCGCCGCGTGGGTGAGCGTCTGGGGGTAGTTGCCGATCTGGGCGCCGGTCGCGGGATCCAGCTCTTCGGCGTAGAGGCCGAGGGGGCTGGCATAGCCGAGCATGGCCTCGAACAGCTCGATCGCCTCGGAGCGGCGGCCGGTGCGGGCGAGGGCTTGCACCATCCAGAACGAGCAGGGCAGGAACGCGCCTTCGGTCCCCGGGAGACCGTCACGTCCCGGCGGGTAGCGGTAGAGCAGCGGACCGCCGGCGGACAGTTCGTCTCGAACGGCGTCGATGGTGCCGCGCACCCGGGGTGACTCGATGCTCTCCATGTCCAGCAGCGGCAGGACGAGCAGGGCCGCGTCCAGATCCGTCGAGCCGTAGGTGCGCATGTAGCTGGCCGCCGTCGGGTCGAAGCCGGATGACCGGACCTCGGCGGTGATGGCCTCGCGTGCTTCCCGCCAGCGCCGACGTTGACGGCGTGGCAGGGGGTGAGTATCGGCGATGCGCAGAGCCCGGTCCAGAGCGAGCCACCCCATGAGCTTCGAATGTACGTGTTGGGCGGGTTGGCGGACCTCCCAGATGCCGGCGTCGGGCTCCTGCCAGCAGCGGGCGACCACGTCGGCGAAGCCCCGCACCGCCCGCCACGTCTCTGCGTAGAGGCGCTGTCCGGCCTGTACGAACGCCCAGGCGGCATCGATCAGCCAGCCGTAGCCGTCGAGTTGGTGTTGCCCGGTGGCGCCGTTGCCGATCCGTACCGGGACGCTGCCGAGATAGCCGGGCCAGCCGGGTAGTTCCCGTTCTGCTGGCACGTCGCGGCCGTGAAGGGTGAGCAGTGCCGGCAGGCGTGGCCGCTGTAGCCGGCTCGCGTGCATCAGCCACGCGAGGAAACCGCGGGCCTCGTCCGGTTTGCCGACGCTGAGGAACGCGCTCACGCCGATGCTGGCGTCCCGGGGCCAGACATAGCGGTAGTCCCAGTTCCGTACCCCGCCGGGATCTTCGGGCAGTGACGTGGTGGGTGCGGCCACCGGCGCTCGCGACGGCGAGTAGGTCAGCAACCGCAGCGTCAGCAGGCTTCGTACCACCTCTTCCCGAAACGGAAGCGACCCGTCGATCTCGGCGGTCCAGGCTCGCCAGCGCTCCTCGTCCTCGGCGAGCAGTTCCCAGGCCCATGCGGGCTCGACGTGGATCAGCGGTTCGCGGTATGCCACGGCCAGCACGAGGGTGACCGGTCGGCCCGGTCGCACCCTGATCAGGGCGGGCCGACCCGGTTCGATGGTGAGCTCGGGCGAGCTGCCCAGTGAGACCGCGAGGGACCCCCACTGACACACCAGGCCCGGACCCCGGTGGTGAACTCGAGGCCGGCGGTGCCCTTCGCCGAGGCGGGGATCGAACTCGACGACGGCGTCGCCCGTCGTGTCCTCGGCGGAAAGCCGTCGCACGATCAGCGTTGTCGGCAGCAGGCGGCCGCTGACCTCGGCCACCATGGCCTCGGTGAGGGTGAGCCGCCCACCGCCCACCGCCCAGGTCGTCTCCAGAGTGGCGGTGTGCTGCCGGTAGCGTCGCTGCACGATCGTGGCCGGTCGAGCGGGGCCAACCCGGAACGTTCCCGCCTCGGGTCCCCCGACCAGCCGGCCGAAGAGGGGCTCGCCGTCGAAGCGGGGCACGCAGAGCCAGTCGATCCCGCCGTCACCGGCGACGAGGGCGGCGGTGCGGGTGTCACCCAGCAGCCCGTACTCGCTGATCGGCACTGGGGGGCGGACCGATGTCGGTTCGAACCCACCGGTCATGCAGATCGCTCCTGACGAGACTTGGCGCGCGGGTCAGCCGGCGTGAAGGAGTAGTCCGAGGACCACCCCGTAGATGACATGGACGATGCCGACGACCACGGGGGTCTGGACGCCATAGTTGACGGCGAAGACGCCGGGTGGCTCCAGGACGGCCGTGCTGGCTGGGCCCGCCCGCTGGGACGCCATGCGCGGGTGGACACCCGGAAGTAGCGGCAGGAGCACCGTCAGCGCGATCCCGACGTGGACGGCCCCGAGCAGTGCCCCGGTCCACCACGTGGCGCGGCCCAGCAGGGCGAACGTGGCAGCGTAGCCGAGCGCGAAGCCCTGACCGGCGCCGAGGTGGATAAAAAACCCGATGACCCGGGCCCGGTCGGGATCTTCGGTGACGAGGGTTCCGAGTACCAGGGGAAAGTCGAGGCGAGTGAGTCCGGCCAGTTGAGCAGTGATCAGCGCCGCGGTGAGCACCGCGGTGGCGACGACCCCGAACAACGCCCATCCGGCCCAGTCCATCTCAGCAGGGGTGGGCGACGCGAGCGTTGGCAGTCAATGTTCCCTCGGTCATCGGTCCGTTCTTCGACTGGAAACGTGAAAGCCGGCGGCTCTGGTCGGGACGCCTGCGGCGCGCATCGGACGATGGTGGCTGTGTCGGATTTTCACCATAAGTCACAGTGCTGTGAGATGTGGTCTGCTCGCCGAGATGCAGCTGGCGGTGCGACGCGCCGTGCACGTGGGTGCGGTGCTGCCCCGGGACCCGGAGCGGGACCGGCCCGCGCTACCCGAGGTCGGTGTCAGGCAGCTCGGCGGGCGCGGCGGTGGGCATGGATGAAGGCGGCGTCGCCGCGCATGCCGCCCCACCAGGACCAGGGAACGCCGGTCATGTACCGGCGATCGACGCGAAGACCGGCGCGGCGTCCGCGTCGCGGCCGGTGCGGGACAGCCCGTACGCGAGGCTCCTCAACACCGGTGTGCTGTGAGCTGTTGGGTTGGTTCTTTTCGAAAGATAAGGAAGCTGCGGCGGGTTCGAAGCCGAATCGGCCCGAACCCGCCGCGCGACGGGGTGGAGGCGCCGAGAGCAGTTAGCGACATGCGCTGCCCGGATGTGGGGGACGGCGATGCCCTGTCTGGACCGCACCGGTCGCCCGTCCACTGCGGCTGGGCTCGTACGAGCCCCGCCGGGGTGCGCCAAGTCAATCTGGCCACCGTCGTTCCTTTCACCTCGTCCTTCCGACAACGAGCACATCGCGTACGGGGTGTGCGCCACAAGGCTCTTCACACCGCTGATACGGAACCCGGCCGGGAATTGACGCCGCCGATACGCCAGCTTGCCGTAAGGGACCGCCGGTTCCGTAACGAATCGTGCCTGCGGCGGATCGTGTCGGCCGATGCGCGCATCTTGGCGCCGGCACCAACCGCCTGGCGTGACTGCGTAGGCCGCACGTGGGAGTGCCATGTGTCCGAGCGGTGAGGGTCGCCGCCGTCGGTTCTCGTCATCAAGACCCATGCCGACCAGGCTTCCCGGCGCTCCGGACCAACCGTCCCTCCGAGGTGTGCCTACCTTCGGAGAAGCCGGGGCCGAGTGGCTGCCGTTATGGCCGTGTCAAGAATCGGCCCGTGGTCGTAACGGGTGCGTGAAAGCCGTCGACGGTGGTCGGCCAGACGGACTGAGATGGCACCAGGTGGACTCGATGCGCGGGTCCGCACGGTCCGGGGGCTTGCCATGGCGGTGGATCGCAATCTGTGGGAAGCAAGGGGCGCGCAGCAGACGCCGACGGGCGTCAGCGTTGCGATCGGCTGGACGGCGATGATCGCCGCGTCCCTCGTGGCGGCGGCGCTGTTTTCGCGCTCGGAGATGCCGGGGCGGGTGCTCGTTGTCGCTGTGGCGGCCGGTGCCTTTGCGGCGAGGGTTCCTGACCTGCGCGCCGTGGCCGCGGTCACCGGTTTGGCCATGGCCACGTTCGTCGGGTTTCTGGCGAACCAATTCGGCGAATTGACCGGCGGCGACGGTGCCTGGTCGTACGCCGTGGTGATCGGCTTCGGTGGGGTCCTCGGGATCGGCTACCGGTTCCTGCGGCAGGTCCGGCAGGTGCGGCGCGAGCAGGCAGAACCGTTGCAGGTGGTGGCGGACCGACCCTTGTCTGATGAACGTGATGTAGCTGTCGCGCCGCTGGACAACGCCTTCGATGGCCGTCGTGCGGCTTGAGGCGTTCGTAGTACCGCAGCGCCTGACGGTTCACGCCGGCCGCGTCGGCCAACTGGCCGCTGCGCGGTGGCTGTGGCGTCACCCCTGCATCTGGGTGAGGTTGTAAGTAATCGGGACCCCGCCTGCGCGTCGCTGCTGCCCCAGAGTCACGCCGCCCTGGGCAGCGGCAACGCGGCGATCTTGCTGTAGAACCGGTGGATCTCGCTGACCATGCGCTCGAACGCGTCCACGTCGATGGGCTTCGTGACGTAGGCGTTGGCGTGGGCGCTGCAAGTGCTCAGCTCGCCGAGCACCAGTCGGTGACCTCCATCGTCAGCGCGATCCGGGGACCAGGCGTTCCGCAGGATCAGTGGACGCAGATGTCCCGGCCGATTCGGCATCTCGATGACCGCGCACGGCGCGGCCCGCAAACGGCACTCGTCGCAGCGGATCCGCGTCCAGGCCAGCCA
The DNA here is from genome assembly GCF_040643015.1 of Micromonospora sp. NPDC047527. NCBI lineage: Bacteria > Bacillati > Actinomycetota > Actinomycetes > Micromonosporales > Micromonosporaceae > Micromonospora > Micromonospora sp. NPDC047527. The sequence goes on along the minus strand of NZ_JBEYTK010000001.1, from coordinate 1,888,953 downwards.
ACGACAACTCTCACAGCCATTTTCATCCTGCGTAGCGGTTGGCTTCGACGTGGTGCGGAACGAGGATGGCCTGCACGATCGCGGTTGCTCGCCGTGGGCAGCAGGGCAGCTTGACCAGGATTTTCCAGGTCTTGAGGGTGGCGATCGCGCGGTCGACAGCTGTCCTACCTGGAGCCTCGCACCCATCGATCACCGGGCCCGCCGCACCCACCCTGAGCTGCAAGATCAGCCTGGAAAGGCTCAGTCCACGATGAGGAACGGATGCCCACGGTCAGCCTCGACACGGTCATCCCACTGAGGTGAGGTCAGGCGACCCGATGGCCTGCCGGTGTTCGGCCGGGCTGAGACCGCGTACCCGTTTGAAGGCCGCGCTGAGTGCGAATGAGCTGCCGTAGCCGACCTGGCGGGCCACCGCGCCGACGGTGGCGTCTGGATCGCGCAACAGGTCGGCGGCCAGCGCGAGCCGCCAGTTGGTGAGGTACGCCATCGGAGGCTCGCCGACCAGTTCGGTGAACCGGCGGGCCAGCACCGCCCGCGAGATACCGGTGCCGGCCGCGAGGGTGGCCACCGTCCAGGGCTTTGCCGGGTGGTCATGCAGCAGTCGCAACGCCCTGCCGACCACCGGATCGCCGTGCGCTCGGTACCAGGCGGGCGCCGCCGCCTCCGGCCGGGAGAACCAGGCCCGAAGTACGGCGATGAGCAGTAGGTCGAGCAGCCGGTCCAGGACCACATCTTGCCCCGGCTCGTCCTTGGTCATCTCGTCGCCGAGCAACGGGATGAGCGGGCTGTCCAGTGCTCCGGCCGGCAGCACCAGGAGATGGGGCAGGACCCTCAGCAGCCGTTGGCTGACCTCGCCCTGCAACTGGTACGTGCCACTGAGCAGCACCGCCATCCCGTCAGCGCGTTCGCCCCAAGTCCGGATACCCAGGTCCATCACTTCGCACAACTCGTCCCCGGTGGGCGTGGTGCTGTGCTCACCGGGATGGATCACTGCCTGCGGCGCCGTGGCCGGGTCGTCGGCGATCGTGTACGGCTCCGGGCCACGGATGATCGCGACATCGCCGGGGCGTAGCGGCACCGGAGCACCCTGATCCGGCACCACCCACGCCGTGCCGCGCAGCATGGTGACCAGGGTGAGGGGCGCGCGATCCTGGATCCGTACCGACCAGGGCGGGTCGAACACCGACCGCATCAGGAACGCGCCGCGCGCCCTCGGCCCGTCCAGCAGCCCCGCGAGCGCATCCATGCGCTCAGGTTAGCCCTGTGACGTGGGCGGTCGAGACGCCGGGACATGCGATCGAGAGTCTCGCCCATTCCCGGTGCGCTCGCCCTCGACTTGACTGGTTGGCATGACGAAGACCGTTGATGAGCAGCCAATCCTCGTACTGGGCGGCACCGGCAAGACCGGCCGCCGGGTGGTGGACCGGCTCGCCAAACTCGACCGGCCGGTACGGGTCGGCTCCCGCTCCGGCGAGCCGCCGTTCGACTGGACCGACCAGCGCACCTGGGCACCCGTACTGGACGGGGTTTCGTCGGTCTACCTGGTGTACTACCCGGATCTGGTCGCGCCGGACGCCCTCGCGAGGATCCGCTCGTTCACCGAACAGGCGGTGTCCGGCGGGATCGAACGGTTGGTTCTGCTTTCCGGCCGGGGTGAGGAGGAGGCCAAACTCAGCGAGCGGGTGGTCCAGGACTCCGGAGTGGACTGGACGATCGTGCGGGCGAGCTGGTTCAGCCAGAACTTCAGCGAGGACTTCCTGACCGATTGGATACGCGGCGGCGAGGTCACCCTCCCGGCCGGGAACGTGCCGGAGCCGTTCGTCGACGCCCTCGACATCGCCGACATCGTGGTCGCTGCGCTGACCGACGACGGGCACGCGGGGCAGCTTTACGAGGTGACCGGCCCGCGGCTTCTCACCTTCGCCGAGGCGACCTCGGAGATCGGCAACGCGCTCGGGCGGGAGATCCGCTACCGGTCGGTATCGCCCGAGGAGTACGCCACCGTGATGGCCGGGTACGACGTGCCGGCGGAGCTCACGGCGGTGCTGACCGAGCTGTTCGGCAAGGTGTTGGACGGCCGCAATGCACAGCTCGCCGATGGTGTGCAACGGGCGCTGGGCCGCAGGCCGCGCGACTTCACCGACTATGCCCGGGACGCCGCCGCCGCTGGTGCATGGGACACGTCACCCGGTGGAGACTGGGCATGAACGCCACCCTGGCTGCCTGGTCGGCGGCGGTGACCCTGGTGGTGACGGGTGCGATCACCGGTGTCTACTACGCCTTTTCGGTGGCGGTGATGCCCGGTCTGAACGCCGCCGACGCTGGCACCGCGATCCGGGCCATGACGAGCATCAACCAGAGGATCCAGAATCCGCTGTTCTTTGTCACGTTCTTCGGCCCGCTCGTCGCCGCCACGGCGACCGGTGTGTTCCTGCTGATCCTCGGGAAGCGGTCGGCGGGTGTCCTGTTCCTGGTGGCCGCGGGGGTGTACCTGGTGGGCGCGTTCATCCCGACGGTGGTCGTCAACGTGCCGATGAACGAGACGCTCGACACCGCAGGCGTGCCGACCGATCCTGCGGAGGCGGTCCGGGTGTGGGCTTCCTACTCGTCCGCCTGGACGTGGTGGAACTCCGTACGCGCCGGTGCCAGCCTGATCAGCCTGTTGCTGGCTGGTCTCGGGGTCTACCTCTCGGGCACGTCCCGATGACGTCGCCGTCCGGCGGGTGCGATCCGGCGCGGCCCGTCGATCAAGGCGATGCCCAACGTCGTCCCCGCTCTGGGAGTTCCGTCAGCCGCCCTCGGCAGTTCGCCCTGGAGGCCGTCGTCCGAGGCCAGCGCCTGGCGACTTCGCTGTTGATCGGTAGCCGCTGGAACGGAATGAACGCGGCGACGGCGATCAGGGCAGGGCGCCTTGGGCGCCCTGATCTCCCGTGGCGGCACCGGTTGCCAGCGGATCTCGGCAACACTAGGTTGAAAATCATCGACGAACGTCTACATCACAAGGTGCCCGGGGGCCCGCATGTCAACGTCTGTCACTCGCCGCACCGTCCTGGCCGGTGGCGCCGGTGCCGCCATCGGCCTAGCGCTGCCCGGCCCCGCCGCCCATGCCGGTGGCCACCACCCCACAAGCGTGAGCTTCACCCTCGACGCGACAACGCTCGACGGTGGTGAGCAGGTCACCTCGGTCACTCTCCACACCGGCCGGCTGGGGCCGATCGACGCCGCCGGGCTCACCTCCGACACGTTCACCGTGCATGCCAAGGCCACCAGCCCGATCCCGATCGCTCCCGGCGATCTGATCTTCAGCGAGTACGACCTGGACCGCACGGTGACCGCGGCCCGGCTCGACCGGCACGGAAACATCGTGCTGGAGCTGAGCCACGCCGAAGGTCAACCAGGCGGTGGCACCCTCGGCTACATCGTGAGCAGGGGCCGCAACGTCCGGCTGGACCTCGTCTACACCATCAGGCAGAACACCCCGCTCGTCCGGCGTCACGGCTCGCCGGTCACCATCACGCGCTTCGTGCAGGGGCGGCTGTCGAACCCCGAGGTGGATGCCTTCAGCCACCACGTCTCGGGCTCGGGCCTGAAGTACCGGTTGTACTCCCCGGAGCGTTCGCCCCGCCACGGTCGGCTGCCGCTGATCCTCTGGCTGCACGGCGGCGGCGAGGGCGCCTCCCTGCCCGACGACTACTACGACAACGAGACCACGCTGCGCGCCAACCGCGGCGCGCTTGGCTTCGCCACCCCGCAGGCTCAACGGATCTTCTCCGACGCGTACGTCGTCGCTCCGCAGAGCACCTCCTACTGGATGGAGGACGGCCCCCGGTTCGCCCCGCTGATCCGCGAAATCGTCCAGGACCTCGTACGCCGCAAGCGTGTCGACCCCGACCGGATCTACGTGGCCGGTTGCAGCAACGGCGGCTACATGTCCCTGGAGATGACCGTTGCCTATCCCGACCTGTTCGCCGCGTCGGTACCGATCTGCGGCGTTATCGAGCCGCTCGGCGGGGAGGGCCCGCCCCTGATCACCGACGCGGAGCTGACGAAGATCCATACTCCGACCTGGCTGGTCACCTCACGCGACGACGACACCGTGCCACCCGAGACCAACACGATCCACGCCCACGACCTCATCCCGGGATCACTGATCACCCTGTACGACCACGTCGTATGGAACGGCTACCAGTTCCCCGGTCACTGGTCCTGGATCTACGTGGCCCGCAACGAGACGAGCCGCAACGGCACCCACGTCTGGCAGTGGATGGCCCGCCGTCATCGATAATCCGCCGCCTGCGGTACCAGCTTAGGTCTCCACCTCGTGCTGGGATTCTCGTACGAGATCGGCGCGACGCGGTAGGGGTGCGTGTGCCCGACGGGAGAAGAGCATGCGGTTCCTGTCGCCTCCCGTCCCGGCCAGACCAGGCCAGTAAGCGGTCAGTACACCGTCAACCCGTGATCGTGAAACTGGCCACGGACCCGACGCAGCAGCGCCTCATCCGGCGGCGGCGTGCCCTATAGCGGGAACGGGGGGACGCGTTAGCGCCGTGGGATGAGGGTGGCCACGGTCGTGCGGGAGGTGTGGGGATTGACCCAGGCGAGGTCGATGTCGGCGCGGCCTCTCGCCACTGACGGCGGACGTTGTTGGGTGACAGTCCTCGGGTCGCCCCGAGCCCCGCGTTCGAGCGAACGGCCGCCGACGCAGCCGCGCCTATGCGCCCGAGATGGCCTTGAGAGCCGTGTCGAGTGCCTGGTCTGCCGGTACGGGTACATCGGGGACCACTCCAACGCCTTCCCAGTTGGTGCCGGTGACGCTGTTGATGGAACGGGCGGTCGGCACGGTCACGAGGATGTGTTCGGTGACCGCGTGGCGGGCCGTCGGATGCGCGCCGCCACGTGTCGTCTCACCGACGACGACGGTTCGGCCGTGCGCCTGAAGGGTGTATGCCACGTCCTCGCCCCCGGAGAACGTCATCGCGCTGGTGAGCACATAGACCGGGCGGTCCGCATAGCGCGGCGCGGGAAGGTGCGCGGTCGTCCAGAACTGGCGTGTGGCGCCGGTGGACCGCTCGTAGAAGTCGTTGAGGTGCACCTGATCGTCGGGGAAGAAGTAGCTGCACCACATCGCGGCTCCCTCCGGTGCGCCGCCGGCGCATGCCCGCAAGTCCAGGATGAGGGCGGAGCTGAGGGCGACCAGTTGCATGGCCGCGCCGATCGCGACGGCGCCTTCGTCGGCGTACGCGATGCGCCGCACGTCGATGAGCCCGACGTTTCCGTCCAGGTGCTCGACACGGCGGATTCCCTGGTTTTCTGTCCTGAGCAGCGCGAGGAACGCCGCCCGCCCTCCGTCTTCGTCCGCTGGATCCAGCGACTGCGGCTGGTCCGACCACAGCAGCCGCAGATGCTTGTCCGGGCACACCTCCTGAAGGTGGGCGGTCACCGTCTCGCAGAGCACCGGCCCGTCCAGGTCGTCGTACTCGCCTGCTGCGAGACGACGCCGGATCGCGGCGTCGATGTCCTCGACCTTCGCAGGAAAGACGTACCCTGCCTCGATCCGATCCAGGGCCTGTTCGATGATCTGTTCGTTTGAGAGCACGGCGGGCCACGGTAGGCCGCAAACAGCCTCACGACCACCGAATTTCGCGCAGGCCCGGGTGGCACAAGGCGTGGCCGCAGCCGCCCCGCCCGCCGGCAACCCGCCATGATGGCCGGGCGCAGGCGCTATTCGGCACTCCTAACTCTTTGAGCGCTGCAGCCGGCGCCAGCAGACAATGGCGCAGGCAAGGGTGAGGAACGCTTCGTGGAGGTCGTCACGGATCTCCCAACGGGTCCGCAGGCGGCGGAACCAGTGAAGCAGAGCGATGGTTTGCTCCACGACCCAGCGTCGGGTTGAACCGCCCCGGATCTTGTAGAGCACCCCTGATCGGCTCGGAACGAACCGATGGCCGCGACCTTCTAGTGTGCCGCGCCGGAAGTTCGCCTACAAAATCGGGCGAGTGATTCGAGGATCTCTTCGGCGGTCTTGGTCCAGATGAACGGTCGGGGGTTGCTGTTCCAGTTGGCGATCCAGGATCGGATGTCGGCTTCGAGGGCCTGGATGCTCGGGCTGGGCCTCTTGGCAGCCGATCTGGAGGCCAACCGGCAGTACCGGTTCGACCATGCGCCGACGCTGCCGTGCGGGGTGACGGCGATCGGCTGGGGCGACGATCACGAGATCCCGGTGACGACGATGGCCGGCTGGAAGGACGTTGCCGACGACTACCGGCTCGTCCTGATCGACGGCGGCCACCACGCGTTCCTGGAGGCGCCGGCGGACCTCCTCGTGGAATTCGAACGAGACCTGACCTCGGCGAGCTCGACGACCCCGTGAATTCGGTGCGCCCGCCGCATCGCGCGGCGACCGCAGCGGTGGCGACGGGCGTGAGTCGCAGACGAGTGCCGGGCGGCTCCGGTTGTAGAGGTCGATCGGCGGTGGGCTCGTAGGTTTTGGCCGTGTTGGATGGTGAGCCGTCGGTGCCGGCGTCGCTGAGGTGAGGGTCGGCCCTCGTTTGTGCGCCGGAGTGCGCAGTGGTGGGGTGCGGTGGGGCGTGAACGGTCCGACGCCGCCCCCCCCGTTTACCCCCGAAGGTGCTGTCAGGACACTCGCGAGCGGTGACTCGTCCCCCTGAGGGCTGCATGGCAATGACGCCGCGGTCACGGTAGCCGGTACGTGAACGTATGCGCAGTGCCGCGAAGAATGTCGCGGAGTGCCATGCTGTAGCGCTGGTCAGCGGATCGGATGGTCCCGGCGACGGTATTCGGTCATCGGTCTTTGACACGCCACAGCGGCATGGGGAGTCCGGTGACGCGGCAGAACAGGCCGTCCACCACGGTTACCAGCACCACGGCGGCGAACGCCACGAGCAGCTCGGACGGAGTGTGCAGCAGACCGAGACTCACGATGAGCGTGGTGGCGCCTGCGGGCGGGTGTGTCGCCCGCAGTGGCACCAGTAACGCTGCGGTCAGGCCGAGCGACCCGGCGGCTGCGGCGATCCGGGGGACGCTGACGCCGGCCTGCAGCGCCGACGGCTCATCTGTCAGCCCGAAGACGACCAGGGCCGCATAGCCGACGAGCAGGGCGATGCCGTGGCCATAGAAGGTACTGCGGGGTGTGGACTGCGGCACGCGCGGCTGTTCGACGTGCAGCATGACCGTCGGTCCGAGGCTGGGGAACAGCCACGGTTGCTGCGTCACAAGTGCGGCGGTGCCAGCGACCGCTATTGCCACGACGCTGCCGGAGAACGCCTTGCCCGTCTCGGTGCCCACCTTGCCCCTGCTCGTGGGCTGCGCACCGTCACCGCTGCCCGCATGGGTCACTTCGCCACCAGCAGCGCCTGCGGTGCAGCGGCCTTCAGCTGGGTGGTCAACCACGCCAGCTGGATCTTCGTCTCGGGCTGGCAGCTGCGGACCGCGGCGATCAGGCCGTGGTCGCGTAACGCCTGCGCGGCCTGGTACACGGCGGTCCACGTGCAGTCGACCAGGGTCGCCAGCAGCAGCAGGTCCTGCAGGTCGCGCAGCAGTCCGACACCGCCGGTGCGGGTGCTGGGCAGGGTGTCCGCGTGCAGGCGCTCCGGTGCGGTTTCGTGGTGCTCGCCGTAGCGTTCGACGATCGGGGCGAGCATGGCGACGTGTTCGCGGCACTGGGCCGCGAGCAGGCGGCAGGTGCGGGCGACCTCCTTCTCCTCGGCGTGCCCGGCGCGGATCATGTCGTAGGCGTCGGCGAGGGTGCCCTCGCCGCCGTGCAGCAGCCCGACGTAGGTCGCCAGATGCATCACGCACCACCGTTGCGCGGCCCGCCTGCGCCGGCGGCCAGGGAGGGCTCCGGTTTCGCCGGGGCCGAGGCGGTGTTCGCCGGTGCGGGTGTCGGCTGGGCGCCGGGGCCGAGGCGGGTGATGCGGGCGGCGGCGAGCTTGAACTGGGGCTGTTTGGACACCGGGTCCCAAACGGTGTCGGTGAGCTCGTTGGCGGCGCGTGGTAGCTCGTCGGAGTCGTCCCAGGTGCCGTAGTGGAACGGGATGAACACCGTGCCGGGTCGACCGCGGCCGACGCGCACGGGCAGGCGTACTGCGCCGTTTTCGGTCTCCACCAGTGCCAGGTCTCCTTCGGCAAGCCCCAGCTGTGTCGCGTCGGCGGTGCTGACCTCGATCCAGGGCCCGGGCGCGGCGTCGTTGAGCTGCCGGGCGCGGCCGGTCTTGGTGCGGGTGTGGAAGTGGTAAACGGTGCGTCCGGTGGTCAGGGCCAGCGGATAGTCGCCGCTGGTGGGATCGACGGGCTGGTAGTGGGCCGTCTTCAGGATCGCGCGACCGGCCGGGTCGAGCAGTGCGTACTGCTGTGGGCTGACCCCCGCGCCGGTGAGCAGGTCATGGCCGTAGGTCTCGCACTCATCGGCGGCGGTCGGGAACACGCCGTCGGTGTAGAGGCGTTCGGTGCCGTCGGGGTGGGCGTCGTTGCAGGGCCACTGCACGCCGCCGCCGCGCAGCTGCTCGTAGCTGATACCGGTGTAGTCGCAGGGCCGGCCGCGGGTGCACTCGCGCCAGGCCGCGAATGCGCCCTCCGCGTCGTGCCAGCCGATCAGCGGGTTGCCGTCGCGGTCACGCAGGTCCATGCGCTTGGCGTAGTCGCAGAAGATGTCGAGGTCGGAGCGGGCCTGACCGGGCGGGTCGACGGCCTTGTCACTCAGGTGCACGGTGCGGTCGACGTTGGTGCAGGTGCCGGTCCTCTCGCCCCACATCGCGGCGGGCAGCACGACGTCGGCCAGCGCGGTGGTCTCGGTCGGGAAGCAGTCCTGCACGATCACGAACAGCCGCTCGTCGGCCAGGATGCGCCGGATGCGGGCCAGGTCGGGCATGCTGACCGCGGGGTTGGTGCCGACGATCCACAGCAGCCGGATGGAGCCCTGCTCGGCGTAGCGGAAGATCTGCATGGCGTGGGTGGACTCGGCCCAGTGTGGGATCTTCAGCGGGTCGACGTTCCACAGCCGCGCCAGCTGCTCGATGTGCTCGGGGTTGTCCCAGTTGCGGAAGCCGGGCAGGTCTCCGCCGGCGCCGGTCTCGCGGTTGTTCTGCGCGGTGGGCTGGCCGTTCATCTGCAGCAACCCGCTGCCGGGTCGGCCGATCAGGCCGCGCAGCAGGTGCAGGTTGTTGACCTGGCACGCTGACGCGGTGGCCTGATTCGATTGGTAGACGCCCTGCAGCACGGTCGACATGACACTTGGGGCCGTGGCGAAGATCTCCGCAGCGCGGCGAATGTCGGCGGCGGGCACGCCGCATATGTCGGCGACCTTGTCCAGCGGATAGGCCGCAACGGTGCGAGCCAGGTCGTCGTAGCCGATCGTATGCGCCGCGACCCAGTCATGGTCGACGGCGTCGAGTTCGATCAGCTGCTGGATGAGGCCGTTGAGCAGCGCCATGTTCGTGCCTGGGCGGATGGGCAGGTGGACTTCGGCGGCGTCGGCGACGTTGCTGCGGCGTGGGTCGACGCAGACCAGGACCGGCGGGTTGGGGGCGGCCAGCCGGTCGAGGATGCGGGCCCACAGCACGGTCTGTGTCTCGGCCATGTTGTGGCCGTACAGGAAGATCGCGTCGGTGACGTCGAGGTCGGTGTAGCTGCCGGGTTGGCCGTCGCTGCCGAAGTTCTCCTTGAACGCCGCCGCTGCGGTGGCGGTGCACAGCCGGGTGTTGCCGTCCATGTGCGGGGTGCCCAGCCCGGCCTTGCCGATCACGCCAAGGGTGTAGTACTCCTCGATGAACATCTGCCCGGTGCTGTAGAAGCCGTGCGACAGCGGGCCGCTTTCGGCCAGCAGGCGGCGCGACGTGTCGGTGATGAGAGCCATGGCCTCATCCCAGGTGCTTTCGGTCAACACGCCGTCGCGGCGGACCAGGGGCCGGGTGAGCCGGTCTGGGGAGTTCGCGGCCTGCCAGCCGTAGAGGCCCTTGGGCCCGAGGCGGCCGTGGTTGACCCGGTCCACGTCACGGCCGCGGATACCGACCATCCGGCCGTCGGCCACCGCGATCTCGCACCCGCAGCCGTTGCTGCACAGCACGCATACCGACGGCACCCAGCTCACGGTGGCCTCGCTGACGCCCGCGTCCAGCATCGTGTCGACCCGAACCGGCCACGGCTGCTGCGGGGCATGCGGCGTGCGGACCCCCCAGATGTCCGCGATGCGATCGGTCATCTCGCGCCCCCCCATCGGCGAGCCGCCGTCAGGCAGCACATCTCACGATTGAGAGTTTCTGCTGGCGGTCGGCTACTTCACGCTTGCCCCGGCACATGTGTCGAGCAGTAACGCTAGTGCGCGACGAGCCAGGCGATAGGCAACTCGTCGAACCCGGCCGGGGCACCCGGCGCGTCCCGGGCACGCACGTCGATCTGGGCCGGGGTGCGCCGGTGATGGCCGAGGGCATGCGGTTCGAGCCGGTCCTCAACGGCCTCAGCGACTGCCCCGGTGGCGGGTTCGTAGGGGACAGGGATGACCGTCGCGAGGCTGGTGGCATCAGTGGACGGTTCGCGCGCATCGTCCTGGTCGGCCAAACCGCGCCGCGACCACCCATGCCGCGCGGGCTACGGGGCGTCAAAGACCTCCCGCGATTGCTGGATGCCGGCGGCGTTGTCGATCGCCCAACGGGCGAGGTCTCGTGCGACGGCAAGCAGGCTGAGGCCGCGCGGGGTGAGTGCGTAGTCGACGCGCAGAGGTTTGGTGTCGTGCAGGGTTCGGGTGACGAGTCCGTCGCGCTCCATGCTTCGCAGGGTGGCGCTGAGCATGCGTTGGGTGATCGGCTCGCTGAGCCGGCGGAGCTCGTTGAAGCGCTTCGTGGAGTGCCCCAGTTGGCAGATGACCACGACGGACCATTTGTCGCCGATGCGCTCCAGCACGTCGCGCACCAGTTCGCGGCCCTGACCGCAGAGCACCAGTTCCTGTTCGCTCGCAGAGGTGGTCGGGTGCGTCATGCACCCAGTATATGACGTATACCGGGTGCTGGCCTGGGGTCCAGTCGGTACCTCTGGCTATACCAGGGCACTTTGAAGTGCCTTCTTGTCGGACTTGCCGGTATTGCGCACACTCGAAGGACGGTACGGGTCCGGTACCAGGTACGTGACAGAAACCACACAGATTGAGCCAGATAGACGGGGGAAGATCATGAAAGCTGTGGGTCTACGCGAGTTCGGCGGTCCCGAGGTGCTGCGGGTCGTCGACGTCCCGGAACCGCATGCCGGCCCTGGCCAGGTCCGGATCCGGGTGCGCGCTGCCGCTGTGAACCCGGCGGACGTGCTGATGCGCAACGGCACGCAGGAATGGGCGCTGGCCGGGGTGCCCTCGCCGTACGTGCCGGGAATGGACGTCGCGGGCGTGGTCGACGAGATCGGCCCCGATACCGACACCAGCCTTGGAACCGGCGATCCGGTGATGGCGATGCTGCTGCCCTTCCTGCCCGCCGACGACGGATCAGTGGCCTACCGCGGCGGCGGTTACGTGCAGTACGCGGTCCTGCCTGCCACGTCAGTGGTCCGCGCGCCGGACGGGTTCGGCCACGAGGCCGCGGCGACGCTGCCGATGAACGGCCTGACCGCGCTGCTGGCTTTCGACCAGCTGGCGCTGCCGCCCGGCTCGACCCTGGCCGTGATCGGGGCCGCCGGAGCGCTCGGCGGCTACCTGGTCCAGTTGGCCGCCCACGCCGGCCTGACCGTGATCGCCGACGCCGCCCCGGCCGACGAGCAGCTCGTCCGCGAGCTCGGCGCGACCGAGGTCGTGCCGAGGGGTCCCGACGTCGTCGACAGCATCCGGGCGCGCTACCCCGGGGGCGTGGACGCGGTCGCCGACCCGGCGCTGGTCGGGCCGCAGCTGCTCGACGCCGTCCGCGATGGCGGCACCTTCATCCGGTTCCGCCAGGCCGAGGAGCCCGGCGGCTACCCCGCCGACATCGCCCGCGGGATCAAGGTGCTGTCGCCGTTCGTGCCCGAATACGACGGACGCACCGACAGGCTCGACGAGATCCGCCGCCTGGCCGGCTCCGGTGTGCTCACGCCCCGGATCGCCGAAGTGCTGCCCGCAGACCAGGCATCCGACGCCCACCGCCGGCTCGAGGCGGGCGGCGTGCGCGGACGGTTCGTACTCACCTTCTGACAAGAACTCACCTTCTGTCAGAAGCTCACCGTCTGGTGACAGTTCGCCGCAACCGAAAGACACATCCGAAGGAGGAACAACCGTGCCCGCACGCTTCACCGACAAAGTCATCCTGATCACCGGCGCCACCTCCGGCATGGGCCGGGCCGTCGCCGAGCGGGTCACCGCCGAGGGCGCCAAGGTCGTCCTGGCCGCCCGCGGCAAGGACACCGGAGACGCCTTCGCCGCGCAGCTGCGCGCCGCCGGGCATGACGCGCTGTTCGCGCCGACCGATGTGACGGTCGCAGCCGAGGTCGCGCAGCTGATCCGCCAAGCCGTCGACCACTACGGCCGTCTCGACGGCGCGTTCAACAACGTCGGCGCCGCCACCGCGTACGCCCCGGTCACCGACATCGACGAAGACGCCTGGCGTGCCGACCAGGCGCTCAACCTCGACAGCGTCTTCTACGGGCTGAAGTACGAGATCCCTGCGATCCAGGCGTCCGGGGGCGGCTCGATCGTCAACAACTCGTCCAACCTCGGCGTCACCGGCGCGCCCGGCATGGCCTCCTACAGCGCCGCCAAGCACGGCGTCGTCGGGCTCACCCGCTCGGCCGCGCTCGACACGGCCGCGACGGGGGTCCGGGTCAACGCGCTCGTAACCGGTGGGGTCGACACCCCGCTGCTGCGCGGCGCGATGGGCCCCAACCCGGACGAGGCCATCAAGGCCGCAGGCGCCATGCACCCGGTCGGACGGATCGCGCAGCCCGAGGAGATCGCAGCGTTCGTCGCGTTCCTGCTCAGCGACGAGGCCAAGTTCATCACCGGCGCGGCGCTGGCGATCGACGGCGGCATGACCGCCGCCTGAGCCCGTCGAGCCCAGGCGGTCCGAGTCTCGAGGCCGCCTGGGCTCCCGCCGAGAGGCGGGTTCCGCCCCTCAACGCTCAGCGACGGCTTGGGCGTCAACCTGCAGGTTGCGATCGACGCCAGTACCCGCCTGGTCATCGCCGTCGGCGACCCGCAGCCGGGCAACCGCAACGACACCATCGTTTACCGCAGCTCTGGCATCCGGGAGAAGCTTCACGGGCGGCCGGTGATGACCGGCGGCGGCTACCGCGGCAACCCCGAGGTGATCACGCCGTACCGCAAGCCGTCTGAGGGCGCTCGCGATCGCGTAGCCGAGCATCCCGACACCCAGGGTGGGGGAGGGAACTCGTCGTCACGTGGAAGGCCGGTCACTGTCTCTGTTCGGAGTCAGGACGTGTCAGGTCCGGTCCCCGGCCCAGGCCGCTTCGAGGATCGCGGTCAGGCTGGCGGTGTCGGCCGGGCCTGGATGGTTCTGGATCAAGCGGGTGACGCCACTGGCCATTTCCGCGAAGCGGGGGAGGTCGGCGCGTGCCACGCCGATGTCCGCCAAGGTAGGAGGGATGCCGATGTCGGCAAGGAGTTCGTCGAGCCAGGTGAGGAAGGTGTCTGCGGCCTCGGTATCCGAGGCGTCGGCCACGTCGAGCCCGCACACCCCGGCGAGGATGGCCAACCGGTCGCCGATGGCATCCCTGGCCGCGTCCAGCGCGTAGGGCAGTAGCAGCCCGACTCCCAGGCCGTGCGGCGTATGCGTGGCTGCGCCGATGGGGTACTGGAGGGCGTGCGGAGCCGCGTTGCCCGCGTGGGAGAACGCGAGCCCGGCGAGCACGGACCCGTAGGACATGTCCGCGCGGGCGTCCGTGTCGCCTCCGTCCCTGACAGCACGACGCAAGCTACGGGCGATCCGCTCCGCGGCCAGGAGCGCGTAGTGGTCGGTGATCGGGTTGCGGCCGAGGAAGACCTGCTCCACCGGGTCGCGCGGTCCGTGGGCCCGGGGTCGCGCGGTGTAGCTCTCCACCGCGTGACAGAACGCGTCGATGCCAGAGTGGGCGGTGACGTTCGCAGGGCAGGTGTAGGTGAGTTCGGGGTCGACGATGGCGAAGTCAGGCACGATGTGGACGCTGGAAACCCCCACCTTCAGCGCGCGGTCCGGGTCGGTCAACACCGAGACGGGCGTGAGCTCCGAGCCGGTTCCGGACGTCGTCGGGACCGCGATGAGAGGGAATGTCGGCCCCGGCACCCGGGACTCGCCGTAGAAGTCGCGCGGCGTCCCACCGTGGCGGCGGATGACGCCGACGATCTTGGCGAGGTCGATCACTGTGCCACCCCCGATGGCGAGGATGACGTCGGCGTCCACCTCGGCGGCGACCGAGACGGCCAGTGCGACATCGGTGAGTGGCACGTCCGGGGTCGCGTCGGAAAACACCTCGACGGCCTCGACCTTCTCCCGCACGGCGGCCACGATCTCGGCCACGCCCGGCTGCCCCAGGAGAACCCGGTCGGTCACGACGAGGACCCGCGAACCGCTCTCGGCCACCACCCGTGGGATGTTCTGCGCGACACCTTCGCCCACTATCAACTGGCGTGGTCCGCGGACGGTCTCAAGCATGTCAGTGCCTCTCCGGAACGTCGGCGGCGATGTGCTGGGCGGACGTCCAGGTCACCTGCGGGACTGGGACGGCGTCGGCGAGGTTGGCCGTCCGGGTGGCGCGGGCGTCTCCCGGGCTGAGGCCGGTCAGGTCACGTGTGCACAGGGCGCGGCGATCCTCGGTGGACGCCCGGGGCGGCAGGCCGGTCACGGTAGGTCGATCGCCGCGTAGGTGAGGTCGAGGTACTCACGGATGCCCTCGTGCGACCCCTCCTTGCCGATGCCGGACTGCTTCACGCCTCCGAACGGAGCTGACGGGTCCGATATGAGGCCCCGGTTGACGCCGATCATCCCTGTGTCCAGCCCCTCGGTGAACCGGAGCGCCCGCTGGAGGTCACGGGTGAAGACGTATCCGACCAGGCCGTGCTCGGTGTCGTTGGCCTTCGCCAGCACCTCGTCGTCGGACGTGAACGAGATGATCGGCGCCACTGGGCCGAAGATCTCCGTCTTCAGCATCCGCGCGTCGTCGGGCACGTCGACGAGGACCGTAGGCGGGTAGAAGTGGCCCGGCCCATCCGGACGCTCGCCGCCCACCACGACCCGGGCGCCGCGGTCGACCGCGTCGGCGACGAGCGCGTCGATCTTGGTGACCGAATCCTCGTCGATCAACGCCCCGACGTCCACGCCGTCGTCGAGACCATGGCCCACCGAGAGCGCGCCCATCCGCTCGGCGAAGCGCGCCGTGAACTCCTCGCGTACCGGCTCCTCGACGTAGATCCGGTTGGCCGCGATGCAGGACTCCCCGATGTTGCGCATCTTGGCCACCATGGCGCCGTTGACCGCGACGTCCAGGTCGGCGTCGGCACACACGATCAAGGCCGCGTTGCCGCCCAGTTCCATGGAGGTACGCAGCACGTTGTCCGCAGCCTGTCGTAGCAGCACGCGCCCGACCTCGGTCGACCCGGTGAACGAAAGCTTGCGGGTCCGACTGTCGGCTAGCAGTGCGGACACCACCTCGCCGGCACGCTTGGTGGTCACCACGTTGACGACGCCCGGGGGAACGCCGACCTCCTCCATGATGCGGGCCAGGAACAGCATGGTGAGTGGCGTCTGGGCTGCCGGCTTGGTGATCGTCGTGCAGCCCGCAGCCAACGCAGGAGCGATCTTGCGGGCACCCATGGCCAACGGAAAGTTCCAGGGCGTCACGAAGACGCACGGTCCGACTGGCTTCGGCACGGTGAGGATGCGGTATCCACCTGTGGGAGCGGTGCTGTAGCGCCCCTCGACGCGCACTGCCTCCTCGGCGAACCACCGGAAGAACTCGGCGCCGTAGGCCACCTCTGCCCGAGCCTCGGCGAGCGGCTTGCCCATCTCGACCGTTATCAGCCGGGCGACCTCCTCGGATCGCTCGGTCAGCGCCCGGTACGTCGCGGTCAACAACTCTGACCGTTTCCGCGGTGGGGTCGCCGCCCACTCCGCCATTGCACTGCTCGCCACGTCCAGAGCGGCGAGCCCGTCAACGACGTCGGCGTCCGCCACCTCGGCGATGGTCTTGCCGGTGGCCGGGTCCTCGACGGCAAAGGTGGCTCCGCTTGCGGCGTCGCGCCAGGCATCGCCGATCCGGAGCCGCCGGTGCTCGGGGGCCAGGACGGTCGTCGGGTCACTCATTGCGTCGCCTCCTGTGATCTACGTGGTGATGTCCGGTGCGCCTCAGTGATCGCGCTGTGCGCGTAGACGGACGGGTCCCACGCCCTCGTCGGGGGCGAGGTTGGCCCTGTCCGCAGGGCGACGCCCCGCGCCACTGATCGCCCTCTCGGGCACGGGGCCGTCTCAGCGTCGTCAGGCCGTCCTCACCGGTGACGGTCTGTCGAGGCACGGTGGTCACGTCCGGGCGCATGGTGCCGTCGCCGCCCGGCGTGGTTACCGCCCGGCCTCGGACAGCGACAGCCCGGTGTCCGCATCGAACAGGTGCGCGCGGTCCAGGTCGACAGTCACGGACAGCCGCTCGCCCGGCGTACCGGCGACGGTAGGTCGTGCCTTGACCTTGAGGATCGCCGTCCCCACTCGGACGTCGACCACCGTTCGGTCACCGAGCGGTTCGAGCCCGTAGAGTTCCCCCGACAACGACGCGTTCCCACGCTGCTCGACGGACAGATCCTCCGCGCGCAGGCCCAGCAGCAGCGCACGACCGTCCTCGGCAGTGGTCCAGCGGGGCCGTGGCAGCGTCCAGCCTCCCGCGCCGACCAGACGATCCCCCTCGGCGTGGCAGGGGAGCAGGCTGATCGGCGGGCTCCCGACGAACCCTGCGACCCACTTGTTGGCGGGACGCTCGTACACCTCGGTCGGCGTTCCGACCTGTTGCACCTTCCCCTCCTTGAGGACTGCGACCTGGTCGGCCATGGACAGGGCCTCGACCTGATCGTTCGTCACGTAGATGAAGGTTGCTCCGAGGCTCCGGTGAATGCGGGTCAGCTCGGTGCGCATCTCGACGCGGAGCTTGAGGTCGAGGTTCGTCAGCGGCTCGTCCATGAGGAACGCGCGCGGGCGACGGACCAGCGCCCGGGCCAGGGCGACACGCTGCATCTCGCCGCCCGACAACTGCGCGGGACGACGCTGCAGCAGACGTTCGATGTGCAGCAGGCTCGACATCTGCTCGACGGCAGCGGCGATCTCGCTCGAGGAACAGCGGCGTGCCCGCAGCGGCGAGGCGATGTTCTCGTACACCGTGTGTCGCGGGTAGAGGGCGTAGCTCTGGAAGACCATGGCCAGGTCGCGTGCGGCAGGGGCGTCACCTGTCGCGTCCCTGCCGTCCAGATGCACCGACCCAGCGTCGAGCTTTTCGAGGCCGGCGATCGCTCGCAGGGTCGTCGTCTTGCCTGCCCCGGAGGGCCCGAGCACGACGAAGAACGAGCCGTCCGGCACATCGAACGTCACCCCGTCCAGGGCCTGGACTTTTCCGAAGGACTTGCGCAGCCCTTGCACTGCCACGGTTCCCATCAGGCCACCAGCTCTTCCGTGCTCACGTCGTAGACCGCCGGGGTCCCGCCGGTGTGCCGCAGCCCGACCTGTGCGTCAGTGGCGAAGCGGACAGTCGGTGGCATCCGAACCCGTACGTCGCGCTGGCCGCTGTGGTCGACCACGTAGATGATTTCGTCGCCCAGCCACTCCGCCGAGACCACGCGGGCCGGGACCGAACGGTCCGCCCCGGGTGCGGTGACTTCCAGCGCCTCCGGCCGGACGCCCGCCACCAGGCGACGGTCACGCGGTACGCCCGGCGGTGGCGTGAGGACCAGTCCGCCCTGACCGCGCAGCTTCCCGTCGTCCACCTCCACATCGATCAGATTCATCGGCGGGGAGCCGATGAACGCGGCGCAGAAAAGACTCGCCGGACGGTCGTAGACCTCCAGCGGCGTGCCGATCTGCTCGACGCGACCCTTGTTGAGGATGGCGATCCGGTGACCGAGCGACATCGCCTCGACCTGGTCGTGGGTGACGTAGACCATCGTCGCTCCCAGTTCCCCCTGCAGGTGCTTGATCTCCGTGCGCATGTCCGCCCGCAGCTCCGCGTCCAGATTGGTGAGAGGTTCGTCCATGAGGAAGGCGCGCGGCCGTCGCACCAGGGCACGAGCGAGCGCGACGCGCTGCTGCTCCCCGCCGGACAGCTGGCGCGGTCGCCGGTTCAGCAGCGGTCCGAGCCGCATCAGCCGGGCGGCCTCGTCGACCCGCTTGTGCACCTCCGACTTGGGCAGTCCCTCGGCCCGCAGTGGGAACGCCAGGTTGTCGCGGGTCCTCAAGTGCGGATAGAGCGCGTAGAACTGGAACACCATGGCGATGTCGCGCTCGGCGGGCGGCAGGTCGTTTACCAGCGTGTCGCCGATGCGGATGTCGCCCGTCGTCTGCCTCTCCAGACCGGCTATGGCCCGCAACGTCGTCGTCTTGCCGCAACCCGAAGGGCCGAGCATCACGAACAGCTCGCCGTCGTCGATGGACAGGTCCACGCGATCAACCGCGACCGTCCCGTCGGGGTAGCGCTTGTGCAGGGCGGTTACCTCGATGCCCGCCATCAGCGTCGCACCGCCCCGAGCGTCACGCCGGCGACGAGGTGCTTGCGCACCAGGTACGCGAAGACGAGCACTGGTAGGGCGAACACCACGGAGGCTGCGGCCACGAGACCCCAGTCCACTGTGGTGCCACCGATGAGGCCGGCGATGGCGGGTGGGGCCGTCCGGACGTTGTCGCTGGAGGTGAGGAAGATGGCGAACACGAACTCGTTCCACGAGAAGATGAGTGCGAAGACCGCTGTCGCGGCGATGCCGGGTAGGAGCAGGGGAAGGGTGTATTTCCAGAACGCCTGCAAGCGGGTGTAGCCGTCGAGCATGGCGGCGTCCTCGTACTCGGCTGGCACCTCGTCGACGAATCCCTTCATCATCCAGATCGTGAACGGGACGTTGAACGCGGTGTAGATGAGGATCAGGCCGATCTTGCTGTCGATGAGTCCGACCTGGCGGTACATGAGGAAGATCGGGACCACGACCACCACGGGCGGCATGAAGCGGGTGGACAGGATGAAGAACAGTTGGTCCTTCTTGGCCTTCACAGCGAAGCGCGAGTAGGCCCAGGCCGCCGGAACCCCAAGCACCGTGGCCAGCACCGTGGAGACCCCGGCGACCACGACGGAGTTGAGGAACGCGACGGACAGGGCCGAGCGACCGCCGCCGGGGGCGACGAACACATCCTTGAAGTGGTCCATGGTGACCGTGAAGCCGAAGAACTTGGCCGGGATGGCGTAGACGTCCCGGTTCTCCTTGATGGATGTCTCGATCATCCAGAGCACCGGAAAGAGCATCACGACGGCCAGGACGATCAGCAGCAGGATCTCCAGCGCGGAGCGGCCTCGGCCGCCACTGCGGCGCGCGGGCCGCGTGCGATCCGGGGTAGGACCCGTGGACACGGTCTCGTCGACGGAGACGGCCATCAGTCCTCCTTGAGCTTGTTCAGGTAGCGCAGGTAGAACTGCGTGAGGACGATGACGACGAGGACCATGAGAATCCCGTACGCCGAAGCGGTTCCGGTGTTGAAGCCCAGGAACGCGACCTTGTAGACGTGGAACGACAACGTCTCGGTGGAGACACCCGGGCCGCCGCTGGTGAGGATGTAGACAAGGTCGAACAGCCGGAACGCTTCGATGGCCCGGAACATCACGGCGATGAGCAGCAACGGCCACACCAGCGGAAGAGTGATGGTGCGGAACTTGAACCACTCGGACGCCCGGTCGATCGAGGCGGCCTCGTACAGGTACTTCGGCACCGCGGTGAGGCCCGCGAGTGCGATGAGCATGATGAACGGCGTCCACTGCCAGGTGTCGACCACGATCAGTGAGAGCAACGCCGTTCGCTGCCGGGTGAGCCACTCCACCTGCCCTAGGCCGAGCGAGCCGAGCATGCTGTTGACCACGCCGAACTGCGCGTCGAGCATGAACTTCCAGAACAGCCCGACCACGACCGGTGACAGCATCATCGGCACCAGGAACAGGGTGGTCAGCGCTCCTCGTCCGCGCGTACGCCGTGAGATCAGGTAGGCGATGCCGAAACCGAGCACGGTCTGAAGCCCGACCGCGCCGATCACGTAGATCAACGTCGTGAGGGCCCGCTGGTGGACCTGCGCCGACGTCAGGATGGCCGTGTAGTTCCCGAATCCGACGAAGTTGGCGGGCCCACCGCGGGTGGCCGAGTAGTCGGTGAAGGACAGGTACAACGCCCACAGCAACGGGAACACCGACATGCCGAGCAACAGCAGCAGCGCGGGGGAGATGAAGGCCACGGCGAGCCCTCGGTCGGTCAACCGGCGGGACCGGCCCGGTGCAGGCGGCGTCGTGGACGCCACCTGCCCGGGCTGGTCGGTCGTCAGAGGGACGTCGCTCACAGTCCGCCGCCGCCCTTGCGGCCGCTGGAGTCGAGCACGCCCTGCTGTTCCTTGGCGATGTCGTTCAGCGCCGCCTTCGGGTCCTTCGCGCCGTTGAGCGCCGCGTTCACGTTGGTGTTCTCGATGTCGACAAGGCGTGCGTACTCAGGCACGTTCCACATGTCCCGCATCCGCGGAACCGAGTCGGCGTACACCTGGTTGAACGGCCCGGCGTTGAGGAACTCAGGCGACTGCAGGGCGTCCGTACGCGACGGCACCCCACCGGCCGCGGCCCACTTCTTCTGGACATCGGCCCGCTGGAACCACTTCATGAAGTTCAGGGCCTCCGCCTGGTTCGCCTTCGCCGAGTAGGCCGACACGTGCATTCCCATGCCGCCGAGAGGGACCAGGTTCGTCTTCTGGCTCGGGAGGGTGGCGAAACCCAGCTTGTCGAGAATCTGCTCACGAGAAGTGCCGAGCGTCGACTGCTTCGGATCGAGCAGGCCGCCGCTCGCGGCGATCCAGTTGAACGCGATGCAGGCCTTGCCCTGGGCGACCGCCGCGTTCACCTCGTCGATGAACCAGTTGCCGGAGCCCTTGGCGGTCAGCGGCTTCATCTTGTTGACCAGGACGTCCATGGCCTCGTGGCCGGCGGCGTCGTTGAGGACGCCATCGATCTTGCGCGTCTTGGCGTCCCAGAGGTTGCCGCCGTAGACGCCGTTGACCGTGTTGTAGGTGACGGCCGCCGCGTCGGAGCCGTTGGCCTGGTGGAAGGCCAGCCCGCTGACGCCGGGGTTGTCCGCCTGACACTTCGCGGCCACGGAGATCATCTCGTCCCAGGTCTGCGGCGGCTTGTCGCCGATCAGATCCTTGCGGTAGATCATCGTCCAGGTGTCGCCGAGCAGCGGCAGCCCGTACAGGCTTGCGTTCTCGTCACGCTTACCGGTCTCCGCCTGCGGGAACTGGCCGTAGGCCGCCAGGAGGTACGGGTTGTAGGCGTTGACGTCGATGTTGCCCTTGACGTAGTCGGTGAGGTCGAGGATGTTGCCGTTCGTCACGGCCTCACCGATGTGCTGCGAGTCCAGGATCGCGATGTCGAAGTCGGTCTTGCGCGCGGCGAACTGGGTGAACATCGCGTCGTGCCAGTTCGCGTTCGGCACGGTGTTGACCTTGATGGTCGCGTTCGGGCGCTCCTTCTTGTACTCCGCGTTCGCGAAGTCTTCCAGGGCGTGGGCGGGCGGCCAGTCGAACCAGATGAAGCTGAGGGTCAGCGGGTCGGTGGTGAGTTCCGGGATCGTCGCGGGCGCCTTGGGGGCGCTGGTCTTGCCGCCGTCGTCCTCGCCACCGCCGCACGCCGCCACGGTCGTGGCCAGCAGCAGCATGGCCGCCGCCGCCAACTGCACCTTTCGCCGGGGAGTAGCCGATCGTCCTAATCGCTTCGGGTATCGCATATCCTGGCCTGCTTTCTGGATGGGGACTTCTAGGCCTCGCTATGTGCTTCGCCGAGCAGTTGCTGGGTTGCCAAGGCGTGTTGCCGGGCGGTCGCGAGGGCCGACCTGCGGCCCGGCGTCACGAGTACGCCGCGATGTGGAGGAGGATCATCCGCCACTTTTCCTATACGATCCGGTTGGGGGCGTCAGCATGCCGCAGCGTCGTGACTGATGTCAATAGGCTCCCGAAGGCGCACGAGAGGACCTCAGGTCACGATGGACGACGAAGCGATGATCACGCGGGGCCGTAGGGCCGCGACGGACGGAATGCCGTCGGGAAGAGCTCGCGGCCGGCTTGCTGACGAGGTGTACGACACGCTGCTCGAACAGCTGATGTCGCTACGGATCGAGCCTGACTCTCGCGTCACGATCGACGTCCTGGCGCGAGAGTTGGGGGTCTCGCAGACGCCGATCCGAGACGCTCTGAACCGCATGGAGGCCGAGGGCCTGGTCGTGCGTGTGCCGCATGCCGGCTACCGGATTCCGCCCCAGATCACCCGTCACCGGTTCGAGGACATGATCGAGGTCCGCCTGCTCCTCGAGCCGGCAGCGGCGCGCAGATCCGCCGAACGCGCATCCTCGGAGCAGGTGGCCGATCTGCGACGAATGCTGGAGGAGATGGCGGAGTTGGAGGGGGGCAAGGGGCCCATGGCCTACGGCGCCTTCGGGTTGCGCGACGCCGCTCTCCACGATCTCGTCGCCCTGAGCGCGGAGAACCAGGTCATCCGTGAAGCGCTCGCTCGCCTGCACAGCCACGTGCACCTCTTCCGGCTACACCGCGACGCCCAGGTCACTCACTTGGCGATGGCCGAGCACGAGGAAGTGGTGGCCGCGATCGCCGCGCGCGACCCCGACGGCGCCGCCTACGCGATGCGACGGCACATCTTGCGTTCCGGTGAGCGTTTCCGACGATTGTTCGACGAGGTCAAGGACGCGGACGCGATGGCGGTAGAGGCTTGACGGTGGAGATGGGCCGGGGAATGCTTGCTCAACCGGATCGGATCGGATTGGATCTACCTCACCCACCACCAGATGCGAGGAGAAGCAGGTGCCCAGAGCGCTGCTCCTGACCGGCGACGCCGCCGAGGAACTCGACACCATGTATCCCTACTACCGCGTGCAGGAGGGCGGCTGGGACGTCGACGTCTCGTCCCGGACGATGCGTGACGTGCAACTGGTCATCCACGAGTTCGACCCCAACTCCGACGCCTACGTGGAGAAGAACGGTCGGAAGCTGCCTGTCGACGTGCCCTGGGCCGAGGTCGACGTCGAGCGCTATGACGCCCTCATCATTCCCGGGGGCCGTGCCCCCGAGTGGATCCGGGTCGACGCCGATGTCAGGCGCATCACCGAGCACTTCTTCGCCCGCAACCTCCCCATCGCGCTGGTGTGCCACGGCGCGCAGGTCCCTGCGGTGTACGGGCTGCTGAAGGGCCGAAAGACGGCGTGCTTCCCGCCCATCACCGGTGACATGGAGAACGCGGGCGCGACGGTCATCGACGCTCCCGACGTCGTGGACGGCAACCTCGTCTCCTGCCGGGGGTGGCCCGACATGCCGCAATTCGGCCGGGCCATGATGGAGCTCTTCTCGAAGTCCGTCGGCTCCGCCCCGGCATGAGCGCACCTGGCCTGCCCCGGTGACGGCACTTCGGACCGTCACAGTCGACGGGTCTCCCGTACACGTCCTGGAGAGCGGCACCGGGCCCTCGGTGCTGATGCTGCACGGCTCCGGACCCGGCACGACCGGGTCCGGCGCCTGGGCAACGACGGCGCAGGCGCTGGGTACGTCCCTGCACGTGGTGGCTCCTGACCAGGCGGGGTTCGGCCGTACACCTGTCCCGGAGGGCTCCAAGGGCGGGCTCCGGCTGTGGACGGAGCAGGCCGCGGGCCTGATGGATGCTCTCGGTATCGAGCACTACGCCGTGGTGGGTCACTCCATGGGCGGTGCCGTGGCGCTGGCGTTGGCGGCCGCGCGCCCCCAGCAGGTCACCCGTGTCGTGGCGGTCTCGACGATGGGCGCCCCCGGGGCACCGCTGTCCGCCGAGCTCGACGCGATCTGGGCCGCCCCCGCCGGCCCGCTCGGGGCACGGGACATGCTGAGTCGCCTCGTCCTCGACCAGGCGCTCGTGACCGATTCGGCCGTCGATGCCCGTGCGGCTGCGATGCGCGCGGGGGAGGCCGCATTCGCGTCGTTGTTCCCTCCACCCAGGGCACGATGGGCCAACGAACTCACACTCTCGGCGCAGACGCTGGCAACGATCCGCGCGCCCGTGCTGCTCGTCCACGGCGCCCAGGACCGGGTCACCCCGCTCGAGACGGCAGCCCAGCCCCTGCTCGAACACCTGGCCGACGTCCGTCTGCACGCGCTCGGTCGATGCGGGCACGTGCCGGCGATCGAGCACCCACACGAGTTCAGGCAACTGCTGTCGTGCTTCCTCCGCCCGGACCGAGGTCGCTAACTGCTGCGGCAGGTCCGCAGCACGCAGAATCCAACGTCCTCCCCGAGACCCGAGCTGTGCGGACTTGTAGGGGCAACGGGCCTACTGGCCTTCGCTCGGATGGCGGTCGATGGCGTCGGCTAGTGCCCGGAGGTGCCTCGCTCCCGCTAGAGCATCGCCGAGAACGTACGTAGCGAACTTCGGGTCGTCGGCCGCGTCGACCAACCGCAGGGCGCCGACGTGCAGGCCTGACATGACATCGATCGCATTAACGACCTCTTCAACGCTAGGGCGGAGTTCCGTTCTGCGCCCGTCCCGGGAAATGTCTCGGGCGGAAATCGCCTCGCCCGCCTCGCTCTCCTCCTCGACAAGCTTGGTGAGGAGGAACGACACGATGTCCAGCTCCCGCCGGCGATTTGCGATCAGGTCGTCGAGATCCGAGAGCCCGTTCGGAACGAGGAACAACTGTCCTATCTCGTACGGCCGGAGCCCCAAGGCGATCGAGGCCTCCGCCAGCGTTCCCAACCGGTCGGCGTCCAGCAGCACCCACTTCTTCTGCGACGCCATGTTCTTAATGGTGTCGCCGCTGAAACCGGGGCCAACGATCGCGGTGAAACTGGCATGATGGCGCCCTTTGTGGGTCTCGATCGCGACATCGCTGACGTCGGTGTGGGTGATATGGCCAGACGATCGCGCCTTCGCTTCGATGATCGCCGTCGAGTGTGAGCCGTCGGCGTTGCGCCACCGGACAAGGATGTCCGTGTCGCCGGATCCGCCGATCTCCCGGGCCTCGAAGCCCATAGCGAGAAAGGCGTCACAGACGACTCTCTCGAAAGCCCGACCGGCGCCCTCGCTTCCGGTCAGAGGTTCTCTGGAGAAGCGGATCAGGTCCTGCTTCACCTGAAGCGGCTGGGGTCCTCCCGGTGCCGACGGAGCGTCCTGGGTATGAGCTGAACGCTCCTCCGGAGGATTAGGCGTGTCAGCCAAGGGCAACTCCGCCAAAAGCGCAGTTCCCCGTGGCGTGGCCCGGAGACTCCCGTAGCGCGGCTCCTCAATCAGCCCCGTGTTGAGCAGAAAGCTGGCAATCCATCGGCACTTTTCGGTATTTAGACCAAATTTGGCAGCTTCGGAGTACAAGGTGCTCCGGGTGACATCGCTTTCGACCGCATGGATCATTTCGCCGACGAACCGCATGTTCGCGTGCAGGATTCGCACGAAGTTTAGATCTTCGCCCGACTCGACCCAGGCTCTCGCCGCTGGCGTGGCCTCGAAAACCCCTCGACCGACCTCGACGAGAAGCCCTGACGCCCGCAGAAACGGCAGCATCGACTCCACGCTGCTGCTCCTCAGGTCGAACGTCTCGCTGATGAACGAGAAGAGCTCTTTCCGCTCGATCCTTCCCAGAGCCGCATTCATGACGGTTCTGAGATTCTCAACCTTGTTGGGATTCGACGGCGGACTCGGAACCCAGATGTTGTATGTGTTGCGCGACTCGTGCGTGCGGGCCGATGTCGAAAATTCCTCCAGAAGAGCAGCAATCTCGGCCGGAGCCTCAGGAAGTTCGACCACGCTCACAGGTGCTTCGTCGAAAGCATCCGGTTCCACCAGCACACGACTCGCAAGCACAGTCCGTCCAGCCTGCGTGATGCCCCACCGCCGGTTGCCGACTGCCTCGATCAGGTCGAGGACCTCCTGCCAGTCCATCCGGATGCGAGTGTTCCCCTTACTCTTCCAGGACTGCTTGTAACGCGCTCGAATACGCTCATCAACCTCGTCGACGGTGAGCGGCTCCGCCACGATCAGCGACAGGACCTCTGCGAACAACCTGATGCGATCGGCCAAGATCGCGGCGAGACGGGCAGGTGTCGGATCGGAGTGGAGCTGCAGCCCCGTCGCGGTCAGGCGAAGCTCGTCGGCGGTGTTTTCGACGAGTTGGAGCCCGCGAAGGAAGCCGTAGTAGTCACGCCATGTCGCGGGCTCCAACTTGGGGGCTGCGCCACCTTGGCGTCGTTCGAAGCTCTCAATGTCGAACGACAACCTAGGCCTTGTGTCGAGGCCGACAGCGTGGCCCTCGCCAACCTGCTTGACGAGCTCAAGGACTAGCGGGAGCCACACCGCCTTACCACCGAGCAGACCCGGGATCGCGCTAGCCTGCTTGCGCCAGAGCGCCCTTTGTTCGGCGAGATCCTGGGACCGGTCGGACGTATCACCTTGCGTCATGGACGCCAATCCTAGAGACACTCAAAGAAATACTCAATGCCATCAAGGGCGGCGTCAACCCGGCTAGGGAGCAGTGTGAGTCCCCACCCGCGACGTCCTGCACGTAGCGCCAGGCGGTAGTGACGCCGATCTCGAAGCCGGCCGCGAGTCGGGCGTAAGTGTCGCCGTTGCGCAGATGGGCCAGAGCCAGCAGCGCCTGCCGGCCCGGGATCGAGGCGCCGCCACCGGGAACGACGCTACTTGCGGTGGCCGCGGATGCATTCGGCGAGGTGGTTCAGGGTGCGGCTGGACAACGGGATCGTGCGGGGTACTACAGCGTGGCGAGGCTCCCGGTCGGGGCTTCGAGTCTTGGTCGACAGCTGTCCTACCTGGAGCCTCGCACCCATCGATCACTGGGCCTGCCACACCCGCCATGAGCTGCAAGGTCAGGTTGGAAAAGGCTCCTTGTTGAGATCACCTCAATAAACGGGCGAATCGCGGCGATTGACAGAGTCGACGACGACATGCACCATGAGAGTAACCATTCAGGACCGGAGAGGGAGGAGCATGGTCACCCCTACCCAATTCGGCTCCGGTGACTGCACGGCGCTCCGATCATTGCTATTCCAGTTTACGCGCATCAGGCCGCGGTCCCGGGCCGATCTGGTCTTTCAAGTCAGCAACGCATTCGCAGGTTCACGGTTCAGAATCGTCGATTCTCACAACACCCCGTCGGTGGTGCTTCTGGTCGACGACGAGCCGTTTCGCATGGCCCTCAAAGCGGAGTTCGAGCCCACGACGTCGAGCACGAAGGAACTGCGATGGCATTCCGTAATATCAGAGGCATTGGTTGACCAGATCCGCCCGCTCTTCCTGGTGCGCGGGCCCCGGTTCACGGTATTCGCCACCGACTATCTGAGGGACTGCCAAGATCTTGACAGTCTCGTGCTTGCCGGAGCAGTCGACGGACCCGGTGCGACAGTCCTGATCGAGAAGGCGCTGCAGGTCAACGACGTCGCCTACGCTTCCTCAACGACCGAGATGAGCGCCGCTGCCGCCGACCGGTTGTACGTGGGGCGCTACGAGGCACGCAAGTCTTCCCGCGACGTCCCTCATTGGCTCAGGTCCTTGTACAGTGCCCCGCGCATCGTGATCAACGACAAACCACATCTCGGCCCCGACGCCGGCCTCACGACCCTTCGTCGACAGAACGTGCTGTGGAGGGATCTGGTGCCGACAACTGCCGGGCTGTCACACGGCGACCTTCACTGCGGGAACATTCTCAGCAACGGCACTCACGCACACCCTATAGACCCCAGAGGATCTGAAGAAATTCCCATTGAATACGACCTTGGGAAGGTGTTCCAGTCAATCCGCGGCGGCTACGGATCGATCATGCACGGCGAGTACGCCGTAGCAAGCGAGGGATATCGCCGGTATGAGCTCCGGATACACCAGCCGAAGGCCTACCAGAGCGCCCTGAGGCAGCTTGACTCCCGGATTTCGGAGGGCACTCACCTGCGTGTGCGACTTGCCGAGGCAGTCCACTTCCTATCGATGGCAGGACACCACAGCAGGATTCCCGACGAAGCTCTGGCCCTGTTTCTTCGGGGCGTGCAACTACTCGACGAACTACTAGAACGAATGGGGTTACGATCCCGTGCCTAGAGCCCGAGCCAGGATGTCCGACCGACGGCGGCGGATCATGTTCTCCTTCTGGGACGGTGGACGTTGTCATCTGACACGCGTGCTGGCGGTCGCCCAGGCGGCAACGCAACGTGGCCACGAGGTGGCGTTCATCTCCTCAGCGACATACGCTCCCGAGCTGAGGGGCTACGGCCTGAAGGTCTACGAGATCGACAATCGCCCCCCGTTCAAGCAGCCGCAGCACCGCATGCCTTTGTACAACCACGCTTACCGACACGCTCAACGCCTGCGAGCACTAGGCTTCCACGACGTTCCATGGCTATTGCGAATCACTCAGGAAGAAATTAGTGCTATCGATGACTTTCGTCCATGGGTGCTGGTCAACGACTACCGGGACACGATTTGGACCGCGGCGCAGGTGCGCTCCGTCCCAGTTGTGGGGATCACCCACTCAACGGGCAATGTCGACGGGTACACGTTGGGCTGGTGGCTGCCTCCGGCCCCTGGCACGGCTCTGGCAGACTGCCGGGACAGTTTCAACGACGTACGAATTCATCATGGCCTCGATCCAGTCGACGACGAGCGTGAGATGTTCAGCGGAGACGTGAGCGTCATTCCCAGCGTGCCTGAGATAGATCCCCTGGCCGCGCCTTCGGATCGCTCGAGCTACGTCGGGCTTCTGTCTGGCTGGCAGCGCGGCCGGGCCCCTGGTCCCGCCATTCCGCAAGGGGCACAGTACACGATCTACAGCTACATAGGAGCAGGCCGAAGACCCGAATACGGTTACCGTGAATGGCTCAAGTCGCTGGTCGCGAGCAACCCCGAGTTCTCGTGGCGCGTGGTGGATGATCCGGCCCACTATGAAGAGGAGACGTTCAAGGCCGCGCGTCACTCCGGTCGTCTTCTTGTGGAACGCCACCTGCCGGCGGCAACCATGATCGCAACAAGTGATTTAGTGGTGACACACGGCGGCCATGGCACGGTCACCCTGGCGATTGCCCTAGGCAAGCCGGTGTTGTGTGTCGGCCCCTATCAGACCTGCTGCTCCACGACGGCCACGATGGTGAGCCGCGCGGGAGCTGGTCTGATACTGAACCACTCCGACGGTCCGCTCCAAGCAATGGACGCACCTGAGCTTGGACCACAGGTCCGCAGATTCGGGTACTGGGATACCGACCTCGACGCCCGGGTCCTTGGTGGATCCATCGAGCGCTTGCGAAATTCTCCGTCGTTCGCCGAGCGCGCCTCGGGGTTGGCCGCTAGGTTCAGCGAACTACCAGGTCCTGCCGCAGTCATCGACATCGCCTGCTCGACGCGGGCGTGACTCACTGCCGAGGCTGCGGCTGGGGCACGGTCACGAGTGCCGGGGCAGCGCAGAGCGACATCCGAAGAAGCTGGAACGGGCTCGATCCCTCGATGTCGCAGAAGGGAGCCCCTCTGCCGGGGAAGGACTCCAGCGACAGTTCGAGCGCGGGCTCGCCCAGCGCCATGCGCACGGTGCGAAGCTCACACTGCGCGTGCGACGTGGCCGAGTGTTGGTGAAGCCTCAGCGCGGTGTCCTGTTCCGTTGCCAAAGCGGGCACACCGGCCAGCGATCGACAGACGTCGGTTATGCGGACCTCCGTGTGCAGCGGCAGGGTGTGCAGTTCGGGGTCGCTCGCATGCAATGACCGCCGCATCGAAATCGCCTTGTCAAGAAGCAACACCGCCGCCGAGGTTCGATTCGTCGCGGTGAGAAGAATCCCCAGGTTAACCGTCGCCTTCACCATGTCAGCGACGTAGCGCTCGTTGGTGTGCGCCAGCCCTTCAAGCAGTTCAACCGAGTTCTCAGCGTGCGCGAGTGCCTCGTCAGTTGATCCGGATAGGGCGCAGAGCGTGGCGAGGTTGCCCTTGACCCGGGCGACATCGGACGTGAACCGTTGGCTGTAGCGCCCGGCAAGCCGCTCATAGCTGGTCAGAGCCTCGCGAGCCGCCGCCGTGCCGAGTTCGACCCTGCCGAGCCGCCGATACTGAATGCCCAGGTTGTCCAAGCTCGCGGCCAGCCCCTGCTCATAGCGATTCGGCACTGCGGCGGCCAACTCTCTCCTGCGTTCCACCGCTTCCAGCGTCAAGGGCAATGCTTCGGCATGCAGACATTGTTCGGACAGCATCGCAGCCAGGTTCGACAACCCGCGTACCAGGTCGGGCACGGCCAGTTCGTCGTGCTCCGCGGCCAAGTGCCGATAGAGCTGGACCGACTCCTGCGCGACTTCGGTAGCCGCAACAACCTCGTACGCCACAAGTAACTGGTACGCGTAGTTGTGTAGACTCCGGGCGAGTTCGGGGAGGTAGGCCTGGCCTCTGCCGGCGTAGAGCGTCCGGTACATCTCGACCGCGCGCGCGGCCGGTTCGAGCGCCTCGCGTTGACGCCCCTGCGCGGCGAGGTAGGACGCCATGTTGCTCGTGCTTGCTGCGAGCTCGGTCAAGTAGCGGCCGGCATGGCGGTGGTTGAGGGACCCGTACAGGCTGACGGCCTCTCGGGAGGTCTCGTATGCGCCGGCAACGTCACCGACAGCTGACAGTCGATGTCCGAGGTTGCCGACGTTCGCTGCGAGAATTTGCTCCGACCGAGTCGAATCAGACGGTGTGAGTTCCCTAGCGGCGGCCACTGCCGTGCGTGTGTACTGGAGTGACTCAGCGAGGCGTCCAGCCGAGGCGAGGCGAGATGCGAGAGTTCCGACCACGACCGCCCGCTCCTGATTCTCGCGGGTGCCACGCTCCAGCGCGGGCAGCGCGACCTCGGCCACCGTAACCGACAGCGAAATGAGTGCGACGCTCTCTTCGGGGAGATCCCAGACTTGGTCGAGACATGCGTCTTGAACTCCCTGAAGTCCGGCGCAGGCCCTGAGGGCACTTTCAACGGCCAACACGAGAGCGCGACTCGATGGTTCGCGAACCACGTGCAGAAGCTCGCGGAGGTGTCCTGCGAGGCACGATCCCAGAGCTTCGAGTACCCGCTTGCGGCCGCTGTTCAGCGCCAGTCGTTCCAGAAACCTGGCGAGCAGGTCGGTGTCCTCCGGGGCCACGGCGAGGAACAGATTCTCGACTAGATCAGCCAGGTCGGGCGTGCGGTCTAGCAGCTCTTCCACCAGCAGATCAGTCTTGAGCGGATCCACAGCTTCACCCGGCGACAGGTCGCCAAGCCACCTGCGGACTCGGTTGCGATGTCTACCGGGCAGCGCCGAGCCGATGACGACGTCAGTGACCGCTCCGACGAACGCTCCTGACGGTTTCACGAGGGACATCGCGGCAATCAGGCGAAGCGCTTCCTGGCGGTCGAGATCGACACCGCGGGTCGACAACAGAGAGAGCCAGATCCGTTCTTCACGATCAAGAAGCGCACGTAGCGTGTCGGCGGCAGGGTCATCCGTCGAGTCGTCGTCCATGTCTTCTCCCTGGAGCTTCAAGAGCGCTGCCGCGTGGAGTACCAGAGGTGTTCCCTCCACCTGGGCCTCCTCGACCTTGATCGATTGCATCGGCAAGTTGAGGTGGCGGCGGAACACATCGTATGCATGCGCCACGTGCGACGCGCCCGCTGTCGCAGAGACGTCGCCTTCCAGGTTAATGTGAAGATCCGTCAGGTATTTCGACAGGCCGTTCGTCCCAAGCCGAAGTTCGTCCTGCCACAGGGTCGGCTTTCGCGCGACCATCAGCAGACGCACGGGAGGCCCGTTCTGCCGAAAAGCCATCCGGTTGACGATGGAGATGACGCAGTCGACAGCTCGTTCCGCGTAATCGAAGATTACGATGGTGGGTGCCTGCGGAACGAACTCCTCCCAGTCCACCGCTGAAGTCGTCGCGGCCGGTCCCGCACTCCAGCCCTGCGATCTCATGCGGCTACACAGTTCGCGGCCTAGGCGCGACTTCCCCGTCCCGCTTTCACCGGCGATGGAGCAAATACTCAATAATGATGGTGACAGGCACCATTTCTTCAGGTCGCGGAGTCGGTTGGCTTCGTCGATGAATGGGACCACTCCGAATTCGGCACTCAGGAGCCAGGGCGCCGGCCAACGGGGTGGGAATTCGGAGTAGGGCTCCAGCAGCAGACGCCCGGGCTCGCGGGCTTCTGGCGCACCGCTTCGGGTGCGCCGCAACCAGGACAGGAGCGGCCGGCGCCTGTCGCGTGGTTCGGGAGTCCCAGCCCATGTGGCTCGATGGTCGGTGATGAGCACCTGGGTGAGCTGAAGGAACCGCGGGCCGGGCATCGCTTCGCGGACCACCTTTTCGTACTGAGTTCCGAGAAGGCCGAAACGCGGCTTTCCGGCGACCAGGATCGGCAGTATCGTCTTGCCAAGGCGCTGCGCATACTGGAGCTCCTCGTCGACCCAGCGCGAGTTCTGGGCGGCAGGGGAGTCGACAAGCATGAGCGCCGATGCGTCCTCGATCCTCGATGCCAGCATTCGCCGCCACTGCGCTCCGATCGAGATGTGCTCGTCATACCACGTCGGAACGGCATTGTCCTCGAGGAACTGAACGAGTCGGCGCAAATAATCGATGTCTTCACGGCTGTAGCTGATGAACACGTAGGCATCGCCTCTGTCGGCCATGTCAGCTCGTCCTCCGTGCCGATAGCGCGTCGTCGTCGCAGGCCCCACTATCATGCCGTGCAGACGCAAGGTAGGCATTGGGCTATACAGACTGCGGTCATCACCAGGGTCATTGCGTTGTCGGGTAGCTGCTGGTCACGGCGGTGATCAGGTCGTGTGAGCGGCGGTTGGCTTGGCGGGTGGCGCGGGCGATGTTGGTCGCGCCGGTGGTGCGGTGCCAGCCGATCGCGGTGTTACGTAGTGTTGCGATGACGGCGGGTCCGTTGCCTGTCCGGGCCTGGTGGAGGTCTTCACGGAACGTCACGTCGCGTACGTGGTGGGGCCGGTTCTCGATGTGCCAGTGCCGGCGGATCCAGGTCTGCAGGTCACGGGGCAGAGCCTGGCCTGCGGGTAGTGACGCGGTCAGGTAGGTGGTCTCGCGGCTGGTCCTTCCAGTGACGATGCGGGTGCGGGTGATCCTCACGGCTTGCTGGGCGTGCGGGAAGGCGATGCCGCCGGGCGTGGCGACGGTGACGGCTTTGACGGTGCGGGTCTCGCGGCGGCCGTGGCCGCGGTTGCGGGTCCGGTCACCGACCGGGATCTGTGCCCAGGGCAGCTGTTTGAGCTGTTTGAACAGGGTCGGTTGGTTGGCCTTCACCTGGACGAGCAGGTGCGCCCGGCGGGTGGTGACCTCGTCGGCGTGCCCGGTCTGGGTGTGCAGGGCATCGGCGATGAACAGCACCCCGGCCAGAGAACCGAGCACCTGTTCGACGGCGTTGAGCAGCGGCGCGAACGCAGGGATCTCATTGCTCTTGGCGTCCACGGTGACCTGGGCGAGCACGATCCCGGTGGTGGTGTCCAGCGCGGACAGTAGATGCACCTGGCGGCCGTCACCTCTTCGGGCGCCGCGCAGTGTCTTGCCGTCGATGGCGATCACCGTGCGGTACCGCCTCTGCCTGCTCACCGCGACGGGAGTGCGGGTGCGCAGCCAGCCGGCCAGGACGGTGCCGAGCAGCGTGTCGTCGATGCGCGTCAGGAGCCGCCAGACAGTGCTGCCGACCGGCACTCCTGCGGTGAACCCGAGCCGTTCCTGAGCTTGTTCGTCCAGGTCGTGCAGCCAATCCGTGATCGCGGCGAACGACGACGCCCCGGCCATGACGGCACAGACCGCCACCGCCAGCAGCGCGGTCAGCGGGTAACGCACGCCCCGTGGATCGCGTGGATCAGGAACCGCAGCGAGCGCCTGCAGCAGCCCGCCGTGCTCACCATCGGTGACCGGCGCGGCGTCGGCGGTGGAGGTGGGTGTTGCTACGGCCAGTGCAGGGATGAGAGATGATGCCATCGGCGGGTGGGGTCTTCCTCGGAGTCGTGAAGCGTCGCAACTCCATGATCACCGATGCGGCCTCACCCGCTTCTTACGCCTCAACAGAGGCCGAACTCGTCTCGAAATCCCTGTTCAACGGCCCGCCGGCCGACTACGCAATCGCCCTGCGGTCATCACGGCTGTCGCCGTCGCGGGCGGCCACCGATGAGACGTCCTTACAGAGTGCATCGCGTAACGTGTTCCCATGCGGCAGACCCACGCTCGACTGGCGGACGGCCGTGAGATCATCTACTTCGACGAGTCGTCGAATTACGCCCGAGTGTCCAGTGACGTCCGTGTGCTACCCGCGCGCGCAACCCCCGGCCATACCCGCGTCGACCCGCTGACGGGCGAGGTGGTCATCATGGCGCCGCACCGCCGCCATCGGGGCGTTCGCCCTGGGACCGAGCAGTGCCCCCTCTGTCCGTCGACGCCCTTTCGCCTCACTGAGGTGCCGGAGTCCGACTACGAAGTTGTCGTGTTCGAAAACCGGTTCGCTTCACTGGGCACGCGTTGCGAGGTGGTGTCTTATTCACCTTCACATACCGAGTCTTTCGGAACGCTCACGAGTCGTCGCGCACGCTTGGTCGTCAACGTCCTGGCGGATCGGACGGATGCGCTTGCTGCCATGCCAGGGGTCGAGCAGGTCTTCTGCTTCGAGGACCGTGGTGCCGAGATCGGGGTGACCCTGGATCACCCACACGGACAGATCTACGCCTACCCCTTCATTCCGGGCCGGAGCCAGCTCATGCTCGACACCGCTCGACGCTACGCCGAAACCACTGGTCGCCCTCTACTCGGTGATCTGGTCAGGACGGAACGCGAGCGCGGGGAGCTTCTGGTGGCTGCCGGGCAGCACTGGACAGCCTTCGTCCCACCAGCCGCTAGATGGCCGTTCGAGATACTGCTCGTCCCCCATCGACAGGTCCCGGATCTGCGATCCCTGACGGATCCGGAATTGGATGAATTCTGCGCAATGTATCAGAATGTTCTACATCGCCTTGATCGCATTTTCGGCATCGCGATGCCGTATGTGTCGGCCTGGCATCAAGCGCCTGTACGGGCGCTCCGAGAATACGGCTACCTTCACCTGCAACTGATCAGCATTCGAAGCGGTGCCGAACGCCTGAAATATCTCGGCGGCTCGGAGCTGGCGATGGGCGCGTTCGTGAACGAGGTGCTCCCTGCTGAGGCAGCAAGCATGCTTCGACATGCCGGACCGGGACATCAACGGACTACGGACCACGGTTCATCGGCCTCGCGCTCGCCAACTCAACCCTCGTGATCACGGTCGCGGCTGACTCAGAGCGTTATTCAGGTAGCGGCTGTCGATGGCTGTGGCATGACGGGGCGGGATGAAGTGAGCCATTTTCATCCTGGGTAGCGGTTGGTTCGACCTGGTGCAGGACGAGGATGGTTTGGACGATCGCGGTGGCTCGGCGTGGGCAGCAGCGCAGCTTGGCCAGGATTTTCCAGGTCTTGAGTGTGGCGATCGCTCGTTCTCCGCGGGCTCGGATCTTCGCGTGGGTCCGGTTCACTGCCTTTTGCCTGGGTGAGAGCTTCGGCCGGAAGCGGCGCCGTTTGAACGGGGTGCGCACGCTGCCGTGGGCGCCCTGGTAGCCCTTGTCGGCGAAGGTCATCACGTCTGCGCTGGTCAGGGCATCGATGATGCCGTGACTGCGGGCGGCGGTCAGGTCGTGTGTCGAACCGGGCAGTGCCGGTGATGCCCACACGAGCCGGCCGGCGGCGTCCGCGATGACCTGCACGTTCACGCCGTGGCGTTTGTGCTTGCCGCTGTAGTAGGGCTTCTGCTCGGCGACCCGGTCGATCGGGATCAGCGTGCCGTCCAGGATCGCGTACGCCAGCAGCCGGATGCGTCGCATCGCGGTGTCCAGGTCGTCGGCTGCCGAACTGAGCAGCGCTATCGCCTCCTGGACGTAGCGCCAGGCGGTGGCGACGCCGATCTCGAACCCGGCAGCGAGTTGGGTGTAGGTGTCGCCGTTACGCAGATGGGCGAGAGCGAGCAGCGCCTGCCGGCCGGGTTCGAGGCGCCGCCACCGGGATCGGCGCTGCTTACGGTGGCCGCGGATGCGTTCGGCCAGGTGGTTCAGGGTGCGGCTGGACAACGGAATCGTGGCGGGGTAGGACAGCATGGCGAGGCTCCCGGTCGGGGCTTCGAGTCTTGGTCGACAGCTGTCCTACCTGGAGCCTCGCACCCATCGATCACCGGGCCCGCCGCACCCGCCCCGAGCTGCAAGATCAGCTTGGAAAAGGCTCAGGGATCACCGTCGGGTCGGGCCCCACCAAGGCAGGATCGGTGTCCGGGAATCCGGGTCAAGCTCAAGGCGGAGCTGTACCGAGAACTCGGACTGCGCCTCACATGAGGTTCGGTGGGTGCGGTCACGGATGAGCAGTTGATCGCGATGCTGGTCGATCGGGCTCGTGGTGACGGGTTGAAGCTGACCGGTGAGGGTAGGCCAGCCTCGGCCCTTCGTTAAGGGCAGTCCCCTCGCCGGACTCGTCGTCAACCAACACCCCGCCACACCCCGCGACCAGTACGACCGGCTCCGCGCCATCCTCCACAACGCAGCCCGCATCGGCCTCGCCGTGCAGAACCGGACCGGCTACCCCGACGTCGCTCAATACCTCATCGGAGAAGTTTTCTGGGTCGGTCGCCACCAACCGGCACGCACAGCGAAACGCGCCACGCTGCTAGCCCAAGCTCTCGCGGCACCCTAGACTGACACGGCACGGCAACTTCGCCGGATCCCGGCAAGGACGCATCGAACCGACCCAAGCACGGCCTGAGCAGGGCTTACGCCTGTTCTGCTGATCTTCAGCAAGCGAGCACAGCAACGCGCGTGCGCGACCCGCTAACGCGAAAGCAGAATAGGAACCCGCAGGTAGCGGGCCTATGGGTACAGATAGAGCATCGTCTTAGGAAACCGATGCTCTATCCCCTGAGCTACGGGGGCGCGAGGGCCTAGTCTCGCGACCTGGGGGTTCACCTGGGGTGGCAGGGAGTGGCCCACGTTCACCCACGTTCCCCGGACCGCCGTTCTCCCAGCCCAGGACCACACCCGGAGCACACGAACCCCCGTTTACGACCGGCGGTTGGCCGCGGTGACCCGCGTTGGCACCGGTTCACCCAGGTTGGTATCCGCTGGAGAGCACACACCGCGCACATCATCGAAGATCACGTGAGGCTGCCCGCTCCCCGGCTGGGCGCCGCCTCCCACGGGAGATCCGGCTAGGTCGCCATCAGCCGCGCGGCGGCTGGTCGTCGTTGTCGCGGGTCAGGTCCGTCGGGTCGAGGAAGTCGACGTCGACGTCGCCCACGGATGACGGGTCGAAGCCGCTTCGTTCGTCAGCGGATCACCGCGCTCGGCTGGCTCATGGGGTGACGAGGTCGTCTATGCCGTAGTGGCTCCACCAGGTAGGCCGGTGTCTGCGGAGTGTGCCCCCGACGCGGGTCAGCAGGAGCCAGTTGCCGTTCTGGACCAGCGCCGCGTCCTCCTGCCGGGCGGCCAACACCCGGGCCACGGCCTTCATCATGTTCGGGATCCCCTTGTCGACCAGGTCGTCTGCCCGCATGGAGAAGTCGATGTCGACGTACGTCTCCGGCTCCCACTCCCAGCGGGCACCGTCGTCGGCCTCGGCATCGAAATAGCCCTGGCTGCCTGAGGAAACGGTCAGCGCGTACCCGCGGGTGTCGTAGAGGCGGGCACTGAGCAGCCGTGCATTGGTGCCGCTCGGCCTAGGCTTCTCGGCGGGTTCGGCTGCCACGAGATCAGCCACGTGGTCTAGGGGCAGGTCACCGGAGAGGGTCAACCTGAACTCGACAGCCATCTCTGCGCCTCTCCTCAGTCTCGACGGACGATCTGCACGATCGCGCCGCTAGGCGTTACCGCGACGAGTTCTTTCAGCCTCTCGACGGGCCAGGTGTCGAACTGTGTCCGCAGGGCCGCGAGGTCTCCGTGCCAGTCGTGCAGGTTCAGCACCACGCGTTGGGTCTGCTCCTTGTCGACCTTGGCGCGGACCTCGCTCCAGACGCCCCGTACCGGCTTGCCGAGAGTGGGCGAATAGCAGTCGAATACGTGACCCTCGATCAGGTAGTCCGGGTCTTTGTTCGGGTTGCCGGAGTCGCCGGTGCAGAGCCGGGCGTCGGCGATCTCCTGCCTGGTGGGGTTCTGGTGGACCCGGTAGCTCTTGCTGGCGACTATATCGGCGCATTCGTTCTCGAGCTCCAACGGACGCCGCCCTTCGTCGTCCAACCGGGGCGGAATTCTGGTTCTCGGACCGGTCGGCGTCCCGCCCGGGACACCGGTTGGCTGTCTGGTCCAGGGCGTGCCGTGGTCATGGTCAGCTGATGGGGTGTCGCCGGCGGCATGAGGTGTCGGCGGCGGGCCACCGTGCT
The DNA here is from genome assembly GCF_040643015.1 of Micromonospora sp. NPDC047527. Classification (NCBI taxonomy): domain Bacteria; kingdom Bacillati; phylum Actinomycetota; class Actinomycetes; order Micromonosporales; family Micromonosporaceae; genus Micromonospora; species Micromonospora sp. NPDC047527. The sequence continues at coordinate 1,850,339 of NZ_JBEYTK010000001.1, read as the reverse complement.
GGGAAGGGGTGGGGCTGGCCGGTGGGTGACCGCCAGCCCCTGTCAGTTTCCCGACGAGCCCAACTGCCGGGCCTGCGCGATCGCCGCTTCGATGGCCTGCCGGGTCTCGCCGGTGCGCGCAACGACCAGCACCAGGGCCTGCTTGATGCCGTCCAGGGCCTGCAGCAGCGGCCCGGGCTGCCCGCCCTGCAGGACCATGGCGACGAGTTGCTGCGCCTCACCGACTCCGGTGATGGCCCCGGTCGCCGCGTCACGGGCGGCGTCCACGGCGCTCTGCACGGGCGCCAGCCCGGCGATCGTCTCCTGCGGGGTGGCTCCGTTCGGCACCGCCGCGGCGGCCTTCGTCGCCTCACCGATCGAACCGGCAAGACTTCCCAGGCCGCCGTGGATGCCCGTGATCGCGTTACGCACTCGCGCCACACCCGCCGCCACGGCGACGAAGCCCGCGCTGGCAGCCCGCAACGCCACCTCCTGTGCCTGCCTGTCAGCAGCGGCTGCCAACCCCTGCGCACGTTCGACCCCGGTCATCGACGCGCGGAGCTCACTGGTGATCTTCTCGATCTGCGACACGTGGCCGGCATCCCCAATCGATGAAAGCGAAAGTGCTCGACAGCTGAAACTACCGGGCTACTCGCGAGGCCACTAGACACCGGCGAGGCGGTCGGTACCGCAGACAGACCCGCTAACTTTCGGTCATCTCTGCATCTGCGAACAGATGCCGGGTGTCGTTGTGGCTGGTCAAGGTCCATCGCCAACCAGCGGAGGGCAGGGTCCAGGAGAGCGGTTGCTGTACCCAGGTCGTGATGCTCGCGTGGTACGCCGCGACAGCCGCAGTGGCCCGACCGGCGATGGGCACGGCCAGGAAGTGGTGGAAGGCGGCATCGATGGTTTCGCCGTGGCCGACGACGAGGACGCGCTCACCTAAATGCCGGGTCGTGATCTCGCCGATGGCGACGCTGGACCGATGCAGGTAGTCCCGCCAGGTTTCGCCGCCGGCTGCGAGCGGACGGTCCGCATCGAGGGCAGGGATGTCCCCGTACTCAGCGACGACGTCGGTCCACGACCGGCCGTCGGCGCTGCCGTAGTCCTGCTCGGTGAGGTCGACGACGGTCTCAGCGTCCAAGCTGAGGTACGCCCCGATGATCGCGGCGCTTTCCTGGGCTCGGCGCAGCGGCGGCGCTCGTGGTGCTCTTGACCGAGTCGTTGGGCTAGTAGTGCTTTGTTAGGTCTTTGTGGCGTGTCGCTTGTATTAGCGTTGTGGCGATGTTTGGCTGCGGTGCGTGGATGAGCGGGATCTCGTGCGGGTGCGGGCCCAACTGGAGGACTTCGCGGCCGGGGTCTTCGCGGGGTTGCGGCGTTCGGACCAGCGGGCGACCGGTCTGCGGTATCTGCGTGGGCTGATGCTGGACGGTCGGCGTAAGTCGATGCAGCCGATGGCCGAACGGCTCGGGGTCGATCACCAGCAGTTGCAGCAGTTCTTGACCTCCTCCACTTGGGACGTCGCCGGTGTGCGTCGGCGGCTGGCCACGGCCGCGGTCGACCTGGTGACACCTCAGGTGTGGGTGGTGGACGACACCGGATTTCCCAAGGGCGGCAAAGCCTCGGCGTGTGTGGCCCGGCAGTACTCCGGCACCCTCGGCAAGGTCGCCAACTGCCAGATCGCGGTCAGCGTCCACGCGGCGACCGACACGGCGTCGGCGGTGCTGAACTGGCGACTGTTCGTGCCGGAGTCCTGGGACGACACCTGCGTCCCCGGCCCGGACGGCAAGCCCGCGAACGCGCACGCTCGCAGGCTGCGCCAGCAGCCGGTCACCCTCGATCAGGCCGGGGCGAAGAAACCACACTCGCGTGTGCGGCTGCCGCCCGCCGAGCAGATCGAGCAGATCCGCCGGCGGCGAGCGGCGTCGAAGGTCCCCGACACCGAGCGGTATCGGCCAAAGTGGCTGATGGCCCTGGAGATGCTCGACGATCCGGCTGCGGCAGCCGGGCGCTGATCTCGGCGTCGAGCAGCGACGACAGCTCGGCTACCAGCTCGGCCGGCAGCGGTGGCCGCTCGTCGGGACCCACCCACGCGCTGCGCGAGCGGCTCGCGTACAACCGGGCAGACATGGGCGTCAGCCGGTTGTCCATATGCTCCCGCAGCGAGAGCACCACCCGGCCCGACGCTGAGCCGAGCGCGCCAGCGACCGCTTCGACAACACCGCTTCGCTGCGGCTCCGACGCCAGCCGCAGCAGCCGGTCCGCGGATCGCAGGAGCAGGCCCGGCGCCGCCGACAGCACCGACGCGGCCGAACCGATGGCTCCGGCGCGGATCTCCGCCTCCGCGCGACCGGCGAGGTTGCGTACCCGCCGCTCGCCACGCGCGACCTCGAACACCGCCTGTGCGTGCGGCCACTGGTCGTACTCGTGCGGGTGCAGCCGTTCCCCGAGCCGCTTCCACCGCTCCGCGTAGCGCACGACGTCACCGAGCTTGCCCGGACTCGCGCCGACGACATCGTTCAGCGCGGCCAGCAGCATCCGCCGCTCCGGGCGCCGGGAAGGCGCGGAATCGCGTGGGTGTCCGGAGCGAGGCATCCCCGCCGGAGACCTGGCAGGCAAGACGCAGCACGTCGGTCATCGTGTCCACGCCGACCAGCGGCCGGCCGAGGGCGAGCCGGATCCCGTTGAGCACGGCACGGTTCTCCCGTACCGGGATCTCGGCCGGCTGCGCGCCGTCCACGCAGGCGACCGCGAGCTCGCTGAGAATCGCGAGGGTCCGCCTCGCCATGCGGCGTTGAGCTACCGGCCAGGGCCAGATACAGCCGCGTTGCCTCCACGTCGACGGCGTCATCGAGGCGCAGCACGGTCACCCGGTCACCGGCTGCGGTGATCAGCTCGTCGTGCGCGGCCAACAGTTCGGCATGGGTGTGCTGGTAGGTCCCATAAGCCGGCAGATCCAGCAGGTTCACCGCACCCGAGGCGACGATGCCCCGCAGTTGCTCGTCGGTTGCCGTGCCTCCGCCGGTGAAAACGGCCGCCCGCAGCCGATCCGTCCAGAACTCGGCAGTGTCCGGCACGTCATCCGGGAAGCCGATGAAATAGGCGTTGTGCCGGACATGGTCGCCCACCAGTTCGCGTACCGCCGAGACGACCGTGGCGGCCAGGTCCATCGCCGGCGCGGGGGCCAGGGTGCCGATGTGCTCCAGCAGGGCCCGAGACGCCGAGAACCCGACATCGAGCAGCGCCACGTCCAGTTGCCGGGCTACCGGCGTGCCATCGCCAGCCGCGCCGGTGCTGGCCGGCACGCGCGGGGTTTTCTGGATGATCAGCTTTTCGAGCACGTGGTTCCCCGTTCCGGTCAACTCCGGTAGATGCCGGCCCGCAGGCGCGGCACAGTGGGTCGCCGGGGACTCGAACCCCGAACCCTTCGATCCAACTAGGAGAAGGAAGCGCACCCATCGCCGCGCGAGCGGAGAGCGGACGCGCTACTCAGTCGAATGCTCTATCCAGTTGAGCTAGTGCGCCGTCCATGAACGTTCACCGGGTCTGAGTCGTCAGGCGGCGTTGGTGTGGGGTCGGCCCCAGCGGTGTTGGCGTTCGCTGCGGACGCGGGCGCGTTCTCGGCGTTGGGCGGCCAGGACGTCGGGGTGACGGGCGTTGGCGTTACGCCAGCGCAGGTATTTCTGCATCTGACGGGCCAGGATGGTGTGGTTGGGATGGCTCGAGTTCGCCATGGTGAAGGTGCGTAGCGGCCCGAACTGGGCCTCGATCGGGTTCGCCCACGACGCGCTGGTCGGGGTCAGGCAGAGTTCGACCTTGTTCCGGGCCGCCCATCGACGGATGGCCGGGGTTTTGTTCGCCGACAGGTTGTCCAGGATGACGTAGATCGGCGCGCCGTCCGGGCGTGCGGCCCGGATCGATTTCAGGGCGGACAGGGTGTGGTCGCCGCCTTTGCGGCGGCGCATCACGCCCCAGAGTTGGTCATCGGCGAAGCTGTAACAGCCGTGGAAGTAGCGGATGCCGTGCGTGCGTTTGTAGGTTGCGGGCAGCCGGTCCGGATGCGATCGCGGCGCCCACCCGCCACCGTGGTGCGGGCGGATCGACAGCGGCCCGAACTGGTCGAAGGCGAAACACCGCTGCGGAAACCGCCTGGTCACCTCATCGATCCGGTCGAGTTTGGCGTCGAAGTTCGGATCCGATGATTCCTTCCACGTTCGCGTGCGTTGCCAGCTGACCTGGTTATCGCGCAGCACCTGCCGTAGCCGCTCCCGGCCGATGATTACCTGCCGGCTGGCGTCGGTGGCGAGATAGTCGGCGAGTTTGCGCAGGCTCCAGCGGGTGAACGGACGCCCGAGCTTGCTCGGACGCGTGGTGGCCGTCGCGACGATGAACGCTTCATCGTCGTCATTGATCCGGCGGGGACGACCTCCCGCCCATTGAGGGTCCAGCGCGCGTAGTCCGATCTCGTTGAACAGGTGGATCACGTCGCGGACGGTGTCCTCATGCGCGGCGACCAGCCGAGCGATCGACGCGACAGGTGTCCCGGACGCCGACGCCATGACGATCAACGCCCGTCGGACCCGCACCGAGTCGTGCTTGCCCCGTCGCACGAGTTGTTGCAGCTTGCGGCCCTCGTCCTGCGTCAACCGCCGTGCCCGTACCGGCTCGGCCAATCCACCCACCTCACTCTCAACGATCTACATCACCGCCGTCGAGAGTGAGCCCTCACCACCTCATCCGAACGCACGCCGCCCGGCGTGTCCCCGACCCGGTCAACGTTCATGGACAACGCACTAGCGACCCAGATGTCGATCATCGCACCGGCCGGGCCGACATGGCTATCCCGTTTCGAGGTCGCTACCGGACGCGGCGGACATGGGAGTGCCGCTCCCCGGCGGCGACGGCCAGGGTTCGCATCTGGCGGCCGCAACAAGAGCTGACTCGCGGGTCACCTCGACCAAGCCTGGCTGGTGCGACCGTCGGTGACGTCGATCTGGAAGGCGGCGTCGATAGCGGCGACGTTGCGGGTGATGTCGCCGGGGGTGGCGGCCCGCATGATGACGATGCCGGCGTAGACGGAGGAGTCGAGCAGGCCACTGACGGTGTCGCCGACGCGCGTGGTGATGGTGGCGTCGACGACGCAGTCGAGGCGCAGGAGTTCCTCTCGGCTGGTGATGGCGGTGACGGTGCCGGTGGGGCGGGGCAGCATGTACTGGATCATGTGGTCGTCGCGGGGTGCGGGGGCGATGTCGACGCCGGTGCCGGTGGCGAGGTCGAGGAAGGTGTCCCACAGGTCGATGCCGTACTGGTGGCGGATCTGCGCGGTGATGCCGCCGCCGCCGGGGCGGCAGGCGATCTCACCGATGAGGTAGCCGTCCGGGCTCTTGAAGACTTCGAGGTGGGTGACGCCGTCGTGGAGCCCGAGGGCGTCGACGACCTGGGTGTGTAGGTCGGCGATGAGGTGGGTTTCGGGGTCGTCGTCGGGCAGGGTGTACGAGCCGATGACGCCGCCGACGCTGTCGAGGACGGGGGCGAAGTAGCGGGACACGGGCGCGAACCGCACCTGACCGTCGATGACCACGCCGTCGCAGTGGTATTCGGCTTCGATGTCGACCATCTGTTCGGCCAGCAGGGGGAACGGTGCGGAGCGCATGGCGGCGCGGCTGTCGTCGGCGAAGACATCGTGCAGGTGGTCGGGGTCGCGGATGACGACGACGTAACCGGCGCCGCCGCCGCACGCGCGTTTGACGACGACGGGCCAGCCGAGGTGCCGGGCGGCCTCGACCGTGTCGTCGAGGGATTCCATCCGCCGGAACGCGGTGACGGGCAAACCGGCCGCCGCGAGTTTCTGCTTCATCACGAACTTGTTGGAGAACGCGTTGGCGACGTCGTACCCGGGCCCGGGCAGGCCCAGGTAGGAGCGCAGGTAGCCGCCGGCCTGGACGCTCCATTCGGAGGGTGCGACAACCCAGTCGAAGGGGTGCCTCTCGCGGATTCGCAGGGCGGCGAGCCGTACGCCGGTGAGGTCGGCCACGGAGTCGACGAGTTCGACGTCGGTGCCCGGGTCGTAGAAGTGCCGGTACTTGTCGATGGTGATGACGGAGAGCCGGACGTCGGGGCGGTCCTGCAGGAGCCGGGCTCCGGTGCGGCAGTTGGAGTTGATGAGCAGCACGTTGGGCATGGTCACCCCACCGTTTCCTGAGGCACGGCGTGGGCCATGGCGGGGGTTTCCGTCCGGACGGGTCGGGGGTCGGTGGGCCGGCTGTCACGGGTGGGCGACCTGGTCCAGATGACAACGGCCAGCACGGCGGTGGCCGCGGCGGGCAGAAAGACGAATGCGGAGCCGGTGAGGCCGACGGTGAGGCCGAGCAGCAGTGACGACAGCGGCACGGTGCCGGTAATGAAGGTACGGATGACGGCGTTGACCCGGCCGGACAGTTCGGCGGGAATCTCGGCTTGGCGGTAGGCCATGGTCGTGGCGTTGACACCGCCTTCGCCGAAGCAGAGCAGGCAGAACGCGATGACGACGAGGATAGGCGCGACGAGCAGCAGGCCGAGGGAGCCGAGGGCTGCGACGCCGAGCCACACGCCGATGCGCAGGTGGCGGCGGTGCGGCCCGTTCGGTGCGAGTGGGCTGACCCAGGAGCCGATGGCAGCGGCGACGGCACCGAAGGAGACGGCGATGCCGAGCGCACCAGGGGACCAGTTCCACTGGCTGGTGCCGATCGTGAGGATGGTGGGTTCGACGGCGCCGGCTCCGAGGTTGTAGAGCGCGACGGCTGCGGTGAGCCGGCGCAGGTCTGGTCGGGCCCGGAAGTAGGCGATCCCTTCGCGGATCTGCTCTCGCATGGTGGGGCCGTGGCGTTCGATGACGCTGCGCACCTTGGGGAGGAACAGGGCGGCGATGGCGGTGACGAGGAAGCTGCTGGCGTCGATGATGAGGGCCCATGTGACGCCGGCTGCGGCGATGGTCAGGCCGGCCAGGGCAGGGCCGGCGAACCGGGCGACGAGCTGCGTGGAGTTGAACCAACTGGCTGCCTGGTCGAGTCGTTCGCGGGGGACGAGGGCGGGGATCAGGCCGTAGTCGCCGGCCACGTCGGAGACGACCTTGGCCAGGCCCATGACGGCGAGCATGACGAAGACCAGGGCGACCTGTTGGAACAGGAGCAGCAACGGGATCATCGCCACGGAGGCGCATTGGACGATCTCGCCGGCGATGAACAGGGTGCGCCGGTCGTGCCGATCGATGAACGCGCCGAGGAGCGGGGCGAGCAGGAAGGGCGCGGTCTGGGCGGCCATGCTCGTGACGGCGAGCAGGCTGGAGCCGGTGGATTCGAGCAGCGCCCAGGGCACGGCCAGGTAGAGGAACGTGTTTCCGGCCATGGAGATGGCCGTGGCTCCGGTGTACAACCAGAACTTTCTCATGATCTTCCCATCGCCGTCGCGGCCGGGTGCGGCTCTCGCTGTGTCGGGCAGGGCCTTGTCGGTGCGGCGGACTCCGTGGGGGAAATCGTCCGGCGCGGCTATCCACCGGCTGTCATGTTGCCATGCCTTGCCAAATCTTGGCAATGCGGTCACGATGATGGCGCGATGAGGGGTGCTCCCGCGTCGCAGGATTGGCAATAATGGCAAGGCCTTGTACGTGCCAGGCGAGCCAGGCGCAATCCACGCCCACACTCATCGGAGAGAGAGGCAGTACCGTGGCGCATACCCTCGTGGCCCCATCGTCCGTCACCGTGACCCGGCTCGCGGGAAACATCGGCGCCGAGATCGGTGGTGTCGACACCAGCGGACCGCTCAGCGACGCCGCCGTCGCCGCCGTCCGTGCCGCCCTGCTCGCGCACAAGGTGGTGTTCCTCCGCGACCAGAACCTCGACTACGACGGCCAGCAGGCGTTTGCCGAGCGGCTGGGCGAGCTCACGCTCAGCCACCCCATCTACGCCGCACCGGAACGCCGTCCCGCGTTGCGCGAGATGGACTCCGCCCACGGCACGAAGGCCAACCACTGGCACACCGACCTGACCTTCATCGAACGCCCACCCGCGTTCTGCCTCCTGCACGCCAAAATCATTCCGCCGGTGGGCGGGGACACGATGTGGGCGAACTGCGTCACCGCGTACCAGTCGCTGCCCGCTCCGCTGCGCGCGCTCGCCGACGAGCTGCGCATCCTGCACAGCAACGACTCCGACTTCACCGACGACACGGTGGACCACCGCGACGACTACGTGTCCACCGCCTACGTCGCGGAGCACCCGGCCGTGCGGGTGCACCCGGAGACCGGCGAGCGCGCGCTGCTGCTCGGCGGCTTCGCCCGCAGCGTCGTGGGGATGACCCCGGCCGCCGGCCGTGACCTCATCCGGCTGCTGCAGGAGTACGTGACGCAGCCCGAGCAGACCGTCCGCTGGCAGTGGCGCGTCGGTGACCTCGTCATCTGGGACAACCAGGCGACCATGCACTACGCGATCTACGACTACGGCCGGGAGCGCCGTCGTGGCGAGCGGCTGACGACCATCGGCCAGACCCCGGTCGGCATCGACGGGCAGGCCAGCGTCACCATCGCCGGTGACACCTCCGCATACAGCGCCGGACTGCGCTGACGCCACGGCCCCTGTCGGACCGTGAGGAAGAGGCTGTGACATGAAGAACGTGCTGCTGATCAACTCGGGTCGCAAGGCCGTCGGCTGCGCACTCCAGGAACGGGACGACATCCGGCTGTCGGTCATCTCCATGCCCGGCTACCTCGACTGGTACGACGCGGACACCGACCTGGAGGTCGTCGACACCATCGAGAACCTGAATCTGGTCCGCGCGGCCGCCCTGCGGATCCGGGAGCGTAATCCCTTCGACTACGTGGTCGCCCCGTCGGAGTGGAGCGTCCCTGCCGGCGGCTTCATCCGTTCCTACTTCGGCATCCCCGGGCCGAGCTATGACGTGGCGAACGCGTTCTCCAACAAGTTCGTGATGAAGCAGAAGGTCGCCGCGGCCGGGCTACCGGTGGCGACGTTCCGTCGGGTGGACACGCTCGGCCAGCTCGTCGCCGTCGGTGACGAGCTGGGCTGGCCGTACGTGCTCAAATCCGCCTTCGGCGGCGGCTCGGAGAACGTGTTCGTCGTCCGCGACGCCGAACACGCCCGGTCGATCATGGCGGGGGAGACCCTGGCCCGACTGGGCGACCTGGACAGCCCGCTGCTGGCCGAGGAGTTCGTCGACATCGACACCGAGTTCCACTGCGATGGGGTCGTCGTCGACGGCAAGGTCGTGTTTGCCGCCGCCTCCCGGTACCTCGCCCCGGTCCTCGACAGCCTCGGCGGCGTGATCGGCTCGTACACGCTGCCGGACGACGACACCGACGCCCGCCTGATCTGCGACCTGCACGATCGGGTGATCACCGCACTCGGGCTCCCCGACGGCGTCACCCACCTGGAGGTTCTCAAGTCATCGCGCGGCTACCTGGTCGGCGAGATCGCCTGCCGGACCGCCGGCGGCGGCATCCCTCTCCAGCTCGAACACCAGTACGGCGTGGACACGACCGACGCCCTCATCGCCACCTCCATCGGCGACCCGGTCGAGTTGGACGTCCCGTCCCGATCCGACTACCTGATCCAGTACATGCTGCCCCGGCCGGTGGGCACCGTCACCGCGATCAGTGCCGCCGCCGACCTGCGCGCCGCGCCGGGTGTGGAGTACGCCGAGATCACCACGAAGGTCGGCGATCACCTTGCCGGCCCGGTGGACTCCTCGGTCTACGCCGGCATCGTGCTGATCCGGGCCGAGACCCAGGCGCAGGTGGCGAAGCGATGCGCCGAGATCGCGCGCCGGTACCGCATCGACGTGGCCGCGGAGCCGGTCGGCGCCCCGGCGACGGCCGTCCTGGCCGAGACGAGGGGGTGACACTGTGCGGATCACCGACCACCACGGCCTGGCTGTCGCTGACCTCGCCCCGGAGGAGGTGGCGCGGCGGCCGTGGCGCGGCAGCGACCAGCACATCGACGTGGTACGCCTGCCAGACCCCCCGGACGGCCTCCTGCCCGAGCTCGCCGGGCTCGGCTTCGTCCACAAGCCGGAACTGCTGTCGTGGCGCGCCGAGCTCGGCCCGGACGAGGAGGAGTTCCTGGCCCGGCTGGCCACGAAGCCACGCCAGGACATCCGGCGCTCCATCCACCGGGCCGAGGCCGCGCTGACGCTGACTGTCCATGACACCCTGCCGGCGCCGCTGCTCGACCGGTTCCTGGACCTGTACCGCTCGCGTGTGGCGGAGATGACCTACGGAATCACGATCGCGTGCCGGTACCGGGACGCGATGCTGGACGGCCCGGACAAGTACTACGGCGTCTTCGCGATGGACGGTGCGGAGATCGCCGGCGGGTGCCTGGTCCGCGAGTGCCCGGACGAGGAGATGGTGCGTATCCGTTTCTCCGCCGTGACCGAGGAATGGCGCCGGGCCAGCCTGGCCCGCACCCTCTACTTCGGCGCGATGCGGGTGGCCCGCGACAAGGGCTTCAAGTGGGTGACGCTGGGCGATGAACCCAACCTGTACGGCCACCTGACCAAGATGGGCCTGTTCCCCTTCAAGGTCTCCATGGGCTTCCACCCGGTGCCGTCGCAGGACAACCACGACCCCGAGGGCCGCGACCTCGCGGACCTGATCCTGACCGGCACGCACCTGAGCGGGCCCGGGCTGATGCTCGGGTATGTGCCAGGCCGTCGGCACGAGCGGCAGCTGACCGGGTACGTCATCAGCGACGAGCCGGTGGACGTGAAGCGGATCGCCGCGCCCTTCCTGGACGCGGTGGTCCAGGTGCCGCCCGGTGAGCGCCCGGCTCCGCCGCCCTGAGCGGCGCTGTCTGTTCCCCGGCCTGACTCCTCGGCTGACACGACGGCTCCCGGTCCCGCCGGGAGCCGTCGTCGTGTTCCACCAGCCCCGCTGCCTGATGGATCCCGCAGTGGCTCGCCGGGATGGGGGGTGACGCGGCGAACCCCGGGTGTGCGCCAGTGGATCGGCGCACGCCCGGGGAGCGGGTCCGCTCACGTCGACGGTGGGCTACATGCCCGTGCCCGCCACGAAGTCGGAGGTGTTGCCCTGCAACGTGACAGCGGGAGCGCCGTCGACACCGACCGTGGTGGTGCCGGCGACGGTGACCCGCTCACCGCGGCGGTGCTCGGTGTAGTCCTTGATCGCGTAGTGCAGGGTCGCCTGGTTGTCCCAGATCACCAGGTCGCCCTTCTGCCACTTCCAGCGCACCGTGTACTCGGGCTTGGTGGCGTACTCCGTCAGGATCCGGAGCAGGTCGCGGCCGGCCTGCGGGGTGTAGCCGGTGACAGCCCGCGCGAACCCGCCCAGCAACAGGCAGCGCTCACCGGTCTCCGGGTGCACCCGGACGGCCGGGTGTTCGGCCGCGAAGCGGTTCTTGAGGTACTTGGTCCGCACGTCACCGTCGTAGGTGGCGTCGGTGAAGTCCGAATCGTTGGAGTGGATGACCCGCAGCCCGTCGGCCAGCGTGCGCAGTCCCTCCGGCAGGTCCTGGTACGCCGCACCGGTGTTGGCCCAGATCGTGTCGCCGCCCACCTCGGGGCAGACTACGTTGTGCAGGAAGGCGAAGGCCGGCGGGTTGTCCATGTAGGTGAAGTCGGCGTGCCAGTAGTTCGCGCGGGTGCCCTCGCCGCGGGAGTCCATCTCCCGCAGCAGCGGCTTGCCCTCCGGGCCGCCGTAGATCGGGTGCCCCAGCGTCAGGGTGCCGAACCGCTTGCCGAACGCCACCAAACGGTCGTAGTCCAGATTCTGACGCCGGATGAAGATCACCTTGTGGGTCAGTAGCGCCTGCCGCAGTTCGCGGATCACATCGTCACTGAGGTCCTCGGCGGCGTCCACGCCGAGGATCTCAGCGCCGATGTTGCCCGCCACCTGCCGGATCCGGACCCGGGTGTTGACGGGGGTCTCGATGGTGTGAGTCACCTGGTCCTGCCCTTCCTTGTCGGAGTCGACGGCTCTGCCCGCGTGGAGCCTGGGGAGGGGTGCACACACTCCACGTCTGGGCGCATGGCCAACGCCGCCGGTCTTGAGAGCCATATTGCCAAGTCTTGCCAGTGCTGGCAATGCCTAAATCCGCAGTATAAGAACTCCTCGCCGACGTCGACTCGGATCTGGCGTTTGCTGGCTGTTGCCAAGTCTGGCAGGCTTTGGCAAAGCGTGTCGTCTCGTGGGAGGGCTAAACATGATCGATACCGAGGCCGTGGAGGCGATCCGCCAGGAGCTGATCACCTGGAGGTACAAGGGACTGCCGGTGGCGCTGGACGGCTGCACCGTCGCGCAGGCCGCGGAACGTGGGCTCAACCTGTTCGAGGACGGATTCCTCGGGCCGATGCTCGTGCTCGACGACGACGCCCTGACCCACAACCTCACGACGATGGCGAAGTGGTGCGCCGACCGGGGAATGCAGCTCGCCCCACACGCGAAGACGACGATGGCGCCGCAGCTCTGGGCTCGTCAGATCGAGGCGGGGGCGTACGGGCTGACCGCGGCCAACACCGCCCAGCTGCGGGTGTACCGCGCCTTCGGGGTGTCCCGGGTCATCTTCGCCAACGAACTGGTCGACCCTGCCGGGCTGCGCTGGATCGACGAGGAACGGTCCGCGGACCCCGCGTTCGAGTTCGTCTGCTTCGTCGACTCCGTCGACGTGGTGGCCCAGATGGAAGCCTCGCTGCGTCAGGTGGGCGCCGCGCCGGTGGATGTCCTGGTCGAGGTCGGCCGCACCGCCGGACGGGCCGGGGCGCGTTCGGTGGCCGAAGCGACGGCGGTGGCCCGCGCGGCCGCGGCCAGCCCACTGCTGCGTCTCGTCGGGGTGGGCGGCTACGAGGGTGTGCTGGTCAACGACCCGTCGCCACACAGCATCTCGGTGGTCAACGAATTCCTGCACCGCATGCGCGAACTGACCATCGCCCTGCATCACGAGGGACTGTTCGAGACCGACGAGATCCTGCTCACCGCAGGGGGTAGCTGCTTCTTCGACCAGGTCGCCGAGGTGTTCGGCGGGCCGTGGCCGGGCATGTCGGTGACCACCGTGCTGCGCAGCGGGTGCTATGTCACCCACGACGACGGCTTCTACCGCTGGATGTCGCCGTTCTCCCGGGGTGAGGCCGTCAACGGCTCGCTACGGCCGGCCCTGAAGCTGTGGGCACGGGTCACCTCGATGCCGGAGCCCGGGTTGGCCCTGCTGACCGCCGGCAAGCGGGACCTGTCGTTCGATGCCTGGCCGCCGGAACCGCAGCTGGTCCGCGGCGTCGACGGCGAGATCCGTGAGCTGGCCGACTGCGCCATCCGCGCGGTAAACGACCAGCACGCCTTCCTCACGCTGCCCGCCGGGCACGGGCTCGCGGTGGGGGACTGGGTCATGCTCGGACTGTCCTACCCGTGCACGGCCTTCGACAAGTGGCAGCTGATCCCGGTCGTGCGGGACGAAACCGTTGTCGACTTCGTCCGGACCTACTTCTGACGATGCTGCCCGTGGGCGGCGCCGCCGTGGCGACGCCGCCCACACCGGACGGCCCGCTGACTAGAGGAAGTGGCCGCTGGCCAGGTACGGCGCGGGTTCCGCCATGCCCCGCAGCGCCAGGTAGCCCTCCTGGCCGATGTCCAGCCGGGCGGCGAGCCCCACGTCGATCGCCCAGTGGTTGGCCGTGGTGATGCAGTTGATCAGGGTCGACCCGCGCGACGAGGCCAGCGCCTCCCACAGCAGCGAGGACGCCGTCTGCGGGTCCTGGGCCGCCAGCAGCTTCGCCTGCCCGAGGTCCTCGTCGATGAACACGTACCCGTGCCGACCCGGCTGCCGGGACACCACCAGACGCATCCGGCGAATCATGTATTCGTGGTCCGGGCCGTGCCCGGCGCCGCGCCGGCTCTCGTCCAGCCGATCCATCCACTCGATGTCGTTCTCGTCGCCCTCGCTCAGGCCGGAGACCGCCGGCAGCGTGGACCGGTCCACGGTGCCCACCATTCGCATCTGCGGATAGAGCAGGAAACCCGCCAACCGGTAGCGGCGGGTGGCCCCCGGGTGCACTGTCGACGAGAACAGCCCCGGCCGCCCATCGGCATGGGCGAGGACGGCGTCCATCAGCTGCCGGCCCAGCCCGCGCCCCTGGTGCTGGGGCAGCACGCCGTAGGTGGCGAGGAACCAGACCTGCTCCCGGTTCTGCGAGATGGCGAAGCCGACCATGTCGTCGCCGTCCATGGCCGCCCAACAGCCGCCCGGATCGGTCTCCACGAGGTACGACATCCGATCGATCCACTGCTTGCCCACCGCGGCGGACCGGGGCTGGACCTCCGGTTCGCTCACCCGGCGGCTGAGCCGGTCGCCGTCGAAGAAGGTCACCGCCGAGGCACGCTCGGCGGCGGGCACGTCCTCGACCCGCATCGGCCTGATCTGCGTCTCTCCCATGATCTCACCCGTCCGTTCCGCTGCTCGCCGGTGGTCGCGCGCTCATACCCCGTAGCCTGGCCGGCGCCGACAGCGTCTCGGCCAGACTGCGCCAGGCCTCCGCCGCCAACTCCAGGTTGTGCGCCGCGGTCGCGTTGTGCGCCAGCCGCTGCAGGTGCGCGATGCCGGCCTCGGTGTCGCCCTCGACGATGGACAGGCGGCCGCGCAGCACCTCGATCCGCAGCCGGTCCCGGAACGACAGGCGCCCGCCCGAATCGTCGATCCTGCCAGCCAGCTCCTGCGCCTCGGCGAACCGCCCCTCCTCGAACGCCAGGTGTGCCTGCAGGGAGAGCATCTCCTGCTGGTGCAGCTCGGAGCCGATCATCCGCAGCACGGGGGCGACCTCCTCCAGGCGGGCACGTGCCGCCGCAACCTGGGCCGGGGTGCTCTGCAGGTACAGCGAAGCCGCGGCGAGCCTCAGCCGCATCCACAGCTTGAGATCTTCGTGGCTGTCCAGCAGCCGCAGCGCCTGTTCCAGCATCTCCTGCGAGGCACGGTAGTCACCCTGGCGCATGCTGACCGTCGCCGAGGCCCACAGCGCCTCCACGTACGCGGTGCCCGGAGCGCCTTCGGTGAGGGCGCACAGCAGGTCGGCGTGCCGGCGTGCCTCGCTCAGCCGGCCCGCCTCGGCCTCGGTGGGGATCAGCACGTGCAGCGCGGCCGTCCGGTCCGGCAGCGCGAGCGCGGTGGACAGTTTGACGGCCCGCTCGGCGTACTCGCGGGCTCTCATGATGTCGCCGAGGACCCGCAGGCAGCGCGACATCCGGGTGCACGTTCGCACCAGCAGTTCGGGCACGTCGAGTTCCTCGGCCAGCGCGAGCAGTTCGGTCAGCAACGCGTACGCCGCCTCGTGCGCGCCCTCATCACTGCGCAGCCCGGCCAGCAGCCACAGGGCCTGCCAGCGCAACTCCGGCGCGCGCCCGTCGTCGAGGCGGAGCGCCTCGGCCACGCGTTCGGCGCTGTCGGGCTGCACACCCGATGTGACCGAGGCGAGCACGATTGCCAATGTTGCCGACCTCGCCTGGGAGAGGAACGCGGCCTCCTCGACCCCGAGCCGCTCTGCCAGGTATGCCACCACACGTGGCGTGGGTTGCCGGGCGCCCGACTCCAGCCGCGACAGGTAGCCGGTGGAGATGTAATCCCCCGCGAGCGCAGCCTGCGACAGCCCGCGTCCCAATCGGAGGGCCCTCAAGCGTTGACCGAACTGCGGCTGATCCAATGTCTCATCCCTGAGGTGTGGGAGGCGGCGCCACTCGGCATCGACTCATATCTGCCGAGACACGGAATCACGACAGAATGCAGACGGTTGCGGCGTCACGTATGCGACCCCCCGCGCCTCTTGGTGCGCTTGACGGTAGTCGTGGAATAGCGGCCTTGTCAACGCCAGGCAACAGCATTGTCAAAGACGTTGCCGTCCTCTACCGTCGTCGCTGAGCGCCACCCTGTCCCCGCCCGCCATCCATTCCGCCAGTCGCCGGCTGGTCCCGCGGCCGGTCGTCAGCGGGCGCTGGGTTCGCCACTGCTGGCGGCTTTTTGCCACGTGCACATTCCGGCGCGTGCCCTCTGCGAGGAGTCTCGAATGGCCTCGGTGAACACCCTCAGCCCGCCCACCGACCTCGACTTCAGCAAGCTGTCTCCCGAGATCCGGCGCGAGCTGCGCAAGCTGTGCCGGCTGGACAACCACCACGGAATACTCGGCGTCCTCTTCGACTACGCGGTCGTGGCGTTCGCCGTATACCTGAGCGTGGGCGTGTCGTACTGGTTCTACCCCGTGTCCCTGGTGCTCATCGGGTCCACCCAGCGTGCCCTGGTCAACCTCCTGCACGAAGCGTCGCACAAGGTGCTGGCCCGCAATCAGACCCTGAACCTGGTCCTCAGCACGGTCTTCACCGGGCACCTGGTGTTCCACATGCACAACCCCTACCGCAGCTCACACATCGGCCTCCACCACCGCTACCTCGGGGACCGAGACAAGGACCCCGACTACAGCTTCCACGTGGAGTGCGGCATCTACGATCCGGGCGGCTCCAACCGGGCCTTCTTTCTGCGCAACATTCTTCTCGCGGCTCTGGGTCTGCGAACCTTCGAGTACGTCCGCTACGTGGTGGAGGACCGACTGCTGTTCCGTGAGGACCAGATTGCCGTCTCCATGCCGATCAGCCTGCGGGCGGAGCGCTGGCTGCTGCTCGGAGTATGGACGGTGCTGCTGACCCCGATCGTGTCCGGCGGCTACCTGCTCGAATTCGTCCTGTTCTGGATTGTGCCGCTGTTCACCACCGCGGTTGCCATCGGTTGGCTGTCCGAACTCGCCGAGCACTTCCCGTTGCCGGAGAGCGAGAACAGGCAGATCCTGATGACCCGCAACCGGCACGGCTGGGCCATCGAACGATTCCTGCTGGGGCGCCACAACGACAACTACCACCTGGTTCACCACCTCAACACCGGCGTGCCCTTCTGGAATATGAAGAAGGCCCACCGGATCCTGCTTGGCGATCCGGCGTACGCGTTGTGGGACGGGATGTGGGCTGGCATCATGACCCGCTCGCCGGGCCGCCGGGACAAGGAGACCCTGATCAGTTACGCGGGGAAATACCGCGAGTGGCGTCGCACCGGCGGCGAGCCCGGCGACCCGGGTCAGCGCAGTTTCGCCGAGATCGCCGCGTTGGCCAGGCAGTCGTGGACGCCGCCAGCGGAGCCGGTGCCAGCGCCGGCACCACCGGTGGCGCCGCCGGAGCCTGCGGAGTCGCCCGTACCGGCCAGAGCCCGGCGATGACGGCTGGCATGATCCACCTCAACACCGCCGGCGCGGGCCTGCCGGCCCCCGGCGTCACGGCCGCGATGACCGGCTACCTCGACGCGGAGGCCACAGCCGGGCCGTACGAAGCCGAGCAGGCCCGCGCCGTCGACCTCACCAGCAGGGTGTACGCCGTGCTCGCGGACCTCGTCGGTGCGCGAGCAGAGCACATCGCCCTGTTCGCCAGTGCCACCGACGCGTGGTGCCGGATCGCGTGCCATCTCACCCTGCCCCAGGGAAGCCGGATCTGGACGACCCCGTACGAGTACGCGGGCAACCTCATCGCCCTGCAGCGGCTTGCCGCTCGCCGCAGGTGCGCCCTTGAGGTGATCCCGGTGGACGGCGCCGGCGACCTCGACCTGGAGTGGATGCGCGCCCACCTCGACGATCGGGTGGCGCTGGTGTCCGTGGTCCACATGCCGTCGGCGGTCGGGCTGATCCAGCCGGTCGAGCAGATCGGCGCGCTGCTGGCCGGCTCCGCGGCCGTGTACGTGGTGGACGCGTGCCAGACGGTGGGCCAGATCCGCGTCGACGTCGACGCGATCGGCTGCCACGCGCTCACCGCGGCGGGCCGCAAGTTTCTGCGCGGCCCGCGCGGCACCGGCTTCGCCTACCTGCGCCCCGACCTGTGGGAACGGATCGACCCCGTGTTCTACGACCTGCACGTCGCGCAGGCGCTCTCGCTGCACGAGCACCGGCTCGACGTGGCCACGGCGGCCCAATTCGAGACCGCCGAGCGTGGCAACGCCGCGGTACTCGGCCTGCTCGCCGCCGCCGAGTACGCCCGCACCACGTCGCCGGCGCCGTCGGCCGAGGTGTACGCGGCACTGACCGCCACCATTCGGCAAACGCCCGGTGCCCGCCCATTGATGCCCGGCAGCCGACACGGCGGCATCGCGTCCTTCACGCACGACCGGCTGCCGCCGGAACGGATCCGTGACGCCCTTGCCGAGGACGGGCTCAACACCTGGGTCGGCGTCGGCGCACACACCCCGCTCTACCTGGCCACGGCCGGGATCGAACGGTTCGTGCGCACGTCGGTGCACCACTACAACAGCCTCGCCGACATCGAGGCGCTCGGCCGTTCGCTGCGCCGTGTCTGCGCCGCCTGACCGGTACGGGACCGGGCCGCTCCCGACGCGCGTGCCACCGAGGGGCGAGCGGTCGCGGGTCCCGGTTCAGCCGGCCCCGACTCAGCCGGCCCCGACTCAGCCGGCCCCGACTCAGCCGGCCCCGACTCGGCCGGCCCCGACTCAGCCGGTGGCGGCCCGGCCGGCCGCCGGTTCGGCTGGCCCCGGTTCAGCCGGTTGCGGCTCGGCCGGCGAGGGCAGGGCCGTCACCGTACGGCTTGGCGAGGGTCTCCGCGAGGTTGCGCCACAGCTCGGCGGCGAGCTCGACGTTGTGGGCCTCCTCGGCCTGGCGGGCGACGTCCTGCAGGGCCCGGATGCCGCCGTCGGCGTCGCCGCCCAGAATGGACAGACGCGCGTGCAGGGCGGCGAGCTTGAGCCGGTCGCGGAACGACAGCAGCGAACGCTGGGCGGCGGCCGCCTCGCACAGAACGCGTGCGTCGTCGAGGCGCCCCTCGGCGAACGCCAGGTGAGCCTGCAGGCTCTGCAACTCCTGGTGGTGGCGCTCGGTGCCGATCAGGTTCAGGACCGGGCCGACGGCGTCGAGCGCGGTGCGGGCCTGCGTCGGCCGCGCCGGAGTGATCTGTAGGTACAGCGAGGCGGCGGCCAGGTGCAGCCGGATCCACAGTTGCAGGTCGTCGCGGCTGGTCGCGCCGGACAGCGCGTCCTCCAGATAGGCGATGGCGCCGGCGTGGTCACCCTGCCGCGTGCGGACCGTCGCGGCCGACCAGAGCGCCTCGACGTGCAGGGTCCCCCCGGCGGGCTTGGTGAGGCGGCACAACTCGTCGGCGTGGGTACGGGCCTCGTCGAGTTGGCCCGCCTCGGCCAGCGCGGAGACGAGGGCCTGCAGGGTCGCCGCGCGGTCGGTGAGCGACAGCTCGTCGGCGATGCTGTGCGCCTGCTGCGCGTACTCCCGGGCGCCGGTGGTGTCACCGAGGGTGCGCAGGCACCGCGACAGTTGGGTCTGCGCGCGGGCCAGCAGCGGCGCGACGCCGAGTTGCGTGCTCAGCTTGACCAGCTCCTCCAACAGGTGGCGCTGCTCGTCGCGCTCGCCGGCGTCACCGCGGATCTCCGCGAGCAGCCAGAGCGCCTGCCAACGCTCGGCAGGGTCTCGCTGGCCGTCGGTGCGCAGCGCCTCGGCCAGTGGCTCGGCGACACGGTCGTCACCGCTCGCGGAGATCATCGCGGCCAGGATCTGGGTGAACGGAGAAGCTTGCACGGCGTCTACCGGGTCGGCATTCGGGTCTTCCAGGACCGAGGGCGGCACGCCGAGGCGCTGCGCGAGGTACGCCACCACCCGGGGGGTCGGCCGCCGGGCCCCGGACTCGAGGCGGGAGAGGTAGCCGGTGGAGATTCCACCCTTTGCCAGTGCCGCCTGGGAAAGGCCGCGCTTCTCGCGCAGTGCACGGAGCCGGGGCCCGAACTCGGACTGCTGCAGCATCTCCAAACCCCCAAGGCCAAGGTCACCGACAACCGACATCAAGCGCCGCGGGTCTGACCGCCGGTAATGATTCGGCGTTGCCATCGACGGTATGTGACTGAAAAGGAGTATAGCCACGCCGACAGGCGCTGTGACAGCGTGGCGGCACAGGCGTTGCCTCGGCGGGTTGCCGACACATTGCCGCGCCGGCAACCCTGCGTATCTGGGTCAGAACCGGGTGTGGTGTATGGCGTACACCTCCGACTCGGGCATCGCCGCCAGGTCGCGAACGTCGGCGCGCTTGATCGCGGTGTAGAGGTCCCGGCGGGGCGAGCCCAGCACCGACATCAACAGCTCGTCGCGTTCCAACGCGGCCACCGCCTCGGCCAGGCTGCCGGGCAGGACGGTGACCCCGCGGCAACGCAGTTCCGCGTCGGACAGGGTGTTCGGGTCGACGGTCAGCGGCGGGCCCGGATCGAGCCGCCGCCGTACCCCGTCCAAGCCGGCATGGATCACGGCGCCCAGGGCCAGGTACGGGTTGGCGGTGCCGTCGCACGGCTTGATCTCGACGTTGGTGGTGCCGGACTCGTCGCCGCCCAGCACCGACGGGACCCGTACCGCGGCCTCGCGGTTGTCGAAGCCGTAACACCCGTAGGCGCCGGCCCACTTGCCCCGCACCAGCCGCGCGTAGCTGTTGACGCTGGGGCACAGCAGGGCACTGAGCGCTGGCAGGTGCGTCAGCACCCCGGCGATGAAGTGGTGCGCGACGTCCGACAGCCCCGCGCCGGGCGCGGCGAACGCGTTGCCGTCACGCCAGAGGGACACGTGCAGGTGGTTGCCGTTGCCGCGCAGCCCCGGCAGCGGCACCGGGGCGAACGTGGCGCGCAGCCCGTGCTGCCGGGCCAGACCCCGGGTGAGTATCCGCTGCCACACGTGGTTGTCGGCGGCCCGCAGCGCCGGGGCGGGCCGGACCGTGACCTCGTGCTGGCCCGGCGAGGTCTCCGGGTGGTACTGCTCCACCGCCACGCCGACCGAGCGCAGGGCGCGGATCAGCGCGATCACGTAGCCGTTGGTGATGTCGAACGCCTCGTTGTCGAGCGTGAGTCCGTCGTCGAACGGCACCCCGTCGCGCAGCAGGGTGAACTCCGGTTCGAACGCGGCCACGACGGCGTACCCCTCCTGGTCGGCCGCGGCCACGGCGTCGCGGAGGAACGCCCGCGGACACGCTCCCCACGGGGTGCCGTCCCTGGTGAGCAGGTCACCGAGCATGGCTGCGGAACCCGGCGCGTGCGGCAGCAGCGCCAGGGTGTCCGGGTCGGCGGAGATGCGAACCTCGTCCATGACCGCGAACCCCGGCACCGGCTGGGCCTGGTCCAGCAGGCTCGCCGCCTGGCGACCCACCGACAGCGGCACCCCGGACCGTAGCCGGCCGGGCAGCATGTCCCGGGCAACGCCCTTGCCGCGAAGGATTCCGTTGTGGTCCACCCACAGGAAGCGGACGATCTCCACGTCGTGCCGCTCGACCAGCGCCAGGACGTCCGCCGCGGTCCGGCGCGGCGAACGGCCCACGGGACCGACATCGACGGCGGGAGAACGGGGCAGGTCGGTGGAGGTGATCGTCACGGCCCGCTCCTCACCGGCGCGGGCAGGCAGTCGCCCAGCAGCGCCAGCGGTGGCTCGGCCACCAGGTAGAAGTGGTCGCCACGGGTGCCGTACGCGCGGACCGTCCCGGTGGTCAGCGTCGACCACGGGCGGCAGTCGGCGTCGTCGTCGGCGTCGCCCACGATCGTCGTCACCGGACACCGCAGCATCGGCCCCGCGCCCGGCTCGTACGCGTGGAACATCCGGCCGTCGGCGCGCACGTACGGCAGGACCAACTCCTGGAACTCGGGGTCGGCGGCCAACTCCGGGTCGGTGCCGCCGAGCGTCAGCAGGCGCTGCACGACCGCCGCGTCGTTCAGGTCGTCCGGGTCCGACAACTGCTCCGGCCCTGGGTACGGCGCGTCGCGCGATCCCGACGCGAACAGGTGGAACGGCTCGATCCCGCGGTCCTGCAGCGCGACAGCGGTCTCCAGGGCGATGGCCGCGCCCATGCTGTGACCGAACAGGATCAGCGGGCGGTCCGCCAGCGGCACCAGCGCGTCGGTGATCTGCGTGGCGAGCCGGCGAAGGTCGGTGGGCGGCGGTTCGGCGATCCGGTGCGCGCGGCCGGGATAGCAGACCGCGTGCACCTCGACGCCGGGCAGACGCCCGCCCCACGAATGGAACATGGCGGCGGAGCCGCCCGCGTGGGGGAAGCACACCAGACGCGCGTTCGGGTCGGTGAGCGGGACCGGGCATTGCAACCAGGTGGTGGTTTCGCGCATCGTCATCACTCTGCCTCCTGCATCAGGCCGGTACGGCGGGCACGCAGCGCGCGGGCCCGCTGGGCACGGGCGGAGCGGGCCGCGCCGTTGGCCGCGTCGGCGTCGGCCGCGTCGCCGCCGTCGCGCAGCAACGCCACCTGCGCGGCCACCGTGGTGTGCTGGAACAGGGCGACCACCGACAGTCGACGCCCGGTACGCCGCTCCAGCGTGTCTCGTAGCCGGAACATCGCCAGCGAGTGACCGCCCAGGTCGAAGAAGTTGACGTCGGCGGGGACGTCGTCGCGCTGCAGCACATCGGTCCACGCCGCACTCACCTGCACGGCCAGATCGGCCGGGTCCGCTGTGGCCGGTCCGGCCGGCGTCGCCGCCTCGGCGGTCGCGGGGCCGGCGTCGGCGAGGCCGCGCAGTGCGGCCCGATCGGTCTTGCCGTTGGCGGTGCGCGGGAAGTGGTCCAGGACCACGATCCGGCTCGGCACCATGACCGCCGGAACCCGGTCGGCCAACTGCCGTCGCAGGGACTCCGGAGCAGCTCCGGCGGGGGAGAGGACGAAGCCGACCAGCTCGGTGTCACCGGCGGCGGGGACGGCCACGGCCTCGCGGACGCCGGGCAGCGCGCACAGCTGTGCCTCGACGGCCGAGAGCTCGACCCGATGTCCGCGTACCTTGACCTGATGGTCCCGGCGACCGAGGAACTCCAGGGTGCCGTCGCAGGTCCACCGGCACAGGTCACCGGTGCGGTACATCCGCCCGCCGGGATCGGCCGCGAACGGATCGTCGCGGAACGCCCGGGCCGTGGCCTCGGGGCGCCCGTGGTAGCCGCGGGCCACACCGGCGCCGGCCACGTACAGCTCGCCCGACTGGCCGACCGGGACCGGGCACAGTTGCTCGTCCAGGACGTACACCCGGGCGCCGGGGATGGGACGGCCGATGGTCACCGGGGCTGGTGCGGTGAAGCGCTGGTAGGTCGCCCACACGGTCGCCTCCGTCGGGCCGTACTCGTTCACCAGCTCGCAGCGACCGGAGGACTGGACGAAGTGCCGCTCCACCAGCTCCTGCGGCAGGGCCTCACCGGCCACGATCGCGGTCCGCAGCGACTCCAGGCGGCCCGCGCCCAGGCGCGCGGCGGCATCGAGCAGGTAGCTGTACAGCGACGGGATGCACAGCAGATGGGTGGCCCTGTGGTCGTCGACGAGGCCGACCAACTGCTCCGGGTCGCGTACCTGCGCGCCGGTGGCCACGATCAGGCAGCCACCCGCGGTCAGCGTGCCCCACAGGCCGGCCACCGAGGAGTCGAAGCTGAGCGGGGAGACCAGCAGGAACGTGGGTTCGCCCGGGTAGACCATGCGCCGGGCCAGCGTCGAGGCGGCCAACTGCCCGTGCTCGACCACCACGCCCTTGGGCTCCCCGGTGCTGCCGGAGGTGTAGATGAGGTACGCCGGGTCGGTGAGCAGCACCGGGACGTCGACCGGTGCCCCGTCGTCGCCGGCGGCGGTGTCGCCCGCCGTGACCGGCACCACGGGCAGGCCCGTGCCCGCCAGACGGTCGCCTGTGCCGTCACTGACCAGGGCCGCGCTGACCTGGGCATCGGCGAGGATCTCGGCCAACCGCTGGTCGGGCTGGCCGGGGTCCAGAGGCACGTACGCCGCGCCGCAGCGCAGCACGGCGAGGATGGCGGCGACGGTGGCCGTGCTGGCCTCGGCGAGGACCGCCACCCGGTCGCCGCGGCCCACCCCGGCGTTCGTCAGCGCGGCGGCGATCCGGGAGCTGCGTGTGGCGAGTTCGGCGTAGCTCATCTCGTCGGTGCCGCAGCGCACCGCCGGCCGCGACGGCGTGCGCGCGGCCACCGCGGTCACCAGGTCCGGCACCGGCGGCAGCGGGCCGTCCGGCAGGGGACCGCCGAGGTACGGCAGTTCGGCCGGCGTACCCAGCGGTGGGGTTATCGACAGGGTGGTCATGGACGAGCTCCTTCTTCCCTGGTGACAAGGGTGCGGACGGAGGTGCGGTAGCGGCGGACGGCGGTCGCCCCGGCGTCGATCAGCCAACCGCGACAGGTGCGCGGACGCCGTCGACCAGGGCTCGGCACATCGACGTGTGATCGCCGAGCGTCGGGCGGGTCATGAGGTCGCGGATCGGCACCCGGATGCCGAGTTCGGTACGTAGCCGGCGAGCCAGGTGGGTGATGCCCAGCGAGTCGCCGCCCAGCGCGAAGAAGTCGGCGTCATCGGGCAACTGGTCCCGACCGAGCAGATCGCTCCACAGCCGGCCGAGCAGCGCCGGCACGTCCTGCTCGCAAGCCCCAGCCGGGTGGTCGGCGCCGGGCGTCGCGCCGATGCCGCTGTCGCGCCCGGTCGCGAGTGCGGTCGCATCCGGCGCCGGGGCGGTGACGGGCAGCGGGACGGCAGCCGACGGGTGGTGCGCGGCGGGTGCGGGTCTGGCCTCGGCGGCCAGGTGGCGTGGCCCGTGGAAGGCGTAGCCGGGCAGGTGGACGCGGCGCCCGGTGGGGCACGTCGCCTCGATCGCCACCGGCTGACCGATCGTCCACAAACGCCCGAGGGCAGTGGGCACCGCCTCGTCGTCGGCACCGGGCCGACCGCCGCACAGCGGCACGGCGGTGAGGCCGCCGCTCTCCACCAGAGTGGACAGCGCGTGGCCTGGCCCGACCTCGACCACCACCGCATCGGCGAACCGGTCGGCCAGCCGCCGCAGTGCTGGTCCGAACCGCACCGTGTGGCGCGCCTGTGCGGTGAACCGGGCCGCGCCGACGGGGGCTCCCGGGAGGAGCAGTTCGCCGCTGTTCGCGGCCCACGGCAGCGTGGGCGGTCGCAGTCGCATCCCGGCCAGTGCCTCCCGCAGTGGGGCGTCCACGGCGTCGACGAGCGCGGTGTGGAATGCGCGTCGGGTGCGCAGCCGCCGCGCACGCACCCGGCCGTTCAGCCAGGCCGCAAAGGCGTCGACGACGTCCGGCGGGCCGGCCACCACGGTGTGCTCGGGAGAGTTGACGGCAGCGGTCTCCAGCGCAAGGCCGGATGCGCGTACCAGGTCAGCGGTTTCCTGTTCGCCGCAGGTCAGGGCGAGCATGGCACCGGGTGGGCACTGCTGCATGGCCGCCCCGCGGACGGTCACCAGCCGGGCGGCGTCGGCCAGGTCGAGCACACCGGCCACGCACGCGGCGGTGATCTCGCCGAGGCTGTGCCCGGTGACGGCCGCCGGGCGCAGGCCGAGCTCACGCAGCGCCATCGCGGCGGCGTACTCCACCGCGAACAGGGCGGGCTGGGCCAGGGCGGTCTCGGCCAGGTCGTCGGCGGGGAACCCGGGGTCGAGCAGCGCGCGGCCGACCAGCTCAGCGGTGGTGGGGTCGTACTCGTCGAGCACGGTCGCCAGCGCGGCGCTGAAGCCGGGCAGGTCAGCGGCCAGTGGCCGGGCCATGCCGGGGTACTGGGTGCCCTGCCCGGGAAAGGCGAACACGAGTGGCGCCGGGCCGGTCGCGGGCACGCGGCCGTGCACGGCGGTGTGACGGGACGCCAGCCGCTCGGCGAGTTCGTCGGTGTCGGTTCCGACGACGGCGAGTCGCTCGGCCAGGTGTGCCCTGCCGGCAGCCAGGGTCCGCACGACGTCCTGCGGCAGGACGTCGTGGGTGCGCAGGTGCGCGGCGAGCCGGGTGGCGGCGCGGTCGAGCGCGGCACCGTCGGCGGCGGACAGCACGACCAGGTGGCGGCCCGGGCGGGCGCTGCGAGGGGCGGTGCTCTCGACCGAGGGCTGCTCCACGACCACGTGGGCGTTGGTGCCACCGACGCCGAACGAGCTGACCCCGGCGCGCCGAGGTTCCGTGCCGGGCCATGGCCGAGCCTGATCCGGTACGTACAGCGGCGACCCGTCGTGGTCGAGGAGCGGGTTGAGCGTGGTGTGCCCGGCGACCGGAGGGATCACCCCTTCCCGGACCACCAGGATCGCCTTGATCAGGCCGGCCACACCCGCGGCGTTGTCGAGGTGGCCGGTGTTCGCCTTCAGCGCACCCACCGCGACCTGCCCGGGGCGGGCGCCACTCGCGCGCAGGGCCGCGGACGCGGCGGTCCACTCGATGGGGTCGCCGATGCGGGTGCCGGTGCCGTGGCTCTCCAGGTATCCGATGGACTCGCCGTCGACGTCGGCGGCCCGCAGGGCAGCGCGGATGACGGCCTGCTGGCCCTCGACGGACGGCGCGTAGTAGCCGGCCTTCGCGGATCCGTCGTTGTTGATGGCGGTACCCAGGATGACCCCGTGCGGGGCGGGGCCGTCGTCGAGGGCGTCGGCGAGGCGCCGCAGCACCACGCAGGCGACGCCGGACCCGGCGACGATGCCGTCGGCGCTCGCGTCGAACGGGCGGCAGTGGCCGGTGGGGGAGTGGATACCACCGGGCACGTGCAGGTGCCCCGCCTGTGGGAAGGCCATCCCGGCGGCGACCACGAGCGCCTGGTCGCAGTCGCCGTTAAGCAGCGCCTGCACGGCGAGGTGTACCGCCACCAGCGACGACGAGCAGGCGGTCTGCACCGCCAGCGCGGGGCCGTTCAGGTTCAGCCGGTAGGACAGGAGGCTGGCCAGGAAGTCGGGCTCGGTGCCGTGCAGCGCGTCCTCCAGCGTCAGCGGCGTGAGCTGGCCGCCGGCCACCATCCGCCGCAGGTAGTCGCTGCTGCTGGCGCTGGCGAACACGCCGGTGGTGAACCCGGTGTCGAGCGGGTTGGCACCGGCGTCCTCAAGGGCCGACCAGGCGCACTCCAGCATCAGCCGGTGCTGCGGGTCGAGCATCTCGGCCTCGCGCGGGCTCATCCGAAACAGCACGTGGTCGAACCGGTCGGCGTCGGCGAGGTGGCCGTGGACCGCCACGTAGTCCGGGTCGTCGAGCAGGTCCGGGGGCACCCCTTCGGCGGCGAGTTCCTGCCGCTGGTAACGCCGGGTGAGCACCCGGCCGGCAGTGAGAGCGTCCCACCACTGGGTCAGCTCCGGTGCGCCGGGAAACCTGCCGGCCATGCCGGATACGGCGATGTCGAGGGAATGGTCGCGTGCCATGCACCCACCTTTGATCAGTCACCAGGAGCACCGTCCGGCGTGGATCGATGCGGTCTACCTGCCCGGGCTTGCCAGTAGGTTGCCAGACTAGGCAATGTCATGGCAACGTTCGTGTCGAACATGGCGGCGCACGTCGCCTGGTCACCCCGAGAGGTACCGACGAGGGGAAACAGCGTGCACGCAGACCCGCGATGGTCGGTCGGCCCGCCCAACACCGCTCCGGCGGAAGGGCTCCACCAGACCGTGGCCCGGCAGGCGCGGCATCGACCCGACGCCGCCGCCGTCGTCGAGGGCCCTTGCACCATCACGTACGCGCAGCTCGACGCCGCCGCGGATGCCTGGGCGGCCGGCCTGGTCGACGCCGGGGTGCGGCCCGGTGACCGGGTGCCGATCCTGCTGCCGCGCAGCGCCAACCTGGTCGTCGCGCTACTGGCCGTACTCAAGACCGGAGCCGCCTACTGCCTGCTGCCGCCGGACTGGCCCGCGCCGCGACTCGACGCCGTGCTCACCGACCTGCGACCCCCACTGGTGGTCACCGGCACCGAGCCGGCCGGGGACCTCGCGGTGCCGGCCTGGCCGATCTCGGCCGCCCCGGTAGATGCGGGCCCCGGCTTCCGGTCGGTGGCCGTCGCCGCCACCGACCCGTGCTGCGTCTTCTTCACCTCCGGCACGACTGGTCGGCCGAAGGGGGTGGTCAGCCCGCACGGGGCCACCGCCCGCCTGTTGCGGCCCGGCGGCTTCGCCCGCTTCGACCACCGGACGGTGATCCCGCTCGCCGCCGCCACCCCCTGGGACGCGTTCTCCCTCGAACTGTGGTCCGCCCTGCTCAACGGCGGCACCTCGGTGATCGTGTCCGATCCCTACCTGTCGGCGTCGGCCCTGCGCCACGGGGTGGCCCGGCATGGTGCGAACACCGCGTGGTGCACCGCGAGCCTGTTCAACCTGATCATGGACGAGGCACCCGACGCGTTCGAGGGCCTGGGCCAGGTGATGATCGGCGGGGAGCGGCTGTCCGTGCCGCACGTACGCCGATTCCTGGCGCTGCATCCCGACACCGTCCTGCTCAACGGGTACGGCCCGGTCGAGTGCACGGTCTTCGCCACCACCCACCGCATCCGCGCCGACGACTGCGAGCGGCCCGGCGGCATCCCGCTCGGCCGACCCGTGCCCGGCACCGAGGTGTACGTGTTGGACGGTCAGCGCCCCTGCGCCGTCGGCGAGACCGGCGAGATCTGCCTGGCCGGCGATGGACTGGCGATCGAGTACCTCGGCGACCCCGCCCTCACCGCCGTCAAGTTCACCCGGATCCGCGTCGGCGATCGGGACGTCCGCGTCTACCGCACCGGCGACCTCGGCACCTGGGACGAAGACGGTCTGCTGCACCTGACCGGTCGCGCCGACCGTCAGCTCAAGATCCGTGGCAACCGGGTGGAGCCGGCCGAGGTCGAACGCCAGATCGAGGAACTGCTCGTCGACGTACGGCACTGCCGAGTGGTGGCCCGCGCCACCGGCCGTGGCGACCGGGAGCTGGTCGCGTTCTGCGTGCCCGTCCGCGACGGTGACCCGCTGCCCGAGGCGACGTCTCGGATCCGCGACGCGCTCGTCGCCTACCACCGCCCGGCCGCGGTGGTCAGCGTCGCCGCGTTTCCGCTCACCGCCCAGGGCAAGCTGGACGAGCGGGCGCTGCTGGCGCTGCTGAAACCCCCCGCTGTCACCTCCGACCCGGCCGCTGGCCGCGACCCGGCCACCCTCGACGACCCGGTGCTGCGCGACGTCGCGGAGTGCGTCGCCGCCGTCCTCGGTGTCGGCACGATCCGGCTGGACACGCCGTTCCCCGACATGGGTCTGACCTCGCTCGACGCCGGCCGGGTGTGTGCCCGACTCTCGGCGCGCACCGGCATTCCGGTGCCGGTGTCCTGGCTGTACGAGTACCCGACCGTCACCGGCCTCGCTCGCCGGCTGTCCGACGCGGCGGACGTCCCGGACTCAGGGCGGGAGACCGCCGTGCCGGTCCCCGACGACGACGCCGCCCCGTTGACCGCCGTCCAGGTCATGCAACTGACCCGGGAAGTGCTGAACCCGGCCGACCGTACCGGGCACTGCCTGCTCAGTTGGGTCGTCGAGGGCGAACTCGACCGGTCGGCCCTGTCCGCCGCGATCGCTGCCGTACACCTGCGGCACGAGTCGCTGCGCGCGGCATACCTGCTCGACCCGGAACCGGCGGCGTATCCCGACGACGTGCCGGCGCCCACGCTGACCGTGCTGCCGCCGCGGGCCGACGTCGACGCGGCCCTGGCCGCCGCCCGCGAGGCGCTCGCCGCGCCGTTGGCGCCACACGACGCCCAGGTGTGGCAGACCGTCCTCGTGCCTGTCGACATGCCGGAGCCGGCACCGCCCACGGCCGTGTTCGGATGCGCGGTGCACCACGTCGCCTTCGACGGGTGGTCCGAGGCCGTCCTTGCCAACGATCTCGGCACCGCCTACCGGATCGCCCTGGCCGATGTCGACCCCGACCGGCTCGCGGTCGCGCTCGGACCCGGCCCGGCCCTGGCCGACCTGGCCCACGCCGAACTGGCCCGCTGCCGGCTGGCCGAGCCCGAACGCCGCCTCGTCGAGGTACGCGCTGCCCTGGCCGGTGTGCCGCCGTTGCGGTGGTCGTCCGATCCGTCAACCCTCGACGGCGACGACACGGGATCCGACGACCGCGTCGCATCCGCCGAGCGCCCCGCAGCCGACGGCGTGACAGCGTTCGAGGCCGCGACCAGCACGACGGCACCGTCCGCGATCGTGCCGCTCGGGTGGCGCCGGCAACCCGAGCGGGTCGAGGCGACGCTGGCCGCGGACGCCCTCGCGGCCGTTGACGCCACCGCTGCCGCTGCCAACGTCACCCGCTTCGTCGTGCTGCTCGCCCTCTGGGCGGCCAGCGTCGCCGACGTCACCGGCCAGCGGGACGTCGCCTTCGGGGTGCCGGTGGCCCGCCGCGACGACCCCGCCCTGGAACGCGCGATCGGCTGCCACATCACCATGCTCTGCCTGCCACTGCGCGGTGCCGCGTGCGCCGGCGACACCGCTGCCGTCCGGATCGTGGGCCGTACCGTCCAGCAGATGCTCGCGGCCCAGAGCCTGGCCGGGTTCCAGCTGCTCGGCGAGGCCGGGCGGCCACCGGCGTACCAGACGCTGTTCGCCTACCAGAACAATGCCGTCCCCGAGCTGCGGATTCCGGACGCCCGCGTCACCTTCGTCCGACAGCCGTATCTCGACCTGCCCCTCCAGTTGCACGCCGAGCTGTGGCCCGACGGCGACGGCCTGCGGCTGGAGGTCACCTACAACCCCACGGCGGTCACCGAGAAAACCGCGGCCGACCTCGCCAAGCACTTTTCCGAGTACGTGTACAGCCAGGCGACGGGAGTCCGGCCATGACCATCAGCACCGTTCCGGCCACCACCACCGAGCCAGCGGAGACCGACGCGCCCGGCCGGGCCGTGGCCGGCACGCCGTCGCTGTCCCGGCTCACCGACTCGGACCTGTACGCCACCGGCGATCCGCACCCACTGTGGGCGTGGATGCGCGCGCAAGCGCCGGTGCACTGGCAGCCCGCGACCGAGCTGCCAGGGTTCTGGTCACTGACCAGGCATGCGGACATCCGCGCCGTCTACCAGGACAGCGCCACGTTCAGCTCGGCGCAGGGCGTGCTGCTGCGGCCAGCCGCGGCCGGCCCCGATCCGGGCGGCAACCTCACGCTCGCGCTCACCGACGCCCCCCGTCACAAGCAGCTGCGGGCGCTGATGGCCGGTTGGTTCAACACCCGCGCGGTGCGGGCGTTGGAGGGCTACGTGCGCGCCAGTGTCCGAGGCGTCCTGGACCGCGCGGCGGAGCAGGACACCTGCGACTTCGCCACCGACGTGGCGGGACGGCTGTCCCTGACGGTGATCGCGCACATCCTCGGGGTGCCCGAAGCCGACCACGACAAGCTGTACCGATGGACCGACGAGGCTTTCGCGGCCCACAGCTCGCTCGTCTCCCACCCCGACATCGTCGACTACTTCATGGACCTGCTGTACCGCCGGATGGAGGAACCGACCGAAGACCTGGTGAGCGCGCTGCTGCACGGCACCGTGGGCGGTGACCTGCTCACCGAGATCGAGGTCGTGCTCAACTGCGAGAACCTCATCGGCGCCACCGAGAACGGCCGGCTGGCCCTCATCGGCGGGGCGCAGGCGTTACTCGAACACCCGCAGCAGTGGCACCGCCTCGCCTCTGACCGGACGCTGTTGCCCAGCGCGATCGAGGAGATCATGCGGTGGACGTCGAGCGCCACCCACAGCGTGCGGACCGCCACGCGCCCGTACGAGCTGCGCGGGCAGCGCATCGCCGCCGGCGACAAGGTCGTGCTCTGGCTTCCCTCCGCCAACCGTGACGAGGACGTGTTCACCGACCCGTACGAGTTCGACATCACGCGTACGCCCAATCGGCACATCGCCCTCGCCGTCGGTGAGCACTTCTGCATCGGTGCCACGCTGGCCCGGGCCCAGATGCGGGTGCTCTTCTCCGAGTTGCTCGACGGGGCGTACGCGATCGAGTTGGACGGCCCGGTCCGCCGGGTCAGCTCGATCGCGGTCAACGGCACGGAGAGCCTGCCGGTCCGGCTGCGGGCGCGCTAACCGGCGGGTACGCCCGCACCATCACCGAACCCCTCGGGAGGACACCTGTGCCAACACCACGTATCACGCACCTGGCCGAGCCCGCCGGCGTGCAGCCAAGCTCCGGTTACACCCATGTCGTGCTCGGGCGGGGCCGGCTCGCCGCGATCGCCGGGCAGATGGCGTTCGACGCCGATGGGGAGCTGGTCGGCCCGGGCGACCCCGAGGCGCAGGCGCGGCAGGTCTTCACCAACATGGGTCGCTGCCTGGCAGCAGCCGGCGGCGGCTTCGACGACGTCGTCAAGCTCACCTGTTTCGTCACCGACGTCGCGTTCGTGCCGGCGGTGCTGGCGGTACGCGACGAGTTCATCGACACCTCCCGGCCGCCGGCCAGCACCGTGGTGCAGGTGGTCGCGCTCTACCGCCCGGACCTGCTGCTCGAAGTGGACGCTCTGGCACTGTTGGAGGAGGCGTGATGACCGGGACCGTGACCGCCGCAGCCCCACCACCGTTCGACCCCGAGCTGGCCGGTCCGCTGGCGGAGATCCTGTCCCAGCTGCCGATGCCGCTCACCGCCGACCTGATCGCCGACCGACGGCAACGCTCCCGGACCGGCCGTTTGACCGACGCGCAGATCCGCCGCGATGGGGCGTTCGAGATCGAGGAACGGAAGGTCCCCGGCCCGGCCGGCGCCCCTGACATCAGCCTGCTGATCTGCCGGCCGGTGGGCGTCACGACGCCGGTCCCGGTGGTTTACCACACCCACGGCGGCGGCATGGTGGCCGGCAGCCACCGCAGCACCGAGCTGATCGGCGAGCTCGACCGAGCTCAGGCGCTCTCCCTCGCGGTGGTGTCGGTCGAATACCGGCTCGCGCCCGAGCACCCCGATCCGGCACCCGTGGAGGACTGTCACGCGGGTCTGCTGTGGCTCGCCGATCATGCCGGCTCCCTCGGCCTCGATCCTGACCGGATCGTGTTGAGCGGCAACAGTGCCGGTGGTGCCCTGGCCGCCGGCCTGGCCCTGCTCGCGCGGGACCGCAGTGGCCTCCGGCCCAAGGGACAACTGCTGCAGTTCCCGATGCTGGACGACCGGTGCGCCTCGGACTCCTGCCGTCAGCTCAGCCGGGTCGGCCTGTGGGACGGGCTGTCCAATGAGGCGGGCTGGACCGCGCTGCTGGGCGAGCGCCGAGGCACGCCGTCGGTGTCCTGTTATGCCGCTCCGGCGCGGGCGACGGACCTGTCCGGTCTGCCGCCGGCCTTCATCGAGGTGGGCTCGGTCGAGGCGCTGCGCGACGAGGGCATCGAGTACGCGAGCCGGATCTGGCGTGCCGGCGGGCAGGCCGAGCTGCACGTCTGGTCGGGTGCGTTCCACAGTTTCGACGAGTGGGTGCCTACCGCCACGGTCTCGCGAAACGCCCAGCAGGCCCGCATCGGCTGGCTGAGGCGGGTGCTCGGCTGACCGAGGCCGGTCAGCAGCCGCCGGGGAGCCGGGTCACCGCCGTGTGGCGGCCCCGGCTCGACGCGTGGGAGACAACCAACTTGGCACATGCGAGACAACACGGCTGGGCTACCGTGGCTGCGCCCTGGTCGACGAACGCGTGCTCGCGTGCCCGTGCCGTGCCGGCCTATCCCGATCTGCGGCGTATTTCCGCACCTAAAGCGCGGTTGCCTAAACGGATATTCACTCATGCCATCTTCTGGCAACTTATTGCCAAGCACTGGTGCCCCAGATAGGTTGGTCGTACCAGGGAGGACAACCCGACGCGGTACGACCGCCGGCTTTGCCCTCACCCGCATCCCTCACATCTGGAGTTGACTGTGCGTAGGTTCCTCATGATCGCCGTTGCCGTCCTCGTCTCCGTGCTGTGCACGACAAGCGCCGCCTCGGCCACCGACATCGACTGGCCGGTGGCCCCGCCCTCCAGCGCGCGATGACGTCTCGGCTCGCCGGTCCCGCGGGGAGCCAGCCGTCGCGGGCGGGTGGGTACGGTCCGCACCGATGGCGGGCAGGACCGGATATCGGCGGGCACGAGGGGGCCAGCCTGGTCCTCCCGCAGGACGCGGCACGGGCACTGGTGGCCGCCGCGGCGCTGGTCAACACGAGCGGAGGAGACGGTGCCCAGCCCGATGATGCCGCGCTCAGACGCATTGTGCAGATCCTGGCCTGGGACGAGGGGTCGACCTGTGGCAGGAACGATCTGCAGACGCTCCGCAGTCTCCACCCTCGACTCCGTGAACTCTGGCAGGCAACCGGAGATGCCGCGGCACAGGTGGTCAATCAACTGCTCCACGAGTTCAACGCGCTTCCGCAACTGGTGAAACGCGGCACCTGGGGTTACCGCTGGGAGGTCGCTCCAGCGGATGCGCCACTCGCGACCCGCTTCGCCATCAGAACATCGATCGCCGTTGCCGACCTGCTTCGTCAGGGAGAGCTTCGCCGGCTACGGGCGTGCGCCCACCCCGAATGCCACAACGTGATGGTGGACCTCTCCAAGAACAGATCCAAGAGGTACTGCGACGGTCGTTGCGGAAATCGTGCCGCCGTCGCCGCGTACCGCGCCCGTATGTCGACCAGCGGCTGACAGCGCCGGGACCGGACCGCCTCGGCGATCCGGCCCGGCGGGGTGCCCTTGAGCGGCAAGCCGCTGGCCCGGCGCACAGCGCGTGCGGGATGTTGTCGTCGGTGTCGAGTGCGACCTCGGGCGGGCCGGCCGGGACTGGCGAGTGCCCGCCCCGGCCGGCCCTCGTCAGGTCACCCGGTCAGGAGCGGCTGCCAGCCGTCGCGGTAGCGCAGACCGCGAGGGTGGAGCCGAATCTGGTCGTGCGCTGTTCCGGAGACCGGCTCGGTTCGTATCGCCTGCGGCCGGTCCACCACGACGCAGACGTCCTCGCCGGGCCACCACCAGCCGCAGGAGCGGGCCAGGCCGGCCCAGGCGTCGAGATGTTCGGCCTCGTCCGGCCCGTACCTGGCAAGGCCGAGCCGATGCAGCACGTCGTAGTAGGCGATCCATGACGCGTCCTGCTGCCCGTACCAGCACACGGGCACTGGAGCTTCGTCCGCGAGGACCGCGCGCACGGGCAGGTAGCACCCGTGCGCGAGGCTTCGGTGCAATGCCGTGCGTACGCCTTGGTGCAGCACGACAGCGAGCGGAACGCCACTGTCGAGCGCGTGTGGCGGCGCCAGTTCCGGCCATGGTTCCTTGGTCTTGCTCGCACGCACGGGTGACAGTTCGGGATCGGTGTGGGTGACGCCCGCACTCAGCGCGCCGCGCAACTGGGAGGCGATCATGGCAATACCGCTTGCCAACGGCGGTGTTCCGCGCGGCCGGGGGTCCCGGATGCGCTCGTAGAGTTGATCGAGGGTGGGCCAGCCGGTGATCAGGGGGAGTGCCTTGGCTGGCGAGTCGACCCATTCGAACCGGGGTCGGGGCCGCGATGCCCTGGCGTAGATGGCGGTCAGGCAGCGCTCGGCGGCCGACCTGTCAGCCGGCTGGGTGGACAGTGCGTGGTCGAGCCATTCCTGACGGATTCGAATGGCCTGCTGCCACAGGTCGCGCGGGTTGCCGCTGCGAACGGCCTGTGGGGGTTTCGCGGCGTCGTCGCGCCGCGCGGGGGCGCTCACAGCGCCAGGGCGTCGCCGCCCTTCCGGTAAGAGATCATGGAACGACTATGGCCCACAACGCGACGCCGGCGCAAGGCGATTGCCCGCCTGCCACGCCGCCTGGTCCTCGACGTCGACGCCACGACCGACGCAGGACCGCTGCCGCTCCCCGTGTGGCCAGGATCATCCTGACGAACCGAACCGACTGGTCGGTACAGTTTCGGGATGACCTCCTTGGTGACGTCGGCTCCAGAGCCGGCGCTGTCGGCCCGTCGGCGGTGGGCGGCGCTCGCTGTGCTGGCCGCGGCTGTGCTGTTGCTCGCCATCGACGGGACGGTGCTCTCGCTGGCGGTGCCGGCGCTGACCGCGAGCCTGGCGCCGAGCGCGGAACAGATCCTCTGGATCGGTGACATCTACTCGCTGACGTTGGCGGGTCTGCTGGTGCTGATGGGCAATCTGGCCGACCGGTTCGGGCGTAAGCGGATCCTGCTGATCGGTTCGGTGGCGTTCGGTGCGGCGTCGCTGCTGGCCGCGTTCGCTCCCAGCGCGCAGGCGCTGATCGGGGCGCGTCTGCTGCTCGGTGTGGCAGGGGCGACACTGATGCCGTCCACGCTGTCGCTGATCCGCAACATCTTCACCGACAGCGGCGAACGCACCCGGGCGATCGCGATCTGGTCCACCGCCTTCGGGGCGGGGTCGGCGATCGGGCCGCTCGTCGGCGGGTTCCTGCTGGAGCACTTCTGGTGGGGTTCGGTGTTCCTCATCAACGTGCCCGTGATGATCCTGGTGGTGGTCTCCGGCCTTCTTCTGCTGCCGGAGTCGCGCGATCCGCAACCGGGCCGCTTCGACGTGCTCTCGGCGGTGCTGTCCATGGCGGCGA
This sequence comes from Micromonospora sp. NPDC047527, assembly GCF_040643015.1. NCBI lineage: Bacteria > Bacillati > Actinomycetota > Actinomycetes > Micromonosporales > Micromonosporaceae > Micromonospora > Micromonospora sp. NPDC047527. The sequence goes on along the minus strand of NZ_JBEYTK010000001.1, from coordinate 1,814,018 downwards.
TCGTGCCCCTGGTGTACGCCATCAAGCATGTGGTCGGGGCCGGCGTCGACGGCGTGACAGTGTCCTGCCTGCTCGCCGGACTGGCAGCCGGTGTGCTGTTCGTGCGGCGCCAGCGGCGGCTGGAGCAGCCCATGCTCGACGTCGACCTGTTCCGCAACGCGGCGTTCTCCGGGGCGGTCGTCGCCAACGTCATCTCCATCTTCGCGTTGGTCGGGCTGCTGTTCTTCTTCTCGCAGTATCTGCAGTTCGCCCGCGGGTTCGGCCCATTGCAGGCTGGCCTCGCCGAGATGCCCGCGACGTTGGCCTCGATCGTCGTCATCGCGATCATCGCGCTGGTCGTGGCCCGGCTCGGCCGGGGTCGGGCCATCGCGCTCGGCCTGGGCCTGGCCGCCGTGGGGCTGGCAGCGGTGGCGGCGGCGGCGCACGGGCCGTACCTGTGGCTCGGTCTGGCGCTCGTGCCCATCGGCCTCGGCATCGGGCTGGCGATGACGCTGACCGGCGACGCCATCATCTCGGCCGCACCACCACGCAAGGCCGGCTCCGTCTCCGCGATCACCGAGACCGCCAACGAACTCGGCGTGGTGCTGGGCATCGCGGTGCTGGGCTCCCTTCTGTCGCTGCTGTACCGCAACAACGTGAGCGTGCCGTCCGGGCTGCCGGCCGAGGACGCGGCGCGGGTACGTGACTCGTTGGGCTCGGCGCTGCAGGTGCTGCCGCCGCAAGCCGCTGCCGGCGCGCGGGACGCGTTCATCACCGGCATGCAGGTCACTTCGCTGGTCGCGGCGGCGCTGACCCTCGTAGCGGCGGTGCTGGCATGGGTGCTGATCCCGTCGCCGCGCACGCCGCGGCCGTAGGTACGGTGTCGCCGTGGGACGCACAGCTGGGCGGTCACCGCACGACACCCGACGGGCGTTGCTGGACGCGGCCGCCGACGCCGTCCGTGTCCGTGGGATCCACGCGTCGCTGGACGAGATCGCCCGCTTCGCCGGCGTGTCGAAGGGCGGGCTGATCTACCACTTCGCCAGCAAGGACGAGTTGATCCTGGAATTGGCCCGTGATCAGCTCGCCGCCTTCCAGGCCAGCGTCGACGCCGCACTGGACCCGTCGGACACCGCGCCTGGACGGTTGACCCGGGCCTACGTCCGGGCGGCACTGGCGCCGGACGGTGACGAAGCAGCGGCCCGCGAATCTCTTGCCCTGATTACTCAGCTCATGACCCTGCCCGCGGTCGCCGAACTCGCCCGGGCCGACGCGGAACGGCTGGAGGCGGCACTTGCCGCTGACGGGCTGCCCGCCGACGTGCTGGCGCTGGTGGTGGCAGCAGTGGACGGGATGAGCACCGCACCGCTGTGGGGCGCCTCGACGCGGACGTCCGCCAACCGACGGCTTGCGCAGCGGCTGCTACACCTGACACGGCACCCACACCTGTGGGAGACGCTCACCCCTGAGGCCTGAGGAACCGGCGACACTGTGACCATGCGAAAGGGCTTGACCATCGGCGAGTTCGCCACGCTGAGTCATCTGAGCGTGCGGAACCTGGCCGGATCGAGGTTGTCGACCTGCCGCCGGTCGATCTCGCCGTGGTGGTCCACGTGGGGCCACACGACGACATCGACGTCACGTACGGCCGCCTGGGCGCCTGGGTGGTCTCCCACGCGCTGGGCGTCGCCGGGCCCGTTGACGAGACATACCTCGTTGGCCCCCGGGACACCGGGGACCCCACGCGGTGGCGGACCGAGCTCGGTTGGCCGGTCTTCCGTCTCACCTCCGGCTGACGGCCTCCGCCACGGGGCTGCGGAACGAGGAGCCCGTCTGCCCTCTTGACTCTCCCGCCGGGGGAGACCGGACCGTGCAGGGATGGAAACGAACGCAGGCCGAGGCACCGTCATCTCCTGGGAGGACCTGCCGGCCCCGATCAGGGCGTACCTCCCCGCGCACCAGGCTCGCGACACGGAGGCAGCCATCAGCGTCTTCGCCGCCGACGCCGCGGTGACCGACGAGGGCCGTACCTACCGGGGCCGGGACGAGATCCGGGCGTGGCTGGACAGCGGGGCCAGCGAGTACACGTACACCACGGAGTTCGTTGGTGCCGCCAGGACCGGAGAGGCGCACATCGATGTCGTTCAGCACCTGGAAGGGAACTTCCCGGGCGGGTCGGTCGACCTTCACTATCGGTTCGCCCTGGAAGGCGCCCTGATCACCCGGCTGGTGATCGAACCGTAGTCGACGCCGTCACGTCCCTTGACTCTCTTCCGAGGAGAGCTGCATCGGTAGTGGCGCGTCACTCGTTGACGGCTGGTCCGACGCGGTGTGGGATATGTTGCATGCCGATCCCCGAGCGTCAGGGTGTGATCCCGCGTGCCCTGCTGCGGGACAACGCGTACCGGACCATCCGGGACGCGATTGTCGATGGCACCCTGGCGCCGGGGGAGCGGCTCAACGATGCGGATCTGGCGCAGTGGCTGGGCGTGAGTCGCACCCCGGTGCGGGAGGCTCTGGCCCGGCTTGAGGAGGCGGGCCTGGTCCAGACCAAGCCCGGCCGCTACACGATGGTCACTCCGCTGGACGTCCAGGCCGCGCGGGCAGCGCAGTCGGTCACTGCGGCGATGCACGAGTTGGCCGTGCGTCAGGCTGTGCCCAATCTGTCCGCCGAGGAGATCGAGTCCATGCGGGCGGCCAACCGGCGGTTCGCGGCAGCTCTGCGGACGGGCGATGTCGACGCGGCGATCGCCTCGGACGACGAATTCCACCGCGTAGCGGTGACGGCCTCCGCCAATTCGGCGATCAGGTCGGTGCTGGAGCAGTTCACGCCGATTCTGCGACGGCTCGAACGACTGCGCTTCTCCTCGCTGAACGGGCGTGATTCGGTCGCTCTGCATGAACGCATCATCGTTCTGTGCGAGGCCGGCGATGCCGAGCGAGCCGCGTTGGCCGCCCGGGACAATTGGTTGAGCCTGGATCCGCTCTTCGATTTCGGGGCGTCTGACGACGCGCCCGCGCGATGAGGCATCCGTCGCCTCGGCGTCGCTGAGGCACGCCCGCTGCTCGTAGCGCCCGCCATCGCGGCGCACCGTTGACGATTCCTCTCCATCGTGGTCATTCCGTGGTCCCGTCCACCTCGGCCGGGTCGACTTCTCCTTGACAGCTGCGCGAGCAGTACGCAATATATTGCATGTCGATGGCGCTGGCCAGGCTGGTGACATCGACGGAGGGGCGGCGCCGGCCCTCGCGCGCAGTTCCTGCTCGAGACCCTCTGAGGAAGGAATGCCCATGCCCCTCGACGCGTTCGAGCGTTACCCGCTGCTGTTCGGCCCCAGCCCGATCCATCCGTTGGACCGGCTCAGTGACCACCTCGGCGGTGCCCGGATCTGGGCGAAGCGGGAGGACTGCAACAGCGGTCTGGCCTTCGGCGGTAACAAGACCCGCAAGCTGGAGTACCTGCTGCCGGACGCGCTGAAGCAGGGCGCCGACACCCTGGTCAGCATCGGCGGCATCCAGTCGAACCACACCCGTCAGGTGGCCGCGGTCGCCGCCCGGGCCGGGCTCAAGGCCGTCCTCGTGCAGGAGAGCTGGGTGGACTGGCCGGACCCGGTCAACGACAAGGTCGGCAACATCCTGCTGTCGCGGATCATGGGCGCCGACGTACGCCTCGTGCGGGACGGGTTCGGCATCGGCTTCAAACAGAGCTGGCATCAGGCGCTCGACGATGTCCGTGCCGCCGGCGGTACGCCGTACGCGATCCCGGCTGGCGCGTCCGACCACCCGCTCGGCGGCCTCGGCTTCGCGAACTGGGCCTACGAGGTGCAGCGGCAGGAACAGGAGCTCGGTGTCTTCTTCGACACGATCATCGTGTGCAGCGTGACCGGCAGCACCCACGCCGGCATGATCGCCGGGTTCGCCGGTCAGGACCGGCCGCGGCGGGTGCTCGGCATCGACGCGTCCGCCACGATCGACGCGACCCGGACCCAGGTGGCGAAGATCGCCCACAACACCGCCGCGCTCATCGGGCTCGGCCGTGATCTGCGCGACGACGAGATCACCGTGCTGGAAGGCTGGGCCGGCGACCTCTACGGCATTCCCGTGGAGTCCACCCTGGACGCCATCCGGCTCACCGGCCGGCTGGAAGGCATGATCATCGACCCGGTGTACGAGGGGAAGTCGATGGCCGGGCTGATCGACCTCGTTCGCAACGGCGACATTCCCCGCGACTCGAACGTCCTGTACGCCCACCTCGGCGGCCAGCCGGCCATCAACGCCTACAGCAGCGTGTTCGAGTAGCTGTCACCCCACCGAGCCCACCACGTCGAGCACTAGGGCGCCTGCTTCGCCTGCTTCGCGGCACCCCAGAGGGAGCCGGGGTTGAGCCGCCGGGGATGCCGATCGAGCATCGCGGCGTACAACTCTTCGGCGGTGGCGGTACGGGCGTCGAGCTCGGCGAACTCCCGCAGGTAGGCGGCCGTGTCGGCGAGGATTCGCGGATCGTCGGGCTGGGCCGGGTTCTTGTGCCCGGCCACCACGGCGGCGGGGTCGCGCTCCCGCAGCCGATCGAGCGTCGCGGCCCACTCCTGGCGTGTCGCGATGGTGCTCTCAGACTGGTACGGATGGGTGTCGTTGTAGACGACGTCGCCGCCCACGATCAACCGGAGATCGGGCACCCACACGACCGTGCTCCCCGCCGTGTCGCTGAAGCCGGTCTCAACGATCTCCAACCTCTGACCTTCGAGGTCGAGGTGATCGTCGGCCAGCGGCTGCGGAGTCGCCAGCTGGGCCGGGATCTGACCGGGGAACAGCCGTTCCCAGAACGAACTGACCATGTCGGGCCCGGCCTGGACCTCGGCCGCCGCCGCGGTCGCCTCGGTGGCGACCGCCCGCACACCCGGGAACGCCTCCGCTATCTGGCCGAGCCCGAAGAAGTGGTCGCCGTGGCCGTGGGTGACGTAGACGTGGGTCAGCCTCCGCCCGAACGACCGTACCCAGTCGATCAACTGCTGATTCTGCTCCACCGTGACGTAGGTGTCGACGAGCACCGCGTCGCTCTCGCCCACCAGGAGCGTGGCGGTGTTGGCGACCCACAGCAGGTCCTGCGGACCGTACGGCAGGTCACGGGTCATACTCGGCCGGCGTACGTGATGAACGGCGTACTCCATCGCAGCTCCCCAGTTTCGTGGTCCGGGCTCGACGCGTCCTCGTCGCTGATCACCATCGACCGCAGGACCGACGCGCCGTTCGACGAGGTCGTCCGGCGCGCCGGCGTGGGCTTCGGCACTCGCTACCGGCACTTCCCGACCCGGCGGCACCTATGCGTGACAATCGTCGGCCAGCTCGTAGCTGCCGTTGTCCAGGCCGAGCACGCCGACGTTCGTCCGGCCCGGCCGCAGGGCAAACATCGCGGCCTGTGGCGGGTCACGTCACCGCGCGTAGATCCACGGATCGGGCAGTCGGTGGACAACGCCAAAAATATTGGAGAACATCCATCTTGTGAATATCCGGTCCACCGGCGCTCGGCCAACAGTTGAGAGTGCGAGCCCCGAACAGACGTCAGACGACCAGGTTCCGGGCGGACGGAGCCGATGGCGCTGGCGCTGGCCCCGCCACGAATGGACCTTGGCGACACTGGGCAGCCTGCTGCTGGCCGTGGTGCTGACCTGGCCGACACTGCGGCATCCGGCGAGCACGATCCCCGGTGACCTCGGCGACCCGACGTTGCAGGCGTGGCAGGTCGCCTGGGCGGGCCACGCCCTCGTGAACAGCCCGGCCGACCTCTGGCACTCGAACACGTTCTACCCCGAGAGATACACGTACGTTTACAGCGACACCCTGCTCGGCTACGCCCCGTTCGGGATGATCGGTTCCGGCTTCGAGGCCGCCGTGATCCGGTACAACGTGCTGTACGTGTTGCTGCACGCACTGGCGTTCCTCGGGGCGTACGCGCTGACCCGGCAGCTCGGAGCGAGCCGGTGGGGCGGGGCAGTCGCCGGCATCGCGTGGGCGTACGCGCCCTGGCGGTTGGCGCACTCCGGCCACCTGAACATCCTGTCCAGCGGGGGAATCGCGCTGGCCCTGGCGATGCTGGCCCGTGGCCACGGCTGGTCGCTGCGCCACGGATACCGGCCGGAGCGACGACGGCCCGGCTGGGCGTTGGCCGGGTGGCTGGTCGCTGCCTGGCAGGTCACCCTCGGCTTCGGCATCGGGCTGCCGCTTGTCTACTTCCTGCTGGGCGCAGTGCTCGTGGCGGCCGGCTGCTACGGCTGGTCCTGGTGGCGCAAGCGGGAACGCCCGCCGTTCGGCCGGCGGCTGCTGCTCGCGGATCTGGCCGGCGGTGCCGCGTTCGGCGCGGTGACGCTGCTGCTCGGTCTGGTCTACCTGCGCGTTGTCGACATCAACCCGCAGGCCGAGCGGACGCTGGACTGGACGAAGATGTTCTCCCCTCCGCTGATCGGGTTCGTCACCGCGCCGGCCGACTCGTGGGTGTGGGGCGAGGCGCACGCCGCCGCACGGGAGCAGTTGTCCTGGCCACCGGAGATGGCGCTGCTGCCGGGGATGACGCTGATCGGGCTGGCGGCGGCGGGGCTGTTCGTCTCGGTCTACCGGCCCTGGCACCGGGTCGCGCTGGGGCTCGGCGTGCTCGGCGCGGTGCTGCTGGGCCTGGGCGCCACCCTTGGTGGGGACGGGGATCCCGGCTATCTGACCCTGTCCGTGCACCTGCCCGGCTGGGACGCGTTGCGCACACCGGGCCGGATGATGCATTGGATCAGCCTTCTGCTGGCGGTGCTGGCCGCCGGCCTGGTGACGGCGCTGGCCCAGCCGTCGGGCCAGGCGGCGTTGACCGAGCCGTCGGGCCAGACGGAGCTGGCTGAGCCGTCGGGCCAGACGTCGCCGCGCCGCTGGACGCGGATCGTCATGCCGCTGGTCCTGCTCGTGCCGCTGGCACTGGTCACCCTGGAGGGCGTCAACCGGACACCCCACCCGACCGTGCCGCAGCCGCCGGCCGCGATGCGGTCAGCGCAGGAACCGATGCTGGTGCTCCCCGCCGGCGGCGTCGGCGACCTGACGTACATGTTGTGGACGACCGACGGGTTCCCACGGGTGACCAACGGGCTGGCAGGATTCGAGCCGGTCACCCAGGCGCAGACCCGGATCGCGGTGGAGTCGTTCCCCGACGCGGGCAGCGTGGCGTACCTGCGGGGGATCGGCGTGCGGTCGGTCGTCGCCGTGCCGAGCCGCGCAGCGGGGACGCCGTGGGAGGGCATCGAGGCCCGGCCGGTCGACGGACTGGGCATCACCCGAGAGGATCTTGATGGTGTGTTGGTCTATCGCCTCTGAGCAAGGGCGTGCCGGCGCCGGTGGGCGCCTGGGCACGGGCCGGGCGGGGTGACGACGATGCGCCTGTCCGTCGTGGTTCCCTGCTTCAACGAGGAAGCGTCGGTCGAGCGGCTGCACGAGAGCGTGACAGCCGCGCTCGCCGAGTTGTCCGACGTGGACGTCGAGGTGGTGTACGTCGACGACGGCAGCGAGGACGGCACCCTCGCGGCGCTGCGTCGACTCGCCGCCGCCGACCCCGCTGTCTGCTACACGTCGCTGAGCCGCAACTTCGGCAAGGAGGCGGCGATGCTCGCCGGCCTGCAGCGGGCCACCGGTGATGCGGTCGTCATCATGGACGCCGACCTCCAGCACCCGCCACGGCTGCTGCCCGAGATGGTCACGCTGTACCGGCAGGGCTTCGACCAGGTGATCGCCCGCCGGGACCGGCGCGGCGACCGGTTCATACGCATGGTCGCCTCGCGGTCCTTCTACCGCGTGGTCAACTGGTGGATCGACGTGCGCCTGCAGGACGGGGCGGGTGACTTCCGGCTGCTGTCCCGACTCGCGGTGGACGCGATCCTCGCGATGCCCGAATACAACCGGTTCTCCAAGGGAATGTTCTCCTGGATCGGGTTCCGGACGGTGGTGGTGGCGCATCACAACGAGACCCGGCAGACGGGCAAGAGCAGGTGGACGTTCAGCAAGCTCTTCAACTACGCCTTCGACGGCCTGCTGTCGTTCAACAACCGCCCGCTGCGTCTGGCGATCTACGGGGGCCTGTTTCTCACCCTCATCGCGGTGGGCTACATGGCCTGGGTGGTCGCGGACGCCATCGAAAAGGGCATCGACGTTCCCGGTTACACCACCATCATCGTCAGCGTGATCGGGCTCGGCGGCATCCAGATGATGATCCTGGGCGTGATCGGCGAGTACATCGGCCGGATTTACTACGAGACCAAGCGCCGACCGCACTATCTGGTGCAGGAGACCGAGCGTCTGGTCGCCGAGACCGGCGACGCGTCACGGCTGCCGCACCAGCCCTCGGCGCGGTCGACCGACCGGGACCAGCGGGTGGTCCCGGTCCCGGAGGATCCGTCCCGCCGTCCTCCCGACGGTCGACGGCCGGGAAATCCCTGACGGGGCGACGCGGCGCGAAGGGGTGTTGCCGGCGCTGACCTGGCGTGCCCTACAGAGGCAGGTGGATGTTTCACGCTCGTGTGTCGGGTATTCATGCGGACCGCCGCGGCCGGTGGGTCAACAGCCACGGAGTAAGGAGTGCGTGCGATGCCCGATCCGCAGCCCACCATCGTCCTCGTCCACGGTGCGTTCGCCGAGTCGGCGAGCTGGAACGGTGTGATCGATCGCCTGGGTGCCGCGTACGACGTGGTCGCCGTCGCGAACCCGCTGCGGAGCGTCGCGGCCGACGCCGCGTACGTCCGGGATGTGATGGGCGGGATCGGCGGCCCGGTCATCCTCGTCGGCCACTCGTACGGCGGCATGGTCATCACGCAGGCCGCCGCGGGCGATCCAACGGTGCGCGCCCTCGTGTACGTCAACGCCCTCTGCCCGGACACCGGCGAATCGGCGCTGGGGCTGTCCGGGCAGTTCCCCGGCAGCACGCTCGCCGACACGCTGGTGCAGTATCCGCTGTCCACGGGTGGCAACGAGGTGGCGATCGGCCAGGACGCCTACCACGCGCAGTTCGCCGCGGACGTGCCCGCCGACCTGGCCGTGCTGATGGCCCGAACCCAGCGGCCGATCACCGAAACGGCCCTCGGTGACGGGCTCTCCGGCGACCCCGCCTGGCGATCGCTGCCCAGTTGGTTCGTGTTCGGGGACGCCGACATGAACATCCCGGTCGCCGCGCATCGGTTCATGGCCGAGCGGGCGAACCCGCGGGGCCAGCGTGAGATCGCCGGCGGCTCGCACGCGATGGCGGTGGTCCGGTCGAGCGAGGTCGCCGAGACGATCATCGAGGCGGTCCGTGGCGTGGGTGGCTGACGCCCCGACGAGCGGAGACCTCAGCGGTCGTGGCAGCCGATCTGGTCGCCGATCTCGTTCGGGATGCCGTACGGGCTGCATTCGAGCGCGCTGCCCTCATCCAGCTTCTTCCACCTGCTGTCGACGTACTCGAACAGGAACACTCCGTCGCCCTGGGTTGCGGGGTCGACGGCGATCACCCCGGCGGTGGCCCACCGCCCGGCGCACTTGATGTGATCGGGGTCGATCCGGTGGGTGGTGCTCGTCAGCCCCGATGCCCTCTGTAGGGTCGCTGCGCTGACCGGACAGCCCTTCTCGGTGGTGCGGGGCGTCGGTGACGTGGCGCTGCGGGTCGCCGCCGTGTCGTTCGAGGCCGAGGGGAGCGCCGCACCCGAGGCTGGTGCGGTGCTTCCCTCGGCCTCGGGAGTGGGGGAGGCGCTGGTGCAGGCCGCCAGGCCCGCCAGCAGGGCGACGGGCACGAGGGCGCGGAGCGCGGTCGGGGTCATCATTCCTCCGGTGCCAGCAGGAGCGGTGATTTCCCACAACACGCCCTCCGGCCCGCAAAGGTTGCGGCAACGCGGCGACGGCGCTCCTACGCCCGGACCGCCTGCGGGTCACCGGCGGCGTCATGGGCGGCCATGGCCTCCTGCCGGTGGGGTTCCTCGCGCAGGACGGCGCAGTGCAGCCACGTGTCCGGGATGGCGAAACCGTCCACGAGTGTCCGCATGTGCGGGCGTAGCTCCTTGAGCAGACCGTTCACCACGCCGGTGATCGCCTTGGCGCGGGCCGGGGTGAGACGGCCGTGCTCCAGGAGCCATCCCTTGTTGGCCTCGATGACGCTGAGCGCGTACAGGTCACAGACCCGGGAGAGCAGCGCCTGGACCGCCGGGTCCGCGGTGTCTGCGATACCGGCGACGAACGCCTCCAGGGTGACCCGGTCGATGTGCGCGGCGGCGACGGCGAGGACGTGGTCCTGAACGTCGTTGAAGATGTCGAAGGGACGGTCCTTCTTCGTGGCCGCGCCGTTGCGCAGGCGGCGGACCGCGCCGTCGAGGAGGTGCTTCTCGCGGTCCTCGAAGACCTTGAGCTGCCAGCCGCGGTCGGTGACGGCGACCTCGTCGTCGCGACCGGGCACGGCGCTGATCAGCCGCTCGATGAGCGACCGCGCGGCGGTGCGCTCCAGCACCATCTCGCGGACCTGCTCGGCGACGAAGGAGGCACGCCCCCAGCCGTCCAACGAGCCGAACTCGTCGCGGTAGCCGGTGAGCAGCCCCTTGGCGACCAGTTGCAGCAGCACCGTGTTGTCACCCTCGAACGTGGTGAACACGTCGGTGTCGGCCTTGAGGCTGGGTAGCCGGTTCTCGGCCAGGTAGCCGGCACCGCCACACGCCTCGCGACACGTCTGGATGGTGCGGGTCGCGTGCCAGGTCTGTGCGGCCTTCAGGCCGGCGGCCCGGGACTCCAACTCCCGTTGCCGGTGCTCGTCGACCGGTCCGCCGCCGCCCTGCACCTCGCTCAGCGCGGCGACCAGCTCGGCCTGGGCGAAGTGCAGCGCGTACGTGGTGGCCAGGGCGGGCAGCAGCTTGCGCTGGTGGGCCAGGTAGTCGTTGAGCAGCACCTCCCGGTCGGCGTCGGGCGTGTCGAACTGGCGGCGGATGTCGCCGTAGCGCACCGCGATGGTCAGCGCCGACTTGGTGGCCGCCGCCGCGGCGCCGCCCACGCTCACCCGGCCCCGGACCAGGGTGCCGAGCATCGTGAAGAAGCGCCGGGAGTCGTTCTCGATCGGGCTGGAGTAGGCGCCGTCCGCGGCGACCTGACCGTAGCGGTCCAACAGCATGTCCCGTGGCACTCGCACGTGGTCGAAGCTGAGCCGGCCGTTGTCCACGCCGAGCAGGCCGGCCTTGGGCCCGGCGTCGCCGATTGTCACGCCGGACAGCGGGTTGCCCCGCTCGTCGCGGATCGGGACCAGCCACGCGTGGACGCCGTGCCGCTGCCCGTCGGTGATCAGCTGCGCGAAGACCACCGCCATCCGCCCGTCCCGGGCCGCGTTGCCGATGTAGTCCTTCCGGGCCGCCTCGTGCGGGGTGTGCAGGTCGAAGGTCTGCGTCTGCGGGTCGTACGTGCAGGTGGTGCGCAGCTGCTGGACGTCGGAGCCGTGGCCGGTCTCGGTCATCGCGAAGCAGCCGAAGATCGTGCCCGAGATGATGTCCCGTAGATAGGCGTCGTGGTGCCGCTGGGTGCCGAGGGCCTGGACCGCGCCGCCGAACAGACCCCACTGCACGCCCGCCTTGACCATCAGCGACAGGTCGACCTGCGCCAGCATCTCGCTGGCGACGATCGAGCCGCCGACGTCGGAGCTGCCGCCGTACTCGGTGGGGAAGGCCGACGCCATGCCCAGCTCGACGGGGAGTTCGGTGAGCAGCCGGGTGATCCGCTCACGTGCCTGGTCGCCGGTCTCGCCGTACACCGGAAGGAAGCGCTCGTCGAGGTGGTCCCGGTGCGCGTTGCGCACCTTGGCCCACGGTCCGTCGAGCATTTCCTGCAGGCGGGCGAGGTCGATGCGGTCGGACACGTGATCGGGCATGGTCACCCCTCCGGTGCGTGGGACATATAGGTACAGTCCGGTCCCAATCAAGACTACCGGGCCGCTACCGCCCACCACCCGGAGAGACCGCGGTGAGACGGGACACCCTAATCGGCCAAGCCCGTCTCGTACGCGACGGACCAGGCCTGGGAGACGAGACGGTCGACGACGTCACGGTCCGGGAGGGAGCCCGGTTGCGCGGCGTTCGCCGGTTCGTCGAGCGCACGGCGGTACACGCCCTCCAGGATGATGGCCACCTTCCACAGGCCGAGCACGTGCCAGAAGGGGAGCGCGGCCAGGTCACGGCCGGACCGCTCGGCGTAGGCGGCGGTCACCTCGGCTCGGGACGGGAAGCCGGGTAGGCGGGAGGCGTTGAACAGGCCCAGCGGCGGGTCGCCCGGCTCCTGCCAGTAGGCGAGCAGGCTGCCGAGGTCGGCCAACGGGTCGCCGAGAGTGGAGAGTTCCCAGTCCAGCACCGCGCGGACGGCACCCGACGACGGGTCCACGATCAGGTTGACCAGGTGGAAGTCGCCGTGCACGAGCACCAGGTCACCGGGCTCGGGGACCCGGTCCCGCAGCAGGGCGGTCAGCTTCTCCAACTCGGGCAGTTCACGGGTACGGCTGTCGGCCCACTGTCGGGACCACCGTTTCAACTGCCGGGGCGCGTACGGGGAATGGCTGGCCAGATCGTGCAGGCCCACCTCGGCCGGGTCGACGGCGTGCAGGTCGGCGAGCACCCGGCCCAGTTCGAGGCCGACGGCGCGACGCAGGTCGGGCGTCATCGCCTCGGCGGTTTCCAACCGGTCCACCACGAGACCGTCGACGTGCTCGACGATCAGCACCGGAACGTCCGCCACCCGGTCGTCGCGGCACAGGCCCAGGACGCCGGGGACCGGCACGCCGGTCCGGCCCAGCGCGGCCAGGATGCGGTGCTCGCGGGCGACGTCGTGCGCCGAGGCGAGGAGGTGCCCGAGCGGCGGGCGACGGGCCACCCCGCGCCAGCCCGCCGCATCGGTCAGCAGATAGGTGAGGTTGGACTGGCCGAGGCCGATCCGGTTGGCGGTCAGGGGCTCGACCACGTCCTGCCCCGACTGTCGCAGCCAGTGCCCGAGCGCGGTGACATCCAGGGCCATCTCAGGCGCCGACCGGGTCGACGGCGGAGCCGGTGAGCAGTTGCCCACCATCGACGAGGACGGTTTCCCCGGTGATCCAGGACGCCGAGCGGGAGGCCAGAAAGACCACCAGCTCCGCCACGTCGACGGGTTCGCCGATCCGCCCGAGCGGGGTCACGGCGTTCACGTCGGCCTCGTTCTCCTTCCACAGCGCCTCGGCCAGCCGGGTCCGCACCACGCCCGGCGCGACGGCGTTGACCCGTACCCCCGGCGCGAGTTCCAGGGCCAGTTGCCGGGTCAGGTGGATCAGCGCCGCCTTGGAGACGTGGTAGAGGCCGAGATCGGGGCTCACCGCCATGCCGCCCAGCGACGCCACGTTGACGATCGCGCCGCCGTTGTCGCGCATCCACAGCCGCCAGGCCAGCGAGGTCCACAACAGCGGACCCCACAGGTTGACGTCCATCAGCTTCGCGAAGCGCCCGTGGTCCTGCTCGACGACCGGTCCGAACGCCGGGTTCGTCCCGGCGTTGTTCACCAGCACGTCGATGCGTCCGAAGTGCTCCAGGGTGGCCTCCAGGCAGGCCTGGGCCCGGTCCTCTCTGGTGACGTGCGCGCCGAACCCGAGCGCCCGTTCGCCGAGCGTGGCGGCGGCTGCCTCGGCGGCCTCGGCGGTACGGGCGGTGAGCACCACGTTCCCGCCACGGTCGTGCCACTCCCGGGCGACGGCGAGACCGATCCCGCGCGACGCGCCGGTGACCACGGCGGTTCGGCCCTCGAAAGAATCCTGCACGCGATTCGCTCCTGTTTCTGAGTTCCGGGTCAGGGATCGATGAGTTCGGGTCAGGGGACGAGCAGTGAGATGGCGGCGACCACACATGCCGGCGGCCCGCCCGCCTCCAGGTCGATCTGGATGTCCGAGGTGACCTGGAAACCGCGCCGGGCCTCGTGCACCCCGGTGAGGGTCACCCCGGCACGGATCCGCGAGCCGACGGGCACCGGGGCGGGGAACCGCAGCCGGTCCGAGCCGTAGTTCACGCCCATGCTCATCCCGTCCACCCGGTACACCTGCGCGGCCAGCGTGGGGATCAGCGACAGGGTGAGGAAGCCGTGCGCGATGGTCGCGCCGAACGGCCCGCCGGCTGCCCGCTCCGGGTCCACGTGGATCCACTGGTGGTCGCCGGTGGCCTCGGCGAACGTGTCGACCTGCCGCTGCGTGACGAGGTGCCAGTCGCTGTGGCCCAGGTGCTCGCCGACCGCCGCGCGCAACTCCTCGATGCCGGTGAAGACCCTCATCGCTGCGGCCCGCCCGCCACGTCGAGCACCTGGCCGCTGATGTAGCCGGCCCGTTCCCCCAGGAAGAACGAGACCGCCTCGGCGATGTCCTGCGGCTGCCCCACCCGGCGGACCGGGATCCCGGCCGCCGCCTCGGCGATCAACTCGTCGAACGGGCGGCCGATCCGGCGTGCGGTCGCCGCTGTCATCTCGGTCTGCACGAAGCCCGGCGCCACCGCGTTCGCGGTGATCCCGAACGGGCCGAGCTCGATGGCGAGCGTCTTGGTCAGGCCCTGCAACGCCGCCTTCGCCGCCGAGTAGTTCGCCTGACCCCGGTTGCCGTACGCCGAGGTGCTGGACAACGAGACGATCCGCCCCCACCGCTGCCGGACCATGTGCGCCTGGACCGCCCGGCTCATCAGGAAGGCGCCCCGGACGTGCACCCCGAGAACCGTGTCCCAGTCGGCGGAGGACATCTTGAACAGCAGGTTGTCGCGCAGGACGCCGGCGTTGTTGACCAGCGCCACCGGTGGGCCCAGCCGCTGCGCGATCTGCTCGACACCGGCCTCGACGGCCGCCTCGTCGGACACGTCCGCGACCACCGCGTACGCGGGGACTCCCCGCTCGCCCAGGTCGGCCACCATCGTGTCGCATCCGTCGGCGTCCAGGTCCCAGACGGCCACGGCGTAGCCGTCCGCGCCGAGCCGGCTGGCCACAGCCGCCCCGATTCCGCGTGCCGCCCCGGTGACGACGGCTACCTTGCGCTCAGCCATGGTGCACCGCCGCCGTGTCGTCGAAGCGCTTCTGGAGCTTGCGCATGCCGGTCAGCCAGGCGTCGGTCCGGGCCGCGCGGTTTTCGTAGTATCGCTGCACCTCGGGGTGCGGGAGGATCAGGAACCGGTCATCGTGCAACGCCTCCCAGACCACCTCGGCGACCTGCTCGGGCTCCAGCGCGACGTCGTGGCTCAGCAGGTCCCGGAACTCGCCCGAGTCGTCGAGCATCTTCGTCCTCACCCCCTGCGGGCAGAGCGCCTGCACGGTGATGCCGCGATGCCCGTAGGTGACCGAGAGCCACTCGGCGAACGAGACGGCCGCGTGCTTCGACACCGAGTACGGCGCGCTGCCCAGCATGGTGAGCAGCCCCGCCGCCGAGGCGGTCACCACGAACCGGCCGCCGCCCGATTCCAGCCAGCCGGGGATCAGCGCGCGTGCCGCGCGGACGTGGGCCATGACGTTTACCTCGATGGCGGTGTGCCAGTCGGCGTCGGGTGTGTCGATGCCCTTCCCGACACCGACCCCGGCGTTGGCGAAAAAGACGTCGACCCGGCCGGCGGCGCTCAGCAACCGCGCCACGCCCTCGTCGGTCGACACGTCGCCGCCCACCGCCACGCCGCCGACCTCGGCCGCGACCCGTTCGGCCGCGGCGGGGTCCAGGTCGCCGACGACGACGCGGGCGCCCTGGGCCGCCATCTTTCGGGCGATCGCCCGGCCGATACCGTTGCCGCCGCCGGTGACCACCACGCACCGGTCGCGGACCAGATCCTGTTCACTCATGCGTACGTCCTCAGTTGGGGTTGTTGACCAGCACGACCTTGCCGACGGTGCGGCGGTCGCCGAGATTGGCCAGGGCGGACGGGGCGGCGCTCATCGGGAGCACCTCACTGACCAGGGGATCGACGAGCCCCTGGTGCCACAGCTCGACCAGCCGCTCGTGGGTGCTGGCGATCACGGCCGGGTTCTTGACGTGGTACAGCCCCCAGTACAGGCCGACCACGCTGTAGTTCTTGATCAGGGCGTGGTTGGTGGGCGCCTGGGCGATCCGGCCGCCCGCGAAGCCGACCACGACGATCCGGCCCTCGAAGGCGACGCACCTGCGGCTCTTGTCGAAGACGTCGCCGCCGACCGAGTCGTAGATGACGTCGGCGCCGGCCCCGCCCGTGACCTCCTTGACCACCGGCACGAAGTCCTCGGACAGGTAGTCGACGACCACGTCCGCGCCGAGGTCCCGGCACACCCGCACCTTGTCCGGCCCGCCCGCCGTGGCGATCACCCGGGCGCCCGCCGCCTTGCCGATCTGGATCGCCGCCGACCCGACGCCGCCGGCGCCGGCGTGCACCAGCAGCCACTCGCCGGGCTCCAGCCGGGCTCGGGTGTGCAGGCCGACGTAGCCGGTCTGGTAGGTGATCAGCATGGACGCCGCCTTCTCGGCGGGCAGGTCGTCCGGGATGGCGAACACCCGGTGCGGCGCGACGACCACCTGTTCGGCGAGCCCGCCGTACGGCAGTTCGGGTGCGGCCAGCACCCGTTCGCCGGCCCTCGGCCCGTCCACGATGCGCCCGCACACCTCCGCGCCGGGCGTGAACGGGAGTTCTGGCTTGTCCTGGTACTCGCCCCGGCACAGCAGCACGTCGGGGAAGTTCAGGGCCACCGCCTCGACCGCGACCCGAAGTGCGCCGTCGGGCGCCGGGGGCGGCGGCACGTCGGTCCACTCCAGGACGTCCGCGGGCTCGCCCAGCCGGGTCACCTGCCACGCCTTCATTCGGCCTCCTCCTTGTCCTGCCGGCCCGGTCACCATGCGGGGACCAGGGGCCGCTTCTTCCCGGCCCGGGGCGCCGGCGGCGGTGCCGCGTCCAGCACACCGGTGATCCGGTCCCGGGTCTGCGCCGGGTCGATCACGTCGTCCACTTCGAACACGCTGGCGATGTTCAGTGCGCTGCCTCGTTCGTACATCTGCGCCACCAGCCGCTGGTAGAGCGTCTCGCGCTCGTCCGGGTCGGCGACCGCGTCCAACTCCTTGCGGTAGCCGAGCCGTACCGCGCCCTCCAGGCCCATTCCGCCGAACTCGCCAGTGGGCCACGACAGTGTCAGCTCCGGCTCGTAGAAGCCGCCGCGGGCCATTGCCTGCGCGCCCAGCCCGTACCCCTTGCGCAGCACCACCGTGACCATCGGCACGGTCAGGCTGGCGCCGGCCAGGAACATCCGACCGAAGTGCCGCACCTGCGCGGTCTCCTCGGCCGCCGGGCCGACCATGAAACCCGGCGTGTCGCAGAGCGAGACGATCGGCAGGTCGAACGCGTCGCAGAGTTCCATGAACCGGGCGGCCTTGCTGCCGCCCTCGGCGTCGATGGCGCCGCCGAGGTGGCGCGGGTTGTTGGCGATGAGCCCCACCGCGCGGCCCGCTATCCGGATCAGCGCGGTGATCATCCCGACGCCGTGCTCGCGTCGGAGTTCCAGCACCGAGTCCCGGTCGGCCAGCGTGTCGATCACGGTGCGGACGTCGTACGTCCGCCGTCGGTTCTCCGGCACCGCGTGGCGCAACGCGCGCTGGTCCGGCTCCTCCCAGGTGTCGAGCCGGCCCTGGAAGTAGGAGAGGTATCGGCGGGTGGCGTGCACGGCCGCCGCGTCGTCGGGGACCACCAGGTCGACCACGCCGTTGACGGCGTGTACCGAGGTCGGCCCGATCTCCTCCGGGCGGTACACGCCGAGGCCGCCACCCTCGATCATCGCCGGCCCGGCCATCCCGATGTTGGCGTCCGGGGTGGCCACGATGAAGTCGCTGCACGCGACAAGGGCGGCGTTGCCGGCGAAGCACTTGCCGGTCACCACCGACACCGTCGGCACCAGCCCGCTGAGCCGGGCGAGCAGGGCGAACGCGCGGGTGTCCAGGTTGGCCACGCCCGGGTTCTCGGTGTCGCCCGGACGACCGCCCCCACCCTCGGCGAACATGACGACCGGCCAGCGGTTGCGTTCGGCCAGTTCGAAGAGCCGGTCCTTCTTGCGGTGCCCGTTGTAGCCCTGGGTGCCGGCCAGCACGGTGTAGTCGTAGGCCATCACCACGCAGCCGGCGCGGTTGATCTGGCCGACGCCGGCCACCAGACCGTCGGCGGGGGTCCGGTCGATCAGGTCGTCGAGGCTGCGCCGGGCCCGCTGACCGGCGAGGACCAGCGAGCCGTACTCGGCGAAGCTGCCCGGGTCGCAGAGGTCGGCGAGGTTCTCCCGGGCGGTGCGGTGCCCGCGGTCGTGCCGCTTCGCCACGGCGTCCGGCCGCGCCTCGTCGCGGGTCTTGTGCTGCCGGTCCAGGACGCGCCGCAGGTCGGGGCGGATCAGGTCCGGGTCGGCCTCGGTGATGGTGTCCACCGCCGTCGCCGCGACCTCGCCGGCCAGCAGCGAGGCGAGCACCGTGCCGGGGTGCACGGTCTGGCCGACGGTGACCAGCAGTCGGTCCACCACGCCGCTCACGCCGGCCTCGACCTGGTGCTCCATCTTCATCGCCTCGAGTACGACCAGGACGGACGTCGCGGTCACCTGGTCGCCCTCGACCGCCGGGACCGCGATGACCGTGGCCTCCATCGGCGCCCGGACCGCGATCCCGTCCTCGTCCCGCTCCGGCTCGGGTGCGACGGCCGGGTCGGCGTCGACGCCCGGGAACCACAGCGGCTCGCCATCCGGCGCGGCGGTCAGGTCGGCGGCGTGCTCGTCGAGGAAGGCGGTGGTGGCGGTCCCGTCGGTCACCTCAGCCCGTCGCAGAAGCCGCCCGAGTACGCCGATGTTCGTGTCCACGCCCTCGACGCGGAACTCCGCGAGCGCCCGGGACGCCTTGCGCCGCAGCACGGCCGGGTCGCCGCCGGGTTCGTGGACGACCACCTTGGCCAGCAGCGAGTCGTACCCGGTGCCGACCCGGTAGCCGGCGTAGCCGTGGGTGTCGGTGCGTACGCCCCGGCCGGCGGGCGGGTCGAAGGCGGTGAGTACGCCGGTGGCGGGCAGGCTGCCGCCGTCCGGGCGGGCCGTCTCGGTGGTCACCCGCAGCTGGATCGCCGTTCCGGCCGGCTCCGGCGCGGGGCCGGCAAGACCGATCGCGGCCAGATCCGCCCCGGCGGCCAGGCGTAGCTGGATCTCCACCAGGTCGACGCCGAACACCTGCTCGGTGACCGTGTGCTCCACCTGCAACCGCGGATTGGCCTCCAGGAAGACGAAGTCGTCCTTGCCGACCAGGAACTCGACCGTGCCGACCCCGCGGTAGCGCAGACCGCCGGCCAGGCGTACCGCCGCACTGCGCAACGCGTCGCGCAGCTCCGGGGTCAGCCCGGGCGCCGGGGCGAGCTCCACCACCTTCTGCCGGCGTCGTTGCAGGCTGCAGTCCCGGTCACCGAGGGCGACGGCCGCGCCGGTCCCGTCACCGACGATCTGCACCTCGATGTGCCGGCGGCCGGTGAGCAACCGCTCGGCGTAGAGGGTGCCGTCGCCGAACGCGCCGAGCGCCTCGGACCGGCAGCGCTCGAACGCGGCGGCCAGATCGGCCGGGTCGGTGACCGGCCGCATTCCGCGTCCGCCGCCCCCGGCCACGGCCTTGAGCATGATGCCCTCCGGCGCGCCGGCCAGGAACGTCGCCGCTTCGTCCGGCGTGGCCGGCCCGGTCGCCGGCACCACGGGGATACCGGCCGACTCCGCCGCCGCGCGGGCCGCGGTCTTGTCGCCCAGCACCCGCAGCACCTGCGGTGCCGGGCCGACGAACACCAACCCGGCCTCGGCGCAGCGGCGCGCGAACTCGGCGTTCTCGCTCAGGAACCCCCAGCCGGGGTGCAGGGCCGTGGCTCCGGCAGCGTGGGCGGCCTCGATCAGCGCGTTCTGATCGAGGTACGCCCCGACTCCGGCGCCGGGCAGCGGCACCGCCTGGTCCGCCCGGCGTACGTGCAGGCAGCGGTCGTCGTCGGCGGCGTACACCGCCACCGACGGCACGGCGAGGTCGGCGAGCGTCCGAAGCACACGGACGGCCACCTCGCCCCGGTTGGCCACCAGCACGCGATCCGGGTAGATCCCCACGGTCAGCTCCTCTGCGTTGTCGCCCACGCCGTCATCGTCCCGGTCAGGCGGATGTCTGCGCCTGCAGCTCCGCGCGGGCGATCGAGCGCCGGTGCACCTCGTCCGGGCCGTCGGCGAAGCGCAGCGTGCGCTGGTGGGCGTACATGCTGGGCAGTGGGGTGTCCGGTCCGAGGCCGGCGGCGCCGAACGCCTGGATGGCGTGGTCGAGCACGCGGAGCGCGACGTTGGGAGCGATGACCTTGATCCCGGAGATCTGGGTCCGCGCGGCCTTGTTGCCCTGGGTGTCCATCAGCCAGGCGGTGTAGAGCGTGTAGAGCCGCGCCTGGTCGATCTCGATCCGCGCGTCGGCGATCCACCGCTGGATCTGGCCCTGCTCGGAGAGCGGGCCGCCGAACGCCACCCGGGACGTCACCCGCTGGCAGAGCAGCTCCAGGGCGCGCTCGGCCGCCCCGATCGAGCGCATGCAGTGGTGGATCCGGCCCGGCCCGAGCCGCGCCTGGGCGATCGCGAAGCCGCCGCCCTCCTCGCCCAGCAGGTTCGTCACCGGCACCCGGACGTTTTCGAACGTGATCTCGCAGTGCCCCTCCTGATCCTGGTAGCCCATGACGGTGAGGCTGCGGACGAGGGTGACGCCGGGGGTGTCCAGCGGCACGAGGACCATGCTCTGCTGCCGGTAGGTGGGGCCGTCGGGGTCGGTCTTGCCCATCACGATGGCGAGCTTGCACCGGGCGTCGCCGGCCCCGGAGATCCACCACTTGTGGCCGTTGATGACGTACTCGTCGCCGTCGCGGACGATCGAGCACTGGATGTTGCGGGCGTCGGAGCTGGCCACTGCCGGTTCGGTCATCGCGAAGCAGGAACGGATCTCGCCCTCCAGCAGCGGCTGGAGCCACTGCTTCTGCTGCTCCTCGGTGCCGAACATGGTGAGCAGTTCCATGTTCCCGGTGTCCGGGGCCGAGCAGTTCAGCGCCTGCGAGGCGATGTGCGAGCGGCCCAGGATCTCGGCCAGCGGCGCGTAGTCGAGGTTCGACAGGCCCTCGGTCCACTGGGTCTTGTGCGGCAGGAACAGGTTCCAGAGGCCGCGGGTGCGCGCCTCGCGCTTCAGCTCCTCCATCACCGGAGGGAAGAAGTGCGGGTCGCCGCTGTCGGCGAGCTGTTGCCGGTACACCGGCTCGGCCGGATAGACGCACTCGTCCATGAACGTCAGCAGGGTTTCTCGCAGGGCGGCGGAGGTGGGCGAGTAGGCGAAGTCCACGGGGAGCTCCAAGCGTCGTCGAGCGGACCGGTCGGAAGCGGAGGTGAGTCCGGGTCTCCGACGATCCGGATGGTTGCGTCGGCCCGGTCCCGGTGCTCAAATTAGATCCGACGTCGACGTCGGCGTCAAGAAATCGGACAGGTCCGTTCGCGGGCCTTTTCGCGACGAATGGAGACGACGTGGCGCCAGCCCGGGAAGCAGTCATCGTGGCCACCGCACGGACGCCGGTCGGTCGTGCCCACAAGGGGTCGCTCCGTCAGGCACGGCCGGACGACCTGGCCGGATTCGCCATCGCGCAGGTCCTGGAGAAGGTCCCCGCGGTCACCCCCGACCAGATCAGCGACGTGATCGTCGGCACCGCGAACCCGGCGGGGGAGCAGGGCCTGAACATCGGTCGACTGGCCGCGCTGCTGGCCGGGCTGCCCGACACCGTCACCGGCACCACCGTCAGCCGGGGGTGCGCCTCCTCGCTGGACGCGATCCGGATCGCGGCCAACGCGATCATGGCCGGCGAGGGCGACGTGTACGTCGCGGGCGGCGTCGAGAGCGTCTCCCGGACCTCCAGCGCGCACATCGACGACGCGGCCATGAACCCCCGCTTCGGCGTCGACCTCCTGCCGGACGCGTACATCACGATGGGGCGTACGGCGGAGAACGTGGCCGAGCGGTTCGACATCTCCCGCGCCCGGATGGACGAGTACGCCAAACTCTCCCAGGACCGCGCTGTCGCCGCCCGCGACCGCGGCTTCTTCGCCCGGGAGATCAGCCCGTACACGCTGGCCGACGGCACGTTCGTGGAGCAGGACGACTGCCCGCGCGCCAACGTCGACCTCGACGTGCTGGCCGGACTTCCCACCCCGTTCAAGGTGGACGGGCGGGTCACGCCCGGCAACTCCTGCCCGCTCAACGACGGCGCGGCGGCCGTCGTGGTGATGTCCGCCGAGCGTGCCCGCGACCTGGGGATCGAGCCCATGGCGCGGATCCTGGGCTGCGCGATCACCGGCCTGGAACCGGAGATCATGGGAGTCGGCCCGATCGAGGCGGTGCGCCGGCTGCTCGACCGCACCGGGCTGACCGTCCGGGACGTCGACGTGCTGGAGCTCAACGAGGCGTTCGCGGCGCAGGTGCTGGCGGTCGTGGACGCCCTGAAGATCTCGGTGGAGGACCAGCTCAACCCGCACGGCGGCGCGATCGCCCTGGGTCACCCCTTCGGCATGACCGGTGCCCGGATCATGACCACGCTGCTCAACGGGCTCGAGGCCACCGGCGGTACGGTCGGCGTCGAGACGATGTGCGTCGGCGGCGGGCAGGGGATGGCCATGGCTGTCGAGCGGATGGCGTGACGCGATGACGTACCCCACGGCTCACGCGCTGCGGTGGCCGGATCGACCGGCCGTCGTGATCGCCGAGACCGGTGAGACCCTCACCTATGGTCAGTTGGACGACGCCTCCCGCCGGCTGGCCCGGGCGATGTGGGACGCCGGCCTGCGTCCGGGCGACCACGTCGCCCTGATGATGGCGAACCACCTCAGCTTCCTGGAGGTGTACTGGGCGGCGATGCGCTCCGGGCTCTTCCTCACCCCGGTCGGCACGTCGCTGACCGCCGAGGAGGCGTCCTGGATCGTCGACAGCTGCGAGGCCAAGGCCCTGGTGGTGGACGCGGCGGCGCCTGCCGCGGGGGCCCTCGCCGCCGCTGCGGGGACGGTGCTGCGGCTGGCGGTCGGTGGCCCGCTGGAGGGCTTCGACGACTACGCCGAGACGCTCGCCAGGTCGTCCGCCGAGCCGCTGGAGCACGAGCCGCTGGGCGTCGCGATGGTCTACAGCTCCGGCAGCACCGGGCGGCCCAAGGGGGTCCGTCGCAAGCTGTCCGGCCGCACCGTGCAGGAGGGGCACCCGCATTTCCTGCGCTGGCTGAGGGAGTTGTGGAAGTTCACCGACGACTCGGTCTTCCTGACTCCGGCCCCGCTGTACCACGCCGCGCCGCTCTCGTTCTCCAGCACCGTCACGGCGGCGGGCGGCACCGTCGTGCTGATGCGCAGGTTCGATGCGGACGCCGCGCTGGCCGCGATCGAGCGGTACGGCATCACGCACGCGCTGATGGTGCCCACGATGTTCGTCCGCCTGCTGCGGGTGCCCGCCGACCGGCGCCGGACGGCCGTGCTCGACTCGCTGTCCGTCATGATCCACGGTGCCGGACCGTGCGCCGTCGACGTCAAGCGCCAGATGATCGACTGGCTGGGGCCGATCCTGCTGGAGTACTACGCCGGCAGCGAGGACAACGGCACCACCTTCATCGACTCGCCGGAGTGGCTGGCGCACCCCGGGTCGGTGGGCCGCGCCATCGCCGGCTGCCGCGTGCACATCTGCGGCCCCGAGGGCGACGAGCTGCCGTCCGGACAGGACGGACTGGTGTACTTCGAATCCGAGGGCGGCCGGTCCGAGTTCGAGTACGTCGGTGGGGCCGACAACTCGGCGGCCCGGCACCCGGTACGCCCGGAGTGGTCCACGCTCGGCGACATCGGGCACCTCGACGACGCGGGCTACCTCTACCTCACCGACCGGCGGGACTATCTGATCATCTCCGGAGGCGTGAACGTCTCGCCGCAGGAGATCGAGAACGCGGTGATCGGTTATGAGCCGGTGGTCGACGTCGCGGTGTTCGGCGTCCCGGACGAGGAGCTGGGTGAACAGGTCGTGGCGGTGGTCCAGCCGGTCGATCCGACGACCGACCACGACGAACTCGTGGCCGGGTTGCTCGCGTACCTGGCCGGGCGGCTGGCCCGGCACAAGATTCCGCGTTCGGTGTTCGTGGTGGAGGCCCTGCCGCGGCTGCCCACCGGCAAGCTTGCCAAGAACCGCCTGCGGGAGCGGTACCTGCCCGTGCGCGGCCTGGAAGCCGGCGTCGGGCTACCGGAGTTCCGAGCCTCCGTACGCGCGTTGCTGCAACGGGAGCTCCCGCCGGGCTGGAGCGGCCTCGGGGCGCTCGGGAGCGACGAACTCCACCCCTGGATCGCGCGCTGGCGCACGGTTCTGGCCCGGCACCGCCTGCTCGCCCCGGGCTGGCCGGTCGAGCACGGCGGGCTCGGTCTGACCCCGGACCAGCAGGTGGTGCTCCAGGAGGAGTTCGCCCGAGCCGCGGTGCCGAGCGGCAGCGGTAACGACCCGTTCGGCATCGACATGCTCGGCAACACGCTGCTCGCGCTCGGAACGCCCGAACAGCAGGCCCACTACCTGCCCCGGATCCTCGACGGCACCGACGTGTGGTGCCAGGGCTTCTCCGAGCCGGGCGCCGGGTCCGACCTTGCCGCGGTACAGACCCGCGCGGTGCTCGGGTCCGACGGGCGCTGGCGGCTCACCGGGCAGAAGATCTGGACCTCGAACGCGCACCTGGCGTCCTGGATCTTCGTGCTGGCCCGCACCGGGACCCGCGCCGATCGGCACCGTGGCCTGACCTTCCTGCTCGTGCCACTGGACCAGCCGGGCGTCGAGGTCCGCCCGATCCGGCAACTCTCCGGCGCCTCCCACTTCAACGAGGTGTTCCTCACCGACGCGGTGGCCGCCGACGTGGTCGGTGCGGTCGGTGCGGGCTGGGCGGTGGCCATGGCGCTGCTCGGCCACGAGCGCGGGCAGTCCGCCACCACCCAGGCCATCCGCTACCGCGCGGAGTGGGAGCGGCTGGTCCGCACCGCACGCGAGAACGGCATGCTGGAGCGGGCCTGGGTCCGCGACGGCCTGGCCGCCGCGTACGTCCGGATCGAGGTGATGGACGCGCTCGGCCGGCGGCTGGCCGGCGGCGGGCTCACCGGGGTCGACGCGGCAGGGGACGCCGCCCTGTTCAAGTTGCAGTGGAGCGCGCACCATCAGGCGGTGACCGAGCTCGCCCTGGAGATCCTCGGGCCGGAGGCCACCACGCCGACCGGGCGCGTGCTGGAGTTGGGCTACGGCGGCCCGGACGCGGCCGGGGCGCCGATCAGCTCGGCCTCGTGGGTCGACATCTTCTACAACGCCCGACCCGGGACCATCTACGCCGGCACCACGCAGGTGCTGCGCAACGTGGTGGCCGAGCGCCTGCTCGGGATGCCGAAGGAGGTGCGGCCGGCCGGCCCGCCCTGAGTCAGTCTCTCTTGAGCCCGATCGCGTTGGCCCACAACCGGGTCAGGCCGTCGACCGCGGCGTCGAGGTCGAACTCGTAGTCCGGGCCGGCGTCGGCGCCCATCCACAGGTACGCGAACCGGCTGAGCATCGAGGTGAGGGCGACGGCGCTCAGGTGCGGGTCGAGGTCCGGGTCGGCGAAGCCCTCGGCCTGGAGCCTGCGGATCGACCGTTCGGTCCGGCCCATGGTCTGCTGCGCCCGGGACTCGCGGATCGCGTGGATGTCGTCGTTGAACGTCGACACCTGCTCGATGATTGCCATGATCCGGCTGTGCCGGCGGTAGGACTCCAGGTAGCGGCGGTTCGCTGCCTCGATCCGCTGATACGGCGTGAGGTCGGCCGACCCGCTGCGGTGGCCGTCGAACATCTCGGCCTGGATCTGCTCGGCGACGACCCGGAAGATCTCTTCCTTGGAGGAGAAGTACGTGTAGAACGAGCCGTGCGCCAGGCCGACCTCCTTCGCGATGTCGGTGATCCGGGCATCGATGAACCCGTCCCGCTCGAAGACCCGGTGGGCACCCTCCACCAGCTTGGCGCGACGCTCCAGATAGCGCTTCGACTGCGTCGCCGCACCGTCCGGACTCGCCGGCGTGGTGGTCCTGTTGGTCACTCGTCGCCCCATTCGATCTCGTGTCGCCCGGTCGGCCGGGGTCGACCGGCCGTGTGAACCGAATCATAGAAAATCCTGGACATCGGTCCTGCCTCGTCTTAACGTCCTCTCAACGATTCTGACCCCGACGTCAGCGTCAATATAGCTTCCCCTGGTGGACCCGCGTGTCGGGTCTCCCGGTCCGATGGCGAGAGAGGTGACGGGATGCGCGCCTTCCTGATTCGCAGACTGGCCACCTTCGTGCCCACCCTGCTGCTGATCACCCTGATGGTGTTCGGGCTGCAGCAGATCGTGCCGGGCGGCCCCGCCGAGGCGATCGCGGGCGCGGGATCCACCCAGGAGTCGATTGACGAGATCAACCGGCAGCTCGGGCTGGACCGGCCGCTCGTCGAGCAGTACACGTCCTGGATCGGCAGCCTGGTGCGCGGCGACCTCGGCACCTCCTACTTCAGCCGGGAACCGGTGGACACGCTGCTCGCCCGCCGTCTCGAACCGACCGTGTTGGTGGTGGTCTCGGCGCTCGTGCTGGCCCTGGTGATCGGCGGCGGGGCCGGGCTGTGGGCGGCGGCCCGGCGTCGCCACCTGGACGGCCGTTCGGTGCTCGCGGTGTCCGGCATCGGCCTCGCCGTTCCGGACTTCTGGCTGGCGACGATCGCGGCCGGCTTCATCGGCCTCGACCTGGCACTGCTGCCGGCTGTCGGCTACACGCCGCTCGGCGACGACTGGGTGCAGACGATCCGCTCGATCGTGCTCCCGGTGCTGGTGCTCTCCTTCGCCACCGGCGCGCTGGTCTGCCGGCACGTACGCAGCGCGGTCGGCCAGGCGCTGGACAGCGCGCACATCCGGACGGCCTGGGCGATGGGCCTCTCGCCCCGGCAGGTGTACCTCGGCGACGCGTTACGCTCGGCGGCGCCCGCCGTGGTGACCCTGCTGCCGCTGTTGGTGGCCACTCTGGTGGGGGCCTCCGTGGTGGTCGAGAACGTGTTCGCGATCCCCGGGCTGGGCAGCCTGGTCGTGCAGTCGGTCGACAACCGGGACTACGCGACGTTGCAGGGCGCCGTGCTGCTGATGGCACTGCTGGTGCTCGTCCTCAACTTCGTCGCCGACCTCGTGCTGGCCCGGCTCGACCGGCGGGTGGCGGCGTGAGCGCGGCAACCGGCGCGCTGGCCGGCATCCGGGTGATCGAACTCGGCCACGCGATCGCCGGCCCGCACTGCGCGCAGATGCTCGCCGACCACGGTGCGGACGTCGTCAAGGTCGAGCCGCCGGCGGGGGAGATGTCCCGCAACGCCCTGCCGGTCGTGGACGGTCGCAGCGTCTACTTCGCCTCGCACAACCGGGGCAAGCGCAGCGTCTGCCTGGACCTGAAGACCCCGCACGACCGGGAGGCGCTGCTCCGGCTCTGCGACACCGCCGACGTGGTGGTGACCAACTACGGCGCCGACGTGCCGCAGCGACTGGGCTGGTCCTACGACGTGCTGCGGGCCCGTAACCCACGGCTGGTGATGGTGCACGTCACCGGGTTCGGCTCCGGGACGCCCGACGCACCCCGGGGCGCGTACGACGGCGTGATCCAGGCGATGGGCGGGATCGCCGACCTCACCGGGCATCCCGGCGGCGAGCCGACGTTCGTCGGGGCCTTCGTGGCCGACCATGTGGCCGCCTACCACGCGACAATCGCCGTGCTGATGGCTCTGCGCGAGCGCGAGAGCACGGGCGTCGGAACCTTCGTCGACGTGAGCATGCTCGACTCGTACACCGCCATGCTGGCCCACGAGGTCGGCCTGGCAGCCGCCGGCGTCCCCCGTGGGCGCTGGGGCAACCAGGTCCAGACCGCGTTCGCGACCGTCTTTCCGGCGCGCGACGGGCAGGTCTTCCTGGCCCCACTGGGCGACGCCGCCTGGCAGCGGTTCTGGGCCGTTCTGGGCGGCACCGACGTCAGCTACGACGAGTCCACCGGGCCGGCGCGTGACCGCCTGGAACAGGTGGTCAGTGACTGGACCTCCGGTCGCAGCGTCGCCGAGGTGCTTGGCGCGATGCACGCCGCGGGCGTCGCGGCGGGACCGATGCGCTCGGTCGGGGAGGCGGTCGCGGCGATGGCCGACGCGGCCATGGTGCTGACCGTGGACGGTCCCGACGGCCGCCCGGTGCGGGTGCCCGGCCGCCCGGTGCGGGTCGGCCTCACCGACCGCCCCGGCGCGCTCACCGTGCCGCGGACCGGAGAGCACACCGCGGAACTCCTGACCGAGCTCGGGCTCGCCCCGCGCCAGCAGCAGGACCCGGCCGACCGTGGGCTGCCCGCACCGGTAGCCCGATCGCAGGAGGCACACCGATGACCACGTCGATGGACCCGAGCACCACGGTCACGCCGCCCCGGTTCCGCCCGGGGTCGGCCGCCCGTCGGCCCCGACCGGCTGGCGGCTCGCGTGCCGTCGCCTTCTGGCTCGGCGGCGCGGTCGTCCTGCTGGTGCTGCTGGCCGGTCTGCTCGCGCCCTGGCTGGCGCCGTACGACCCGCTGGCCATCGACCCCTCGAACCCGTACGCCGGGCCGTCCGGCGCGCACTGGCTCGGCACCGACGCGAACGGCCGCGACGTGCTGTCCCGACTGATGCACGGGTCGGCCTCCAGCTTTCGCGGAATCGCCATCACCGTCGGCGTGGCCGGCATCTTCGGCAGCCTCTGGGGCCTGGTCGCCGGCTATGTCGGCGGGCCGGTCGACGAGGTGTTGATGCGGCTCGCCGACGCCGTGATCTCCTTCCCGGGCATCGTGCTCGCCATCGCGATCACCGGCGCGCTCGGCCCCAGCCTGCTCACCGCGATGCTCTCGGTCGGCGTCGTCTTCGCGCCGATCGTCGCCCGGCTGCTGCGCGCCCAGGTGCTGGCGCTGCGGCAGGCGGAGTTCGTGCTGGTGGCCCGCTCACTCGGCGTGCGCGGCTGGCGGATCGCTCTGCGGCATGTGCTGCCCAACGCGATGGGGCCGGTGGTCGTCCAGCTCTGCGGCCTGGCCAGCACCGCACTGATCATCGAGGCCGCTCTCGGATTCCTCGGCCTGGGCGTGCAGCCGCCGGCACCCAGTTGGGGGCCGGACCTGGCCCGCGCCTACGCCGACTTCTACGTCAACCCGTTGCTCACCGTCGCCCCCGGCCTGCTGATCACCGCAACCGCGTTCGCGATCAGCCAGTTCGGAGACGGCCTGCGCGACCGCCTACGGATCGGATGAGCGTCCCACCATCCGGCCCATCCTTCTCACCAATTCCCTCGATGAGGAGCAACTATGACCATCTTCGGCCCACGCCGCCTACCAATCACCGCCCTCGCCGTCGGCATCCTTGTCCTCGCGTCCGCGTCCGCCTGCGGGTCCGGCGAGTCGGGAACCGACTCGTCCGCCGCCGCACCGTTGAAGATCGGCACGGTCAACTTCCCGACCTCGCTGGACCCGACGGTGAGCTCCTCGGGGTACGACTATCCGCACCTCAACCTGGTCTACGACCGGCTGCTGGTCGGTGACCCCAAGACCGGCGAGCTGGGGCCCGGCCTGGCCACCTCGTGGAAGGTCGCGGACGACGGCTCCAAGATCACCCTCGAACTGCGCGACGGCGTCACGTTCTCCGACGGAACGACGATGGACGCCGCCGCCGTGAAGGCGAGCATGGACCGGTTCAAGGCGTCCGCCAACGGCCAGGACATCGCCAGCGTCTCCGCGATCACCGCCGAGGGTGCGAACACCGTGGTGCTCGCGTTGAGCAAGCCGGACTCCTCGATCCCGACGGCGTTGAGTGACCGGGCCGGGATGATCGTCTCACCGACCGCGGTCGAGAAGGAGGGCAAGGACTTCGCCGCCCGTCCGGTCGGAGCCGGGAAGTACACGCTGGAGAGCCTGCAGACCGGCGCTGCCGTCAACTACAAGCGCAACGATGCGTACTGGGGTGACAAGGGCAAGGCGCCCACGCTCAACTGGCAGGTGTTCAAGGACCCGCAGGCCATGGTGACGGCCTTCCAGAGCAATGTCGTCGACGTGGCGATCTCGGTGCCGCCGCTGAGCGTGGAGAAGCTGAAGACGGTGCCGGGCAAGGAGGTGGTGGTCGGTCCCGCGTACTCCGAGACGATGATCAACTTCAACGCCAAGCTGGCGCCGACCGACAAGGTGGAGATCCGGCAGGCGATCAACTACGCGCTCGATCGCGAGGTCATCCGGAAGGCGGCAAGCGGTGAGGCCGCCGAGGTGACCTGGACGGCGCTGCCGCCGACGCACCCGTACCACGACGCGTCGATCACACCCACCTACGCCTACGACGAGGCGAAGGCCAAGTCGCTCGTCGCGCAGGCCACCGGGGGCAAGCGGGTGGCCATGAAGTGCCTGACCTTCCCGGGCCTCAACTACGAGACCAGCGGCCCGATCATCATCGACTCGCTGAAGAAGATCGGCATCGACGTCACCATCCAGTCCGAGACCGCCGCCGCGGCCACCGAGGCCTTCTGGGCCAAGGACCAGGCGCCCTGCTTCCTGTCCGGCTGGACCGGCCACGCCGACCCGGCCATCACCTACGGCCGGTTGCTCAACCCGGACTCCTTCTACAACGCCGGCAAGACCGACTTCGGCACCGCGCAGTTGCAGGACAAGCTGCTGACCACGTTCGACTTCGCGCCGCGCAAGGCCGCGGCGACCGACCTCGCCAAGAAGGTGGTTGAGGTCGCGCCGTTCGCGCCGCTGTTCACCGTGCCGATGATCGTCGGGCTGTCCGACCAGGTGGCCGGCTACGAGCCGAACGCCAGCGGTCGGCCGGACATGTCGACGGTGGCCCGCAAGTGACAGGCGCGGAGCAGGCGGCCCTGGAGATCCGCGACCTGAGCATCAGGTTCGCGGGGAGCCCCGAGCCCGCGGTGCGGAACGTCTCGTTCACGGTCGGACGCGGTGAGGTCCTCGGTGTGGCGGGGGAGTCCGGCAGCGGTAAGTCCTCCATCGCCCTCGCCGCGCTGGGCCTGCTGCCGCCGGACGCCGAGGTGACCGGAAGCATCCGCCTCGGCGACCAGGAACTGGTCGGGCTCCGGGGCCGCCCGCTCCGCGCGATCCGTGGCCGGAGGATCGCGATGATCTTCCAGGAGAGCGTCTCGGCGCTGCACCCGATGCGCCGGGTGGGTGACCAGATCGTCCGGGTGATCCGTGCCCACCTGCCCGCCAGCCGGACCGAGGCCGGGTCACGCGCGGTGGTGGCGCTGCGCGACGTCCGGCTCGACCCCGACCGGGTCATGAACAGCTACCCGCACGAACTCTCCGGCGGCATGTGCCAGCGGGTGATGATCGCGATGGCGCTCAGCTGCGAGGCCGACGTGGTCCTCGCCGACGAGCCCACCACGGCGCTGGACGTCTCGTTGCAGAAGGACATCCTCGTCCTGATCCGGGAACTGGTCGCCTCGCGTGGGCTGAGCGCCGTCTTCATCAGCCACGACCTGGGTGTCCTCGGCGACGTGAGCGACCGGGTGATGGTGCTCTACCGGGGCGAGGTGAAGGAGGTCGGCGCGGTGGACGCGATGCTGAGCCGGCCGCGACACCCCTACTCGCAGGCGCTGCTCGACTGCGTGCCGCGGCTCGGGGGCAACCGGCTGCGGACCTTCCCGGAAATCACCGCCGACCGGCCGGGCGGCTGGACCGGCGGCGGGTGCAACTACGCCGCCCGGTGCCACCGGGCCGCCGACGACTGCCGGGAGCACCCCGAACTGTGGACCGTCGAGGAGAGCCTGGTGCGGTGCCGGCACCCGCTCGGCGTGGCCGCCCCCGCCGGGTGCGCCAGCCGGACGGAGGCGCTCCGGTGAGCGCGGTCCTGCGGGTCTCGAAGGTGTCCAAGGACTACGGCTCGGGCGCGAAGGCCCACCGGGTGCTCTCCGACGTCAGCCTGGAGTTGACGCGCGGTGAGGTGCTCGGCGTCGTCGGCGAGTCCGGCTCGGGCAAGTCCACGCTGGGCCGGATCATCGCCGGCTTCCTGCCGCCGACCGAGGGCACCGTCGAGCACCTCGCTGGCGGGCCGCGATCGGTGCAGATGATCGTCCAGGAGTCGGCCGGGGCGTTGAACCCCCGGCTGCCGGTCTGGCGTTCGATGGCCGAGGTTTCCGCCGTGAACCGGCGGTTGTCGCGCCGGTTCCGCGAGCCGTCGATGGAGTACGTCCGATACGTCGGTCTCACTGAAGCCGACGCGGACCGCCGCCCGACACAGCTCTCCGGCGGCCAACGACAACGCGTCTCGATCGCCCGAGCGCTGGCGGCCAAGCCGACGGTGCTGGTCTGCGACGAGGCGGTGTCCTCGCTCGATGTGTCGGTACGCGCCACCGTTCTCAACCTGCTCAACCGGGTCCGGGAGGAACTCGGCATCGCGATGGTCTTCATCTCGCACGACATCGCCGTCGTCAGCCACCTGGCCGACCGGGTCCTGGTGCTGAGCAACGGCACCGTGATGGAACACGGGCCGACCGAGCAGGTGCTCACCCGGCCCGAGTCGGACTACACCCGCGCCCTGATCTCGGCGACCCCCAGCCTGGAACGCCGCCTGATGAACGCTGCCGAAGGAGCCTGACCGATGGACGTCTTCGAGGTGATCCGGACGACGCGCGCGATGCGGCGGCTGGACCCGACCGCACCGGTCACCGATGAACAACTGTGGACCATTCTGCGCGCGGCCCACTGCGCGCCGTCCGGCGGAAACGCGCAGTGGCTGCGGTGGGTGGTGGTCACCGACGCCGAGCGGCGCGCCCGACTCGGCGAGATCTACCGGGCCTGCTGGGCACCGGTCCGCCGGCGGTACGACGACCGCGTGCCCGACGACCCCGAGGCGGCCGAGCAGCAGGCCCGGATGCTGCGCTCGGCGGACCATCTGGCCGAGCACATGGGCGAGGCGCCAGCTCTGATCGTTCCGGTGACGACCGTGGACGAGCCGTCGTCGGTGTACCCGGCGGTGCAGAACCTGATGCTGGCGGCGCGGGCGCTGGGCCTGGGCACGACCCTGACCACCACCCACCGCCACGCCGCCGACGAGGTGCGCGAGGTGCTCGGACTGCCACCGGACGCGATCGCCTGGGCGCTGATCCCGATCGGCGTCCCGACCGGCCGCTGGGGCGAGGCCCGCCGACGTCCGGTGGAGTCCGTCGTCTATTGGGACACCTGGGAGGCGACCCGGTGAGCGACGACCAGGCCGACTTCCGCCGGTCGCTGCGCGGCTTCCTGGCGAAGGCGTCACCGGAGTCCGAGGTACGGCGGCTGATGGAGGACCCGGTCGGCTTCGATCCCGCCATCTGGCAACGGATGGCGGTCGAGCTCGGGCTGCCCGGCGTGGCCATTCCCGAGACGTACGGCGGGCAGGGGTTCGGCGGCGCGGAACTGCGGCTCGTGTTCGAGGAACTCGGTCGCGTCCTGTATGGCGGCCCGTACTTCGCCACCGTGGCCCTCGGGGCCGAACTGCTGCTGCGGCTCGGCGACGAGCTGGCCTGCTCGGACTGGTTGCCACGGATCGCCGACGGGTCGCTGCGAACGGCCGTCTCCCTGCGGGGCGACCTGCGGGGCCGGGCCGGTCAGGACGGCACGTGGCTGGTCGACGGCACGGCGACGCACGTCGTCGACGCCGAGGCGGCGGTACTCCTGCTGGTGGTTGCCCGGACCGTGGACGGCGTCGACGTGCTGGCGGTGGACCCGGCCGAGGTGGGGGTGACCGTGGAACCGTCCCCCGTGCTGGACCCGACCCGCCGGCAGGCGGTGGTGCGGTTCAGCTCCGTCCGGGCACGGCGGCTCGGCCGGCCGGGGCAGGCGGGCGCGGTGGTGGACCGGGTGCGGGACCAGGCGATGGTCGCGCTGGCCGCGGAGCAGACCGGCGGCGCGGCCCGCGCGTTGGAGCTGATGGTCGAGCACGCGTTGACCCGGGAGCAGTTCGGCCGCCCGGTGGGAGGTTTCCAGGCGATCAAACACCTGTGTGCCGAGCGCCTGCTCGACGTGGAATCGATGCGGTCGCTCGTCCTCGCGGTGGACGACACCCTCGCCGACGACGCCTTCGCCGTCCAGGCCCGGACCGTGCGGTCGTTCTGTTCCGAGGCGTACTTCCGGGTCACCGCCACGGCCGTGCAGGTGCACGGCGGCATCGGCTTCACCTGGGAGCATCCGATCGGCCTCTACTTCAAGCGGGCCAAGAGCAGCGAGTTGCTGTTCGACGGGCCGGCCACGCAGCGGGAGGAACTCATCGACCACCTGCTCGCCGTCCGATGAGCGTCCACGCGCCGCTGAACTTCCGGGATCTCGGTGGCCTGCCGACCGTCGAGGGTGGGCGGGTGCGCCCCGGCGCGATCTACCGCAGCGCCACCCCGGTGTTCCTCGACCCGGACCAGGCGCAGACCTTCCGCGAGACGACAGGCATCCGCATCAGGATCGACCTGCGGGGCCGCCGGGAGATCGCCGAGACCAGCGAACGGGACCGGCTCACCGACGGGCTGCGGATCATGCATCTGCCGTTCGGCCGATCGAGCCTGCGGCCGATCCATCCGGACCCCAGTGTGCGCCTGGCCGAGCACTACGCCGACATGCTCGTGGTGTCCGCCCCGACGATCATCACGGCGGTACGGCACGCGGTGGACGCCCGCGACCACCCGCTGCTCGTGCACTGCACAGCGGGCAAGGACCGCACCGGCGTCGTCGTCGCCGTGCTGCTCGCCGCGCTCGGAGTGCACCCGCGCAACGTGGTCGAGGACTACGCGCGTACCCGGGAACACCTGGTCGCCATCCGGAACCAGACGCGGGTCCTACCGGCCTGGGAGAAGCGGATCGCGAGCCTCCCCGAGGAGGCGCACACCGCCGAGCCGGCCACCATGGAGCACTTCCTGACGCTGGTGCAGGAGCGGCACGGCGGCGTCGCCACCTGGCTGGCGGCGCGGGGCTTCGGCGCCGACGACCTCAAGGCCCTGAAGGCCACCCTGGTGGAGTAGGCCGGCACCGAGCGGTCACCCGACGACGGCTACGTGATGGGGATTGGCCTCACCGGATCACCCCGGATTGGCCACACCCGGTGGCCGCACCGCTGCGTACGGTCGGTCCGACCACAGGACCCGAACTCCACGAGGATCACGATGACCCAGCTCAGCGACGGTGCGGCCACCCTCACCGTACGCATCGACGACCGGGTGCTGACCGCGGTGCCGGACTACGTGCTCGGCGTGCTCGCCATACCGGCCGTCGAGGTCGCGCCGGCGCCTCCCGCCGTGTCGGCGCTGCTGACGGCCGCCGAGGACGCGCTGCACGCGGCGGGCCTGGACAAGGCCGGGGTGGCGGGGCTGCCGGGCATCGCCGCGTGGCGGGACGCGTACCGGGCGGTGGGGGTGAACCCGAACAGGTTCCCGTGCGCCGCCGAGTCGATCGCCCGCCGGGTGGCCAAGGGGGATCGGCTGCCCCGGATCAACGCCCTGGTCGATCTCTGCAACGCGGTCTCGCTCGGCGCGGCGCTGCCGGTGGCCTCGTGCGCGGTCGACGGCTTCGCCGACCTCGTCGTCCGGCCGGCCGACGGCACCGAGACGTACCTGCCGCTCGGCGCGCCCGACGCGCCCGAGCAGCCCGAGCCGGGCGAGGTCGTCTACGGGGACGCCGACGGGCGGGCCCACTCGCGGCGCTGGAACTGGCGGCAGGGCCACCTGGTCCGCACCGATCTGGGCCGGCACCGGCTGCTGCTCACCGTCGAGTCGGCGCACCCCGGCGGCCGGGCGGAGGTGACGGACGCGCTGGCCCGGCTCGCGGCCGTCCTCGACGAGCTGGCCGACGGCGCGCGGCAGGAGGACGACGCGCGGCAGGAGGCGGTGCTCGACGGCACGACGACCAGCGTGGTCCTGCGCACCGCCGGCCCGTCCACCGGCGGCGGGCCGCTCAGCCCCGCCGGCACCCACCGTGGGAGCCGCCCGTGAACCGCGCGATCCTGGTGATCTACCGGCCGGCGGCCGGCCGGTACGCGGCCCAGTTCCGCAGCGTGATCGCCGCCACCGAACCGGCCCCGCTTCACCGAGCCGTCACGTCCCGCACCGCGGCGGCCAGCAGCGCCACACCCTCGGTGATCCGGGCGGTCGGCAGTGCCGCGTACCCGATCAGGAAGGTTGGTTCGGTCGGTGGCCGGGTGACGAAGTAACCCGAGGCCGGGTAGACCCGGACGCCCCGCGCGGCGGCGGCGCGCACGATCTCCGCCTCGTCGGCGTCGGGCGCGCCGCCCAGGGTCACCAGCACGTGCAGCCCGGCCGCCGTACCGGAGATCTCCACCCCCGCGCCGAAGTGCTCGTGGAGCGCCTCCAGCAGCCGGGCGCGTCGCTGCCGGTAGAGGCGGTCCATCCGGCCGATGTGCCGGGCGTACGCGCCGGAGGAGATGAACTCGGCCAGCGCCTCCTGGGTCAGGGTAGGGCTCAGCCGATCGGTGATCCACTTGACGCCGAGGAACGACCGGACGAGGTGTGGCGGCAGCACCGCGTACCCGATGCGCAGTGAGGGGAAGAGGGTCTTGCTGAAGCTGCCGACGTAGGCCACGTCCGCGTCCTGCGGATCGGCGGCCAGCGACGGGAGTCGCTCCTCGGCGAAGGTGAACTCGTTGTGGTAGTCGTCCTCCAGCACCGTCGCGGCGTGTTCGCGGGCCCAGCGCAGAAGCGCCCGTCGCCGCCGGTCGGACATGATGAACCCGGTCGGGAACTGGTGCGACGGGGTGACGTAGACCAGGCGTACCCGGGCGGGGTCGAGGCCGTGCTCGCGGACCCGGCAGTCGATCTCGTCGACCAGCAGGCCCTCCTCGTCGACAGCGACCGGCACCACCGCGGCCCGCGAATAGCCGAAGATCTGGCGCAGCACGGTGTGGCTCGGGTCCTCGATGACCACCACGTCGCCGGGGCCGACGAGCAGCCGCACCAGGATGTCCATGGCCTGGGTGGCGCCGCTGGTCACCACCGTGTTCTCGCGGGTGGCGTCGAGTGCCCGGCTACGGCGCAGCAGCGCGGTGATCTCGGTACGCAACGACGGGGAGCCCTCGGCCGGGCCGTAGCCCAGCGCCACCGCGTCGGCCCGGCTCACCGCCTCGGCGAGCGACTGCCGCCACCGGGTGATCGGGAAGCTGGCCAGCGCCGGGGTGCCGTGCCGGAAGTCGTACGTCCCGTCCGGCCGGTGCATCGGTGCCGGTTCCCAGGGTTTCCACAGCGGACTGCCGGCGTCGGTGGGCAGCGGCGGCTCGGGCCAGAGGTGCGCGCGGGTGCCGCGCTGGGCGGGTGGCGGCGCGTCGGGCAGGGCGCCGCTGACCCGCGTGCCGGATCCGCGCCGTGAGGTGAGCACCCCGTTGGCCCGCAGCAGTTCGTACGCCCGGGTCACCACCGTCCGGGAGACCCGGAGTTGGTGTGCCAGTTCGCGGCTGGGCGGCAGCGGGTCGCCGGGGCGCAGCCGACCGGCGCGCACGGATCTGCTGATCTGGTCGTAGAGCTGCTGCTGCAACGGGACCGGGCTGTCGCGGTCCAGCGTGACGAGGAGCTGGGACGAACTCACCTGCGCATGCTCCCCCGATCGACGCCGGTCCCTGAGTCTAGCCAGGGGTCGGCGTGTCGGGGGTGACTTCGTCGATGCCGTGACCAGGAGTAACCCGAGGCCGCGACGGCCCCGGGATCCCTTGACACCGTTAGGAGCGCCCCGCCACACTACCTGTGCTAATTCGATTTAGCTGAATACAGGTCCACCGGAGCATCGGCGCGGGTCACGTCATGGTTGAGGGAACCCGCGCGGCCCAGGAGTGAGCTTTTCCCAGCTCAAGGCCGCGATTTGAGACTACAAAGGAGTGTGCTCAGTTGAGGAAGGCGATCGGAAGGCGCCGGCTCAGGCGTGCGATCTCGATGCTCGCGTTCGTGTCACTCGGTGCGGGCGCCATCGTCTCGGCGCCGGCTGCCGCCGCAGCCGGACCCGCGATTGTGCAGGGCGCGACCGTCAAGGCGGATCCCGCTTCACCGACCGGATACACCGCGAAGTTCGTCTACCACAATCCCAACGCCACGCAGGTCCGCCTTGCCGGGGACCTGACTCTGCTCGACGTCAACACCGGCAACACGCGGTATCAGCCGGAAGCGTGGCAGCCGGGGCGCTACCACTCTGGAGGCACCGAGTTCCTCAGGGACATGACCAGAGACTCGTCGGGATACTGGTCGGTCTCGGTCCCGCTGCACGCCGGAAGCCTCAGCTACTGGTACCGGGTCTGGGACCCGACTCAGGGTTGGGTCAACAAGCGCATCTGGGATCCCGCCTCGACGAACCCTCGCCCCCCGGGCGAGTCCTCGTTCCGCGTCAGGAACAACGACGTCCTCGATGCCGTGTACGTGCCGTACGCCAGGAAGCAGAACGACCCGGTGCTGAAGGAGCGTGCGGAGTACGAGCTGCCGATGGCGGACCGCTCGCGACGGGGCACCGTCCAGTACGTCCCCTACACCACGATCCTGGGCGACAGTGGCCATTACCTCGGCGTCTACCTGCCGCCCAACTACGATGCCAACCGCGCCGAACCGTACAAGGTCGCGTATCTCGCCCACGGCATCTTCGGTGACGAGACCGACTTCATGGTCCCCGCGAATGTCCCGAACATCCTGGACAACATGACGGCGAAGGGCGAGATCGAGCCGACGGTGGCGGTCACCATGGGGAACCACTTCACGGGCACCAGCCTCGGGTTCGCCTCGTACAACCAGACGAACGCCGCGAACAACCTGGTCCAGACGATCCTTCCGCTCGTCGAAGCGAGCTACAACGTCTCGACCGAGCGTTCGGGGCGCGCCTACGGCGGGTTCTCCTACGGCGGGATGACGGGTGGCGTGGTTATCAGGAACTACCCGACCACGTTCGGTTTCTATGGACACTTCTCCGGCAATCCGTCCCTCACCGCGCAGGACTACGACAACATCGCGGGCGCGGTCGGGGATGACGGCCTCTTCGTGTTCCTCGGCAACGGTGTCTTCGAGGGCAACCTCAACGCCCAGAACGCCATCGCGAACAACTTCCGGGCACGCGGGTTCGCCGCCGAGACGACCCAGGTCCCCGGCGCGCACGACGGGATGACGGCGGGCCAACTGTTCACGATCTTCGCCCGGGACCACCTGTGGTCGGGGGTCGACTCCGTGTCGGTGACGCCCCCGACCGAGACGTTGACGCGGGGCTGGAACTGGGTCAGGCAGTTCAACGCCCAGGTGACGACCAACGATGGTGTGAGCCCCGCGGTGACGTGGTCGGTCACGGGAGCGACCTCAGCGGCAACGACCATCTCCGCGGATGGTCTGCTCTCGGTGGCCGCTGACGAGACCGCCTCGGCGCTCACTGTCGTGGCGACGTCGGTGGTCGACCCGACCAAGGCAGGCTCAGCCCAGGTCACCATGACGGCCCCGGGCACGGCACGGGTCGTGGTCAAGGCGAAGGCCGCCCCCGCGTCGATCGTCCGGGGTGCAACGTTCACGCTGAACGTCGATGTGCGGGCGCAGACCCAGCACAAGAAGGCGCCGAAGGTGACCGGTGAGGTGGCCGTCACCTTCGGCGGCAGCACGCGGGTGGTTGCGCTGACCGACGGCGTGGCCGTCATCGAACTGCCGACCGCCGGGCTGTCAGCAGGGGGGTACCCGGTCCACGTCGCCTACTCCGGTGACCCGACCTACGCTCCCGCCGCAGCGGTCCATCAGCAGCTGCGGGTTCGGTAGTCAGCAGGCGTGGGAGCCGACGACCTCAGGTCGTCGGCCCCCCACGAGCGGCGCCGTCGGGCAGAAGGGCGGCGGACGGATTACGCGATCACTGTGGCGGACAACGCGCCCAGGTCGCAGCCGGCGAGGGCGTCCGACTGGGGCACGTGGGCGAGGTCGGCCTCGGCGAGCCCGAGTCGGCCGTACGCGCTGTGCAACGCCGCCACCACGGCACCCAACGCGCCGGAGAGGTCCCCGAGTTCCGCGCTCTGCACGGCTGCCGCCGTGGCGGGCACGATCTCCCGCAGCCGACTGCCCAGTCGACCGAGGTCGGGCTTGAGGGCGTGGGAGATGCCGCCGCCGAGGACGATCACCTCGGGCTCGTAGGCGACCACCGCGGCGGTGAGGATGATCAGCAGCGCCTGCTCGACGTACTGCTTGACCGGGACCAGGCGGGAGTCGGTGGAGTGGAACACGTCGGCCGCGTTGTCGAACGGTAGGCCGAGATCGCGGGCGCGGGCGAGGATGCCGTGCCCGCTGATGATCTGTTCGAGTGCGCCGCCCAGCGGGCCGGCCGGCAGGTGCCCGAACTCGCCGACCATCCCGCTGCGGCCCCGGAACAGCCGCCGCTCGATGGCGACGCCGGCACCGAGCCCGGCCCCGATGGTGAACATCACCGCGGTCTGCGCGTCGCGGGCGGCGCCGAAGCGCAGCTCGCCGAGGAGCGCGTAGTTGGAGTCGTTGTCCACTTCGACCCCGACCGCCAGCCGCTTCTCCAACAGTCGGAGGAAGTCCGGGTCCTCGACCTGAGGAAGGTTCGGCGCGTTGCACACCGTGCGGTCGTGCTGCCGGACGGCTCCGGGCAGCCCCACCGCCACGCAGTCGAGCCGGGCCAGGTTGTCGCCGACGGTCTGCCGGATCAGGTCGGCCAGCCAGCGGGCCAGCCGGGGGGCGTCATAGTCGGCCGGTGTGGGGACGGTGCGGCCGACCAGCGGCGTGGCGGCGAGGTCGGCCACCACCAACCGGACGTTGGAACCGCCGACGTCGACCCCGCAGACCACGCCCCGTCCGGCGGCGATCGCCACGCGGGTCGCCCGCCGGCCCCGGGTGGTGGTCGGGGTGCCATCGGTCTCGGTCAGCAGCCCTTCGTCGAGCAGCACCTCGACGATGCGCGAGACGGTGGCGGGGGAGAGGTCGGTCTCCTGGCCGATGGCGGTGCGGGTCACCGGCCCGTGTGTCAGGACGTGAGCCAGCACGGTCGACCGGTTCGCGCGCCGGGGCGCTTGTGCTTCCACGTCCACCCCCCTATTTCTTTTCCGTCCGAATGTTAAGGGCAGGGTGCTGTCGGGGCAACCACCGATCGCGTGTCGGATCGGTGAGTTGCTTCTGCCGCTTGGTGGTTGGCCCGCACCGAATCTGTCACCGGTGCCACCACGCCGCCTCACCAGAATCGGATTTTCGGGTCGAAGTGAGTGGGTGGAATCTCCGATCAACCCTCTTGACGGGCCTGACCAGCGCGGTAATACTTTCACCCTGAACGGAAATAGAGGCCGCCGCCCCACCGGTACGCACCGGATCCCGGGGTGACGGCACGGGTCCCTTGTCACGTGCCGTGCTGGTCGCGTCGGAACCCCGTCTCAGTCCGGAGCCACCGGTTCCGGGCCCGTTGCCTGTGGAGGGAAGAGCTATGAATCTCACCCGTAGACGTGGGGCCGTCCTGGGCGCAATCTGCGCCCTGGCGCTCATGGTCAGCGCCTGCTCGAACGAGACGTCCGGCGACGACGGCGGCGCGTCGAGCGGCCCCCGCACCGAACCGAGCCTGTCGTTCGTCGGCCCCGGCGGGGAGACGCCCACCGCCGCCGACCAGCTGTCGCTGACCCCCGAGGAGCAGCAGAAGGTCAAGGACGGCAACTTCTCGGCCGCCTTCGTCTGGCACGAGGGTTCCGCGCTGACCAAGGCGGTGGAGTCCGGGGTCCGCAAGGAGTTCGACCAACTCGGCATCAAGGTGCTCGCCAGCACCAGCGCCGAGTTCGACGCGGCCCGGCAGGCCAACAACGTGCAGACCGTGCTGGCGCTCAAGCCCGACCTGATCGTCACCATCGCGGTCGACCCCACCGCGGCGGCCGCGGCCTTCAAGCCCGCCGTGGACGCCGGCGTCAAGCTCGTCGTGATGACCACCCCGCCGAAGGGTTACAAGGCCGGGGAGCAGATCGTCGGGATCGTCACCGCCGACCTGACCGCGTTCGGCAAGGCCAACGCGGAGATGCTCGGCAAGGCGCTCGGCGGCAAGGGCAAGGTCGGCTACATCTACCACGACGCCGACTTCTGGTTCACCAACCAGCGGGACAAGGCGTTCAAGGACTGGCTGAACTTCCTCTACCCGGACATCAAGATCGTCGAGGAGACCGGCTTCTCCGACCCGGCGCGGACCGAGGACATCGCCACCGCGATGCTGACCCGCCACTCCGACCTGAACGGCGTCTACGTCGCCTGGGCCACCGCCGCCGAGGGCGTGCTCGCCGCGACCCGGC
The DNA here is from genome assembly GCF_040643015.1 of Micromonospora sp. NPDC047527. Taxonomy (NCBI): domain Bacteria; kingdom Bacillati; phylum Actinomycetota; class Actinomycetes; order Micromonosporales; family Micromonosporaceae; genus Micromonospora; species Micromonospora sp. NPDC047527. The sequence goes on along the minus strand of NZ_JBEYTK010000001.1, from coordinate 1,771,717 downwards.
AGCAGGGACGTACCGACGTCAAGATCGTCACCAACGACCTGGAGGCGAACCTCGCCGCCGACCTGGTCAAGGGCGGCAACATCGTCGGCGTCGTCGCCAACGGCTCCACCCGGCTCGGCCAGAGCCTGGGCATCGTCGCCGCCTACGGGCTGCTCGACAAGAAGGCCCCGGAGCTGGTCGTCGGATCGCCGATGGCCGCCACCAAGGAGAACATCGCCGAGGCCTGGCGCGACGACTACGGCCAGGAGCCCCCGGCCGAGGTGCGCGGCAACTGACAGCAGGCAACGAGGTCCGGGGCCTCTCCAGAGAGACCCCGGACCTCACCTGGGCCACGCCACACGGGCCTCGGCCCCGGCGAAGCGATGGAAGGAAAAGCCAGATGGGGTACGTCCAGACAGTCCTCGGGCCGGTGTCCCCCGAGTCGCTCGGCCGGGTGCTGAGTCACGAGCACCTCGGCGCGCTGGTGCCCGGGCCGTGGCTGTCCGGCGGTGCCGGCGACGACCGCGCGGACCTCGCCGTCGTCGCGGTACGGGGCCTGCCGGAACTGGGCTTCGGCACGATCGTGGACCTGTCCCCGTACGAAGTGGTGGGTCACGACGTCACCCTGCTGCGCGAGGTGGCCCAACGCACCGGCCTGCACGTCGTCGCCGGGTCGGCGATCTACCTGGAGCCGTACTCGCCGGGCTGGGCCCTGAAGGCCAGCGTGGACGAGATGCGGGAGCGGTTCGTCGCCGACGCCACCATCGGCGTGGGGGACACCGGCGTCAAGGTCGGCATCTTCGGCGAGCAGGCCACCGGGCTGAACGAGATCACCCCGCACGAGGAGAAGTGCCTGCGGGCCGCCGCCCGCGCCCACGTCGCCACCGGCCTGTCGGTCAACACCCACACCACGCACGGCACGATGGCGCTGGAGCAGGTCGAGATCCTCCGCGAGGAGAAGGCCGACCTCTCCCGGGTCGTCATCGGCCATCTGGACATCAACCCCGACCCGGACTACCTGCGGGCGGTGCTGGCGACCGGCGTCAACATCGCATTCGACACGCTCGGCAAGCAGTTCTGGGACTTCGTGCTCGCCCCGCTGCCCGAGGACCCGCCGGAGGGCGAGTTCGGCAAACGGGCGTACCACCGGCCCGACCACGCCCGGCTGGACATGCTCGCCGGGTTGGTTCGGGACGGCTACGCCGACCGGATCCTGCTCTCGATGGACCTGACCGGCGCCGAGGCGTACCTGAACCCGGGCACGCACGGTCGCCTCGGGTACTCGTACCTGGGCCAGGAGATCGTGCCGGGTCTCGCCCGGCGCGGCGTGCCGCCGGAGGCGCTCGACCAGATGCTGGTGGCCAACCCGGCCCGACTCCTGACGGTCGGCTGATGGCCGCGCATTCGCCGTCCGTCCCGGCCGGGTACGTCGCCGGTGTGGACCTCGGCGGCACCAAGCTCCGGGCCGCGCTCGCGGATCTCGCCGGTCACATCGTGGCCGAGGACGTGCAGGCCACCGACCCCCGTGGCGGGGTGGCGGTCGCCGCGCAGATCGACACGCTGCTCCGCGACCTGGCTCTCCGGTCCGGTGTGCGGTGGTCCGACATCCGGGTCAGCGCGATCGGCCTGCCCGGCGCCCCGGACCCGGCGACCGGCACCGTCGACCTCTCCCCGAACGTCTCCGAACTCGGGGCCTTCGACATCCGGACCGAGCTGACCAGCCGTCTGGGACACCCGGTGGTGCTGGACAACGACGTCAACATGGCGGCCGCCGGGGAGCGGTGGCTGGGCAGCGGACGTACCCACCGGCACTTCGTGTTCGTGGCCGTCGGCACCGGGATCGGCATGGGCATCGTGTTGAACGGGGAACTGGTCCGCGGCGCCCGTGGCGCGGCGGGGGAGATCTCCTACCTGCCGCTGGGCACCGACCCGTTCGACCCGGCCAACCAGATCCACGGCGCGCTGGAGCAGGCCGTCGCCGGTGCCGCCCTGGCCGCCCGCTATCGAGCGGTGAGCGGCGAGCAGGCCAGCGTGCCCGACGTCTTCGCCCGCGCCGCTGCCGGCGATCAGGGGGCCCGGACGGCCATCGACGAGGAGGCCCGCTTCATCGCGTTGGCCATCGTCGCGGTCACCGCCGTCCTCGACCCGGAGGCGGTCGTCCTCGGCGGCGGGATCGGCTCCCGGACCGAGTTGGTCGAGCCGGTCCGGCGCTGGGTCGCCGCGCTGAGCGCGGATGCCCCGGAGATCAAGACCAGCCAGCTCGGCGACCGGGCCGGCGTACTTGGTGCCGTCGCGGTCGCCCGCCAAGAGGCCGGCGTCCACCCCGATGCGCCGGCGCGGCTCGTCGCGGCCCAGCCCGGCAGGAACGCCTCTTTCGAATCAGCGGAGGGACGATAGATGACCCAGACCGATGCGGCGGTCAAGGCCAGAAGCGGGCCGACCTGGAGCAGGTTCAACTGGCGTGACTATGTGGTCTACATCGGCTTCGCCGTCGTGTTCCTGTTCTTCGCCATCACGCAGGGCAGCAACGGCTTCCTGACCACCAGCAACCTCACCAACATCGTCATCCAGACCGCGCCGATCACGGTCATGGCCGTCGGGCTGGTCTTCGTGCTGGCGGCCGGTGAGATCGACCTGTCGATCGGCTCGGTCGTCGCGCTCTCCGCGCTGGTCGGCGCGGTGACGCTGCGGGAGACCGACAGCATGCTGCTCGGCGCGGCTGCCGGACTGCTCGCCGGTGCGGCGGTCGGCCTGGTCAACGGTGTCTTCGTCACCCTCGTGCGGCTGCCCTCCTTCCTGGTCACCCTCGCCACGATGGGCGCGGTGGCCGGCCTGGCCCGCGAGGTCACCGGCCTGCAGTCGGTGCCGGTCAGCAACGAGGCGTTCCTCTCGCTCTTCGGCCAGGGCGAGATCCTCGGCATCCCCGGCCTGGTGCTCTGGTCGGTGGCGGCCGCGGTCGTCGGCTACATCGTGCTGCGGCAGACTCGGTACGGGGCGCACACCCTCGCGATCGGCGACAACGTCGCCGCGGCCCGGGTCAGCGGCATCAAGGTGGTCCGCGTCAAGATCATGGTGATGATGGGCAGCGCGATGTGCGCCGCCATGGCCGGCCTGCTGTACGCCGGCCGCCTCCAGGGCGCCCGGTACACCCTCGGCGAGGCCGACCTGATGTCCGTGATCGCCGCCGTGATCGTCGGCGGGACCAGCCTGTTCGGCGGCAAGGGCTCCATCGTCGGGGCGCTGCTGGGCAGCCTGCTGATGGGCATGCTCAACAACGGCCTGATCCTGGCCGGGCTGTCCGTGTCCCAGCAGATGATGGCGCGCGGCGCGATCATCCTCGTGGCCGTCTCCCTCTCGCTGCGCGAGCGGCGCAGCTGACCCGGAAGGAAGCACACGCATGTTTCTGGATCTGCTGCGACGCCGCAACCCGGGCCTCCTGACCGCTGCCGCGGACCTGCACCAGAAGGGCGACCTGCCGGCCAACTGCTACGCGCTGGACCTGGACACCGTGGCGACCAACGCCGTCGCCATCCGGCGCGAGGCCGACCGGCTCGGGCTGACCGCCTACGCGATGACCAAGCAGGTCGGGCGGAATCCCGACTTCTGCCGGACGGTCCGCGACGCCGGCATCACCGAGGCGGTCGGCGTCGACCTGCAGTGCGCGCTCGCCGACCGGCGCGGCGGGCTCGGCATCGGTCACCTCGGTCACCTGGTGCAGATTCCCCGGCACGAGGCGGCCACCGCCGCCGCGCTCGCCCCGAAGCACTGGACGGTGTTCGACGACACCAAGGCCGGCGAGGCGGCGGCCGCGAACGCCGCGACCGGCCGGGAGCAGGCGCTGCTCGCCCGGGTCAGCGCCCCCGGCGACCGCTTCTACCGGGGTCACGAGGGCGGCTACCCGGCCGACGAGATCGTCGCGGTCGCCGACCGGCTCGACGCCCTCGCCGGTGCGCGGTTCGCGGGTGTCACCAGCTTCCCGACCCAACTGTTCGACCCGGCCGCCGGTCGGGTGGTGCCGACGCCCAACCTCGACACCCTGCGGACCGCCGCCGCCGCGCTGCGCGCCGCCGGGCGGTCGCACGTCGAGATCAACGCCCCGGGTACGACGTCCGCCGCGATCCTGGGCATGCTCGCCGAGGCTGGCGCCACCCAGGTCGAGCCCGGTCACGGGCTGACCGGCACGACGCCCTGGCACGCGGTCACCGACCTGGTCGAGGAGCCGGCGGTGCTCTACGTCAGCGAGGTGTCCCACCTGTGGGGCGGCCGGGCCTACGTCTTCGGTGGCGGGCTCTACGTCGACCCCGTGCTCGGTCTGGGCGGCACCCGCGCCCTGATCGTGCCCCGGGGCGGCGGTCTCGACGACGCGCACCTGGTCGACGTGGAGATGCCCGCACCGGAGGCGATCGACTACTACGCGATGGCCGACGTCTCCGCCGTGCCGTCCGTCGCGCCCGGCGACACGGTCCTGTTCGGATTCCGGCCGCAGGTCTTCGTCACCCGGGCACTGACCGCGGGCGTGACCGGCGTCCGGTCCGGTGCCCCGGCCGTGACCGGCGTCTACGCCGCCGACGGTTCGACGCCGATCCGGATCGACGACACCGACGCGAGCACCCACTCGGCTGGCACAGGGAGGCAATCATGAGCACGGTCACCCGGAACACCGTCCCGGCCGGTGGCGAGGCCGCAACCGGCGCACCGCCGTTGCAGTTGCGCGACATCCGTAAGCAGTTCGGCGGGGTCGTCGCGATCGAGCGCTTCGACCTGGAGTTGGCCGCCGGCCAGATCACCGCACTGGTCGGCGACAACGGCGCCGGCAAGTCCACCCTCGTGAAGATCATTTCTGGGGTGTACCAGCCGACCGAGGGCGAACTGCGGATGCACGGCCGGCCGGTGTCGTTCCGGGACGCCTCCGATGCCCGCAAGCAGGGTGTCGAGGTGGTCTACCAGGACCTCGCCCTGGCCGACTCACAGCCGGTCTACATGAACATGTTCCTCGGACGGGAGTTGGTCCGCGGCCCGCTGCGGCTGCTGGACCGGCGCCGGATGGCGCGGGAGACCCAGGAGCTGGTGGATGCCCTGGACGTCCGCATCCCCAGCGCGAAGGCGACGATCAGGGACCTCTCCGGTGGGCAGCGGCAGGCGGTGGCGATCTGCCGTGCCACCCACTGGGCCAGCGGCCTGGTGCTGATGGACGAGCCGACCGCCGCGCTCGGGGTGGCCGAGACCGCCAAGGTGGAGCAACTGATCATGAAGTTGCGGGAACGGGGCGCCGCCGTGCTGATCGTCAGCCACAACCTCGACCAGGTCTTCCGGATCGCCGACCGGGTGGCCGTGCTGCGCCGAGGGCGCCAGGTCGGAGTGCGCAACATCGAGGAGACCAGCCGCAACGAGATCGTCTCGATGATCACCGGTGCGTCCGCGGAGGTCGAGCGGCCCTGAGCCCCGGCTGCTGTTGGTGAAGCCGGGGCGTCACCAACAGCAGCCGGCCAGGCCGGCGATCAGTGCGCCGTGGACAGGAAGTGGGCGACGTCCGGGGCGTACGAGCAGACGGCTGCCAGGAACGGGCCCGGCGAGTCGGTGGTGGCGACCACGTCGAGCGACTCGGCCCGCAGCAGTAGGGCCAGCCCTTCGCGCAGCAGGGGATCGTCTTCGGCGATCACGATCCGCATGGCAGCTCCACCTGTATCGTCGTCGGCCCGCCGGGCGGGCTGATCAGCGAGAACCGTCCGTCGTACGCCTCGACCCGCCGGCGGATGCCGGCGATCCCGGAACCGTCGCGCTCAGCGGCGCCACCGTGGCCGTCGTCGCTCACCCGCAGCAGGATCTGTGCGCTCTCCCGCCGGGCCGTGACGGTGACGGACGTGGCGCCGCTGTGCTTGTTCACGTTGGTCAGCGCCTCGGCTACGACGAAGTAGGCGGTGGCCTCGACGGAGGCTGCGCACCGGCCGGGCACGTCGATGTCGAGCCGGCACGGCACGGCGCTGCCGGCGGCCAGGCCGCCGAGAGCGTCGGCCAGGCCACGGTCGGCCAGCACCGGCGGCAGGATGCCGCGCACGACGGTACGCAACTCGGCCAGCGCCTGCTCGGCGGCGTCCTGGGCACGCTCCAGAACGGCCGCCGCCGAGTCCGGATCCCGGGTCAGCGCCCGACGGGCCGCGCCGATCAGCACGTTGACCGCCACCAGCCGGTTCTGTGTCCCGTCGTGCAGTGACCGTTCGATGCGGCGCAGCTCCGCGGCGTGGGCGTCCAGCGCGGCAGCGCGGGTGGCGGTCAGTTGCGCCACCCGCAGCGACAGGTCGGCGCCGGGGGGTGGCGCCAGCAGACGACGGCCGGGCCACGCCTGGAGGCGGGCCATTCCCGGCCCGACGGCCAGGCCGACGGCCAGCCAGCCGATGCCCAGAACTCCCGCCCCGAGCGCGTCCAGGAACCCGTCGATCCGCCAGGTCAGCAACCCTGGCCCGGTGGAGCCGGGCGGCAGCAGCCAGAACCACAATGGGAACGTGACGCCCTGCAGCGCGTACAGGGCGATGACGAGGGCGAGCAGGCCGATCAGGAAGCCGGCGAAGGCGTGTACCGCCAGCCAGCCCAACTCCCGCCGCACGGCGTAGTCCCGCAACGCCACGCGCAGTCCGGCCGGCACCGGCCCGGGATCGATGACCCTCGGACCCCAGCGGGACAGGCGGTCCCGTTCACGGTTGGCGACCGCCCGCACCATCCGCAGGGTGGGCGACGGGAGGAGGAATCCGATGCCGATGACATGGGCAAGCCCACCGAGCGCCAGGAGTGACGTGCTCAGCCCGCCGACGAGGTGTTCCAGGGCATCGACCGCGAGACGTATCCGGTCGTTCAGGTAACGCCGGCCGGCGTGGAAACGCCTGCCACCGGCCCAGTCCTCGATCGCCACCGCACCTCCCCGCCAGACCATAGGACACCGGTCCGGACCGGGCGACGGCGCGGCCGTGATAGCGCTGCTGCCGGTGCGACGTCACCACCCGCCGCAGCGCGCAACAGGAAGAAAAAAAACTTGTGCCCGTTGTCGTAGATATTCTCGGCAGGGTCGGTTAAGGTATCTCTCGTTGACAGCAGAGGAACGTAAAGACGCGGACGGGCTCGTCGCACGAGACGGGCAGCGGGCTGAGAGCCGGCGCACATCGCCGCTTTCGCCCGCACGGCAGTGCGGATAGGCAAGCTCCGGTCGATGTGACGGGGCGTCGCAGGTGGGGCCGAGGCACGTTCAGGGCTCCAGCTGACAGTTCGTCGCCGACGTGTGGGGCCACGAAGTTGCGTGGGGCCTCCACGCGGGCGAGCAGTTCAGGCAATGGAAGCAGAGGAAAGGGAGGGTTCCACACCGTTGGATCGCCCGCTACCGGCCGCTGTTCGGGCCGGGCGGACACCGCAGTTTCCATCGAACGAGAGGTGGTCTCCGGTCACGCTTATGCGATCCTCGCACCCGTTGCCTGCACAGCAGGCTGGTGCGGAAAGGACAAGCCGACGTTCTCGTCGGTAGATGGTGTTCAAACCCATAACCCTGGGCCCCGGCGCATCAGCGCCGGGGCCCTCGACATGGAGGTCAGATGGGCCAAGGACCCGAGGACATGTTCGGCGACGAGGACTTCCCCGCGTACACGATCGGCCGTGCCGCCGAGATCGTCGGCACCACCCAGGAGTTCCTACGCAGGTTGGACGAGGCGAAGCTGATCGACCCGCAACGCTCGGCCGGCGGGCACCGCCGCTACTCCCGCTATCAACTGCGGCTGGCCGCGAGGGCCAGGGAGATGGTCGACCAGGGCACGGCGCTGGAAGCCGCCTGCCGCATCATCATCCTGGAGGACCAGCTCGAGGAGGCCCTGCGGCAGAACCAGGCCCGCCCATGACCACACCCGGCGCCTGGCACGTCAGCCGGTGCGCCGGGAGCGGTTGAGCGCGAGAACACCGAGGCCCAGGGCGAGCACGCCCACCACCAGGGCGACGTAGGCCCCGCCTCGCCCGTTGCCGGTGCCGATCCCGCTGTCCGAGGTGACCACCACCAGGGCACCGAGCGCCATGCCGATCAGCCCCGCCGCCAGGGCCATGGTGGCACCGAGCCGGCCGTTGCCGGTGCCGAGGCGACTTCCGGGACGGGCCAGTGACAGCGCGCCGACGATGACGCCGGCCAGGCCCAGCACCGCTGCCACGGAGGCGCCGACGCGCCCGCCGCTCATGGTGGTGACGCTGGCGGCGGCCTGCTGGTCCGACGCGTACGCGGCCACCGGAGCGGCGAGCACGACCACGCCGGACAGCGCGGACGCGACGGCGGCGACCACCAGCCGGGCGGACTTCGGGTTCCTTGGCGCGTTCATGTTCCACTCCTTCGTCGTACGGCGTTGTGGTCTGATCCTGTCGCCGGGCAGGCCGCCGGTCGTCCGGCAGCCGGACGCGCTTTCGGCTGCCGCCGAGGGCGTACCCGGCTGCTGCGGACGGGGCGGGCGCCGCACGCGCTACCGCAGGCGCGGTAGTGGTGGCTCGTCCGCCAGGGGGAGTCGCGGGTGACGTGCCCGGGGCTACCGTTCCGGCATGAGCACGGGACGGCCAGGCGTCCGGGACATCGGAATCGCCGTGTGCGTGGCGGCGGCGCTGCTGGCCGCCGGGCTCTCCGAGGACCGCTCCCGCATCTCCCTGGACCTGCTCGGTCTCGCGCTGCTGGCAGCCAGCGGTCTGGCTCTGGCCGCGCGCCGTCACGCTCCCGTCGCCGTCCTGGCGGTCAGCGGGATGTGCGGGGTGGGTTACCAGGCGGTCGGGTTCGATGTGCCCACCGTCGCCTTCCTGTTCGCGGTGTACGCCGCCGTACGGGCCGGGCATCGCGCCGTCACGATCGTCGCGGCCGTGCTGATGCTGGTCGCCCTGCCGCTCGCGGCCCTGGCCCCACCGCACCACCTGCCGGTGGGCGAGGCACTCACGCGGGCCAGGGGCGCGCTTGAGCTCGCGTGGCTGGTCGCCGCCGCCGCCGCGGGCGAGGCGCTGCGGCAGGCCGAGCGGCGGGCCGACGAAGCCGAACGCACCCGGGAGCAGGCCGCGCGCCGCCGCGCCGACGAAGAGCGGCTGCACATCGCGCGGGAGCTGCACGACTCGCTCACCCACCAGATCTCGATCATCAAAGTGCAGGCCGAGGTGGCCGTCCACCTGGCCCGCAGGCGGGGTGAGGCGGTGCCGGAGGCGCTGCTCGCCATCCGGGAGGCCGGCCGTGAGGCGAGCCGTGAGCTGCGGGCGACCCTGGAGGCGCTGCGCGAGGATGGCGGCAACCCGCAGCGCGGGCTCGACCACCTCTCGGAGCTGGTGGAGCGGGCCCGGATGGCCGGCCTGGACGCGACGTTGACGATCGAGGGGCAGCGACACGACGTACCGGCCGCGGTGGACCGGACCGCCTACCGGATCGTTCAGGAGTCCCTCACCAACATCGCCCGGCACGCCGCTGCCGCGACGGCGTCGGTCCGCGTCGACTACCGTCCGGACGCTCTCGCCATCCGCGTCGACGACGACGGCACGGCCACGGTCGGCACGACGCCGACGCCCGGCGTGGGGCTGCTCGGAATGCGCGAACGGGTCACCGCCCTCGGCGGTCGGCTCCGCGCCGAACCCCGTGACGAAGGCGGCTTCACCGTCCACGCCGAACTCCCGGTCGGGCCGACCTCGTGATCCGCGTCCTGCTGGTCGACGACCAGCCGCTCCTGCGCAGCGGCTTCCGCGCGCTCCTCGACGTCGAGGACGACATCGAGGTGGTGGGCGAGGCCGCCGACGGCCGGCAGGGCCTGGCCCTGGCCAGGGAGCACCTGCCCGACATCGCGCTCGTCGACATCCAGATGCCGGTCATGGACGGCATCGAGGCGACCCGGCTCATCGCCGCGGACCCGGCCCTGGTCGGGGTGCACGTCGTCATCCTGACCAACTACGGCCTGGACGAACATGTCTTCCACGCGCTGCGCGCCGGTGCCGCAGGGTTCCTCGTCAAGGACATCGAGCCGGAGGACTTCCTGCACGCCGTCCGCGTCGCCGCACGCGGCGACGCGCTGCTCGCACCGTCGATCACCCGCAGGCTCATCGACAGGTACGTCACCGAGCCGCTCCACCTGCGTGCCCACGCCGGTCTGGCCGGGCTGACCAACCGGGAACGGGAAACCGTCGCCCTCGTCGCGCGGGGCCTCTCCAACGACGAGATCGCCGACCGCATGGTGATCAGCCCGCTAACCGCGAAGACACACGTCAACCGGGCCATGGCCAAGCTGCACGCGCGGGACCGCGCCCAACTCGTCGTCATCGCGTACGAGTGCGGCCTGGTGGCCCCGCGTCCGCGCTGAGGGCGGGGGGCGTCCCCCGAGGGCCGGCGCGGTGATTAGCTGTCGGCATGATCGCACCTGTTTCCCTCGGCACGTGGCCGACTCCGCTGGAGGCCGCGCCCCGGCTCGCGGCCCGGCTGGGGCTGGACGAGCTGTGGTTCAAGCGTGACGACCTCGGCGGGCTCGGCGGCGGCGGCAACAAGGTCCGCAAGCTGCGCTACACCTGCGCCGAGGCGGTCGCCGCCGGCGCCACCACGGTGATCACGCCGGGCGCGCCGCAGAGCAACCACGCACGGCTGACCGCCGCGGCGGCCGCGCGGCTCGGCCTGGCCTGCGTGCTGGTGCTCGCCGGCTCGCCCCCGACCGACCGGCGGGGGAACCTGCTGCTCGACGAACTGGCGGGTGCCGACATCGTCTGGGCCGGCGACAGCCCGCTCGCCGAGGTGTTGGCGGTCGAGGCGCAGCGGCGGTCGGCGTGGGCCATCCCCTTCGGTGGCACCTCACCCGCATCGGTCCAGGGGTACGTGGACTGCGGCCGGGAGCTGCGCGCCCAGCTGCCGGACATCGACGGGGCGGAGGTCGTGGTGGCGCTCGGCTCGGGCGGGACGATGGCCGGGCTCGTACGCGAACTGGGCGCAGAGCGGGTGGTCGGGGTGGACGTCGGTGCCCTGCCCGACCCTCGGGCGACAGTCGCCGGCCTGCTCGCCGGCGAGGTCGAGCCGGCAGCGCTGCGGATCGACGGCTCGCAGGTGGGTGCGGGTTACGCCACCCTCACCGACGGGGTGCGGGCGGCGCTGGCGACGACCGCCCGGGCGGAGGGGGTCTTCCTGGATCCGACGTACACGGGCCGGGCGATGGCGGCGCTGCTGGCCGGCAGCTTCCCGCGCGGCGGCAGGGTGGTCTTTCTGCACACCGGCGGTCTGCCGGGGCTCTTCGGTCATCCTGGGCTGTTCAGCGGCGAGGATCACTGAGCGACGGTGCCCCGATCGGCTCGTGCCATGATTGCGCGCATGGGCAAGCAGCAGCACGTCGGCGGATCCGACCGGCACAACGAGCCGGGCGGTAGCGCCCCCGGTGCGACCGGTGGTGATGCGCGCCTCGGCGTGGCGCAGGACCCGGCGACGTCACAGATGACCCTCATCGACCTGGCGTCCGACCCGTCGCCCGTGGTCCGCAAGGCGGTCGCCGGTCGGAGCGACGCGCCCGCGCAGGCCCTGCGACCACTGGCCCGGGACCATGATCGTCATGTCCGGGAGGCGGTGGCGAGGAACCCGTCGACGTCGGTCGGCAACCTCCTGCGTCTCGTCAAGGACGCGGACCGGTGGGTCCGCTGGGCAGTGGCCGGCAACCCGGCGTGCGACGAGTCGGTACGCCGGGCCATGGCCGAGGCACCCGACAAGGAGCTTCGTGGCCTCCTCGCCGAGAGCCGCGAGTTGGAGCCCGACCTGGCGGCCCGGCTGGTCGACGACGTCTCACCCGAGGTGCGGGAGCGACTCGCCACCCACACCCACGACCCGGACGTCATCACCGCGCTGATGGCCGACCGCACCGGACGCGTCCGCAAGGGGCTCGCTCGCAACCGGCGGACCACCGCCGCGCAGCGCAGCGCACTGGCCACGGACCCGGTGGTCGACGTCCGTGCCGCGCTGGTCCGCTCGGTGGAACTCGACGAGGCGGATCTGGAACGCCTCGTCGACGACCGTTCGGTGCAGGTCCGACTGGCGATGGCGACCTCCGAGGTCGTCCCGCCGCACATCCGCCAGGCACTGGAGCGTGATCCGGACGAGATGGTGGCCTCGGCGGCACGGGACTTCCGCCCGGCGTCGGGCAACAACTCGGTGGTGCGGGCGCCCCGCATCGGTCACCGGCCCTCCGGGGCCGGCCCCGCTCGGGCGGGCGGCACCGCCCACTGACCCGTGCGGCCCGCGGCACCCGGAGGTTACAGACGTGACACCCGAGGCTGGGGCGGGGCGTTGCGGCGGACGACCTGCGCCGCCGATGACGGCCGAGCGTTCAGCGGTACGTCTCGGCGGGCCAGGCGGTGCAGCAGGGCGCGGATCTGGCGCTTGTCCGCGGCGGGGACGGACTCGTCCAGCAGCCGTTCGCGGATGCTGCCCATGTCCGCCTCGACCTGCCTGAGCGCCGCCGGAGGGCTGGCTGGGGCGGCGGTGCCCGCCATCGCGAGCGGCCGGATCGCGGCGGCGATGGAGAGCCCGAGCGTGGCGCACAGGCTGCGTACCTTCGCCAGCTCCGGATAGCGCTGCCAGTCGCCGGCGAGCCAGCGGAACAGCGTCGAGCGGCTGATGCCGGTGTGTCGCGCGATGTCGCCCACCGTCCAACCGCGTTGATCCCGCGCGTCCTCGACGGCCTGGCGAACGAACTGCGCGAACGCCATCTGGGGCGTCGTGGGAGTAGTGTCCGACATCGGAGGTGCCCCCCTCGGTCCTGTGGTGCTCCGCGTGCGGCGCTCGGCCCTGATGTGATCTTCTCGCAGCTGATGGCGTCGTGCCGTGTCGTCCGGCCCCACTCCCTTACTCGTTCGAGGTTGGGCGGTTACTCAACCGCTGATCGCCGATGGCCGACGTACCCCGGGGCGCCGCCGTCCGGGTGCCGGGCCCGCTGCTGTGACGGTTGCCTCACCCGTCCGGTGTGATCTTGGATACGCCTCGTCGAGGCGAGTACCGTCCCCGTGTCGAAACTCGTCTTCGCACCAACCTGGCTGCCTGTCACAGGGGCAGCCGAACCGGAGGGACACCGTCGTGAGGTTCCAGAGCGCAGTCCGGCAGGCCGGCCTCGTCGTGGCGATCACCGCCCTCGCCCTGAGCGCGGGCTGCGCCAAGAAGGACGACAGCGAGGTCCAGGCGAGCGGGGTCAAGCTGGTCCAGGCCGGCAAGCTGACCGTCTGCACCCACCTGCCGTACCCGCCGTTCCAGTCGAAGGACGCCAGCGGCAAGGTGACCGGGTTCGACGTCGAGGTGATGGACCTCGTCGCCAAGGAGCTGGGCGTCGAGCAGACGATCGTCGACACCCCGTTCGAGGGGATCAAGTCCGGCCAGGACCTGAACACCGGCAAGTGCGACGCGGCGGCCGCCGGCATGACCATCACCGAGGAACGGCAGAAGGTGATGAACTTCTCCGACCCGTACTTCGACGCCACTCAGGCGCTGCTGGTCAAGACCGGGAAGCCGTACAAGTCGCTCGACGACCTCAAGGACCGCAAGCTCGGCGTCCAGGCGTCCACCACGGGCCGGGACTACGCCCGCAAGTTCGAGAAGGAGAAGGGCCTGCAGCTCGTCGAGTTCGAGGATCTCGCCGCCCTGCAGCAGGCCGTCGCCAACGGTCAGGTCGAGGCCGCCATCAACGACCTGCCGGTCTGGACCGAGTACCTGAAGAAGAACCCGGGTGGGTTCGAGGTGGCCGCCGAGTTCGACACCGGCGAGCAGTACGGGTTCTCGGTGAAGAAGGACAGCAACCCGGAGCTGCTCAAGAAGATCAACGAGACGCTGGCCAAGGCCAAGCAGGACGGCACGTACGACACCGTCTACGAGAAGTGGATCGGCAAGCGTCCGAGCGCCTGATCGAAGCGCAGTGCAGGAGGGTGCGCGTCCCGCGCGCCCTCCTCGTCGATAACCTCCGGGAAGGCAACGAGCGAACGTGAAGCTGCGACGCCGCCAGCGGGAGCGGTTGTCCCTCGGGCTCCAGTACCTGGTCTTCATCGCCATCATCGCCGCGGTGGCCTACGCCGCCGACTGGGGCAGGCTGAAGGACGCGTTCTTCCGCGTCGACATCATCGAGTCGATGTTCCCGACGATCATCACCGTCGCGCTGCGAAACACCGTCCTCTACACGCTTGGCGCGTTCGCCTTCGGCCTCGTGTTCGGCACCATCCTCGCGCTGATGCGGCTGTCCCGGGTGGCGCCGTACCGCTGGGTGGCGACGGCGTACATCGAGCTGTTCCGGGGTCTGCCGGCGCTGCTGGTGCTCTTCCTCGTCGGGTACGGCATCCCGATCGCCTTTCCGGAGCGCGAGATTCCGGGAGGCGTGTTCGGTTCGATCGCGATCGGCCTCGGTCTGACCGCGGCGGCCTACATGGCCGAGACCATCCGGGCCGGCATCCAGGCAGTGCCGAAGGGGCAGATGGAGGCGGCCCGCACCCTCGGCATGTCGCACTTCACCGCCATGCGAACGATCGTCATCCCGCAGGCGTTCCGGATCGTCATCCCGCCGCTGACCAACGAACTCATCCTGCTCACCAAGGACTCGTCGCTGGCCTACGTGCTGGGCGTGACGGCACAGACCATCGAGATCACCAAGTTCGGCCGGGACATGCTGAACGACCGGGTGAACGCCACTCCGCTGCTGGTGGCCGGTCTCGCCTACCTGGTCATCACCCTGCCCCTGTCCCAGGTGGTACGACGCCTCGAACTCCGCTACGCCAAGGCCCGGTGACCCGCATGATGACCACGCCGCCCCGCCCCGCCGTCGAGATCCGCGACCTGCACAAATCCTTCGGGCCACTGGAAGTGCTCAAGGGCATCGACTTCGAGGTCGGCCAGGGTGAGGTGGTCTGCGTCATCGGGCCGTCCGGGTCCGGCAAGTCGACGCTGCTGCGCTGCGTCGACCTCCTGGAGGAGCCGACCGCCGGCAAGATCTGGGTGAACGGCGTCGAGATGACCGACCCGGATGTCGAGATCGACGCGGTACGCCGTGGCATCGGCATGGTGTTCCAGTCGTTCAACCTGTTCCCGCACCTGACCGTGCTGAACAACCTCACCATCGCGCAGCGGCGGGTGCTGCGGCGCGGTCGCGCCGAGGCCGAGCGGATCGCGCGGGCCAACCTGGAGCGGGTCGGGCTGACCGACAAGGCCGACGCGTTCCCGGCGCAGCTCTCGGGCGGGCAGCAGCAGCGGGCGGCGATCGCCCGGTCGTTGTCGATGGAGCCCAAGCTGATGCTCTTCGACGAGCCGACCTCCGCGCTCGACCCGGAACTGGTCGGCGACGTGCTCACCGTCATGCGCAAGCTGGCCGAGGACGGCATGACGATGATGGTGGTCACCCACGAGATGGCGTTCGCCCGCGACGTCGCCGACCGGGTCGTCTTCATGGACGGCGGTGTGGTGGTCGAGCAGGGCCCGCCGCACGAGGTGCTCGGCGCGCCGAAGCACGAACGGACCCGCGCGTTCCTCTCCCGGGTCCTCGACCCGACCCACGTCGCGCAGCTTGGCCAGCCCGCCCAGTCGCCCGAGCCGCCCGCGGCTCCCAGCCTCCCGGCCGACAACCGCCACAACCTCTGACGCCCACGCCGGAACCTCTGACGCCCACGCCGGGCCGCCCCGGACCGCCCTCGGCCGGACCCCGGTCGGGCCGCTCGGCCGTCGCCCCCATGATCGACACGACATCGCCGATGTGGGGGTATCGCGCGCTCCGGATCCCCCACATCGCCGATGTGGGGGTATCGCGCGCTCGGGATGCCGCCACATCGCCGAAGTGGTGTGCCGCGCCTTCGGGATGCCGCCACATCGGCGATGTTGAGCGGATCACGCGCGGCGTGACGGGCTGAGGCGTGCCCCGGCCTGCGTCGCAGGTTTCTGTCAATCGATGGTTGCCGTGATGTCAAGGTAATCTTTTTGCAATCAGACCCTGTACTTTCGTCGATGGATTACATAAGTTGCTGTCATCCACCGAAAGTTCTGAGTCTTCCGAGCAAAGCCCGCGACGAGCCTCACCTCAGTCGTGCCTCCGCCCTGTGCTCGGCGGTTGCTGCACCCTGCCCTCGTCGCGTCTTCGCCCGGTCGGGAACGGAGACCCATGGACGATCATGCCGTTGGCTCCCACCGCCAACTGTCCCGCCGATCGCTGATCGCCACCGGGGCGCTGGCCGCCGGGGCGCTGGGCGCGTCCGCGCCAGCGATCGGCACCGCGTTCGGAGGTAGCCCCGCACAGGCCGCCTCCGGCGTCACGAAGAAGGTCACCATCTACGCCGAGCAGTTGCCCGGCAACCTGTTCGGGTACGGGCTGGCACCCGGTCAGGCCACCGTGCCGGGGCCGGTGCTGGAGATCTACGAGGGTGACACCCTGGAGATCACGCTGGTCAACACCACCAACCAGCGGTTGTCCATCCATCCACACGGGGTGGACTACAGCACCGACTCGGACGGCAGCCCGCTCAACGCCTCGTTCAACAACCCGGGTGAGACGCGCACGTACGTCTGGCGCTCGCGGGAGATGTTCGCCGCGACGGGCCGGCGGTTCATGCCGGGCAGCGCCGGCTACTGGCACTACCACGATCACGCCATGGGCACCGACCACGGCACCGCCGGGGTGGCGAAGGGCCTGTACGGGGCGCTGATCGTCCGGCGGCGCGGCGACATCCTGCCGGACAAGCAGTTCACCGCCGTGTTCCACGACATGACGATCAACAACAGGATGGCGCCGGCCACGCCCATGTTCGAGGCGAACCTGGGCCAGCGGGTGGAGTGGATCGCCATCGGGCACGGAAACCTGTTCCACACCTTCCACCTGCATGCCCACCGCTGGGCGGACAACCGCACCGGCATGCTGGAAGGCCCGGCCGATCCGAGCCTCGTGATCGACAACAAGGACCTCAACCCGGGCAGCTCCTTCGGCTTCCAGGTCCTCGCCGGAGAGGGCGTCGGGCCCGGCGCGTGGATGTACCACTGCCACGTGCAGTCCCACTCCGACGGCGGCATGGCCGGCATCTTCCTGGTGCGCAACGCCGACGGCAGCATGCCGCCGGGCGCCGAGGAGGCGATCCACCGGTTCCAGGGCCACACCCACACGCATGGCAGCTGACCGAAACCGAGAGTGGGGACGGGCATGACCAGACACATTCGACGAGCACTCGCCGCGGTAGCGGCCATCGTGACACTGATCCCGGCGACGACGGCGGCAGCCGCACCGCGAACGGCGGCGGCACCGCAGGCGGCGCAGTCACCGAAGACCGCGGTCCTCGTGTTCCACGGGCCGGTGGCCGAGCAGCAGGACCCGGTGGCACGCGCCGCGGACACCATCCGGCAACTTGGCGCCGGTCATGACATCGATGTCATCACCACCACCGACCCGAGCGTCTTCACTGCGGCCGGGCTGTCCGCGTACCGCAGCGTGGTCTTTCTCTCCGCGACGGGCGCCGCGCTCAACCGCGACCAGGAGTCGGCGCTACAGAGCTACATGAAGGCCGGCGGCGGCTTCGTCGGCATCGCCGACGCCGCCCGCGCGCAGGTCGACTCGGCCTGGTTCACCGGCCTGATCGGCACCCGCCCGGCGGGTGCCATCCCGGTGGCCGAGCCGGTCGCCCGGGTGACCGCCAGCGGCGAGAACCCACCGACCGAGACCAAGGAGAAGCTGACCGACGGCGACTCCAACACCAAGTGGCTGGTCCGCACCCCGACGGCCTGGGTGGCCTACGAGCTGAGCGCGCCCAAGCGCATCACCGGGTACGCGCTGACGTCGGCCAACGACTTCACCGGCCGCGACCCGAAGGACTGGACGCTCCAGGGCTCGGCGGACGGCCAGAGCTGGACCGACCTGGACCGGCGCACCGGTCAGGTCTTCCCGGAGCGGTTCCAGACCCGCCGCTTCGACATCACCACCCCGCGGGAGTTCACGCACTTCCGGCTGAACATCACCGCGAACAGCGGGGAGCCGTTGATCCAGCTCGCCGACCTGCGGCTCTTCACCGGCGACACCAGCGCGCCGCAGATCCCACCGGTGAACCAGGCGGTGGTCAACATCCTGGACCGCCAGCACCCGGCCACCGAGTCCCTGCCGATGACGATCACCCGGTCGGACCGTTGGGACAACTGGGACCCGAACCCGATCGGCACCGTGCACACCCTCGCCCAGGTCGAGGAGCGGCACTACAACCCGGGACCGGGCGCCAACGGCCCGTTCCACCCGGTGTCCTGGTGCCGGGACTACGACGGAGGCCGGTCGTTCTACACCGGCATGGGCCACACCGAGGGCAGCTACGGCGAGGAGGCGTTCCGCGCGCACCTGACCGGCGCCCTCAACTGGACCACCGGCCGCGTCCGCGGCGACTGCCAGGCCACGATCGCGTCGAACTACAAGGTGGAGCGACTCACCGCGGCCAACCAGACCGGTCAGCTGGACCAGATCGGTGAGCCGCACGGGCTGACCACCGCCCCCGACGGCACGGTCTTCTACGTCGGCAAGGCGGCCTGCCCGAGTGGCCCGATCGCGGACTGGAACAACCCGAACGTCGGTAAGGGCTGCGGCACCATCCACTCGTGGGACCCGCGCACCAAGCAGGCCAAGCTGCTCACCACCCTGGAGGTGATGGGCAACCGGGGCAGTGGCTCCGAGTTGGTGAAGAACGAGGAGGGTCTGCTCGGCATCGTGCCCGACCCGAAGTTCGCCGAGAACGACTGGCTCTACGTCTACTGGATGCCGCACGACTCGATCGACCGGGTGAAGCGGGTCGGGCAGCGCACCATCTCGCGGTTCACCTACGACCGCGAGGCGCAGACCATCGACCAGGGCACCCGCAAGGATCTGCTGGAGTTCCCGGTGCAGATCCACAGCTGCTGCCACGCCGGTGGCGGCATGGCGTTCGACGCCAAGGGCAACCTCTACGTGGGCTCCGGCGACAACAACTCCTCCGAGGGGTCGCAGGGCTACTCCGGCAACAACTGGACCCAGGAGTACCAGGGGATCTCGTTCCAGGACGCCCGTCGTACGTCGGGTAACACCAACGACCTCGCCGGCAAGATCATCCGGATTCACCCGGAGGCGGACGGCACGTACACCATCCCGGAGGGCAACCTGTTCCCACCGGGCACCGAGAAGACCCGTCCGGAGATCTACGTGATGGGCGTGCGCAACATCGCCCGACTGCAGGTCGACCCGGAGCACCAGTGGCTGACGGCCGGCTGGGTCGGCCCGGACGCCTCGTCGCCCAGCCCCACCCTCGGCCCGGCCAAGTACGAGACCGCCACCATCATCACCTCGGCCGGCAACCACGGTTGGCCGTACTGCATGGGCAACCGGCAGCCGTACCGGGACCGCAGCAACACCGACGCGACAGTGCTGACCGGCTGGTACGACTGCGACAACCTGAAGAACGAGTCTCCCCGCAACACCGGTCTGGTGGACATCCCGGCGGCCCGGGACAACATGATCTGGTATTCGCCCGACGGCGGGGGACCGGTCTTCCCGAAGAGGACAGACGGCAGTGGCCTGCCGACCTACGTCGCGGCCGACGCCACCTACACCCAGCCCTACCTGCGCGGCGGCGGGCAGGCCATCATGTCCGGCCCGACCTACCACCGCGACCGCGTCGACACCAACAGCGGCGTGGCCTGGCCGGAGTACTGGGACGAGAAGTGGTTCATCGGCGACCAGTCGAACGCCAACAACCGGGTCGCCGTCACCGTCGACCCCGCCGGCGTGCCGCAGGCAACCCCGCCGGTGTACGCCGAGACGCTGCGGGCCATCATTCCCAGCGGCAACGGCGACACCCGTCTACAGAGCTGGATGGACGCCACGTTCGGCCCGGACGGCGCGCTCTACCTGCTGGACTACGGAGGCGGGTTCTTCAGCCTGCACCCCAACCAGAAGCTGATCCGGATCACCTACACCGGTGGCGCGCCCACTCCGGCACCGACGGCCAACTCGGTCGCCGTGCAGAACAAGCCCCTGACCATCGCCTTCGACGGCTCCCGCTCCGGCGGCGTCAGCCACCGCTGGGAGTTCGGCGACGGCACCACGTCGACCGAGGCGAACCCCCGGCACACGTACGCCAAGGTCGGCACCTACACCGCCAAACTGACCGTCACGTACGCCGACGGTGAGACGGCGACGGTGCAGTCCACGGTCACGGTGGGCTGCGCGGTGCCGGACGGTCGGCAAACCGTGTGGCTCGACGACACCGACAGCAAGGTGCCCAACCGCACGGTCGGGCAGGGCTGCACCATCAACGACCTGATCGACGACGAGAGCACCTGGGCCGACCACAACAGCTTCGTCCGACACGTGACAGCCGTGACCCGCGCGCTTCAGGACGACGAGCTGCTCAATGCCCGCGAGTCCGGCACCCTCACCCGCCTGGCCGCCGCGTCGGAGATCGGTCGGGACGGACACACCGGGTACGAGCCACTCTACGACGGCACCGCGGAGTCGCTCCGCGGGTGGCAACAGGCGCCGACCGGGTCGTTCGGCATCCAGCCGGACGGGGCGCTGCGCTCCAGCGGTGGCCTGGGCATGCTCTGGCACACCAAGGAACTCGGCGACTTCTCCCTGAAGGTGCAGTTCCGCGACATCGCGCCCGGCGCGGGTCGGGCCAACACCGGCGTCTTCATCCGGTTCCCCGACCTGCGGACCCCCCTGGAGCAGCGCCCGCCGGGCAGCTGCGGCACTGTCGGATCGGCCCGGACCTCGCCGGCGTGGATGGCGATCTACTGCGGACACGAGATCCAGATCTATGACGGTGAGACCGGTGAGCCGCAGAAGACCGGCTCGGTCTACAACTTCGACCCCGTGCCGCTGGCCCAGGCCGGCGTCACCCCGAAGAACCAGTGGAACGACTACGAGATCCGCGCGGTCGGCCAGCACTACACCATGATCCGCAACGGTGTGGTGATCAACGAGTTCGACAACACGCCGGGCAAACAGTCCTCCCGCGCCGGCGACCCACCGACCGATCTGCGGCAGTTCCTGCGCGGCTTCATCGGCCTGCAGAACCACGGTGACAACGACCTGACCGAGTTCCGCAATATCCGCGTGCGCGAACTCTAGGAGAGACGATGCCCCGACGACTGACGGCCGCGCTGGCGGCGCTCCTGCTCACGGTGATCCCGTGGGCCGCGACGCCCGCCACCGCCGCGCCACGCGCCGCGGAACAGGTGCTGACCTGGACCGCCGACGACGACATCACCCGCTACAAGTCCGCGCCCGCCCAGGCGGCGGCCGGCCAGACGACGATCATCTGGGAGAACAGCGCGGCCACCGGCAACACCACCGGGATGCCGCACACCCTGACCTTCGACACCACCACCGACGGCTACAACCACGACGTCACGCTGAACATCCTGGCCAGCCCGTTCGACGCCAACGACGGGCGACACCAGGCGACCGTGACGCTGACCCCGGGCCGCTACCGCTACTTCTGCTCCATTCCGGGCCACGGCCAGATGGTCGGTGAACTGGTGGTCACCGACGGGGGAGGTGGCGGCGACACCACGCCGCCGACGGTCACCGCCGCCGTGTCGGGCGACCGCGACCAGGCCGGCAGCTACCTCGGTGCGGCGACGGTGACCGTGACGGCCACCGACGCCGACTCGGGGGTGGACACGATCGAATACCAGGTCGACGACACCAGCTTCCACCCGTACACGCAGCCGGTGCGCGTCACCGCGATCGGCGACCACGCGGTGCAGTTCCGCGCCACCGACCAGGCCGGCAACACCAGTGCGGTCGGCTCGGTGTCGTTCCGGATCGTCGAGCCGACCGAGGAGGACACCACCGCGCCGGTGGTCACGGCCGCGCTGTCCGGCGACCGCGACGGCGACGGCAACTACATCGGTACGGCCACCGCCACGCTCACCGCCACCGACGCGGAGTCCGGTGTCGCGAGCATCGAGTACTCGCTGGACGGGGGCGCCTTCACCACGTACGCGAATCCGATCGTGGTGAACGCGGTGGGGATGCACATGCTGCACTACCGGGCGACCGACGTAGCCGGCAACACGTCGGCCGAGCAGATGGCGCACTTCACCGTCGTCGAGCCGCCAGCCGAGGACACCACGCCACCCACGGTCTCCGCCACGGTGGCCGGCGACCAGAACGACGACGGCGCGTACGTCGGCGGCGCGACAGTCACCGTCACCGCCAGCGACGACGAATCGGGCGTGGCAAAGGTCGAGTACGCGCTCGGCACCGGGGCCTGGACCGCGTACACCAGCCCGGTCGTCGTCCGTGCCCC
This sequence comes from Micromonospora sp. NPDC047527, assembly GCF_040643015.1. NCBI lineage: Bacteria > Bacillati > Actinomycetota > Actinomycetes > Micromonosporales > Micromonosporaceae > Micromonospora > Micromonospora sp. NPDC047527. Next base: position 1,749,469 of record NZ_JBEYTK010000001.1, on the reverse strand, counting down.
CGGCGCACACACCGTGCGGTACCGGGCGACCGACACCGCCGGAAACACCTCCACCGAGCAGTCGACGACGTTCACCGTGGTGGCCGACGGCACCGACGCCTGCCCCGAGTCCGACACCCGGGCCACGGTGATCATCGACGGCGACGACACCGGGGTGGCCAACGTCGACACCGGCGACGGCTGCACCATCAACGATCTGATCGACGAACACGCCGACTACCCCGGCCACGCCCAGTTCGTCCGGCACGTCGAAGCGGTCACCGCCGCGCTCGTGACCGGCGGCACGCTCGACCGGCGGCAGCAGGGCGCCATCGTCCGGGCCGCGGCCCGATCGGACGTCGGCGCATGAGTCCCCGAACCTCACCGACAGGGAGTACAACGATGCCCAGACGTACCGTCGTCAAGCTGGCCACCGTCAGCGCCGTCGTCGCCGCCTCGGTGTTCGCGGTGGCGCCCACCGCGCACGCCGACCTGGTCACCCACTGCGTCGGCACCGGCGGCGCGGTGACCGTCCCCAACGACCTGCTCGTGCCGGCCGGCAAGTCCTGCTCGCTGACCGGCACCACGATCACCGGCAACGTCACCGTCGCGGCCGGCGGCAACCTGGTGGTCACCGGTGGCCGCGTCAGCGGTGAGGTACGCGTCGCCGCCGACGGCTACCTCGACGCCACCGACACGACCGTCGACGGCCCAGTGGTGCTGGCCGCCGGCGGGTACGGCGTCTTCCTCTCCGACGCCCAGACCGGCACCGTGACCGTACGACCGAAGGGTTCCGCGACCATCGACAGCTTCCTGTTCGTGGAGGGGTCGACGATCGCCGGGCATGTCAACGCGAGCGCCGGTGAGGTCCGGCTCGACCGTGGAACCCAGGTGCAGCGCAACCTCAGCAGCACCGGCACCTACTACACCGACGTGCACGACTCGTTCGTCGACGGCACGCTGTCGGTGCTGAACAGCGCCACCGGCAGTGTGGTGTGCGGCAGTGCGGTCCGGGGCCGGGCCACCTTCGCCGGCAACCTGGGCGGTGTGCAACTCGGCCCGAACGGCGGCCTCGACAGCTGCGCCTCCGGCGGCTACTGGGGCGGGGACGTCAGCATCACCAGCACCACCGGTGGCGTCACCGTCGACGACAACATCATCAACGGCCAGTTGACGGTGACGTCCAACAACCCGGCGGCCCAGGTGGCCGAGAACAACCGGATCCGTGGCGGCGTGACCGGTGACCAGGCGACCGCGACCACCAACCGAGCCGCCCGGGTGGCGAACCCGGACCGCGAGGAAGCCGGCGAGCAGCGGGCGGAGGTTCGGCGTACCTCGGCCGAGCGGGAGGCCAGCGAGGCGGGCGCCGCCCGGCTGTAGACGCCGGGTGGTCACGCCGGGCCGGACGTCATCAGGCGTCCGGCCCGGCGCTCGTCGGCGGGCTCCCGGGGTTGGTCGGCGGCTCCCGGCGTTGGCCGGCGACCCCCAGCGTTGGTCGGCGGCTCCCGGCGTTTGCGGCGACCCCCAGCGTTTGTCGGCGACTTCCGGTGCTGGTCGGCGGCTCCCGGCGGTGGGCAGGTCGACGTGGTGTGGTCATCCACACGGCGGAGGCTGACCGCCCTCGGACTGTGGCAGGCTTGGGCGGTGCAGCACACCAACCTGACCGGCCTGATGGTGGTCGTTGGCGTGCTCACCCTCGCGACAGCCCTCGGCTGGTGGTGGCGCCGGCGCGACGGCCGGATCCGCCCGGTCGCCCGCGAAGGCCAGCTCGCCGACTCTGGCCCCGATCCCGCGTCGCCGGTGCTCGCCGCGCTCGGGGCGCGCCCCGGGGCGGTCACCCTGATGCAGTTCTCGTCCGCGTTCTGCGCCCCATGCCGGGCCACCCGCCGCCTCCTGACCGAGGTCGAGGGCCGCGTCGACGGGGTCCACGTCGTGGAGATCGACGCCGAGCGGCACCTCGACGAGGTCCGCGAGCTCGCGATCTGGCGTACGCCGACGGTTCTGGTGGTGGACGCCGAGGGCCGCATCGTTCAGCGCGTGTCCGGGGTGCCGGGCCGCGACGAGTTGATGGCCGGGCTCCGGCCGCTGCTCAGCGGAGCCGCGCGATGACCGGCACCGTGTCCACCGGCACCGCGTTGACGCGCACCGCGTTGATCCGTCGGCGGATCGTGGACCACGGTCGGCTGTCGGCGAGTCTCTGTCCGGCGTTCCCTTCCGCCTGAGCCGCCTCTCGCCTCCGCCGGGCCCACCCTCGCGTGCCCCGGCGTCCTCGCCGAACGGAACCCACCCATGCTGCTCGACCCTCGTGCGCCCCGGTTCGCCGCGGCCATCACCACCGCCGTCCTCGCCGTCGCCCTCATCACCGGCTCGACCCTGCTGCTGACCGTCCAGGCGGTGATCTTCGCGGTGACGGCGGCCAATCCCCGCTTCGGCCTGTACGGTCTGCTGTACCGCGCCGTCGTCGCACCCCGGATCGCTGCGCCCACCGAGCTCGAACCGGCGGCCCCGGTGCGCTTCGCGCAGCTCGTCGGGCTGGTCTTCGTGGTGGTCGCGGCGATCGGGTTCCTGGCCGGCGTGCCGGCGCTCGGTCTCGCCGCGACCGGTGCGGCACTGGCCGCCGCGTTCCTCAACGCGGCCTTCGACCTCTGCCTCGGCTGCGTCGGCTACCTCGCTCTGCGCCGCCTGGCAGGTCGGCCGATGGCGGCCCGGGTGCCGGTCGGGCTCTCCTGACCGCCGAGCAGGTCACCCCACGGCTTCGCCCGCCGTCGCCGACTCACTTGATGGCGAGCGCGTTGGGCGGGGAGCCGACCCCACCCGGGATGTTGAGTGGCTTGCAGGTCAGGAAGAAGTCGTAGCGGCCGTCCTGCGCGCAGCTCGCGGCGAGCTGGTCGAGCTTCCACAGCTCGCCCATGGCCATGCCGAGCAGGGCGATCAACGGTCGGTGCAGCATGCCGCTGTGGTTCACTCCGCGCTCGGGTGCGCGTTCGTCGGCCATCCGGAAATCCGAGTCGATGACGGGATCGGCCTCGACGGCGGGCGTGTCACTCGCGACGAGCGCGATCTCGTGGTCCCACAGCCACCGCAGCGTCTGTTCGCGTTGGGCCAGCCCGGGGGACCTGTTGCGGGTGTTGAACTCGATGCGCTGCGGGCGCGACTTCGACACGTAGTTCTCGGCCCAGCCGGTGCGCAGCAGCAGGATGTCACCGCCCTGCCACTGGACGCCCTGGTCCGCCGCGATGGCGTCCAGGGTGGGCGCGTCGAGGACGACGGTCGTCTCGCAGTCGTACTCGCGGCGGTGCGCGGCGAAGAAGCGCGGTACGTCCAGCAGCACGCCCCGTCCCGCGATGCCCGACTCGGCCCAGTTGTGGATGCCCAGCCGGGTCGAGTCACTCGTGTTGTCGGTGGCCGCGAGCCCGTTGTAGAAACCGTGTCGCGGGTGGCCGATGTGGCGCAGCGCGTCCACCTGGGACGTCGACTGGAGGTAGAACGAGTCGAGCCAGTCGTCGCGGTGGAACTCGTTGTTGGCGAACACGTGGTGCGCGGTGGCGGGACGGGTGCCGGTGGGGTACGGGTCGAACGCGTTGACGGGGTAGTCGAGGTTGAACCTCCGGCCGCTGCGGACCAGTCGCGCGGCCGCCGCGACGCGCTCCGGCGTCAGGAGGTTGATGGTGCCCAGTTCGTCGTCACGGCCGAAGACGTCCCAACTTGAGTGGGGTGGGTCGGCGGAGGAGAGTTCGTCATAGGTCGGCATGTGGCCCTTCACCTGGAGCCTTCAGTTCGTCGCTGAGCGCGGTGGCGGTTGCCAGGAGTTGCTCGAGTGCGGTGGCCAGGTCGAGTTCCCCGGCCCCGAGGATTGCCACGGTGGCGCACATTCCCTGCTCGTCGAAGACCGGCGCCGCCATGGCGAACAGGCCGCCGCTGTGCCGGGCGATGCTGAACCCCTGCCGGCGGGCGGAGTAGATCTCGGACTCCAGCCGGGCGCGGTCGACCGCCGACATTCCCGCGGCGGCGGCGTCCAGCGCGGACGGGTCGGCGTACGCGAGGAACAGGTGGGTCTGGGCTGCGGTCATGTCGAGCTTCGAGCCGGCGTGCACCGTCACCACGACCATCCGACTCGTGTCCTCCTCGACGAGGGCGACCACCGGCTCCTGTGCGCCGCGGATGCTGAGCACCGCCGTCATGCGGACGGCGGTGCGCAGCTTCCGCAGGTGGGGGCCGGCGATCTCGACGATGCGCTGGCGTCCCAGAGCCTGAATTCCCAACTCCAGCATCAGCCCGCCGAGCGCGAACGTCCCTCGACGGGTACCTCGTTCGAGGATGCCGGCGGCCACCATGGACGCGCAGTACCGGTAGGCCGTGGTGCGGTTCAGTCCGGTGCGTTCGGCAACGTCCGCCGCTGTGAGCTCGAGGACCCGAGGGCCGAACAGCGCGAGGATCTGGCCGACACGTGCAACGGCCCGGATGTCGGAACTCGATGCATCGGTCGGATCAAAGTTCACCATCGCTGAATCGTAGTTCACAGGGGGAACGTTCAGGGTTCAGTGTGAGCCGTGGGGGAGCGGCTTCATCCCGCCAACCAGTTGGTGAGCTTCGTGGTCACCTCATTGAAGTTGGCAGCGTACCAGTCGACGTCCTGCAGGACGGTCTCGCCGGTGTTGGCGGGGCCATAGACCTCGACCTTTTTCGCGTTCGGCGACAGGTTCGACTTGGCGGCCTTGTTCACCGGCGCGGTGCCGAGGGCCTCGGAGATGCCGGCGACCGCTTCTGGGGTCACGACCTGCGGCAGGAACCGTTGTGCGGCCTCGACGTTCGACGAACCCTTCGGGACGGCGAAGGCGTTGATGGAGGTGACTGTCACGTCCCAGACGACGGTGACGTCCGTGCCGTCCTCCATCAGTGGCACGAGTCGCGAGTCGGCCAGCAGGAACATGTCGACCTGCTTCGAGCCGACCGCCTGTTGCAGGGCACCGACGTTCGGGGCGAACGTCGTGACCTTGCGGATGGTGTCGAGCTTCTTGAGCGCGCGGTCGACGTCGAGCGGGTAGAGGTCCTTCGGGGCCACGCCGTCGGCGAGCAGCGGATATTCGAGGATGCCGTTCTGGATGTTGGTGAGGATGCCGCGCCGGCCCGGGAACTTCTGGACGTCGAAGAAGTCCTCGATCGTCTTCGGCGCCGTGGCGGCGTCCGGGAACGCGTCGGTGCGGTACGCGAACGGCGACGCGTTGATGAAGTTGCCGATGTAGCACTCGCCGATGGTCCCCTCGACGAGGTCCTTCTTGTCGACCGCGGAGAAGTCCAGCTTCTCGAAGAGCGTCCCGCAGTTCTGGGTGGCGGCCGCGGGGGCGACCGCGACCACGTCCCACAGCACGGAGTTGCTCTGCACCTGGGCCTTGACCTGGGAGACGTCCGGGGGTGACGAGTTGACGAACGTGACGTTGGGGTTCGCAGCGGTGTAGGGCTTCTGGTAGTGCTCGATCATCGCCTCCTGGCCGACGCCGCCGTAGGCGACGAAGGTCAGCTTCACCGGCCCATTGGGGTCCGTCGTGGCGGCCGTCTCGCCGCCACAGGCGGCCAGCAGGGCCACGGCGGTGATCGCGCTGATGGCCGCGAGGCCGCGACTAGTTCTGGTCACCATCGTCACTTCCTTCGGTATAGGTTCGTTCGTCAGCCGTGATTGTTCAAAGTGTGGGTCTTGACTTCGTAATATGAACGCTAGGCGGGGCGAGCGCGGGTTTGCAAGGGCCGTTCAGGCGAGATGTTTGGAATACGTCGATCGCTGTTCGCCTAGTGAACGATCAGGCGGCTACGACGCGCTGCTTCTCGACACGCCACCAGGCGACGACCGACTGGCCGACGCTCAGGTCCGTCTGCGCCGCGTCGAACCTCGCGCGTCCGACAGTCCCGCCCCGGCCGAGCGAGAGGACGGCGGTGCGGTAGGAGCCCATGTAGCCGACGTCCCGGATGGTGGCGGTCACCGAGTTCGCCCCGGCCGGCACCGCGCCGGCATCGGTGACAACGCGGACGTCCTCCGGCCGTACCACCAGCGCGACCCGCCCGCCGGCACTCGCCCGCGCCGACACGGTGCGGGGATCGAGCGCCCAGACGTTGCTCTCCCACACCGCGGTGTCGCCCACGCCCTGCGACAGCTCGAAGACGTTCGAGTCGCCGAGGAAGCGCGCGGTGAAGAGAGTTTCCGGGGCCTCGTAGAGCGATTCGGGCGTGCCCACCTGCTCGATGTGGCCGTCGTTGAAGAGGGCGATGCGGTCCGACAGGTTCATCGCCTCCTCCTGGTCGTGGGTGACGAACACGAAGGTCGAGCCCACCTCGCGGTGGATCCGCTGGATCTCCATCTGCAACGAGGACCGCAGGTTGCGATCGAGCGCCCCCAGCGGCTCGTCGAGGAGCAGCGCGGTCGGGCCGAAGACGATGGCGCGGGCGAGCGCGACCCGCTGCTGCTGACCCCCCGACAACTGGGCCGGATAGTTGTCGTCCCGGCCGGTCAGCTGGACGAGTTCGAGCACCTCGGCGACCTTGCGCGCGATCTCGGCCCGGGGCACCCGGCGTTCGCGCAGCGGGTAGGCGACGTTCTGCGCGATCGTCATGTGCGGAAAGAGCGCGTAGTTCTGGAAGAGCATCCCCAGGTTGCGCTTGTGCGGGGGCAGAGCGCTGACGTCGGCCCCGTTGAACGAGATCGTCCCCGCGGTGAGCGTCTCGAATCCCGCGATGAGGTTGAGCGTCGTGGTCTTGCCGGAGCCACTCGGTCCGAGCAGCGTCATGAACTCGCCCGGTTCGATGGTGAGCGAGACGTCCGCCACGGCGGGGATAGCCAGGCCGTAGTCCTTGGTCACACCGTTGAGGCGGATCTGCGTACCGGCCCGCGGTGGGATGGACGCGGGCGCGTGCGCGACAGTGGGGGACGGCGTTGCAGGCATGCGAACTCCTATCGGGTCTTTCCTCGGTTGCCCACGAACTGCAGGACGAGGCAGATGATGGTGACCGCGGTGACCACGAGGCTGGATGACGCGGCGATCGTCGGGTCGATCTCGACGGTGACGCTGTTGTACATCTGCACGGGCAGCGTCTGAAAGAGCGGCGAGCGCAGGAAGAGGGCGATCACGACCTCGTCGAACGATGTCACGAAGGCGAAGATGGCGCCCGTGATGATTCCCCGGCTGATCAGCGGCATCGTCACCCGCAGGAAGGTCCGGTGCGGCGGGGCGCCCAGCGACGCGGACGCGCGCAGCAGCTTCGGGTCGAACCCACCGAGAGCGCTGGTCACCGACACCAGCACGAACGGCACGGCGATCGCGGCGTGCGCGAGCACATAGCCGGTGATGGTCCCGACGAGTTGCCACTTGAGGAAGGAGATGTAGACCGCCACCGCTATGACGATCGCCGGCGTGACGATCGAGATCATCAGGACGGTCCGCGCGAAACGCGCCAGCCGCCCGGTCAGGTTGTGCAGGCCCAGTGCGGCGGCGGTCCCGACCACTGTCGCGAGCGTGGCCGAGAGCACGGCCACCAGCACCGAGTTGCGCAGCGAGGTCAGCCACACCGGGTTGGTGAAGAAGTTCTCGTACAGCTTGAGCGAGAAGCCCTTCGGCGGGAACTGGAACGTCGTCGCGGAGCTGAAGCTCATCGGGATGACGATCAGGGTGGGGAGGATGAAGTACAGCCCGACGAGGAACACGATGACGAACAGCCACCACGGGATCGGGTCCACCCCACGCGTGCTTCGACGGGTGCGGCGCGGGCGAGGCGCCGGCGGCTCGCCCGCCTCCGTCTCGATGTCACTCAACGCGCGGGTCATGGCTGGTCCTTCGTACGAGTGGCGGCGACGACGCCGATAGCCGAGATCGTGCCCCCGAGGCGGTTCGCCCAGGCCACGAGCACGAGGGTGACGACGAGCACGAGCATTCCCAGCGCGCTGGCCCCGGCGAAGTCGAGGAGCTGGGTCGTGCGCTGGCCGAGCAGTTGCGCGACGAGCGACTGCTGCGGTGAGCCCAGCAGGGCCGGCGTGACGTAGAAGCCGAGGCTCAGCGTGAAGACGAGGATCAGCCCGGCCACGACACCGCCCCGCGACAGCGGCCAGTACACCTTCCAGAAGGCCGCGAGCGGATGGGAGCCGAGACCGCGCGCCGCCAGCAGCAGTCGCCGGTCGATGCCGCTGAGCGCGCTGAACAGTGGCAGCACCATGAACGGGAGCAGCACCTGGCTCATCGCGATGGTCACCCCGCCGACCGTGCCGTAGAGCACGATGTCCAGGCCGAACTGCTCCAGGAACGAGTGCACGGGCCCGTTGCGCTGCAAGATGATGATCCACGCGAAGTTGCGGGCCATCACCGAGGTCCAGAACGGGATCAGGACGATCACCAGGAGGACGCCGCGCAGGCGCGGCCCGACCCGGGTCATCAGGTACGCGTACGGGTAGCCGAGCAGAAAGGCGATGACGGTGACCATGGCCGCCGTCATCGCGGTGCGGGCGAGCACCCGCAGCGTCACCCCGTCGGTGAAGAGCGTCTGGTAGTGCTGGAGCGTCCAGTCGGGACTTCCGGCACTGCGGACCAGGCTCTGGCCGAGCGGGACGAGCAGGATCACGGTGATCAGTGCGAACGCCGGCACCAGCAGGAGCCACTGAGGGCTCGGGGTGCGCCGTTTCGCGGTACCTGGCATCTTCACATCCGCCTTCCGCCCGTCATGTCGGGCTCGCCTGTCATGCATGGGTCAGCTCGCGACCAGCGAGCCCAGGGTCTGCGCCGCCTGTTCGAGCGCGTGAACGCGCTCGTTCGACTGGTCCGCGGGGCGCAGCATCGCGGTCGTGCCGAGCAGCGCCATGGCGGCCTGGACGTTGCGGGTGGCGAAGATCGGCACCGCGACCGATGCGAAACCCTCGCGATCCAGATCCGCCCAGGCGATTCGGTGTCGCCGTACGCCGACCAGCGCGTGCTGCTCCACGGCGGCCTCCGCCGGGGTGAGCCGCTCGTGTGCGCGGGCCACCGCGGCCGGATCGGACTGGAACGCCAGCAGGACACGGGTCTGCGCCGCCCGGTGTTCGAGCACCGTGCCGATGCGCACGGTGAGCAGGATGGTGCCCTGGTTGGCCTCCTCGACGAGGGTCACCACCGCCCCCGAGCGGCCCAGGAAGCTCAGTACCGTGGTGAGTCCCGTCGCTTCCGAGAGCTGACGCATGACCGCTGGCGCGAGGGTGAGGATCTGCTGGCGTACCGACACCAGCGCGGAGAGTTGGTCGAGCAGCGGTCCCGGCCCGAATGAGGCGCTGAGGAAGCCGGCGCTCTGCAACGACTGCAGATACCGGTGTGCGGTCGTCCGGTTCAGGCCGAGCCGATCCGCCACGAGCGCTGGCGTGAGGCTGGACGTGTCCTGGTCGAGGAGCGCGAGCACGCTGGCGGCGCGATCGATCGACTGGATTGTGGCTGCCCGCGCTGGAGCGGCCGCGGCACCCTGACTGCCGGCGCGGCGTGCGCGATGTCCGTGCCGCTCACCTCTCATCTCACACCGCCTCCGAGAGCCACTTCGGGCCCGTGTCGTGCATGTGTCCGGTCTGTGTCGTGCAAGTAGAGCAGCCGAAAGTTCATAGGGCAACCCTCGGCTTCGTATTGTGAACACCAAACGGCTGCCGCCGAGCCTCCGCAGGCGCTTGACGCTGTGGACACACATGAACGTGATCCGTATATTGAACTTTCATTACGCATTCCGAACACGCACCACCGACCCAAGGAGGTACTCGGATGTCCGAGGAGACGCTCACGCCGACGCCCGCGCTACTGAAGGTGCTGGACGGCGCCGTCGACCTCCACTGCCACTCCGGCCCGAGCCCCTTCCCCCGGCGGTTCGACCACGTGGAGGCGTCCTACGACGCGGCCCGGATCAACATGCGCGCCATTCTGTGCAAGTCCCACCACCACAACACCGTGATGGATCTGCTCGCCATGCGAACGCCACTGGCGAGCGCACCCACCCCCATGTACGGCGGAGTCGCGCTCAACTCCGAGGTCGGTGGCGTCAACCCCTCGGCGGTGGCGGTGGCGATCAACATGGGTGGCCGCTGTGTGTGGGGGCCGACCGTGTCGGCGGGCCAGCACATCCGCGCCCACAGCCACGACGACGGTTTCCCGAGCGCCACCGGCAACCTCTACGAGTCGGAGGTGTCGATCTTCAACGCCGCCGGTGACGTGTCGGAGGAGGCGGACCTCGTCACCCGCCTGGTCGCCGACGCCGGCATCCTGCTGACCGGGGGCCACCTCGACGGCGAGTCGATGAAGGCCTACTTCAAGACGGCCAGCGCGAACGGGGTCAAGCGCATCCTGCTGCACCACCCCGACTTCATCGTCGACGTCTCCGAACCCGACATCGAGGCGATGCTCGGCTACGGCGCGTTCGTCGAGCACGAACTCTCGATGTACCACCCGCAGGTGCCCGCTCCCCGCTGGCCGATCCAGCGACTCGTCGACTGGATCAACAAGATCGGCCCGGAGCGCACGGTGCTCGACTCGGACCTCGGCCAGCAGGGCAACCCGCTGCCGGTGGACGCCTACATCCTGATCGTCCAGCAGTTGCTCGACCACGGCATCTCCGCCGACGCCATCCGCCAGATGATCTGCCGCAACACCGCCTACCTGCTCGGTCTCGAGGAGACCAACTGATGCGTACGGCTGAGAAGGTCATCATCACGACGGCGGTGACAGGCTCGGTCAACGTACCCTCGCAGAGCCCCTACCTGCCGCTGTCCGCGGCGGACGTGGCGCAGGCCGCCGTCGAGGCGGTGGAGGCCGGCTCGGCCATCGTCCACATCCACGCTCGGCATCCGGACGGACGACCTGCCTTCGAACCCGAGATCTTCGAGCAGATCATTCCGCGCATCACCGAGCGCACCGACGCCGTCATCAACATCACCACCGGCGGTTCGTCGGCGATGACGATGGAGCAGCGGCTCGCGGCGGCCGTCCGGTTCCGCCCCGAACTCGCCTCGATGAACATGGGATCGATGAACTTCGTGTACTCCGGGATCGCCGACAGGGTGACCGAGTGGAGGTACACGTGGGAGAAGCCCTACGTGCTGAACACCTACTCCCAGCCGTTCATCAACTCGTTCGACCGCATCGAGCACACGCTGCGCACGCTCGGCGCCAACGGAACCCGGTTCGAGTACGAGTGCTACGACATCGGTCACCTGTACTCGCTCGCCCACTTCGTCGACCGGGGCCTGGCGACGCCGCCGCTGCTGATCCAGGGTGTCTTCGGCATCCTGGGGGGCATCGGCGCCGACCACGAGAACCTCGAACACATGGTGCGTATCGCCGACAAGCTGTTCGGCGACGACTACTCGTTCTCCGCGTTCGCCGCGGGGCGCGACCAGATGCAGTTCGGCACGCACAGCGCCTGGCTCGGCGGGCACGTGCGGGTGGGTCTTGAGGACAGCCTCTGGATCGGCAAGGGACGGCTCGCGGAGAGCAACGCGCAGCAGGTCCGCAAGATCCGCGACGTGATCGAGGATCTCGGCAAGGAGATCGCCACGCCAGCCGATGCCCGCGCCATGCTCGCGCTGCGCGGCATCGAGACCTCCGAAGGGAGCGCACGCACATGAGTACGTACGCCGCAGACGACATCCGGTCGCGACTGACGACCTCGGCCCCCACCCGGGCGGTGGACGTCTCCACGCCCATCCGGCCCGCGCAGTGGATCGAGTTCCTCACGTTCGCCCCGTCCATGGTCGGGCCGAACGGAAGCAGAACCTGGATCGCCCGCGCCGCCAACGTGGTGATCGCCTACACCGAGGCCAGGGCGGGCGACGTGTTCGTCCGCACCGCGCAACCGGACGAGTACGCCGTCCTCATGTACTCGTCCAGCGCTCCCGTCACGGTGTCCGCCGCCGGCAGCACGGCATCCGTCTCCGAGGAGGCGTTCGTGGTCGTGCCGCCGGGCGACAGCGAGATCCGTGTCGACGGCGACGGCATCCTCATCCGGCTGTTCTCCACCCGCGCGGAGGACCTGAGCGCGAGCGCAATCAACGCGGCGGCCTACGCCGAACCCGACGAGCGGGTGACCCCACTTCAGCCGTGGCCCGACCCGGTCGGCGGGTTCGCGCTGCGCGTCTACCGGTTGGCGGACACGCCGATCGCCGAGGGCCGGTTCGGGCGGATCTTCCGCACCACCAACCTCATGGTCAACTTCCTCGCCGAGGAGCCGAAGCCCCGCGACGTCCACAAGTTGTCGCCGCACCACCACGACGATTTCGAGCAGGTCTCGCTCGCGGTCAAGGGCAGCTTCATGCACCACATCCGCTACCCGTGGGGTCCCGACTCGACGCGCTGGCGGCCCGACGAGAGCCGCCAGATCGCCACCCCGTCGATCTGCGTCATCCCGCCGCCGACGGTGCACACGACCCAGGGGATCGGCCCGCACCAGCAGCTCATCGACATCTTCTCCCCGCCGCGTGAGGACTTCTCGGCCTCCGGGTGGGTGTTGAACGCCGACGACTACCCGATGAAGTGACCGGTCTGTCGGGGCAGTCGAGCCGATTCCGGGAGGCCCTCGCCGACGTCCACGCGCCAGCCCTCGGCACCTGGGTCAAGATCCCGGCGATGGAGATCATGGAGTTGGTCGCGCTGGCCGGCTTCGACTTCGCCATCATCGACCTGGAACACTCGCCGATCACCCTGGAGTCGGCGTACCAGCTCATCGGCACCGCGCTCTATCTGGGTGTCGCACCCCTCGTCCGGGTGCCGGCGGCCGACGCGGGTGTCGTGCAGCGAATGCTCGACGCCGGCGCCGAGGGAATCATGATGCCGCACGTCGACACGGTCGAGCAGGCCCGAGCGGCTGTGTCGCTCGTACGCTTCCCGCCGCTCGGGTCGCGGGGGGTCGGCTCGACGAGCCGGGCCGGCGCGTGGGGTGCCCGCTCCCGTGCGGACTACCTCCGGTACGGCCAGCAGGAGGTCGTGCTCATCGCGCAGATCGAGAGCGCCGTCGGTGTCCGCAACGCCGGTGCGATCGCCGCGGTCGAGGGTGTCGACGCGCTGCTCGTCGGCGCCGCGGATCTCTCGGTGAGCGAGGGCAAGACGGAGTCCGACCCGGACATCGCCGCCCTGATCGCGGTGGCTGTCGCGCACGGGCGCGTGGCGGGAGTTCCGGTGGGCAACGCGGGCGGAGCCACTGTGGAGTCCGTCCGTGCGGCCGTGGACGCGGGTTTCCGGTTCACGGCCTTGAGTAACGACGCGAGTTTGTTCGGCGCCGCCGCGAAGGCAGCCGTCGACGCGGCCAGGACCGTGACATACGAATTGGAGGGTCCATGACTGACGCACCAACGATCCGACCGCCGCTGAGCGGCAAGGTCGTCCTCGTGGTCGGCGCGAGCGCGGGGATCGGCGCCGACACCGCGCGTGTCCTGGCGGCCGATGGCGCGGCGCTGATGCTCGTGGCGCGCACCGAGGAACCGCTGGCCGTGATCGCCGCCGAGCTCACCTCGGCGGGGCACGACGTCGCGTACGCGACAGGCGACGTGTCGGACGCGCGGGACGTGGCCCGGTTCGTCGACGCCACGGTCGAGCGCTTCGGCCGGCTCGACGGCGCCTTCAACAACGCGGCGATGACGCAGTCCGGCCGCCTGGACGAGGTCTCCGAGTCGGACTTCGACCGGATCCTGGCGGTCAACGTGAAGGGCACGTGGCTGTGCATCCGCGAGGAGGTGCGGGTGATGCGGCGACAGGGCGCGGGTTCGATCGTCAACGTCAGCAGCATCGGCGGCCTGCGCGGCAGCTCCGGCATGGGCGGCTACCAGGCCACCAAGCACGCCGTCATCGGTCTGACCCGCACCGCCGCGCACGACTTCGGTCCGCTCGGCATCAGGGTGAACGTGATCGCGCCCGGCCCCACCGAGACTCCCATGCTCGCGAAGACCCGGTTGGCCATCCCCGGTGGTGTGGAGGCGCGGGTCGCCGCGACACCGCTGCGCAAGGTGGGAACAGGCACCGAGGTCGGCGTCACGGCCGCGTTCCTGCTCAGCGACCGGGCCAGTCACCTCAGCGGCGTCGTGCTGCCCGTCGACGGCGGTTTCAGTGCCTGACCCGGGAACAGACGTCGTCGGGACCCTCCGGCTCCCGCCGCGGGTGCACTTCGGGTACGGAGCCCGGACCCAACTGCCGGAGACCGTCGGCGTGCACGGCCGGCGGGTGCTCGCCGTCGTCGATCCCTTCCTCGTGCGGACCCCGTTCTTCGACGAGACGATCGGCGCCCTGACCGCGGCCGGGCTCGACGTGCGCGTCTACTCCGACATCACACCGGAGTTGCCCGTCGACACCCTGGACGCCGCCGGCGCGACGGCCCGGGCGTACGGCGCGGACGTCATCCTGGCGATCGGCGGGGGCAGCGCGCTCGACGCGGCCAAGCTGATCGCGCTGCTCTGCGCCCACGACGGCCCGCTCAGCCGGTACTACGGCGAGAACCTCGTGCCCGGCCCGGTGGTCCCGGTCGTGGCGGTGCCGACGACCGCCGGGACCGGCTCGGAGGTGACACCCGTCGCGGTCGTCTCGGACCCGACCAGAGAGCTCAAGGTGGGCATCTCCAGCCCCTTCCTGGTGCCGGTCGCGGCCATCGTCGACCCGGAGTTCACCATCGGGACGCCCGCGACGGTGACCGCGTACTCCGGCATCGACGCGCTCGTGCACGCGGTCGAGTCGTACACGGCGCGGCCCTTCGACCTCGACTGGTCCGCCCAACTGCCGGTGTTCACCGGTCGCAACGCCCTCACCGAGGCCATCGCGCTGCGGGCCGCGGGGCACCTCGGCCCGTGGCTGCCGATCGCGGTGCGGGAACCCACCGATCGGCGGGCGCGCCAGGAGGTCGCCATGGGCGCGCTCCTCGGGGGGATCGCCTTCGGCTCGACCGGCACCCACCTGTGTCACGCCCTGCAGTATCCGATCGGCGCGCTCACCAAGACCCCCCACGGCCTCGGCACGGGCCTGATGCTCCCGTACGTCCTCGACGCGCTGCGCGCCGAGGCGGACGTCGCCGAGCGGATCGCGACGCTGGGCGCCGCGATCGAGGGGATCCCGTCCGGCGCGGCCTCGGCCGAGCGGACCATCGCCCGAATCGCGCGGATCAACCGCGAGATCGGCGTACCCGCCAGCCTCGCCGAGATCGGCGTCGAGCGTGCGCACCTGCCGGGCCTCGTCGACCTGGCGCTGGGGTCGACACGCCTGATCGCGATATCCCCGGTCGCGCCGTCGCGCGACCTGCTGCTCGACATCCTCGAACGAGCCCACGCGGGAGCCCTGGCGGATCGGAGTGTCCAATGACCCTGCACACGGACCTGTTCATCGACGGGCAGTGGCGGGCCGGCTCGGGCGGTGAGCGTTTCGACGTCATCGACCCCGCCGACCTGTCGACGATCGCCCGCTTCGCGGTCGCCTCCGAACAGGACTGCATGGACGCCGTCGACGCGGCGGCCGCCGCGCAGGACGCCTGGGCGGCGACCGCTCCGCGCGAGCGGGGCGAGCTGCTCCGCGCCGCCTACGAGATCCTCACCGCCGAGGTCGACGTCTTCGCCGAGCTGATGGTGCGCGAGAACGGCAAGTCCTGGGCGGACGCGATCGGGGAGGCCAACTACGCGAAGGAGTTCTTCCGCTGGTTCGCGGAGGAGGCCGTGCGGGTGCCGGGCGACTACCGGCTCTCGCCCGGCGGCGACAAGCGGATCATCGTGGACCGGCAGCCGATCGGTGTCTCGCTGCTCATCACCCCGTGGAACTTTCCCGCCGCGATGGCCACCCGCAAGCTCGGCCCCGCCCTGGCTGCGGGCTGCACCACGATTCTCAAGCCCGCTCGGGAGACACCCCTGACCGCGGCGTACATCGTCGAGGTTCTGCGCCGGGCCGGGGTGCCACGCGGCGTCGTCAACCTGGTCACCCCGGTCCCGACCGGCCCACTCGTGAAGCGGATGATCGACCGCCCCGAGGTCCGGAAGCTGTCGTTCACCGGCTCGACCGAGGTCGGCCGCGAACTGCTGCACGCCTGCGCCGACAGTGTGGTGAGCGCCTCGATGGAGCTCGGCGGGAACGCGCCGGTCATCGTGCTGCCCGGCGCCGATCTGGAGTCGACTGTCGCGGGTGCCCTGCTGGCGAAGATGCGCAACGGCGGCTCGGCCTGTACCGCGGCCAATCGCTTCTACGTGCACAGCTCCGTACACGACGAGTTCGTGGCGCGGATGGACGCCGCGCTCGCCACCATCTCGGTGGGGCGTGGGCTCGACCGCCGCAACGACCTCGGCGCTCTGGTCTCTGTGCACGAGCGGGACAAGGTCGCGGCCCTCGTGCGGACCGCCGTGTCGCAGGGGGCGACGCTGGTGCGCGGTGGCCAGTCGTCGCCCGACGGCGCGTTCTACGACGCGACGTTGCTCACCGACGTCACCCACGGCTCGACGATCACCGCCACGGAGATCTTCGGGCCGGTGACCGCAGTGGTCCGCTTCGACGACGTCGACGAGGCCGTCCGGATGGCGAACGACACCGTCTACGGCCTCATGGCGTACGTCTTCGGCGAGGAGCGGGAGGCCGTCGCCGTCGCCCGCCGTCTCGAAGCCGGAATGGTGGCGGTCAACCGGGGCGTCGTCAGCGATCCGGCTGCCCCGTTCGGGGGAGTCAAGCAGAGTGGCCTCGGCCGGGAGGGCGGCTCCGAGGGGATCCTGGAGTTCCTTGAGGAGAAGTACATCGCACTGACCGCGTGACAACAGTGCGAAACCGCACCGGGTTGGCTGGAGCTTCGGCCAACCCGGTGCGGTTTCGTCTTGACGGGATCAGATCAGCAGGTGCCGACCTGCTGCCACGGCCCGTTCGGGGTGCCGGGCAGTTGGTTGCGCGTCCACCACTGGGCCTTCCAGAGCTTGCCGCCGTGGGCGACGGTCTCGCCACCGGTGTAGACCCACGACGTGGTCCAGCTCAGGTGGGTGCCTGTCGCGCATGTCGCCGGAGCGCCGACCTGCATCCACGAGCCCCACGGTGAGGCTCCCGGCGCCTGGTTCTGCGTCCACCACTGCGCCACGTGCACGGCGCCGCCGTGGGTGACGTACTCACCGCCGGTGTAGATCGTTCGGGAGTCCCACGCCGGGTAGGCGGAGTTCACCGGGCCGCTCGTGGCGGTCGCCGCTGGACGTCCATTGGCGGTCGCGGTGACCCGCACCCGCACCTCGTGCCCGATGTCGGCGTGCTGCACGGTGTAGGTGGCCGTGCTCGCGCCGCTGATCGGCTCGCCGTCGCGCAGCCACTGGTAGGCGAACGACAGCCCGCTGACGTTCCAGGTGCCCGGGGAGGCGGTGAGGCGCTGCCCCCACAGGGCGGAGCCGCTGACGCTGGGCGCGACCTTGTTGAGCGCCGGCGCGTCCAGGTCCCATCCGTCGATCTGCGGCCCGGTCGGCGGCTTCTGGTAGCCGTGCGCCGTCATCCGCCAGTCGGGCCGGACCTCACACGGAGCGCAGTCGGGCCAGTAGTGCGCCGGCTGCCGCCCACTCACCGGGTTGCGGTAGTGGAACCACATGGGCACGATCGCCGGCCAGGTGATGAACTTGCCGGTGCCGCCCTGGAACCCTTCCCCGCGTACGCCCATCTCGCTGAGCAGGACATCCGGCCGGTACCTGGTCACCAGAGTGCTCGGCGCCGGGTCCGCCAGGGCGGGGTTGCGCGGGTTCGCGGCCGCCCAGCCGCCGGCCCAGTTGACCGACTGCCAGTAGAACTCGTCGATGGTCAGGCTCCACACCCGCCAGATGCCGTTCTCCAGCACGAACTCGTCGTTGTACATGGCGCCGTTGAAGGTGCCCGGGTTGTTGATCGACGTGCGGGGCTGGAGCAGCCGCGCACGCAGGCTCGCCGACCGGCCGTCCTCCGACACGATGACCACCGGCTGCGGACGCCAGTGCATGGACAGACTGTTCCGCATCGTCGACGGGTTGCTCCCGTAGACGGTGAGCCCAGCCTGCGCGATGCGCTCGGGCCCGCTGAAGTACCCCGCGAACGGCGAGAGCTTGTGGCCGTTCGCCGCGTGGATCTGCGACATCTCCACGATCCGCAGATCGTCGAGGTAGGCGGTGTAGGCCATCGAGACGTTCTCGGCGCCGTCGAACGCCTGCGACCGGTCGAGCCGACGCTTGAGGTCGACGAGGTCGGTGTTCGACGCCGCGGTACCCGCCGGCTTCGCGCTACGCCCGGCGACGTCGAGGAACGCCGGTACGACGGTGGCTGGCGCGGCGACGCCGCCATTGCCCCAACCCTCGGCGTAGGTGGCGACGATCAGGGGAGTGATCGTCATGTCCTTGAGCTTCCACAGCCCGCCGTCCTTGACGAACGAGTTGCGGAAGACGGAGAACTCCCACGAGGCCGCGCGGGTGTTGGCATCGCCCACCATGGCGAACTCGATGCCGCGGGCGATGGCCTCCTGCCCGTTGGGGTTGACCTCGACGATCGTGTCGAACAGCGGTCGCTCGTTGAGGATGCCCTGGGAGAGGTTCTCCGGCCCCATCCGCTCCATCGCCTGGCGAACGCCGGCGCTGCCGTTGTAGACGCCCACGCCGTCGATCTGGACCTTGCCGTTCGGGGCGAAGAGATCGACCACGTCGGACCACATGCGGCGGTCGACGTAGTAGCCGTAGGAGTGTTGGAGGTTGCGGACCGCGTCCTCGTCGTTGAGTCGGCTGATCCTGGCCGCCAGCTCGGCGGCGGTCGCCGTCGTGGCCGGAGCGGCGCCCGAGGGCGGCGGAATGGGTACGCCGGCCTGGTCGGGGGTGAAGTGGTAGGGAACGATCGGCAGGGCCCCACCGACGTTTCGCCAGCCGGTGGCGTACGCGCCGGCGTACTGCGGGTAGTAGCGAAGAAGCTCGATCTGCCAGCGGCCGTCCTTGAGGACGTACTCGTTCTCGTAGATGCCGCCCTCGATCCGCGCCTCGCCCTGGCCGTCACCCAGGAAGCGCAGGCCCGACCAGCGGCCCTTGGCGGTGGTGCCGTCGGCCGAGAGGTTCACCAGTGGCTGGTCGATGACCACGGTGTGCAGCGAGCCTGGCCGGATGCCGTTCATGGCACCGGCGTCGGCCTCGAGCCACGCCGCGATCGCGTCGCGTCCGGCGGTGGTCTGGTCGCCCCACTGCAACGTGCCATCGGTGGCGAAGAGTTGGGACATCTCGGCCCACCGCCCGAACTGGGCCAGGTGGGTGTAGGTGCGCTGGACGTCCTTGACCTCGCGCAGGGACTCGACCCGTTGGACATCTCGGGCCAACGTGTTGATCGTCGTCGTCGACACGGCCGCGTTCGTGGCCGTGCGTGCGGGTTGTGCCAATGCTGCCGGTGGGTTGATGCCCACACCGGCTATCAGGAGTAGCGCCGTAGCCAAACCGGTCACACGTCTCATGCTCACACCCAATCCGTTGCCGTCGGTTCGCGGACCCCTCGGGTGAGGGTGTCGGGCACATTCACATCGCCGTCCTCGGCGGGGAGGCGATGTCGCGAAACCTAGCCGAAATGTTCGCCATGCGCTAGACGCATTTCAATGGACGAACATTCAGGGCGCGCGATGCCGCACTTTCGGCGGTTCGGCCATCGTGGAGGGCTGTTCAGGCGGATCGGGTGGCGAAACGGCTGGCCGCCGACCGCTCGGCGATGATCGATGTCCGGAGCGCGGTCATCGCGTTCGGGCGAGCGTGAACCGGCGGCTGGGCCGGCCGACGTCGAGAAGGGCGTGGGCGGTGTTGTGCGCGCCCGAACAGCGCCGCCGGCCCCGCCGGTCTCGCCGGCAGAACGGAACACTCCGGCGTCGACATGGGGACACGCCCGCGCGGATGCCGACCAGCTGGTGTCGCAGGCCGCACGAGGGTGCCGGCCAGGATCAACCCTCAACGCGCGACGGCCCGGCCACCGTCACGAGGTCAGGTGGCCGGGCCGCTCGGCGGGCGGTCAGAAGTCGTCGACGTTTACCGTCACGCGGTGGGCGCTCGACCGCCAGTTGGGCACGTTGACCACGTCGTACCCGCCACCGCGTTGACCGACGGTGACACGTACGACGCCGAGGTGTGCCGGCGCCGCAGGGATGAACAGGTCCATGCCGGTGATGAAGGTCTGGCTGAAGAACTCCGGCAACGGTGCGGTCAGGTCGGTCACGCCGTCGCTGCCGTCGTCGAACGCGAAGATGGCGATCGTCCTCTTGGCGCGCGGCGCGTTCGCCGGGTTCAGGACATCCCGGCCGTTGATCCAGAGGTTGTCGCCGGCATCGCCCTGGTCGCCCCACCACTCCTTCTGGCGTTGGATGGTCAGCGCCGTGTGTCGGTCACTGGTGTCGACCAGCGCGCCGAGGCCTTCCCCCGGCACGCTCGTCGCCAGGCGTACGAACGAGTCCGAGCGGAGGAACGGCTGGAAGTAGAAGTGGTGCGTCGGGGCGCCGGAGCGCACGATCGCGAACTCGTAGCGGGCCGTGGCGAGCACCGGGAAGGGGCCGAACGAGCCGTCGCCCGCCAGCGGCACCCGATGCGCGGGCCGGGACGAGAGCCGACCACCGGTCAGGTGGCTGACCGGGTAGACCTCAAGGGTCGCGTCGGTGACGCCGACGTTGCTCGGGAAGAGGACCGCGCGGCCGGAGACCCGGGCGGTGCCGAGGATCTGCGGCACGATCCGCGTCGTGTGCGGCGCGCGGCCCTGGAGGAATCGGAAGATCTCGCCGAACGACTCCGGCGACGACACGGTCTGGGTGTGGGACTGGTCCGGCAGGTGCACGTTTGTCGCGCCCACGATGGCGCGGGCCGGATCGCCCTCACCCCAGATGGCGAGGGTCGGCACGCCGCCCGGCGGGGAGGTCGCGGTGCGCCCGTCCAGGTTGACGTAGTGCGCGACCCGGGCTGCGCGCGTCGGTGAGCTGGTGAGATAGCCCTGCATGACGAAGGTGCCCAGGGAGTGCGCGAGCAGATCGACCCGATCCGCGCCGGTCGCCGCCAGCAGGCGGGAGATCCTCGCGTCGAGCCCCGCGTACACCTGGGGCAGGATCGTCGCGATGTTCGGTGAGTCGTACTCGTGGGCCTCGATGATGTCGATCGGGTAGCCGTTGCTGGCGAGACGCCTGGCCTGGGACTGGAACTGCGAGGCCGACCCGGCGCTGCCGTGTACGAAGATCACCGGCCGGTACGCCGGTGGGGCGGCGGCTTCGGCGGGGCGTGGCACGGGTGCGACGGACAGGCCGACCGCGAGGGCGACCCCGGCCGTCAGGGAGAGCAGTCTCCGGCGAGACGTGTGCATCGATCCTCCACCTTGAGCGACGAAGTATTTGCACTACTAGCGCAAGCATCGTGTCAGGGTGAGGCGTGGCGGTCCACAGCTTCCGGCCCGTCCTGCCGAAATCCGGGGGCCGGTGCGGATCGATGGTGCACTGGCGCTGTGGTTAGTTGACCTCTTTGGCGAGCAGGTCGCCGACGGCGGCGCGGACCGGATCGGGGTTCGCCCAGCTCCAGTTGGGGTGCGCGCGGTTGGTGAGCAGGGCGAGGACGAGTTTGCGGTGGGGGTCGACCAGGAGCGACGGGCCGGCGAAGCCGGTATGGCCGAAGGTCCGGGTGGAGGCGAGCCTGCCCATGAACCAGCTCTGGTTGAGGACGACCCCGAGGCCGTGCGCGGCGGTGCGGTTGGGCCGTTCGGGGTCGACGGCCGGTTTGCCGGCGTTGAGGTTGGTGAGCATCCGCCGCACGGTCGCCGCGGCGAGGATCCGTCTGCCCTGGTGAGTGCCCCCGTTGAGGAGCATCTGACCGATGGCCGCGAGGTCGGTGGCGGTGGCGAAGATGCCCGCGTGACCGGCGACGCCGCCGAGGTGGTTGGCGACGTCGTCGTGGACGGTGCCCCGGAGCAGCCCCCGGGACGAGCGGGCGTCGGTGGCGACGAGGCGACTGGCCTTCGCGCTGCTCGACAGCCAGGTACTGGGGTTGAAGCCGGTGTCGCGCAGGCCGAGCGGGCCGGTGAGGTTGCTCTTGAGCGCCTGGTCGAGCCGCTGACCGGTGACCTTCTCGACGATCTTGCCGGCGACCATGAGCCCGACGCTGGAATAGCGGAACGTGTCCCCGGGCACGGCGCCGGAGACCAGCCCCGTGCCGAGCACGGCGTTCCACCGTGCCGCGTTGTCGGGAAGGCCGGTGACCTTCGCGCCGACGGGGAGGCCGCTGGTGTGGGTGAGCAGCATCTCGACGGTGATCCGGTCCTTGCCCGCACCGGTGAAGGCGGGCAGGTAGTCGCGGACCGGGGCGGTCAGGTCGACACGCCCCTTGTCGACCTGCTGGAGCAGCAGGATGGCCGTGTACACCTTCGTGACCGAGGCGAGGTCGAAGATGGAGTCGGGGCGCATCGCGACGCGTTGGCCCGCCGCGAGCAGCTTCGGGCCCGCCCCGTAGCGCAGCGCCTCCCCGACGGCGGTGTGCACCGTCGTCTTCCCGTCGACCAGGACGACAGCGACGGCACCGGGGAAGCCCTTGTGCTGGACGGTCTGCGGTGTGGCGGGCAGGTGCTTGCGGAGCAGCGCGGTCACGTCCTGCGCGTACCGGGCCTGGCCGGCTGGCGCGGCACCACCGCTCGGGGACGCGGTGGCGCTCGGTGAGCCGGACGGCGGCGTCGTGTTTCCGCGCGAGCCGAACCCCACCCTGTTCCCGGCGGCGTCGGTCGAGGTCACCGCGTCGCTGGGATCGGCCGAACCGGGGGCTGGCGCGCCGTTGTCGCCGCAGCCGGCGAGGGCGGAGGTCGCGGCGGCCAGGCCGACCCCGAGCAGAGTACGACGAGCGACGGGCATGCCGGAGATCGTGACAGTTGGACCGGGCGCAATCCAATCGACGTGCCCGAGCGTCGACCGCACGCGCCCGATCGGCTCGCCGGATGTCGCCTTGTGGACACGGTCAGTGGGCCTTCGGCGGTTGTGCGACGATCGACGGGCTTCACGCCGAACGACCGTCCACCGGCCTGTCCACGCACCGTTCGCTGGCAGACACGGGGAGGGCACACCACGTACCCCTTGGAGAGCAAGATGTCCCTCTCCCCGGTTCGGGTCTTTGCCGCGCTGAACGCCGTGCGACCGCCCGACCAGCCATCTCCGGTCCTGGGTAAGGCGGTGGTGCTCGGCGGCAGTGTCGCCGGCCTGCTGGCCGCCCGGGTCCTGTCCGACCACGCGGAGAGCGTGGTCATCGTGGACCGGGACGACCCGCAGGTGAGCGGCGCGCGGCCCGGCGTGCCGCAGGGGACGCAGCTGCACGCGCTGCTGCCCGGCGGTCTCTTCCAGTTCGAACGCCTGTTTCCCGGGTTCCGTGCGCGGGCGGTGGCCCAGGGCGCGGTCGAGGCGCCCCCCGCCTCCCGGCGGAGCTACCTCGACGGCCGCCTGAAGGTGCTCGTCCCGGACGACGCCGACAGCCTGGCGGGCAGCCGGCCCCTGTTGGAGGGGCTGATCCGTCAGCAGGTTCTTCGACTGCCCAACGTCAAGACGGTCACCGCCCGTGCCACGGGCCTGGTCTTCGACGGCGACGCGGTCACCGGCATCCGTTGCGAGGTCGACGGGGTGCCCGGCGTCGAGTGTGGTGACCTGGTGGTGGACGCCATGGGGCGGTCGAGCCGGCTCTCCGACTGGCTGGAGCGGGCCGGCTGGGAACGGCCCGTCACGCGGCGGATGCCCGTGCACCTCAACTACGCGACCGCCCTGTTCCGCCGTACCGAGGAGAATCCCGCGTCGAAGGTCGTCCTGGCGCTGCACACCCCGCAGACGATGACGGACGTGGCCGGCGCCGCGTTCTTCGCCATCGAGGATGGTCGGTGGATGGCCATGATGGCCGGTTACGGCGACGACCGACCGGGAGGCACCGCCCAGGACTTCGTCCGCCGGCTGCGGGAGCAGTTCCCGCCGGAGTTCGGCGAGATCACCGCCAACGAGATGCTCGGCGA
The DNA here is from genome assembly GCF_040643015.1 of Micromonospora sp. NPDC047527. Taxonomy (NCBI): domain Bacteria; kingdom Bacillati; phylum Actinomycetota; class Actinomycetes; order Micromonosporales; family Micromonosporaceae; genus Micromonospora; species Micromonospora sp. NPDC047527. Next base: position 1,725,551 of record NZ_JBEYTK010000001.1, on the reverse strand, counting down.
CGTGCAGACCTACCGTCACGCCGACAGCCGGCGGCGGGACTTCCACGCGCTGCGGAGGTTTCCGGCGCGGCTCGTCAGCGTCGGTGACGCCGTCGCCTCGTTCAACCCGGTCTACGGGCAGGGAATGACGGCGGCGGCCCTGCACGCCGCCTGCCTGTCGACGTACCTGCGGGCGAACCCGGACCTGACCGTGCCCGCCCGCCGCTTTCTCGACCTGCAGAAGGTCGTGGTCGACGCCGCCTGGTCGACGTCGACTTCCGCCGACCTGGCGCTGCCGCACGTCGACGGGCCCTACCCGCGCGGATACCGGATCTCCAGCTGGGCCAGCCGGCAGATCATCGAGGCGACCATCACGGACGTGGCCATCGCGCGTCGGTTCAACGGGGTCGTCTCCATGCAGGAGCACCCGTTCTCGCTGGTCACCCCGGGGGTGATCCTGGGCGCGGTCCGCGCGAACCGGCGTGCGCGCTGACCGTCGGCTAGCGCGGGGTCTCGCGGAGGATGTCGACGACGAAGCGGTGGTCGTCCAGTTGCGGGAGCCCGGAGATCCCCATCCAGCCGACGACGCCGGTTCCCCGCACCCGCAACGGCACCGCGCCCCCGGCCGCGGCGTACCGGGCGGCCGGCAGGCCGTACTTCTGCGTCAGCGTCACGTCCCGGTCCCGGCACAGCCGGGCCATGTACAGCGACGAGTGCTCGAACCGCATCACCACGCGTCCCTTGCGGCGCAGCCACGCGTCGTTGTCCTGGGTCGAGCCGGGCAGGCCGCAGTGGAACAGCTGACGCCCGGCACGCCACACACCGACCGCTACCGGCAGCCGCTGCTCACTCGCGGCGGCGACGGCACGCATACCCAGCTCGTACGCGTCGGTCTCGGACAGGCCCGCGAGCTCCAGCTCCGACTCCTCGCGCAGCAGCTCGTCCAGCGTCGGCCACGGGTCCTGGTCAGATGCCATGTGGTCTTCTCCTCGTCGTATGGGTGGGGACGTCGGTCACCAGGCGCAGGGCGCGTAGTCCTTCAGGAAGCAGCCGTACAGGTCCTCGCCCTGCTCGCCGCGCACGATCGGGTCGTACACCCGGGCCGCGCCGTCGACCAGGTCCAGCGGGGCGTGGAACCCCTCGTCAGCCAGCCGCATCTTGGTCGGGTGGGGCCGCTCGTCGGTGATCCAGCCGGTGTCGACGCTGGTCATCAGGATGCCGTCGGTCAGCATCTCCTCGGCGCTGGTGCGGGTCAGCATGTTCAGCGCCGCCTTGGCCATGTTGGTGTGCGGGTGCCCAGGGCCCTTGTAACCGCGCCCGAACTGGCCCTCCATCGCCGAGACGTTGACGATGTACTTGCGGCGGGCCGTCGCCGCGGCCATCGCCGGCCGCAAGCGGCTGACCAGCACGAACGGCGCGGTCACGTTGCACAACTGCACCTCGAGCAGCTCGACCGGGTCGACCTCGTCCACCCGCTGCACCCAGCTGTTGACCGAGTCGAGGTCCGGCACCAGGCCGCCGGCGTCGATGGCGGTGGACGCCGCGATCCGCTCCGGTGAGGCGGAGCCACTGGTCAACGCCAACGCGGTGAGCGCGTGCGGGCTGAGCGCGGTCGACTCCGGGCCTACGGTCAGGCTCCCGGCCGGACCACCGGCCGGCTTGGCGAACGTGATCAGCTCCGGCAGGGGACCGTCCGGCAGGGCCGCGGCCTCGGCGGCGACGAGCTGCGCGTACGCCCCGGGTGAGCGGCGGACCGTCTGCGCCGCGTTGTTGATCAGGATGTCGAGGGGGCCCTGCTCGCTGACCGAGTCGGCCAGGGCGATCACCTGAGCGGGGTCGCGCAGGTCGATCCCGACGATCCGCAGGCGGTGCAGCCAGTCCGCGCTGTCCGGCATCGCCGCGAACCGGCGGACCGCGTCGTGCGGGAACCGCGTGGTCACCGTCGTGTGCGCGCCGTCGCGCAGCAGCCGCAGCGCGATGTACATGCCGATCTTCGCCCGGCCGCCGGTGAGCAGCGCGCGGCGGCCGGTCAGGTCGGTGCGGGCGTCCCGGCGCTCTCGGTTGAGCGCGGCACAGGACGGGCAGAGCTGGTGGTAGAAGGCGTCCACCTCGCGGTAGCGCTGCTTGCAGACGTAGCAGCCGCGCGGGTTGTGCAGGACGCCCGCCGTGGTGCCGGAGGTGGGCGAGGCCAGCGGGATGCCCTGGGTCTCGTCGTCGATCCGGCCGGGGGCGCCGGTGGCGGTGGCCTCGGTCACGGCCCGGTCGGCGGCCAGGATGGCGTCGCGCCGCTCCTCACGTCGCCGCTGCTTGATCACCTTGTAGAGCCGGGCGGTGGCCCGCTGCACCCGCACCACGTCGGGGTGATCCGGAGGCAGCGCCTCCAACGCCGCAAAGACGCTGAGACAGGTCTCCAGTCGGCTTCGGTCGATCGCGTGCTGACCGTTTTCCGGTTGTGTGTCCGCCGTCATGCGTCTGTGTCTCGTCCCGTTTCCGGTGCCGGGTCAGCCGGCCCCACCCCAACTACCGACCCGAAACTGTACGCACCACCCGCCGTCGGACGCACCCGGCGCTCCGCTACCGCCCGGAGAGCACGCGGCCGGGGGGCGATGCCGAAACATCCGGCAGGGCGGTTGCGGATACGAGCGGCGGCCTCAGGCGGCGCGGCCGAGTCGCCAGTAGCCCATGAAGGCCACCGCCCGCCGGTCCACACCCCGCTCGGCGACCAGGTGCCGGCGCAGGGCACGGATGACCCCGGCCTCTCCGGCCAACCACGCGTACAGCGGCGTCGTCGGCACCTCGGTGGGCACCTCCCACAGGATCTCGGTGTCCACGTCCACGTCCACGACCGGCTGGGCGGTCCCGGCCGTGCCGACGGCCAGCAGTTCCTCCGCCGCGGCGGCGACGGCGGGCACCAGTCGGCTGCCGTGCCCACCCGCACCCCGGGGCAGCCAGCGGACCTCGACGCGGGGCGGAGTCGTCAGTGGCAGCACGTCGTCGGCGTCCGGCACCTCCAGCAGGACGACGCCCCGGGTGTGGGGCGCGAGCCGCTCGCAGATGGCGCTGATCGCCGGCACGGCCGTCTCGTCGCCGGCCAGCAGCAGGCATCCCGTCCCCGCCGGCCGGAACTCGACGCCGCCGTGGTCACCGTCGTAGCCGGCGTTCGGCCCGACGAGGGCGATCTCGTCACCGACGCTCACCCGTCGGGCCCAGCGCGTCGCCGGCCCGCTGTCGCCGTGCAGCACCAGGTCGACGTCGACTTCGGCCAGGTGCGACCGGACCGCCCGCACGGTGTAGGTGCGTATGGGGTTGCGCTGGTGCTCGGGTAGGGCTCGCCAGTCCGCGTACCAGTCCGGCCCCTGCGGCAGGTGCACCCCACGCTGGCCGGGCAGCGGCAGCACCAGCTTGATTCGCTGGTCGTTACCGTTGTCGGCGAAGCGGTCGAGGTCCGCCCCGGTGAAGGTCACCCGGGTGAAGGACGGGCTGAGCCGGCGTACCGCGCGCACGGTGACGGCAAACGCGCGCCACGGCGCAACGGGCAGGGTCTGGGTCAGAGTGCCTGGCATGAGGAGAGGCTAACCTAACTTGATGATGAACTGTCAAGCCCTTCCCTGACCTGGCCCCGCCCCGCCCCTCGAACGGGTGAGGGATGCTGTGTCCGTGCAGATCACGATCCTCGGCGCGCTCGCGGTCGACGGCCGGCCGGTCCGGGGTGAACGGCTCGCGGCGGTGGTCCGCGCGCTCGTCGACGCGCGGGGCCGGGCGGTCTCCAGCAGCCTGCTCGTGGAGGCCGTCTGGGACGGCACGCCACCCGACGACGCCACCGGCGCGGTCCAGGCGCTCGTGTCCCGAGTACGCCGCCTCGGGCTGCCCGTGCTCGCGGTGCCGGGCGGCTACCGGCTGCCCGCCGAGGAGGTCACCGTCGACGCGGTGCGGGCGCGAACGCTCGCCGACCAGGCGCATGCCGCGCTGCGGGGCGGTGACGTCCGCGCCGCCCGCGCCTTTGCCGACGAGGCCCGCGCCCTCTTCCCCGAGGTGCCCGAACTCGTCAGCGCCGAGGACGCACACCTGTTCGCGGACATCGCCGCGCTGCGCGCCCAGACGGCACTCGCCGGCGCGGGGCCGTTCGACGAGGTCGACCTGCGTCGGCTCGTCGCGCGTACGCCCCCGCACGAGCCGTCCGCCGCCCTGCTCGTGCGGGTGCTCGCCGCACAGGGGCGCGAGGCCGAGGCGCTGGAGGTGGTCGAGCGGCTCCGCGACGATCTGGCCGACCGGTACGGCACCGACCCGTCACCGGTGATCGCACAGGTTCACCTGGAGTTGCTGCGCGGCGAACTCACCGCGCCGGCTGCCGCGACGCCGCACCGGCAGCCGGCACGGGTCACCCTGCCCGCCGCGTGGCGGCGCCCGGTGACCGCCCTCGTCGGTCGGGAGCGGGACGTCGAGGCCGTGCGCGCCGCCCTCACCGAGGCGGCCCTGGTGACGGTGGTGGCGACCGGCGGCGCCGGCAAGACCCGGCTCGCCGCCGAGGTGGCACGGCGCGCGGCGGCGGCCGGGCAGCCGGTACGGGTGGTCGAACTCGCCGGCCTCCGCTCGCCCCACGAGGTGCTGCCCACGGTGCTCGCCGTGCTCGGTGGCGCGGACACCTCGACCACCGGCGGCGGCACCCTGGGCCTCGAACGGCGGGTGCTCAGCCCGCAGGAGCGGCTGCGCGCACTGGCGCCGGACGTCGACGGGCTGATCGTGCTGGACAACTGCGAGCACGTCCTCGGTGCGGCGGCCACCGTCGTCGCGGATCTGCTGGCCGTCACCTCGCCGGAGGTCGCGGTGCTCGCGACGAGCCGGGCCCCGCTGGGCCTGGCTGGCGAGACGGTCCACCGACTGTCCGTCCTGCCCGACGCCGACGCGCTCGGGCTGATCGAGTCCCGGGCGCGGGCCGGCGGCGCCGTGCCGACCTGGGACACCGAGCGGGCGCTCGCGCTGTGCCATCGGCTCGACAACCTGCCGCTGGCGCTCGAACTGGCCGCCGCGCGACTGCGCCACATGCCGATCGACGATGTGCTCGCGGGGCTGACCGACCGGTTCGCGCTGCTCGACGACGCCCTGCGGGGCCTGCCCGAACGCCACGCCAGCCTGTGGGCGATGGTCGACTGGAGCCGCGAACTGCTCGCCCCCGACGACCAGGCGCTGCTCCAGCGGCTCGCGGTCATCCCCGCGCCGTTCACCGCGGACCTCGCCGCCGCCGTCGCACAGAGCGCCGACGTCCGACGCGGCCTGGCGACGCTCGTCGAACAGTCCCTGCTGACCCTGGTCGAGGGCGAGAGCCCGCCCCGCTACCGGATGCTCGAAACGGTCCGCGAGTACGGCGAAGCCCGCCTCGACGCGGCCGGCGAGCGGGACCGGGCCATGGTCGGCCTGGTCGACTGGGCCCGGGAGCGGGCCGTCGCCCTCGGCGAGCGGTTCATCGGCCCCGGCCAGGTCGAGGCGCTCGACGGCTGCGCCACCGAGCAGGACAACCTGATGGCGGGCCTGCGCTGGGCGCTCGGGCACGACGACGAGCCGGCGGCGGTCGACGTCGCGACCGCGTTGCTGCACCTCTGGACGGTGCGCGGCCTGCACCTTGAGGTCGTCGGGTGGGCGCGGGGTCTGCTGCACGTCGACGATCCGCAGCGGCGGCGGCACTCGGCGATCCAGTCGGGCCGGGTCGCAGGCCGACCACTGCCCGACGCCGACCGCCTCGCCTGGATGTGCCTCGTGATCGGCCTGAACGCCGGCATCAGTGGCGAGCTGCGCCTCGCCGGGTTGAGCCGCCGGGCCCTGCGGCGACTCCTGGCCGAGCGGTCCCCCGAGATGTCGTCCCGGCTGACCGCGCTCGCGACGGCGTTGCCCGGCTTCGACGAGTCCGATCTGGACAAGAGCCTGACGAGCGCGACCCAGTTGGTCGCGCACTCGGACCCGTACGTGCAGGGGCTCGGCCTGTTCGCCCGCGCGGCGGTACGGGAGAACGGCGGCATGCCGCAGGCGTCGATGGTCGACGCCGAGCAGGCGTACCTCCGCTTCGAGGCCGTCGGTGACCACTGGGGTATGGCGATGGCGGCCGGGGCCGTCGGGCAGTTCCTGATCCCGGCCGGGGAGGCCCGGTCGGCCGAATGGCTGGCGCGCAGCGTCCGGCACATGGAACTCGTCGGCGCCACGCAGGACGCGCGGTCGATCCGGGTGCGGCTGGACATGCACCTTGCCCTCGGCGGGGATCCGGAGGCGACGCGGCGGTTGCGCGAGACCGCGACATCGGGCCAGGCCGAGCAGGGCGACATCGCGCAGGCGCGTCTCGGCCTGGCGCATCTCGCCTGGCAGCAGGCCCGCTACGACGAGGCGCTCGCGCACGCCGACGAGGTGAACCGGACACTCGCCGAGTGGGTCGGGCCGCCGCCGCAGCCGCGTGTCATGCTCCGGGTCGGGTTGGCCGGTCTGCACCTGCGGATCGCCGAGGTGCGACCGGAGTCGGCCGGTGACGTCGACTCCCGGGCGGTCGCCCTGCTGGCGCTCGCCCGCGACGACGCGCTGGCCTCGCGCGACCTGCCGGTGTTCGGGGCGTGGGCGCTGGGCGGCGCCGAACTCGCGGCGTACCGGGGTGACGTGGGCGTCGCCCGCGAACTGGCCGCGCTCGCCACGCGGATCGGCAGCCACGTCGAGTCGTTCTTCCCACCCGGGTACGGCGAACGGCTCATCGCCACCCTCGGGGACGAGGAGCAGCGTGAGCCGTTGCTGGCCGTGTGGCGGGAGCGGCCGGTGGCCGTGGCCACCGGCCGGATCCGCGAGCTGATGGGCGACCTGCTCGCCTGAGGTCAGATCTTCCTGCGGTACGCCCGCAGCGCCAGCGGCATGAACATCGCCACGAAGGCGGCGCACCAGGCGAGCGTCCACCACACGTGCGAGCCGAGCGGGGTGCCGAGGAACAGGCCGCGTACCGACGCCACCAGGTGGGTCATCGGGTTGACGTCGACGAACGCCCGCATCCAGCCCGGCAGGGTGTCGGCGTCGACGAACACGTTGGACGCGAAGCTCAACGGCATGATCAGGGCGAACATCAGGCCCTGCACGGCGCCCGGGGTGCGTACCTTCATCGACACGTAGACCGGCAGCCAGCTCAGGCAGAGCGCGAACAGCACCGCGAGCAGACACCCGGCGACCGCCCGGAACACGTCGGTGTCGATCCGGAAGCCCATCAGGTAGCCGATTCCGAGGGTCGAGACCGTGACGATCACGTACCGGACGACGTCGCCCAGGACCGCGCCCACCAACGGCGCGGAGCGGGGGATCGGCAGCGACCGGAACCGGTCGAAGACGCCCTTGGCGATGTCGGTGTTGAGGTTGACGCCGATCGCGATGGCGCCGGTGGCGATGGTCTGCGCCAGGATGCCGGGCAGCAGGAACTGCAGGTAGTCGTGGGTGGAGCCGGCGACCGCGCCGCCGAAGATGTAGACGAAGATGAGCAGGAACAGCACCGGCTGCACCGTGACGTCGACGAGCGCCTCGGGCGTACGCCAGGTCTTGATGAGGCTCCGCTTGGTCAGCGCAAGGGAGTGCCGGAGGAGCCGGAACGGGCGTGGTCGCGGCACGGCCGCCGAGAACGCCGGCCCTGCCGTGGGTGCGGTGTCGACAAGGGTGCTCATGCCGCGACCTCCGTGCGGTTGGTGGTGTCGTCGTCGGATGCCGTACGCCCGGTGAGGGTGAGGAACACCTCGTCGAGGCTCGGCAGGTGCAGGGAGAGTTCGGTGACCGCGATGCCGGCGGTGGCGAATCGCGCGACGCTCTCGGTCAGGGCCGCGTCGTCGGTGACCGGCACCGCCAGGACGCCCTTGCGGATCTCGTCGGCCTGCGCGCCGGAGCCGACCTCGGACAGGATCGCCGCGATCCGGGGCAGCTGCGCGGGGTCGCTCGGCCGGACCTCCAGCGTCTGGCCGCCCACCACCCGCTTGAGCCCCTCTGGTGTGTTGTGCGCGATGACCCGCCCGTGGTCGATCACCGTGATCGCGTCGGCGAGCGCGTCGGCCTCCTCCAGGTACTGCGTGGTGAGCAGCACGGTCGAGCCGTTCGACACCAGCGACCGGACCACGCCCCACATGTCCTCGCGCTTGGCCGGGTCGAGGCCGGTCGTCGGCTCGTCCAGGAAGATCACGTCGGGGGAGCCGACCAGGCTGGCGGCCAGGTCCAGCCGCCGCCGCATACCACCGGAGTACGTCTTGGCCTGCCGGTTCGCGGCGTCGGTCAGGTCGAACCAGTCGAGCAGTTCGGCGGCCCGCCGTCGGGCGCCGGTGCGCCCCAACTCCAGCAACGTGCCGAACAACTCCAGGTTCTGCCGCCCGGTCAGGTCCTCGTCGACCGAGGCGTACTGGCCGGTGAGGCCGATGCTCTGCCGGACCCGCTCGGCGTCGCGGACCACGTCGAAGCCGCCGATCCGGGCGGTTCCGGCGTCCGGGGTCAGGAGCGTGGAGAGAATGCGGACGGCGGTGGTCTTGCCGGCGCCGTTGGGGCCGAGCACCCCCAGCACCGTGCCGCGGGGGACGGCGAGGTTCACGCCCTGTAGCGCCCTCGTCTTCCCGAAGGTCTTGACGAGGCCCTCGGCCTCGATCACCAGGTCAACTGTCATGCCGCACAGCGTGCGCGGGTCGCCTGACACCCCGCCGACACGCCACCGACACGGCCTGACACCGACACCGACACCGCCGGGAACCCGGGTCGCGGCGATCTCAGGTGGCCCCCGGCAGCCGGCGGGATGGCCGTCGTGGCCGACCCGACCGCGATGCCCGGGGCGGCCATAACGCCGGGGTACGACCAAGAGAAGATGACGCAGAAGATCCATGAACCTCAATATGATGACCGCTATCTCGAATGTCCTGATGCGGAGGAATCATGGTTCGCTGGCGTACCCTCACCGGCCTGTTGGCCGCCGCGCTGGCCGCGGCCAGCCTCACCCTCGCCGCCCCGGCCGCGGCCGACAGCCCGATCACGCCGAACGTCGTCGGCGGCAGCCGCGCCGCCCAGGGCGAGTTCCCGTTCATGGTGCGACTCTCGATGGGCTGCGGCGGCGCCCTGTACAGCCCTCAGTTGGTGCTCACCGCCGCACACTGCGTGGGCGCCACCGGCACCAACACCAGCATCACCGCGACGCTCGGCACGGTCGACCTCCAGTCGTCCAGTCGGATCACGGTCCGGTCGAACTACGTCTACCGGGCGCCCGGCTACAACGGCAACGGCCGGGACTGGGCGCTGATCCGGCTCGCCACGCCCGTCACCGGGCTGAGCACGCTGAAGATCGCCACCACCACCGCGTACGACAGCGGCACCTTCACCGTCGCCGGCTGGGGCGCCGCGCGGGAGGGCGGCGCGCAGCAGCGGTACCTGCTCAAGGCGACCGTCCCGTTCGTCAGCGACTCCACCTGCAACTCCTACTACCGCGGTCAGGTCATCGCCGCCCAGGAGATCTGCGCCGGCTATGCCAGCGGCGGGGTGGACACCTGCCAGGGAGACTCCGGTGGCCCGATGTTCCGCCGCGACGCCGCCAACGCCTGGATCCAGGTCGGCATCGTCAGTTGGGGCAACGGCTGCGCCCGACCCAACTACCCGGGCGTCTACACGCAGGTGAGCTACTTCGCCTCGTCGATCGCCTCCGCCGCGGCGAGCCTCGGCGGCTGACCGCGACAGTGACCTGATCGACGGGTCAGCGGCCCCCTCGACGCTGGTCCCACGGGCGGCCCGGACGACTGTCCGGGCCGCCCGCCGGCGCGTGCCCTGCTTGCCGGCTCTTCCGGCAAAATCGGCCGGTGACCCCGGGTTGCGAGAACGACTCACATCGTTATGTTAGGTTAGCCTCCCCTAACCAAACGATGGAGTTTAGAGGCATGCGCTCACACCGTTTCCTGGCCGGGTTCGTCGCCCTGGCCGCGACCTTGGCGCTGGCCGCCTGTGGCGACTCGACCGAGCCGGAGGACGCCTCCGCCGCCAGCGGTTCCGCCACGTTCCCGGTCACGATCAAGCACGCGCTCGGCACCACGACGATCAAGGAGCAGCCGAAGCGGGTCGCGACCGTGGCCTGGGCCAACCACGAGGTGCCGCTCGCCCTCGGCATCGTCCCGGTGGGCATGGCGAAGGCCAACTTCGGCGACGACGACGGCGACGGCATCCTGCCGTGGGTCGCCGAGAAGCTCAAGACCCTCGGCGGGACCCCGCCGGTGCTGTTCGACGAGAACGACGGCATCAACTTCGAGGCCGTCGCGGACACCCGGCCGGACGTCATCCTCGCCGCGTACTCGGGCCTGACGGCACAGGATTACGACACCCTCAGCAAGATCGCCCCGGTCGTCGCCTACCCCGAGGCGCCCTGGGCCACGGCGTGGCGCGACACCATCAAGCTGGAGAGCCAGGCGCTCGGCCTCGCCAAGGAGGGCGACGCGCTGATCGCCGACTTCGAGAAGCAGATGACCGACGCCGCCGCGAAGCACCCGCAGTTGGCCGGGAAGTCGGCGATGTTCATGACGCACATCGACCCGACCGACCTGAGCAAGATCGGTTTCTACACGACGCACGACACCCGGGCCCAGTTCTTCGCCGACCTCGGGCTGAAGGTGCCGGCCAGCATCGCCACGCTCTCCGCCGGCACCGACAAGTTCAGCCTGACCCAGAGCGCCGAGCAGATCCAGGTCTTCAACGACGTGGACGTCATCGTCGCCTACGGTGACGACAAGCTCCTCGCCGCCGCGCAGGCCGACCCGCTGCTGTCGAAGATCCCCGCGATCAAGCGCGGCTCGGTGGTCATGCTCTCCGGCGCCACCCCGCTCGGCACCGCCGCGAACCCGACCCCGCTGGCCATCCCGTTCGTGCTCGACGACTACGTCGCGATGCTCGCCAAGGCTGCCGATCAGGTGTCATGACCACGCTGGACACGCGTGCCGTGCCGGACGCCGCCGTGGTGCGGCGTCCGGCACGGGTACGCCTGCTGTGGTTTCTCGTCGCCGTCGCGGTGCTGCTGGCGCTGATGGCGGCGTCGGTCGCGCTGGGTTCCCGCAGCGTCGGCCTGTCCGACATCCTCGCCGCGTTCCAGGGCGCGGACGACACCATGGAGCAGGCCGCCGTCACCAAACGGATCCCGCGCACCCTGCTCGCCGTGCTCGTCGGCGCGGCGCTCGGCCTTGCCGGCGCGGTGATGCAGGGCGTGACCCGCAACCCGCTGGCTGATCCCGGAATCCTGGGCGTGAACATGGGGGCGTCGCTCGCCGTGGTCACCGGAATGGTCATGTTCGGCCTCTCCGCGCCGACCAGCTACCTGTGGGTGGCGATCCTCGGTGCCGCTCTCGCGGCGGTCTTCGTGTACGCCGTCGGCTCCCTCGGCCGCGGTGGCGCGACGCCGCTCAAACTCGCGCTCGCGGGCGCCGCCACCTCCGCCGCGCTGGCCTCGTTGATCAGCGCCTTCGTGCTGCCCCGCAACGACGTCGCCGGCAACTTCCGCTCGTGGCAGATCGGCGGGGTCGGCGGCGCCACCTACGACAGCATCCGGCATGCCCTGCCGTTTCTGGCCGTGGGTCTCGTGGTCTGCCTCCTGTCGGGCCGGGCCCTGAACTCGCTCGCCCTCGGCGACGACCTCGCGGCAGGGCTCGGCGAGCGGGTCGCCGTGGTGCGCGGCGTCGCGGGCGCCGGTTCGGTGCTGCTCTGTGGCGCCGCCACGGCGGTCGCCGGACCCATCGGCTTCGTCGGCCTCGTCGTGCCGCACGTGTGCCGCCTGCTCATCGGGCTCGACCACCGGTGGCTGCTGCCGTTCTCCGCGCTGCTGGGCGCGTCGCTGCTGACCGCCGCGGACGTCGTCGGCCGGGTGGTGGCCCGCCCGGCCGAGATCGACGTGGGCATCGTGACGGCGCTGATCGGCGCCCCGTTCTTCATCTACATCGTCCGGCGGCAGAAGGTGCGCGAGCTGTGAGCACTGCGACTCTCCAGGCCGTCACCCAGGGCCGGGTCCGCCGTACGCGTCGACGGCGTGGCGTCCTCGCCATCCTCGCCGTGCTCGTCGTCGCGGCGTTCGCCGGCTCGCTGATGGCGGGGCGCACCTTCTACCCGCCGGCCGACGTCCTGGCGGTGATCGCCGGCGAGGACGTCCCCGGGGCCTCCTTCACGGTGGGCACGCTCCGCCTGCCGAGGGCGGTCCTCGCGATCCTGGCCGGCGCCTGCTTCGGGCTCGGCGGCGTCACCTTCCAGACGATGCTGCGCAACCCGCTCGCCAGCCCCGACATGATCGGCATCAGCTCCGGCGCGAGCGCCGCGGCCGCCTTCGCGATCGTGGTGCTGAATCTCGGCGAGGCGGGGGTGTCCGCCTTCGCGATCGTGCTCGGGCTGGCGGTGGCGCTGGTCATCTACGTGCTGTCGTTCAAGGACGGTGTCGCCGGCACCCGCCTCGTCCTCATCGGCATCGGCATGGCCGCCATGCTCGACAGCCTCACCGCGTACGTCCTGACCCAGGCCGCCGAGTGGGACCTGCAGGAGGCCCTGCGCTGGCTCACCGGCAGCCTCAACGGCGCGACCTGGAAGCAGGCCGCTCCGGTGGCCCTCGCCGTGGCCGTCCTGGCGCCGGTGCTGCTGAGCCAGGCCCGCAACCTGTCCACGATGCAGCTGGGTGACGACACGGCGGCGGCGCTCGGGGTCCGCCTCGAACGCACCCGGATCCTGGTCATCGTCGCGGCCGTCGGCCTGATCGCCTTCGCCACGGCGGCGACCGGGCCGATCGCCTTCGTGGCCTTCCTGTCCGGGCCGATCGCCGCCCGGCTCATCGGTCCGGCCGGGTCGTTGCTGGTGCCGTCCGCACTGGTCGGCGCTCTGCTGGTGCTGGTCGCGGACTTCGTCGGCCAGTTCGCCTTCGACACGCGCTATCCGGTGGGTGTCGTCACCGGTGTGCTCGGCGCCCCGTACCTCATCTACCTGCTCATCCGGACGAACCGCGCGGGAGGCTCGCTGTGACCACCACTCATACGCTCGCGGTCGAGAGTCTCATGCTCGGCTACAAGGATCGTGTCGTCATCTCCTCGCTCGACCTCGTCGTGCCACCGGGGAAGATCACGGCGATCGTCGGCGCCAACGCGTGCGGCAAGTCGACGCTGCTGCGGTCGATGTCGCGCCTTCTCGCGCCGCGCGCCGGCCACGTCCTGCTCGACGGCAAGGAGGTGCACCGGCTGCCGGCCAAGCAGTTGGCCCGTACCCTCGGCCTGCTTCCCCAGTCACCCACGGCGCCCGAGGGGATCACCGTGGCCGACCTGGTCGGACGCGGGCGCAACCCGCACCAGCGCGTGCTCTCGCGCTGGAGCAAACAGGACGACGCCGCCGTGGCGGCGGCCCTGGACGCGACACAGACCGCGGACCTCGCCGACCGCTCGGTCGACGAGCTCTCCGGCGGCCAGCGGCAGCGGGTCTGGATCGCCATGGCCCTGGCCCAGCAGACGGACCTGCTGCTGCTCGACGAGCCGACGACGTTCCTCGACGTCAGCCATCAGGTCGAGGTGCTTGACCTGCTCACCGACCTCAACCTGACCCGCGGCACGACGATCGTCATGGTGCTGCACGATCTCAACCTCGCCGCCCGGTACGCGGATCACCTCATCGCGCTGGCCGCCGGTAAGCTGCACGCCGCGGGAGAGCCGACGCGGGTCCTGACTCAGGAGTGCGTCCGCGCCGTGTTCGGTCTCGAAAGCCAGGTCATCATCGATCCGACGTCGGAGAAGCCGCTCATGCTGCCGATCGGCCGCCACCACGTCATCCCGTCCGCCGACCGGTCGGCGGACGCGCTCTCCCCGTCCGCCGGGTCCTGACGTCATGGCGGGCGACGACAACGGCGGTGGTGTGGTGCTGCGCCGCGCCCTGCGCCGTCAGCGCGGCCGGGTGCTGGCCGGCACCGCGCTGCTCTGCACCCACCAGGCCACCGAGGCTCTCGTCCCGGTCGCCATCGGCGTGATCATCGACCGCGCGGTCGCCACCGGGGACGTGCCCGCGCTGCTGCTCTCGCTCGCCGGTCTCGCCGTGCTGTTCACCGTTCTCGCCTACGCCTACCGATCCGGCGCCCGCCTGACCTACGCCGCCGTGGAAAGGGAGGCGCACGCCGTCCGCGTCGAGATCGCCCGGAGCGCCCTGGACCCGCGCGGACACCGATCCGGCATGCGCGACGGCGACCTGCTGGCCGTCACCGCCTCCGACGCCGAGTTGTCGGCGCTCGTGGTGCGGGTCGCGGGGCTCTCCGCCGCGGCGGTGACCGCCCTCGTCGTCTCCGCTGTCGCGCTGCTCGTCGTCGACGTTCCGCTCGGGCTCGGGGTGCTCATCGGCGTACCCCTGGTGGTCGTCGTCCTGCAGCGGATGGCGCCGCTGCTCACCCGGCGCAGCGCGTCCCAGCAGGAGGCTCTCGCCGCGACGACCGCGCTCGCCGTCGACCTCGTCACCGGTCTACGGGTGCTGCGCGGCATCGGCGCGCAGCACCACGCCGCCGGCCAGTACGCGGCGTCCAGCCGCCACGCCCTCGACGTCACCCTGCGGGCGGCCACCACCAAGGGCCTGCACCTCGGCCTCACCACCATGGTCAACGGTCTCTTCCTCGCGGCGGTCGCCGGCGTCGCCGGCTGGCTCGCGTTGCAGGGCCGGCTCACCATCGGTGAGCTGGTCGCCGTCGTCGGGTTGGCCCAGTTCGTCGCCGAACCCGTGCAGACACTCGGCTACTGCGTGCAGTTGTTCGCCATGGCACGCGCGTCGGCGGGACGGGTCGCCCGGATCCTCGGCGCCGCGCCGGTGATCCGGCCGGGCACCGCCGGGCAGCCCGCGCCGAGCCCGGCACGGCTCACCCTCGACAAGGTCGGGTACGCCGGGCTCGACGGCGTCTGCGTGCAGGTCAACGCGGGTGAGGTCCTCGGCGTGCTCGCCTACGACCCGAGCGAGGCCGAGGCGCTCGTCGCGTTGCTGTCCGGCCGGGTGTCCCGCGAGGAGTACCAGGGCACGGTGTACGTCGACGGCGTGCCCGCCGAGGAGTTGGACATCGACGCCGTACGCGGCACGGTCCTGGTCGAGCAGCACGACGTGGCGTTGTTCGAGGGGACACTGCGCGCCAACCTCGCCGCCGGCGCCAGCGTCGACGAGACCGTCCTGCACGCCGCCGTGCGGGCCGCGGCGGCGCAGGACGTGCTGGCCGCGCACCCGCACGGCATCGACCGCGTGCTCACCGAGCGGGGGGCGAACCTGTCCGGCGGGCAACGACAGCGGATCGGGCTCGCCCGGGCGCTCGTCGCCGACCCGCCGGTGCTGGTGCTGCACAACCCCACCACGGCGGTCGACGCGGTGACCGAGGTGCTGCTCGCCGAGGGGCTCGCCGGCGCCCGGACGGCGGCCGGCCGGGGCACGCTGCTGATCACCAACAGTCCGGCCCTGCTGCGGGTCACCCACCGGGTGGCCGTGATCGACGGTGGGCGGGTCATCGCCGAGGGCCCGCACGAGCAGTTGCTGGCCAGCGACGCCCGCTACCGGGAGGAGGTCCTGCGGTGACCGACGAGCCGACCATGACCGACACGCAATCCCGGCGACTGCTGCCGACGGCCACCTCCGGGCAGACCTGGGCCGCTCTGCGCGCCGAGTTCGCCCGGCTGCCCGGGCTCAGCGCCATCGCCGTCACGCTGCTGGTCGCCGCGTCCGCGACCGGGCTCGTCGCCCCCTGGGTGCTCGGCCGGCTCGTCGACGACGTCATCGCCGGTTCCGGCACGGCACGGATCGTGGCCTGGGCGGGTGTGATCGCGGGCGCCGCGGTGCTCGCCGGCCTGCTCACCGCCGCCGGGGCCGCCGTCGCCGCCCGCCTCGGCGAGACCGTGCTCGCGCGGCTGCGGGAGCGGGTCCTCGACCGCGCCCTGCACCTGCCATCGGCCACCCTGGAACGGGCCGGCACCGGGGACCTGATCGCACGGGCCGGCGACGACGTGGCAGTGGTGACGAACGTGATCACCACCAGCGGCCCGGCCTTTCTCGGCGCGCTGCTGTCCATCGTGCTGACCGCGGCGGGGCTGTTCGTCCTCGACTGGCGGCTCGGCCTCGCCGGGCTGGCCGCGGCCCCGGCGTACGCGGTGGCGCTGCGCTGGTACCTGAAGCGGTCGGTGCCGTACTACGCGCGTGAGCGGGTGGCGACCGGCGAGCGGGCACAGGCCATGGCCGGGGCGCTTCGCGGCGCGGCGACCGTGCGCGCGTACCGGATGGAGGACGCCCACGTCGCCCGCATCGCCGACCGCTCCGCCACCGCCCGCGACCTGTCGCTGGAGATCTTCAACCTGCACACGCGATTCGGGCTGCGGATCAACCGGTCGGAGTTCGTGGGGCTCGCCGCCGTGCTGCTCGTCGGCTTCCTGCTGGTGCGCGACGGCCTGTCCACGGTGGGTGCCGCCACCACCGCCGCGCTCTACTTCCACCGCCTGTTCAACCCGATCGGCCTGCTGTTGCTCCAGTCGGACTCCGTGTTGCAGGCCGGGGCGAGCCTCGCCCGGCTCGTCGGCGTCACGTCACTGCCCGCCGCCTCCGACGGCTCCGAGCCCGCCCGGTCCGAGGCGTCCGAGGTGGCGGCCGAGACCGAGCCCGCGGCGCTGGAGGTGATCATCGCCGGGCACCACTATGACGACGGACCCGTCGTGCTGCGGGACATCGCCCTGCGACTCGCGCCCGGCGAACGCGTCGCCCTCGTCGGAGCGAGCGGAGCGGGCAAGAGCACGCTCGCCGGCATCACCGCCGGCATCATCGCGCCCGCCGACGGCTCGGTACGCCTGCGCGGCGTGCCCCTGGCGCATCTGGGTGAGCACCGCGTCCGCCGGGAGATCGCCCTGATCAGCCAGGAGGTGCACGTCTTCGCCGGGCCGCTGCGTGACGACCTGCGCCTCGCCGACCCGGACGCCACCGACGCCGAGATGACCTCCGCGCTCGACCTCGTCGGCGCCACCTCCTGGCTGCGTACCCTGCCGGACGGCCTCGACACCGGCGTGGGGGAGGGCGGTCGGCACCTCACCGCCGCCCAGGCCCAGCAACTCGCCCTCGCCCGCCTCGTCCTCGCCGACCCCTCCGTCGCGATCCTCGACGAGGCCACCGCGGAGGCCGGCAGCGCGGGCGCGCGGGACCTCGACCGTGCCGCCGTGGCGGCCACCGAGGGCCGTACCACCCTGATCGTCGCCCATCGCCTCAGCCAGGCGGCAACCGCGGACCGCGTCGTCGTGCTGGAGCACGGACGCGTCGCCGAGCAGGGCACCCATGACGAGTTGCTGCAGGCCGGGGGAGGGTACAGCCAGCTGTGGCGGTCCTGGAGCACGCCCGATCTCGTGGTCCCGAAGGAACGCCAGAGCCAGGAGTACGTCCAGCACGACGCCCCCAGTGACGTGTAGGCCGGTGTCGGGCCCAGCGGCCCGGAGTGGGTCATCCGACAGATTCGGCGGGCCGGACGTGCGGCACCGGCGGGAACCGCCATGATGGGCCGGTGAAGATCCTGTCCATCCAGTCGTCGGTCGCCTACGGTCACGTCGGCAACTCGGCGGCCGTCTTCCCCCTGCAACGGCTCGGGCACGAGGTGTGGCCGGTCCTCACAGTCCACTTCTCCAACCACACCGGGTACGGCGCGTGGCGCGGGCCGATGCTGGCACCGGAGGACGTGGCCGACGTGATCGCCGGCATCGCGGACCGGGAGGTCCTCGGCAGCGCCGACGCCGTCCTGTCGGGCTACCAGGGTGACCCGGCGATGGGCGCGGTGATCCTGGCGGCGGTGGACCGGGTCAAGGCCGCCAACCCGAAGGCGGTCTACTGCTGCGACCCGGTGATGGGCGACGCCGGGCGCGGCATGTTCGTCCGGCCGGGCATCCCGGAGTACCTGCGCGACACCGTCGTGCCGCGCGCCGACATCATCACACCGAACCACTTCGAGCTGGACTTCCTGGCCGGTCGCACGACGAACTCGCTGGCGCAGGTGCTGGAGGCGGTCGACGTCGTCCGCGCGACCGGGCCCCGGCACGTCCTGGTCACCAGCGTCCTGCACGACGAGGTGCCGGAGGGCTCCCTGGAGGTGGTGGCCGTCTCGGACGAGGGTGCCTGGGCGGTGACCACCCCGCTGCTGCCGATCAACCCGAACGGCGGGGGCGATGTCACCGCGGCGCTGTACCTCGCGCACCTGTGGACGACCGGTTCACCCGCGACGGCGCTGGAGCACACCATCGCCTCCATCTTCGCCGTCCTTGAGGCGACCCTCGCGGCGGGCACCCGGGAGATCCAGCTGGTCGCCGCGCAGGAGGCGATCGCCGTGCCGCCGACCCGGTTCACCGCCCGCCAACTCCGCTGACCAAACCCCGCTTCCGGCCCTGGTCCCGGCCACCCCGCCGCGCCGGTCAGCGTAGGGCGTCGTGGCGCAGCACCGCGTGCGCGCCGACGGTTTCGTTGACGATCTGCGTCACCCGTACGTCGACCAGGACGCTGGCCAGCGCCACGGCCTCCGGGCGACTGAGGCCGTGCAGCCGCTGCATCAGGGTCAGCATCGAGTCGAGGGCCATGAACGTGGCGTCGTCGAGGGACGCGCCGACGCCGAGGGTCAGCCAGGCGTCCGCGGTGCGGGCCACCGGGCCGGTCACCGGAAAGTCGTCGCGTACGTCGAGGGTCAGCGTCACCTCGTCCATCGGGCACTCGATCGCCGTGCCGCCGACCTCCCCGTCGCCCTGCGCGGCGTGCCCGTCCCCGACCGAGAACAGCGCACCGTCGACCGGGATCGGCAGCAGCAGCGTGCTGCCGGCGGTCAGGTCCTTGCAGTCCAGGTTGCCGCCGCAGGCTCGGGGCGGGACCGTCGAGTGGCGTCCCGGCTCGGCCGGCGGCATCCCGAGTACCCCCATGAACGGGCGCAGCGCCACCGTGTGGCCGTACTGGTTGCGGCCGGTCATCGACGCCGGGTCCAGCTCCCAGGCGTGCACCACACCCTCCTCCTCGACGCCGTAGCGCTGGTTGAAGCCGCTCTGCCAACCACCGGCCACCGTCGTTCCCCAGGCGCCGGGAACGATCGCGTCGAGGCGTACCTCAAGGGTCTGACCGGCGCGAGCGCCGCGGACCGCGACCGGGCCGATCAGCGCGTGCCCGTGGTCAGGCTGGCGCTGCGGGACCCGGGGTCGGTCCCGGTTGTGCCCGCCGGGGTACGGGCCGGCCGACCACCAGCAGTCCAGGGTGCGATAGGTGACGGTGTCGCCGGGGTCGACGGTGAGCACCGGCGTGGCGTCCGCGCGGAAGTGACCGTGCAGGGTTTCGTCACCGGGGGTGAGGGTGTGCCGCATCCGAGCAGGCTACGTGCCGTGGCTCGGATGCGACAGGACGCCGGGGGTCGGCGTCGGTCAGGGCTTGCGGGCCACCGCGCCGTAGGCGTCGATCCCCTTCGCGTCGGCGTCGTCCGGACGCCACAACGGGATCGGCACCAGACCGGGATCCACCATCGTCAGCCCCGCGAAGCAGCTGGCGAGATCCTCCGGGCTGCGCAGGATGTACGGGACGCCGCCGTTGTCGGCCAGCCGCTGCGCGCCGGCGACCACCGCCGGGCTGGTGTTCGTGCCGTCCCAGAAGACCAGGTGGCTGCCGGAGGCGGTCGCGTCCATCGTCCGCCCGATGATCGAGCGCACCACGTCCAGATCCGGCTCGTAGCCGAGCACGCCCATGTACATCACGGCGATCGGCTGGTCGAAGTCGAGCGTCTGCGCGGCCTCGGCGAGGATCTTCTCCGGGTCGTGGTAGTCGGCGGGTACGTACGTGGTGACGCCCTGCGACGTCGTGCTGGCCAGCAGTGCCCGGGCGTGCACGAGAACCATCGGGTCGTTGTCCACGTAGACGATCCGCGACTCGGGCGCGATGCCCTGGGCGACCGCGTGGGTGTTCTGCATGGTGGGCAGGCCGGTGCCGATGTCCAGGAACTGCCGGATGCCCGCCTCGGCGGCCAGGTGGCGCACGACCCGCACCAGGAACCCGCGGGACTGCTGCGCCATCACGACGATCTCCGGGTAGACCTCGGCCACGGCGTCGCCGGCCGCCCGGTCCGACTGGAAGTTGTCCTTGCCACCCATCCAGTAGTTCCAGATCCGCGCCGCGTGCGGCACGTCGGGCTGAAGCTTCGCGGTGAGTTCGGCATCCGGGCCGGCCATGCCAGGCTCCTATCGAGTGGGGCATCGGTGGCGGTCACCACCGCGGCGGATCGGGGACCGCACCACGGATTGTCCACTATCGACGGCGTTCCTGGACGCCGGGCCGCCCGTGTGGAAGTGGCGTCCGTCGATGCCGCGCGCCGCGGTCACGCGGTGGCGCTCAGTGGCGGCGCGGGCGGTCAGGGTGCGTCGACCACCTCGCGTCCCAGCGGCCAGAAGGCGGCCGGGACGAGCTTGAAGTTGGCGATGCCGAACGGGATGCCGATGATCGTGACGCAGAGGGCGATGCCGGCGAGGACGTGGGAAAGGGCGAGCCACCAGCCCGCCAGGACCACCCACAGGACGTTCGCCAGCCCGGAGCCGACGCCGGCGCCCGGCTTGGGCACCAGGGTGCGGCCGAAGGGCCACAGCGAGTAGACGGCCAGGCGCAGCGACGCGACGCCGAAGGGGATGGTGACGACGAGGACGAAGCAGATCAGCGCGGCGAGGCCGTAGCCGAACGCCAGCACGATGCCACCACCGAAGATGAGCCAGAGCACGTTGAGCACGAAGCGAATCACCCCCCAATCATGAGCGATGCTCGCAACCGGAGCCCCGCCACCCGGGCCGATGGCGGGGACTCCGCAGCTGCCGTCGGAACGCCCGGTGTACCGCGCTGGATCAGCCCGGTAGCCCGCCGCACGCGACCCCGTCGATCGTGCACGCCGTGGGAGCGGCGCCGACCGTCGAGCCGTTCACCCGGAACGTCACGCGCACCGACGCGCCGCCGGGCACCTGGCCGGTGTCGCCGTCCGGCACGAACGTCCACACCGGACCATCGTGGGTGACCTGCGCGCCCTCGACCGAGCTGACCCGCAGCGACTCCCGGGGCAGCGTGATGGCCAGCGTCCACCGCGCCGACGGCACCGGGCCCGGATTGCGGACCGTCACGGCGGCGCCATAGCTGAGCAGGGCGTTGTCCTCGATGGCGAAATCGGCGGCGAGGGCGGACGGCGTCGGCGGGGCCGTCGAGGCGCTCGACGCGGGCGCGCTGGACGGCGGCTCGACCGGTGGCGGCGCCGTCGTGACCGTCGACGGCGCCGACGGCGTCGGGCTGGTCGCCGCCGGCTGCGCCTGCCCTCGGGGCGTACCGGCCGCCGGCGTGCCCACCTGATCGGCCGACGGGGGCGGGTTGAGCGTCACCGGAGCCAACCCCTCCGGCGTCCGCAGCACGCCGATGACGGAGACCGCCGTCGCGACAAGCACCCCGACCGCCGCGATCAGGGCAACCCAGGTCGCCCGCGAGACGTCACCACGACCGGTGAACACCCGCCGTACGGCCGCGGCGACGGCCACGATCCGGTCCAGCAGAATGATCGCCACAGTTCGCCGTGGCTGGGGCGGTGTTGCCGGCACTGCCTGTCTCCCCTTCACTTCGTCACCGGACACCCGCCCGCGACCTCGCGGGTGGCACCCGACCGGTCACAGGGCGCGCAGCCCGACGAGTATCGACTCGAGCAGTTCCTGCGACGGCAGCTCCGACAGCGCCGGCGGTTCGTGCGTCTCGATCAGCCCTGCCGCGAGCAGGTCACCGAGGAGGACCCGGACCGTCCCCAGGGGCAGGTCCAACTCGGCGCCGACCTCGGCCACCGACACTGGATCGTGGCACAGTTGCACGATCCGCGCCTGTTCGGGGAAGAGCGGTGTGCGCGGTGTGACCGCCCGCCGGGCGACGACCAGCGAGATCAGGTCGAACCGGCCGCGCTCGGGTGCGGTACGCCCACCGGTCATCGTGTACGGACGGGCCACCGGGCCGGCGTCGTCGTCGTACCACGCCTCGTCAGCCGAGTCGGCGGTGTGCACCCGTGTCCCCGCTCATCGCCGAGGAGGCCGGTTCCAGACTGACCGGCAGGTGCCGTTCGGCCTGCCCCACGAAGAGCGCCACCTCGTACGCCATGTCGCCCACCTCAACCTCGTCGCCGGCGATCCGGACGGTGAGGATCGTCCCGTTTCCGATGGTGGCGACGAACAGGAACGCCCGCGACATCTGCACCACGATCTGACGCAGCCCGCCCGCGTCACACGTCCGGGTGGCGGCCGACCCCAACGCCAGCAGACCGGCGACCACGCCCGAGAGTTGTTCGGCCAGCTTCGCCTCCACCTGCCGGGAACTGCCGAGCGGAAGCCCGTCCGGGGAGAGCACCACAGCGAACTCCGCGCCGCGTACCCGGTCGACCAGCCGGTCCAGCGCGCCGGTCAGGCTGTCTCCGGTCACCACTGCATGCGTCATCGATGTCTCCTCGTTGCTCTCGCGACCGGCAGTTCTACGGTGTCGGGGCCGGCGATGCCGGGTTCGGGCCCGGGTTGGCGGATCCGCATCGGCAACCCGCCGTGACCGCCCGCCTCGGGCGCTCCGGACCGACTCCGGCCGGGCGGGGACGCGGGACCGGGAGCGGGCGTGCCCGACCCGTCGCCGGTCACCGTGACCAGCTCCGGTGGCAGGAGCACGATCGCCGCCGTCCCGCCGCGCTGGCTGGGCCGCAGCGCGACCTGGGCGCCGCAGCGGGCGGCCAGCAGGGCGACCGTGTAGAGCCCGGCCGCGCCGGCGGGCGGGCCGTCCGGCGGCGGGTTGTCGAGCAGGTGGTTCGCCTCGGTCATCGCTGCCGCGTCGAGGCCCGGGCCGTCATCGACGATAATCACCGCGCAGCCCTGCGGCCGGTGCTCACCGGCGACGCGGACGGTCGTGCCCGTCGGCGAGACGACCAGGGCGTTCTCGATCAGCTCGGCCAGCAGGTGCACGACATCGGTGACGGCCGGGCCGGCGAGCGACCACGGCCAGTGCGGCGCGACCAGGACCCGGTGGTAGTCCGGCACCTCGGCGACCGCGCCGCGCGCGACGTCGAGCAGGGGCACCGGACGCCGCCAGCGACGTGCCGGCGTCGCGCCGGCCAGCGCGATCACCTTCTCCACGTTGCGGCGGATCCGGGTGGCGAGGTGGTCGAGCCGGAACAGCTCGTCGGTCTCGTCGTCGGGGCGCTCCCGCCGTTGCATCCCGTCCAGCAGGTCGAGCTGCTCGCGGAGCAGGGCCTGGTTGCGTCGGGTGACCCGCAGGAGCAATTCCCGGCCGGCGCGGTCCCGGTCCGGTTCGCCGACCGTCGGGGTGACGGCCGCGCCGGCCGACGCCACGTCGCCCGGCGGCCCCCACCGGTCGAGGTCGGCGTCCACGCGAGCCGGTTGGCCGGCGTCCGGGCCGGCCGGTTGCCGGGCGTCCACGCGGGCCGGCTGCTCGGCGACCGGGCCGTCCGGTTGCCGGGCGTCCGCGCGGGCCGGTTGGCCGGCGCCGGAGCGGGCCGGCGCGTCGGTCAGCCGGCGCACGGCGCCGGCCCAGCCGAGCAGGACCACCAGGATGGCGATCAGCCCGAGCCCCACCACGGCGCCGGTACGCGCGACGAGCACCGCGGCGCCCGGCGTGGCCCGCTCGACACTGTCGCGGGCGGTCGTGGTCACCAGGGCGTGCAGCGCGCCGAGGGCCGCGTCCGCGTCCGCCCGCCAGTCCGCCGCGCTGACGCCGCGCAGGGCGTCGGCCCGGTCCGTCCCGAGCAGCGCGTCCTCCACGGCGAGCACGCCCGTGAACGCGGGGCCGGCCAGGAGCCGCTGGTGCGCCGCCCGGCCGTCGGCGGGCAGTCCGGTCACCGCCGCGGCCCGCGTGTACCGGCCGATGGTGACCACGTCGACCAGCCGCCGCCGCTGCTCGGCCGTGATTCGCTCGCCGGCCAGGGCGGCGCTGACCAGCGTGTCCTCCCGGGCGAGCACCTCGCGGGCGCGGGCCAGCGCGATCACCGCGCGGGTGTCGGCGGCCAGCCTGCTCTCGTACGCGCCCCACTCCGGGCCGTACACGTCGAAGGCGGCGTCGACGAGTTGGTCGTACCGGTCGACCGCCCCGGCGCTGTCGAGCCGGTCGCCGTCCACCTGGGACCGGACGGTGCCGAGGCCGTTCAGCCGCCGGACCAGCTCGTCGGCCCGGTCGCGGACCGCTCCCGCGCTGAGCAGGCGCAGGTCGCTGCCCGCCGTGAACGCGCGGACGTCGGCCGCCGCCCGGTCGGTGACCTCGCGTGCCCCACCCAGCCCGGTCGCCGTGGGCGCGGCCCCGGCGATCGTGTCGACGGTCAACCGGCGCTCGGTCTGCAGGCCCAGGATCAGCCGGTCGATGGGCTGGCCGAGGGTGTCGGCCAGGGCTCGCACCCGCAGCAGGTCGGCCGCGTCCTGGCAGGTCAGATAGGCCGCGTACGACCACAGGGTGACCAGCACGGCCGCCACCGCGACAAGCCTCGCGCGCAGATGCCGCTCCTCGGGTCGCGTCACGGTCGGCTCCGCGCCGTCAGCCGCCATCCGTCGTGCCGCCGGCTCATCGGGCCGACCGCTGCGGCCACGGCTGCCCGGCCGCGTTGCTGGCCCGGTCGGCGACGACGGTTCGCAGCAGGGCGAGCAGCTCCGCCCGGTTGGCGCAGTTCAGTCGGTTGCGCATGCGGGCCACGTGATGCTCCACGGTCTTCGCCGAGATGAAGAGCCGAGCACCGATCTCCCGGTAGGTCAGCCCGGCCAGCACCAGCTCGGCCACCTCGTACTCGCGGTCGCTGAGCCCCTGCTGGGCGGGGCCGGCGATGGCGTCGGCGACCTGCGTGGTGCTCTCGCCGGGTGTCGGTCGCGGCCCTCCGGTGACGCCGGGCGGCCGGCCCTGGAGCACCCGGGCGCATTCCAGCAGGGTGGTCATCGCCCGCCGGTCGGCGGTGCGGATGGCGGCCTGCCCGGCGAGGCGGGCACCGTCCCAGCACAGCCCGGTGTCGTGCAGCCCCCGGGCGGCGGCCTGCACCCGGACCGGGTCGACGACGCCCCGGAGCACCTCGACCCAACTCTCGGCGGCCGCGGCGACGACGGCGGCGTAACGGCTGTGGTTTGCGACGGCCAGCAGGGCGGCCACGTGGTCGTCGGCGGCCGTCGGCTCGTCGGTCAGGATCGCGCCGTGCAGCCCGCTCCAGTGCAGCGGGACGCTCCACAGTGCCGGGGTGTCGAGCCGGCCGAGCAGCGCCCAGCCCTCCCGCAGGTACGGCTCCAACCGGGCCAGGTCACCGAGGCGTGCGCCGGCGATGGCGAGTTCGCCCAGCGGCAGCAGCGTGAACAGGTCGACGGGATGCCGAACCACCGCCTCCAGCGCCTGCCCCCACCCGCGCTTGAGCGCGCCGAGGTCGCTGGTGCGTCGGCCGATGCCCATCCGCAGCGCGGCGGCGAAGAGCAGGTCCCGCGACTCCAGCGGTCGTCCGTCGGCGGTCACCGAGGCGAGGCGTTCGGCCGCCGCGAGCGTCTGGCCCCGGACCATCAGGATCCACGCCTGCAACAGCCGGTGCCGGCGCGCCAGCAGCGGGCCACCGACACCGGCCGCCTGGGCCCGGTGCAGCACCCGCTCGGCGATGTCCAACTCGCCGCAGTGCACAGCGGTCAGCGCGGCCAGCGCGGCGGGGCTGTCCGGCAGCAGCGCCGCCCGCCCGTCCGGCTCCAGCAGCGCGGCGGCCTGTACGAGCGCGGAGAGCGCGGCGGTCGGTGTGCCGACGACGCTCTCCCGTACCCCCTCGGCCATCAGTCGAGCGGCGCTGGCGTGCAGGGTGGGTGGCGCGCCGCTCGGGTCGTCCACCGGCGGCGCGGCGACGGCGGTCAGGTCGCCGGTGGCGAGTTTGCCGACGGTGGCGAACGCCACCGCCGAGGCGCTGCCCGACCACGTGAACAGCTCCACACTGCGCCCGACCTGGCCGCGGTGCGCCAGGGCGCTCGCGGCCACCGCAGCGGCCCCGGCGCGGTCGCTCGGGTCGGCCGTGGCCAGCAGCCGGTCCGCCAGGCGTAGCGCGTCGTCGAGGTTGCCGGCGAGCGCGGTGGCGAGGGCCTGTCGGGCGCTCGCGGGGTGCCCGGCCACGGTGGCGGAGGCGAACAGGTCGGCGGCGAGGGCCGGCTCGTCGGCCAGCGCCTCCTGTGCGGCGGCGGCGAGGGTCGAGGGTGGACAGTCGCCGGCCATGCCCAGCCCGAGCAGTGAGCGGACCAGCGGCAGCACCGCGCCGCCCCGCGCGAGCTGCAACTCGCCGAGGCGGCGCCACACCGCGTTGCGATCCGTGGCGGGGCTGAGCGCGGTGACGGCCCGGCGGACGATCGGCGCGAGTCGGCCGTCGGCGCCGATCAACCCGGCCGCCCTGGTCGTGGCGATCAGCTCGTCGACCGCCTCCGGCTCCCGATCCAGCAGCGCGCCGAGCAGGCTCACCGGCAGCGGCACGCCCGCCGCGAGCGCGAGGAGCAGGCGGCGGATGTCGGCGGGCTGGGCCTCCAGGTCCGGTAGGAACTCGACGATGACGGACCGGGGTGCCTCGGTCGGGGCGTCCGTCGGGGCCGCGCGCAGGCCGCGGGCGAGCCGTTCGACGTCGCGGGGCACGCCACCGGTCTGCGCGTGTACGAAGTCGACCAGGTCGGCGCGCCGGGCCAGCTCGGGCGCCGTGGCGAGGTGGGCGGCGGTCTGCTCCCGGGTGAACGGGGTGAGCAGCACGGCCTGACCGTCGCGCCGGAGCGCGTCGGCCAGCTCCGTGAGGGCCGCCGACCGGGGCCACGGGCGGTGGGCGACCACCAGCCGGTGGTCGCGGGTGGCGGCCAGTCGCAGCAGCGCCGCGAGCCGGTCGTCGTCGAGCAGGTGCGCGTCGTCCACCAGCAGCAGCGTGGCCGGGTCGATCGGTTCACCCGGGTCCGGGGCGCCCGTCCGGACGGTCACGCCGGCCCTCTGGTAAGTCCGCGCCAACTCCGTGAGCAGTGCGGTCTTGCCGTGGCCGGCGGGACCGGACAGACCGACGGTCAGCGGGCCGGTCGGGTCCTCGGTGACCCGGTCCAGCAGGGCCTTCGGCCCTCGGCCCAGCACCAGCGTGGACGCGCCGATGTCATTCATGATCATTGTGGTCATCCTTCGCGTCCCCGGCTGAGCGTCAGTGCCAGGCGGGACGCCTTCGGCAGGTCCAGGGGGAGGATCCGGACCGGGGGGCGGGGTGGCGGGTCGCCCGGGACGGCGGTGTCGTGTCGGGGGCGGCGTGGCGCCGGGAGGGTGGCCCGGCCGGTGGCCGGCACCGGGTCGGCGAGCCTGGCCGGCGGGCGGGGGCGCGGTGACACCACCTGGCAGGCGGCCATCGCCGCCCCGGTGGCGGCGGTCAGTTGGGCGTCGGGCTCCACCTCGACGGGGACCGGAAGGGCCGCCGTGATCAGCTCGGTGACCAGCGGGATGCGGGCGGAACCGCCGGTCAGCAGGACGCCGTCGAGCCGTGTCGACGCCCGGCCGGCGCCGTGCACGGTGCGGAGCAGGAGGTCGACAGTGGCCTGCACGGTCGGTCGGATCATGGCCTCGAACCGGGCCCGGGTGACTGGCACCCGCGCCGGGCCGGTGGGCAGGGTCAGCACCACGTCGGCGGCCAGATCGACGGTCAGCGCCCGTTTGACCCGCTCGCACTCGTCGAGCAGCCCGCGCAGGGCGGCGTCGCGGTCCCGGCGCGCGGTGGCGGCCAGCTCGCGGGACAGCACGGTCCGTACGTGGCCGGCCAGCAGTTCGTCGAAGTCGGCGCCGCCAACCGGGTCGAGACCCTGCGAGGTGCCGAAGCTCTCGAAGGTGCCCCGTGGGGTGCGGCGTACCAGGGCCGCTTCGAAACTGGCGCCGCCCAGCGCGTAGACGGCGGCGGTGGCGCCGGCGAACCCACGGGCCGCGTGGCTCTCGGCCACCGTGACCGTGCGGGGCAGCAGCGTCACGGTGCGCAGGCCGAGGTCGACGAGCGCGCGGTGCAGCAACTCCCGCCGGTACGGGCGCCAGCCCGCCGGGTGGCTGAGGACGATCGCCTGAGCCGGGCAGCCCTCCTGGGCGTGCACCTGCTCCACCACCCAGGCGGCCAGCTCCGCCGTGAGGGTCTGTGGCGCGCACGCCTCGCCGCCGAGCAGCAGGGGCACGTCGTCGCCGATGCGGCGGACGAAGTCCCGGGTGGTGCGGCTGCCGTCGTCGGTGGCCGGCCCGCCGATGTGCAGCGCGCCGTCGGCCGCCAGGTGCAGCACCGACGGCACGAGAGGGGAGCCGCCGTTGAGGGGGACAGCCTCCGGGCGCGTCCAGGTGCCGCCGTGGCGTCGTGCGACGGCGGCAGCCGTGTTGGTGCTTCCGATGTCTATCCCCAGGACGTACGGCATCCGTCTCGTCTCTCCCCGTGAGCTGTCCGGCCGGTGGCGATGGCGTCGGCGCTGCCCGGCGCCCCACCCCCGGCGAACCCCGCGGGCTCCTACGTTCGTACCAGAGATCGCTCCCTGGTCGGGACCCTAATCTGACCGGGACGGTTTCCCCCAATCCCCCTAACGTACGAGGCGGCGAACACCCTAGCGTGGCGGGTTCGGATGCGGGTCGAGCCCCGATGTCCGGGGGTGAACCCGGCCCTAGCGTCACTGTCGACGAACGACGGTCGCCGATGCCAATCCGAGGAGAAACCGGCACATGGACTCGCACCAGACCCTCCACGACTTCGTGCTCGACCTGCTGACCAACCCGGACGCGCGGTCGGCCTTCGACCTCGACCCGGAGGGTGCGCTGCACGCCGCCGGGCTCACGGACATCACCGCCGCCGACGTGCAGGACGTGGTCCCGCTCGTCGTCGACTACGCCCCGGGGCAGGGCCTCGCGCCGCTGGCCCCGTCCGTCGGGCAGCTCGGCTTCGACCCACTGGTGACCGACACCACGGACGTGGTCGGTCAGCTGCAGAGCGTGGCGCAGCAGATCAGCCTCACCAGCTCGCCCACCGGGGTGGACGTCAAGGCCGGCGTGCTGGGCGCGCTCGCCGCCGACCCGTCGACCGTGGCCGCCGGCGTGAGCGTGCTGCCGGGCATCGGCCTGGGTGTCGGACCGAGCGGCCTCGACACCGACCTCACCGGTGTGGCCGACGTGGCGCACACCCTCGACGCCGACGTGGTGCAGCCGGTGGACGGCATCGCGGACCCGCTGCTCGGTGACGTCACCGGCACCGTCGGCGACCCGACCGGTCTGCTCGGCGGCACCGATCCGAGCCTGCTCGGCGGCGACCTGACCGGCGGTGTCCTCTCCGGAGCACACGGTCAGGTCGGCGGCCTCGTCGGCTCCCTCGGCGTGGACGACACGCTGGGCGGGTTGGGCCTGGGTCACGGCAGCGGCGTGGTCCCGCCGCTGGACGTTCCGTCGGTGGTGGGCGGTGTCACGCACCAGGTGGACGGTCTCGTCCCCGGTGTGACCGGCACGGTCGGTGACGTGACCGGTGGGCTCACCCATGGGGTGACCGGCGACGCGCACGACGGGGGGCCCGCCTCGTCGGACCACGGGCTGCTGGGCGGCATCACCGGCGGTCTGCTCTGACGGGGACGCCCGGCGGGAGGGGGAGGCCGGCCCGCCTCGGGCGGTCCGGCCGGTCCCTCTTGATAATTGAGCCGAAATCCGCACACTTGGTGCGGTGATGGCGGGGATCTGGTTGGACGTGCTGGACGAGATCGCCCGGACGTGCGCCGCACACGATCGCGGTGACCTGCTCCAGACGGTGCGGCAGAAGCGGGCCCAACTGCTCGACCCGACGCTGCGCGTGCTCGTCCTCGGCGAGCCGAACCAGGGCAAGAGCCAGCTCGTCAACGCGATCATCAACGCGCCGGCCTGCCCGGTCGGTGACGGTCGCACCACCGTCCTGCCGACCGTGGTGCGGCACGCCGAGGCGGCGACCGCCGCCGTCGTCCAGGCGCCGCCGCCGACCCCGGGCCGGCCCGCCGACACCGCAGCGACTCTGGTCGAGCGGACCCCCTTGCCGCTCGACCAGGTCGCGGCCGGCGTGTCCGGCACGGTCGGTCGTCGACCGGGGGGCGGGCCGGCGTACGTCGAGGTGGGTGTGCCCCGCGCGCTGCTCGGTGCCGGACTGGTGCTGGTGGACACTCCCGGCACCGACGAGGTCGCGACGGTCGGCGGTGGCGTGGAGGTGGCCGCCGCCTCCCGCGCGGACACCGTGCTGCTGGTCTCCGACTCGACCCGCGAACTCTCGGTCGCCGAGTTGAACGTGCTGCTGCACGTCATGCGGTCGCAACCGAACGTGGTCGTGGTGCAGAGCAAGACCGACCTCGTGGCGGGCTGGCGTACGGTCGCCGAGCGCAACCGGCAGCACCTCGCCGACGCGGGTGTGCCGGCGCCGCTGATCCCGGTCTCGGCGACGCTGCGGCTGCGCGCGGCCACGGCCGACGATCGGGCGCTGAACGCCGAGTCCGGCTTCCCGGCGCTGATCGCCCGTCTGCGGCGGGACCTGGCCGGCAAGGCCGACCAGTTGGCTCGGGCGTCGGTGCAGGCGGTGGCCCGGACGGTGGTGGAGCAGTTGGCCGCGCCGCTGCGCGCCGAGTTGGCGACGTACGAGGCCGAGGAGCAGTCCGGGCCGATCTCCCGGCTGCACGCGGCGCAGCGCGAGGTCGACGAGCTGCGTCGCTGTACCACCCGCTGGCAGAACACCCTCACCGACGAGATGGCCGACCTGCTCTCGGACATCGAGTACGACCTGCGTGACCGGACCCGGCAGATCCTGCGCACGGTGGACGAGGCGTTCGACGCGTCCGACCCGCTGGTGGCCTGGGACGCGTTCCAGGACTGGCTGGAGCGCAGCCTCACCGAGGCTGCGGAGGCGAACCACGAGTGGCTGATCCAGCGGTGCGACTGGGTCGCCCGCCGGGTGGCCGCCAACTTCACCCGGTACGGCTACGACGTGCTGCCGCCCTGGTCGATGACCATGCCGGACGATCTCGGCGACCGGCTGCCGGAGCTGGAACGTCCGAGGATCGACCGGTTCACCACCGGCCAGAAGCTGCTCACCGGCATGAAGGGCTCCTACGGCGGCATGCTGATGTTCGGTCTGGCGACCACGCTGGCCGGAATGCCGATGATCAATCCGGTCTCGGTGGGTATCGGCGCGCTCTTCGGCGGCAAGAGCATCCGCGACGAGAGCAAGCAGCTGCTCCGCCGTCGGCAGGCGACCGTCAAGACGGCCATCCAGCGGCATGTCGACGACTTCTTCGTCCGGATGATCAGAGACTGCCGGGATGCCGCCCGACAGGTGCAGCGGATGCTGCGGGACCACTTCACGGGGCTGACCGAGGAGTTGCAGGAGGCGATCGTCCAGTCGTTCCGCAGCGCGAAGCAGGAGGCCGACACCGATGCCGCCCTGCGGGAGCAGCGGCAACGGGAGATCCGGCTGAGGATGACCCGCCTTGCCGCGCTGCACGAGCAGGCGCAACAGCTGACCGGCGCCCGTACCCCGGCGTTGCTGGAGCCCCGGGCATGACCGTCGGCGTGCGGCTGGACGAGGCGGCGTGGGGGTTGTTGCACCAGGCCATCGACCTGTACCAGCACAACCCTCGGGCCGTCGACCAGTTGCGGCACCAGGTGGCGCGGTTGGAGCAGCCCCTGCGCATCGCGGTGGCTGGCCCCTGGCGGGCCGGCAAGTCGACGGTGCTGAACGCGTTGATGGGGGAGGAGGTCGCGCCGGTCGAGGGCGCCGACGGCATCGTCACCTGGTACGAGGACGGCGCGCACCCGGGTGCCACCGCCTACCCGGCGGGCCAGCCTCCACAGGAGTTGGCGGTGGTCAAGTCGGCGACCGGGATGCGGGTGGATCTCGGCTGGCGGGCCGGGGAGGTGCGGGACATCGTGGTGCGGTGGCCGACGCGGGCGCTGCGGCAGGTCACGCTTATCGACACCCCGGCGCTCAGCGGTGCCGGCGAGCAGGGCCGTGTGCCGGTGATGGACCGGGTCCTGCGGGATTCCGACGCCGTGTTGTTTCTGACCCGCGACGGCCGCGACAGCGATCTGCGGGTGCTGGAGTCCGGCCGCGACGGTGCCGTCGGGCAGGCCGCACCGGTGAATGTGATCATGGTGCTGTCCCGGGCGGACGAGGTCGGCGGTGGCCGGATCGACGGGCTGCTCACGGCCCGCCAACTGGCCCGACGGCACCAGCGTGATCCTCGGGTGGGTGCCGTGGCCGTGACCGTGGTGGCGTGCAGCGGATCGGTCGGCCTGGCGGGCCGGCTGCTCAGCGAGTCGGACTTCGCCGCGCTCGCGACGCTGGCCGGGGTGCCCCGCGCGGAGCTGGAGGCCCACCTGCTCTCCGCCGATCGCTTCGTCGGTGGCGGCCTTCCGGTACGCCTGGACTCCGAGGTGCGTGCCGCGCTGCTGGACCGGTTCGGGCTCTTCGGGATCCGGCTGGCGACGACGCTGGTCCGTGGCGGGTTCGACAGTCGGGTGGCGTTGTCCGCCGAGCTGATCCGGCGCAGTGGGCTCACCGAGCTGCGCGAGTCGGTGACCCGCTGTTTCATCGACCGGCGCGACGCGCTCAAGGCGCGCTCCGCGCTGTCCGCCGTGGAGGCCCTGCTGCGGGCGGAGCCCGTCCGGGGCGCCGACGACTTGGTGGGCGCGATCGAGCAGATCCTGGCGGGCGCGCACGAGTTCCGGGAGTTGCGCCTGCTGGTGGCGCTGCGCAACAGCCGCCTCGGGTTCGACGCCGAGTTGGCCGCCGAGGCGCGACGGCTGATCGGCGGCGACGGGGTTGGCCTGGCGGCCCGGCTCGGTGTGGAGCACGAGGCGACCGTGCGGCGGCTCTGGGAGGTCGCCTCCGACGCGCAGTGGCGGTGGCGGGACCGGGCCCAGGACCCGGGGCTCCCGCTGGCCCAGCGTCGTGGCGCGGAGGTGGTCGTCCGCAGTTGCGAGGGGATGCTCGCCGAGTTGGCCGCGGGCGGCCGGTGAGGCGCCGGGACGCGGCGCTGACATCCACAAGGGGCGGGTTCGTTAAGTTTCCTTCCGGTCAACCCATTGACACGGCAAGGGTCTGCCGGAAACATCTGCCACCATCCGCTGGTCCTGCTGTCGCTTGTCGTCGAGCCCGATGACAACGATGTCAGGCCGGGACCGACCACCCTCGACAGTCCCTCAACCCAGACGTACGACCTGCTCGACCAGTTCGAGTCGAAAGGCCCCGCCCCCATGCCGTATCTCCCCCGTGCGCGCACCGTGTCCCTCCGGCTGGTCGCGGCGACAACCGTCGCCCTACTGCCGGTGGGGCTGGTCGTCGCCGCGCCCCTGGCCAGCGCCGCACCCGGCGCCGCGCCGCCCGGCGCCTTCAGTTCGTCGTTCGAGTCGGCCGACCCGCAGCCCGCCGCGACCACCGTCGAGGTCGACGCGAAGGGCAAGCCGATCCAGTCGAACCTGACCGGATCGAACCGCCGGATGCTGCCCGGCAGCCTGCTCGGCCAGGTCGCGGCGGTGACCGCGAGCGCCGAGAACCCTCCGAACGAGACCGCCGTGAAGCTCACCGACGGCGACCCCGCGACCAAGTGGCTGGCGTTCGCGCGGATCGGCTCGGTGACGTACCAGCTCAGCAAGCCGACGGTCGTCAAGCGGTACGCGCTGACCTCGGCCGACGACGAGCCGACCCGCGACCCCCGGGACTTCACCCTCCAGGGGTCCACCGACGGCAACACCTGGACCGACCTCGACCGGCAGGCGGGGCAGAGCTTCGCCAAGCGGTTCGCCACGAAGACGTACGCCGTCGCGAACACGACCGCCTACGCGTACTACCGGCTGGCCATCTCCGCGAACTCCGGCGCCACCATCGTGCAGCTCGCCGGCTGGGACATCAGCGACGGCTCGGACGTCCGGCCGCCGGCCCCGCCCATGGTCAGCGTCGTGGGCACCGGCCCGGCCGGCGGGTACACCACGAAGCCGGGCGTCGGCTTCACCGGGCTCGCCGCCCTGCGGTACGCGGGCGGCGCCGAGGACGACGGCCGCTCGTACGCGACAAACAAGCTGTTCGACGTCGCCATCCCGGTCGGTCCGAACACCCGCCTGTCCTACAAGATCTTCCCCGAGTTCACCGGCTCGGACGCCCAGTACCCGTCCACCTTCGCGGCCCTCGACCTGCACTTCACTGACGGCAGTTACCTGAGTGGTCGCGCGATCGTCGACCAGCACGGCAACCCGCTGACGGCCGCCGGCCAGGGCACCTCGAAGGCGCTCTTCGCCGACCAGTGGAACGCGGTGCGGGCCGACATCGGCGCGGTCGCCCGGGGCAAGACCATCGACCGCATCCTGCTCGCCTACGACAACCCGCAGGCCACCGGGGACACCCGGTTCACCGGTTGGCTCGACGACATCGAGGTGACGGCCGCGCCGGCGCCGATCGACGGCTCCCGGCTGACCAACTACGTCGACACCCGCCGGGGCACCAACTCGACGAGCGGTTTCTCGCGCGGCAACAACCTGCCGATCACCGCCGTGCCGAACGGCTTCAACTTCTTCACGCCGGTGACCGACGCGACGTCCGACTCGTGGGAGTACCACTACCACCGGACCAACAACGCGGCGAACCTGCCCACGTTGCAGGGCCTCGCGATCTCCCACGAGCCCAGCCCGTGGATGGGTGACCGCAACCAAATGTCGGTCATGCCGGTGGCCGGCGACGGTCCGCTGACCGGGGCACCCGCCAGCCGGGCGCTCGCCTTCCGGCACGCCGACGAGACCGCACAGCCCGACCTCTACCGGGTCGCGCTGGAGAACGGCCTGGTCGCGGAGATGTCGCCCACCGACCACGCCGGCATCATGCGGTTCACCTTCCCGTCCGGGCCGACGACCGGAAGCCTCGTCTTCCACAACGGCACCTTCACCATCGGTACGGACGGCACGTTCACCGGCTGGGTCGACAACGGAAGTGGCCTGTCGGCCGGACGCAGCCGCATGTTCGTGTCCGGCGCCTTCGACCGCGCGCCCACGGCGTCGTCGGCGACCTCGGCGACCTTCGACGTCGCGGCGAACCGCCAGGTGACGATGCGTCTCGCGACGTCGTTCCTCTCCGTCGACCAGGCCCGCCGCAACCTCGACCTGGAGGCGACCGGCCGGAGCTTCGACCAGATCCGCGCCGCCGCCACCGCCGCGTGGAAGGACCGGCTCGGCCGGGTTGAACTGCGCGGCGCCACCGAGTCGCAGCTCGTGACCATGTACTCCAATCTGTACCGGCTCAACCTCTACCCGAACTCGCAGTCGGAGAACACCGGCACCGCCGCCAAGCCGCGCTGGCAGTACGCGAGCCCGGTGTCGGCGCCGACCGGCACGTCGACCGCCACCCGGACCGGCGCGAAGATCGTCGACGGGCAGATCTACGTCAACAACGGCTTCTGGGACACCTACCGCACCGTGTGGCCCGCCTACGCGCTGCTGTACCCGGACGTCGCCGCGAAGATCTCCGACGGGTTCGTCCAGCACTACCGCGACGGCGGCTGGATCGCCCGCTGGTCGTCCCCCGGCTACGCCGACCTGATGACCGGCACCAGCGCGAACGTGGCGCTGGCGCAGGCGTACCTCAGCGGGGTCAAGCTGCCCGACCCGCTGGCGGCCTACGACGCGGCGGTCAAGGACGCGACCGTCGCGTCCGGACGCAGCGCGGTCGGCCGCAAGGGCATCGAGACCTCCCTGTTCCTCGGCTACACCCCGACCTCCACCCATGAGTCGGTGTCGTGGGCGCTGGAGGGGTTCATCAACGACTACGGCATCGGCAACATGGCCGCAGCTCTCGCCAAGGACCCGGCCACGCCGAAGTCGCAGCGTGACCGGCTCAAGGAGGAGTCGCGCTACTTCCTGGAGCGTGCCCGCAACTACGTGCACCTGTTCGACCCGAAGACCAAGCTCTTCCAGGGCCGCGACGACTCCGGCAACTTCCTCGCCGGTGACCCGCTGGACTGGGGTGGCGTCTACACCGAGACCAACGGGTGGAACTTCGCGTTCACCGCGCAGCAGGACGGGCAGGGCCTGGCCAACCTGTACGGCGGTCAGAAGGCGCTGCGGGACAAGCTCGACGAGTTCTTCGCCACCCCGGAGAACGCCGACCGCCCCGGTGGGTACGGCGGCATCATCCACGAGATGGTCGAGGCGCGGGCGGTGCGGATGGGTCAGCTCGGCATGAACAACCAGCCGTCGCACCACATCCCGTACATGTACAACTTCGCGGGCGCGCCGGCCAAGACCCAGTCGGCGGTACGCGAGATCCTGCGGCGCCTCTACGTGGGCAGCGAGATCGGCCAGGGATACCTGGGTGACGAGGACAACGGCGAGATGTCGGCGTGGTACGTCCTCAGCTCGCTGGGCATCTACCCGCTGCAGGCCGGGTCGACCCAGTGGACCATCGGCTCGCCGCAGTTCACCAAGATGACGGTTCGTCGCACCAGCGGCGACATCGTGGTCAACGCGCCGAACAACAGCACCCGCAACGTCTACGTGCAGGACGTGAAGGTCAACGGCAAGAAGCAACGCGGGCTGTCGCTGGACGTGACCGCGCTCGCCAAGGGCGGCACGATCGACTTCCAGATGGGCGCCAACCCGTCGTCGTGGGGCAGCGGCAAGAACGACGCCCCGCCGTCGCTGACCAAGGGTGACAAGGCGCCGAAGCCGTTGCAGGACACCACCGGCCCCGGTCTGGGCACCGCGACCGCCACCGGCGGTCAGGACGCGTCGAAGCTGTTCGACGACTCGTCGACCACGCAGCTGACCTTCGCCTCGGCGACGCCGCAGATCACCTGGGCGTTCCGCGGTGGCAAGCAGAAGCCGACCTTCTACACCGTCACGTCCGGTGCGAGTGCGGGCGATCCGGCAGACTGGCGGTTGCAGGGCTCCAACGACGGCATCACCTGGACCACTGTGGACTCCCGCAAGGACCAGGTGTTCCCGTGGCGCAACCAGACCCGCCCGTACACGATCGACAAGCCGGGACGGTTCGCCCAGTTCCGTCTCGCCGTGACGAAGACCGTGGGCGCCGCGCAGACCACCCTCGCCGAGGTCGAACTGCTCGCCGGGGGTGACGTCGAACTCGGGGGCGGTGACATCGCGGTGACGGCCGCGGACAGCGCGCACGCGACGGCCGGCGTACCCGCGTCGGTGCCCCTGGCGACCGTCACCGGCGGCAACGCCGACGGCTACCGGGCCACGATCGACTGGGGTGACGGCACACCCGTCACCGAGGGCACCATCACGCTGAACTCGCGGGCCGTCTACCGCATCGGTGGGTCGCACACGTACGCCACGCCGGGCTACCACCAGGCGAACGTCACGGTGACCGACGGAGAGAGCCAGAGCTCCGCGACGGTCGGCGTCGACGTGGCGTACGTGCCGAAGTCCGGCCTCACCGCCGCGTTCGACAGCGTCTGCATCGGTGACGAAGGCGTCCTCGCGGCGGACTGCGACGCGAAGTCGTGGGCGTACTCGCGGGCAGCCCTGAGGGAGGGCGGCGCGGTCCAGGGCCAGCAGCAGCAGGTCCCCGGCACGGCGCTGCGGTTCACGTTGCCGGTGATCCCGGCCGGGCAGCCGGACAACGCCACCGGCAACGGGGCGACGGTCGTGCTCGACCTGCCGGACGACGCCACGAGCATCTCGTTCATCGGCGCCGGAACGCAGGGCAACCAGAGCGCCACCGGCACGGCGAGGTTCAGCGACGGCAGCACCGCCAGCATCCCGATCCAGATGAGTGACTGGACGCTGGGCGGCAACGCCAACGGCACCCCGTCCTACGGCAACATCGTCGTCGCCAAGACGGCGTACCGGCTGTCCGGCACGAGCCGGGACGGCGCCCAGCCGTTCCTGTTCGCCACCGCGCCGTACCAGATCCCGGCGGGCAAGACGCTGGTGTCGGTGACCCTGCCGACGCAGACCGGTGACCCCCGTTCGGCGGGCCGGATCCACGTGTTCGCCGTCGCCAACGACGGCACGCAGGCCCCCGCGCTGGCGACCGTCGCCCCGGCCGACCAGACGGCGAACGCCGGGCAGGCCCTCGCGGCGAACCTCGGTTCGGTGAGCGGCGGCGTTCCCGGCACGACGGGCTACCGCGCCCGCGTCCAGTGGGGTGACGGCACGGCTCCGGAGGACGTCACGATCGGGTCGTCCGGCGCGATGAGCGGGCAGCACACCTACGCGCGGGAGGGCACCTACACGGTGCACGTCACGGCGTGGGACACGCTGGCGAGCAGCACCACGGCCTTCACCGTGACCGTCGCCCGGGGCGGATCCCAGCCGACGATCGCGCTGTCGAAGGCCGGCACCGTCACCACCGGCGACGCGATCACCGTCGACGGCAGCGGGTTCGCCGCCGGCGAGCAGGTGACCGTCAGCGTCGGCACCGACCCGTCCCGGACCACGACTGTCGCGGCCTCCGCGACGGGAACGGTCCGCGCCTCGGTCCCGACCTCGGGCGACGCGCAACCCGGACGGTACGCCGTCACCGCGACGGGCGCGTCCACTCGTACGCCGGCCACGGCCACCGTCCAGGTGACCGGGCGGGCGGAGGCGCCGAGCTACCAGCCTCGGGTGGCGCTGCTGAGCACTGCGGCTCCGCGCGGGACGTCGATCACGGTCGACGGCTTCGGGTTCGCGCCGAACGAGACGGTCACCATCACCTTCGGCGACGGCCTCGCGGGCACCACCGTGCGGGCGAACGGCGACGGTGTGATCTCCGGCGCGACTGTCGTCGTCCCGGGTGCGGCGAAGGCGGGCGCGACAAGCGTCACGCTCAGCGGCGCCACGTCGGCGACGACGGTGTCCCGGCCGTTCACCGTCACCGGCGCGAACTGAGCCGGGGGTAGCGCAGCCGCGTGGGGCGGGCCGTGACCACGGCCTGCCCCACGCGGCTCGCCGCGGGCAGAACAGCTCTAGAGCGGGGCGAGATCCGGAACGCCGTAGTGCTGGTCGAGGACCTGCATGGCGGCGCCTGCGGCGATCACGTCCGCGCCGAGGCTGGACAGGGTCACGTCCGTGGTGAGCCAGTCCGCGCGGGGCACGTCGGTGTGCACGGCCTCCTCGACCGCCGCGAGGTAGGTATCCGCGTGCCGCAGGAGGTCGGCGCCGGCCAGCACCACGCGGGAGAGGTCGAGGGTCTGGAGCAGGTTGACCACGCCGACCGCCAGGACGCGGGCCGCCCGCTCGATGTCGCCGGCCTCGGCGGCGTGGTGGTGCACGATCTCCAGGCATCCGTGCCGCCCGCAGACACATGGCGGCCCGTCCAGGGCGACGACGGTGTGGCCGAACTCCCCGGCGTTGGTGTGCGCGCCCCGGTGGGCCGTGCCGCCCAGCCAGAAGCCCCCGCCGATGCCGGACTCGACCATGATGAGGACCGCGTCGCCGAACGTCCCGCCGTGCCGCCATGCCTCGGCGGTGATCCCCGCGGTGACGTCCTTGTCGAGATGCACGGGCAGGCCCAGGTGCGCCTCGGCGAGTTCGCGCAGCGGGATGTCGTGCCAGTGCCGCAGCCCGTGGGCGTCCCGGACCAGGCCCCGCGCGTGGTCCAGCGGGCCGATCATGCCGATGCCCACGCCGGTCAGCCTGCCCCGCAGGTCGGTGCTGCCGGGTATCGCGTCGATGCCGGAACTCAGCGCGTCGAGGAGCTGCGCCGGGGTGAAGTCGCCGGGCAGTGGGCTGACCGTCGAGTGGTGCACGGTGCCGGCCAGGTCGACCAGGACCAGCCGCAGCGTACGGCGGGCGACGTGGGCGCCGATCGCGTACCGGCTGTCGGGGACGAGTTCGTAGACGATCGCCGGCTTGCCGATGCCGGGGCGGCGGACGCCGGCGGGACGGATCAGGCCGTCGGCGGTCAGGCGGGCGATGACCTTGGAGACCGCCTGGGGTGTCAGGCCGGTGGCGTCGACCACGGTCGACCGCTCGAACGTCCGCACGGTACGTCCCACGGCCATGACCAACGCCTGGTTGTAGCCGCGCAGGAAGGTGACGTCGGCTGTGGTGCGCGTCATCTCACCACCCTATTACGCAACGCTGTTGCTAAATTCGCTCGGTGCATGCACTGAGCAGAAATCGACGCCTGGGGGCGGTTCTCGCGTTGGCGCTGGGCGGTGTGGCGGTCGGCCTCACCGAGTTCGCGGCGATGGGCCTGCTGCCCGACATCGCACGCGGCCTGCTCCCGCAGCAGTACGCCGAGTCGTCGTCGGACGCGGTGGCCCGCGCCGGGTGGACGATCAGCGCCTACGCGCTCGGCGTGGTGGTGGGCGCGCCCCTGATCGCCGCGCTGACCGCCCGACTGCCGCGCAAGAAACTGGTGCTCGGTCTGCTCGTCCTCTTCATCGTCGGCACCGTCGCCTCGGCGATCGCGCCGACGTTCGACCTGGTGCTGGTGGCCCGGTTCGTCGCGGCACTGCCGCACGGCGCGTACTTCGGCGCGGCGGGTCTGCTCGCGGCGGCCCTGCTCGGCCCCGGCAACGAGGCCCGGGGTTTCGCC
The DNA here is from genome assembly GCF_040643015.1 of Micromonospora sp. NPDC047527. Taxonomy (NCBI): domain Bacteria; kingdom Bacillati; phylum Actinomycetota; class Actinomycetes; order Micromonosporales; family Micromonosporaceae; genus Micromonospora; species Micromonospora sp. NPDC047527. The sequence goes on along the minus strand of NZ_JBEYTK010000001.1, from coordinate 1,685,053 downwards.
GCCGTGCTCGGTGGTCTGACCGTGAGCAACCTGGTGGGCGTGCCGGCGGTCACGCGGCTCGGGCAGGCGGTCGGCTGGCGAGCCGCGTACCTGGTCATCGCCGGTGTGTTCGTGCTCACGCTGCTGGCGGTGCTGGCTGTCGTTCCGGAGGTCGTGGCGGCCGTCGACGCCTCGCCGGCCGCCGAGTTGCGGGCCCTGCGGACCTCGCAGGTGTGGCTCGTGGCGGCCACCGGCTCGGTGGGCCTCGCCGGTCTCTTCGCTGTCAACACCTACCTCGCGCCGGTCACTACCGACGTCGCCGGCCTTTCGGCCACGACCGTGCCGTGGGTGCTCGTTGCGGTGGGCCTGGGCATGACAGTCGGCAACGCCCTGGGCGGTTGGCTCGCGGACCGGGACCTGCGCCGGAGCATGTACGTCGGTTTCGTCGCCATGATCGTCAGCATCGCCGTCTTCGGCCTCGTCGCATCGAACGGCGTCGGCCTGTTCGTCGGTGCGTTCCTGGTGGGCGCGACAAGCCTCTACCTGGGGCCGGTCCTGCAGGCGCGCCTGATCACTGTCGCGCCGGGCGCGCAGTTGATGGGCGCGGCGATGAGCCAGTCCGCCATGAACATCGCCAACAGCCTCGGTGCCGGGCTGGGCAGCGTCGTCATCGCCGCGGGCTTCGGCTACCTCGCGCCGGCCTGGGTGGGCGTGGTCCTTGCGATTGCCGGCCTGGGCCTGGCGGGGATCAGCTTCTCGGTCGAGCGACGCACGCGGGCCGCGGAGACAGTCGCACTCGCGGGCTGACCCGTCGATCGATGGTGGTGGGCGTCGGTGCCGCCGACACGCCGACGTCGACATGTGGGGTGTGACAAACGCTGCTGCCCCTATATATGGTGTCGAGCGCAGCTGGTTCGGCCGCTCGTTCGGAGTGGTCGAGGCAAGAGGGAACCCGGTGGGAATCCGGGACTGTCCCGCAGCGGTGAGTGGGAACGACAGCCGTCATCGGCACTGGGCCACCAATCGGCCCGGGAAGCGACGGCCAGTAGGAGACCGGCGAGCCCGGTCGTGCCCACGAGTCCGAAGACCTGCCAGCGCGCCGCGTACCCGCACCCGGGTGCGCGGCGGTCCGAGGCCGCGTGGGACGGCTGACGCCACCTGACCCACGCCCAGCGTGGCGTCCGCCGGTGTCTGTCTCCTCGCGTCCGAGGGCCATCTGGTCTCGAACTCGCGAGGAGTGAGTGGTGACAGTCACCGAGGTAGCCCCGGTCAGCGGCGAGACGGCGCTGCGACGGACGCCGATGCAGGTCCGCAAGCGCGACGGCGCCACCGAGCCCGTGGACGTGAACAGGATCGTCCGGGCGGTCGAGCGGTGGGCCGACGACCTGGCCGACGTCGACCCGATGCGCGTGGCGACCCGCACGATCAGCGGCCTGTACGACGGCGCGACCACGGCCGAGCTGGACCGGCTGTCCATCCAGACCGCGGCCGAGATGATCGGCGAGGAACCGCAGTACTCGCGCCTGGCCGCCCGGCTGCTGTCCGGCTACGTCGACAAGGAGGTGCGTCGGCAGGGCGTCACCTCGTTCAGCGCGTCGATCCGGATCGGCCACGCCGAGGGCCTGATCGGCGACGGCACCGCCGCGTTCGTCGCGACGCACGCCGAGATGCTCGACGACGCGATCGACCCGGACGGCGACCGGAGGTTCGAGTACTTCGGCCTGCGCACGGTGTACGACCGGTACCTGTTGCGTCACCCCACCAGCCGGCTGGTGCTGGAGACCCCGCAGTACTGGCTGCTGCGGGTGGCCTGCGGCCTGTCCCGTACGCCGGACGAGGCGGTCGGCTTCTACCGGCTGATGTCCAGCCTGGCCTATCTGCCCAGCTCCCCGACGTTGTTCAACTCCGGCACCCGGCACACGCAGATGTCCTCCTGCTACCTGGTCGACTCGCCGCGCGACGAGCTGGACTCGATCTACCAGCGGTACGCGCAGGTCGCCAACCTGTCCAAGTTCGCCGGTGGCATCGGCATCGCGTACTCCCGGGTCCGGTCCCGGGGCGCGCTGATCCGTGGCACCAACGGGCAGTCCAACGGGATCGTGCCGTGGCTGCGCACGCTGGACGCGAGCGTCGCCGCGGTCAACCAGGGCGGCCGGCGCAAGGGCGCGGCCTGCGTCTACCTGGAGCCGTGGCACCCGGACGTCGAGGAGTTCCTGCAACTGCGGGACAACACCGGCGAGGACGCCCGGCGTACCCACAACCTGAACCTCGCCAACTGGATCCCGGACGAGTTCATGCGCCGGGTCGAGGCCGACGAGATGTGGTCGCTGTTCGACCCGCACGAGGTGCCGGAGCTGCCCGACCTGTGGGGGGAGCGGTTCGACGCCGCGTACCGGGAGGCCGAGGCGCAGGGCCGCTACGTGCGGCAGGTCCCCGCGCGGGAGCTGTACGGGAAGATGATGCGGACCCTCGCCCAGACCGGCAACGGGTGGATGACGTTCAAGGACGCCGCCAACCGGCTGTGCAACCAGACGGCCGAGCCGGGCAACGTCGTGCACCTGTCCAACCTCTGCACCGAGATCATCGAGGTGTCCAGCGACGCCGAGACTGCGGTGTGCAACCTGGGCTCGGTGAACGTCGCCGCGCACCTCACCGCCGACGGCATCGACTGGCATCGGCTGCGCGCCACGGTCCGCACCGCCGTGACGTTCCTCGACCGGGTCATCGACATCAACTACTACCCGACCCCGCAGGCGGCGGCGAGCAACCCCCGCTGGCGGCCGGTCGGGCTCGGGCTGATGGGCCTCCAGGACGTGTTCTTCGCGCTGCGGCTGCCGTTCGACTCGCCGGCCGCGCGGGAGCTGTCCACCCGGATCAGCGAGGAGCTGTACCTGACCGCGCTGGAGACCTCCGCCGACCTGGCGCACCGCTTCGGCGCGCACCCGGCGTTCGGGCAGACCCGGGCCGCGCGGGGCAACCTGCAACCCGACCTGTGGGGCATCGAGGGTACGCAGACCGCGCGCTGGGCCGCGCTGCGCGAGCGGGTGCGGGCGAACGGGCTGCGCAACTCGCTGCTCGTGGCGGTCGCCCCGACGGCGACCATCGCCTCGATCGCCGGGTGCTACGAGTGCGTCGAGCCGCAGGTGTCCAACCTGTTCAAGCGCGAGACCCTGTCGGGTGAGTTCCTCCAGGTCAACACCGCTCTGGTACGCGAGCTCAAGGCCCGTGGCCTGTGGACCGACCGGACCCGGTCGGCGATCAAGCGAGCCGAGGGGTCGGTGCAGGGCATCACCGAGCTGCCGGCCGACGTCCGGGAGCTGTTCCGCACCGCGTGGGAGCTGCCGCAGCGGGCGCTGATCGACCTGGCCGCCGCTCGTGCCCCGTTCATCGACCAGTCCCAGTCGCTGAACCTGTTCCTGGCCTCGCCGACCATCGGCAAGCTCTCCTCGATGTACCTGTACGCCTGGAAGGCCGGGCTGAAGACCACCTACTACCTGCGTTCCCGCCCCGCCACGCGGATCCAGCAGGCCACCGTCGCGGTCCTCGCGCCGTCGACGACCGACGCGGACGCGCTGGCCTGCTCGTTGGAGAACCCCGAGTCGTGCGAGGCCTGCCAGTGACCGCCGCCGACACCACTACCGACACCGTCACCGACACGAGGACCACGCACATGCTGCTCGACCCCGGGATGGACCTCACCCTCCGCCCGATGCGCTACCCGCACTTCTTCGACAGGTTCCGCGACGCCATCCGCAACACCTGGACGGTGGAGGAGGTCGACCTGCACGCCGACCTCGCCGACCTCGACAGGCTCTCGCCGGCCGAGCGGCACCTGGTCAGCCGCCTGGTCGCGTTCTTCGCCACCGGCGACACGATCGTCGCCAACAACCTGGTGCTCAACCTGTACCAGCACGTCAACAGCCCGGAGGGCCGGCTCTACCTGTCCCGGCAACTGTTCGAGGAGGCCGTGCACGTCCAGTTCTATCTCAACCTGCTCGACACGTACGTCCCCGACGAGACCGAGCGGTTCGAGGCCTTCGCCGCCATCGAGAACATCCCCTCGATCCGACGCAAGGCCGAGTTCTGTTTCCGCTGGATCGACTCCCTCAGCGACCTACGGGAGCTGCGAACCCGCCAGGACCGGCGCACGTTCCTGCTCAACCTGATCTGCTTCGCCGCCTGCATCGAGGGGCTGTTCTTCTACGGCGCGTTCGCCTACGTCTACTTCCTGCGCTCCCGGGGTCTGCTGCACGGCCTGGCCTCCGGCACCAACTGGGTGTTCCGCGACGAGTCCATGCACATGGCGTTCGCGTTCGACGTCGTGGACACCGTCCGCGCCGAGGAGCCGGACCTGTTCGACGACGACCTCGCCGACCAGGTCCGTCAGATGCTCACCGAGGCCGTCGAGTGTGAGGTGCAGTTCGCCGAGGACCTGGTGGGCCACGGCGTGCCCGGCCTGACCCTGGCCGACATGCGGGAGTATCTCCAGCACGTCGCCGACCGCCGCCTCGCCCAGCTCGGCATCGCGCCGCACTACGGGTCGTCCAACCCGTTCGCCTTCATGGAGTTGCAGGACGTGCAGGAGCTGTCCAACTTCTTCGAGCGGCGGGTGTCGGCGTACCAGGTCGGGGTGACGGGCGCGGTCGCCTTCGACGACGACTTCTAGCCGGCGGTCTGCGCGTGGGGCTCGGCCACCCGCCGCCCGGTCGGCGGGTGGCCGAGCCCCGGCTCCCGCGCGGGGGTATCGGCGACTCAGCTCGTGGTGCAGGTGAGGCTGGTCGGCGGGTTGTTGGTGCCGTTCCAGGCGCCGGTGAACCCGAAGGTGGTCGAGGCGCCGGCGGCGAGCGCGCCGTTGTAGGCGGCGTTTGTCACGCGGACGGCCGATCCGTTCTGGGTGTGGGTGCCGCTCCAGAGCTGGCCGATGGTCTGCCCGTTGGGGAAGGTCCAGGAGACGGTCCACCCGTTGATCGACGTGGAACCGGCGGTGACGGTCACGGTGGCCTGGAAGCCGCCGGCCCACGAGTTGACGATGGCGTAGGCGGCGGTCGCCGACCCGGACGGCGGGGGAGTGGTGGCGGACGGCGTCGGGGTGGGAGTGGGGGTGGGCGTCGGTGTCGGCGTGGCCGTCGGTGTCGGCGCGGTCCCGGCGTACGCCCGGTAGGACTGCCCGGCCTGCACGGTGAGTTCGATGACGTCGGACTCGATCCGCGTGGTGCGGGCCGGCGCGCCGGTGGCCGCGTCGACGACCGAGTGGGTCGCCGTGAACAGACGCGAGCGCAGCCGGATCGTGCCGCCACGGTCGGCGCCGATCAGGATCTCCTGTGCCTGGCCCCCGCTCCACGCGATGCCGACGGTGTACCCGCCGCGCCCCCGCAGGCCGCTGACCCGGCCCTGCCCCCAGGCGGCGGGCAGCGCCGGCAGCAGGTGCAGCTCACCGTTGTGGCTGTGCAGCAGCATCTCGGCGATGCCCGCCGTCGCGCCGAAGTTGCCGTCGATCTGGAACGGCGGGTGCAGGTCGAACATGTTCGGCGCCAGCCTCGCCGTGGTGACGAGGTCGCGCAGGAGTTTGTGTGCCCGCGCGCCGTCCTCCAGCCGGGCCCAGAAGTTGATTTTCCAGGCCAGCGACCAGCCGGTGCCGTCGTCGCCGCGCAGCTCCAGGGTCCGCCGCGCGGCCTCGAACAGTTGCGGGGTGCCCCGGCGGGTGATCTGGTTGCTGGGGTGCAGGCCGTACAGGTGTGAGACGTGCCGGTGGTAGGGCTCGGTCTCCACCCAGTCGTACAGCCACTCCATGACGTTGCCGCGCGAGCCGACCCGGGTCGGCGCGAGCCGGTCGCGGGTCGCCCGGACCTGTGCCCGGAACGTGGGGTCCACGTCGAGGATCTCGCTGGCCCGGGCGCAGCCGTCGAACAGGTCACGCAGGATCTGGTTGTCCATTGTCGGCCCGGCGCAGACGCTGGCGTTCGAGTGGTGCGACAGCTCCGGTGAGTTCGACGGGTTGGTGACGAGCCAACCCAGGGTCGGCTCCGTCTGCAGGGTGTCCAGGAAGAACTGCGCGGCGCCCTTCATCGCCGGGTAGTACGACCGCAGGAACTCGACGTCACCGGTGAACAGGTAGTGGTCCCAGATCAGCGTGCTCAGCCAGGCGCCGCCGGTCTGCCACATGCCCCAGAACGCGCCGTCGACGACCGAGGTGGCCCGCCACGCGTCGGTGTTGTGGTGGGTGACCCATCCACCGGCGCCGTACTGCACCTGGGCGGTTCGCGCGCCGGCCACCGCGAGATCCTTGATCATCTCGAACACCGGTCGGTGGCACTCGGCCAGGTTCGTCGAGTTCGCCGGCCAGTAGTTCATCGGCAGGTTGACGTTGATCGTGTACTTCGAGTCCCACGAGGGGGCCATCTGGTCGTTCCAGATGCCCTGGAGGTTCGCCGGCTGGCTGCCGGGGCGCGACGACGAGATCAACAGGTACCGGCCGTACTGGAACAGCAGCGCGGAGAAGTGCGGGTCGGTGGCGGTGCTGTGCTGCGCGATCCGGTCGTCGGTCGTCCGGTCGGCGGCGGCGGTGCGACCCAGGTCGAGGCTCACCCGCCCGAACAGCGCCTGGTAGTCGGCGACGTGCCGGCCGCGGAGTTCGTCGTAACCGCGAGCGCGGGCGGCGGTGAGGTGCCGGCGGGCGATGCCCTGGTAGTCGCCACCGACGTTGCGGTAGGTGACGTAGCTGGAGGCGATCGAGATCAGCAGCGTCGCGCTGGTGGCGCCGGAGACCCGCAGCGTTCCGCCGGAGCTGGTGACGGTGCCACCGGTGACGGTGGCGTGGGTCAGGGCGTAGAAGCGGACCGCCCCGGTGACACCCTCCTGGCTGCCGGACGTGCCGTCGAGGGCGATCGTGGCGCCGTCCGGGCTGGACACCGTGGTGCGCTGCGGGCTGTCGAACGTGGCCGAGAAGGTGAGGGAGGCCGCCCGGTCGGCGGTCAGACGCACCACGATGACCTGGTCCGGCGCGCTGGCGAAGACCTCCCGCTCGTGGCGTACGCCGTTGAGCACGTACGCCACCGAGGTGATCGCCGTGGCGAGGTCGAGCCGTCGGGTGTACTGCGACGCGCTGCCCGAGGTGCCGAACGTCAGGCGCAGGTTCCCCACCGGCTGGTACGCCAACTGCCCGACCGGGTTGCCGAGCATCGTCTGGTTGATCAGATCCTGCGCCTGTGTCCACTGGTTGGCGAAGACCCGTCGGCGGATCTCCGCGATCGATCCGGCGCCCCGGGTGTTGCTGGGGTCGTGTGGCCCGCCGGCCCAGACGGTGTCCTCGTTGAGCTGGAGCGTTTCGCGGTCGACGTTGCCGAAGACCATGGCGCCGAGGCGACCGTTGCCGATCGGCAACGCTCGCAGCCACTCGGTGCCGGCCGATTCGTCGTACCACAGCACCAGTTCGTTGGCGGCCACCGCCTGGGCCGACGCGGGGGCCGGGTCGTCGGCGAGCAGGGAGAGCGGCAGCAGCGCTCCGGTGGCGCCCGCTGCCCCGATCGTGAGCGCCTGCCTACGCGTTACATCTGACATCTCGGGCCTCCTCAGGGCGGGGCTCGTCGGGGCTGACGGGCTCCCCGTTGGCTATCTGCGCAGGTGTGTATGGGTGGAGCCTCGTCATGCGCTCGTCACAATGACGAAACCATAGAGCAATTTCAATGGAAAAGATATGATGCTTACGGGCCTGAGTGGCCGACGGGGGCTGGCCCGCCTCGTCGTTGCCCCGACGCGGCGGGCCAGCGCCGCCGACGTCAGGCCGGCGTGCAGGCCACGTTGCTCGGCGCTTGGTTACCGCCGGTGCTCGCGCTGAGATAGCCCACCGTGGTCGACGATCCCGCCGCGAGTTGACCGTTGTAGGTCGCGTTCGCCAGGGTCACCTGGTTGCCCTGTTGGGTGAAGGTGCCGTTCCAGCTCTGCGCCACCGTCTGCCCGCTGGCGAGGGTGAAGGTGACCCGCCAGCCGTTGATCGGGATGGACCCGGCGTTGGTGACCGTCACCCGTCCCTCGAAGCCGCCCTGCCAGGAGTTGACCACCGTGTGGGTCGCGGCGCAGGACTGTCCACCCGGGCTCGTCGGCGTGGGCGTGGGCGGGGGAGTCGGGGTTGGCGTCGGGATCGGGGTTGGCGTCGGGGCCGCAGTCGGGGACAGCGTGGGCGTCGGGGTGGGCGTCGGGTTGCCGCCGGTCTGGAACTGCCACCAGTTGACGTTGAACAGATTGCCGCTGCCCCCGGTGAAGCGCAGGTACAGGTCCTGGTTGCCGCTGGCGCCGGTGACCGCGCAGGAGACGGTCTGCCAGCTCTGCCACCCGCCCGTGCCCGGCACGGCACAGCTGCCCACCCGCGTGTCGGTGGGGCTGCCGAGGCGCAGCTCGATGGTGCCGCCGGACGTCGCCGAGGCCACCCGGGCGCTGAACGACGTCGCGCCGGCGCCGAAGCCCACTCCCTTGACCTTGATGTAGTCGCCGTTCTCGATGAAGCCGACGTTCATCCCGCCCTCGCTGGCCGGCTCCGTCTCGATGCCGGAACCCCAGGCGATCGTCTCGGCCTCCTGCCGCACGTAGGGATTCAACGTGCCGATCTGCGGTGCGCCAGTCGTGGTCATGTTGATCGTCGGGATGGTGCCGTTGGCGTTGTAGGTGAACTTCTCCACGGCCACCGAGCGGGTGTAGCCGCTGCCGCCGGGCAACGCGCCGTTGTGGTAGAAGAAGTACGAGCCGCCGTTGAAGTCGATGACCCCGGCGTGATTGGTGAAGCTCGCACCCTGCCGAGGCATGATCGTTCCCCGGTACGTCCACGGGCCGGTCGGGCCGGTCGCGGTCGAGTAGCCGATGAACTCCGAGCAGCACTCCGCCGCGAACACGTTGTAGTAGACGCCGTTGCGCTTGTAGACCCACGGGCCTTCCTCGTACAGCGTCGGCCGGTTCGCGTTGCCGGACCGGGCGCCGAAGCCGGCGGTGGTGAGCGGGATCTTGGTGGCGCTGCCGCTGTACGAGATCATGTCCGCGTTCAGCTTCACGTACCACAGGTTGGGGTTTCCCCAGTACAGGTACGCCTGGCCGTCGTCGTCGACGAAGACGGTGGGGTCGATCTCGCCGTTGCCCACCAGCGGCCGTCCGATGGCGTCCCGGAACGGCCCGGTGGGGCTGTCGGCCACCGCCACGCCGATGGCCATCGAGTTGGTGGCCCGGGCGGTCACCGGGACGTACCAGTAGAACTTTCCGTTGCGGGCGATGACCTGGCCGGCCCACGCGTTGGCGCTGGCCCAACTGAAGGTGCTGACACTCAGCGGTGAGCCGTGGTCGGTCCAGTTGACCATGTCGGCGGAGGACCACACCCGCCAGTCCTTCATGGTGAAGTACGTGGAGCCGTCCTCGTCGTGGCCGGTGTAGAGGTACACCCGGCCGTCGTGCACCAGCGGTGCCGGGTCGGCCGTGTAGATGTGCTGGACGATGGGATTGTCCGCACGCGCCGCGGTGGCCGGCAGCAACGTCGAGACGAGCAGCAGGCTCACCAGCCAGGCGGCCGTGCGCCGGAGTCGGGTCCTCGTCGGCGGTGTGGGTGTGGATTGCATCGGTACCTCCCAGGGATGGGACGCTCACCTGACTGATCGGGATTGGCTCAGCGCACAGGTCCGCCACTCACACGGCGGGGGACCGCCCGGGCGGTGGGCGGGCGGTGACGGCACCGCCCGGAGGCCGGTCGTCGGGACGGTGCTCGACTCGGCGCGTGGCGGTGTCGCGGATCGACACGGGGTTGGTCGGATGCCCACCGTGGCTCCCGCGCGGGGCGGGCCGCCGGTGTCGACGGCGGTGCTCAACGTCCTGTGGAGAGGCCCGGACACCCGCCAGCGGGGCGTTGCTCGTGCTCGGCTCCACCGGCCCGGGGGTCGGCTGGAGCGGTGAAGCGTGCCCTTCGCCTCTGCGGCCCGAGGGTAGTCTGTTATCGCTAACATTCACAAGACATGGACGGCATTGAATCCGTACCCGCCCGGTTGTCGGCCGCTCACGTCACGGTCGTGGCGACCCGAGCCGCCAGTCGCGCCCGGTCGTCAGCGCTGCAGCCGCGTCGGGCTGCCCGGCCCGCTGCGACGCACGAGCCAGGCCTCGGTGATGTGGGTGAACATCGCCTGGGCGGCGCCGTCCGGGTCGTGGGCGGCGATGCGTTCGTAGATCCGCCGGTGCCCCTGGTTCGATGCCACGCACAGGGCCCGCTCGGGCTGGCCCATGTACCGCGCGGTGTTGACGACCTGGCTCTCCAGCGACCGGACGACGCCCCGCGCGATCCGGTTTCCGGATGCCTGCATGACGGTGTCGTGGAAGGCGCGGTCGTGCTCCTGGTAGGTGAGGTGGTCGTCGACGAGTTCGTCCATCCGGTCGACCAGGGCGCGCAGCCGGTCGATGGTCTCCTGGTCGGCGAGTCGGGCGGCCACATTGGCCATGTCGGACTCCAGCACCCGTCGGGTGACCACCAGGTCGTCGAGGATCGCCAGGCTGTCGTCCTCGGCGATGGTCGCCGCGAGGACGAGTTCGTCGAGCATGTCCCACGACGATGGTGGCGTGACAAGCGTGCCGCTGCCCTGGCGGACCTGCACGAGGCCCTTCTCCTGGAGGATCTTCACCGCCTCCCGGATGACGGTCCGGCTCACCGAGAAGGTCTCGCAGAGCACCGGCTCGGGGGGCAGCGGGGTGCCCGAGGGGTGAACCCCCTGGACGATTCGGTTCACCAACTCGGCGGTGATCGCCCGTGCCAGGTTGGTCGGTCGGCGCGCCCACGTGCGTGTCGCCGATCCGTTCACGGTCGTCTCGTTCGATGCCGCCATGTCCACCTCCGCGTGGCCGCCCGGAGCCACGATTCCGCCCCAGTGTACGGGTAAACGTTGACGTGATACGTCATACGAGTTACGTTCTCGGTCAATCTTGCATCGATGGCCGGTTCTGCGGCCACTCTCCATATGAAGGTGAGCAACGATGAAGCAACGAGCAGTGTGGGCCGCAGTCCTCGTTGCGGGGCTGGCCCTGACGGGCTGTGGCAGCGCGACCGGATCGGGCTCGTCATCCTCGGGCTCGGCCGACAAACTGGTCGTCTGGGACTGGAAGTCCGGCGAGGCCAACGCCGCCGCGTACGTGGAGAAGGCCAAGGCCGACTTCGCCAAGAAGCACAAGGACGTCAAGGTCGAGTTCGTCGCCCAGCCGTTCGACCAGTACTACACGTTGCTGGGCGCGGCCATCCAGTCCGGCAAGGGGCCGGACGTCATCCTGTTCAACGGCGGCGGCCAGATCCGCGACCGGGTCGGCTCGCTCCTGCCGCTGGACGAGTACGTGGCCGAGGACCGGCAGCGACTGGCCGGCTGGGACGCGTTCGCCAAGGACAGCAAGACCTACGCCGCCCCGGTGACCCTGCAGGGGCACCCGATCTACTACAACAAGGCGCTCTACGAGAAGGCCGGCCTCGACCCGGCGAAACCGGCCACGACCTGGCAGGACTTCCTCGCCAACTGCTCCACCATCACCAAGGCGACAGGTGCCAAGTGCTTCGCCGTCGGCAACAAGGAGGGCATCGGCATCCAGTTCTTCCTGTCCGCCATGGCGTCGGGCATCCTCACCGCCCAGGAGTACGACAACTGGATCGCCGGTAAGCGGGACTGGAACTCGCCCAACGTCAAGCGGATCTTCCAGCTGTGGAAGGACACCGGCACGGCGGGGCTGAACAACGACGGGGCGAACTCCACGGCGATGTTCAACGACGCGTTCGCCGTCTTCCAGTCCGCCAAGGCCGCGCACATCATCGGCCTGATGTCCGACATCGGGCACTGGAAGGACTTCAACGAGTTCGTCACGCCCGAGAAGCTCGGCGTCATGGCGGCCCCGGTCGTGACCGCCGGCACCACCCCGAGCCTGCCGTACGACGGCGGTATCGGTTACGCGGTCGCCAAGTGGACCAAGGACCCGAAGATGGCCGCCGACCTGGTGCGCTCGCTGACCTCCACCGACGCGCTGACGGCGTTCTACGCCAACGCCGGCGCGATCACCGCCGACACCACCATCGACGTGTCGCAGGGCGGGCCGGCCGTGACCACGCTCGTCTCCGAGATCAAGACCGGCAAGCCCGCGCCGCACGTGGCGCTCTCCTCCAAGACCATCGACCTGATGGGGCGGCTGTCCCAGCAGCTGTTGAGCGGTTCGGTCACCGTCGACGAGGTCGCGAAGCAGATGGCCGCTTCCGACGCGGCGGGCTGATCTCGTGCCGATCGGAAAGTCGCTCCCGTCGGTCCGTCCGGTTTCGACCGGACGGACCGGCGGGGTGCAGCCCACACCACCGCCGGCACCCCGCGGTCGTACCGCTGCCCGCCGCGTCGCCGGTGGTCGCCGCGCCGAACTGCTCGCGCCGTTCGTGCTGGTCGCCCCGGCCGTTCTGATCCTCGTGCTGCTGCGGCTGTGGCCGCTGCTGCTCGGCGTCAACTTCTCCTTCACCGGCGACGGCGAGCGCGACGGCGCGGCCGTCGGCTTCGACAACTACGTCGACCTGTTCCACGACCCGCTGTTCCGGGGAGCGCTGCGCAACGTCGGGTTGCTGGTGCTGCTCCTGCCGGTGGCGGTGGCGATCCCAGGCATCCTCGCCACCTTCATCTACCTGCGCGTACCGGGGCACCGGTTCTACCGCAGCGTCTACTTCTTCCCGGCCGTGCTGTCCCCGGTCATCGTCGGCGCGATCTTCAACCTGCTGCTCTCCTACGACGGCCCGGTCAACACCGTGCTCGGCGCCGTCGGCATCGGCCCGGTGGACTGGCTCGGCGACCCGGACGTCGCCATGTTCGCCGTCGTCGGCGTGCACATCTGGGCGACGTTCGGGATGGCCCTGGTGGTGTTCCTCGCCGGCTTCGCGACCCTGGACGCCGCGCTGCTGGACGCCGCCCGGGTGGACGGCGCGTCACTGCGCCAGGTCATCTGGCACGTGATCATTCCCAGCCTCACCCGCACCATCCAGTTCGTCTTCGTGACCACGATGATCGGGATGCTGACCTCCATGTTCGGCCTGCTGTACGTCATGACCAGCGGTGGGCCGGAGGGGTCGACGTACCTGCCGGAGTACTACATCTGGATCCAGCAGGGCCAGATGAACCGTCCCGCGCTCGCGTCGGCCGCGTCGACGGTGCTCTTCGTCATCATGCTCGTCGTCGGGCTGCTGCAACTCAAACTGCTCCGCCGAGCGGGGAGGGAGGACTGATGTCCCGCGTCCGACTGGGCGGTTGGTTGCTCGTCATCCCGATGGGGCTCCTCGCCCTCGCGACCATCTACCCTCTGCTGTTCACCGCCAACGTCGCGATGAAGACCCGGCGGGAGTACATTCTCGACCGTTTCGCACTGGCGGGCTCCCTGCGCTGGGAGAACATCGCCACGGCGTGGAGCAGCGTCGGCATGGCCCGATACGCCGCCAACTCGGTTCTCGTGGTGGCCTGCTCGGTGTTCCTGCTGCTGCTGTTCGGGTCGATGGCCGGCTTCGCGCTGAGCCAACTGCGGTTCCGCGGCTCGTCGGCGCTGTTCATCGGCTGTCTCGCCGCGCTCTTCGTGCCCTTCCAGGTGATCATGGTGCCGCTGGCCCGGATCATGGCCGACAGCGGTCTCGTCGACACGTACCCGGGGCTGGTCCTCGCGTACGTCGCGCAGTTCCTGCCGTTCACGATCTTCCTGATGACCAGCTACTACCGGACCATCCCGGCGGAGATCGTGGACGCGGCCCGGATCGACGGCAACAGCGTGTACGGCGTGTACCGCCGGATCATGCTGCCGTTGGGCGCTCCGGCGCTGCTGTCGGTCGGCATCCTCAACACCCTGTTCTGCTGGAACGACGTGCTCATCGCACTGCTGATGATGCCCTCGGCCGACCACCGCACCCTGATGGTCGGGGTGACCTCGCTGCGCGGGCAGTACTCCGAGGACATCCCCACGTTCGCCTCCGGGGTGCTCATCGCCGCGATTCCCGTCCTGGCGGTCTACCTGTTCCTTCAGCGCCAGATCGCCGACGGCGTCGCCGCTGGTTCCACGAAAGGCTGACATGCGTATCACCGGGTATCGAACCCTGACCACCGTCCAGCAATGGGGTCGGCCCGTCGGCGACGCCAACGGCATCCTTCCGCACGGTGTCACACCGGTATCGATCGTCATCGTCGAGACCGACGAGGGGATCAGCGGCGTCGGCCTGGGGCCGCACGTGGAGATCGACACGATCTTCGCGGCGATCGACGGGGAGGATCCCCGCGCGGTGACCACCCTGTACGACCGGATGTTGCGGCAGTCCTTCAAGGCCGGTCACGCGGGCCTGGTGTTCGGGACCATCGGCGCGCTCGACACCGCGCTGTGGGACATCAAGGCGCAGGCTGCCGGTGAGCCGCTCTGGCGGTTGCTCGGCGGCCGGGACCGGCACGTCCCCGCGTACGCCTCGGGTCTCGACATCGGCCTGACCGACGACGAACTCGTCGCGGAGTACGAGACCTATGCCGGGTACGGCCTGCGCGCCGCCAAGCTCAAGGGCGGCCTCGACGTCGAGCGGGACCGGCAGCGGCTCACCCTGGTACGCGACGTGCTGACCGAGGCGGGCCACGGGCGTCGACCCGGCCTGATGCTCGACGTCAACGAGGCGTGGTCGCGCAAGCAGGCCGTCCGGCACGTCTGCGAACTGGAGCGCACCCTGGATCTGGTCTGGATCGAGGAGCCGGTCCGGCGGTGGGACGCCGAGGGTCTGTCCGCCGTCGGTCGGGGAGTCCGGGCCGCCGTCGCCACCGGTGAGAACCTCACCGGGCTGGAGCAGTACCGGCCGTTGATCGGCGCGGGCGCGGTCGACATCGTGCAGATGGCCGCCGTCTGGGGCGTCACCCACTTCCTGCGGGTGGCGGCCCTGGCGCACGCCCACGACCTGCCGGTCAGCCCCATCGGCAACATCCCGATCGGCCTGCTGCACGCCGCGACCTCGGTCCCCAACCACCTGGTCAGCGAGTTGCAGGACCTGAGGCCACCGGTCGGCCTGGGCGTCGATCTGCACATCGAGGACGGCGCGTTCGTCCTCGGCGACACACCCGGCCTCGGTGTCCGGGTCGACGAGGCGGCGATCGTGGCGGCCGGACACCGACCGGGCAGCCCGACCGCCCAGAGCCCGAACGTCCGCCCGGAGCGGGCCGGCCTCCGGCTGCTGGCGGAGGCCGACCACACCGTGCCGGAGCTGAGGGTCGAATCCCTGCTCACCAACTCCGTCGCGGCCCGCCAGGGCGCCGCACCTGTCCGGCACTGACCGCACCGGGCCACACCTCTTGGACCCGTGCCACCCGTACCCGAAAGGATCTTGAGTGCCACCCACGCGCGTAGCCTCCAGACGGACATCAGCGGCGGCGGTCGCCGACGCCCGGCCGCCCGCCACGCCGGCCGGGGCCACCCGGCCGAGCCACCCCGGCACCGCCCGGGCCGGGACGGCGAACCTCAGCTCACGGGTACGCCGGTCAACGACGCACCCGCGACCGTACGCAGCGGCGGAAACCCACCACGTCGAGACGGAGCAGCGGTGAAGGCAGTCGTCTACCGGGGGGCGCGGGACCTCGCGATCGAGGAGCGCACCCCGCAGGCGCCGGGTCCCGGGGAGGTACGCATCGCGGTGGCGTACACCGGGATCTGTGGTACGGACCTGCACATCTTCCACGGCGACATGGACGCTCGGGTAGGCGCGTCGGCGGTGCTCGGGCACGAGATGTCGGGCCGGATCGCCGCGCTCGGCGCTGGTGTGACCGGCTGGTCCGTCGGGCAGGCCGTCACGGTGATGCCGACGCGCGCCTGCGGGCGGTGCGCGGCGTGCCGCCGGGGCAACTCGCACATCTGTCACGCCATGGATTTCCTGGGCATCGACTCGCCCGGCGCCATGCAGTCGTCGTGGACGGTCCCGGCGGATCTGGTGCTCGCGCTCCCCGACGACCTGCCGCTGGACCAGGCGGCACTCGTCGAGCCGGTGGCGGTCGCCGTGCACGACGTCGGCCGGGGCCGGGTGGCGCCGGGCGAGCAGGTCGTGGTGGTGGGCGGCGGGCCGGTCGGTGTGCTCATCGCCTCCGTGGCCCGGGCGCGCGGCGCGGAGGTCCTCCTCGTCGAGCCGGACGGCTTCCGCCGGTCGGTGGCGTCGGGCATCGGGATCGAGACGGTCGATCCGGGGCCGACCGACGTGGTGGCGCTGGTGAACGAACGGACCGGCGGTGCGGGCGCGGATGTGTCCTTCGAGGTGTCCGGATCGGCGGGCGGGGTCGGTACGGCCGTCGACGTGCTGACGACCCGGGGCCGGTTGGTGCTGGTGGCGATCCACCCGCAGCCCCGTGCGGTGAACCTGCACCGGTTCTTCTGGCGCGAGTTGGAGTTGGTCGGTGCGCGGTTGTACCAGCGCGCCGATGTGGCCGAAGCGATCCGGCTCGTCGCGGAGGGGATCGTTCCGGCCCGGGAGTTGATTTCCCGGGTGCTGCCGGTCGAGGGTGTCACCGACGCGTTCACGGCGTTGGAGGGTGGCGGGGGCGTACTCAAGGTGCTGCTGGACTGGCGGGAGGAGGGCCGATGAGCGCGCTGTTCGACCTGTCCGGACGCACCGCGCTGGTGACCGGCGCCCGGCGGGGCATCGGCCTGGCGATGGCGCAGGCCCTGGCGCTGGCCGGCGCGGACATCATCGGGGTGTCGGCGCAGTTGGAGCCCGAGGGCAGCGAGGTGGAGCAGCGGGTCCGGGCGGCCGGTCGCCGGTTCACCGGCTTCCGCACGGACCTGGGTGACCGGGCGGCGGTGTACCGGCTGGCCGAGGAGGTCGCCGCGCTCGGGTCGGTGGACATCCTGGTCAACAACGGCGGCACGATCGCCCGCGCACCGGCGGTGGATCACCCCGACGAGATGTGGGACCGGGTGGTGCAGGTCAACCTGTCCAGCCAGTTCGTGTTGAGCCGGGAGATCGGTCGGCAGATGGTCGACCGAGGTCGCGGCAAGATCATTTTCACCGCGTCGCTGCTCAGTTTCCAGGGCGGCGTCAACGTCGCGAGCTACACCGCCGCGAAGTCCGGCCTGGCCGGGCTGACCAGGGCCCTGGCCAACGAGTGGGCGGGGCGCGGGGTGAACGTCAACGCCATCGCACCCGGTTACGTCGCCACCGACAACACCCAGGCGCTCCGCGACGACCCCGACCGCAACGAGGCCATCCTGGGCCGAATTCCGGCCGGCCGGTGGGGACGGGCCGACGACCTGGCCGGTGCCGTCGTCTTCCTGGCCGCCCCGGCCTCGGACTACGTGCACGGCACCGTCCTGCCCGTCGACGGCGGCTGGCTCGGCCGATGACCGCGACCCAGCAGGCCGGACGATCCGGCATCGTCGACGCCCATCACCACCTCTGGATCCGCGCGCGGCACCCGCAACCGTGGATCGACCCGGACACCATGGCGGTGATCGACAACGACTTCACGGCGGCGGACCTCGCCCCGGCGGCCCGCGCTGCCGGCGTCACTGAAACCGTCGTCGTGCAGTCGATCGCCTCCGTGGCCGAGACCGAGCATCTGCTGGGCGTCGCGGCCGACGACCCCCTCATCGGCGGTGTCGTCGGGTGGGTCGACCTCACCGCCGACGACATCGACGAGCGCCTCGACCGGCTCCGCGCCGCACGCGGCGGGCACCGGTTGGTCGGCATCCGTCACCTGGTCCAGTCCGAACCCGACCCGGCGTACCTCGACCGGCGCGACGTTCGGCGGGGCATCGCGGCGGTCGGCGCCGCCGGCCTCACCTTCGACCTGCTGGTCCGCGACCGTCAACTGCCCGCGGCCACCCGACTCGTCCGCGGCCTGCCCGAGGTGCCGTTCGTCCTCGACCATCTCGGCAAGCCCGCGCTCGGGCGGCGCAGCCTCGGCGACTGGCCCGGCGACCTGCGGGCGTTGGCGGCCCAGCCGAATGTCACCGCGAAGCTCTCCGGCCTGGTGACCGAGGTGGACGTGCCATCCTGGTCGGCCGCGGATTTGCGGCCCGCCGTCGACCACGCCCTCGACGCGTTCGGCCCGGAGCGCCTCATGTTCGGCTCCGACTGGCCGGTGTGCCTGCTCGCCAGCTCGTACACCGGGTGGGTCAGGGTGCTCGCCGAACTGCTGGCACCGCTCGGCGACGCCGAGCGGGCGGCGATCTGGCGGGACACCGCCCGCCGCGCCTACCGGCTGGGCCAGTGGTGACCCCCCGGGCGCTGCCGCGCCGGCCGGCGGTCGGTCTCACCGCCCTGGGCCTCGGCGCCGCACAGGGCGGCAACCTGTTCCGGGCGACGACCGATGACGAGTTCGCGGCGGCCGTGGACGCCGCGTGGGCGGCGGGCATCCGCTACTTCGACACCGCGCCGCACTACGGGCTCGGGCTGTCCGAACGGCGCCTCGGCGCCGCGCTGCGATCCCGCCCCCGCGACGAGTACGTGGTGTCGACCAAGGTGGGGCGGCTGCTCGTACCGTCGCCGGAGACCGCACACCAGCGGGACACCGAGGGATTCGACGTGCCGGCCGACCACCGGCGGGTCTGGGACTTCAGCCGCGACGGCGTACGCCGGTCGTTGGAGGCCAGCCTGGAGCGCACCGGCCTGGACCGCGTCGACGTCGTCTACCTGCACGACCCGGACGAGCACTGGGAGCAGGCGGCGACCGAGGCGGTTCCCGCGCTCGTCGAACTGCGCGACCAGGGCGTCATCGGCGCGATCGGCGCCGGCATGAACCAGTCGGCGATGCTGGCCCGGTTCGTCGAGGAGACCGACGTCGACGTGCTGATGTGCGCCGGCCGGTACACGCTGCTGGAGCAGGGTGCGCTGGCCGACCTGCTGCCCGCCGCGCAGGCCCGCGGGGTCGGCGTGGTGATCGCGGGGGTCTACAACTCGGGGCTGCTGGCCCGGGACCGGCCGCCGGCCGACGCGGTCTACAACTACGAGCAGGCCCCACCGGAGCTGATCGAGCGGGCCCGGCGGATCGCCGACGTGTGTGCGGCGTACGGCGTCACCCTGCCGCAGGCCGCGCTGGCGTACGTCCGCCAGCACCCGGCCGTGGTCTCGACGGTGGTCGGCCTGCGCGACGCCGCCCAGGTGACCGAGACCCTACGCCGGTCCGAGGTCGACGTCCCGAACGAGCTCTGGCCGGCGTTGCGCGCGGCCGGGCTGCTCGGGGCGCCGACACCCGGCTGAACCCCGGCGCGCCGGCCACCCGATCCTTCACGATCAGGTGGCCGGCGTTTGCCGCTATACCGCGCTGAACCGCCACTGCTGGTTGGTGGCGCTGTGGCAGCCCCACTGCAACAGCCGGGCCCCGTCGGCCGTGGACGCGCCGTTGACATCGATGCAGAGCCCGCTCGGCACACTCTTGACCGTGTAAACACCGGTGGTGGTCGTCGCCGTGACGAGGAACTTCTGCTGGTTGGCGTTCGTGCAGGTGCCCTGTTGCAGGAAGGCGCCCTGCGCGGTGGACCCGCCGACGACGTCGAGGCACTTACCGCTGTGCACCGCCTTCAGGTAGACGGCGCCGCTCCCGGCGTCCACGGCCTGCCACTTCTGGTTGTTGCCTCCCGTGGCCGCCCACTGGGTGATCTGGGCGCCGTCGGCGGTGGAGACACCGCTGACGTCCATCAGCTTGCCGCTGTGCTGCGCGGTGAGCGTCCAGGTCTTGCCCGCCACGCCACCGCCGCTGCTGGGGACGCCGACGCCGGAGCCCCCGAAGGTGTGCGAGTCGAGATCGAACCAGTTGTTGCCGCTGCCCTTGAACACCAGGTAGAGCGTCTGCGTCCCGCTCGTGGCGGCAACGCTCACCGGCGCGGTGGACTGGTAGTTGTCCCAGCCACCGGTGCTGGGCACCGTTGTCGTGGCCAGCAGCGTGCCGGTCGGCGAGCCGGCTCGCAGCTCGATCGAGCCGCCACCGGACGGCGACGACAGCCGGTAGCTGACGCTCGTGATACCCGACAGGCTCATCGGGCTGAACGCGATCCAGTCGTTGTTGGAGATGTCGCCGACGCGCTTGCCGCTCTCCGCGCCGGACTGATCGACGACCCGGGTGCCGGACTGGCTGCTGTAGTACTCGGCCTGCTTCTGCTTGGGTTGGAGGATCACCTGCGCGGTCCCGGTGAGCGGGGCCGCGCCCCCCGCGCCGCCGTTGTCGGTGTACCGGGCGTTCAGCACGTAGAACAGGTTGGCGCCATCGGGGTGACCACCGAGCAGGTCGGTGGAGATGGTGCCCGAGCAACCCGGGTACTCCGTGGTCTCGTGCGCGTGGTCGTCGTGACCGAGCGCGGGGTTGAGGATCACCTTCGAGCAGTCGATGGTTCCGCCATCCGGGTCCGAGACGCTGATCTGGTACGACACCTTGTCGCCGAAGGTGAGCATGCCTCCGTTGGGCGGGGTGGTGATGGTGACGACCGGCGCGCTGTTGCCGACGGTGATCTGGACGTTGGCGAAGCCCGTCTTACCGGTGTTGTCGGTGACCTTCAACTGCGCCGTGTAGTTGCCGTTGGTGGTGTACACCTTCGACGGGTTGGCCGCCGTGGAGGTGGTGCCGTCGCCGAACGTCCACTGGTAGCTGAGCGTGTTGCCGGGGTCCGGGTCGGTCGTGCCGGCGCTGCTGAACTGCACGGTCAGCGGTGCGCTGCCACTGGTGGGCGTGCCGACGGCCTTGACGATCGGCGACCGGCCGCCCTGGATGTAGTCGATCCGGTAAAGCCCGGAGTCGCTGTTGCCGCCGCCGAAGTTGGTGCCCCACTCCAGCAGGTAGAGCGAGCCGTCCTTGCCGAACTCCATGTCCATCGGCTTGTTGAACCGCGCGGTCGGCAGGAACGGGTTGGTGCGGGTCACCGCCGTGGCGGAGTCGAAGTGCACCTCCTTGATGTAGCTGCGCGACCACTCGTAGAAGAAGTGCACACCGTCGTAGTAGGGCGGGAACTTCGTCGCGGACGGGTTCGCCGCGTCGTAGCGGTAGACCGGGCCGCCCATCGGCGCGGAGCCGCCGGAGCCGAGCTCCGGGAACGTCGGCGAGGTGCCGTAGCCGTACCACATGTTGGGTGCGACGACCGGTCGCAGGCTGGTCAGGCCGGTGTTGTTGGGCGAGTTGTTGACCGGCGCAGAGCAGTTGAACTTCGCCCCGACCACTCCGGTGTCCGGGTTGAACGGCGCGTAGGGCTGGTTGTCGCCGTGGCAGAACGGCCAACCGTAGTTGCCGGCTGACTTGATCACGTTGAGCTCGACCAGGCCCTCGGGGCCACGGTTGGTGGTGGGCGGGTTGCGGTCCGGTCCGTAGTCGGCCAGGTAGACCCAACCGGTGGCCGGGTCGATCGAGAAGCGAAACGGGTTGCGGAAGCCCATCGCGTAGATTTCCGGCTTGGTCTGCGCGGTGCCCTGGGCGTAGAGGTTGCCCGACGGGATGGTGTAGCCGCCGCTGGCCTGGGGTCGGACGCGCAGCAGCTTGCCGCGCAGGTCGTTGGTGTTGCCGGCGGACCGGGCGGCGTCGAGGTTGGCCTTGCCCGATCGCCAGTCCAGCGGGGCGTAGCCCTGCCAGTTGGGGTCGAGATTCGGCGGCGTGTCGTCACCGGTGGCGATGTAGAGGTTCCCGTCCGGACCGAAATCGATGTATCCACCGGTGTGGCCGGGCTCGGGGAAGGTGCGGTCACGGTACGCCGGGATGTCGATGATCCGGGCCTCGCTGGACAGGTTGAGCGTGTCGCCGGTGAGCGTGTAGCGGGAGACGCGGTTGACGTCGGTGCTGCTGCTCGCCGGTGAGTGGTACAGGTACACGTAGCCGTTGCTCGCGAAGTTCGGGTCCAGCGCCAGCCCGGTGAGGCCGTCTTCCCCTCCGGTGTAGACACTCAGCGTGGCGGCGGTCACGGTGCTGTTGGTGGAGGGCTTGAAAATCTTCACCTGCCCACCGCGCTGGACGTAGATCACGCGGCCGTCGGGTGCCACGGCCAGCGCCATCGGGTCGACGGTGTTGTCGTCGAGGGTGCGCTTCTCGAAGTTGCCCCAGACGGTGCCACCGCAGTCGCCGGGCACGTTGCCGGCGGCCCACTTCACGCCACCGAGGACGTGGTTGCGGAAGTTCGTCTCGCTGTAGGAGTCGATGGCGTGGCCCATCGCGGTGGCCCACACCCGGCCGCCGCCGGTGTTGCGACACCAGGAGATCGGGTGGTCCGGGCCCATCGCGCGGGAGCCCGGGTTGTACGTGCGTTCGTCGGCGGTCACCAGGACGTGGACGTTGCCGCGCGGGTTGGTGTCGAAGTTGTACCACTCCTCGCTGCGGTTCCAGCGGTCCGGCAGGCCGACGGTCGACGGGTGCTGCTTGTCGGCGACGATGGCGGTGCCGGGCAGCACGCCGGGGGAGTGCTCGGGCATGTGCGCGCCGCCGTTGATGGTCTGGTCCCACCACGGGTACTCGGACTCGATGCCCATGTCGGTGGCGTTGTGGACGCCGACGATGCCCTTGCCGCTGGCGAGGTAGCCCTCTATGGCCTGGCGCTGGGACGCCGAGGTCCAGACCATGCCCGAGGTCTGGAACATGATGATGACGTCGAAGGTGGCCAGGTTGGCGGGCGTGAAGACGCTCGCGTCCTCGGTCTGCACCAGCTCGAAGTTGTTGGCGGCCGCCTGCTGCTGGAACATGCTGATCCCGGCGGGGATCGAGTCGTGCCGGTAGCCGGCGGTCTTGGTGAACAGCAGGGCGCGGAAGGCCGGGGCCGCCGCCGCTGGTGGGGCGAGGCCGAGCACGAGTAACAGGCTGGCGATCATGCCGATGATCAGTGTGTTGCGACGCATGCCGTCTCCTAGGTCGGGCGGGCAACGGGGTGTGCGACCACGTGCCGGACAGCGCGTCAGGTTGTGTGTGGACACGTGTGGGCACGAGTGCTGACCGGTCGTCGTGCCGTCCGCCGAAACGGCAGTCAGGCCCGCAGGACGTCACACAGCGTGAGGTGGGCGGTGTGAGGTCCTGCGGGTGTCGACGCCAGAATGAGCCTGCCATCGACATCTGTCAATCGAATGGTTAACATCTGATCTTGCCCGGGGTGGCGGGGGTGGCCCCCGGTTCCCCCGTGTCGACGCCACTGGCGATGCGAGGGGTGGACCTGGCTGTTGTCGCGGACCGAGGATTGCGCGGTCGCATCCAAACATCTATCTTCATACGTGTGATGTTTCGTCGATGTCAAGAGAATGTTTGCGCCATAAAGACGTAAGCATCCATGGCGGGCAACGAAAGTGCGTCGCCCATGTGCGCCGAGCCGCCTCCGAGTCGGTTACCGATGTCGTCCATGACTACTATCTGTGAAGGGCTACCGGGATGTCAGATCCGCGTCCTGCACCGCTGCTCGCCCTTCGACGCATCGGCAAATCCTTCCTCGGGGTCCGTGTCCTCGACGGTGTCGACCTCGACGTCGCGCCGGGCGAGGTGCACGCCGTCGTCGGTGAGAACGGTGCCGGCAAGTCGACCCTCATGAAGATCGTCTCGGGCGGGTACGCCCCGGACGAGGGCACCGTCGAGTTCGCCGGCGTCGCACGCGCGTTCCGTGGGCCCCGTGACGCCCAGCGGGCCGGCGTCGGCATCATCCACCAGGAGTTCAACCTGCTGCCGGAACGCACGGTCGCGGAGAACGTCTACCTCGGGCACGAGCCGGTCCGCCGCGGGCTCGTCGATCGCCGGGCGATGCTCGACCGCACCACCGAGCTGCTCGCCTCGATCGGGGAGACGGCGCTGCCGGCCGACGCCCGGGTGGGGAGGCTCGGCGTCGCGCAACAACAGGTCGTCGAGATCGCCAAGGCGCTCGCCCTCGACGCGCGGCTGCTCATCATGGACGAGCCGACGGCGGCGTTGGCCGACCACGAGGTCGAGTTGCTCTACGGGCTGGTACGCCGGCTCCAGGAGCGGGGCATCGGCCTGCTGTACGTCTCACACCGGCTCACGGAGGTCTTCGACCTGTCCAGCCGGATCACGGTTTTGAAGGACGGCCGCCGGGTGACCACGGTGGATACCGCGACGACCACCGCCGACGAGTTGGTGCGGCACATGGTCGGCCGGGAGCTGTCCAGCTATTACCCGGACCGGGCCGACCCCGCCGATGTCGGTCCGGTCCGGCTCACCGTCCGCGACGCGGGGAACCGCAAGTTGCGGGGCGTCAACCTCGAGTTGCGCGCCGGTGAGGTGCTCGGTGTCGGCGGCCTCCAGGGCGCCGGGCGGTCGGCGCTGGCCCGCGCGCTGTTCGGCGTGTCCCCGTTCACGACCGGCGAGGTCACGCTCGACGGCAGACCGGTCCGGCTGCGGTCGACGCGCGCCGCGATGCGGGCGGGCATCGCCTACGTCACCGAGGACCGCAAGGGGGAGGGGATCGTCGCCCGGCAGTCGGTGCTCGACAACGCGCTGCTCGCCAGCCGGGCCGTCTTCGCGACCCGGTCCGGCCGTGCCGCCCGTGCCGTCCGGGTCCGTGAGCTGCTCGCCGCCGTCCAGGTCCGCGCGGCCGGCGACGACCAGGAGATCCGGTTCCTGTCCGGCGGCAACCAGCAGAAGGTCGTCCTGGCCCGCTGGCTCGCGATCAACCCGCGGATCCTGCTCTTCGACGAACCCACCCGGGGCATCGACGTCGGCGCGAAGTCGGCCATCCACGACCTCGTGCGCAGTCTCGCCCGCGACGGCGCGGCCGTTCTGATGATCTCGTCGGAGTTGCCCGAGCTGCTGGGAATGAGCGACCGGATCATCGTCCTGCGCGACGGCCGCGTCGCTGGCGAGTTGCCCGCCGGAGCGACCGAGGAGGACGTGGTGGCCCTGGCGGTCGGGACCGTACGGGAAGTTGTCCAGTGAGCGCGAGGAGTGAGCCGGGGTTGCGAGCCCCGCAGTCGCGAACCGAGGTGGCACCGTGAGCGCGCTGTCCCTCCTGCCGGCGCGACGTCCCGTCCCGGGCGTGTTCGTGGCTCTGACCCTCACCCTGGTGGTCGGCTGGCTGGTCGTCCTGGTCGACGGGGGCCAGCTCTTCAACCAGTCGACGACGGTGAGCCTGCTGCACGTCGCCGCCGGCCTGGGGCTCGTCGCGGTCGGCCAGACCCTGGTCATTCTCGGCGGCTCGCTCGACCTCTCGGTGGCGTACGTGATCAGCCTCAGCACCCTCGTCGGCGCGGAGGCGATGAGCGGCAGCGACGGCGCGATGCTCCCGGCGATCGGCCTGGCGCTCACGGTCAGTGCCGCCGTCGGCCTGCTCAACGGGCTGCTGGTCACCAAGCTGCGGATCAACGCGTTCATCGCGACCCTCGGCGTCGGGCTGCTGCTCAAGGGCTACCTCGACAACGGCTACGACGGCCCGGCCGGCGAGAGCGCCCCCGCCCTCGTGCGGACGCTTGGCTACCAGCGCATCGGGCCGGTGCCGGTGTCGTTCCTGCTGCTGCTCGCCGTGACCGGGGCGGCGTGGTTCGCGCTCACGCGTACCCGTTTCGGCCATCACCTGGTCGCCGTGGGCGGCGACCCGGAGGTGGCCCGGCTGTCGGGTGTCCGCAACGACCGGGTCCTCGTCACCGCCCACGTGCTGTGTTCGCTCTGCGCGGGCCTCGCCGGGGTCTACCTCGCGAGTCGGCTCGGCTCCGGCGCACCCCGGGTCGGCACCGAGGGCCTCTACGACCTGGAGTCGATCGCGGCGGTGGTGCTCGGCGGCACCGCCCTCGCCGGCGGGCGCGGCGGTGTTCTCGGCACGGTCGGCGGTGTGCTGCTGCTCGCGAGCATCGACGCCATCTTCAACCAGCTCGAGGTCGACGCCTTCTTCAAGCAGGTGGTCCGAGGCGTGATCATCATCGCGGCGGTCGCCGTCTACGCCCGACGGGCTCTGAGAAAGGCGGGATCGTAGCCATGCGGATCGCCGAGCGCCGTGCACTGCCACTGCGGATCCGCACCGACGGGGTCGTGCCGATCGCCGCGATCCTGGCGGTGCTGCTGATCCTCGTCGCGGCCGTGCAGCCCGACTTCCTCGCCCCGCCGTCGCTGATGTCGTTCCTCGGCCGCTCCGCGCCGATCATCCTGCTCGCCGCCGGCCAGTACTTCGTGATCGTCTGCGGGGAGTTCGACCTCTCCGTGGGGTCCCTGGTCACGGCGCAGGTCGTCGTCGCCGCCCGGCTCATCGACAGCGACCCGTCGCGCACCTGGCCGGTGGTCGTGCTGCTGCTCGTCGGCGGCGCGCTCGTCGGGCTGGTCAACGGCCTCGTCACCACCGTGCTGCGGGTGCCGTCGTTCATCACGACCCTCGGCATGTTCCTGATCCTCGTCGGCGCGGTGTACCTGTGGTCCGACGGCGCCCCGAAGGGCGGCCTCTCCGAGGACTTCCGCCGCTTCGGCCGGCGGGCCATCGAGGACGTGCCGCTGCTCGGTCGCATCCCGTACGCCCTGCTCGTCCTGGTGGCCGTGGCGGTGGTCGCCGTGCTGCTGATGCGCTCCGACTTCGGCCGCACGCTGGTCGCCGTCGGCGACAACCCGCGTACCGCAGAGCTGAGCGGGGTACGGGTCGGACGTACCAGGACGATCGCGTTCGTCCTCAGCGGGCTCGTGGCGGCGGTCGCGGCGATCCTCCTCGGCGGGTACAGCGGGGTGTCGTTCCAGGCTGGCGTCGGCCTGGAGTTCGGGGCGATCACCGCCGTCGTGCTCGGCGGGGTCGTGCTCGGCGGCGGTCGCGGCTCGGTCGTCGGCGCCATGCTCGGCGCACTGACGCTCGAGACGCTCTTCGCGTTGATGAACTTCACCGGCGTCTCCGGCGCCCTCAGATCAACCGTCCAGGGCGCGATCATTCTACTTGCCGTGGCGGTCTCGGCCCTGCGTTCTTCCTCCAGATGAAGGGGAATCGATGAGACGTTCCATAACCGCGCTGGCAGCCGTGAGCCTGCTGGTGCTCGCCGGTTGCGCCACCGACGAGCCGACCGCGTCCCCGTCGGCCACCACCTCCGCGGCTGCGGGGGCGGGCACGGGGGAGCAGTCGAAGTTCTTCGTGCAGGCCGACTACGACAACGAGTTGGCACTGCTCGACGTCGCCCCGGCCGGGCCCGCCGACAAACCGTGGGAGCAGGTGCTCAACCCGACGATGGTGGACACCGCCAAGTTCAAGAAGAAGGGTCCACACAAGATCTGCTTCTCGAACGCGGCGTTGAACAACCCCTGGCGGCAGGTCGGGTTCAAGACCATGCAGGCCGAGGTCGAGGCGCAGCGCAGTCGGATCAGCGAGTTCGTGCACGTCGACGCCGAGGGCAAGGACCAGAAGCAGATCGCGGACATCAACGACCTGCTCGGCAAGAACTGCGACGCCCTGATCGTCTCGCCGAACACCACCGCCACGCTCACCCCGGCTGTCGAGGCGGCCTGCGCGGCGGGGCTGCCGGTCGTGGTCTTCGATCGTGGTGTCAACACGAAGTGCCCGGTGACGTTCATCAACCCCATCGGCGGGTACGGCTTCGGTCACGTCGGAGCCGCGTTCGTCAGCCAGCGGATGAAGCCCGGCGGCAAGGTCCTCGCCCTGCGGATCCTGCCCGGTGTCGACGTCCTGGAGACCCGCTGGTCGGCGGCGAAGGTGGCGTTCGACAAGGCGAAGGTCGACGTCGTCGGCGTCGAGTTCACCGACGGCGACCCCGCCAAGACCAAGAAGATCGTCAACGACTACATCCAGCGGTACGGCACGATCGACGGTGTCTGGATGGACGCCGGAGCGGTGGCCGTGGCGGCGGTCGAGGCGTTCCAGGACGCGGGCAAACCCGTACCGCCGATGAACGGCGAGGACCAGCTCGACTTCCTGAAGCTTTGGAAGGACAAGAACCTCACGGCCATCGCCCCGACCTACCCGACCTACCAGTGGCGTACGCCGATCATCGCCGCGCTGAACATCCTCGACGGCACCTCCGTCTCCAACCCGTGGAAGCTGCCGCAGCCGACGATCACGCAGGACAACCTGGACCGGTATCTCGACCCGAGCATGCCGCCGCTGCACTACGCGATGTGCGGCTGCACCGACCTGCCCGGCTATCCGCAGCGCTGGAAGTAGCGCCCGGTGTACGCCGTCGGCGTCAACCCCTGGGTGTGGGCCTCACCGGTCGACGACGCGGCCCTCGCCGAGCTGATCCCACGGATCGCCTCGTTCGGGTTCGACGCGGTGGAGCTGCCGATCGAGCAGCCCGGCGACTGGGATCCGGTCCGCACGCGGGACCTGCTTGCGGCACACGGCCTCGTCGCGGCCGGCGTCTGCGCGGTCACCCCGCCCGGTCGGGACCTGGTGAACGCCGCGCCGGCCGTCGTCGAGTCGACAGTGGCGTACCTCATGGGGTGCGTGGCGAGCGCGGCGGCCGTGGGCGCGCCGTGCGTCGGCGGGCCGGTGTACGCGGCCGTCGGTCGCACCTGGCGGATGTCGGCGGCGGCCCGCGCGGCGTGCCACGCGGACTTCCGGCGCGCCCTGGCCCCGGTGGCCGAGCGGGCCGGTGAGTACGGCGTGAGCATCGGGGTCGAGGCGCTGAACCGCTACGAGACAAGTGTCGTCAACACCGTCGAGCAGACGGTCGAGTTGATCGACGGGCTGCCCCCGAACGTCGGCATCATGATCGACACGTACCACATGAACATCGAGGAGGCCGATCCCTACGCCGCCCTCGCCGCCGCCGGCCCGTACGTCAAGCATGTCCAGGTCAGCGGCACCGACCGCGGCGCGCCCGGCGCGGACCACTTCGACTGGCCCCGCTTCTTCACCGTCCTGCGGGCCACCGGATACCGCGGCCCGGTCTGCATCGAGTCGTTCACGGCGGAGAACGAGACCATCGCGACCGCCGCGTCGATCTGGCGTCCGCTGGCACCCTCGCAGGACCGTCTCGCCACCGATGGCCTGCGCTATCTCCGGGAGATCCTCGGGGCCCCCCGCCGCGCGCCAACCCCACCTCGTTGAGGCGATCCGTCGCCTCCACACCCCCTCGTGTCAGGAGACCGTCCCGTGTCCGTCTCGTCCAGTCCGCCACTGCGCCGACTGCTGGCCGGCGCCGCCGCGACAGCGTTGACCGCTCTGGTCGCGGTGACCGCCTCGGCATCCCCGGCCCTCGCGGCCACCACCACCCTCTACGCGTCGCCCTCCGGCACCGGCACCACCTGCTCCGCCAGCCAACCGTGCTCGCTGACGGCCGCGCAGACCGCGGTGCGCAGCCTCAACACCGCGATGACCGGTGACATCGTCGTGGAGTTGGCCGACGGTGCGTACCGGCTCTCGTCGCCGCTGCGACTGACCGCCGCCGACTCCGGCAACAACGGCTACCAGGTGATCTGGCGGGCGGCCGCGTCCGCGCGCCCGACGATCACCGGCGCCCGGGCGGTCACCGGTTGGTCGCTCGTCGACTCCGGCCGCAACATCTGGCGAGCCAACGTCGGAGCCGGGCTCGACAGCCGTCAGCTCTACGTCAACGGGGCCGTCGCGACGCGGGCGCGTACCGCCGTGAACCGGTCCGACTTCACCTTCACCACCAGCGGCATGCGGTTCAGCAACAGCGCGCTGAACTACCTGAACAACCTCGGCAACCAGAGCCGGGTCGAGGTGGAGAGTGTCGGCTCGTTCACCGACCGGTACTCGCCGGTGCAGAGCATCAGCGGGAACTTCCTCACGATGCAGCAGCCCGCGTGGAACAACAACACCTTCGGGTTCGACACCCTCTCCAGCCCGCACCGCGCGGGCCCGTTCTACCTCACCAACGCGTACGAGTTCCTGGACTCAGCGGGGGAGTGGTATCTCAACCCCGGCAACGGCCAGCTCAACTACATCCCCCTGGCCGGGCAGAACATGAGCACCGTCAGCGTGGAACTGCCGCAGTTGCAGTCCCTGGTGAACGTCGGCGGCACCTACGACGCGCCCGCGCACCACATCTCGTTCAGCGGGATCACCTTCACCGGCACCAGCTGGCTCGGCCCCAGCAGCAGCAACGGCTTCGCCGACCAGCAGACCGGCGCGCACATCACCGGCACCTGGGCCCGCCCGTCGGACGCGCTGACCTCCTGCCAGGCGGGTTGCCCCCAGTTCGAGGCCACCCGGCCCAACTGGAACCAGATGCCCGCCGCCGTGCAGGTCTCCGCCGCCAACACCATCACCTTCAGCGACTCCCAGTTCGTCAACCTGGGGCAGACGGCGATCGGTATCGGCAACGACGCCAACGCCCACGCCAGCGGCGTCGGCCTGGGGGCCAGCAACATCACGGTCACCCGCTCGGAGATCGCCCGCAACTCGGCCGGTGGCATCGTGGTCGGCGGCGTACGCGCCGACGCCCACCACCCGAGCGACCAGCGGATGGTCAACCGGAACATCACCGTCAGCAACAACCGGGTGCACGATCTCGGCCTGGAGTACCGGGGCGTCGTGTCGATCCTGACCACCTACGTGAACACCGCGTTGATCTCGCACAACGAGGTCTACAACATGCCGTACACCGGGCTGTCGGTCGGCTACGGCTGGGGCGCCAACGACGCGGGCGGCAGCCAGCACTACGCCAACCGTGGCCTCTACAACTACCAGCCGCGGTACACGACGGCCACCACCGCCGCCAACAACCAGGTCATCGGCAACTACGTGCACGACGTCATGCAGCAGATGACCGACGGCGGGTGCATCTACACGCTCTCGGCGAACCAGGGCGGCACCATCAACGAGAACTACTGCCTGCGCACCAACGGCTGGTTCGGCCTCTACTTCGACGAGGGCTCGCGTTACTACACCGCCCGCAACAACGTGTTCTCCTCCACCGGCACCTGGGCCACCGCCAACTACTGGTACGCGGAGAACATGGGCAACTTCACCGTCACCAACAACTGGTCGACCAACAACAGCACGAACGTGACCAACGGTGATCGTGGCAATGTCGTCTCCGGCAACGTCACTGTCTCGAACGGCAACTGGCCGTCGGGCGCGCAGACGGTGATCAACGCCGCCGGTGTCCAGAGTGGCGGCGGCACCAACCCGCAGAACACGCAGATCGTGGGCGTCCAGTCGGGGCGCTGTGCCGAGATCGGCGGCTCCAGCACGACCAATGGCACGCAGGCCCAGCTGTGGGACTGCGTCGGTGCCACCAACCAACGGTGGACGGCCACCGCCAGCCGGCAACTGATGGTGTACGGCACCAAGTGCCTGGACGCCACCGGGCAGGGGACCAGCAACGGGACCACGGTGGTGATCTGGGACTGCAACGGCCAGGCCAACCAGCAGTGGAACCTCAACGCCAACGGCACGATCACCGGTGTGCAGTCGGGTCTCTGCCTGGACGCGAACGGCGCCGCGACGGCGAACGGCACCAAGCTCATCCTCTGGTCGTGCAACGGCGGCGCGAACCAGCAGTGGCAACTGCGGAGCTGATCCGGCTCGCCCCGGTCGGCCGTCGCTCACGGTCGGCCGGGGCACACCGTACGCCGTGGACCGTCTGTCGGCACGGCCCACACCAGGCAATTGATACCCGTCATTGATAAGTAGGCGTGTTAGCGCTAACGCGCGGCCGTGAATGTGGGCCGGCCGCGCCATCGCGGCGCACCGCACGCGCGACCCTATCCAGGGAGTGAATCATGAGAACAAACGGTGCGGCTCGTCCCACCCCGCAACCGCGACGTCGCTGGCGGTCCGGCCTGGCCGCCGCGGCGACGGCCCTGCTCGCCGCCGGCGCGCTCGTCGCGGCCAACCCGGCGCCGGCCTCGGCGGCGACGGTGGACACCACCGCCTGGTACGTCCTGGTCAACCGCAACAGCGGCAAGGCGTTGGACGTGTACGGCCAGGCCACCAATGACGGCGCGCGGGCGACCCAGTGGACGCGCCACAACGGGGCCAACCAGCAGTGGCAGTTCGTGGACTCCGGTGAGGGCTTCTACCGGCTGAAGTCCCGGCACTCGGGCAAGGTCCTCGACGTCAGCAACCGGTCGACCGCCGACGGGGCGGCGATCGTGCAGTGGACCGACAACAACGCCACCAACCAGCAGTTCCGGCTAACCGACTCGGACGCCGGCAACGTACGGCTGGTCAGCCGGCTCAGCGGCAAGGTCGTGGAGGTGCAGGGCGCCTCGACCGCCGACGGCGCCAACGTCGTGCAGTACTCGGATTTAAACGGCGCCAACCAGCAGTGGCAGTTGGTCAAGGTGTCCGGCGACAGCGGGACGGGCGGGGGCTGCGGCAAGAACCCCACGCTCTACAGCGGCAACCACACGATCCAGAGCAACGGCAAGAGTCGCAGCTTCATCCTGCGGATCCCCGCCAACTACAACAGCGGCACCCGCTACCGGTTGATGTTCGCGTTCCACTGGCGGGGTGGCACCGCGGGCGACGTCAGCTCGGGTGGCACCAGCGGGACACCGTGGTCCTACTACGGGCAGCAGGAGCAGTCGAACAACACCGCGATCCTGGTCGCGCCGCAGGGCCTCGGCAACGGCTGGGCCAACTCCGGTGGTGAGGACGTCACGTTCGTCGACGACATGATCCGGCTGATCGAGGGTGACCTCTGCGTCAACCCGGCGCAGCGTTTCGCGCTCGGCTTCAGCTATGGCGGTGGCATGAGCTACGCGCTCGCCTGCGCGCGGGCGACCGTGTTCCGGGCGGTTGCGGTCTTCAGCGGCGCCCAGCTCAGCGGGTGCAGCGGCGGGACCCAGCCGATCGCGTACTTCGGACTGCACGGCCTCAGCGACTCGGTGCTCGCCATCTCGGCGGGCCGCTCGTTGCGGGACACGTTCGTCCGCAACAACGGCTGCGCCGCGCAGAGCCCGCGTGAGCCCGCCGCGGGCAGTCGGACGCACGTCACCACCGCCTACTCGGGATGCCGGGCCGGCTATCCGGTGCAGTGGGCCGCGTTCGACAACGGCCACATGCCCGGCCCGGTGGACGGCACGTACGCCGAGAGTGGCATCACCACCTGGACCAAGGGTGAGGTGTGGCGGTTCTTCGCGCAGTTCTCGTGACGTGAACGGGTGGACGGTCGACGGCGACGCCGTGGGCCGTCCACCCGGTCCAACACATGGAAGTAGTTGAATTCCTGGAAACGTCTCCGTAACATGACCTGCGCTTCTGTTAACGCTAACAGCAAGGCCCCGTCCGCCTGGTTCGGCACCCGTCCGTGGTGGACGACATCACCGAAAGGATGGCCTGCGCATGAAGCGAATCATCCGAGCCCGCACATGGGGGCGGGCAGCGGCAGCGGCGCTGCTGCTCGCCGCCGTCCTGGTGGGCATCCGCGCCCCGGTGGCCCAGGCGCTGGAGAACGGGGTGGCCCGGACACCGCCGATGGGGTGGAACACCTGGAACTCGTTCGGCTGCAACATCAACGAGACGCTGATCCGGCAGTCGGCCGACGCCATCGTCAACAGCGGGATGCGCGACCTCGGCTACCAGTACGTCGTGGTCGACGACTGCTGGTTCAACCCGAACCGGGACGCGTCCGGCAATCTCCAGGGCGACCCGACCCGCTTCCCCAGCGGAATGAAGGCGCTCGGCGACTACCTGCACGCCCGAGGGCTGAAGTTCGGCCTCTACCAGGTGCCGGTCGACAAGACCTGCGCCCAGTACTTCGGCGCCTACCCCGGTGCGACCGGCAGTCAGGGCCACGAGGCACAGGACGCCCGGCAGTTCGCCGCCTGGGGCGTCGACTTCCTCAAGTACGACTGGTGCTCGCCCAACGGCAGCATCGACGAGCAGGTGGCCACGTTCGCGAAGATGCGTGACGCGCTGGCCGCGACCGGCCGCCCGATCGTCTACAGCATCAACCCCAACAGCATCCACGCGAAGACCGGCCCGCAGCGCGACTGGGGCGATGTGTCCAACATGTGGCGGACCACCGAGGACATCACCAACGCGTGGGACACCGGCCAGACCAACGGCTACCCGATGGGGATCCAGAACATCATCAACGTCAACGTCCCGCTGGCCCGGTACGCCCGACCCGGCGGGTTCACCGACCCGGACATGATGGAGGTCGGTCGGGGCGGCATGAACGACACCGAGATGCGCAGCCACTTCGCGATGTGGGCGGTTATGGCGTCGCCGCTGATCGCCGGCAACGACGTCCGGTCCATGTCGTCGGCGACCCAGGCCATCCTGACCAACCGCAACCTGGTCGCCATCAACCAGGACTCGCTCGGTCTGCAGGCGACGCAGGTCTCGTTCGACGGCACCCGTCGCGTGCTCGCCAAGCGGCTGGCCAACGGTGACGTGGCCGTCGCCCTGTTCAACCAGGGCGGCTCGGCGACGACGATCTCGACGACGGCCGCCGCCATCGGCAAGTCGGGCAACTCCTTCACGCTGGTGGACGCCTGGAGCAACGCCACCACCAGCAGCAGCGGCACCATCTCCGCCAGCGTCCCGGCGCACGGCACGGTGGTGTACCGGGTCAGTGGCGGCGGCACCACCACCCCGCCGCCGACGACCTCGAGCGCGCTGGCCAGCGCCGCCTCGGGCCGTTGTCTGGACGTCCCGAACAGCAACACCACAAACGGCACCCAGCCGGTGATCTGGGACTGCAACGGCGCCGCCAACCAGCGCTGGACGGCGAACGGCCAGACCCTTCAGTCGCTCGGGAAGTGCCTGGACGCGCCGCTGAACGCCTCGGCGGGCGCGAAGGTCCAGATCTGGGATTGCAACGGCGGCACCAACCAGCGCTGGACCGTCAACGCGAACGGCACGATCAGCAACGCCCAGTCGGGTCTGTGCCTCGACGTGTCGAACGCCGCAACGGCAAACGGCACGCCGGTGATCCTCTGGACGTGCACAGGGGCGGCCAACCAGCGTTGGACCCAGCGCTAGACGAGCGGCCCCGACCCCGTGGGTGAGGTAGCCGCGACCGCAACTGCCCGGGTCGCGGGTGAGCCGGCCGACCGGCGGGGTCGGGGCAGGGCTTCAGTGCGTCGCGGACGCGGTGGGGGCCGGCCACTGTCCCAGGTGTGATGTCTCTCCGACATCAATATGTCGGAGAGACATCACGCCATCACTGTGGGCGCCCGCTCCCGCACGCGGGCGTCAGCTGGTCAGACTGGCACGCCGGGCGCGGGCGTCACCGTGGCGCGGCGGTCCCCACCGGGTTCGCGGTCAGCCCGACCGACGCGCGGTAGCGCACCGGAATGGGGTCGGTGATCTCGCCGACGAACGTTCCGTCGACGTGGTCGAGGAAGCCGATGAGTGACCAGTCGCCGGCGGGTCCGGGCACCAGTCGGGGCGCGTACAGGTGCGGGTGCGTGAACGGCTGGGCGGCCTCGATGTCCCACGGGCCGCGCACGCTCGTGCCGGGGGCCACCCAGATCCGGTGGTCGTCGCGCCGGGCGCTGGAGGTGGCGTCGGTGGAGAACAGCAGCAGGGGCTGCCCGTCCACGACCGCCACCTGGGGGACCTCCAGGTGGCCGAACCCGGCCGGTGTCGACAACGGTGGTTGGACGGTCCAGGTGACCAGGTCGGCGGAGGTGGCGTGGCCGACGACGCCACGGGTGTCCGCCGGCCCGGTGTTGGCGCGGGCCGTGATGAGCATGTGCCAGCCCTCGCCGTCGGGGTCGGGGAACACCCACGGGTCGCGCCAGGCCTGCTCGTACCACAGGTTCTTGTCGAGGAGCTCGTACCAGGTCGGGTCGGCCCGCACGATCGGCTCGGTGCCGTACCGGTGCCAGGTGGTGAGGTCGTCGGAGACGGCCAGGCCGATGCGTTGGACGAGCCCGTTCTCGGCACGACCCACCCCGGTGTAGTAGAGGTACCACCGCCCGTCCGGGCCACGGACCGTGCACCCGGTCCACGTCGCCAGGTCGTCCCATGCGGGGGCGTCGGCGGGGACCACGGCGTCGGCGACCAGGTGCCAGGAGCGCAGATCCGTCGAAACGGCGTGGCCGATCGTGGCGCGGTGGTGGCGGCGGTGCGGGTCGTGCAGGGCGCGGGACGCGCGCAGGAAGAACATGTGCCAGAGGCCGTTGTCGTCCTGCGCGTACCAGCTGTCCCACACCCAGTGGTCGGCTAGACGAAGCATGGCCGGAAACCTAGCACTAAACCGTTTTAGCTGGGAATCGTCGGCGGGCTTCCGGAGCGACTGCCCGGATTACCCGGCGGGAGGCGCGAGGGATTTGCGGCGGCGCAGGGGCATGCCGACCAGTGTCGGCTCGGCGGCCCCGCCGTCCAGGAGTAGCTCGACCGCGCGCCGCCCCATCTGCTCGTGGGGCAGCGCGGTGGTGGCGAGGCTGGGACGCAGCCAGGCGGCGATCGGGTCGTCGTCGAACGAGATCACCGAGATGTCGTCCGGGACGGTCAGCCCCGCCTCGCCGAGCGCCTGGTACGCGCCGAAGGCCAGCCGGTCGTTCATGCAGATGACCGCGCTGGGCCGCTGCTGCCTGTTCAGAAGCCCGCGCATCGCGGCGTAGCCGTGCTCGGGCAGCCAGTCGGTGCAGAAGCACTCGGCCAGGAGGGTGACGCCCGCGTCGCCGAGCGCCTGGTGGATGCCGCGCAGCCGGGCGCGGGCGGCGAGGGAGACCTCGGGGTCGCCCTCCTTTAGCCGGTTGCGGCCGATGAGCGCGATCGCGTCGCGGTGGCCGTGCTCCAGCAGGGCGGTGGCGACGGAACGGCCGGCCCGTTCGTCGTCGGGAAGCACGCAGGGCAGGGTGTCGGAGCTGGTGGCGTTGAGCAGCACCACCGGGCCGCCGAGGATGGCCGGCGGCACCGTGAGCCGTCGGGTGGCCATCGCCGCGTAGATCACCCCGTCGACCTGCCGGTCGAGCATGGCCTCGATGGCGTACTGCTCGAAGGTGGCGTCGCCCTGCGTCTCGGTGATGAGCAGCACGTGGTCCCGCTCCCGGGCCGCGTCGAGGGCGCCGCGGATGAGGCCGCCGGCGAAGCGGGTGGTGGCGACGATGTCGGAGACGAAGGCGATGGTGGCCGTCTTGCGGGTACGCAGGCTGCGCGCGGCGAGGTTGGGCCGGTAGCCGAGTTCCTCGGCGGCGGCGAACACGCGTTGGTGCGCCTCGGCCGACAGTCGGGTGCCCTCCCGGCCGTTGAGCACCATCGACGCGGCGGTCTTGGACAGCCCGGCCCGCCGCGCGACGTCGGCCAGGGTTGCTCTGTTGCGGCCCATCAGTCCTCCGAATCAGGCGCGGCGCCACGGGCACCGCTCCTGCCCATCATGATGCGTCGGCCTCCGAGCGCCAGCCCCGGTCATGCCCGCAGTGGTGTGAACTCGATGTTTCCAGACCGTTGCAGGGTTGTCCTTGACAGCTCCCCGCGCCACGCGCATGCTCTGCTAAATCAGTTTAGCGACCACTTTCAGCGCGCCGGCAGGCGCTCTCGGTCGCCGCACTGAGGGGTCATTGGTGACGGTACGCGTGCTGCCGCGGGGCGACCGGTCGCGACGTGCGCGTCGTGTCGGTCCCTCCGGCCGCGGCGGTCCCGGTGGAGCCGTCGCGCGGCCTCGGTCGCGGGACGCGCGGAGGAATCAAGGAGTCATGAGATGGCAGTAATGCTGACAAAATTGTCGCGACGTCGAGCGGTGATCCTCGCGCC
This sequence comes from Micromonospora sp. NPDC047527, assembly GCF_040643015.1. Classification (NCBI taxonomy): domain Bacteria; kingdom Bacillati; phylum Actinomycetota; class Actinomycetes; order Micromonosporales; family Micromonosporaceae; genus Micromonospora; species Micromonospora sp. NPDC047527. The sequence goes on along the minus strand of NZ_JBEYTK010000001.1, from coordinate 1,647,556 downwards.
GCTGCTGGCCATCGGGCTGGCCGCGACGGCCTGTAGCGCACCGGGCACGGACCGGTCGTCGAACGCCGAACCCGACGCCGCCGTCAAGACCGAGCTCGGCACCGCGCCGATCACCCTGGAGATGTACGCGGAGACCGGCTTCCCCCTGGCCAAGGCGCTGGCCGACGAGTTCTCCAAGCAGCACTCGAACGTCACGTTCAACATTCGCGAGGACCAGTTCACGGTGATCGTGGAGAACGCGCCGCGGGTGATGGCCTCGGACAACTCGCCCGACATCATCCGGCTGCCCACGATGGTCGACCTGGTGAAGGACAGCCTGCTCAAGAACCTCGACCCGTACTTCACCGCGTACGGCTGGGACAAGTTCCCGGCCTCGCAGCTGATGCAGTTGCGTGTCGGCGAGAACATCCGGGGCTCCGGATCGCTGTACGGGATGGGGCTCGGCTACAGCGTCACCGGCGTGTTCTACAACAAGAAGCTGGCCGAGCAGGTCGGCATGACCCAGCCGCCGGCAACGGTGGCCGAGTTCGAGGAGCTGCTCGCCAAGGCCAAGACCGGCGGCGTCCAGCCGATCATGCAGTTCAACAAGAACACCGCGGGCATCAACTTCCCGCACCAGGCGCTGCAGAACCAGTTCGGCGACCCGACCCAGGTCGCCGACTGGATCTTCCAGAAGCCGGGGGCCACCTTCGACACCCCGGCCGCGCTGAAGGCCACCCAGACCATCCAGAAGTGGGCCCAAGCCGGCTACTTCCCGAAGGACGCCAACGCCCTGGACTACGCGGGCATGGTGGGGGAGTTCCAGAAGGGCAACGGCCTGTTCATGTTCAACGGTGACTGGGAGTCGGCCAACCTCGACAAGGCGATGCCCGGCAACGTCGGCTTCTTCCTGTTCCCCACCGAGTCCGCCGGCGGCAAGCACGTGGCGATGTCCGCACCGAACACCTTCGGCGTCTCCGCCAAGGCCAAGAACCCGGACGCCGCCGCGTACTTCCTGAACTGGGTCCACACCAACGCCAAGGCCCGTGAGATCGCGGTCACGGTCGGCGGCTCCAGCCCGGGCGGCCCGAGCGACCTTCCGGTGCCGGCCGCCGCCCCGAACACCGTCCTGGCCGAGACGCTCAAGGCGTCGCAGCAGCTCGGGGCCGAGAACGGCGCGGTCGACTTCACCGCGAACGCGACCGGTGGCATCTTCGCCGCCGCGATCACGCCCGAGATGCAGAAGCTGATCGCCGGTCAGCAGACGCCCGAGGGGTACGTGAAGGCGGTCCAGGCCGAGTACGAGAAGGAACTGTCCCGATGACGTCTGCCCTCGGCAGCGCACCAACCGGGCGGGACGACGCGGTGTCGTCGCCGGATCGTCCCGCCCACCCCACGTCCACGCGGGCCCACCGACGTCGGTGGGCCCGCGCGGCCGGGACCGGCTGGTTGTACGTCCTGCCCGCCCTGGTGATGTACGCGATCTTCGTGCTGCGCCCCCTCGCCCTGACCGTCCAGTACTCGCTGTACGACTGGAACGGGATCGGCGTGGCCCGCTGGGCGGGGCTGGACAACTACCTCACCGTGTTCACCGACAGCGACCTGCTGAAGATCATCGGAAACGCGATCATCCTGATCGTCTTCTTCAGCTTCATCCCCGTCGCGCTCGGCCTGCTGGTGGCGAGCATGGTTCGGCGGATCACCACCGGGGCGTTCGGGACCGTGGTCCGGACGATCCTGTTCCTGCCACAGGTCATCCCGCTCGTGGCGGCCGGCATCGCGTGGAGCTGGCTGCTCTCGTCGAACGGGCTGATCAACCAGGTGCTGCGCGCGGTCGGTCTGGGCGGCCTCGCCCGCGCCTGGCTCGGCGACTTCGACACGGCGCTGCCGGCCGTGGGCGTGATCGGCGCCTGGGTCCTGCTCGGTCTCTGCACGATCCTGCTGGTCACCGGCATGAGCAAGATCGATCCTGCGCTCTACGAGGCCGCCCGCCTCGACGGCGCCGGGCCGGTCCGTGAGTTCCTCGCGGTCACCCTCCCCAGCCTGCGGCAGGAGATCGGCGTCTGCCTCACCGTGACGATCATCGCCGCGCTCGCCAGCTTCGACATCGTCTACATCTCCACCAGCGGCGGCCCCGGCCTCCAGACCACCGTTCCCGGTCTGGAGATCTACCGCCTCGCCTTCTCACAGCGTCAGGTCGGGCTGGCCTCGGCCCTGGCCGTCGTGCTGATGGCGCTGGTGCTGGCGTTCGTGCTGCCGATCCAGCGCCTGACCCGGGAGGACAAGCCGTGAACCTGAGCCGACGTGAACAGGTGACGGGCCGGCTGTTCCTGATCGCCCTCATTCTCGTCACCCTGCTGCCGTTCGTGAGCATGCTGTCGGCGGCGTTGCAGCCGCGCGGCACCGTGCCCAGCGGCCTGGCGTGGCCGTCCGACCCGCAGTGGGGGAACTTCGCCGACGCCTTCACCGCCGCCAACATGGGCGCTCTGCTGCGCTCCAGCCTGCTCATCGTGGCGGGTGTCGTGCCGGTGTCGGTGCTCATCGCCACGATGGCCGGGTTCGGGCTCGGCCAGTTGCGGGTGCCCGGCGGCCGGTTCGTCTTCGGCCTGTTCCTGCTCGGCCTGACCCTGCCCTTCGAGGCCGTGGTCACGCCGCTCTACTACCAGATGCAGGACCTCGGTCTGCTCAACACCCGATGGGCGATCATCCTGCCGCTGATCGGCCTCTACATGCCGTTCGCCGTGTTCTGGATGCGCGCGCACTTCACCAACGTGCCGGTCGAGTTGTCCGAGGCGGCCAGGGTGGACGGCGCCAGCACGTGGCAGATGTTCTGGCGGGTCCAGGTGCCGCTCGCCCGCCCGGCCATCGCCTCGCTGACGATCCTGATGTTCCTCTGGACGTGGAACCAGTTCCTGCTCGCCATCGTCCTCGTCGACGACGCCACCAAACGTACGATGGCCGGCGCGCTGGGGGCGTTCCAGGGTCAGTGGGGGACCGACCTGGTGCTGCTGTGCGCTGGCTCGCTGCTCATCCTCACCCCGACGCTCATCGTGTTTCTGATCTTCCAGCGACAGTTCATCAAGGCCCTGATCCAGGGCTCAGTGAAGGGATAGGCAGTGGCCACGCAGCCGCAGATCCACGGCGACGTCGACGACCGCTACGGGCGCGTCGCCGACGTCTTCCGCGACAACTTCGCCTCCCGGGGTGAGGTCGGTGCCGCGGTCACCCTCTACGTGCGGGGACGCAAGGTCGTCGACCTGTACGGCGGGTTGGCCGACACCCGTACCGGACGGCCCTGGGAGGCGGACACGCCGGTCGTCGTCTTCTCCTGCACCAAGGGGATCCTGGCGATCTGCGCCTACCTGTTGGCGCAGCAGGGCCGGCTCGACCTCGACGCGCCCGTGACGCGGTACTGGCCGGAGTTCGGCCAGCACGGCAAGGACCACATTCCGGTGCGCTGGCTGCTCACGCACCAGGCCGGCCTGCCCGCCCTGGACCGACCACTGACCCTCGACGAGACCCTCGCCTGGGATCCGGTCATCAAGGCGATCGAGGCGCAGGCCCCGCTGTGGCAGCCGGGCACGGCACACGGCTACCACGCGATGACGTACGGGTGGCTCGTCGGCGAGGTGATCCACCGTGTCACCGGGCAACTGCCCGGCGCGTTCTTCCGCGACGCCGTCGCGGAGCCGCTGGCCCTGCGTACCTGGCTCGGGCTGCCTGCGTCCGAGCGCGACACCGTCGCCTGGAACCTGGCCCCACCGCCGGAGGCCGACCCGTTCGTCGACCCCGTCGCCGAACGCGGCATCACCATGGGCGGCGCCTTCGCCTTTCCCGCCGACGCCGACGGCCTGGTCAGCTTCAACGACCCCGCCATCCAGGCCGCCGGCATCCCCGGCGCGGGCGCGGTGAGCACCGCCGACGGCCTCGCGCGCCTCTACGCGGCCTGCGTGTCCGACATCCGGGGCGGACCGCTGCTGAGTGCCGCGTCCGTGGACGACGCCATCGTGGTCCGCTCGCGGGGCCAGCAGCGCCACGGCCCGCCGGACACCGGGCAGCGTTGGGGGACCGGCTTCCTGCTGCACTCGCCGCCGGCCCGGCCGCTGCTCGGCGAGGCCAGCTTCGGCCACGACGGCGCCGGCGGGAACCTCGCCTTCGGCGATGCGCGGCACGAGGTGGGTTTCGGCTACGTGGTCAACCAGATGTACGGGGCGGGCGACGAGCGCGCCAACCGGCTGACCGCTGCCGTCCGCTCCTGCCTGGAGGTCTGACGCCCTCGCGCGTCGACAACACGCCACCGGCCCCGCGTGGGCGGGGCCGGTGGCGGCGTGTGCGGTCAGCTGTTCAGGGTGCCCAGCAGGGCGGTGGCCATGCCCTGCTCGCCACGGGCGTTGGGGTGGAACGGGGCCGCCGAGTTCTGTGGCACGAGGCCCTCGACCCAGCGGGTGCCGCTGCCCTTGCACGCGTCCCGGCCGATCGACGGGGTGTAGACGTCGGAGTAGGTGGCGCCGTTCGCGGCGGCCGTGCGGGCCAGCATGGAGTTGAGCGACTTCTCGATGGTCCGCAGGTACGGCACGTCCTGGTAGGCGATCGGCACGACGGGCCAGCAGCCGTAGCCGGTGTCCGGCACGATCGCCGGGTAGCCGAGCACCACGACCCGCGCGCCGGGAGCGGCCCGGCGGGCCGCCTGGAGCACAGCGGTCACCTTCGGCGCCGTGGCGGCGATCCTGGCCTGGAGTTGGTCGGTGCCTCCGGCCGTGTAGCGGTCCCGGCACGGCGACCCGAGTGGGCTGCTGAGGCTCGCCTCCGCGCAGTCCCCGATGATGCCCGCGAAGCCGATGTCGTTGCCGCCGATCTGCACGGTCACCAGGGCGGTGTTCGAGGTGACCGCGTTGATCTGCGGTGGGGTCGCGATGCCCAACTGGCCGCTGCCGCCGTAGAGGATGTCGTCGGTCGTGGCCCCGGAGCAGCTCACGTCGACGAACGACGACGAGCCCGCGGAGGCGGCGACAAGCGACGGATAGTTGCGGTTGGACCGTAGGCAGTTCAGGTCGACCTGGGTGGGGATCAGTGGGCCGGAGGTGTACGAGTCGCCGAGTGCGACGTAGCGGCCGGTGGGTGCGGCGGCGGTGGCGGGTGCGGCGGCGGTGAGCAGCACGCCGGCGGTCGCCGCGGCGAGTGCGGTCAGCCGGAGGGCTGCCCGCAGGAGGGGACGGTTCATGGCGCCTCCCAGAGGCATCGCGGTGGTGGTGCCAAGATCCTCACCCGATGACGCCGTCACGAATATAGACATTCGTCCATAAAGATTGTCGGCTATGGCTCTGGCGCGATGGCGCGCTGGTGTTGCGGGGATACTTCGGGCACGTGTCATCGGTCCCCTTGACAGCCGATGTGAGCGATAACACGATGGCCTTCACGTTCGCGATCCCGGCTGGGCAGAACGCGCCCACGGCGCGGCTGTTCGGCGAGACCCCGTTGACGAGCACCCCTCGACCGACCCGGAGCCGCACCTATGGACTTGACACTGGATGACGTGGCGGTGGCCGGTACCGTGCCACCACCCCGATCGAAGACGATCGAGGTCGTCGGCAAACTGCCGGGCGAGCACAACCCGTTGATCGGGCACAAGTTCGGTGCCGACGGCTTCGGCTTCGTGCACGACGGCCGGGTGTACCTGTACCTGACCAACGACACCCAGGGCTACGCCCCGGATCCGGTCACCGGCGTCTCGCCGGCAATCAACTACGGCGACATCAACCAGATCACGGTGATCTCCTCCGAGGATCTCGTGAACTGGACGGACCACGGCGAGATCCAGGTCGCGGGCCCGGACGGGGTGGCACCCTTCACCGCGAACTCGTGGGCGCCCGGCATCGCCAGGACGATGGTCGACGGCGAGGAGAAGTTCTTCCTCTACTACGCCAACAGTGGCGACTCCACCAACGTGATCACGGGTAGCACCCCGCTCGGCCCGTGGACCAGCGAGCGGACGAGCACGTTGATCAACGACAGCACCCCCGGTGCCGTGGACGTCGCGTGGAAGTTCGACCCGACGCCCTTCGTGGACGACGACGGCCGGCCCTACCTCTACTTCGGCGGCGGCCCCGCGTCGACGGGCATGCCGCCGGCCGAACGTTTCAACAACCCGAAGAACCTCCGGGTCATCGCACTCGGCGACGACATGGTCTCCACCGAAGGGGCGGCAGTGGTGGTCGACGCCCCCGTCGCCTTCGAGGCGGGCCATGTGTTCACGCGCGAGGGCAGGTACTACTTCTCGTACTCGTCGCACTTCGGCGGGAGCGACTTCGGCGGCAGCCAGCAGCCGCTTCCCGGCTACCCCGATGCCGGCCAGATCGGCTACCTGATCTCCGACGACCCGATGTCGTGGCCGAAGGAGACCTACGCCGGCGTCCTGTTCCCCAACCAGTCCCAGTTCTTCGGCGCCGGCACCGGTGGCAACAACCACCAGTCGGTGTTCGAGTTCGAGGGGCGGTACTACTTCACCTACCACGCCCCGACGCTGAACAAGCGCATCAACGGTGACACCACCCAGGGCTACCGCAGCCCGCACATCCAGGAGTTGACCTTCCGCCCGGACGGCACCATCGAGCAGGTCGTCGGCACGTACGCCGGTGTGGACCAGGTCCGCCACTTCGACCCGTACCGCGTCTTCGAGGCCGAGACCTTCGGCTGGAGCAAGGGTGTCTCGACCGCGAAGGCCGACCGCCCCTCCGCGCAGTTCGACGCCGCGGCACCGAACCTGGTGGTCCGCGACATCCACGACGGCGACTGGACGGCGCTGTCGTCAGTGGACTTCGGCGATGACGGTGCACGCAGCGTCACGGCCACGGTGTGGGCCCTCGCCACCGGCGCCCGGATCCAGGTCCGGCTGGATGTTGTCGACGGTCCGGTGGTCGGCACGATCGCGGTCGACAGCCCGGCCGGTCAGTGGGCCGAGGTACGCGCGGAGTTGACGGGCGTCAGCGGCGTGCACGACGTCTACTTCACCTTCAGCGGCCCGGCCGGAGCCGAACTCTTCGAGATCGACTCCTGGGCCTTCGAGGCGGCCACCGCGCCCAGCCCGAGCTGCCGGTGACGATCAGCGCGCAGGTGCCGTGACTCGCGCCCGAGCCCATCCGAGCCACCGGCCGTTGCGCGCACGACGCACGCCGATCGCGACGACAGCGGCTCCCCGGGCGACGTCGCCCGGGGAGCCGCACATCGCCTGTCGGGGTGTCAGCCGCCAGCCCCGGCGGGCTTGGCCTGGCCGAGCAGCCAGCGCAGGATGCTGCTGTCCTCGTAGGTCGGCCCGAACGCGGCGTGGTAGTCCGGCAACAAGAACGCCGAGTCGGCGTACTCGGTGTAGCGGACAAGGTTCGCGGCCTGCTCCGGGCTCTTGCCCCGGGCCTGGTACGCCTGCCGCAGCAGCGTGGAGGAGTTCCGCGCGCCAGTGACGTTGAGCAGGTGGTCGTGCTCACCGTGGGTGATCCAGACCGGCACCTCGCCCGCGGCGATCGCGTTGGCCTGCGTGGCGTTGACGGGGAAGCCGCCAGTCACCAACCCGCCCGCGAACAGGCCCGGACGCTTGGCGAACGCCTCCCACAGCAGCTGGGAGCCGTACGAGACGGTGGTGGCGTACACCCGGCGGGTGTCCACGGGGAACTGACGGACGAACTGGTCGAGCAGCTTCACCAGCAGGTCAGCCTCGGCGGCCCCACCCACCCGCTGATGCTGCGGCGCCAGGACGATCACGTCCTCGGAGCTGCCGGTCCAGCTGGACTGCAGCCACGCCGTCGCCGGGATGTCGGCGGCGAGCTGGACGCCGAGGTTGTCACCGTCCCAACCCATGCCGTGCCCGGGCAGGACGAGCATCAGCGGGTACGTGCGGCCGGGCTGGTAGTTCTTCGGCAGGTGGTAGTGGTAGGGCAGCACCATTCCACCACTGAGGAACGAGCCGTAGGTGAACTCGTCGACCAGCTTGTTGACCGGCTGCTCGGTGACCGGGCGGGACTCGCGCGGTGTGGCCCTGGCGAGCACCGGCCCCTTTCCGGCGCCCTTACCGGGCTGCGCGTGCACGTCCTTGCGCTGCACGACGCGGGTGGGCAGCTCGGGATTGACCTTCACTGTGCACAGGAAGGTGGGGCACTTGGAGACGATGACCGTCCAGCCGCCGGTGTCGGCGGGGTTCAGCTCCACGATGACGTACCGGCCGGGTGCCGACCGCTGGTCGGTCCGGGTGTTCGGCGCGTCGTTCGTGTAGGTGTGGGTGATGGTCCGGTCGGCGAGCTTCGGCAGGTCCTCGATCGGGTTGAAGCGGAAGTTGTAGATGGTGTCGGCGACCGTGAAGGTGGTGTTGTCGAGGGTGCGGGGGTTGACCGTCGCGCCGTACTCGATGGCCACGGCGGAGACCTTCTGGCCGTACGTGTAGACCGTGGTGATGGGGGTGATGCTGCGGATCCCGTCTCCGCTGCCGTGGGCCGGGCCGGTGCCACCGCCCGTGGCGGCGTAGGCGGTGCCGGAGGCGACGGTCAGGACGAGGGCGGCGAGAAGCGGGACCAGTCCTCTTCGCAGTCTCATGCGAGTCCTTTCTCGAGCGGGCACCCGTCTCTGGTGTTCGACATCGAGAGGGGGACGGGCGAGTGCCCGCTAAACTGATTTAGCAGAGCATGATTGCCGCTCCTGGTGAGAGTCAATACCGAGCCGGAAATCGGCGCCCCCGGCCCTCGGCTGCCGCCGTCTCCGAGAGTGCGACGGCCGCGACGCGCCGGGTTGTCGGGCATCGAGCGGGGACGCGGACGGCATGCCGTGGCGGAACATCGCCTGTTATCGATAACATGCGCACTGGGAGTCGCCGGGCCGGCCACCCTGCGACGGGTTCGGGCATGAGGCGTTACCGCTAACAGGGCTGCCGGGAGTCGCTGCACGGCGATGCCGGTGCGTCCGGCGTGGGCTGCCCGGCGCATCAGGCGGTCCCGTGCTGCCCGCCGACAAGGGCTGAGCGAGTTTGATCAGACGTATGTGCTCCGAAACGCGAGCGGCGACGGCAAAACATGGCGGCAGTACCTTGGCAATGCCGACGAATCCGTGGCATGGTAACGCCTGATCAACCGAAACATCTGATCTATCGCGTAGGTGTGGGGCCGTGCGTGACTTCCTGAGGAGGTCCGGTTGCTGATGAGTGCTCGGTTCACCGGCGAGGCCGTGCCCGGCGTCGGCGAGTCGGTCGGGAAAGGTCGGTCCCGACGATGAGCGCCGCCGAGGCAACCCCGTCGGCACGGGGCGGCGTGCTCACCGACCGGCTCCGTGAGCGGGTCTCCCACGCCGTCGCCGAGTTCACCGCCGCCACCGCGCTCGTCGTCCTGTTCGTCGCGCTGAGCGTCGCGAGCCCGTACTTCCTGACGGCGGACAACCTGTTCAACATCGGCGCGCAGACGGCGGTGATCGCCATCATCGCCGCAGCCCAGACCATGGTCATCATCACCGGGGGCATCGACCTGTCGGTGGGATCGGTCGCCGCGCTCGCCGGTGTGACCGGGGCGATGGTCGTCCGTGACCTGGGTTTCCCGCTGCTGGCGGCGACAGCCGTCGCGATCGGCGTCGGTGCGCTGGCCGGGCTGGTCAACGGCCTGCTGGTGACCGTGGCCCGGATTCCCCCGTTCATCGCGACGCTGGGAACGATGTCCGCCGGTCGTGGCCTGGTCTTCATCATCACCGGAGCCGTCGGGGTGTACGGACTGCCCCGGTCCTTCCAACTGCTCGGCAACGGTGAGATCGCCGGCATCCCGTTCGCCGTGGTGATCACCGCCGTCGTCGCCGTGGGGGTCGCGTTCCTGCTTTCCCAGACGCGCTTCGGCCAGTACACGTACGCGATGGGCTCCAACCTGGAAGCGGCCCGGCGCTCGGGCATCCGCGTGGGCCGCCACCTGACCGGCGTCTACGTCCTGGCGGGCGTCCTGGTCGGGCTGGGTGGCATGATCGCCGCCTCCCGGGTCAACTCCGGCCAGCCGAACTACGGCATCTCGCTGGAACTCGACGTCATCGCCGCCGCGGTCATCGGTGGCGCCAGCCTCTTCGGAGGCCAGGGTCGGATCGTCGGAACCATCATTGGCGCCTTCCTCATCGCGCTGGTCCGCAACGGCGCCGTCCTGCTCGACATCAGCATCCACTACCAGCAGGTGATCGTCGGCGTGATCATCTGGGCCGCCGTCTACTTCGACCAGTACCGCCGCCGGCGGCTGGAGTCCCGGGGCTGACCCGCTTTTCCCGCAGTCCGACAGAGGAAGGACGCACACCATGGCACACACCACCACCAGCCGGCGGACCCGAGGACGGCGCCTACGCGCGCCGGCCCTGCTCGCCGCCGCTGCGGTCGTCGCCCTGCTCGGCGCCTGCGGCGGGGTCGAGGTCCGCGACGGCGGCGACGGCGCGTCGACCGACGCCAGCGGTCCGCTGAAGCTCGCCGTCGTGCCCAAGGCCGTCGGCGCCGACTACTGGAACACAGTGAAGGCCGGCGCCGAGTGTGCCGCCCAGCGCGCCGGTGACGTCACTGTGCTGTGGGACGGCGTGACGACCGAGACGGACGTCGAGGGCCAGGTCAACCTGATCCAGAACTTCGTCACCAGGAAGGTCGACGGCATCGTCTACGCGGCCACCGACTCCCGGGCGCTGGCGCCGGCCACCGAAAAGGCGCTCGGCGCGGACATCCCGGTCGCGATGATCGACTCCGGCACCAGCCCGCAGCCGCCCACGGTGCCGCTGTTCGCCACCGACAACCGCGCCGCAGCCGGTGAGGCGGCGAAGTTGCTCGCGACAGAGTTGGGCCCCGGCAACCACGAGGTGGCGCTTGTCGAGTTCCAGCCGGGGTCGCAGACCAACACCGAGCGGGTCGAGGGCTTCAAGAGCGGCCTGGCCGGATATCCCAACCTGAAGCTGGTCGGGCAGCAGCCCAGCCGCAGCGACGTCAACGAGGCACGTCGGGTGACCGAGAACATCCTGACCGCCAACCCGAACCTCGCCGGGGTCTTCGCGGCCAACGAGCAGAGCGTGCTCGGCGCCGCCCAGGCCATCCAGGCGGCGAACAAGTCCGGCAAGGTCGTCATCATCGGTTGGGACGCCGCGCCCGACGAGATCGCCGGGCTGCGCAGCGGCCAGATCTCGGCGCTGGTCGTGCAGAACCCGTTCAAGATGGGTTACTTCGGCGTCGACAAGATGGTCAAGCACCTGCGCGACGAGGCGCCGCTGGCGTCGGCGGACACCGGCGTCACGTTCGTCACCAAGGCCAACATCGACTCCGCGGAGGTCAAGGCCGTACTCGAACCCAGCTGCGCCAACCCGCCGGTGCAGTGATGGCGACCAGTCCCTCGGCGGTCACCGACGGCGAGCACCGGCGGATCCCCGACGAGCCGCCGGTGCTCGAAGCCCGTGGCATCGTCAAGCGGTTCGGCCACGTCGAAGCGTTGCGCGGCGCTGACTTCACCGTCGGCAGGGGCGAGGTCGTCGCGCTCATCGGCGACAACGGCGCCGGCAAGAGCACGCTGATCAAGACGCTGTCCGGAGTGCACACACCCGACGAGGGCGAAATCCGGGTGGGCGGCGTTCCGGTCCGGTTCGCCACCCCCGTCGACGCCCGCCGCGCCGGCGTGGAGACCGTCTACCAGGATCTCGCAGTCGCCGACGACCTCAGCGTCGCCGCCAACCTCTACCTCGGCCGGGAGATCCTGCGGTCCGGGCCGCTGGGCCGGCTGGGGCTGCTCGACAAGCGCGCCATGCGGCAGGGCGCCGCTGCGGCCCTCGACCAACTTGGCGTACGGATCCCGCGGGTCACCACCCCTATCGCGATGTTGTCCGGTGGGCAGCGGCAGTGTGTCGCTGTCGCCCGGGCGATCATCTGGGCGACCAACGTGGTCATCCTCGACGAGCCCACCGCGGCGCTCGGCGTCGTTCAGACCGCCCGGGTGCTCGATGTCGTCCGGCGTGCCCGCGACGCCGGCATGTCGGTGGTGCTGGTCAGTCACAACATGCCGCAGGTGCTGGAGATCGCCGAACGGGTGGAGGTGCTGCGTCTGGGTCGGCGGGCCGCCCGGCTACGCGCCGACGAGGTCACCACCGACGACCTGGTCGCGGCGATGACCGGGAGCACGAGCGTCGAGCGGGACGAACGGTGAAGAACGCAGCCGGGAGGGGGCGGGCACCCGGCGGGCTCGACGCCCGCCTCACTCCTCGGGCAACCCCTGCAACGACTCCTCCACCCCGATCAGATGGTTGGCCATCCGGATGCGCGCCCGCTCCGGGTCGCGTGCCACGAGGGCCTTCAGGATCGCCACGTGCTCGTCGTGGGTACGGCGGTCGGCGCCCTCCTCGTGCAGGCTCCGCCAGAGCCGCCCCCGCACGGTGCGCCCGGCGAACGCCTCGATCAGACCGGTGAGCACCGGGTTGTCGGCGTGCACCGCGATGATCCGGTGGAAGGCGATGTCAATCTCGATGATCCGCTCGTGGTCCTGCGGCGACTGACCGACGATCCGGGCCGCCTCGTCGAGCAGTTCCTCGGCCTGGGCCAGTGCCTCGTCGGTGATCCTGGTCGCCGCCAGGCGGGCCGCCTCGCACTCCAACAGGCGGCGAACGGTGTGGATGTGCCGAGGGTCGCCCTGGCCCTGGAAGTCGACCACGAAACCCATCGGGGCCAGCAGTTGCGGCGCGTCGAGGTTCGTGACGTACGTGCCGTCGCCCTGGCGGATGTTGACGATGCCGAGGATCGACAGCGCCGACATGCCCTCGCGCAGCGACCCGCGCGAGACACCGAGCGACTCGGCGAGGTCCTTCTCGATGGGCAGTCGGTCACCAGGCTTGAACGACCCCTCAAGGATCATCCGCTTGATGCCGTTCACCACCTCGTCGGTGCGAGACATGGCACCTCCTAGCGGGCGGCCGGGGTGGCTGCTCCACCCGCGACGACGTACGGCTCCGGAGATGACACGGTAGCCGGCCCCGCTGCCGCCCAGTAGTGGCCGTCGGGGAACCGGTAGAGGGCGACCGACTCCGGGCGCATCCGGGTGGAGTAGCCGGGCATGCTGGGCAGGACGTAGCCGCTGCCCGAGCCGGTGTCCCGCACGACACACGGATCGGTGAAGTGCTCGTGCAGGTGGTCGACGAACTCGGTGACCCGCCCGGTGAGATCACCGGAGATCGCGACGTAGTCGAGCACCGAGATGTGTTGGACCATCTCGCACAGCCCGACACCGCCGGCGTGCGGACACACGGGGACGCCGAACTTCGCGGCGAGCAGCAGCACGGCGACGATCTCGTTGATGCTGGCCAGCCGGCCGGTGTCCAACTGGCAGAAGTCGATCGCCCCGGCCTGGAACAGCTGCTTGAACATCACCCTGTTGTGGCAGTGCTCCCCGGTGGCGACGCCGATGGGGGCCACGGCACGGCGGACGGCCGCGTGCCCCAGGATGTCGTCGGGGCTGGTCGGCTCCTCGATCCACAGTGGTTCGAAGCGGGCGAGTGCCGTGACCCACTCGATGGCCTGCCCGACGTCCCACACCTGGTTGGCGTCGATCATCAGGTGGCGGTGCGGGCCGAGGATTTCCCGGGCGATCCCGCACCGGCGGATGTCGTCGTCGAGGTCGGCGCCCACCTTGAGCTTGACGTACCCGTAGCCCGAGTCGACCGCCTCCTGGCACAGCCGACGCAGCTTGTCGTCGCCGTAGCCGAGCCAACCCGCCGACGTCGTGTACGCGGGGTATCCGGTGCGGGCCAGCTCGGCCAGCCGATCGGCCTTCGTGCTCTCCTGGGCGCGGAGGATGGACAGGGCCTCGTCCCGGGTCAGCGCGTCGGAGAGATAGCGCAGGTCGGCGATGTCGACGAGCTGCTCGGGGGACATGTCGGCGAGCAGTCTCCACAGTGGCTTGTCGGCGACCCGGGCGACCAGGTCCCACGCCGCGTTCAACACGGCCGCCAACGAGAGGTGGATGACACCCTTCTCCGGGCCGAGCCATCGCAACTGCGAGTCGGAGGTGAGGTGACGGTAGACCGCCCCCATGTCGGCGGCCATCGCGGCCACGTCCATGCCCACCAGTCGGTTGGCCTGGTGCACCGCCGCCGCAGCGACGATGTCGTTGCCCCGGCCGATGGTGAAGGTCAGCCCGTGACCCGCCAGCGGCGCACCCGCGCTGTCGACGCCGTCGGTGTGCAGGGTGACGTAGGCCGCCGAATAGTCGCCGTCCTTGTTCATGGCGTCGGACCCGTCGGCGGTCAGCGAGGTGGGGAAGCGGACGTCGTCGACGGTGACGGCGGTGATCTGCGGCATGCGCTCCTCGCCCGACTCGACAAAAGATCGGATGATCAACCGGAGTATACGGACGCGTTGATCCGGGCGTCAACGGCACTTGACCACTCCCGGCCCCATGAGGAGCGCAGATTGTGGGAGCCATTCGTTACGATCATTGACTCGATACATCACATCTTTGTAGATTTCTCAGCACGTGCGGCCGCCGACCTGGGCTGCGGGCCGCCACGTTGCCCAGACGCCGGTGGTCATCTGGAGGCGGAGCCGGCCGGCACCCCGTATCGCCGAAGCGGCGTGCCGACCCCTCCTGCCGATCAGGCGGTCGTGCGCAGGTCGACGATGAGTCGCTGCACCCGGGCACGGATCTCGTCGCGGATCGGGCGGACGGCATCGACGCCCCTGCCGGCCGGGTCGTCGAGCTTCCAGTCCTCGTAGCGCTTGCCGGGAAAGACCGGGCAGGCGTCGCCGCAGCCCATGGTCACGATGATGTCGGACGACTCGGCGGTGGCGTACTCCAGGATCGTGGGGGTCTGGTCGGCGATGTCGATGCCGACCTCCCGCATGGCCTGCACGACGGCGGGGTTGACCGTCTCGGCCGGGGCTGAGCCGGCCGAGCGGACCTCGATGCTGTCGCCGGCGAGGTGGCGCAGCCACCCGGCGGCCATCTGCGAACGGCCGGCGTTGTGCACGCAGACGAACAGGACGCTGGGCTTGTCGCTCACGGGGTTGCCTTTCCGGTCAGGGGTGTCTCGGAGTCGGTGCTGAAGTAGCGGCGGCGCGCCCACAGGGCGACGTAGACGAGCCCGACCAGGACGGGTACCTCGATCAGCGGGCCGACGACCCCGGCGAGCGCCTCGCCGGAGGCGACGCCGAAGGTGCCGATCGCGACGGCGATGGCGAGTTCGAAGTTGTTGCCCGCGGCGGTGAACGCGAGTGTGGTGGTCCGCGCGTAGCCGAGACCGATGGCCCGGCCGAGCGCGAAGGAGCCGGCCCACATGAGGGCGAAGTAGACCAGCAGGGGCAGGGCGATGCGGACCACGTCGACGGGCCGGCTGGTGATGGCCTCACCCTGTAGGGCGAACAGGATCACGATGGTGAACAGCAGCCCGTAGAGGGCGGCGGGGCCGATCCTCGGCAGGAGGCGGTTCTCGTACCAGTCACGGCCCCTGGCGCGTTCGCCGAGGCGGCGGGTGAGGTAGCCGGCGAGCAGTGGGATGCCGAGGAAGACGAGCACGTTGCCGGCGAGGTCCCAGGCCGAGATCGTCAGTTCGGCGCCGGGCAAGCCCAACCAGCCGGGAAGCGCGGACAGGTAGAACCAACCCAGCAGGCCGAAGGCGAGGACCTGGAAGACCGAGTTGAGCGCCACCAGGACGGCGGCGGCCTCGCGGTCGCCGCAGGCGAGGTCGTTCCAGATGATGACCATGGCGATGCAGCGGGCCAGGCCGACGATGATCAAACCGGTCCGGTACGCCGGCTGGTCGGCCAGGAAGATCCAGGCCAGGGCGAACATCACGGCGGGGCCGACGAGCCAGTTGAGGGCCAGCGAGGCGATCAGCAGTCGACGGTCGCCGGTGACGGTGTCGAGCCGGTCGTAGCGGACCTTGGCCAGCACCGGATACATCATGATCAGCAGACCGATCGCGATCGGCAGTGAGATCCCGCCGACCGCCACCGCGTCCAGGGCGCTGTTCAGGCCGGGAACCAGGCGGCCGAGCAGGAGCCCGGCGAGCATGGCCAACCCGATCCAGACTGGCAGGAGCCGGTCGAGCCGGGAGAGTCGGCCGACCACCACGCTCTCGGTCGGTTGGGGCCGCAGGGTGGTGTTCACGGGTGCTCCGGTCGGTCGGCTGGTGTGCGACGGTCGTCGGTCACGACTGCGTCGGCTCGATGGCGAGCAGTGCGGCGAGCTGGCGCAGGAGGGCCGGCCGTGCCCGGTAGTAGACCCAGGTGCCCCGACGCTCGGCGTCGACGAGCCCCGCCTCGCGCAGCGTCTTGAGGTGGTGCGAGATGGTCGGACCGGTCAGGTCGAACGCCGGGGTGAGGTCGCAGACGCAGATCTCCCCGCCCTCGGCGGAGGCGATCATCGACATGAGCTGTAGCCGTACCGGGTCGCCCAGGGCCTTGAACGCGGGGGCGAGCACGGCCGCGGTCTCGGCCGGCACGCGGCGCTCGGTCAGGGGCGGGCAGCACGGCGCGTCCACGGCCGGGTCGACGGGTGCGAGGGGGGTCGACTGTTTCGACATTCCTCTAGCTTGACGGTTATCTAAACAGTGTGCAAGTGTTTGATTCGACGGACGTCAAGACAGGTGTCCGATCGTGGCCGACCCGAACGGAGCCTGCCGATGGCCGACATCAGCGTGCGTCCCATGGCCGACGCCGACGCCGACCGTGTCCTGGCGATCTATCAGGCCGGGTTGGACGCGGGCAACGCCAGCTTCGAGGTCACCGCGCCGACCTGGGCCGCGTTCGACGCCACCAGGCTGACCGCGCACCGCTTCGTGGCGGTCGACCGCGTCGGCACCGTGTGCGGTTGGGTCGCCGTGTCGCCGACCTCGACCCGCGCGGTCTACGCGGGCGTGGTCGAACACTCGGTCTACGTCGACCCGGCCGCCCAGGGGCGGGGAATCGCCCGGCTGCTGCTCGACACGCTCATCGCCTCGACCGAGGCCGCCGGCATCTGGACGATCCAGTCCGGCGTCTTTCCCGAGAACGCCGCCAGCCTGCGCCTGCACCAGCGGGCCGGGTTCCGCGTCGTCGGCGTCCGCGAACGCGTCGGCCGTCACCACGACCGCTGGCGGGACGTCGTCCTGCTCGAACGCCGCAGCCCCACCGTCACCTGACGCGCCAGCCTGCACCTGCCCGACCTGACAGCTTCCCGTGAAGGAGTTCCTGATGAGTGCCCTGGACAACCTGCCCGTCGTGGTCATCGGCGCCGGCCCCGTCGGCCTGGCCGCCGCCGCCCACCTGCACGAGCGCGACCTGCCGTTCCTCGTCCTGGAAGCCGGGCACGCCGCCGGCGCCGCCGTGCGGCAGTGGGGGCACGTACGGGTGTTCTCCCCGTGGCGCTACAACATCGACCCGGCCGCCCGCGGAATCCTGGACGAGGCCGGATGGATCGCCCCCGACCCCGAGGCCCTGCCGACCGGTGCCGAACTGGTCGACGACTACCTCCAGCCGCTCGCGCAGTCACCACAGCTCAAACCGCACCTGCGCTACGGCGCCCGGGTCGAGGCCATCAGCCGCCTCGGCCTGGACCGGCTGCGCAGCGCCGGGCGCGACACCACCCCGTTCCTCATCCGCCTCGCCGACGGCGACGAACTGCTGGCCCGCGCCGTCATCGACGCCTCCGGCACCTGGCGCACCCCGAACGTCCTTGGCGCGTCCGGCCTGCCCGCCCGGGGCGAGGCCGACGTGGCCGCGTACCTGGAACACGCGCTTCCGGACGTGCTCGGCGTCGACCGGGACCGGTTCGCCGGGCGGCACACCCTGGTCGTGGGCGCCGGCCACTCGGCGGCCAACACCCTGCTGGCCCTGGCGGACCTGGCCGCCCAGCAGCCGGGCACGCAGGTGAGCTGGGCGATCCGGACCGACTCGCCGACGCGGACGTACGGCGGCGGGAGCGCCGACGCCCTCCCGGCGCGCGGCGCCCTCGGATCGCGCCTGCGCGAGCACGTCGACGCCGGCCGGATCCGGCTGCTCACCGGGTTCTCGGTGCACGCGCTCACCCCGGCCGACGGGCGCGTCGCCGTGGTCGTCCGGCACGCCGACGGCGGCGAGGAGACGGTGCTCGCCGATCGCGTCGTCGCGGCCACCGGCTTCCGTCCCGACCACTCGATCGCCGCCGAACTGCGCCTCGACCTGGACCCGATCATGGGCGCCACCCGGGCGCTGGCCCCACTGATCGACCCGAACGAGCACTCCTGCGGCACCGTCCCGCCGCACGGCGTCGACCAGCTCACCCACCCCGAGCCCGGCTACTACGCGGTCGGCGCGAAGTCCTACGGTCGAGCGCCGACGTTCCTCATGGCCACCGGTTACGAACAGGCCCGCAGCGTCGTCGCCGCCCTCGCCGGGGACTGGGCCGCCGCCCGGGACGTCCAGCTCGACCTGCCCGAGACCGGCGTCTGCAACAGCAACCCCGTCGACTCGGCGACCGACGGCGGCTGCTGCGGGCCGGCGCCGTCCGCCGAGCCGACCGGACGCGGGCTGGCCACCGGGATTTCCGGTGGTCTGCTGGCCACCCCGCTCACGCTCGTCGCTGTACCCACCGACGCCCAGGCCGGCGGCTGCTGCGCCAGCTGACACCCCCCTCGGTGCCCGCCAACCCGGCGGGCACCGAGGATCCCGCCGCCGCCGGGCGTCGTCGGCCGCGCGCCGCCGCCAGCCGGGCGTTGCCGTCGGCCGCGCGCCGTCACCGCCGGCTGGCGCAGGCCACGCAGGTACGCGCCGAAGGGCGGGCGGCGAGGCGTTCGTCAGGAATCGGGCGGGAACAGCGCTCGCACACGCCATAGCTGCCGGCGTCGAGGCGTTGCACCGCGACGTCGAGTTCGGCCAAGCGTTGACGGGCCGCGGCCAGGACCGCGGTGAGTTGTGCCCGTTCGAACGCGATCGTGCTGCCCTCGGGGTCGTGCTCGTCGTCGGCGTTGGACGACCGGGACGCCTCGAAGAGGGCCCGCAGGTCGCCGTTGAGCGCACGCACCTGAGCCTCGGTGGCGTCGCGCAGGCCCAGCAGTTCCGCGCGGGTCGCGGAGAAATCCCTGTTCATGGCCAGTCCACGGTACGCCTGCCCCGTCTGGTACGCGGCTACATGAAGTTGCGGGTGTGCAGGACGGAGAGCGCCGCCGCCTCGTCGGGCCGGAAGCCCAGCCGCACCAGCCGACGCTGGCGGCCCTGGTCCATCGCGGCCTGCAGGTCCCGCACCCGGCCGAAGCCGACGGCTATCTCCTCCGGGCTCCACCCGCCGGCCGCGAGCAGCACCAACGCGTCAAAGACGTCCGCGTTGAGCCCGGCGGTGTCCACCAGCGCGTCGTGGCGGCGGTGGATCGCCGCGCGCAGCCGGTCACGCAGCAGCGGGTCCACGGTCGCCTGGTGCTCCAGATGCGCCATGCCGAACACCACGTGCCGGCGTTCGTCCTGCATCGCCAGCCAGCAGATCCGGCGGGTCACCGGGTCCGGTGCGTGCTGTTCCAGGAACGAGAGCAGGTCGACGAAACTGCCCTCACCGAGCACGGACAGCAGGAACGAGGCAAGCGCGAAGTCCGACTCGGCGACGAGGGTGAAGAGCGACTGCCGGCCGCCGGCCGACGACGTGCCCAACTCGGCGCCGCGCAGCAGCGCCCGCCGGCTGAACACCTCCATGTGTCGAGCCTCGTCGGCCATCTGCACGGCGAGGAGCTGCATCACCTCGCGGAAGTGTGGGTGGATGCGACCGACGAATCGCGCCGGCACGACGAGTGCGGCCTGCTCGTTCTCGACCAGGTAGGTCATCACCTGCACCACCGCCGCCTCGACGTCGGGCGGCAGCGCGAACGTGTCGTCCCAGGGCACCGCGGTCTCCGGGTCCCACTGCCGCGCGGCGGCCTGCGCGTAGAGCTTGGGCGCGACGTCGGCCCAGACCAGATCCCGGTCGTCCAGGTCGAAGCGCGCCTCCGGGCCGCCGGCTTCGAGCAGCGCGCCGCGGGCACCGAGACCCCACCGTGGCGGTGGGTGGCTGCTGAGCGCCGAGGGCAGGGCCGGCCCGGCCCGTTCCGCGCCGAACCAGCGGTCGTCGACAGCCGAGCCGCGTACGACCACCGCGACCAGTTCGCTCCGGTCGGCTGGAGCAGGCCACTCGACCCGGTGCCCCCGCTGCCGGCACCAGGGCGGCAGATGCACGGCCAGGGTCGGGTCGTGCCCGGAGACCGCCAGCCGACCACCCGGTGCGAGCCCGCCCAGGGCGCGTTGCACGAGCAGGTGCGCTCCCTGACCGAAGCCCAGACCGCCCAGGTGAAGCTCGGCGTCGGCGGGCGGTGCGGTGCTCACGGCCGATAGCCCGTGGCCGTCACCCGTCCGTCCGGGGCGTAGAACCCGCTCGCGTCGACCGCCCTGGCGAGGGCGTCATATCCCGTGGTGCGGCCGTCCTCCCAGGCGGTCAGCCCTTCGAGGTCGAGCAGTGGCCGTACCTGCGGGTCGGCGTACGACATGCCACGCAGCAGCCTGCCGAAGAGCGCGACCCCGACGGACGCCGGCTCGCGGACCGTCATGTTGCAGTGGTCGTAGCGGGCGGTCTGCGCGACGATCCGGGTGCCGTCGGGCGCGAGCGTGCCCTCCTGGACGAAGACCAGGTGGTTGGCGTCGATCATGCAGGCGGCGTCGACCTCCCCGGCCATCAGCGCCCGCGCGGCGTCGCGTTCCCCTCCGATGTGGTCGCCGTGCAGACCGACGCCGACGTCGAAGCCGCGCACGTCGACCTGGACCCCGGCGGCGGCAAGGTGGCCCAGCGGGATCAGCGTCGCCTGTGGGCTGTCCACGGCTCCGACGGCGACCACCCGGCCGGCGAGATCCGCGACCTGCCGCACGGGCGACTCGGCGCGCACCACCACGACCGAGGTGAGATCCCGGTCGGTGTCGCGCATGGCGAGCGCGCGGACGGCGGTGCCGCCGGCCCTCGCCATCCGCTCGGCCCGCAGCCAGGCGAGCGGCGAGTTCCACGCCGCGTCGATCCGGCCGGCGACGAGGTCCTCGACCTGGCGCTCGTAGTGCGAGTAGAGGACGAAGTCGAAGTCCAGGCCCTGCCCGCGCAGCCAGGTGCGGAAGCCCTCCCAGATGGTCACCACCTTGGGGTCGTACGCGACCGCGCCCATCAGGACCGTCGGCGCGGGCATCAGCGGTTGACCTCGTCGAGCAGCGGCAGCCCGGTGGCGACGCGACCGACGAAGTCGTACAGCGCGTCGGTGGTCGGCGCCATCACCCGGGCCGCGCGGGAGTCGCGGAACCGGCGCTCCAGGCCCAGCTCCTTGCGGAACGCGCTGCCGCCGCAGAGCTGCATGGCGCCGTCGGTCACGTCGGCGGCCGTCTCACCGGCGAGCGCCTTGACCTGCAACACCCGCAGCATCGCGTCGTCGCGGCCGGTCTCCAGCGCGGTGAGGGTGTCGCCGAGGAACGCGCGCAGGGCGTCGGTGCGGATCATCAGCTGGGCGAAGGCGCGCCGCGTCACGGGCGCGTCGCGCAGGGCCGCCCCGGTGTGCGTGAGCGTGGTCCGGGTGAGGTGCCGGCCGGCCTCGGTGACCGCGCTGCTGGCGAGGCCGAGGCAGAATGCGGCGTTGAGCACCAGGAACCAGGGCAGGACCACGCTCAGCGCGGTGTCGAGGCCGGCGCCGTCGGCGGCCAGCATCGCGTCAGCCGGGACGTGGAGGCCGTCCGCGGTCATCGGTCGGGATCCGTTGCCGCGCAGGCCGAGCCCGTCGAAGTCGCCGGTGACGCTGAGGCCGGCGCGGTCGGCCGGTACGAGCCACAGGGTCATCGGACCCGCCCCGGGGGCCAGGGGGAGGCTCGACCACACGTAGCTGTTGACCTCGCCGGCCGAGGTGACCCAGCTCTTGCGGGCGTCGAGCCGGACGGTGCCGTCGTCGGCCGCTGTCGCGCTGCCGGTCGGCGACCAGAAGTGGCTGCGCGAGCCGAACTCGGAGAAGGCCAACGTGCTCAGGTGACCGCCTCCGGCGATGGCCGTACGCACGTCGCGGGGACCGTGCGCCTCGATGACGGCGGTGGCCGCGTAGTGCATGAGCACCACCATCGCCGTGGACCCGCACTCGGCGGCCAGCCGTTCGATGACCCCGGCGACCGCGCGCATGCCCTGCCCGCCGCCGCCGACGTCGGTCGAGGACGCCAGGCCGAGCAGGCCGGCCGCGCCGAGGGCGTCGACGCCCTGGCGGGGAAAGACCCCATCCCGGTCGACGGTCGCCGCCTGGGGTCGGATCACGTCGTCGATCAGAGCGCCGAGGGTGGCCGTGGTGTCGGTCGTGGAGTGGGTGGCGTCGACAGGGGCCGTCATGCGGGTGTCCCTTCAGCTCAACCGGTGGGACCGACGCTGAGACTATCCAACCTGACGGCTACTGCGCGAGAGTGTCGGATCACCGTCTGGTGTGGCTGCCGTCGCGGTGCGGGCGGACGGGCCCGTCCTCTCGGTCGATGCGCAACTCCCGCTCCAACTCGGCGATGACCGCCCGCAGGTCGTCCAGCCGCTGGGTGAGCGCGATGCGGTCGACCTCGTCCGGTACGCCGTCGCCGTCCTCGTCGTAGTCGGGGGCCAGCCGCTCGGTCATCTCCAACCGGCGCGCCTCCTCCATCGAGTTGACGATGACCGCGATGAGGATGTTGAGCAGCAGGTTGACGGTGATGAGCACATAGCTGACGTAGTAGACAAGCGTCCACGGCGAGAGGGCCATGCCCTGCGAGATCAGGTCCGGCAGGGTCTCCAGCGACAGCAGCACGAACAGCGTGAGCAGCGACCGGCCGATGTCGCCGTACGCGTCGGGGTAGGTGCTGCCGAAGATCAGCCAGCCGGCCATGCCGTACACGTAGAGCGTCACCACGGCCAGGGCGAGGAACCCTGCGACGCCCGGAAGGCTGCGCCACAGGGCGGAGACGATGGTACGAAGGCCCGGCGAGAACCGCACCAGCCGCAGCATTCGGGCGACCCGCACCACACGCAGCAGTGCGGAGTCGCCGTGCAGGCCCGGAATGAAGATCGCCGCGATCACCACGAAGTCGAAGATGTTCCAGCCGTGCCGGAAGAAGTCCTGTGGTCGGCGGCCGTAGGCGGCCACCCGAATGCCGATCTCGACGACGAAGAACGCGCGGAAGGCCAGCTCCAGCGAGTGCAGCAGGGTGCTCGCCGAGGTCAGTTCGTCGTACGTCTCCAGGCCGAGGACGATCCCGTTGGCGAGGATGACGATGACGATGACGATCTCGAAGGGGCGCGACCGGGCGAGCCGGTCGCAGCGGTCAGCCCATCGGGGCCGGTGGTGCGGGGACGAGGCCGGCGTGCCCCGCTGCGCGGGCGCGGGTGCTCCACTCACCAGCCGGCCGACCGGGTGGCGTGTTCGGAGGCCGTTGGGCGGGCACACCCGTGGCCGTCATGACGGCGGTGCGAGGGGCGTCCGGGCATGTCCACCAGACTAGGCCAAGATCAACCCCCTCGTGGTGAGCACTTCTCAGGCAGTGCCGTGGCCGGTAACATGCGAGTCGCTTCCCTTGCAGCCATCGGGCGAGCCGATCTGGCGAGCTGACCTGGGGAATGTGGATCTCATCCGTCCCAGGTCACGGAGGCCCTCATGTCGTCCCTGCCACAAGCGGTGCCATTCACCATCGACGTCCCCGACGACCTGCTCGCCGACCTGGCCGAGCGGTTGGCGCGCACTCGTTTCCCCCGCCCCACCGCGAGCGGGTGGCGTGCAGGCACGGATCCGGACTACCTCCGCGAGTTGGTGACGTACTGGCGCGGCGACTTCGACTGGCGTGCCAGGGAACGCGAACTCAACGCGGTGCCGCACTACATTGCCACCCTGGACGACCGGAGCGTGCACTTCGTGCACCTGCGCGCCGCGGCCTCCGGCGACACCCGCTCCCCGCTGCCGCTGGTGCTCACCCACGGCTGGCCCAGCAGCTTCGTGGAGATGTTGCCGCTCGCGGCGCGGCTGGCCGATCCCGCTGCCTACGGCGGTGAGCAGGCCGACGCCTTCGACGTCGTCGTTCCGTCCCTACCCGGCTTCGTGTTCTCGGACCTGCCGACTCACGGCCTGGTGACCCCTCCGGTGGTTGCTGACCTATGGGCACGGCTGATGACGGATGTCCTGGGCTACTCCACGTTCGGCGCGTACGGCGGTGACATCGGCTCTCACGTCACCGGCTTTCTCGGCGCCCGGCACCGGCAACAGGTGGTCGGGATCCACACCCACCATCCGAACCTGCACCCGGTTCTCGACGACGCCCACCCCTTGTCCGTAGCCGAGGATGCCTACCTGAAAGCGCGATCGAACGAGCACGATGGCAGCGACGACGGCTACGCCGCCATCCAGAGCACCCGACCGGACACCCTCGCCGCGGCCCTGCTCGACTCTCCCGCCGGCCTGGTCGCCTGGATCGTGGAGAAGTACCGGGCCTTGAGCGACTGCCACGGAGACCTCGAATCCCGTTTCAGCAAAGACCTCCTCCTCACCGTCGCCACTCTTTACTGGGCGACCGGGACGATCGGCTCGTCCTTCAGGCCCTACTACGACGACTCCCGGACTCCGACTCTCGGGGCTGTCGACGTGCCAGCAGGAGTCCGGCTCACCCCGGAGGACCGGGACTACCCCCGCGAGTACGCCGAGCGCGTTTACCGTGACCTGCGCCAGTGGCGCGGCCCGACCCGGGGAGGCCACTTCCTGCCCCTGGAGGAGCCCGACCTGCTCGCCGCCGACCTGCGAGACTTCTTCCGACCGCTGCGGGCGTAAGCGCCAGCCCGGATTTCCGGAAGGCGCGTCGGCGGCACGATCAAACCGCCGCCCGTCGGTGCTCGCCGACGTGACCGGCGGTCGCCGGTTACGCGTGCGCGGCCCGGATGGCGTCGCGCAGCGGGGTGCTCGGGCGGCCGATCAGTCGGCTGAGGTCGTCGCTGTCGGTCGCCAGTTCGCCGATGGCGATCGAGTGGTCGAGGGCGGCGACGAACCCGGCGGTGCCGGCGTCGAGGCCGACGGTCTCCAGCGTCGAGGCCAGTTCGGCGGGGGAGAGGTCCCGGTGGACGACCGTGGTGCCGGTGACCTCGCTGACGGCCGCGGCCAGTTCGTCGAAGGTGAACGCGGTGCCGCCCAACTCGTAGACGGTGTCGCCGTGCTCGTCGCGGGTGAGCGCCGCCGCCGCTGCGGCCGCGTAGTCGGCGCGGGTCGCGGCCGAGACCTTGCTGCCGCCGGTGGCGCCGAGGATCGTGCCGGTCTGCAGGTACTGCGGCAGTTGGTCGGTGTAGTTCTCCGTGTACCAGCTGTTGCGCAGCACGGTGTGGGACAGGCCCGAGGCGGCGAGCACCTCCTCGGTGGCCCGGTGCTCGGGCGCCAGCGGGTTCGTCGTGGTGTCGGCCTTGAGGATGCTGGTGTAGATCAGGCGCCCGACGCCGGCGAGCTTGGCCGCGTCGATGACCGCCGTGTGCTGGGCGACGCGCTGACCGGGAGTGTCGCCGGAGATCAGCAGCAGCCGGCGTACACCGGCCACGGCGCCGGGCAGCGTGGCCGGATCGTCGTAGTTGGCCTGGCGGATCTCCACACCCCGCGCGGCCAGGTCGGCGGCCTTCTCCGGAGTGCGGACGACGGCGGCGATCTCGGCAGCGGGCACGCCGGTGTCGAGCAGACGCTCGATCACCAGACGGCCCAGTCGGCCGGTGGCACCGGTGACGGCATAGGTGGGCACGGCAACCTCCATGGGGCGGTGACGATCCGAAAGCACTTACTAATCTATAGCACCAGGCCAGGAGTAAGCACGAGGTAGGCTGGTGCCGTGACCGACCGGCCGTCCCCGGACCCCGCAGGGCCTACCCAGGAACTCGTCAGCGATGTCTTCGCGCGCGGCTGCACCTCCCGCGCCGTCTTCGAGGACGTCACCTCGAAGTGGGCGTCGCTGGTCCTGCTGGCGCTGGGCGAGGGCCGGTACCGGTTCAACGCGCTGCGCCGCCGTGTCGACGGGGTCAGCGAGCGGATGCTCTCCCAGACCCTGCAGGCTCTCGAACGCGACGGCATGCTGACCCGCGAGGTCCTCACCACGATTCCGCCGCGTGTCGAATATTCGCTCACCCCGCTCGGCGCCCGCGTCGCCGAGCGGCTACGGGGTCTCGCCGACCTCCTGGAGAGCGCGGTGCCCGAGTTGCAGTCCGCACGTGACGCTCACGAGCGCGCCCGGGGCTAGCCCTCGCGCGTTCGGGCTGGTGGGGCCGAGCGCCGCGACCTGCGGCACCGACGTGCCGTGACGACCCGGGCGGCGCGGCCGGTTCAGGCGTTCAGCGTCTCGCGCGGCGGTACGCCGTAGCTGGCGTGGTACCGGGCCGTGAACCTGCTGTGGCTGGCGAACCCCCAGCGGCTGGCGATCGCCGACACGGTGTCGCGGCTCGGATCGGCCCGCACCAGGTCGCGGTGGGCCCGATCGAGGCGGATGCGGCGCAGGTACGCCATCGGGGTGGTCCCGAGATGGCGGCGGAAGGCCAGTTGCACCGCCCGCAGGGAGGCGGCGGCGGCGTTGGCGATGTCGGTCGCGCTGATGTCCCGGTCGGCGTTGTCCTCCATGAAGGCGATGGCGCGGCGCACGGTGGCCGTGCTGGCGTCGCGGCGATCCTCGATGGTCTCGTCGGTGAACGCGGTGTTGGGAAAGACCGCGAGTGCCGCCGCGGCGAGCATCCGCGCGGCGTTGCCGATCACCAGTGGTTGGGCGCTGGCGTCCGGATTGCTCAGCACGACATCGCTGATGTAGCTGGTGGTCTTTCGCCACTGCCGGGCGCGAAGCGCGGTGGCGGCGCCGAGGTCGGTGAACCGGATCTGGCCGGGTCGCCGGGCCGGCGCCGCGGCCGCCACCTGTGCCAGGACCGCGTGGTCCAGGACACAGAGTCCCACCGCCCCAGGCTGCCAGCGCAGGCTGAACGGTCGGTTGGGTCGGGTGGCGAGGAAGACGTCACCCGGGCCGAACCGGTGGGCGGACCCGTCGCAGGTGCGGTCGACCAGGGCGGTGCGGGCGCGGCAGACGACCAGGGCGTCCATGCCGCCCACCACGATGTCGAGCTGCCCCGTCTGACTCGTGGCGCCGACGGCGAACGGCCCGGCGTCGACCCGCTGGTGGACGAGGTGGTACCCGGTGTCGCCGGCACGGATGCGCAGGTCGGTGTCGTACGTGGTGGCCAGGAAGCGGTGGATGGCCGCTGGGTCGCGGCTGTCGAATCGTTGGAAATGCGCGGTCGAGGTCATCCGCTGTCTCCGTCCGGGGAAGTGTCGCCGGATGGTGGACCAGAGCCGGCGGCATGGTCGGGACGTGTCTGGGCGCGAGGGGTCGGTGTTCGCGGCCCGTTGCTGACCCGGCGGTACGGCGGTGGCACCAGGTCCCGCCCGGCGCTGCGGCGGGGGCGCGGCCAGGGGACTGACCGTAGGGCCTCAGGCATTCCCACCAATGTGGACTGCCACTGATGGGATTCCCACCCTACGGCAGGCGAGCGGCGTGCCGCTGGATTTCCGCGATTCAGTGAGTCGACTTCGCTTTCCGGCTACCGCGCGGCACGATCCTGCGCCTGCTGTCCTAGCGGTCTCGGTAGCGGCGACGAAACCCTGTTCATGATCTCCCCGGATGTCCGAGGACGTCCGGGTCGCTGCCGGAGGTCCGGCCAACAGGCGGAGGTGAACGTTGGACAGCATCCATCCTGACCGCGTCGTTCGACTGGCGGTTGCCGAGGCGCTGGCACGGGTGGCGGACGAGGACAGCCTCGGACTGGGTGAGGGTGACGCGCTGGAGAGCCTCGGGGAAGCGCTGCGCGAGGTGCTGCGCCGTGCGCTCGACGACCGCGTCCCGCTGGCCACACCCGGGTTCGTCGACCTGTGCCGCGACCTGCGTCTGAACCGTGACTCTCTCGACCTGTTGGGGCACTACCTGCTCACGGCGTTGCTGGCGCACCACGTCGGGCCGGATGCCCTGATCCGCGTCGGGGTGCTCCTCGGCACCGTCCGGCGCTACCTGCCCGCACCCCGCACGCCCGCGCGCCACAACGCCGGCCCGGAGACGCGGCGACGGGACGTACGCGCGGACAACAGCGTCGTGGGCCGGTACCGGCGGCCGAAACTGCCCGAGCACCTGCCCAGCCCGCCGAGTTGGACCTGCACCGGATGCGGTCGGGAGTGGCCCTGCGCCACGAAGGAGAGCCAACTGCTCGCCGAGTTCGGGGGAGCGCGCGCCGCCCTCGCCGTCTACCTCGGCTCCTGCCTCGTCGCCGCCGCCCAGGACCTGCCGACCCTGCCCCTGCCCCGTGCCCAGCTCCGATTCCTGGGCTGGCTGCCCCGCGCCCGGATCTGACGACGACACGCGCCCGGGAAAGCATCGGCCGCGTCGGCTACCCGCTGGCCTGCCGGCACCCAACGCGGTCGCCGCGTGACCGACCGCCGCCCTGGCCGAGCCTTTCAACGGGTACGGCGAGGGTGTTCATCGTGCGCCCGCTCCCCGTACGAGGGGAGTTCACGATGCTCTCCAAGGCTCCTTGATCGAAAGAGCATTCGCTTGATCGAGGAGAGGCTCTCACGTGAGGGACAAGCAACCCGAAGAGGTCGAGCGCGCGCAGCTGTCTCGGCGCAAGCTGGTCAAGTACGCGGGCGTCGGCGCGACGCTGGCCGCGGCCAGCCCGCTGGTGGGCGGCGGTGCGGCCTGGGCCGGCGAGGAGCGTCGGCCCGGCAACGACAAGCCCGACCGGGGCAACACGAAGAACCGGGCGTGGCGCGCTGGTGACCACCACGTTCACTCCGAGTACAGCGGCGAGTTCGACACCACGAAATCCCCTGTGGTGTTCCACAAGGGCGCGGACGCGGTCTACCCGATCGTCACCAACGCCATCATGGCCAAGAACTTCGGTCTGACCTGGGCGATGTGCACCGACCACGGTGGACCGACGCACTCCAAGGTGAACATCGAGCAGGCGTACCCCGACCTGCTGCGCTCGCGCAAGCTGGTCCCCGAGGTGCTCCAGTTCTGGGGCATGGAGTTCGACGCGCCCTCGCTGGACCACCACACGCTGATGATCCCGCGCCACGACGACGAGGCGAAGCAGCTCTTCGAGCTGGAGAGCCGGTTCGCCAAGTACGACGCGTTCCCCACCGACCCGGCCCGCGACACCGAGGCGAAGATGGTGGAGTTCCTGAAGGTCGCCCGGGGCATGCCGCACAAGCCGCTGGTGATCGCCCACCACGCGTCCCGCTCGGCTCCCGGGCTCGGCGTGTACGGCCAGGACACCCCGCGCGAGTTCCGCAACGGCAACAACGCCGCGCCGGACGTCTACATCGGGTTCGAGGGTGCGCCCGGCCACCAGGCCGGCCCGCTCAACGGCGGGGCGCGGGGCGGGTACGGCAACCACCCCACCTACGGCGGCTTCGACCAGATGACCGCGCGGGTCGGTGGGCTCTGGGACTCGCTGCTCGGTGAGGGCCGGCGCTGGTGGATCACCGCGACCTCGGACTCGCACGTGCACTGGACGCGCGGCGGCTCCGACTTCTGGCCGGGCGAGTACAGCAAGACCTACGTGCACGCACGCCAGGACTACGGCGACATCATGGACGGTCTGCGCAACGGCCGGATCTGGGTCACCACCGGCGACCTGATCCGCAGCCTCGACGTCACGGCCACGTCCCAGGGCCAGACCGCCGGGGTGGGCGAGACCATCACGGTCAGCCGCCGCAACCGCACCGACGTCGAGATCGAGATCAGGTTCCGCCCGCTGGACGGCGTGAACGCCAACGGTGACCGGCCCGAGGTCCGCCGGGTCGACCTGATCGTCGGGCAGATCACCGGCCCGAGCGCCAGCCTGGACGCCGACACCAACCCCACCACGAAGGTCGTGGCCCGGTTCGGCCCGCGCGACTGGCGCCGCCAGGGCGAGGACTACGTCATCCGGCACACCCTGCGCAACGTCGAGGCCGACACCTACGCGCGGGTCCGCGGCACCAGCACCGACGAGGCCGAGCCGCTCGCGGACGGGCTGGAGAGCCCGTGGCAGGACCTCTGGTTCTACTCGAACCCGGTGTTCGTGCGCGTGCGCTGACCTGCGTCGGAGCGGCACTTCGGGCCCGCCGGCACCTCACGACGCACGACGGTCGGGGGTGCCGGCGGGCCCGCGTTCGTTGTCCGGCTGGTCGCTCAGGCGGTCTTGGAGCGGCTGTCGCGGGGCGGCTCGTCCGACTCGGGCCGGACCTGCGTCACCACCTCACACAGGTCCCGCAGCGGGTCGACGGCCTGGGTCGAGCAGGCGACCCGCTGGAGCAGGACCCGCAGACTCGCCGACTCCTCGGGAGCGAGGGCCCCCAACAGATGGGACTCGACCCCGCGCAGCGCCCGCCGCCGTTGCTCCCAGGCCGCCCGGCCGGCGTCGGTGACATCCACCAGCCGGTTGCGCCGGTCCGCCGGGTCCGCCCGGCGCGCGACGTAGGCGGGGCGTTCCAGGTCGTCGATCAGGTACGTCAGCACGGTGCGGTCGATGCCGAGCTCCTCGGCGATCGCGCCCTGGTTGCGGGCCGGCCCGTTGACCGCGGCGGTGAGCACCTGGTAGCCGCGCGGGCCACCGGGAAAGTCGGCGAGCGTGTGCTCGGCGGCCCGGACGTAGCCACGGAAGACGACGCCGAGCATCCAGCCCAGGTCGTCGTCGAGCGGATCGGGCCTGTCCCGTACGTCAGTGGCTCCCGTCATGCCCCGACAATAGCGCGGCTCGGCATACCTTGTTGGCGACAGATGTTCTGTCTGGCATAAGGTTGATGTCATGACGCACCGTTCCAGGGCGTCGGGGAAACGGGAGGCTCACCCATGGGCGACTACGGTCACGACCTGATCTTCGGATCGTTCACCACGCCAGGCAGCGACGACCCGGAGCGCACCGTTGGCCTCGCCGTCCTGGCCGAGCAGGTCGGGCTTGACCTGGTCACCTTCCAGGATCACCCGTACCAGCCGAGATTCCTCGACACCTGGACGCTGCTGAGCTATGTCGCCGCGCGGACCAGCCGGGTGCACCTGTCGGCGAACGTCACGAACCTGCCGCTGCGCCCGCCCACCGTGCTCGCCCGCAGCGTCGCCAGCCTGGACCTGCTCAGCGGCGGCCGGATCGAGCTCGGCCTCGGCGCGGGCGCGTTCTGGGAGGCCATCGAGGCGATGGGCGGTCGACGACTGACCCCCGGGCAGGGAGTGCGGGCGCTGGAGGAGGCCATCGACGTCATCCGCCAGCTCTGGGACTCCGAGGCGCGCGGCGGCGTACGCGTCGACGGCGAGTTCCACCGCGTGCTCGGCGCCAAACGCGGCCCGGCCCCCGCCCACGCGGTGCCGATCTGGCTCGGCGCGTACAAGCCGCGGATGCTGGAGCTGACCGGTCGCCGGGCCGACGGTTGGCTGCCCTCGCTGGCCTACCTCCAGCCCGGTGACCTGGCCAAGGGCAACGAGTTGATCGACGACGCCGCACGGCGGGCCGACCGGTCGCCCCGGGACGTCCGCCGGCTGCTCAACATCTCCGGTCAGTTCGCGACCGCCGAGCGTGGCCCCCTGCACGGTCCGGCCGAGCAGTGGGTGCGGGAGCTGGCCGAGCTCGCGCTCAACGACGGCATCAGCGCGTTCATCCTCGCCAGCGACGACCCTGACGACCTGCGCCGCTTCGCCGGTGAGGTGGCGCCCGCCGTGCGCGAACTGGTCGCCGCCGAACGCGACGCCTCGTCGGCGCGTACCCCGGTCACCGAACCTCTGGCGGTCGCCGCGCCGTCGGCGCGGCCGGCCCGCGCGAGGGTGACAAGCGGTGCCTTCGCGGTGGTGCCGACGCCCGACGACGGTCGGCGGCTCAGTGATCGGCAGGTCTGGGACGAGTCGGCCCGCCCGACCGGCCCCACGCCCGACCCGACGCGCACCTACACCGCGCACGAGCAGGCCAACGGCCAGCATCTCGTGCAGGTCCACGACGGCCTGCGCGGCGAACTGGCCCAGATCCACGACCTGATCGAGCAGGTCGCGGCGGGCGAGATCGACGCCGGCGCGGCCCGCTCCCAGATCAACATGATGACCATGCGGCAGAACCGCTGGACCCTCGGCGCCTACTGCGAGTCCTACTGCCGCATCGTCACCACCCACCACACCATCGAGGACCAGGCCCTCTTTCCGCGGCTGCGGCAGGCCGACCCCCGCCTGCGGCCGGTCGTCGATCGGCTGGAGCAGGAGCACCACGTCATCCACGAGGTGCTGGAGGGCGTCGACAAGGCGCTCGTCGCGTACGTCGGGGCGCCGGACGGGTTGGTGGAGCTGCGCGCCGCGGTGAACCTGCTGACCGACGCCCTGCTGTCGCACCTCAGCTACGAGGAGCGTGAGCTGGTCGAGCCGCTGGCGCGGCTGAGGGTGAGCTGACAACGGCTTGCGCCCGGAGGATCTGAGAGACTACTTTCGAAACATGTCTCTCAAGAACCCGTACGGGGATTTCGAGATCACGGAGCCGCAGGCGCTCCGGGCGCTGGCGCACCCCGTCCGGCTGGCCATCCTCGACCGGCTCCAGCTGCACGGCCCGGCAACCGCCACCGGGCTGTCGCCGCACGTCGGCGCCACACCGTCGGTGGTCAGCTGGCACCTGCGCCACCTCGCGACGTTCGGCCTGGTCACCGACGCGCACAGTGCCACCGGTGCCACCAGCAAGCGGGAACGCTGGTGGCAGGCCGCCGCCCGGGGCTTCCGCTTCGAGCTGCCCGATGACGCCGAGGGTCAGGCCGCCGCCCGGCAACTGCGCGGCGAGACGTTCGCGCGCGCCGCCGAGGCGCCGCAACAGTGGCTGCTGCACGACGAGCCCCGGCTCGACGACGAATGGCGCGGGCTGGCCGGCCTCGCCGACACCCGGTTCGTGGCCACCGCCGACGAGCTGCGGCAGTTGGAACAGACGATCGAGGAACTGCTCGCCCCGTACGTACGTCGCAAGGACGACGACACGCAACCCGCCGGCGCGCAGGTCGTCCGGATGCTGCGCTACCTGCTGCCCGAGCCCGGCGCGCTATCGTCCGAGCCCGGCGCGCTATCGTCCGAGCCCGGCGCGTTGTCGTCCGAGCCCGGCGACGGCCCCGCCGCGTCATGACCACCGTCGAGGCCGCGCCGGCTCTGCACCGCGACCGGCGGTTCCGCACCTTCTGGATCGGCGAGACGGTCTCCCAGTTCGGCGACCGGATCAGCGAGTTGGCGCTGCCGCTGATCGCCGTCTCCCTCCTCGTGGTCACCCCCGCGCAGGTCAGCGTCCTCACCGCGTTGATCTGGCTGCCCAACCTGCTGGGCCTGTTCCTGGGCGCGTGGGTGGACCAGCGCACCCACAAGCGACGGCTGCTGATCATCGCCGACCTGATCCGCGCGGCGGTGCTGCTCAGCCTGCCGGTGGCGTACCTCTTCGACGCGGTGACCCTCACCCACCTCTACCTTGTGGCACTGCTCACCGGCGCCGGGGCGGTGTTGTTCGCGATGGCGCGCCAGGCCTTCTTCGTGGCGCTGGTGCCGAGATCGGCGTACGTGGACGCGACAAGCAAGATGAGCATGAGCCGCTCCCTGTCGTTCATCGCCGGACCGGCCGTCGGCGGAGGGCTCGTCCAGGCTTTCACCGCGCCGATCGCGGTCGTCGTCGACGCGGTGTCCTTTCTCGGCTCCGCCCTGCTGATCGGCCGCATCCCGGTCACCGAGGCGCCCCCGCCGCCGCGCCGAACGTCCACCCTCGCCCTCGTCCGCGAAGGGCTCGTGCTGGTGCTGCGCCACCCCGTGCTGCGCGCCGCGCTCGGCTGCACCAGCACCGTCAACTTCTTCACCTTCATTGCCACCGCGCTGCTGGTGCTCTACGCCAACCGTGAGCTCGGCCTGTCGGCCGGCGCCATCGGCATCGCGCTCGGCGGCGGCGCGCTCGGTGGACTGGCCGGAGCGGCGCTCGCCCCCCGGGTGTCGCGCGCCATCGGACTGGGCCGCACCGCGATGATCGGCGTGGTGCTCTTTCCCGCGCCGCTGGCCCTGACCGCGCTGATCAGTGGCCCTACCTGGGCGAAGGTGACCCTGCTGGCGGCCATCGAGCTGGTCTCCAGCGTCGGGGTGATGCTGATGGACGTCAACCTCAACGCCCTCCTCACCGCCGTCACGCCCGACGACGCGCGGGGCCGTCGGGCCGGTGCGTACAGCGCCGTCAACTACGGCATCCGGCCGCTCGGCGCGCTGGTCGGCGGCGCTCTGGGCACCACCATCGGGCTGCGGCCGACACTGGTCGTCGCCGGCCTGGGCGGGACACTCGCGGTGCTCTGGCTGCTGGCGTCGCCGGTGCGCCACATCACGACCATCGACGACCCGATGCCCTGACCGGCATCGGCCCTGACCCCGGCCGTCCTGACCCTGACCCTGGCCGCTGACCGTCCTGGCCCTGGCTCGGGGGAGGGCGGGCGCCGGCTGGCCCGCCGGCCGCGACCGCGCAGGTCAGCCGGCCTGCTCCAGCAGCAGCTGGGCCAGCTCGGCGGGTTGCGAGAACATCGGCCAGTGGCCGGTGTCCATCGTGACCAGCCGCCAGTGGTCGCTGGTCAGCAGCCCGGTCACGGTGGCGTTGGGCTCGGGCCCGTCGAGCAGACACTTGATGTACGTCGCCGGCAGCTCGCTCAGCGGCCGGGTCAGCACGGCCGGCTCGGCCAGCGTGGCACCAGGGTGCGGGGTGGAACCCTCGACCAGCCGCGCGACCTGCTCGTCGGTGAGCCCCTGACCGTCGAAGTCGGCCGCGCCGAGCGGCGGCCAGTAGCCGCCGTTGTCGGCGAGCACCGACTCCAGTGCCGCGGGCCCCTGCCACCAGCCGGACACGAACGACTCACCGTCGACCGGCACGTCCGAGTCGACGAAGACCACCCGGGTCAACCGGTCACCGATCCGCTCGGCGGCCTGACCCACCGGGATGCCCGAGTAGCTGTGCCCGACCAGCACCACGTCACGCAGGTCGCGGCGCTCGATCTCGCCGACAATGTCCTGCACGTGGGTCTGCTGCCCGGCGGGCACACCCCGCCTCTCGGCGAGACCGGACAGGGTCAGCGGGTGCGTCTCGTGGCCGGCCGCTCGCAGCGGCGGCACCACCTCGTCCCACGCCCACGACCCCAGCCACGCCCCCGCTACCAGCACGAAATCAGCCATGCCCGGGACCCTAACGCCGACCTGCGACAGTCCGGCGACCGATGGCCGCAGCCCGGCGGGTCACGGCCGTCGTTGGTGGGCGCTCGCCGCAGTTCAGAGCGGCCCGGCCGAGGTCAGGCGGATGATCCACTCGGGATCGGCGATGTCGGGGTATCCACGGCACCCGGATACCCCGACATCGCCGACCTCGTGTCGATCATGGCCGCTGGCCGCTGGCCGCTGGCCGCTGGCCGCTGGCCGCTGGCCGCTGGCCGCTGGCCGCTGGCCGCTGGGCGGCTGGGACCTGGATTCAAGCGGGTGGCGGACCGGGGCGGTCGACCAGGGCCGCGAGCCGTTTCGGCGCGAGGAGGCAGTAGCTCTCGGTGAGCAACTCGGCCACCTCGTCCCAGGCCGTGTCGTCGTCCACGACCATGCCCAGCACGGTCGGGCCCCACTCGGGCTTGTAGAACGGGTGGCCGCTCGCCACCAGGCCCGCGATCTCGTCGGGTGGCGAGCGGAAGATCAGCAGGCAGGCCGGCCGATCCATTTCGGCGGCGCGCGGGTGGGCCGGTTGGCGGGCCGGGTCGACGGTGAGCACGTGGGCGAAGGTCCGTTTGCGGATCCGCCAACGGGTGCCCACCCAGGCCGGCTCCTCGTAGCTCTCCGGCAGCACACGGCAGATCGGCCGCAGCCGGTCGAGGACCTCGGGAGGGACGTCTCCGGGTTCGGTCACGGCCAGCGACCCTAGCCGCCCGGTGTGACAATTCTCGTCCGTCGATGGGCGTCAGTCCGGTCCCGTCGGTGTGGTGCCCGTCCGACCGATCCGACAGGATGAGGCCGGAGCGGCACACGCCCGACGACTGCCCCGACCGCCGCACCCACCCGCCGCCCCCGCCCACCGAGGAGTGCCGTGTCCACCCTGCTCTCACGCCGCGACCTGGACTTCCTGCTGCACGAATGGTTGCGGGTGTCGCAGCTCGTCGAGCGTCCTCGCTACGCCGAGCATTCTCGGGAGACGTTCGACGACGCGCTGGACCTCGCCGAGCGGGTGGCCACCGAGCAGTTCGCCTCGCACAACCGAGCCGCCGACCTCGCCGAGCCGACGTTCGACGGGCAGCAGGTACGGCTGATCCCGCAGGTCCGCGCGGCGCTGGACAGCTTCGCCGAGACCGGTCTGCTCAGCGCCGGGCTGGACGCCTCGGTCGGCGGTCTGCAACTGCCGCACGCCGTCGCCGCCGCCTGCTTCGCCTGGTTCCAGGCGGCCAACGTGGCCACCTCGGCGTACCCGATGCTCACCCTGGGCAACGCGAACCTGTTGCTGGCACACGGCAGCGCGGAGCAGGTCGACACCTATGTCCGGCCGATGCTGGAGGGTCGGTTCTTCGGCACCATGTGCCTGTCCGAGCCGCACGCGGGCAGTTCCCTGGCCGACATCACCACCCGGGCCGAGCCGCAGCCGGACGGCACGTACCGGATCTTCGGCACCAAGATGTGGATCTCCGGCGGTGATCACGAGCTGGCCGAGAACATCGTCCACCTGGTGCTGGCGCGGATCCCCGGCGGACCGCCCGGGGTGAAGGGCATCTCGCTGTTCGTCGTACCGAAGGTGCTCGTCGGGCCGGACGGGTCGCTCGGCGACCGCAACGACGTGGTGCTGGTCGGGCTCAACCACAAGATGGGCTTCCGGGGGACCACCAACACCCTGCTCAGCTTCGGCGACGGCGGGCACGCCCCGGGCGGTCGCGCCGGCGCCGTGGGCCACCTGGTCGGTACGCCGCACCAGGGGCTCGCCCAGATGTTCCACATGATGAACGAGGCCCGGATCGGCGTCGGCGCCGGCGCCACCGCGCTGGGCTACACCGGGTATCTCAAGAGCCTCGAGTACGCCCGGGAGCGACCGCAGGGCCGGCCGGTCGGTGCGAAGGACCCGTCCGCGCCGCAGGTGCCGATCATCGATCACCCGGACGTACGACGGATGCTGCTGGCGCAGAAGAGCTACGTGGAGGGAGCGCTGGCCCTGGTGCTCTACTGCGCCCGGCTGCTCGACGAGGAGAAGACCGCCCCGGAACAGGTCGACCGCGAACGCGCGCACCTGCTGCTGGAGGTGCTCACCCCGATCACGAAGAGCTGGCCGTCGCAGTGGTGCCTGGCCGCCAACGACCTGGCGATCCAGGTGCTCGGCGGCGCCGGCTACACCCGCGATCACGACGTGGAGCAGCACTACCGGGACAACCGGCTCAACCCGATCCACGAGGGCACCCACGGCATCCAGGCGCTGGACCTGCTGGGACGCAAGATGACCATGCACGACGGCGCGGGTCTGCTCCTGCTGACCGAGACGATGGGGGACGCCGCCACCCGGGGACGCAAGGCCGGCGGGGAGGCCGCCGAGTTGGCCGACCGACTGGCCGCCGCGGTGGACCGGATCGTCGCGGTCACCCGTCGACTCTGGGCCGACGGTGACCCGGTGGTGGCCCTGGCCAACGCCAGCGCCTACCTGGAGGCGGTCGGGCACGTGGTGATCGCGTGGATGTGGCTGGAGCAGTGGCTGGCGCTGCCGCCGGAGGGGTCCGGGGACGCGTTCCACGCCGGCAAGCGGCAGGCGGCCCGCTACTTCTTCACTGTCGAACTGCCCCGCACCGGCCCCCAGTTCGACCTGCTGAACAGCCGCGACCGGACCACGCTCGACATGCGCGCGGACTGGTTCTGAACGGGGGTCTGGCCGGTCTCACCGTCGCCGGCTCTGGTGCTGCATCGCCTGCCGCCCCTTGACCACGCCCAGCACGATCACCACGACGAGCGCGATCAGCCCGATGATGATCAGCCAGCGGACGGCTTCGAGGAGCAGCCCGAGCAGGATCAGCACGCCG
The DNA here is from genome assembly GCF_040643015.1 of Micromonospora sp. NPDC047527. Lineage (NCBI taxonomy): Bacteria > Bacillati > Actinomycetota > Actinomycetes > Micromonosporales > Micromonosporaceae > Micromonospora > Micromonospora sp. NPDC047527. The sequence goes on along the minus strand of NZ_JBEYTK010000001.1, from coordinate 1,609,561 downwards.
GCCACCACGCCGACGACCCAGAGCATGGCACGCATCTCGACCTCCCGTGACGGCCCCGCCCGTGCGGCGACCCGCCGGTCACCTTCCCGATCCCGCCGCCACCATGCCCAACCGGGCGGAGGAGCCGGTTCAGGACGCGGTACGGGCGACGTAGACGGTGTTGGCGGACTGGCCGCCGGTCAGCGGGTTGGCGAACGGCACGACGTGCGCCCGCGCGGTCGCGAACACCTCGGCGAGCGCGGCGGTGAACTCGGCGTCCGGCGGGTCGTCCGACCAGAGCGCGAAGACACCCTCCGGGCGCAGCAGCGCGGTGAGTCGCCGCAGCCCATCCGGCTCGTAGAAGGGTGCGTGGCTGGGGTGCAGGACGTTGCGGGGTGAGTGGTCGACGTCGAGCAGCACGGCGTCGAACCGCCGTCCGGGCGCCTCGGCGTCGAACCCGGCGTCGCCGGCCACCGCCGCGAAGAAGTCGGCGCGTACGAAACGGGTCCGTGGATCCTCGGCGAGCCCCGCCGCGAACGGCAGCAGCCCGCGCTGGTGCCAGTCGATCACGTCCTCGATGGCCTCCACCACCACCAGCGACCGCACCCTCGGGTCGTCCAGCGCGGTGCGGGCGGTGTAGCCCAGGCCGAGCCCACCGACCACCACGTCGAGCGCGTCACCCGTCAGTTCGGCCAGCCCCAGGCGGGCCAGCTCGATCTCCGCGACGGGGAACAGGCTGGACATCAGGTACTCGTCGTCGAGCTTGACCTCGTACACCTCGACCTGAAGTGCCGGGTCCCGGCGTCGACGCAGGCTGATCGCTCCGATCGGGGTCTCCCGCCAGGCCAACTCCTCGAAACGCGCGCCCACGGGTGGTGCCCTTCCGCCGCCGGATTCGTCCCCGGATGCTACCGCTCGGTTGATCCCCGGCCACGCAGGGTCCACGGGACATCGACGCAACGCATATTCTGTGGCCGGCCGAATCCACCGGAAGGGACCCGATGCCGTCGCGGCAGGACCAGCTGCACTCCTACCAGTTCAGCGTCCAGCGGGCCGTCGCCGCCCTGGTCATGCGGGAGACCGACCCGGCCCAGTCGCCGTTTCGGCGACTCGCCGGCGCGGGCCTGGCCAGCGTCCTGGTCGCGGCGATCGGGCTGGGTGGTTCGGCGCTCTACGGCCTGTTCGCCGGCGGTGGCAAGGGGTGGCGCGATCCGGGCGCGGTGATCGTGGAGAAGGAGTCCGGTGCCCGGTTCGTCTACCGCGACCAGAGACTGCACCCGGTGCTCAACTACGCCTCGGCACTGCTGATCGTCGGCGCGGACCGGTCCAAGACCGTGCTGGTGTCCCGCCGTTCGATCGACGGCGTGCCGCGCGGGTTGCCGCTGGGCATCGCCGACGCACCGGATTCGCTGCCCGCGCCGGGCCGGCTGGCGACGTCGCCCTGGACGGTCTGCTCGACGACCCCGGCGGGCGCGGGCGGCGATGAGCCCCGCTCCGCGCTGCTCATCGGCACCGAGCCTGGTGGCGGCCGGCCGCTGGGCGACGACGCGTTGCTGCTGCGCCACCCCGACGGTGGCCTGCACCTGGTGTGGCATCAACGCCGCTACCTGGTCCGCGATCCCAACCGGGTGCTGGCGGCGCTGGCGACCACCAGCGCTCGGGCCGTGCCGGTGGCGCCCGCCCTGCTCAACTCGCTGCCCGCCGGCGTCGACCTGGCCCCGCTCGCGCTGCCCGGTGCGGGCAGCCCGTCCACCGGAGTGCCGGGCGCCACGATCGGTCAGGTCTACCTGGTGCGCAACTCCGGCGGCGGCCGGCAGCACGCGGTGGCGCTCGACGACGGGCTGGCCGGGATCACCGAGTTGCAGGCCGGGCTGCTGCTGGCCCGCACCGGGCAGGGCGAGCCGGAGCCGATGACGCTCGGCCGGTTCGCCGCGCTGCCCACCATGCCGGACCTCGCGCCGAGCGGCCCGACCGCCCCACCGCCGGCACCACCCCGGCTCGCCGCCGCCGACGCGGCGGTCTGCGCCCGCGTCGGCGACGACGGCGGGGCCAGCGAGGTGCGCTGGGGCGTACACCTGCCGGACCTGGCCGCCGTGCCGCGGACCGCGCCGGCCGGTGGTGCCGTGCTGGCCGACCACGTGGTGGTGGAGCCGGGCCGCGGCGCGGTCGTCGAGGCCGCCGCGGCGCCCGGCGCGTCCGGCGGCGCGGTGTCCGTGGTCACCGACCTGGGCCGGCGGTACGTGCTGGCCGACCGGGAGGTGTTGGCGATGCTCGGCTACCGCGACCTGCGACCGGTGCGGCTGCCCGCCGGCCTGGTCAGCCTCGTGCCGGCCGGCGCAACCCTGGATCCGGCCGCCGCGCGGGCGGTGGCCGCTCCGGCGTGACCCAGGCCAACCCAGGTGTCAGCCGGCCGGGCGGCGCAGGACGCTGACCGCGAAGTCCGCGTCGTCGCGCCACGGGCGCAGGTCCCAGGTGGCGAAGCGGTGCTCCAGGCGCAGCCCGGCGGCGACCGCGTCGGCGTCGAACGCGGTCAGCGGGTAACCGCGCTCGGTGCCGAAACCCACCGCCAGCACACCGTCCGGGCGCAGGTGCCCGGCGATGCGGCGCAGCACCTCCGGCTCGGTGCCGGCGGCCACGAAGGCGAGCACGTTGCCCGCCAGGACCGCCGCGTCGAACGGCTCCGCCTCGCCGAGCGCCGGCAGGTCCAACTCGGCCAGGTCGGCGACCAGCCAGTGCGGGCCGGGGTAGTCGGCGCGGGCGGCGTCGACCAGCGCGGGGTCGGCGTCGACACCGACCACGGTGTGCCCCCGCTGGGCCAGGGCCGCGCCGACGCGCCCGGTGCCGCTGCCGGCGTCGAGGATCCGCGATCCGGGCGCGACAAGCGTGTCCACCAGACGGGCCTCGCCGGCCAGATCCGCGCCCTCGGCCGCGAGTTTGCGGAACCGCTCGATGTACCACTGCGAGTGCTCGGGGCCGGTGTCGGTCGCCCAGCGGGTCGGGTTGGCCATACGGTCACGGTAGCCGGGCCGACCGGGGCGCGACGGGCGACCCGGAGCAGCCGGCCCGGCCACCGTGGCGGCTCAGCCCTTCTCGGCGCCGCTGGTCAGCCCCTCGGTGAGCAGCCGCTCGCTGGCGAAGAAGAGGATGACGGAGAGTAATGGGAGAGTGTCCGCCTCGGAGGTGCTGACATCGGTGGCACTCCTCTCGAAGGGTACATGCCGGATTCAACGCCTTCGATTGATCAATGACAAGACATATGGCGATTTTTTGCTATCCTGGAGCCCAGTGCTACCGGGATGTGACACATGGGCAACTGGGTCGTCTCCCTCGCCGGGCCTCGGCAGATCAGCCTTGAGCCCTGCCCACCGGATCCGCTCGGCCCCGGCCAGGTCCGGGTCCGCACCTGCTACTCGGGCATCTCCGCCGGCACCGAGCTGACCCTCTACCGGGGCAGCAATCCCCGGCTCAGCAAAGACTGGGACGACGCCGCCCGGATGTTCGTCCCCCGGCAGACCCCGGTGCCCTACCCGCTGATCGGCTTCGGCTACGAGGAAGTCGGCGAGGTCGTCGAGGTGGCACCGGAGGTCACCGACCGGCACCCGGGGCAGTTGGTGTGGGGCATCTGGGGGCACCGGGCCGAGGCCGTGCTCGCCGCCGGCGCGGTCCGTCCGCTGCCCGCCGACCTGGACCCGCTCGCCGCGGTCTTCGCCCGGCCGGGTGCCATCGCGCTGACCGCCGTGCTCGCCGCCGACCTGCACCTCGGCGACTGGGTGGGCGTCTTCGGGCAGGGCGTCATCGGCCTGCTCGCCACCCGGCTCGCCGTCCTCTCCGGGGCCCGGGTGGTGGCCGTCGACCGGGTGCCCGACCGACTGGAGCACGCGGCCCGCTACGGCGCACGGGCCACAGTGGACGCCGACGCCGAATCCGCCGCCACCGTTCTGCGCCGGGCCACCGACGGCCGGGGCGCGGACGTCTGCCTGGAGCTGTCCGGGGCGTACCCGGCGCTGCACGAGGCGATCCGGTCCACGGCGCACGCCGGCCGGGTCGTGGCCGCCGGCTTCTACCAGGGCCAGGCCGACGGGCTCGGCCTCGGTGAGGAGTTCCACCACAACCGCATCCAGTTGGTGGCCGCCCAGGTCTCCGGCCCCACCCCCGCGCCGAGCATGGCCGGCCGGTGGACCGGCGACCGGGTGGCGCAGACCTTCATGGAGCTGGTGGCTGAGCATCGGGTCGACCCGTTGCCGCTGGTCAGCCACATCGTCGACGCCAGTGCGGTCGCCGACGCCCTCGCGCTGCTCGACAGCGGCGCCGGTGACGTCCTCCAAGTGGTGTTGAGGTTCTAGATGACCACCATCGCGCTGGCCTGCCAGGAACAGCTCCTGCCGGGCACCGACCTGATCCAGAAGTACGCCCTCGCCACCGCCCTCGGCTACCAGGGCATTGAGCTACGCGGGCGCGGCGACGGCGCGTTCGCCCGCCGGCTTCCCGAGCTACGCCGGGCCCGCGCCGCCGGGGTGGTGATGCCCACCGTCTGCGTCGAGATGGACCACTTCATCGGCGACTTCGACCCGGCCCGCTCCGCCGACGCGGTCCGCAACCTGCGCTCCCAACTGTCGGTGATCGCCGAGCTGGGCGGCGTCGGGGTGATGACCCCGGCGTCCTGGGGGATGTTCTCGCGGCGGCTGCCGCCGTTCGAGCCACCGCGCCCGCCCGCCGGCGACCGGCTGGTGCTCCTGGACGCCCTCGGCGAGTTGGGCGCGCACGCCCGCGCCGAGGGAGTCACCCTCTTTCTCGAACCCCTCAACCGGTACGAGGACCACATGGTCAACCGTCTCGACGAGGCTGTCGCCCTCTGCGCTGCGGTCGGCCTGCCCTCGGTCCGGGTGGTCGCCGACACCTTTCATATGAACATCGAGGAGGACGACGTGCACCGGGCGCTGCGCGCCGCCGCGCCGTACCTCGGGCACGTGCAGGTCAGCGACTCCAACCGCTACCAGCCGGGCGCCGGGCACCTGGACTGGCCGGCGCTCGTGCGGACTCTCCTGGAGCTGGACTACCGGGGCTGGCTGGCGCTGGAGTGCCGGCTGCGCGGCGACCCGGTGCGGGCCCTGCAACAGGCCGCCACGGTGCTGCGGCACGCGCTGCCCCGGCGGGCCGCGGCATGACCGCCGCCCCGGCGCGCACCGGCGGTCCGGCCGATCTCGCCGGGCTGCGCCGACTCGCCGCCGCCACCCTCGACGCCAATTGGGAACACGACCACACCGTGCCGTCGCGCACCCTCTATCCCCACCAGTGGAGCTGGGACTCGGCGTTCATCGCGATCGGCCTGGCCCACGTCCGTCCCGAGCGGGCCTGGCAGGAGCTGGCGAGTCTGTTCAGGGCGCAGTGGGCCGACGGGCGGGTGCCGCACATCGTGTTCAACCCGGCGCTGCGCGTCGGGGCGTACTTCCCCGGCCCGGAGTTGTGGCGCTCCGCCGACGCGCAGGGCTCGCCGGCCGTGCACACCTCCGGCCTGGTCCAGCCGCCGGTGCACGCGCTCGCCGCGTTGCTGGCGTACCGGCGGGCACCCGGGCAGGCCGGCCTGGCCGCGCTGCACCGGCTCTACCCGGCGTTGGTCGCGCAGCAGCGCTATCTGGCCGACCACCGGGACGTGGCCGGTGACGGGCTGATCTGCGTCGTGCACCCGTGGGAGTCGGGCCTGGACAACAGTCCCGCGTGGGACGAGCCGATGGCCGCGGTGCCGGCCGAGGCGGCGGTCATGCGCGCGTACCGTCGGCACGACACCGCGCACGCCGACGCCGCGCACCGCCCCACGGACCTGGACTACGCGCGTTACCTGGCGATCGTCGCGGCCTACCGCGACCACGGCTACGCCGACCGCGCGCTGGCCGACCATCCCTTCCTGGTGGAGTGCCCGCTGTTCAACGCCGCCTTCGGGGCCGCCGAACACGCCCTCGCCGAGATCGCCGCGCTGATCGGCGCCGACCCCGAGCCGCACCGGGTCCGCGCGGGCCGGATCACCGAGGCATTGGTACGTCGGCTGTACGACCCGGTCAACGGCACCTTCCAGCCCCGCGACGTGCGCGCCGGCCGGCTGCTCGGCGCGCGTACCGTGCTCGGGCTGACGCCGCTGATCCTGCCCGACCTGCCCGCCCGGCAGGTTGACGCGCTGGTCGTCGAGGCACGGTCGGCGCGCTTCGGGGTGGCCGCGCGGATGGACCGCCCGCTACCGAGCCACGACCGGACCGCGCCCGACTTCGAGCCGCTGCGCTACTGGCGCGGGCCGAGTTGGCTGAACATCGGCTGGCTGGTGCGGCGCGGGCTGCTCGCGCACGGGCACCCGGCGTTGGCGTCCGGGCTGCGCCGGTCGATGATCGGGCTGGTCGCCGGGGCGGGCTGCCACGAGTACTTCCACCCGGACACCGGCGCCGGGCTGGGCTCACCGGCGTTCGGCTGGACCGCCGCGCTGCTGCTCGACCTGCTGGCCGACGAGCCCTGACCGTGAGCCTGCGGACTCCCGCGCTGCCGGTGCCGTTTGCCGGCACCGGCCGTGGGTAACCGCCCGGGCGTGACCGACAGCCTGGGCGGCGACGGGTTCCCGCGCTTCATCGAGGCGGTGTCCCGACGGTCCGGCCTACCGACCGAGCAGGCCGCCGCGCTCGCCCGCGCGGTGCTCCAGACGATGGCCGAACGAGTCACCGGCGGCGTGCCCGACGACCTCGTCGGGCACCTCCCCGATGAGGTGGACGGCTACCTGGACGGCGCCGTGCCGAGCCCGCCTTCGGGCCCGACCGGCCTGCCTTCGGACCTGACTCCGGGCCCGGCCAGCGGCGTCGATGGGCTCGACACCGGCGTCGGCCTCGACGTCGGTGGGCCTGCTGCGACCCGGCCGCCGGTGGACGCTGGGCCGGCGGAGTTTCTTCGCCGGGTGGGCCAGCGAGCCGGCGTGGACCCGGTTACGGCAGGGGCCGGCACCGGCGCGGTCTTCGCGACCCTGCGCGAGGCGGTCACGGTGGGGGAGTTCCGGCAGATGGTCGCGCGACTGCCCCGCGACGATGACGGCGGTGCCGCGCCCGTTTCGCCCGACCCGTACGGGCCCTGATTCGTCGCGAATGCCGCCGGCGCGGCCGGCGCGTCGAGATCCACTCCAGATCGGCGATGTCGCGGCATCCAGGCAATCGGATACCGCCATGTCGGCGACCTGGAGTCGATCACGCGCGACGCGAGGCCGAGCCGGGACGTCGGTCCGGATCTGGGGCGGCGTCGGAGAGTTCCTCGGGCTCGGCGACCCAGGCGGAGAAGACCGGCACCCCGTGCCACGGCCCGGTGGTCCCGTCCGGCCGGCGTTCGGTGGCGACGGCCACGACGGCGTACGGGTGGCCGAAGCGCAACTCGGCGGTGCGTGCCACGCCCTCCGGCGGGAGGCTGACCGTCCCGAACATGCCGGTCACCGCCGCCGCCTCGAAGCCGTACCGGTCGTAGCGGGCCATCGCCACCTGCCGCGCCTCGAAGCCCTGTGCCGGCTGGGCGAGCGCTCGCGCCAGCGCCGCCGTGGCGGCCGGGAAGCCCAGCGACTCGGCGGTGAGGTCGTGCTCGCTGCGCGCCGACCAGCAGGGAAGCACCGCGCTGTGCCGCTCCTCGCGGCCGTCGCGGGCCCGGGTCCGGACTCGCTCCTCCCGGATCGTCCACAGCGGAGCGTCGCCGAGCGGCAGGTCGAACAGCGACCGCCGGCCGGCCGGTTGCGCGCCGTCGGCCGCGCCGGCGCTGAGGTGGTACGCGGTGGCCAGCACGTCGCCCGGCGGCACGTCCGGTGCGGCGGCGACCGACAGCACCACCAGCCCTGAGCCGTCGGCCGTCTGGGCTGGTGCCGCGTGCACGATCACGTCACCGGCCCGCGTGGTCGTGGCGATGGCGCCGCGGTGACCGTGGCTCGGGCTGCGCAGGACGCGGCGCAGGTCGCGCGCCCAGACGCTGCCCGGGCCGAGCGCGCGGGCGTCGGTGACCTCGAACGGCTCGGCCCAGGAGATCCGGGTCGCGAGGGCGCTGGCCAGGGCGAACACCACGTCCGGGCTGACCTTCAGGGGGAACGTGTCGATCAGGCCGTCGGTGTGCTCGCGCGCCCACGCGTCCAACCCGGCCTGGTCGGGTAGCGCGCCGACCTCGGTCGTCGCCGGCAGGGCCGCCCGCCATCCGGCCGTACCGTCGAGGCCCCGGCCCGGTCGGGTCGCGGGCAGGGCCGCCCGCTGCCCGGCGGTACCGTCGAGGCCCCGGCCCGGTCGGTGCCAGAGCGCGGTGGCGGACGCGACCAGCGGGTGCGGCGCGTCCAGCAGCGCGCGGGCGACCTGCGCCGCGCTGGCCAGGTCCGTGCCCAGGGCCGCCGCCAGCTCCGCAGCCACCGTCTCGCGCTCGCCCGCCACCGCAGGCGCGCCGGGCACCGTGGGGTCGCCGGCCGTGTCGGGCACGCCGGCGTGCTCGGCTGTCGGGTCGGGGTTGGACGCCGCCGCGCTGAGGGCGAGCAGCAGCCAGGCACCGAGGGGGGAGGCGACGTGGTGCCGGTCGCCGATCGTGGCGTGCAGGCGCTCGGCGTACGCGCAGAGCGGCCCGTGCAGGTCGGTCGTCATGCCCCCACTCTGCCCGCCGCCGCCCGCTCCGGCATCCTCACCGACCCTGGTTCACGACCACAGCTCGAACGGCTCGTCGATGGTCTCGCCGGCCAGGAAGGGTGTGATGAGCTGGGGGAGTTGCCCGGGGTAGAAGCGTTCCCGGCTGGCCACCACCTCCGAAAGCGGCCACCAGCGGAAACCGAAGTAGTCCTCCCGCTCGTAGTCGAGCCGGTCCGCCTCGTCCACGTCCGGCCCGGGGCCGGCGAGCCGTACCGCGACGATGACCTCGTCCTGGACGTGGCGCAGCTGGCGGTGCAGGAAACTCGCCCGTCGTCGCCAGGTCGGCGCACCCACCTGGTCGGCGGTGACCACGATGCCGGTCTCCTCGCGGAGTTCCCGTACCGCCGTGTCGCGGTACGTCTCACCGGGGTCCATGCCGCCGCCGGGAAGCTCCCACCAGGTGCCGAGTCGGGGATGGTCCGGGTCGCGGGTGTGGAACAGCAACACCCGGTCGCCGCCGTCACAGACCACCACGCGCACCGCGCGTCGCTCCCACACGGGCAGGTCGTCGGGCAGCTCGGTCATCGGGCCAGTCTGCCGCAGCGCCGCCCGTCTCCGCCGCAGCGCCGACCAGCCCTGCCGTAGCGCCGCCTCCAGTCGCCCGTAGCGCCGCCTCCGGTCGCCCGCAGCGAGGCCGGTAGGCTGCCCGCCGTGGCTGGTCTGTTGAGGAACATGGCGCAACGCATCTCCCGGGTGGGCGCGGCTATCCCGTCGCCCCGACGGTCCGGGCCGGCCCCCGCGCGGGTGGCCCGTCCCCGGCAGGTCAACGCGTTGCAGCGGCGGGAGCTGACGTACGCCCCCGAGCAGGACGGTCAGGCCGACCCCGGGGAAATCGTCTGGACCTGGGTGCCGTACGAGGACGACCCCCGCCAGGGCAAGGACCGCCCGGTGCTGGTGGTCGGGAGGCACAGCCGGACGCTGTTCGGGCTGATGCTGTCCAGCCAGAGTGACCGGGACGGGCAGCGGCACTGGTTCGCGCTCGGCCCCGGCGAGTGGGACCGGGACAACCGGCCCAGTTGGGTCCGGCTGGACCGGGTGCTCACCATGCGCGAGGACAGCATCCGTCGGGAGGGCGCTGTGCTGGACCGGCCTCGGTTCGACCGGGTCGGGCAGGCGCTGCGCGCCGGTTACGGCTGGCGCTGACCGTACCCCGGTGAAAGCCGGTCAGGCCGTCTCGCGGCTCGGGCCGACGGCGGCGTCCTGGGCCTCCGGCGGCGTCCTGGGCCTCCGGCGGCGTCCTGGGCCTCCGGCGGGGGGTACGGCTGCTCGGCGAGCAGCCGGGCCAGGTGCGCGCTGTTGAGGGCCAGGGCATTCGTGGTGCGACCGGTGGTGTCGGGCTTGGGGCCGGCGTCGCGGTAGTCCACCGTGTGCAGTGCCTCGCCGACCCGGTAGGGGACGTCAGGACGGTCAGCGCGCTACACCAGGCGGGTGCGGTCGGTGAGTTGGTGGGCCGGCCGGGCGCCGGAGAGGCTCTTCGCCTGGTACATGGCCGCGTCGGCGCGGCTGAGCGCCTCGGTGAGTTGGGCGGGGCCGGTCACCGGGGCGAGCCCCACGGAGGCGGTCACCCGGACGCTGCACCCGCTGAGCCGGATCGGTGCGGCGACGGTCTCGCTGAGCCGTCGGGTGGCGTGCTCGATCCAGCGCCGGTCGATGGTCGGGCTGGCGAGCAGGCCGGCGAACTCGTCGCCGCCGAGGCGGGCGACGAGGTTGTCCCCGGCGAAGCCGGCCAGTCGGTCGGCGACGCTGATCAGCACCTGGTCACCGGCGGCGTGCCCGTACCGGTCGTTGATCTGCTTGAAGTCGTCGAGGTCGAGCACGATGGCGATCAGCGGTTGGCCTGCGGCGTCGGTGAGGAGAGCGGCCGCGAGCCGGTAGAAGGCCCGCCGGTTCGGTAGCCCGGTGAGTGGGTCGTGGCTGGCGGCGTGCCGTTCCGCGGCGAGCTCGGCCTGGAGGTGCTCGATCTCGGCCTCGGCCCGCAGCGCCCGTCGACGCAGTTGCCAGGAGGACAGCAGCGCTCCCGCCGCACAGATGCCGGAGGCGACACTCATCGGATCCGGCACGAGACCTCCCATCGCCGCGACCGCCTCCAGCCGTCGGTCGACGCGGCGCGGTTGCCGCGTCGGGCCCAGTTGTCCCCGTTGGCGCCCCAGTTGGGGTCACTCAAAGTGAACGGATAAGCACCGATCACGTGCGTTATCATGCTCGCCGTCCGGTGCAGATGCAATAGCAGATGCACGTGCAGAACTGTCCGTCGTTGATACCGCACCCTCGCCGTCACCGCTCCTCCCCACGGGCATCGGCGGGCTCGTGACCAGAAAGACGCCTCTCATGCAGCAGCCACCCAATGGCGTTCCGATCCATCAGTTGCCCCCGCTGAGCTGGCAGAAAAGTCGTCGCAGCAACCCGAGCGGCAACTGCGTCGAAATCGCCGAACTGCCCGGGGGGGCGGGCATCGCCGTCCGCAACTCGCGGCATCCGGAGGGGCCGGCCCTGATCTACACAGTGGACGAGATCGCGGCCTTCGTGCTCGGCGCCCGCGACGGAGACTTCGATCATCTGATCAACTGAGCGGTCGGACAGGCCGTCCCGGGGATGGGACTGAATCGCCGGCCCGGAGGAGTACATCTCACTGTTGGTCCATGGCATGCTTACACGTCGGCCGGGCCGGATGCCCGACCCTGTGGTCGGTATGCGGAGGTCCGCACGTGACGATGGTTCCCGCCGAGGGCGGCCCGACAACCGGGCCAACCGTGCTGCGCATGTTGCTCGGTGCCCAACTGCGCCGGCTGCGGGAAGCCAGCGGGGTGACCCGCGAAGGCGCCGGCTGGGAGATCCGGTCCTCTGAGTCGAAGATCAGTCGAATGGAGCTGGGTCGCGTCGGCTTCAAGGAACGCGACGTGTCTGACCTGCTCACCCTGTACGGCGTCACGGACGGGCAGGAGCGCGACGCGCTGCTCAAGCTCGCCCGGGATGCCAACAGCCCCGGCTGGTGGCACCGCTACGGCGACGTCCTGCCCAGCTGGTTCCAGTCCTATCTGGGCCTGGAGGCGGCGGCCGCGCTGATCCGCAGCTACGAGGTGCAATTCGTACCCGGCCTGTTGCAGACCCGGGAGTACGCCCGCGCGGTCGTCCTGCTCGGGCACGGCACGGCGGACGCGGCCGAGATCGAACGCCGGGTGGCGCTGCGGATGCAACGTCAGCAACTGCTGCGCCGCGACGATCCACCGCAGCTCTGGGCCGTGGTGGACGAGGCGGCGCTCCGCCGTCCGATCGGCGGTGTCGAGGTGATGCGCGGGCAGGTCGAGGCGCTCATCGAGGCGACCCGGTCGCCCCACATCCGGCTCCAGGTCATCCCGTTCGCGGCCGGCGGCCACGCGGCGGCCGGCGGTGCCTTCACCATCCTGCGCTTCGGCGACCAGGAGTTGCCCGACATCGTCTACATCGAACAGCTCACCAGCGCCATCTACCTGGACAAGCGCGACGACCTCGACTATTACGCCGTGGCCATGGAGCGCCTCTGTGTCGAGGCCGAGCCGCCGGAGCGCACCCCGGAGATCCTCGGCCGGCTGCTGAAGGACGCCTACCCGGAGTGACGGGGCGGGCCCGCGGTCTCAGGCGTCCGTGCCGTCGTAGCGTGCTCGGGCCTCGTGCACCTCGGCGATGTGCGACTCGGCCCACGCCCTGATCGCCCGCTGCGCCGGAAACAGGCTCTCGCCCAGCGGCGTCAGCCGGTAGCCGTCTGGTGCTGGTGCCGTGACGCGCCGGACTGTGGCATTGACCGATGCCGACCCGTGACGCTAGTCTCTGGATCGATACAGTTCTGAATCGATGCAGAGAGGTGCCGGGTGAAGCCAACACTGCAAGCCGTGGCGGAGGCGGTCGGTGTCTCCCGCAGCACCGTGTCCAACGCCTACAGCCGTCCCGACCAGCTCTCCGCAGCCCTGCGCGAGCGGATCCTCGACGCCGCCCGCCAGCTCGGCTACCCCGGTCCCAACCCCACCGCCCGATCCCTGCGACGTGGCTTCGTCGGCTCGATCGGGGTGCTGTTCACCTCGCAGCTGTCGTACGCCTTCACCGACCCCTTCGCGATTCGCTTCCTCGCTGGCGTGAGTGGTGCCGCCGAGCGGCACGGCACCAGCATGTTGCTCGTGCCGCTGCCGCCGGGGCAGACCGACGCCCGACGGGCGGTGGAGAACGCCGCCGTCGACGGCTTCTGCGTCTACTGCGTGGCCGACGAGGAATGGGCGCTGGACGTGATCCGGGATCGCGGGCTGCCCTACGTCAGCACGGCTCCCCACGACGACGCCGGCGCAGACGAGCGGTTCGTCGGCATCGACGAGCGAGCCGCGGCGCACAGCGCCGCCGCGCACGTGGCCGGTCTCGGTCACCGCCGGGTGGCCCTGCTCGCCGACGGCGTGCTGCCCGACGCGCCGGCCGGCCCACTCACCCTGTCCGGGGTGCACGAGGTGTGGCACCCCACCACCCGCGGCCGGCTCGCCGGCTTCGCCGACGCGTTCGCCGAGGTCGGCGTCGGCTGGGCCGAGCTGACCCTGGTCAGCGCCCCGGGCAACAGCCGCCAGGCCGCGGCCGCCGCCGTCGCCGGGCTGTTCGACCGGCCCGCGCCGCCGACCGCCGTGCTCGCCGGCTCCGACGTGCTCGCCCTCGGCGTGCTCGACGCGCTGGCCCAGCGGCCGGGCGGCAACAACCCGCCGGTCTCGGTGACCGGGTTCGACGACGTTCCCGAGGCCGCGTCGGCCGGCCTCACCACCGTCCGGCAACCGGCCGAAGAAAAGGGCCGGATCGCCGCCGAACTGCTGCTCGACCCACCCACGGACCCCGCAGCCGGTCATGTGCTGCTGCCCACCGCACTCGTCGTCCGGGCCTCCACCGGACCTGTCCCGAGGAGTTGACCATGGAATTCCCGACCGGGTACGTCACCGCTCTCGACGCGATGAACCGACACATCAACTCGGCCCGACCGGACGCCCCGGTCCAGGTCGAGCGGCCCCGCCGGCCGTTGCTCGCCCCGACCCGCCAGGCCACCGCCGGCGCCCTGCGCCGGCTGGCCGACCGGATCCAGCCGCGACCGCTGCCGGCCACCACCCACTGCTCCTGACCAGCTCGCCAGGCCCGGTGCCACCCGCATAACCCCTCATATTTCGGTACGCACGGGATGAGCGGGTACGCACCGGGCATCGCGGGTGGTCGAGCGGGGCATGGCCAGGCAAACTGGTGAGGCCATGTCACCGTTCACGCCCACTCTCCGTCTCCACGACCGCTACGTGCTGCACGAGCGGATCGGTCTCGGCGGCATGTCCGAGGTGTGGCGGGCCGACGACGAGGTGCTCGGCCGGCCCGTCGCGGTCAAGGTGCTCGCCGGGCAACTCACCGCCGACCCGCACCTGCGGGCCACCATCCGGCGCGAGGCCCGCGCGGCCGCCCGGCTGACCCATCCGCACGTGACCCAGGTGTACGACTACGCCGAGGCGACCCTGGCCGGCGGGGTCGTCGTGCCGTACCTGGTGATGGAGCTGGTCGAGGGGCACAACCTGGCCGACCGGATGCGCTCCGGGCCGATGCCCTGGCCGGAGGCCGTCCGGGTGGCCGGGCAGATCGCCGCCGCGCTGGCCGCCGCGCACCGCATCGGCGTCGTGCACCGGGACATCAAGCCCGGCAACGTCATGCTCACCGACACCGGCGCCAAGGTGCTCGACTTCGGCATCGCCGCGCTCGGCGGGCTCGACAGCCGGTCCGGCGAGCCGGTGATGGGCACACCCGCCTACTTCGCCCCCGAGCGCCTCGCCGCCGGCCCACCCGACCCGGCCAGTGACGTGTACGCCCTCGGCGCGCTGCTCTACCGCACCCTCACCGGCCGGGCGCCGCTGCCCGTACAGAGCTGGGAGGACGCGCTGGAGGTGCACCGCCAGCGCACCCCGGTGACGCCGCCGCGGGTGCCCGGCCTGCCCGCCGACATCGCCGAGCTGACCGTCGCGTGCCTCGCCGCCGACCCGGCCCGCCGGCCGAGCGCCGCGCGGCTCGCCCGCCGGTTCGGCGCCGCCCAGCCGGTCGAGCCACCCACCGCGCTGCTGCCGTCAGCCCACCCGCCCACCGAGATGCTGCGCGTCCCGCCGTCGGCCCAGGCAGCCCACCCGCCCACGCTGATCGACCGTTCGGCGGCCCCTCCGGCCCTCGCGCCGGAGGGTGTCGCACCCCGTCGGCGTCGGTCCCGTCGGCCGCTCGCCGTGTTGACCGCTGGCGGCCTCGCGGCCGTGGTCGGGCTCGGCGCGCTGCTCGCCCAGGGCCTCAACTCGTCCAGTTCCCCGCCGCTCGCCGGCCCGTCGGCGACCTCCACCCCGGCGCCCTCGGCCACCACACAGTCGCCGACGCCGGCAGCACCGTCCGCACCACCCTCCACCAGCAGCGCACCGACTCCGACCCTGACCCCGACTCCGGCCTTCGGCCAGCAGGTGCCGGTCAGCCTGCGGCAGGTGACCAGCGAGTTCGCCGCGGTGCTCGCCCAGGCCCTGGCGCGTGGCGACATCGACCGCAGGACCGCCGAGGACCTGCGTGACGACCTCGACGAGTTGGACCGTCGGCCGCGCGACCGGGCCAGAAACGTCGCCGACCTGCGGGAACGCATCGCCGAGCTGGTCGAGCGGCGTGAGCTGCCAGCGCGTACGGCAGCTCAGCTCGACGCTCTGCTCACCCAGGCCAACACCGTCTCCACCGGCCGCACCGACGACTGATCCATCTGCCTGCCTCACTGGCATGATGGTCCGATGCGGACACGGCTGATCTTCGTGCGGCACGGCGAGTCGGTCCACCAGGTCGACGGGGTCGTGGGCGGCCCGCACGGTTGCCGGGGGCTGACCGCGTTGGGCCACGACCAGGCACATCGGCTGGCTCGGCGGCTCGTCGACGACTACGGCGCCGACCGGCCGGCGGCGGTCTACTCGTCGGTGCTGCGCCGCACCGTCGAGACCGCGCAACCGATCGCCGAGGCGTTCGGCGTCCGCCCCGTGGCCGACTGCGGTCTGTGCACCTGGCACACGCCGCCGTACGCCGACGGGCTGCCGATCACCCGCTTCCGGGCCGAGCACGCCACAGTGGGCGGAGGGTTGTTCCGGCCGTTCGAGGACGGCAACGAGAGCTGGGCCGAACTGGTCGTCCGCGTCAGCCGCGCGATCACGGAGATCGCACACCGGCACCGCGACTCCACCGTTCTGCTGGTCGGCCACACCGCGACCGTCGAAGGGGCCTTCCACGCGCTCGCCGCCCAGCCGCTGCACCGGCCCTTCGACCTGGCGGTGGCGCCTGCCTCGATCACCGAATGGACCACCGACCACGACACCGGGGGCTGGCCCCCGGCCCGCTGGACGCTCCGGCGCTTCGGCGACACCCACGGCGTGGCCTGAAGCGCGCGTCCGGTCGTCCTCGACGATCGACGCGCGGCCGCCCTACTCGTTCAGGATCTGCTCCCGGAGGATCTCCGCGTGCCCGCAGTGCTGCGCCAGCTCGCGGAGCACGTGGAGATAGACCCAGCGCAGCGGCAACGGCCCTCGCCGGTTGCCGCGCAGCACGTCGTCCAGGCTCAGGGAGGCCGTCGCGAGGCGGGACGCCGCACACGCCTCGCGGTGTGCCCGCTGAATGCTGGCGATGGTGTCGCCGTCGTCGAGGAGGAACGAATCCTCCGAGTTCGCCGGGATGCCGATCTCCGAGCGGGACCGGCACGTGACGGCCTCGTCGAACCACACCTTCTCGACGAACGTGGCGTGCTTCACCAGGCCCAGCAGCGTCGTGCGGGACGGCACCAACGACCGGCGCGCCTGCTCCTCGGTCAACCCGTCCAGACAGCCGTCGAGCGCGCTGCGGTGCTCCTCTATGAACGCCTCGAACTGCGCCCGATCGGGCGCGTTGACCACGTCGATGGCGAAGGTCGGCGGAAAGGAGGTCATGCCCGAAGCCTAGGACCACCCGCCTGCTACCCGGCGAGGGCCCGCAGTGTTTCGGTGGTCGCCGGGTCGGCCGGGAAGAAGGCCTCGACGGCCAACCCGGCGACGGTGACGTCCAGCGGCGTACCGAAGAGGGTGGTGGTGCTGAGGAAGGACATCTCCTGGTCGTCGTGGCGATACCGGAGCGGGACGACGACGCGCGACACCGCCGCGCTGATCGGCGCCGTGCGGGAGTTGCCGCCGGGATAGCCGCGAAGCTCCTCGTGCAGGTCGTGCAGGATCGGGTCGTTGGTGGTCACGGCCTGCTGGCGCAGCCGGCTGAGCAGGTGGGCGCGCCACTGGGGCAGGTTGAGGATGCGCGGGGCCATGCCGTCGGGGTGCAGGCTGAGCCGCAGCACGTTGACCGGTGGGCTCAGCAGGTGGGGCGCGGCGCCGGCGGTGAACAGGGCGACGGCGGGATTCGCCTCGACGAGGTGCCAGTGCTGGTCGACCAGCAGCGCGGGGTACGGGCTGTGCCCGTCGAGGATCTGCCGTACGGCCGCACGCACCGGGCCCAGCTCCGGATCGGTCAGCTCGTGACTGGAGTAGGCGGGCGCGTAGCCCCCGGCGAGCAGCATCGCGTTGCGCTCGGCCAGCGGCATGTCGAGCTGCTCGGCCAGCCGCAGGAGCAGTTCCGGGCTGGGACGCGACCGGCCGGTCTCCACGAAGCTCAGATGCCGGGCCGACACCCCCGCCTCGATCGACAGGTCGAGCTGACTCATCCCGCGCGTTCGGCGCCAGTCGCGCAGCAGCTCCCCGACTGGTCGCGTGGGCCGGGCCATCGTCGTCACGCCTCGACCCTAGTGACCGCAGCGGCGCACCCACCATTACCCGCGAGGTAATCGACAGCGCGCCAGGACCCCGAAATCATCTCCTCATGACCGCGTACGCGCTTGCTCACCTGCGCACCACATCCACCCACCCCGACGTGCTGGAATACCTGAACCGCATCGACGCCACCCTCGCCCCCTTCGGCGGCCGGTTCCTCGTCCACGGCGGCGCCGTCGACGTCCTGGAGGGCAACTGGCCGGGCAACCTGGTGATCATCGAGTTTCCGGACCTGCCCAGCGCCCGATCCTGGTACGACTCCAGCGACTACCAGCAGATCAAGCCCCTGCGGACCCGGCACCTCGCCGGCGACGTGCTCCTGGTCGACGGAGTCGAGCCCGACCACAGCTCAGCCGAGCTGGCGGCCAGTCTGCTCCGCCGAAGGGGGTGACCGCCTGCTCCGCCGAAGCGGTCAGCCGATGTCGGCCCGGGTCAGCTCGCCGGGCTCGGTGCCCGCCCGGGCGTACACGTCACCGCCCGGCGACCAGATCGCGGACCCGCCGGCCGCCTCGGTGTAGCCACCGCCGGTCGACCCCGCGAAGCTCGCCACCGCCACCCAGACCCGGTGCGTCGTGGCGATCCGCCGTGCCCGCTCGTCGGTCACGGCGGCGTCGCGCGCCGACTCCAGCACGCCCGCCGCGTACACGTCTATCCCCAACGCGGCCGTCTCCGCCGCCTGCTCGGCGACGCCGGTGTCCTTGCAGATCGCCAGGCCCACCCGCCAACCGTCCACATCGAGCACCGCCGGCGCCCCGCCCGGCCGGAACCGGCGGGCCTCCGCGTCCCCCAGCCACATCTTGCGGTACGCCACCGTCACGCCGTCGCCGGTCACGGCCAGCGTCGCGATGTGCTCACCAGCGACCGGAGCGCCAGCGAGAGCGAGGGTGCCCGCCTCGGCGCACGCCTCGACCAGCGGCGCCAACCGGGGATCGTCGACCGACACGACCGGGCCGTCCAACTCGTACCCCGTCAGTGACAGCTCCGGAAAGACCACCACCCGGGCGCGCGCCGCGCGGACCGCGGCGGCGTGCGCCCGCGCGTTCTCTTCGACATCCAGGGGTACGCACGGAGGCTGCGCCACCGCGATCCGCAGCGGGGTACGGTCTTGCGCACCCCCTACGGCGCTGTCGGCCCGCTCGGCCGGACTGTCGCCCTCATGGTCGACTCTCAGGATCGCTTCGTAGCGTAGGGGCATGATTCGAACGTCCCACGCCGTGCTCGCCGCCGGAACCCCCATCGCTGCGGCCGAACCGCCCCAGGATGGCCTTGTCGGCTACGTCAGCGACCTGGTGGAACGGCTCGGCGGGCCGGGCGCCGGCCTGGCGGTGGCGTTGGAGAACCTGTTCCCGCCGATCCCCAGCGAGATCATCCTGCCGCTGGCCGGGTTCGTCGCCGCGCAGGGTCGGATCAGCCTGGTCGGTGCGATCTTCTGGACGACGCTGGGTTCGGTGGTGGGCGCACTGGCGCTCTACATGATCGGCGCGTCCCTGGGGCGGGACCGGATGCGCGCCATCGTGGAGC
This sequence comes from Micromonospora sp. NPDC047527, assembly GCF_040643015.1. NCBI lineage: Bacteria > Bacillati > Actinomycetota > Actinomycetes > Micromonosporales > Micromonosporaceae > Micromonospora > Micromonospora sp. NPDC047527. The sequence goes on along the minus strand of NZ_JBEYTK010000001.1, from coordinate 1,590,579 downwards.
GGTTGCCGCTGGTGAAGCTCAGCGACGTGGACCGGACCGAGGCGTGGTTCCTCCGGCACGGCGTGAAGGCCGTCTTCTTCGGCCGGATGATTCCGATCTTCCGGAGTCTGATCTCCATCCCGGCCGGGGTGGAGCGGATGCCGGTGCGGATCTTCCTGCTCTACACGACGCTAGGCAGCCTCATCTGGAACACCACCTTCGTGCTCGCCGGCTACCTGCTCGGCGACAACTGGCACCTCGTCGAGGGGTACGTCGGAGTCCTCCAGAACCTGGTGATCGTGGCCTGCGTGGCGGCCGTCGCCTGGTTCGTCGGCTCCCGCGTGGTGCGGGCACGCCGCGCCGCCCGCAACCCCGAACCCACCGAGCCCGCCGAGCCCGCCGGCCTGGGGCAGCGCGGGGTGCCCGACCCGGGCGGTCGGGGAACCCTGTACCGCAGCGGCGGGTGGACCCCGAACGGACGCTGACGCCGTACCGTCACCCAGAGCCGGCAGTCGGGAGGATCTCGGCTGGCGGCACCGCGCAGCGCGCCGGTTGCCGGGCGGTCGGTCGGGACGTCAGCTATCAGCATCAGACGTCGTCGGCGTCCGACATCCGGCGTTCCGGGCGTCGGGCGTCATCGGGTCGTCGGGTCGTCGGTGCCGGGCATCAGGAGTGGTCGGGGTCGGGCGTCAGGGTGGGCGTCGTGCGTCGTGCGTCGTGCGTCGGGCAGAGTTGTCGCCTGCCTGTCGGGCTGGATCCACGCGCCCGATGCAGAAGTTTGTCCGGTATGGGCAGTTGTGGGGCGTTGGTGGCCCAGTACTTCAGCCGTCGTCCGGGTCTGGTTGGGCCGTCCCAAAGTTGATCGACTCCACATCGCCGATATCGGGGTATCCGGGTGCCGTCGATACACCGATATCGGCGATGTCGAGTGGATCACCCCTCGCACAGCCGGTCTGACCGGAACCGCACCACGCACGCCGGGCGGGATGTCTGATTATGGGTGGTTTCTGGGTGTGACCGGTGGCATCCTGAGGCCGGAATGGTGGCGGCCCCGGACGGGTTACATACCCTGACGATCGCAGCACCACCGGCCGCCGGCCCGCCCCGCACCCGGGGTTGGAATGCCAGGCCGGGCCCGGTCGTTGTAATCCCTACGACCGACCGCACCGGCTCGACGGGCCACCCCGGAATGACCTCGGCCCCTCGGTCGTTACATCCCCCACGACCGGCCGCACCGGTTCGGCGTGTGGATGGGCCGCCCCCCGGAATGTGCCTGGCCCGCCGGTCGTTACACATGGACCCGGCGCCACGAGCCCCCCGCCCGTAGGCCGCCGACGTTAAGACTTTCCCCCGTTTGTGCAGCGCCGGACGAGGTGCTCACACCCGCGCCACCGTCCCCTGGTGGGTGGGTGTTCTTACCCCCGAAGGAGCTAACCCATGAACACGATTATTCGTAAGAGTGTGCTGTCTGTTGCTGGTCTCGCGTTCGCCGGTGGTGTGTTCGCCGGTCCGATCGCCGCCCACGCCGCCACCCCGGCCGAGGGCAAGCCCGCCGCGGTCGCGGTCCAGACCGCCAAGCCGCAGGGCGAGCAGTCCCGGATTCCGCTGAACGATGAGCAGACCGCGAACGTGAAGGCGATCATCGCCGCGACGAAGAAGGCTGGTCTGCCGGAGCGGGCCGCGGTGATCTCGATCGCGACGAGTCTGCAGGAGTCGAAGCTGGAGAACCTGGGTCACCTGGGTGACCGTAACGACCACGACTCGCTGGGCCTGTTCCAGCAGCGCCCGAGCTCGGGTTGGGGTGCGCCGGAGCAGATCACCGACCCCGACTACTCCACCACCGCCTTCCTCAAGGGCCTCAAGCAGGTCGACGGTTGGCAGGACATGCCGCTGACCGACGCCGCGCAGACCGTGCAGGTCTCGGCCTACCCGGACGCCTACGCCCAGTGGGAGCAGCAGGCCGCCGACCTCGTCGGCCAGTACTGGAACAGCTGACCCCCGGCACCACGAGAGAACCGCTGGCCGGCACCCCGAACGCGGGGGGCCGGCCAGCGGCATGTCCGGGGTCTGGAGGCCAGGGCGTCGGCTTGGTGTGGGTCGGGTTGGCGCGCGACGCGTCGTTGGCTGGCGCGGGGTAGGTGGTTGGCCTTGCCGCGTCTGGTGCTGGCCACGAGATCTTGGACAGTTCCGTTTAGCAGGGCGGGCCCAGCTAACGGAAACTGTCCAAGATCGGCGTGGCGGCGTGGCGGCGTGGCGGCGTGGCGGCGTGGCGGCGTGGCGACCTGCACACCGACACCGGCGCCGCCCCCGACCCACTCCGGTCGGGGGCGGCGCTGTCTGTGCCCCGTGGCGGCGCCACGACGCCCCGGGAGCCCACGGCAGCACGGTGGCCGGGAGCCGATAGCGGCATGACGCCGGGGAGTCAGTGCGGCACGGTGGTCGGAGTTGATAGCGGCACGACGCCTGGCCCTGTTTGCGGCACAATGCTCGGGTGACTGTCGCTCAGCCCTGGTCTGAGCAGCCAGGTGTGCTCGTACTGCCCAGCGGGGCGCCGGTGCGCGGACGCCGCATCGCCGCGACCGCCTCGCCCGCCGACTTCGCCCTGTTGTTGGCGCCCGGCCCGGAGCCGGCCTGGCCGCACCGGCGGATCCGATGGCCGGACTTCTGGATACCGCTCGACCGGGCGGACGCGCTCGACGCCCTGCGGGACGTCCTGCGGCGGGCGCACGACGGTGAGCGCGTCGAGGTGGCCTGTCGGGGTGGGGTGGGCCGCACCGGTACGGCATTGGCCGCCTTGGCGATCCTTGACGGCCTGCCGGCCGAGCGGGTGGTGCCGTGGGTCCGGGCGGGCTACCACCCGAAGGCCGTGGAGGCCCCCTGGCAGCGGCGCTGGCTGCGCCGCGTCACCTGACCCACAGCCGCCAAACGCGCCGGACCGCCGCGCTAAAGCCGTCGTGCCGCCACCACCACCCGACGCCGTCGTGCGCCGGCCCGCGTCCCCGGGCCACCGCCGTCGTGCGTCGGCACCCGTCACCGCCGCCATCGTGCGGCGGCATCCGGTCCCGCCGGGCGATCTTGTTGACTAGGGTCGGGCACATGAGAGCTGCGCTGTTGGCGGCCACGGCGACCGTCGTCCTGCTCGCTCCCGCGCCGGTCACCGTCGCATCGGCCGCGCCCGCATCGACCGCGCCGGCAACGCAGGCCGCGCCGGCAACGCAGGCCGCGCCGGCAACGCAGGCCGCGCCGGCAACGCGGGCCGCGCCGGCAACGCGGGCCGCATCGGCCGCGCCGGTGGCCGCTGCCGCCACGGAGACCGCCGCCGTGCGGTGCCCGCGGGTGCCGGCGCCGGCGGTGTCCCGGCCGCCCCGGCCCACGCCCCCGCCCGACGTGCCCGAGCAGCGGACCGTCGGCGGCGCCGGGCTGGCCACCAGCGGTCTGGTCGTGCCGGCCGGCGTGGGCGCCCCGCCGGCGATCACGGCCACGTCGTGGCTGGTCGCCGACCTGGACACCGGGCAGGTGCTCGGGGGCTGCGGCCCGCACGAGTACGGCACCCCGGCCAGCGTGCAGAAGCTGCTGCTGGCGGCGACCATGATGCCCCGGCTCGACCCGAAGCAGATGGTCACCGTCACCGCGGCGGACATGAACATCGAGCCGGGTTCCTCCGCCGTCGGCCTGGTCGAGGGCGGCCGGTACACCATCGAGACCATCTGGCTGGGGCTGCTGCTCAACTCGGGCAACGAGGCGGCGAACGCGCTGGCCCGGCTGGGCGGCGGGTCCGACGGGGCGGCCGGCGGCGTCCGCGCCATGAACGAGCAGGCACACCGGCTCGGAGCGCTCCAGACGCACGCGGTCACCCCGTCCGGCCTGGACGGCAAGGGCCAGTTCACCAGCGCGTACGACCTGGCGCTGATCGCCCGGGCCTGCTTCGCGCAGCCGACCTTCCGGCGGTACGCGCTCACCGACCAGGCGACCATCCCGGCCCAGCCGGCGCAGCGCACCAAGGGTTTCCAGATCCAGAACGAGAACCAGCTCATCTACCGGTTCCCGGGTGCGCTGGGCGGCAAGACCGGCTTCACCGACCTGGCCCGGCACACGTACGTGGGTGCTGCGGAGCGCGACGGGCGGCGGCTCGTGGCGACGCTGCTGGGTGCCGAGCCGGCGCCGATGCGCGGCTGGGAGCAGGGCGCGGCCCTGCTGGACTGGGGTTTCTCGGTGCCCCGCGACGCCGCCGTGGGCCGGTTGGTCGAGCCGGGCGAGTTGACCGCCACGCCGTCGGCCCTGCCGTCCGCGCTGGCCGCACCCGGTGCGCCCAGACCGGCCGCGGCCAGTGGCCCGCACCCCGGCTCGGGATGGCTGTGGCTGGTGACCGCGGTGAGCGCTGCGGCGGTGCTGGTGCTGCTGGGCGGGCTGCTGTGGCGTCGCCGCCAACTGCCCTGACGGATCGACAACCGGCTCTGGGATCCATAGACTCCGGTCGTTTCAGTACCACGAGTCCAGGAGGATCCCTGTGTCGAGTGAACTCGAACCGCCCTCCGGCGCGGCGGCACCCCGCCGGCCGGTGCGCGTGCTCACCCGCCTCGCGGGCGTGACGGCGCTCGCCGGGGCGCTGGTCGTCGGCGCCTCCGCCGCCGCCGTGGCCGCGCCGGGCGGGTCCGTCGACGCGACAAACGCGCAGGCCAGGCTCGCCGACGCGACAACCGCGCCGGGCGGGTCCGTCGACGCGGTCACCGCGTCCGCCGCGTCGTCTGTCGCCGCCGCTGCCGCTGTCCGGCCGCCGCGCACCACGCACGGCCCGTGCGCGTACACCGAGACGCCTGACGAGCCGGCCGCCCGCCCGGTGCCGCTGCCGCCGGACCCCCGCCGGACCCCGGGCCGGGGCAGCGTCCGGGTGACGCTCTCCACCAACCATGGGCCGATCGGGCTGACCCTGGACCGGGAGGCCGCGCCGTGCACGGTGCAGAGCTTCCTGCACCTGGTCGGCAAGCGCTTCTACGACCGCACCTCGTGCCACCGCCTCACCGCCTACCCCACGCTGAGCGTCCTGCAGTGCGGTGACCCGTCCGGCACCGGCGAGGGCGGCCCGGGCTACCGGTACCGCGACGAGTTGCCGACCGATCTGCCGCCGGCGCCGACCGACCCGACCGGGGAGCGCCGGCTCTACGCACGGGGCGTGCTGGCCATGGCGAACGCCGGGCCGGACACCAACGGCAGTCAGTTCTTCCTGGTGTACGCCAACTCGGCGCTGCGCCCCAACTACACGATCTTCGGCGAGGTCGACCCCGCTGGCCTTGCCACCCTGGACCGGATTGCCGCCGGGGGAGTGGCGCCGACCGCCGAGGATCCGGCACCGGTCGACGGCGCGCCCGCGCTGCCGGTCAGCATCCGTCGGGCTGTCCGCGCACACCACCACCACTGACGCGTACGGCGCGGTGAGCGGCTCGGGTCGCTCACCGCGCCGGCACGTCGACGGCCGCCGCTGGACGTGCCGGCCGTCGCCCGACCTGCGGCGGGACCGGGTCGAACCGGAAATTTCGGCTGCCGGACCGGAACGGGCGGACCCGCTTCCGGAACGGCTCGGACCCTCACGACGAGTGCGCTGACCCGTTCGGCGGCGCGGTGGTGCTGTCCCGTACGACCAGCTCGGTGGCGAGTTCCACCCGGGGCGAGTCGATGCTCTCGCCCTGGGCCAGCCGCAGCACTGTCCGCGCCGCGAGCCGGCCCATCTCGACCAGCGGCTGACGCACGGTGGTCAGTGGCGGTGAGGCCCAGCGCGCCTCGGGCAGGTCGTCGAAACCCACCACGCTGACGTCGTCGGGGACTCGCAGCCCGCGGCGCCGGATGGCCTCGTAGACACCGAAGGCCATCTGGTCGCTGGCCGCGAAGATGCCGGTCGGCGGGTCGTCCAGTTCGAGCAGCGCCGTGCCGCCAGCGAAGCCGGAGGCGTGGTAGAAGTCGCCCGGGTAGATCAGCGCGTCGTCCACCGGGACGCCGGCGGCCTCCAGCCCGGCCCGGTAGCCGTCGAGGCGGGCGCGGCTGCACAGCAGGTGCGTCGGCCCGGCCACGAACCCGATCCGCCGGTGCCCGACCGCCAGCAGGTGCTCGGTCGCGGCGAGCCCGCCGGCCCAGTTGGTGGCGCCGATCGTCGGCACGTCCATCGCCGGCACGCCGGCCGGGTCGACGACGACCACCGGCACGTTGAGGCGGCGGAGCTGCGCGTGCAGGGGTGGGCTCAGGTGCGACGTCACGAAGATGACGCCGTCGGTGGCCCGGGTACGCAGGTTCTGCAACCACTGCCGGGCGGCCGTGGGCTGGCGGTGGATCGCGGAGACCACGGTGCCGACGCCGGCGCCGTGCCCGACGTCCTCCACACCGCGGATGATTTCCACGGCCCACGGGCTGTCCAGGTCGTTGAAGACCAGGTCGACGAGGCCGGCACGTCGCACGCTGCGGCTGCTGCGGCGCCGGTAGCCGTGGTGGCGCAGCAGTTCCTCGACCCGTTCCCGGGTGTCGGGGGCCACATCGGACCGACCGTTGAGCACCCGCGACACGGTCGGCACCGAAACCCCGGCCTCCCGCGCGATCGCGGTGATGGTCACCCTGCGTCCGTCGTCCGCGCCCATCCGCGTCTCCTTCACCGGTCCGCAAGAGCGACCGCAAGCCGTCGCCATGCCATTGTCCCGGAACGGCATTCCCGCTCCTCCGCGTCATCTTGCCCCACGGACGGGGGTTGACGACATGGCAGGTCGGTTCTAGCGTTCGGCACAGTTGCGGAAAGGTTCCGGTAACTTATCGGACACCTTCCGGTGTGCTGCCCGACGCCCGCGCCGTCGCCCCCGGCGACCGCCCCCTGCATCAGTGTCAATCCGACGGACCGAGGACGCCATGTACACCGACCTGTCCGAGGAGCAGCTACGCGACCACCGCGGCGTGGTGACCGACCCCGCGGACTTCGACGAGTTCTGGGACGGCACGCTGGCCGAGGCCCGGGCCGCCGGATGGCCGATCCGGGTCGAGCCGGTGGCGACCGCTCTGACCAGCATCGACGTGTTCGACGTGACGTTCGCGGGCTTCGCCGGTCAGCCCGTACGGGCCTGGCTGCGGGTGCCCCGCGGGGCCGACGCGGCGCTGCCGACCCTCGTGCAGTACGTCGGCTACGGCGGCGGGCGGGGGCACCCGCTGGAGAACCTGCTGTGGGCGTCGGCCGGGTTCGCCCACCTGCAGATGGACACCCGAGGGCAGGGCTCGGGCTGGAGTCGGGGTGTCACCCCGGATCCGGGCACGTCCGGTCCGGAGGCGCCGGGCGTGGCGACCCGGGGCATCGCCGACCCCCGGACGTACTACTACCGGCGGCTGATCACCGACGCGGTCCGGGCGGTGGATGCCGTCCGCACCCTGCCGATGGTCGACCCGACCCGGGTGGCGGTGCTCGGGCACAGCCAGGGCGGCGGGCTGGCCCTCGCGGCCGGCGCGCTGGCACCCGGTGTGCGGGCGGTGGTCGCCCTCGTGCCGTTCCTCTGCGACATCCCGCGCGCGGTGGTGGTCACCGACGCCCGCCCGTACCGGGAGATCCGCGACTACCTGGCGATCCACCGGGACGCCGAGGAGCGGGTGCTGACGACCCTGTCGTACGTCGACGGGGTCAACTTCGCGCGGCGCTGCCGCCGGCCCGCCCGGTACTCGGTGGCGCTGATGGACGACATCGTGCCGCCGTCGGGGGTCTACGCGGCTGTGAACGCCCACGCGGGGCCGACCGAGTTGGCGGTGTGGCGCTACAACGGCCACGAGGGCGGCGGGATCGACGACGACGAGGCGGCGCTGCGGTTCCTGCGCGGGCACCTGGTCGACGACACCGACTCGGTGCGGCCGGCGGCGGGGGAAGATCCGGGCGCCGCGGGTTGATCCGGCGCGGACCCCTCGCCCAGGCTGATAGACAGGACGGGTGCGCAGGTCAGGCCGGGTGGGCAACGCCGCCGTGCTCGCGGTCGTCGCGGTGCTCGGTGGCTGCTCGCACCCGCCCGCCGGCCAGCAGCCGTCGGTCCCGGCGACGACGTCGGTGAGCCCGGGGCCGGCGAGCGCTGAGCCCTCCGCCACGGGCCGGTTGCCGGGGTTCGTGGTGCTGTCCGACGTCGATCCGCGCATCCACTCCGACATCCGGTACGCCACGGCGCACAACTTCGTCGGCCGGCCGGTCACCGCCTACCGCGAGCCCCTGTGCCTGCTCACCCGACAGGCGGCCGAGGCGCTGCGCCGGGTGCAGGACGCCGCGCTGGCCGGCGGACACAGCCTCAAGGTGTACGACTGCTACCGCCCGCAGCCCGCGGTGGACGACTTCGTCGCCTGGTCGAAGAGCCCGCTCGAACAGCAGACCAAGGCCGAGTTCTATCCGGATCTGGCCAAGGACCGGCTCTTCGCCGACGGCTACATCGGCGCCCCCACCGCGCACAGTCGGGGCAGCACGCTTGACCTGACGCTGGTCGACGAGCCCGCCGCCACCCAACCCCCGTTCGTGCCGGGGCAGCCGCTTGTCGCCTGCACGGCCCCGGTCGGCCAACGGTTCGCCGACAACAGCATCGACATGGGCACCGGCTTCGATTGCTTCGACGCCCGGGCGCACACCGCGGACCCCCGCATCACCGGCACGGCCCGGGAGAACCGGCAGTTGCTGCGGCGGCTGATGACCGACGCCGGCTTCGTCAACTACGACCGCGAGTGGTGGCACTACCGCTATCGCGACGAGCCCTACCCGGACACCTACTTCGCCCTGCCGGTGGCCCGGTCCTCGGTCGGCTGACCTCGACGGTCGCCTCGTCGACCTGGTGGCCACCGAGGTGATGGGCCGGCGCGATTGACGCCCTCGCGGTGGGGCGCATAATCTTCGTCTATCTGTAAAGGTTGTGAACTGATAGTTCACGCTGACGCGGCGGCGCGCGTCCCGGGCCACACCGAAGGGGCGATCACGTGATCACACAGCTCTCCACCCGTACCAGAAGGATCTTGTCGGTGTTCGTCGCGCTCCTCGTCGCGGTGAGCGCCGGCCTCGTGGGCGGCGCCTCGCGGGGCGCGCAGGCCGCGCCGACGTTCAAGGTCCTGGCCTTCTACAACGGCACCTGGGACGCCGCGCACATCGACTTCGTCCGTGACGCCCGCGCCTGGTTCCCGCGGGCCGCGGCACAGTACGGCTTCTCCTGGGAGGCGACCACCAACTGGAGCCTGCTGAACACCGCGAACCTGGCCCAGTACAAGGTCATCATGTTCCTCGACGACGCCCCGCCCACCGCGCAGCGCGCCGCGTTCCAGCAGTACATGCAGAACGGCGGTGGCTGGCTGGGCTTCCACGTCAGCGCGTGGACCGACAACCCGTCGAGCTGGAGTTGGTACTACAACACCTTCCTCGGCACCGGCGCGTTCCAGTCGAACACCTGGGGGCCGACCCGGGTCACGCTGCGCGCCGACAACCGCACCCACGCGGCCACCCGGAACCTCCCGGCGACGTTCTCCTCGTCGATCAGCGAGTGGTACTCCTGGAGCAACGACCTGCGGCAGAACCCCAACATCGACATCCTGGCCTCGATCGACCCGTCCAGCTTCCCGGTCGGCACCGACCCCACCCAGACCTGGTACAGCGGCTACTACCCGCTGGTGTGGAGCAACAGGAACTACAAGATGCTGTACGCCAACTTCGGCCACAACGCGATGAACTACAGCACCAACACCGGGCTGTCCTCCACCTTCGACAGCGAGCCGCAGAACCGGCTGCTGATCGACGGGCTGCACTGGCTCGCGGGCGTCGCCACCGGGCCCACCCCGACGCCCACGCCGACCGGCCCGATCTCGCCGACCGCCTGGCACACCGTGGTCAACCGGGGCAGCGGCAAGTGCGTGGACGCGCGGGCCGCCGCCAGCGCCAACGGCACCGCCATCCAGCAGTACACCTGCAACAACAGCGCCGCCCAGCAGTACCAGTTCGCGCCGACCAGCGGCGGCTACCTGCGGGTCAACAACCGCACCAACAGCGCCCAGGTGCTCGACGTGACGAACGTGTCGACCGCCGACTCGGCGCCGATCCAACTCTGGTCCTACAGCGGCGGCACCAACCAGCAGTGGCGGGCCGAGTCGGAGGGTGGTGGCTACTACCGCCTGGTCAACCGTCTCAGCGGCAAGTGTCTCGACGTGCCGGGGGCGTCCACGGCGAACAGCGTCCAGCTCATCCAGTACACCTGCAACGGCACCGCGGCGCAGTCCTTCCGGCTGGTGCCGCAGCCGTAACCGAGCCGGCGCGGCCGGGCCGCTCGCAATATCCATTGCGGACGCGGCTCGGCCCGCCTAGCGTCACTGGAGCAAGGTCAACCGCGCAGACCCCGGGAGTACGCCGTGTCGCAACGCCAACCCACCGACGCCACCTGGCGCACGCCAGGTGCCGGTGCCGCGTTGCCGTCCGGCGCGGGGTGCCGGTGTCTCGGCCAGCCCGAACAGACCCGGCACTCGGGGCGACGCCACCGCTGACGACAGCGCGTCCGGCGCCGCCCACCCCGCTGAGGGTCGGGCGGCCTTTCGTATCCGACCAGCCTCTCCGCGCCCGGCCGATCCGTTGGCGCGATCATTTCCGGTCACCCCTGCGACGATGGTGCCGGTACGACACAAGGAGACCACGATGGGATTCACGCCCCTCGCCGGTACCCGGGCGCCGGTCCGGGTCTGGACCGACCCGTACGCCATCGAGCCGCAGGCCGCCCGGCAGCTGCGCAACATCGGCGCGCTGCCCTGGGTGCAGGGCGTCGCCGTGATGCCGGACGTGCACTTCGGCAAGGGCGCCACGGTCGGGTCGGTGATCGCCATGCGGCAGGCCGTCTCGCCCGCCGCCGTCGGCGTCGACATCGGCTGCGGCATGTCGGCGGTGCGTACCTCGCTGACCGCCGCTGACCTGCCGGACGACCTGGCCGGCCTGCGGTCCGCGATCGAGGCCACCATCCCGGTCGGCTTCGCCCAGCGGGACCGGGCCGTCGACCCGCGCCGGGTTCGGGGCCTGGAGCAGGCCGGGTGGGACGACTTCTGGGGCCGGTTCGCCGGGCTGGACCGTCGGGTGGCGCAGCTGGAGACCCGGGCTCAGCGGCAGCTCGGCACGCTCGGCGGCGGCAACCACTTCATCGAGGTCTGCCTGGAGCAGGGTGGCGCCGACGAGGGCCGGGTGTGGGTGATGCTGCACTCCGGGTCCCGCAACATCGGCAAGGAGTTGGCCGAGCGGCACATCGGGGTGGCCCGCGGGCTGCCGCACAACGTCGACCTGCCCGACCGGGACCTGGCGGTGTTCCTCGCCGGCACGCCGGAGATGGACGCCTACCGGCGGGACCTGTGGTGGGCGCAGGAGTACGCGCGGCGCAACCGGGCGGTCATGCTGGCGCTGCTCTGCGGCGTGGTGCGGGAGCACTTCCCGCAGGTGGGCTTCGACGAGCCGATCTCGTGTCACCACAACTACGTCGCCGAGGAGAGCTACGACGGGGTGGACGTGCTGGTCACCCGTAAGGGCGCGATCCGGGCCGGGCGGGGCGACCTGGGCATCATTCCCGGGTCGATGGGCACCGGGTCGTACATCGTGCGGGGTCGGGGCAACCCGCACGCGTACTGCTCGGCCTCGCACGGGGCCGGGCGGCGGATGTCGCGGGCGCAGGCCAAGCGGACCTTCAGCACGGACGACCTGGCCGCGCAGACCGCCGGGGTCGAGTGCCGCAAGGACGCCGGGGTGGTCGACGAGATCCCCGGCGCCTACAAGGACATCACCGAGGTGATGGCCCAGCAGGAGGACCTGGTGGAGGTGGTGGCGCACCTCAAGCAGGTGGTCTGCGTGAAGGGGTGACGAGCCGCGCGGGCCGGGAGGACCGGCCCGCGCGGTACGCGTCAGAAGCCGACGAAGACCCGGCGCAGGTCGTCCAGGGTCACTGGGCCGGTCACCCGCACCCCGTCGGGGGTGTGCGTGGGCCCGAGCCGGCCGACGGCGAGTCGCAGCCACGCCTCGGCCGGAGCGGTCAGCTCGCCGTCGGGCTGTTCCGGCGCGTCGACCAGCTCGATCTTCTCGCCCAGCCGCAGCCCGTACGTCCGCTCCGGCTGGTGCAGCCGCAGCAGCAGGGTGGCCTCCCGGCCGGCCAGTTCCTGTGGCCGGCTGGTCCAGCCCAGCATGCCGCCGACGTGGTCGAGCAGCAGCGTCACCGCCTGCGGCGTCACCGACGCGAACGGGTTGAACGCCACCTCGACGTCCCACTGGTGCAGGGCGAACTCGCTGAGCCGGAACCGGCCCGCGGTGGCGACGTTCACCGGCTCGGGCAGGAAACCCATGTCGATGCGCAGCGTGGCGCGGGTGTCGGCGTCGAGCGCCTCGTACGCCTCGACCAGCTCTTCGTTGGCGGCCAGGAACCCGGCGGCGTGCTCGGCCGGGGACATCGCGTCCCAGCGCTTCCAGACGCCGCGGTTGAAGTCGCCGTCCAGGCCGGGAGCGCCGGTGCGGGCGGCGGTCAGGGTGGCGAGGCCGATCTCGGCGCCGCTGCCCAGGTGGCTGAGCACCTGGGACACCTGCCACTCGCTGGCCCCCGACGGTCGGACCAGGTCGTCCTCCTTGAGGTCCCGGACGAGTGCGGCCAGCTCCTCGTGGCCCGCGCGCAGAGCGGCGATGATCTCATCGGCAGGGGTGGGCATGTGTCTCCTCAACGGGTTGTCGACGCTGCCCAGAACGCTATCCGACGCCGGCCGGCGTCCGTCGGTCCGCTCAACCCATGTGCACGGGGCCGCCGGTCCGGATGTCCCCCTTACGCACCTTGATCAGGAACAGGGTGATCAGGCCGGCGAGCACGATCAGGGCCGCACCCCAGGCGAACGCCACGCTGTAGCCGTGCACCAGCGCCTTGACCTGGGTGGCCGGGCTCGGTGCCCGGCCCACCAGGTACGCGGTGACCGCGCTGGTGTACATGGTGTTCAGCAGGGCGGTGCCCAACGAGCCGCCGATCTGCTGGGTGGCGTTGAGCGTTGCGCTGGCCGCGCCGGCGTCGTGCTCCGGCACCCCGAACAGCGCCAGGCTGGACAGCGGCACGAAGGTGAAACCGAGGCCCAGGCCGAGGATGACCTGGGCGGGCAGCAGGAGGGTGAGGAACGAGGTGTCCACGTCGATCTGGGTGAGCAGCAGCATGCCGACGGCGGCGAGCGCGGCGCCGCCGACCATCAGCGGCTTGGCACCCAGCCGGGGCAACAGTTGGCTGGCGCCGGCGGCGGCGATCAGCACGCCCGCGGTGACCGGCAGCGACGCGAGCCCGGCTTCCAGCGGCGTGTACTGAAGCACCACCTGGAAGTAGAAGGTCAGGAAGAGGAACGCGCCGAACAGGCCGGCGCCGATCAGCGTCGAGGTGAGGTACGCCGCGCCCCGGTTGCGGTCCAGGATGATCCGCAGCGGCAGCAGCGGGTGGTTGGAGCGCAGCTCGATCACCACGAAGACGGCGAGCAGCACCACACCGGCGGCGATGAACCCGAGCGTCGCGGCGGCCTCCCAGCCGTCCTCGGCGGCCTTGGTGAAGCCGTACACGAGGGAGACCAGGCCGGCGGTGACGACGACCGCTCCCGGTACGTCGTAACGGGTGTTCCCGTGCGCCCGGCTCTCCGGCACCAGTGGGAGGGCGAGGGCGATCGCCACGGCGGCGACGGGGATGTTGACCAGCAGGCACCAGCGCCAGTTGGCGTACTCGGTGAGCACCCCACCGAGCAGCAGGCCGACCGCCGACCCGCCGCCGGCGATGCCGCCGTACACGGCGAACGCCTTGGCGCGCTCGGTCGTCTCGGTGAACAGGACGGTGAGCAGGGCCAGCGCGGCCGGGGCGAGCAGCGCGCCGAAGACGCCCTGCAACGCCCGGGCGGCGAAGAGCATCTCGCCGGTGGTCGCCAGACCGCCCAGCGCGGAGGCCAGCGCGAAGCCGATCATGCCGACGATGAACGCGCGCTTGCGACCCCAGTAGTCGGCGATCCGGCCGCCGAGCAGCAGCAGGCCACCGAAGGCCAGCGTGTAGGCGGTGACCACCCACTGTCGGTTCGCGTCGTTGATCCCCAGGTCCGCCTGGGCCTGGGGGAGCGCGATGTTCACGATGGTGGCGTCCAGGACCACCATCAGCTGCGCGAGGGCGATGACCACCAGCGCGAGCCAACGCCGCGGGTACGGCGTGCCGGTCGACGCCCCGGCGCCAGGTGCGCCGGGTGCGGTCGAGGCGGTTCCGGGCATGGTGCAGCCTTTCGGGTGGCGAGCGACGATGGATCAGGCGCTGGGTCCGGCAGCGGTGCACCGGGCGGCCGGCACCCCGCAACCGGGCCCACCCGCGGACCGCCGAGCGTTCCGACCTCCCGAACGAGGTCGTACTGACGGTAGGTCGCGGTCAGATGATCGTGGGTCTCTTTGCGAATTACGTCGCATTCGGTCGGGAGAGCGGCTACGTTCCGCCCTCCGGGCTCAGGCGGGCGCGAGGAGCACCGGCACGGCCACCGTGTTGATCCGTGCGCCGTCGTGCGGGGACACCTCGTACACCTCGATGGTGCCGCGCTGCTCCCGGGGCGTGCGCCAGCCGACCACCAAGCGGTACGCGCCCCGGCAGCCGCTGCCGCAGCTGGCGGTACCGAAGCCGGTGGCCACCTCCCGGCCGGCGGCGTCCAGGACCCGGACGCTGACCGTGGCCTCGAACGCGTCGGCGGTGCCGGTGACGGTGAGCGGGGCGGTGACCCGCTCACCGACGCTCGGGCCGGTGACCACGATCGGCGGCAGCAGCCCCGGATAGTCGGCCCGGTCGACCGGGGAGCCGTCGCCGAAGCGGACCTGCCGCACGGTTGGGAACTGGGTGAGCGTCCACACCACCTGTGCCTCGCGCAGCCGCCGGCGCGCCGGGTCGTCGGCGGACGGAAGGGGCCGCAACGTCGCCACGCCGTCGGTGATCCGGGTGACCTCGACGCCGGCCGGGAGCAGGGTGGTCAGCCCGGTGGCGGCCTCCGCCGGGGTGGGCCCGGCGGCCAGTTCGGTAAGCGCCAGCCGGGACGTCGCGATGGTCGCCGGCCGGGTCCGCCGGGTCGGTACGAGCTGCCCGGACCGGACGTACCACAGCTCGATGGTCACCGTCGCCTGCTGGCGCGGGCCGGTGGTGGCCGGCGTCGGCGGACGCGGCGGAGTGCCGCTGGCCGACGGTGACGGTGTCGGCGCGGCCGGCGGGGTGGGGGTGGGGCGTTCGGTGGGTGCGGCGCTCGACGGCGACGTGGTCGGCGCCGGGCCGAGGGCACCGGAGCGCGGGGTGGCGCAGCCGCCGAGGATAAGCACGGCGACAAGCACCGCGACGCCCGTCGCGGACCGCCCGCCGCGCCGGTTCATCCCGCACCACCGGTTGGGCTGGTGGTGTCCACGTCGACGTGCCCGGCCGGGCGTGGCACGCCGCCGGGCGGCCCGTCGGGACCGTGCGCGGGCAGTTCCAGCCGGAACCGGGTGCCGGCGCCCGGGTCGCTGCGGACGCTCAGCACCCCGCCGAGCAGAGCGGCGTGTTCCCGGGCGATGGCCAACCCCAGGCCGCTGCCGGAAGCGGAGCGCGCCGGGTCGACCTTGTAGAACCTGTCGAACAGGCGGGGCAGGTGCTCGGCCGGGATGCCCGGCCCCTGGTCGGTGACCTCGACGACGACAAGCGGACCCACCCCGGCCACGGTCGCCCGGATCTCGCCGCCGCCGTGCTCGACCGCGTTGGTCACCAGGTTGGCCAGCACCCGCTCCAGCCGGCGTGGGTCCGTGCGCAGCGCCACCGCTTCGCCACTGATCACCACCCGTGCCGACCAGCCGCGCGCCGCGACGATCCTGTGCAGCAGCGCCGACGTGTCCACCAGCTCAATGCTCGGGCGCTCCCGCCCGGTGTCCAGCCGGGAGATCTCCATCAGGTCCTCGACCAGCCGGCGCAGCCGGACCACGTCGCCGACCAGCAGCCGCGCGGCCGGCCGGGCGTCGTCGGGCAGCTGGTCGAGGTGCTCGCGCAGCAGCGAGGCCGCGGCGACCAGGGCGGTCACCGGGGTACGCAGCTCGTGCGCGACGTCGGCGGTGAACCGCCGTTCCCGGGCCTGCGCCGCCGAGAGCGCGGCGATCTTCGACTCCAACGCCTCGGCCATCTCGTTGAACGACGCCGCCCAGTCGCTGAACTCGTCGCGTCCGCGCACCGGCAGTCGGGTGGCGAGCAGCCCTTCGGTGAGCGCCCGGGCGGCTCGGCTGGCCCGGCCCACCGGCTCCAGCGTGCGGCGGGCCAGCGCGTGCCCCACCCCGGCGGCGAGCAGCACCACGAGCACCCACCCGGCCAGCAGCGCGTTGCGCAGTTGATCCACGTCGGCCGCGATGCCGTCCTCCTCGGTGATCACGTACAGCTCGGCGGTCGAGCCGGGGATGCGCCCGCCGACCACCAGGAGTCGAGGGCGCGTCCCCGGCGCGGACCGCTGGTAGCCGAGCTGTCCCTCGGCCACGGTGGCCCGCAGCCGACCGCCGAGCGTCGGGGCGTACGCCGGGTGCGAGGGTCGGGTCGGTCCGTCGACGAGCACCACGTGCCGGCCGCTGCCCTCGAAGCTGGTGAGCAGATCGGTGCCGCGCTGCTCGGTCAGCGGCAGGAACTGCCCGGCGAGGACGAGTTGGTAGCGGGCGTCGGCGGCGGCCTGGTGCAGCGAGGCGTCCAACCAGGACTGCCGCAGCAGCAGCCCGGTGCCGCCGGCCAGCAGACCGGCGGACACTCCGGCGACCAGCACGAACGCGATCGTCAGCCGGCGCCGCAGGCGGCCCGGTGCCACCGCGCGACCGGCCATCGCCGACCCTCCTTCTCAGCCCGTGGACAACTTGTACCCGGCGCCGCGCACGGTGCGGACCAGCCGTGGGTGCGCCGGGTCGTCCTCGACCTTGGCGCGCAGCCGCTGCACCGCCACGTCGACCAGGCGCGAGTCACCGAGGAAGCTGTGGTTCCAGACCAGGTCCAGCAGCAGTTCCCGGGTGAAGACCTGGCCGGGGCGGCGGGCCAACTCCAGCAGGAGGCGGAACTCCGTGGCGGTCAGGGCGACCTCCCGGCCGTCCCGGCGCACCACGAAGCTGCCCGGGTCGATCTCCAGACCGCCGACCTCGATGGTGCTCGACGCCACCGGAGCGCTGGCCCGGCGCAGCACCGAGCGGACCCGGGCCACCAACTCGGGCAGGTCGAAGGGTTTACGCAGGTAGTCGTCCGCGCCGCACTCCAGGCCGACCACCACGTCGAGCGTGTCGGTGCGGGCGGTCAGCATCAGGATCGGCACCTGGCTGGTCCGCCGGATCTCCCGGCAGACCTCCAGGCCGTCCAGACCGGGCAGCATGACGTCGAGCACGATCACGTCGACCGGGTGGGCCCGCCACGCCACCAGGGCCTGCCGCCCGTCGACGGCGGTGTCGACCCGGAAGCCGGCGCGGCGCAGACCGAGGGCGGTGACCTCCCGGATGGAGGCGTCGTCCTCGACCACCAGCACGCGGCCCTCCATCACCTGAGGGTAGACCCGCCCGCACGGTGCGCGACCTGGCGAAACGGTCGGTGTCGGCGGCCCGGCCGGCTCACCGGCCGGGCCTGCCCCAGCGTCGCCCCCGTCACTCCTGCCACTGGTGGGCCACGTCGAGCACCACCCGGCTGTGCGTGCCGGGGCCGGCCAGCACGAGCACGCGGAACGGCAACCGAGCCCGTACGCCGACCGCGAAGGTGCTGTAGCCCTCGAAGCTGCCGCCGAAGACGACGTCACGCAGCGTCGAGTAGCGCAGCAGGTTCGCGGTGTGCTCGCCGACGGCGTACGGGACCGTGCCGGAGTGGGCGGCGTCGTACGCGGGTGCCCGCAGCGAGACCCGCAGCAGCGCGCCTCCGGCGGTGTACGGCGACAGCGCCAGCCCCTCGCCCTCGGTCCACGTCTCGCCGTAGCCCACCGCGTAACCGTCGACCGGGCCGGCGAACTCGAACACCACCCGGTCGTAGCAGTCGTGTCGACCGGTGCGTACGTCGACCAGCGGGGCGTCGCTGAGCGTGCCGGCCGTCTTCTCCGTGCTGCCCCAGGTGATCCCGCAGTACGCCGACCCGGTCGTCGCCGTGGTGCCCGCCGTTGCGCTGCTGCCCGCGCCGGCGACCAGCCCGGCGAGGACGACCGCCAGCGCCGTCAGTGCGCTCCTGATCCTCATCGTGGTGCCTCCGTCCGATGTTCGGGGTCACGTCGCGGCGGCGGTGCCGGTGACCCTCTGCGCTGACCGTCGTCCTGCCGGGGCACGGTCAGTTCGCTGCGGCGTAACCGCTGGGTAACAGCCGCGGTATGACACTTCCGCTATGCCGGATGTCGGTCACTGTCACTTAATATTCACGTACATCAATGATCGGCGACTGATGGTCGCCGGCGACCAGGGGAGTGCGTGATGTTCCGACGACAATTGAGACGTGCGGTGCAGGTCGCGCTGGTGGCCGTGCTGGCGGCCGCCGGGGTGCAGCTCGCCACCGGCGCACCGGCCGCGGCCGTGCGGACCGTCTACTACGACGCGAGCCGGACCGGCGAGTTCCGCACCAACTTCGACCAGGCGGCGCAGATCTGGAACAGCCGGGTCAGCAACGTCCGACTCCTGGCCGGCACCCCGGCCAGCATCACCATCACCGTCGACGACGGCTGGCCCCGGGCGCAGCCGACCGGGCTCGGCTCGGGACGGATCTGGATGGGCCGCACCGCCGTCAACCAGGGGTACGACCGCAACCGGATCGCCGCCCACGAACTCGGCCACATCCTCGGCCTGCCGGACCGGCGCACCGGCCTCTGCACCGACCTGATGTCCGGCAGCAGCGCCCCGGTCTCCTGTCGCAACGCGAACCCCAGCTCGGCCGAGGCGTCACGGGTGAACTCGCTCTTCGCCGGCAGCCTGGCCGCGCCGGCCAGCACGACGTACACCTGGAACGGCGACTCGGACATCAGCCCGCTGGTGGTCGGCGGCCGGCCGGCCACCGAGAGCTACCCGTTCATGGTGTACGTCTCCGGCTGCACCGGCACCCTGATCAAGGCCAACTGGGCGGTCACCGCCAAGCACTGCTCGACGCCGTCGTCGGTGCGGGTCGGCAGCGTCAACCGCAGCAGCGGTGGCACCGTGGTCCGGGTGACCCGCGCGGTCAACCACCCGAGCGTCGACGTCAAGCTGCTGCAACTGGCAAGCTCGGTCACGTACGCCCCGGCGCCGATCCCGAGCACCTCCGGCGCGGTCGGCACCGCCACCCGGATCATCGGCTGGGGCCAGACCTGCGCGCCCCGGGGCTGCGGTTCCGCCCCCACGGTCGCCAACGAGCTGGACACGTCCATCGTGGCCGACAGCCGGTGCTCCGGCATCAACGGCCCGTACGAGATCTGCACCAACAACACCAACGGCAACTCCGGCGCCTGCTACGGCGACTCGGGCGGCCCGCAGGTGCGTCGGGTCAACGGTGTGTGGAACCTGATCGGCGCGACCAGTCGGGCCGGCAACAACAACTCCACCTGCGCCACCGGCCCGTCCATCTACGTGGACCTGCCGTCGATCCGTTCCTGGATCTCCACCCAGGTCGGCGGTCTGCCCGCCTGATCTCGTCGATGTGCCGGGCGGGGGCGCCACGCGCGTCCCCGCCCGGTGTTGCCTGTTCACTCGGGCCGCCGAGCTGCGGTACGGTGCCTGGCACATCGACGCATCCGAGGTGGACCCATGCCTGCCATCGTCGCGCTCTCGCTGGTCCTCGCGCTGACGCCCGCTCCTGCTCCCACTCCCACCCCGTCGCCGTCGGCCACGTCGGGCCTGGTCGGTGGCCTGCTGGGCGGCGTCGGTCAGATCGTCGACGGCCTGCTCGGCGGCGGCAGCGCCTCCGGCTCACCCGTGGCGCCCAGTCCGACCCCGACCGACGGCTCCGCACCGAGCCCGCCACCGGCGGTGGTCCCACCACCGGGTGCCTCCGCCGCCCCGCCCGCCGGGTCCGGCTCGGCGTCACCGCCCCCGCCAGCCGTGGCTCCGGGCACGCTGAACCCCGCCGGCCCGGGGCAGGGCGCCCGCGACGGGGTCGAGCCCGTGCCGCACGGTGATGCCTCGGACTCGCTCGACTCGCCGGCGCTCGGCGCCCCGGAACGCAGCGGCTGGCCACTGCGCCCCGGTTACTACCTGCCGGTCGCGGGTGTGCTCGCGCTGCTGGCGCTGCTGCTTGTGCGCCGCACCCGGTCCGCCCGGGTGGCTGGCTCGGCTCCCGCGACGGCTCCGGCCCCTGCCCCTGCCCCTGCCCTGGATCCGGATCCGGATTCCGGCCCGGTGCCGGACAACGTGAGTCGCCTGCCGACCAACCTCAACGCCATCTACGAACTGGGCCGGCTCGACGAGCGACTCGAACAGGAGCGCCGCTCGAAATCGTGAGCGCCCGCTCAGTGCGCCGGCCGTGCGCCCTCGCGCGGCGGAATCTCGTCGCGGTACGCCCCGACCGGCCCGGCGTAGCGGTCCGGGCCATCCGGGTACGGCCAGGCGTTGGCCGTGCAGCCGTGCAGCCCCAGCGTCTGCTGCTGCATCACCGGCGCCGGCCGTGCCCGCCCCGGGCAGCGCTCGTGGCCCAGGCCGAGCCGGTGCCCGACCTCGTGATTGACCATGTACTGGCGGTAGGTGGCCAGGCTCGCGCCGTAGCCCGGCACCGCCTCGACCCAGCGCGCCACGTTGAGCACCACGCGACCGCCGTTGCGGCACGAGGTGTAGCCGTCCGGGACGTCCTGGCACAGGTCGTCGCGGGTGCCGGGGGTCGCCAGATAGATGGTGAAGTCAGCCGTGGCGTCGGCGCCCACCCGGCGCAACCGCCACGTGCCGCCGGCCGTCCACCCACGCGGGTCGTTCAACGTCGCGGAGATCGCCGTGGCGACGTCGGCCACCGGCAGGCCGCGGATGTCGCGCTCGACGGCGACCCGGTAGCGCAGCAACCGCCCGCTGGTGCCGTGCCCGGTGGTGGATTCGGCCGCCGCCACCGACCAACCGCCCCGGCCGGTGGCGGGATAGCTGATGGCGACGGGCGCGGCACTGGCGCTCGCGGCGGCGACCGGTGGCCGGCCGGTCGTGCCCTGCCCGGCCGGCGGCGGGCCACCGATGGTCGGCGCGGTCCCGGCCGGTTCGGCCGCGGGCTGCCCGGCCGCCGGCAGTCCACAGCCGGTCAGCAACGCCACGACCAGCAGCGCCACCGCTGAGGCGGCCCGCACCCGGCGGGTAGCCTTCGTCGACATGTCTCTCCCCTCGCACGCCGCTCTGGCGTCACGCGGGAGATAAGACGAGTGGACCCCCTCGAAAAGTTGATCTCGCGCAGACGCAACTTTTTGCCGGCCCCGTCCGTCGGTAACGGTGTGGCACGGGGGAGGGGTCGGCGTGGCCCGGGGTGACGCGGAGTTCGTCGAGTTCGCGCGAGCGGCGTCCGCGCGGCTGGTGCACGCCGCGTTCCTGCTGACCGGCGACCACCACCAGGCCGAGGACGCCGCGCAGACCGCGCTCGTCCGCACGTACGCGTCCTGGTCGCGGATCCGCGCCGACGACGCCTACGGGTACGCCCGCCGCACCCTGCTCAACCATCTGGTGGACGGGTGGCGGCGTCCCCTGCGGGAGTACCCGACCGAGGAGGTCCCCGAGCAGCGGCGGGCCGACGTGGCCGACGAGGTGGCGACCCGGCGCTGGCTGACGGCCATCCTCGGCGCGCTCAGCCCCCGGGAGCGGGCGATCATCGTGCTGCGCTACTACTTCGACCTTCCGGAGGCGCAGGTGGCCCAGGAACTGGACATCTCGGTGGGCACGGTGAAGAGCACCAGTTCACGGGCCCTGGAGAAGCTGCGCGCGACCCAGTCGCGGGCGGCCGACAACGAGACGGCGTGCCGATGAGCGAGGTCGACCGGCTGCGCGACGCCATGCGGGCGACCGAGCGCCCCGACGCCCACCTCGACCTGACGGTCATCATGCGCGAGGGACGGCGGTTGCGGACCCGCCGCCGGGTCGCCGGAGCCGGGGCGGCGACGCTGGCGGCCGGGCTGGTCGCCGTGATCGCCGCGGTGGCGGTCGGCATCCGGCCGGGCGACCCGCCGACGGTCGAGCGACCGCCGCCGGTCGCGGTCGCTCCGCTGCCGGTCGGCGTCTCGCCGACCGTGTCGACCTCGCCCGAGCCACCGCCGCCGACGACGATGGCCAGCGACACCCCGAAGCCGCTGGGACTCCTCGTCGACAGCGGGATCCGACACGGCACCGAGCAGCGGGTCTACTACGTCGTCACGGTGAGCGTGCCCGGCCAGCCCCGGGTGAGCATCGGGCTGGCCGCCGGCCGGCGCGCTCCGGACGGCACAGTGACCACGGACATCCTGGTCAACGACGTCGAGGGCGACGACCGTCGCCCCGGGTTCCACCAGATCGGGTACGACGAGCGCGGCGCGGACGCGCCGGTGCCCACCTTCGGCTACTTCGTCGGCCCGGCGCACCACGTCGTCGGCACCGTGGACGGCCGGCAGGTCAGCGCCCGGCTGGCCCACTGGAGCGTCGACAAGCAGGTGGTGATCTTCTGGTTCGACCCGGCGGAGCTGACACCGGGGGACCGGCTGGACGGCATCATCGCCCGCGACGCCAAGAACCGGCGGCTGTGACGCGCCGACCGTCGAGCGGTGGACCCGGCCCTCAGGCCTGGGCATCCAGCCGGCGCTCGATCGTCACCGTCGTGCCCTCGCCGGTGGAGACCATCCGCACGTCGCCGTAGGCGTTCATCAGCAGCGCGCCGCGGCCCCGGTCCATGGCCGGGCGGCGGTCCCGCCAGGTGCCGAAGTCGCGTACCGAGATGCGGACCAGGCCGTCGCCCACCCGGAGCCGGACCCGCACCTCGGGGCGGCTGGGCCGCTGCGCGTGCTCGACGGCGTTGTTCATCGCCTCCGACGCGGCGAGCAGCAGGTCCGCGAGCACGTCCGGGTCGACGTCCAGGTCACCCAACACCTGCCGGACGTCACGGCGCATCGCCGACGCCGAGGTGGGCGCCGACGGGTACGCCCACCGGACGTCGACCGTGCCACCGAGCCCGGACCGGTCGGCCTCCGGGACCACGGACGCGGCGTCGTTCAGCCCACCGGCGGCGACGCCGGCCGGGTTGGCAGCCGGTGCGGTCGGGGTGGGCTCCGCGAGCGCCGGTGCCGGCGCGACGGGGGCGTCCCCGAGTGGCGCCGATGCCGGGCCGCCGGCCGGGTCGCGGTGGGCGCGGGCGCGTCGGATGGCGGCCCGGACCCGGGCGATCAGCTCCGCCGCGGCGAACGGCTTCACCAGGTAGTCGTCGGCGCCGAGGTTCAGACCCGCCGCGCTGGCCTCCTCGCCGGCCCGCGCCGAGAGCACCAGCACCGGCAGCGCCCTGGTCGCCTCGTCCGCGCGCAGCCGGCGGACCAGGTCGAAGCCGTCCAGCACCGGCATCATCACGTCGGTGAGCACCAGGTCGGGCGGCTCGCGGTGGATCGCGTCGAGGGCCTGCTGCCCGTCGGTGACCGACCGCACCCGCCAGCCCTGGCCGGTGAGCAGCCGACTCAGGTACGCCCGCATGTCGCTGTTGTCGTCGGCCACCAGAATCCGCGCCCCGGCCAGTTCGTCGGTCTCCGGCCCGGACACCGCGGCGGGTTCCGCGACGCCGCCGTCCGGGTCGGTGAGCCAGCTCGTCGCGTCGTGGACGGCGGCGTGTGCCGCGGCGCCCTGCCCGTTGGGCGCCGGCCCGGTCATGGCCGTGGGCCGTGCCGCCGCCCAGGGCAGGGCGACGGTGAAGGTGGTGCCGACACCCACCCGGCTGGTCACCCGGATCTCGCCGCCCTCCAACCGGGCCAGCTCCTGGACCAGGGCCAGGCCGATGCCGGTGCCCTCGTAGCTGCGCGAGCGGGCGCCCTGCACCCGGCGGAAGCGCTCGAAGAGCTTCGGTAGGTCGTGGTCGGCGATCCCGATGCCGCTGTCGGCGACGGTGAGGCGTACCTCGTCGTCGTCGGCGTCCACGGCGACCCGGATCCGCCCGATGAACGTGTACTTCAGGGCGTTGGACAGCAGGTTGGTGACGATGCGCTCCCAGTTGACCGGGTCCACCGTCACCGGCCGGGGCAGCGGCGGGCAGTCGACGTCGAGCGTCAGGCCGGCCCGCTCCACGGCCGCCCGGAACACGCCGGCCAGCTCGGCGGTGAGCGCGGCGAGATCGACCATGCGGGCCTCGCTGCGTGCCCGTCCGGCCTCCAGGCTGGAGAAGGTGAGCAGGCTGTTGACCAGTGTCAACAGCCGGGTGGCGTTGCGCCATGCGGTCTCCACCCGCTCCCGCTGCACGGGGGCCAGCGGCGCGGCGGAGTCGCTGAGGGCGTCGGCGAGGGGGCCGAGCAGGAGGGTCAGCGGGGTACGGAACTCGTGGCTGACGTTGGTGAAGAAATCCGTCTTCACCCGGTCCAGTTCGGCCAGCGCCTCGGCCCGACGTCGCTCCTGCTCGTACTCCCGCGCGTTGCGCACCGCCACCGAGACCTGCTGGGCCAGCAGTTGGTAGAAGGAGCGGTACGCCTCGTCCAGCTTGCGGTTGGGGCTGACGCCGGCGAGCAGGACGCCGAGCGGCTCGCCCTCGGCGGCTGAGGGCAGCGGCAGCGCCAGCGCGGTGCGGACCGGGTCGCCCCACGGGCCGGCGGGCAGGGGCAGGCGGTCCGCGATTCCGGCCACCTCGGTAGGCCGACCTCTGGCGGCGTCCGGCAGGCCCCAGACGCGGACGGCCGGGCCGGGGTCGGCAAGCTCCACGGCGTCCGGCAGCACCTTCGGCACCGTGGAGTGACCCGGCTCGCCGCCGACGCAGGCGATCCGTCGCAGCACCGCCCCGTCGCGCAGGTAGATCGCGGCGAACGGCACGTCCAGTGGGTGGCCGCCGATCGCGTCGATCAGCCGGGCGCAGGTGGCGTCCACGTCGACGGTGCGCCCGTCGCCGCCCAGGGACAGGTCGCGCAGCAGGCGCAGCCGCCGTTCGCCGACGACCTGCTCGGTGACCTCGCTGCACACGGTCAGCACGCCGACCGTACGGCCGTCGTCGTCGCGGGCCGGGGCGTGCGAGACGCTGAAGTGCGCCTCCTCGCGGTAGCCGGCGCGTTCCAGCAGCACCCGCAGGGCGGGCACCCAGCTCGCCACCCCGGTCGCCATGGCCTGGTGGACCAGTGGGCCGAGGACGTCCCAGCCCTCGGCGAGGGTCACCCGAACGTCGTCGCCGAGCGCGGCGGGGTGCTTGTCGCCGATCAGCGCCGCGTACGCGTCGTTGTAGAGCTCGGTGAAGCTTTCACCCCAGAGCAGCAGCATGGGGTAGCGGGAGGAGAGCACCATCCGGACGGCGGCCCGCAGGCTCTGCGACCAGCCGGCCACCGGGCCCAGCGGGGTGGCGGCCCAGTCCAGCTCCGCCATGAGCCGGCCGGTGTCACCACCGTCGGTGAACAGGTCCCTGCTGGGTCGTTTCACGCTCGACCCGGCCTCATCGCAAGCCCCCGTTCCGGGCCTGATGACCCCTGCTGGTGGTACGTACCCATCCTGGCACCTCCCCTCACCTGTGCCGACGTCGGCACCCGCCTGTCCCACTGCCGGGCGGGTGTGGGCTCGCGGGTGCTCGGCCCGGGGGAGGAGGCGCGAGTTGGTGATACCGGCGGGCGGCTGCGTGGTGGTATGTCCGGCGTCGAGCCGGTGGGGTTGGGACGAACGACCGATGCCTACGGAATAGATATCTGTAATTGTCTCGGTATCTCTCCAACCCCCGAGGAGCCCCCATGAGAGGCAGAACGCTGAGCGCGGCAATCGCGCTCACCGTGTTCGCCGGGACGGTGACGCTGGCCGCCCAGCCGGCAACCGCGTCACCCACCACCGGAACGGCAGCGGCCCGGCCGATCGCCGCGTCAGCAGCCGTCCTGGCAGCGCCGGACATCTCCATCACCAACGTCCAGGCGCACCTGACCCAGTTCGGCTCCATCGCCAGCAGCAACGGCGGCAACCGGCGGGCCGGCTCGGCCGGCTACACGGCCTCGCTCAACTATGTGAAGAACAAGCTCCAGACGGCCGGCTACACCGTCACCGAGCAGTACTGCTCCAGCTGCACGTACCCCTCGAACAACCTCATCGCGGAGTGGCCCGGCGGCCCGACCGACCAGGTGGTCATGTTCGGCGCCCACCTGGACGGCGTCTCGGCCGGCCCGGGCATCAACGACAACGCCACCGGCTCGTCCGCCCTGCTGGAGAACGCCCTGGTCCTGGCCGCGCAGAACCCGACCATGACGAAAAAGGTCCGGTTCGCCTGGTGGACCGACGAGGAGCAGGGGCTCAACGGCTCCCGGTTCTACGTCAACTCGCTCAACACCACCCAGCGCGGCTACATCAAGGGCTACTACAACTTCGACATGGTCGGCTCGGTCAACGGCGGCTACTTCATCAACCGGGTCACGTCCACCACGGCGGCGCCGCTGAAGGCGTACTGGGACTCGCTGGGGTTGCAGCCGGAGGAGAACGTCGAGGGCCAGGGCCGCTCCGACGACTACTACTTCCAGCAGGCCGGCATCCCCACCTCGGGCTACGCGGCGGGCGCCAGCGCCCGCAAGACCAGCGCCCAGGCGGCCAAGTGGGGTGGCACCGCCAACTCCGCGTACGACCCCTGCTACCACCGTGCCTGTGACACCACCGCGAACGTCAGCGCCACGGTGCTGAACCGGGCGGCCGACGGCGTCGCGTACGCGCTGTGGGAGCTGGCTGTGGGCGGGGGCACGCCGACCAACGACTTCTCCGTCGCGGTCAGCCCCACCACCCGTACCGTGGCCCGGGGCGCCAGCACCACCGCCACGGTGACCACCGCCACGACCTCCGGGTCGGCGCAGTCGGTGAGCCTGTCCGCCTCCGGGGCGCCCAGCGGGGTGAGCGTCTCCTTCAGCCCGTCCTCGGTGACCTCCGGCGGCTCGTCGACGATGACCCTGACCGCGTCGGCAAGCGCGGCGACCGGCACCTTCACCATCACGGTCACCGGCACCGGCTCGGTCACCCGCACCGCCAGCCTCACCCTGACGGTGACCGGCACGGGCGGCTGCGCCGGCGGCCAGGTGATCGGCAACGGCGGCTTCGAGAGCGGCACCACGCCGTGGACCGCGTCCTCCGGGGTGATCACCAACTCCAGTAGCAAGCCGGCCCGGACCGGGTCGTACAAGGCGTGGCTCAACGGGTACGGCAGCACCCGCACCGAGACCCTGTCCCAGTCGGTGACCGTGCCGGCCGGGTGCGCCAGCTACACGCTGTCGTTCTGGACGCGCATCGACACCGCCGAGACCACCACCTCCACGGCGTACGACAAGCTGACCGTGCGGATGGGCTCGACCACGCTGGTGACGTACTCGAACCTCAACGCCTCCAGCAGCTACGTCCAGCGCACGCTGAACGTGGCCGCGTACGCCGGGCAGACGGTGACGCTGACGTTCACCGGCACCGAGGACTCGTCCCTGCAGACCAGCTTCGTGATCGACGACGTGACGCTGCAGGCGAGCTGACCGCGTACCCCGTCAAACGGGCCGTCGCCGGTGTTCCCGGCGGCGGCCCGTCGCCGTCACGGGTCAGGGCAGTTGCGGGTAGAGCGCGCCCACCCCGCCGGCGAGCCCGGCCTGGACCTGCCGACTGATGTCGTCGGCGACGATCTCGTACGCGTCGGACTCGATGCCGTCCACCCCGATCCGGGCGATGACCGCCGGGTCGGACTTCGGCTGGGTGACGGCGGCGGCCATGTCGGTGTCCATGTAACCGACGTGCAGGCCGGCGACCCGGACGCCCCGCTCGGCGAGCTGGGCGCGCAGCGCGTTGGTCATCGCCCACTCGGCCGACTTCGCGGCGCCGTAGGCCGCGTGCCTCGGGAAATTCACCCAGGACAGCACCGAGAGCACGTTGAGGATCGTCCCGCCGCCGTTGCCGACGATGACCGGCTCGAACGTCCGGATCATCGACAGGGTGCCCAGGTAGTGGGTCTCCAGTTCGAGTCGGATGAGGTCCAGGTCGCCGTCGAGCAGGTTGGTTCCGGAGTCGATGCCGGCGTTGTTGATCAGGAGGTTCACGTCGCCGGCGAGCTGGGCGGCGGCGGTGACCGAGGCGGGGTCGGTGATGTCGAGGCGCACCGGCGTCACGCCGGGCAGGTCGACGGTGTCCGGGTTGCGGGCGCCGGCGTAGACGGTCGCGCCGCGGGCGACGAGTTCGGCGGCCAGGTGCCGGCCGAAGCCGCGGTTGGCGCCGGTGACGAGGGCGGTGCTTCCAGCGATTTTCATGGGCGTCACGCTAGCCGACCTGACTTCTGTTAGGCAAAGTCAGGTAGGTCACGAGAGTCGCCCACCTGGATCGGGAATATGACCCGGACGCGGGCACGACCCAACCGGTGACGACTCGTATCCTGTGCGCGAACCTCCGCACGAGCCGAGAAGGGAGACGGTGTGAGCAACCAGGCCGAGACGTTGGAGTTCCAGGCCGAGGCGCGTCAGCTCCTGCAGTTGGTGGTCCACTCGATCTATTCGAACAAGGACGTCTTCCTGCGGGAACTCATCTCGAACGCGTCCGACGCACTGGACAAACTGCGACTGGCCACGATGGTCGACAAGGACCTCGTCGCCGACACCGACGACCTGCACGTGACCATCGAGGTCGACCGGGACGCCCGCACCCTGACCGTCCGGGACAACGGCATCGGGATGACCCGCGACGAGGTCGTCCAGTTGATCGGCACGATCGCCAAGTCCGGCACCGCCGAGTTGCTGCGCCAACTGCGGGAGTCCGCCGACGCTCGCGCCTCGCAGGACCTGATCGGCCAGTTCGGTGTCGGCTTCTACGCCGCGTTCATGGTCGCCGACCGGGTCACCCTGCTGACCCGCAAGGCCGGCGAGACCGGCGGCACCCGCTGGGAGTCCACCGGCGAGGGGACGTACTCGATCGAGGCGGTCGACGAGGCGCCGCAGGGCACCACGGTGACGCTGCATCTCAAGCCGGCCGACACCGAGGACAACCTGCACGACTACACCGCCGAGTGGACCATCCGGGAGATCGTCAAGCGATACTCCGACTTCATCGCCTGGCCGATCCGGATGACCGTCGAGCGCCCCGGCGCCGACGGCGCGGACGCCACCAGCGAGGTGCAGACCCTCAACTCGATGAAGGCGCTCTGGGCGCGGCCCCGCGACGAGGTCGACGCCGCCGAGTACAACGAGTTCTACAAGCACGTCAGCCACGACTGGGCCGACCCGCTCGAGGTCGTGCACATGAAGGGCGAGGGCACCTTCGAGTACGAGGCGCTGCTGTTCCTGCCCAGCCACGCCCCCCTGGACCTGTTCTCCCCGCAGGGCCGTCGAGGCGTCCAGCTCTACGTCAAGCGCGTGTTCATCATGGACGACTGCGAGGCGCTCGTCCCGACCTACCTGCGCTTCGTCAAGGGTGTGGTCGACGCGCACGACCTGTCGCTGAACATCTCCCGGGAGATCCTCCAGCAGGACCGGCAGATCCAGATCGTCCGCCGCCGCCTGGTGAAGAAGGTCCTCGCCGCGGTCAAGGACCTCAAGGCCAACCACGCCGAGCGCTACCGGACCTTCTGGACCGAGTTCGGCGCGGTGGTCAAGGAAGGCCTGATCGACGACACCGACAACCGCGACACCCTGCTGGACATCCTGTCGGTGGCCTCCACCCACGACCCGGCGGAGCCCACCGACCTGGCCGGTTACGTGTCCCGGATGAAGGACGGCCAGAGCGACATCTGGTACGCCACCGGCGACTCCCGGGCCACCATCGAGAACTCCCCGCACCTGGAGGCGTTCCGGGCCAAGGGCCACGAGGTGCTGCTGCTCACCGATCAGGTCGACGAGGTGTGGGTCGAGCGGGTCGGCGCGTACGACGGCCGGCCGTTGCGGTCGATCGCCAAGGGTGAGGTCGACCTGGACACCGACGAGGAGAAGCAGCAGGCCGAGGCCGAGCGCGAGCAGCAGCGGCAGGAGTTCGCGGCGCTGGTGGACTGGCTGGGCACCACCCTGGCCGACAGCGTCCGGGAGGTCCGCCTGTCGTCGCGGCTCACCACCTCACCGGCCTGTGTGGTGGGTGACGCGCACGACCTCACGCCGACCCTGGAGAAGATGTACCGGGCGATGGGGCACGAGATCCCATCGACGAAGCGCATCCTGGAGATCAATCCCGGTCATCCTCTGGTCGCCGCGCTCCGCAAGGCCCACGAGCAGGGCGATTCCGCCGAAACCCTCACCGAAACCGCCGAGCTGCTGTACGGCCTGGCGGTGCTCGCCGAGGGCGGTGACCTGGCCGACCCGGCCCGCTTCACCCGGACGCTCGCCGATCGGCTGGCCCGTACCTTGTAGACCGTTTTCTCCGGCCGGCGGCCGCCCGAACAGTCGGGCGCCGCCGGCCGCTTCAGTCGACCTGATCGGAAACGGTCCATCGTGGTCACTTCACAGGTCGGCGGGGTTCGCAACCGCTGAGCGCGCCGCTCAGCGTGGCCCGGTGAAGAACTTCACAGCGGTTGGGCGATCGTCATCGACCGTGCCTAACGTCGGTCGGGTTCGCCACAGCGGACGCCACGGCCGGCAACGCCAAATCCTGCCCCCGGTCGTCGGAACCCAGTCACCCGGGCAGGAGCGGGGGACCCAACGTTCCTCGGTGCATCGTCACCTCGGGGTGAAGCCGCCACCGCGCGGCCGGGCTCCTCGGCCCGAACCCGACAGCTCACCTCGCCGGCGTGGAGGAAGCTCACCATGACGTCTGTCTACACCCCCCGTCATCGACGGGTCACCACCCGCCGCCTCGCCGTCGGCACCCTGGCCGTCGGCGCGGTCACCGGCGCCGTCGCGCTCTTCGGGCCGGCGGCCCCGGCGCAGGCCGCGGTCAACTGGGACGCGATCGCCAAGTGCGAGTCCGGTGGCAACTGGAAGATCAACACCGGTAACGGCTACTACGGCGGTCTGCAGTTCGCGCAGAGCACCTGGGCCGGTTACGGCGGCAAGAAGTACGCCGCCCGCGCCGACCTGGCCAGCCGCGGCGAGCAGATCGCCATCGCCGAGAAGGTGCTCAAGGGGCAGGGCATCGGCGCGTGGCCGACCTGCGGCAAGAAGGGCGGCTCGTCGAGCGGCTCCGCCACGAAGTCGACGAAGTCCACCTCGAAGTCGTCGAAATCCACGTCGAAGTCCGACAAGACCACCAAGCCCACCCAGCGGTCGTCGCGCGGCGAGCAGCCGGCGACCCGCAACCACGAGCGCACCACCCCGGCGGCCAGTGGCGACACGTACGTGGTGAAGCCGGGCGACACGCTGTCCGAGATCGCGCAGAGCCACCGGCAGGCCGGCGGCTGGCAGGCCCTGTACGAGCGCAACCGGCAGCTGGTCGGTGCCGACCCGGGTCTGATCTTCCCGGGTCAGCGGCTCAGCCTCTGACGGTTGACACACGAACGCTCGGCCGGGTCACCGGCCGAGCGTTCGTGTGTGTCGTGCTGTCAGCCCGGATGCCCGTGCGGGCCGCCGTCACGCCGCCGAGACGGACGCCTTCGGCCCTCGCTGCGACGCCGCCGGGCCGGCGTTCCAGCCCCAGCGGGGGGCGGGCACGGCGGCCTCCCCGGGACGGTCCGCGCCGCCGTCGATGGGAGCCTCGGCCGAGTCGTGGTTGCTACGGGACAGGCGCAGCGACTGCTCGGCGCCGTTGCGGGCCGCGCACGGCCAGGACTGCCCGGCGCACTGGAGGTTGCGGCAGAGACCCTCGTCGTCCGGCTCGTGGGCGCTGAGCACATCCACCGCCAACTGCCAGAGCAGAGGGTCGGTCACGTCGTGCGGGCGTTCGGTGCGACGGCTCGGTCGGTTGCTGGTGTCGTCGGACATCGTGTGGGTCCCCCCTTGTCAGGCTGTACCCCCCAAGGGTCACCTGTCAGCCGCTGGCTAAACCGCCGACCTGCTGTGATGTGTCTCCGATCGCAGCTTGAGCAGGTGGAAAAGCACGCGGACCGGTCAATCTGGCAGCCGCGGCATCTCGACGCCCGGGTCCCGGCCGAGCAGCACCGCGCGGGTGAGCGCCGTCGACCCGAACCGGTCACGGACCGCGTCGACCGCGGCGTCCAGGTCGGCTCCCGGGGTGGCGTCGAACGGCAGCTCCGGTTGAACCGGGTTGTCGTCGAGGTTGCCCACCGACACGCCGATCAGCGTGACGCCCCGCCGGCCGACCTCCGGCAGCGCCGTCCGGAGCAGCGCCCGCGCGGCGGCCAGCAGGGGTGTGGTGTCCGCGGTCGCCTTGCCCAGGGTGTGCGAGCGGGTGGCCCGGGTGTAGTCACCGAAGCGCAGCCGCAGCATCACCGTGCGCCCGGATCGACCGGCCGCCCGCATCCGCCGGGTTACCCGGTCCACCAGGCCCGCCAGGATGGCGTCCAACTCCGCGGGCGCGTGCGGGGTACGACTCAACGCGTGCTGCGCGCCCATCGAGCCGCGCCGTCGGCCGACCTGCACCCCCCGCGGGTCACGATTGTGGGCCAGGGCGTGCAGGTGCCGGCCGGCGCCCGCCCCGAGCAGGGACACCAGCGCCGCCTCGCCGAGGCGGGCCACCTCCCCGACGGTACGGATCCGCCGCTCGCGCAACTTCGCGGCGGTGACCGGGCCGACGCCCCAGAGCCGTTCCACAGGCAGCGGGTGCAGGAACGCCAACTCGGCGTCCGGCGCCACCACCAGCAGCCCGTCCGGCTTCGCCACCCCGCTGGCCACCTTCGCCAGGAACTTCGTCCGGGCCACACCCACCGTGATCGGCAGGTGGACCTGTTCACGGACCTCCCGGCGAAGCCGCTCGGCGATGTCGGCCGGCGCCCCGGCCAGCCGGCGCAGGCCACCCACATCGAGGAACGCCTCGTCGATGGAGAGCCCCTCGACCAGCGGTGTGGTCTGCCGGAAGATCTCGAACACCGCCCGGCTGGCCCGCGTGTACGCCGACATCCGGGGCGGCACCACTATCGCGTCCGGGCACAGACGACGCGCCTGCTGGCCGCCCATCGCGCTGCGGACGCCCCGTGCCTTCGCCTCGTAGCTGGCCGCGAGCACCACGCCGCCGCCGACGATCACCGGCCGCCCGCGCAGGCGTGGGTCGTCACGCTGCTCGACGGACGCGTAGAAGGCGTCCAGGTCGGCGTGCAGGATGCTGGCCCCGGGTGACACGTACATATGTTCGCATGGCGTCCGGCCGTCATGGCAGTGAGCTGGGCGAACGCCCGATCAGTCGAGGCAGAATTCGTTGCCCTCGGGGTCGGCCATGATGATGTGGCCGGCGCCCAGCGGGGGAGCGGGTTCGTGGCGACTGAGCCGTGTGGCGCCGTGCGAGACGAGTCGTTCGGCCTCCGCCTCCAGGGCCCCCATCCGCTCGTCACCCTCAAGCCCGGGAGCAGCCCGCACGTCGATGTGGACGCGGTTCTTCACCTGCTTGTGCTCCGGAACCCGTTGGAAGAACAGACGCGGCCCCGAGCCGTCGGGATCGACCACCGCCGAGGCGTCGTTACGGTTCTCCGGGGGCACTCCCATCGCCTCCAGCGCCTGCTCCCATGACGCGAAGTCTCCGGGCGGGCCCTGCACCTGGTAGCCGAGCGCCTCGGTCCAGAATGTCGCCAAGCCGGCCGGGTCGGCGCAGTCGAACGTGATCTGCATGTCGCGGGCCATGGCAGCTCCCTGTTTCCTGGTCTGGTCGGTCATGATCCCAGCCTCCCCCGGATCGCGGACAGGATCGTTCCGCATCGTGTGCAACGATCGGCGGGTGACCGTCGAGGGGACGACCGAGCGGGTGCTGCGGTTGCTGGGGCTGCTCCAGCGGCGGCTGTCCTGGACGGCCGCCGAGCTCGCCACCGAGCTGGGGGTCACCGGCCGCTGCGTACGCCGCGACGTGCAGCGACTGCGGGCGCTCGGCTATCCCGTGCACGCGGCCCCCGGTGTCGGCGGCGGCTATCAGCTCGGCGCGGGCACCCGGCTGCCGCCGCTGCTCCTCGACGACGAGGAGGCGATCGCGACGGCGGTCTCCCTGCGGCTCGCCTCGGGCGGCACGGTGGCCGGGGCGGGTGAGGCAGCCCTACGGGCACTGGCGAAGCTCGACCAGGTGATGCCGTCGCGGCTGCGGGCCGAGGTGCGGGCGGTGCACAACTCCACGGAGACGCTCATCGGCCCGGTGCCCGAGATCGACGCGGAACTGCTGGTGACGCTCGCGCGTGCCTGTCGCGACGCCGTGCGGGTGCGGTTCACCTACGCCGGACGGGCCGGTGGGGAGCGGGAACGCACGGTCGAGCCGATCCGGATGGTCACGACCGGCCGCCGCTGGTACCTGATGGCCCGGGACGTCGACCGCGACGACTGGCGCACGTTCCGCCTGGATCGGATGCGGACCGCGGTGGCGACGACCTGGCGCTTCCGGACGGGCGAGCATCCGGACCCGGTCGCCTTCGTGCAACGGTCGGTGACCGAGGCGCCGTACCGGTATCTCGCCCGGGTCCGGGTGCACGCCCCGCCCGACCGGGTGCGGGAGTTG
This sequence comes from Micromonospora sp. NPDC047527, assembly GCF_040643015.1. Lineage (NCBI taxonomy): Bacteria > Bacillati > Actinomycetota > Actinomycetes > Micromonosporales > Micromonosporaceae > Micromonospora > Micromonospora sp. NPDC047527. Next base: position 1,556,027 of record NZ_JBEYTK010000001.1, on the reverse strand, counting down.
GTGCCGCCGCAGGTGGGCCGCGTCGAGGATGACGGCGACGGGTGGTGTGTGCTGGTCGTCGGCGGGGAGAGCCTGGACTGGATCGCCGCGCACGTCGCACGCCTGAACTACGAGGTCGAGGTGCTGGAGCCTCCCGAGCTGCGCGAGGCCGCGGGGCTGCTCGCCCGTCGCCTCGCGGCGCTGGCCAGCCCGACGTCGGAGCCCGGCGCGCGGTGACGCAGCGTGTAGTGGCGCAGCGACACCGGGCCGCCGTCGGGAGCGGTCCATGGTGCCGTGCTGGTGCCGACACACCGCCATCCTGCGCGCTCGTACAGCGCGGCGGCCGCGGTGTCACCGGAGGCCACCTCCAGCACCAGGTCCGTGGCGCGTTTGTCCGCCCACTGGCGGGCCCGGTCCAGCAGCGCGCTGCCCAGCGCCAACCCCCGGGCTTTTGGCACTACGAAGAGACGAGCCACCTCGGCCGTCGGCTGGGCCAGCGGCCCGCCCGCCGGGTCGGGCACCCGATGCACGGCGATGTGGCCCACGACGGCAGCGTCATCATCGACGGCGACCCAGGCCCGCGCCGGGTGCGGCTCGCGGAGCCAGCGGTGCGGGTCGGCGGGCCAGTTCAGCGGGTACCTGTCGACCCGGTGAACCTCGGCGAGCGCCGCGACGCAGCCGTCCAAGTCGGTGGCGCGCCGCCGCCGGATGCGCGGTGGGTTCACAGGTCGTCGAACGGGCTGGCGTAACGGAACTCGCCCCGGATCGACTCGTTCCACGCGTGCAGCGGTCGAGCCATGAAGTACTGCGGCCCCCACGGCTGCGGTGGGGTGACGCCCAACTCGACGGCGGGTCGGAACCCGAAACGCGGGTAGTAGTCGGGGTGCCCGAGCAGCACCACCAGCGGCTCGTCCCGCGCGTCGGCCGCGCCGAGCACCGCGTGCATCAACGCGCTACCGACCCCGCGCCGCTGCGACCCGGGCAGCACACCGACCGGTCCCAGCCCGAGCGCCACCGGCTGGCCGGCCACCCGACCCCGGGTGGCTACCACGTGCCCCACCACTTGGCCGTCCGAATCGGTCGCTACCAGGGAGTACGCGGGCAGCCAGCCCTCGTCGGCGCGCAGCGCGTCGACCAGCGTCGCCTCGACCGGTACCCCGTCACCGTCGGCCTTGGCGAAGGCAGCGGAGTGCACCGCCCGAATGGCGTCGACGTCGGCGGGTGTCTCGCGTCTGATCAGCACCGCGCCACCATAGGCACCCTGTGTCGACGGCTCCACGTGTTTATCGGGCGTCATCGTGTGGGCGGCCGTGCACCCGGGCGGCTGCCTGGAGCCGAGCCCGGCTGGGTGGGGGAGGTACCGCTAAAACGGCTGATGTCTCTGAGGCATCAAAATGTCTCAGAGACATCAAGCTCACGGGGGGAACCCCGCCCCCGCTCCCGGCCTCACCCCCGGCCCCGGCCCCGGCCACGCCTACGCCTTCGGCCGCGCCCTCGGCCACGGCTTCGCCCGCGCCCACGGTCGCCGATCAGCACCACGAGGGGCCGGTCCGGGTGGGAGAAACTTCGCGCGCCAGGCCCGCGCCTACGGCCAGGCCCACGGCTTCGGCTCCGGGCATCGAGTGAGGTCAGGCTGGGGCTGCGCCAGGGGAGGCCAGCCCGGGACCTCAGCCGACGGCGGTGGCTGACGGCGGGGCACTACCGCCCTGGGGCGCCTCCGGGACCATCAGCCGGATGATCTCCGCCTGATCGGCGGGGGAGGGCAGGCCCCAGTCCGGCTGGTAGCCGTACACCTCGTGCAGTGGGGTGGAGCCGGTGCGGCCGTCCAGGATCTCCACGGCGTCCGTACCGATCAGGCCGGGGTGTTCCACACCGCACGCCTCGGCGACCGTCGTCAGGTCCCGGCGCAGCGTCCGCAGGTAGTTGGCCGCCCGGTGCGACTTCGACGCCGGGTCCAGGCCCCGGGCCAGCCATGCGTTCTGCGTCGCTACGCCGGTGGGGCAGGTGTCGGTGTGGCACTTCTGCGCCTGGATGCAGCCGATCGACAGCATCGCCTCCCGGCCGACGTTGACCAGGTCGCAGCCGAGCGCGAACGCCACGATCGCGTTGTCCGGCAGGCCGAGCTTGCCGCCGCCGACGAACACCACCCGCTCGTGCAGGTCGTGCTCGGCGAAGACCTTGTAGACCCGGGAGAAGCCCTGCTGGAACGGCAGCGACACCGAGTCGGTGAAGATCAGCGGTGCGGCGCCGGTGCCGCCCTCGCCGCCGTCGATCGTCACGAAGTCGACGCCCCGGCCGGTGTCCCGCATCAGGGTGGCCAGTTGCTCCCAGAAGCCCAGGTCGCCGACCGCCGACTTGATGCCGACCGGCAGGCCCGTCTCGGCGGCCAGCAGTTCCACCCAGTCGAGCAGGCTGTCGCAGTCGGAGAACTCGGCGTGCCGGGACGGGCTGACGCAGTCCTGCCTGGCCGGGATGCCCCGGGTGGCGGCGATCTCGGCGGACACCTTCGCACCAGGCAGCAGCCCGCCGAGGCTGGGCTTAGCGCCCTGGCTCAGCTTGATCTCCAACGCCTTGACCGGAGCGCCGACGACCAGGTCCTTCAGCCGGTCGAGGCTGAAGCGGCCGTGCTCGTCGCGGCAGCCGAAGTACGCCGTGCCGAGCTGGAAGACCAGGTCGCCGCCGTTGCGGTGGTACGGCGACAGGCCGCCCTCGCCGGTGTTCTGGAGGCATCCGGCGAGCGCCGCACCCTTGTTCAACGCGGCGATGGCGTTGCCGGAGAGCGAGCCGAAGCTCATCCCGGAGATGTTGACCACCGACTCCGGCCGGAACGCGCGGGCGCGTCCCCGGGCCGCGCCGAGCACCTTGGCGCAGGGCAGCCGCACGTCGTGCCCGGCGGTGGGAGTGGACGGTGGCACGGCCCGGCCGAACGTGCGGTGCTTGATGATCGGGTAGCCGGGGGTGTACTCGATGTCGTTGTCCGTGCCGAAGCCGAAGTAGTTGTTCTGCTGTTTCGCCGACGCGTACACCCAGCGGCGCTGGTCGCGGGTGAACGGCCGCTCCTCGTTGTTGCCGGCCACGATGTACTGCCGAAGTTCCGGCCCGATCGCCTCCAGCAGGTACCGGGCGCGGCCGAGCACCGGGAAGTTGCGCAGCAGCGCGTGGTCGCGCTGGATCAGGTCGCGTGCGGCGAGCGCGGCGACGGCGGCGGTGACGACAGGTACGGCTCGACGGGCCCATCTCATGCCGGCACTCTTTCCGTCTGCGCCTCCGGCCAAACCGGCGCGACGGCGAGAGCGCCCTGCTCAGGCCGCTGACACGCTCGGCCGAGGCCGAGGCCGAGGGCGGCGCGGGTTCGCGCCGCCCTCGCGCGGATCAGCGGTGCTGGAACGACTGGCGGACCGTCCCGCCGACGACCGTGCACCACGTGCTGGTGCTGAGCTTGCCGTTGCGGGGCAGCCCGTGCAGCCCCTGGAGGTCCTGCACGGCACGGCGGGTGGCGTGGTCGTACGCCCCGGTGACGGTGACCGCGTACCCCTTGGTGGCGAGGATTTCCTGCACGGCGGTGACCGGCGGGCCGGCGGCGTGCTGGTCCAGCTCCGGCACCAGGGTCTCCCAGGTGGGCGCGGTGAGGGTGGCGTCGACGTCCACCGGGAGGCCGTTGCGGGCCTGCCAGTCCTGCACGGCGGCCACGGTCGCGGCGTCGAACGTGCCGCTGACCGTCACCGGGTAGCCGCGGAACGCGAGCAGGTGTTGCACCACGCGGACCGACGGGGAGTTGACGAAGCGCCACAGGTCCGGCCAGCGGCGTGCCGGCACGTCCCCCAGCCGAGTGCCGAGGGCGGCGAACACCCGTCGGCGCAGCGCCGGGAACTCCCGGTAGAAGGCGGCTCCCGGGCACTCGGTGGTGCGGAAGTCCCAGTGGCCGAAGATGTCGTGCGCGTGCAGACCGTACTGCCGGCAGACGGCGACGCAGAGCTTGACCAGTGAGTCGGTCAGGGCCTGCGGCGGAGTCTCGGTGACGTAGGTGCCCTCGTTCTCGATCCCGATAGCCCGACCGTTCTCGCCCGGGCAGTGCGCCGAGATCATCTGCCGGTCGCCGGCCTCGAGGCGTTCCAGGCTGCCCCGGCGGCCCTCCAGTACGTAACCGCCCCGGCTGACCGTGAAGTGTTGGCCGGTGTCCGACCATCCGTTGCCGTCCATGTGCAGGTCCTGGCAGTCGTGTGCCAGCGTCACGGCCTGCTCGCGGGAGTAGTCGGTGACGTTCGGAAATGCCATGTGGTGCACGATGATCTTGTTGGTGGCGATGGCGCTGACCGACAGCGGGTCCTTCGGCGGGCGGGCGTCCCACTCGTCGCAGCTGATGATCCAGTCCAGGTCGGCGCCGGGGCTGGCCTGCGCGGCGCTCGGGAACGCGAGTTCGCTCCCGACCACGGCGACCGTGGCGGCGCCGAGACCGGCCCGCAGTAGCGTCCGGCGGTCCACTTCGGAATGGTCGACGTGCATGACATCTCCTCCTGCGGCCGCGGCGGGGATGAAAACTAGCTCCAGTGGCCGCACTCGCCACGGAGGATATTGCCAAGGCGTGGCCGTGCGCTAGAGCCCGCGCACTCCTCGATCACATCGCTGGGTGGTGGCGTTTCCGAATGTGACGGTGGGGGTAGGTCGGGGGCCGACCGTCCGGCTGCCACGCGTGGAGGAGACCCGATGAGAGACAACGTCAGCGATGCGGTGGGTGACGCCCTGCGCTCGGTGATGCTTTTCCTGCCCAAGGCCGTCGCCTTCGTGGCGATCCTGGTGGCCGGATGGCTGATCGCCAAGGCCGTGCGCAAGATCGTGGACAAGGTCCTTGAGCGGGTGGGCTTCGACCGCGCCGTCGAGCGCGGCGGCATCCGCCGGGCCCTGAGCCGCTCCCGGTACGACGCCAGCGACCTCGTCGCCAAGCTCGTCTACTACGGGCTGCTGCTGGTCACCCTCCAGATCGCCTTCGGCATCTGGGGGCCGAACCCGGTCTCCGACCTGATCGCCGGCGTCATCTCCTGGCTGCCCCGGGCATTCGTCGCGATCGTCATCGTGGTGGTCGCGGCAGCCATCGCCAACGCCGTCAAGGATCTCATCGGCGGCGCGCTCGGCGGCCTGTCGTACGGTCGGGTGCTGGCCACCATCGCGTCGGTGTTCATCCTCGGCCTGGGCGTCATCGCCGCGCTGAACCAGATCGGTGTGGCGACCGCGGTCACCACGCCCGTACTGATCGCCGTGCTGGCCACGGTGGGCGGCATCCTCGTCGTCGGGGTCGGCGGTGGGCTGATCCGGCCGATGCAGGGCCGCTGGGAGTCCTGGCTGACCCGCGCCGAGCAGGAGTCGCAGCAGATCGCCGCGCACGCCCGTGCCTACCGGGCCGGTCGCCGTGACGCCGAGGCCGAGTTGGCGCGGCCGAGGGCCGCCGCCTCCGACCCGGAGTCCACCCAGGTGGTGACCCTCCCGGCCGACCCGGAGTCCACCCAGATCGTGACCCGGCCGACCGACTCGGAAGCGACCCAGGTGGTCGCCCGGCCGACCGACCCGGACGCCACACAGGTGGTGCGCCCATCGACGGACGCCGACACGACCCAGGTGGTGCGCCCGTCCACCGACGGCGACACGACCCAGGTCGTCAGCGGCGCGGTGCCCGGGCAGCGCACCAGTGACGACGCCGAGACCACCACGGTTCTCCCGCCGGTGGACCCGAAGCGACGCTGACCGGCAGCCGGACGGCGGGGCGGGATCCGTGCGGATCCCGCCCCTTCTCGTCGCCTCCGGCATGCCGAAAGCGCTGGCCGGCGTGGCCCGGCCGGTCTAGCATCGCCGACATGACCTGGCGACATTGATCCAGTGCCGTAGGCCGATCCCGTGGGCCGCCACGGGCACCGCACGTCCGGTGTCCGTGTCCACTCCCACGGGAAGGCCCCATGACTCACCTCGCCTCGCGCGTGCCCGACCCGGCGGTCCGCCGCCTGACGGTCACCCTCTACGGGTACGCGTTCCTCAGTGACCTCGTCCTGCTCTACCCGCTGTACGTGGTGCTCTTCGCCGACACCGGCCTGTCGGTGGGGCAGGTCTCGTCGCTCTTCGTCATCTGGTCGGCCGCCGGCATCGTGTTCGAGGTGCCGTCGGGCGCCTGGGCCGACGTGGTGTCCCGCCGGCTGCTGCTGTGTCTCGCCCCGCTGGTCACCGCCGCCGGGTACGCGCTCTGGGTGCTGGTCCCGTCGTACCCGGCGTTCGCGGTCGGGTTCCTGCTCTGGGGCGCCGGGGCGGCGCTGGTCTCCGGCGCCCTGGAGGCGCTGGTCTTCACCGAGTTGGACCGGCTCGGCGCGGCCGGCCGGTACGCCCGGGTGCTCGGTCGGGCGCGGACGGCCGGCGTGCTGGGCGTGGTGGTGACCGGGGTGCTCGCCGGCCCGGTGCTCGCCGCTGGCGGCTACCCGGCGGTCGGCGCGGCCAGCGTGCTCGCCTGTCTGCTCGCCAGCGCGGTCGCCCTACGGTTTCCCGAGCACCGCCCGCACCCGTCCGGCCCGTCGCCGTCCGGCCTGTCGCCGTCCACCCCGGACTGCGACGAGGGCGACCTGGGTTGGTGGGGCACGGTGCGGGCGGGCGTGACGCAGGTCCGCACACGTCCACCGGTGCGGGCCGCCGTGCTGCTGGTCGCCGTGGTGGCCGCCGACTGGGGTGCGCTGGACGAGTACACCCCGTTGCTGGCACTGGACACCGGCGTCGGGGCGCCGACCGTGCCGCTGTTGCTCCTGCTGCTCTGGGCCGGGGTGACCATCGGCGGGCTGCTCGCCCCGGCGGGGGAGCGGCTGGGCGTCCGGGGCTACGCCGCGCTGCTCGGCCTGGTCGGCGTCACGTTGGCCGGCGGCGCCCTGACCGGGCACCCGGCCGGGTTCGTGCTGCTCGCGGTGGCGTTCGGGGCCGCGCAACTGGCCACCGTGCTCGCCGACGCGCGATTGCAGGCCAGCATCACCGGCAGCAGTCGGGCCACGGTCACCTCGCTGGCCGGGATGGCCACCGACGTGCTGATCATCGTGACGTACGCCGGTTACGGCCTCGTCGCCACGGCGGCCGGTAACGCGGTGGCGTTCGCGGTGGTGGCTGGGGCGTACCTCGTGATGGCTCTGGTGCTGGTTCGCCGCCGCCGCCGAGCGGCCGTGCCCACCGGCGTCGTCGCGGCCGGGGCGCGCGGCCCGGACTGACCGGTCGGGCGACGTTCGCTCAGCTCGCCAGGTGCAGGAACGACCACTGGTGGCCGTCGAGGTCCCGGAAGCCGCGCATGTACATCGGCCCGCTGTCCGTCCCCGAGCCGAGCGGCTCGCCGCCGGCCACCACCGCCCGGTCAACCAGTTCGTCGACCCGTTCCCGGCTCGCGACGGAGATCCCCACGACGACCTCCCGGCTGCTCTCCGTGTCCGTGGCCGCGACCCCCGTGTACCTCTCGAAGGCCGACCGGACGTGCAGCATCAGCCGGGTGCTGTCGGTGACGGTGAGCGCCATGCTGTCCCCCTCCGGCCCGGCCTGGTCGCTGCTGAAACCGAGCGCCCGGTAGAACTCGGCGGCGGTGGTCAGTTCGCGCACCGGCAGGTTGATGAACGTCAGGGTCATCGGTGGTCTCCGTTCGACTCCAGTGGTGCCTTCCAGCGTCAGGGCTGATCGCCGTCGAGGTAGACCCAACGGCCGTCTTCGCGGACGAACCGGCTGCGTTCGATCATCGTGCCGGGCTGGCCGGCGGCCCGGTAGTGAGCGTGGAACGTCACCGTGCCGGTGGCGTCGAGCAGGCCGCCCCGCTCGGTCTCGACGATCTCCAGCCGGGTCCACCGCTGCCCCGGGTCCAGTTCCAGCCGGGCCGGCCGGGTCGAGGAGTGCCAGCTGCGCAGCAGGTAGCCGCTGTCACCGAGGGCGAAGGCGCTGAACCGGGAGCGCATCAGCGCCTCGGCGGTGGGCGCCTGCGCGCCGCCGCCGTGCACCGGCGAACAACAATCGGCGTACGCCCGGCCAGATCCGCACGGACACCCCTGTCCCACTGTCGCGCCCGCCCGGCGGCGCCCCGCACCCTTGCCCACACCGCCATCCTGCCGCACCTCCGACCGCAGGCGCTGGTCAGGCCGTGCGGGTGGCGAAGACGACGACGTTGTCCACATAGTTGCCGGTCGTGGCATCGAACCGGCCACCGCAGGTGATCAGGCGCAGCCCGGCGGCGTCCGCCGGGCCGTAGACCAGGCCGCTGGGAAAGCGGTCCTTGGGGTACGCCTGGACGCCGTCCACGGTGAACGTGGTGACCCGGGCGTCGGCCCGGGTGACCTGGATCTCCTGGCCGGCGCGGAGCAGGCCGAGGTCGAAGAAGACCGCCGGACCGGCCGGGGAGTCGACGTGTCCCACCAGGACGGCGTTGCCGGTCTCGCCGGGGCTGGCCCCGTGCCGGTACCAGCCGGCGACGGTGGGCCGGTCCAGTGGCGGCACCTCCAGCACCCCGGCGGCGTCCACGCCGACCGGGACGATCTCGGCGTGGACGTCGATGGCGGGGATCCGCACCCGTACCGGCGCGGCGCGGTTCAGTGGCGCCAGGTCCGGTGCGGGGTGGGTGCGCCTCGGCGCGTCGGCCGGCGGTCGCGGTGGCCGTGCCGGGCCGCCGGTGAGACCGACGGTGACCAGTCCCAGGCCGGACAGGCCGACCACGGCGACCACAGCCGGTAGGGTCCGCCGCCACCACACGTGCTGACCTCCGGATCGTCGGGGTGCCCGTGCCGGTGTCACCGGCACGGGCACCCGTCTCAGGGATGGAGCGGGCCGCCGGTCAGGCGACAGTGGGCACCGGGCGGCGCCGGCGGTACAGGATCAGCGCCCCGCCAGCGGCGGCGCCGAGCAGCGTGCCTCCGGCGGCGAGGGCGCCGGTGTCGCGGCTGTCGCCGCCGGAGCCGGCCGGTGCGCCGCCGATCGGGGTGACGGTGAACGTCGCGCTGCCCGCCGAGCTGCCGTCGCCGCAGGTCGCGGCCACCGTGTAGGTGCCCAGGGTGAATCCGGCGGTGAAGAGTTCCGCGCTCAGCCCGCCGCCAGCGGCGGCCGTGGTGGATCGGACGTTCTGGTCGCGGTTGGGCCCGGTGACGCGGAAGATGGCGTCACCCGACTTCGGGTTGCAGGTCGTCGCGGTGAGCACGACAGTCCCCCCGACCGGGGTGGTGGCCGGTGACACGACAGTGTCGGCCAGTGCGGCGCCTGGCAGCAGAAGCGTGCCGAGGCCCACGCCGAGCGCCGCCGAACAGAGTGCTGTTGAGACCTTCATACGCGTCTTCCCTCACTTTTCGTCCGCTGACTGCGTGGGACGTCGTTCGGGTGGCCAACTCCGTGACGAGCACCGGTGTGCCCAACCCTAGGTGGGTTGGGTCCTCGATCCGGTGAAAATGAGAATTCTTCGTTGCCGTCACGTGTCCACCCGAAACCACCCGCACCGGTGTCCTGAGCGCCGGATGGCGACGCGCGACCGGGCGGGACGGTGTGGCAGCGTGGGGCGGTGACCGATTCCGCGCCGCTCGACGTCGACCTCGCCCTGCTCGGCGGCGGCGGCGCCGCGTCCCTGCTGCTCGCCGCACTGGACCGGCACGGCGTGCGCGACCTGCGGATCGCCATCGTCGACCCGGTGCGCCGACGCGGCCAGGACCGCACCTGGGCGTTCTGGGGTCACCCCGACAGCGACCTGGACCCGATGCTCAGCGCGAGCTGGCAGCAGGTCGAGGTGGCCACCCCGGCGCGGCGTCGCGTCCTTGACCTGGCCCCCCTGCGGTACGCGATGCTGCGCTCCGGCCCGGTCTACGACGCCGCTGCCGAGGCCGAGCGCCGCCTGGACGCCACCCGGATCGTCGCTCCCGCCGAGACGGTGACCGACGACGGCACGGGTGTGCTGGTGCGTACCGGCGACGGGCAGACCGTACGCGCCGGTTGGGTGCTCGACTCCCGCCCCCGCCCACCGGCGAGACCCGGGCGGACCACCTGGTTGCAGCACTTCCGCGGTTGGTGGCTGGAGGCCGACCGGCCGGTGTTCGACCCGCGGCGGGCGGTGCTCATGGACTTCCGCACCCCGCAGCCGCCCCGGGGCGTCTCCTTCGGGTACGTGCTGCCGGTGAGCGACCGCTACGCCCTGGTCGAGTACACCGAGTTCTCGCCGGACCTGCTCACCGACACCGGGTACGACACGGCGCTGGCCGCGTACCGGGACCTGCTCGGGCTGGACCCGGCCGGGCTGCGGGTGCGCGAGGTGGAGAACGGGGTGATCCCAATGACCGACGCGCCGTTCCCGGCCCGACCGACACGCCGCGTCGTACGCCTCGGAACGGCCGGCGGCGCCACCCGTCCCTCCACCGGCTTCACCTTCTCGGCCATGTACCGCCAGGCCGACCAGGTGGCCCGCGCGCTCGCCGCCGGCCGTGCGCCGGTGCCCGCTCCGGCCTACCCCCGCCGGCACCGCTGGATGGACGCGGTGGCGCTGCGGGCCCTGGATCGGGGCGGGGTCGGCGGCCCCGACTTCTTCGACCGGCTCTTCGACCGCAACCCGGCCGAGCGGGTGCTGCGCTTCCTCGACGGCGTGACCACTCCCGCCGAGGAGATCGCGATCATGAACTCCACCCGGTTGCTGCCGATGATCGCCGCCTCCGCCGGCGACGCGGCGCAGCGCGTCCGAGACCGGCTGCGGCCCGCCCGGCCCGCGCCGTCCATCCCGGCGGCCGTGGTGGGTGCCGCGCCGGACGATGTCGCCGCCGGGTAGGTTGCCGGGCATGGTGGACGCGGCGGCCGGCAGGGGCGTGCAGATCTGGACCGACGGGGCGTGCAGTGGCAACCCTGGGCCGGGCGGGTGGGGTGCGCTGCTGCGCTACGGCGACCACGAGCGGGAGCTCTGCGGCGGCGAGGCCACGCCGACCACCAACAACCGGATGGAGCTGATGGCCGCCATCCAGGCGTTGGAGAGCCTGAACCGGCCGGTCACCGTGGAGCTGCACACCGACAGCACCTACGTGCGCAACGGCATCACCAGTTGGCTGGCGTCGTGGAAGCGCAACGGTTGGCTGACCGCCGCGAAGCAGCCGGTGAAGAACGCCGACCTGTGGCAGCGGCTGGAGGCGGCCTGCGAGCGGCACCAGGTGACCTGGCTGTGGGTCAAGGGGCACAACGGGCATCCGGAGAACGAGCGGGCCGACGGGCTCGCCAACAAGGGCATGACCGAGGCGCGGGAGGCCGCGCTGACCAGCCGCTGACCGGGCGTCAGCGAGCCGCGTCCGGATGGCCGGGCATGCTCGACCCGCCGCCACTGCTGCCGGACGACCCGCCCGTCATGCCTGAGCTGTTGTCCTCGGTCACGATGTCCGGGCGTACGTCGGTGTCGTCCGGGGGTGGGACCTCGGTGTCCGCCTCGACCTGCACCAACGGCACCTGACCGGCCTCGTCCTCGCTGTGCTGCGGGTCGCCCGGCAGCTCACCGTCACGCTTTCGGAAACCCACGCCGTTGCCCCCCCGTCGTGCCGTTGCGCGTCGGCGGTGGCTACCCGGGTCGTCGCGGCCGAAACCTGGGCCGGCCGCGACCGTCAGCGACGTCGACCCCGACGCGCGGTGGCAGGTACCGGGGTGAGTGGCAGGGCCGTCCAGTGCGCCGGCCGGGTCAGCGTCGCCGGCAGTCCGGTGCGCGCGTCACCCCGGGCGGCGTCCAGTTGGGCCTGGTGCAGGAAGAGGGTGCCGCGCAGGTCCGCGCCGCGCAGGTCGGCCCCGCGCAGGTCCGCGCCGGTGACGTCGGCCCGGCCCAGGTCGACGCCGCGCAGGTCGGCGCCGATGAGCAGCGCCCCGCGCAGGTTGGCCCGCCGCAGGTCCACCCGGCGTAGGTCCGCCCCGAGCAGCCGGGCACCGCGATGATCGGCGCCCCCTGGAGACCGCGCCGCGTCGCCGGCCCGGGACAGCAGCGGGTTGACGCGGTCGCGGTGCGCGGCGACGTCCACCGTGCGCAGCCGCGCCGGGTCGGCCGCGGTGAGCGCCGCCGTGTCGGCGCGGGCACGCTCCAGCTCGGCGCGCAGCCCGGCCGGCGGGCGCAGCGCCAGCGCCTCGGTGAGATACCAGAGCAGCTCGTGCAGGGGACGCAGCACGGTGAACGCCTCGGCCATCGCCGGCAGCGTCTCCGGCGCGTCCCGCCAGTCCCGCCCGCCGAAGGCGACCTGGGCGACCTGCTGCCCGGCGCCGAAGCAGTCGAACACCGTGCAGCCCGGGAACCCCCGCTCGCGGAGCTGCGTATGGATCCCGCAGCGGTGGTCCGGGCGCAGGTTGGGGCAGGGCCGCCCGGCCGGCTTGTCGATCGCGAAGTCCGCCGACGCGGCGAAGGCGGGCACCACGCAGCACAGCCCGAAGCAGCGTCCGCAGTCGGCGCGCAACTGTGCCGAGCCGGGCGGCGGTGCGGGGTCGGGCGACAGGGGAACGGCCCTCCGGGTGATCGGGTGCGGCGGCGCGCCGAGGCCACCATTGTCCCGCGCCTCGCCCCACCGGACCGGCCGGGGGTCACCGTCCGTGCGCGTCGCCGGCCGCCGCGGAACGGGGTGCCGGGGTACGCGGGCCGCCCGGCGTTGGCACCAGCCGACGGATCGCCCGCTGCCCGTCGCCGTGCCCGTACTTCTGGTCGAAGTGCCGTTTCACGGTGGCGGCCGGCGTACGGTCGGTGTCGGTGGGCTCGGCCAGCCCGAACACCCCCGGGGCCGCGCCCGGCGCGCGGGGCGGCAGCACGGCCCGCACGGTCAGCGGCCCGGTCACCCGGAACCCCGGGCAGTCGACGTAGTGCTGCCCCTCCACGGTCACGTAGGGCACCTGCACCTCGACCACGTCGGAGTCGTCGTGGCGCAGCGTGACGGTGACCGACCAGTAGCGCTCCAGGTTCACGGTGGCCTGCTCGTGCTCCCACAGCTCCTCGAACCGGGCGTGCACGAACCCACCCCACGGGCTGTCCATGTCCACCTCGAGCTGGGGCACGTTGAACGACAGCTTCCCGATCGGGAAGAACGAGATCAGCGCACGCCCGTCCCACTGGTAGAGCTGGATCGACGGCGACGCGTCGTAGAGCCGGACCTGAAGCCGGTGCCGCAGCGCGGGATCGAGGGCGCTCTGGAAGGCCGTCAGGTGGCGCAGGTTGGTGCGGATCTGCCGTGGCACGTCCACCCGCTGCCGTTCCAGCTCCTCGGAGCGCTGCTGCGCGGCGGTGCAGTCCGGGTCGAGCAGCAGCAACTGCACCTGCGCGCCGTTGCCGAGCGCGGCACGGACCGCCCCCAGGGTCTCCTCGCGGTGCGTGCGTTCCAGCAGGATCGTCCAGGTGTCGAGGATCCGCACCCGGCGGCCGGAGCGGTGCAGCCGCGTCACGAACGCGCGCTGGTCGAAGCTCAGGTGTTCCTGCACCCGCGCCCTGCGGGCCTCTTCGAACAGGGGGTCGAAGATGACGTACGAGATGGCCGCGAGCACCACACTGGAGCCGAGGTTGAGCAGCAGGTCGCTGAGGAAGCCGGTGCTGCGCCAGGCGGCGAGCAGCATCACGACGGCGATTCCCAGCAGCGTCCCGCCGACGACGAAGGCACGTCGTTGCCGGCCGCCCCGCTCCGCCCAGCCGGGCATCCGGTCCCCCTCCGTCGTGGCCCACCGATCACCGGAATGCGGAGGATACGTGCCGGCTTTGCCGCTCGCTGTCCCGTTCGCGACCGTCGGTTTCCTCCAGAGGTGACGGTAACGGTCCCGGGCGACTGCGGAGCGTGTCGGGCAGCGTGTTCTGTGGTGGGCGGGCTGCGCCGCAGCCGGGCGGTCGACCCCGGTCAGCCCAGGAACAGTTGGACGAGCACCAGCACCGCCAGCAGCGCGGGCCCGCGCGAGCCCTGGCGCAGCAGGTCGACCGGGACCATCCCGAACGGTGTGTTGACCGTCGCGCCGCCGTAGTTGATCGGCGGACGGGTGCCGGCCCGCCAGGCGGCGGCCACCACCCCGAGCGCCAGCGTCGGCGCCAGCCAGGGCGGCCCGAGCTCGACGGTGGGCAGGGTCAGCAGCCACCACAGGCCCGCGCCGATCGCCGGCACCACCACGTGGATCCCGCGCAGCAGGTTGTCGCTGCCGCCGAGCGCCCGGCGCAACCCCGGTGACCGGCTGATCGACCGTAGGCCGCCGGTGAGCCGGTCGGTGGCGAGGTAGGCGAACACGACCTGCGCGGCGCCCGCCAGCCCGGGCAGGGCGAGCGCGGCAGCGTACTGGACACCGATGAGCGCCGCCCAGATCAGCAGGGCGCTGGGGTGGCGGCGCAGCCGGCGTACGTCGGCCTGCAACAGCGCCCACCAGTTCGGCCCGGGCAGGATCCGGCTGCTGCGGACCCGGCCGATGCGGCGCCACCGCCTGCTCTCCACCAGGCTGGTGAGCAGGCTCGGGTCGAGCAGGATCGTCGCCGTGGCGGCAGCGTTGGCGAACTGCGCGCCGGTGGTCAGTGTGGCCCGGTCCACCCGGGGCAGCGCGCGGACCGCGAAGACGGTGCCGACGACCGCGAGCGGCACCCCCACGGCGACCAGCGCGGTCGTCGGCAGCGCCGCCGGCCGGGGCAGCCCGTCCCCGAGTCGACCGGCGAGCACCACCACGGCCGTGACGACGCCGGCCGTCACCATCGGCACCGCACCGACCAGCGTCGGCCATCGCCGGCCCGTCCGGCTGCCCTGCGCGACGACGCTCAGCGCCAGCGCGGCGGCGCCCCACCCGGCGCCGGCACCCGCCGCCCAGCCCAGGGCGCCCAGGTCGGTGACGCCGCCCAGCACCGCCACGGCCACGCCGAGCAGCGCCGTGCCGGCCGCCGCGCCCGTCAGCAGGACACCGAGGCGCGGCACCAGCCAGGCCCGCCGGTCGACCGGCGCGCTGGTCACCCAGCTCTGCGTGGCCGGGGTGACAAGCAACGGGCCGAGCGCCCGCAGGCCTCGCCAGGCGAGCCCGGCGCCGGCCAGCAGCGCCGCCACCGCCAGCCACCATCGCACCCCCGGGTCGGCGCGGCCGATGGTCGGGGAGGCCAACATGTCGCGGCTGGCGCTGATCGCGAACCAGCCGTACATGCCCACGAACAGGACCATGACGTACGCGTCGCCCAGCACGTCTCCGAGGGAGTGCTCGTGGTGGCGGCGGCGGGCCTGGCGCAGGCGCGTCCGCACCTGCCGGGCGGTGGGCAGCTCGGCCGGCGCGTCGGCGATCGTTGCCGGCTGGGCCGTCACCGGCCGATCTCGATCCGCTCGTCGACCACCGCGTCGATCAACTCCGGGTCGTGCGAGGCCAGCAGCACGGCGGTGCCGGCGTCCCGCTCCCGGCGCAGCCGGTCGGCCAGCCACTGCCGGCCACGCACATCCAGCCGCTGCTCCGGCTCGTCCAGGATCAGCACCCGGCGAGGGCGTACGAAGCAGGACGCCAGCGCCAGCCTGCGGCGCTGACCGCTGGACAGGGTCACCGGCAGTTGGTCACGGGCCGGCTCCAGGCCCAACTCGGCGAGGACCTCCTCGACCGGGTCGGCGGTGCCCCCGTGGGCGTACGCGACCAGCTCCAGGTGCTCGACCACGGACAGGTCGGGAAAGAAGTCGATGTCGTCCAGAGCGGCGGCCACCAGCGCCCGTACCTGGGGGTCGGTCTCGTCGGCCCGGCGGCCCTGCACGAACACCTCACCCGCGTCCGGCCGGTCGGCGCCGACCACGCAGCGCAGCAGGGTGGTCTTACCGCTGCCGTTGGGGCCGAGCACCACCGCGATCCGCCCTGCCGCGAGCGTGAAGCTCACGTCGTCGAGCACGACCAGGTTGCCGAAGTTGCGACTGAGTCCCCGCACCGAGAGCGCATCCACGGTCACACACTCTCGCAGACGCCCACCAGCGGCCGGCAGCCCGCCGGTCGCGTACGGGTCACTTGTCGCCCGGCGACACAGCGGAGTCGTCCAGCCGGTCGTCGGCGGCTGCCAGCACCGGGGCGTCGTCGACCTCCTCCGCCACCGACGCCGCGTCCGCCCAGTGCCGCCGCGCGTCGGCCGGGTCGCCCAGCGCGGCGGCGGCGTCGCCCAGGTAGAGCAGGGTGCGGGCCAGCCCCGGGGTGGCCCGGGTCTCCTCGCGCAGCCGTCGGCTCTCGGCCAGCAGCTCGTAGGCCGCCCGCGCCTGCCCCGGGGCGCTGGTCAACAGCGTCGCGCCGGCGTTGAGCAGCGCCGCCGCCCGGCTGGTCGGGTCGTTGACCGACTCGTACTCGCGCAGCGCGGCCCGCCACGCCTGCGCGGCGTCGAGGTGCTCGCCGAGGGTGGCGTGCACCAGCACCAGGTTGGTCAGCGCCGCCGCGTAGCCGCGCGCGTCACCCACCGACCGGAACGTGTTCGCCGCCCGCACCAGGTGGTGGTGTGCGGTGTCCAGCTCACCCCGGGCCAGCTGGGCCGCGCCGAGACCCAGGTCGGTGAGGGCGAGCCCGGCCCGGTCCGCCGCGGAGCGGTGCCGGCGGGACAGCTCCAGGTGCTCCACGGCGTCGTCGAGCTGCCCCAGGTCGAGCAGGGCCAGGCCGAGGTTCATCCGGGCCTGGGCGGTGCCGCGCCGGCCGCGTTCGGCCACCGCGAGGGTGAGCGCGGCGGCGGCGCCCTGCGGGTCGTGTCGGCGTCGGCGCAGCACGCCCAGCTCGTTGTGCGCCCACCCGGCGATCTCTGGCCGGTCGTCGGCGGTCGGGGTGGCCAGCACGGTGCGGCAGACCTGCTCCCACTCGTCGAGCCGCTCCACGTGCGCGAGCCACCCGCACAGCGCCACGGCCAGCCGGAACCACCACCGGCGTACCCGTCGGGGCAGCGTCTCGGCCGCCCCGGCCGGCACCCGGACCACCGCCAGCAGCAGCTCCTGGTGCAGGTCGAACCAGCCGTACGGGTCGTCGTCCAGCGGCAGCGACCACTCCCGGTCCGGTGGGGAGCCGAGCACGGCCAGGTTGGTCGCGTGCCGTTCGGCGCGGCGGGCCAGGTGCCGGGTCAGCCGGGCCTGCGCGGCGACCCGGGTTCGGGCGGGCTCGGCGTCGCGCAGGTGCAGGCGGGCGTTCGCGGCGAGTAGCGGCCGGATCTCGTACCGGTCGCCGGGTGCGCCGACCACGAACGCGGCGGCGGCCAGCTGGTCGAGCAGCGCGGTCACCCGCTCGGGGTGCCGCGCGGCCAGCGCGGCGATTGTCGGCCGGTCCACCGGTGCGGGGGTCAGGGACATCAGCCGGTAGAGCCGGCGGGCCTCGCGGGTCAACGCCCGGTACGCGGTGTCCCGCTCGGTGACCAGCCGGGCCGCGGGCGAGAGGGCGACGCGCTGGTGCGGTGGGGTGTGCACGGCGCGGCGCAGCGCGTCCAGCACGTCGGCGTGCCGCCAGCCGTGCTGGGCGGTGCGGTAGCCGAGCGCGCGGACCGTGCGGGGCTGCCGACCGCACAGGTCGGCGATCTCGCGTACCGCCGGGTCGGTGCGGGGGTCGGCGCGGCGGACCCGGGCGGCGGGTGCCGCGCCGCCCGCCGCCGCGAACAGTTCGACCGCCTCGTCGGGGCCGGGCTCGGAGATCCAGTGCGTCACCACCCCGTTGAGCCCGCTGAGCGCGGGGCCTCCGGCCAACAGCAGCCGGCAGGTGCGGGCGGTGGGCGGCAGCAGCGGCCGGACCTGCTCGGGACGGTCGACGTTGTCCAGCACCAGCAGGATCTTGCGGCCGTCGAGCTTGCGGCGCAGCGCGGCGGCGGCGGTCGCGAGGGCGTCCGGTCGGCCCGAGGTGGGCGGTGCGGTGCCCAGGACACCCGCCAGGGCGGTGAGCACCTGCCGGGCGGAGCGGGGACGACCGCCTCGGCGCAGGTCGAGATGGTACTGCCCGTCCGGGTAGTCGTCCCGGCACAGGTTCGCCACGTGGACGGCGCAGGCGGAGGTGCCCACCGCCCGCCGACCCAGCACCGCCACCGCGTGCTCGCGGGCGAGCAGGTCGAGCACCGCCTGGACGTGCTCGTCGCGACCGGTGAACCCGGCGGTGTACGGCAGCGTCGGCACGTCGGTGACCGGTGTGGTGACGACGTCGGTGGGCTCCGCGCCGGCCCCGCGGACGGCCCGGCGTCGGCGCATCTCGAACACCACGAAGCCGATGGCGCCACTGACCGCCAGCGCGATGCTCGCCGGGCCGAGCACACTGGCCGCCAGCTCGGAGAGCAGGTTGCTGGCCAGGTTGCCGAGGACCCCGCTGACCAGCGTGCCGACCGCGATGAGCACCGGCCAGCGTGGCCCCCGGCCGGTGCCGGTGGGGCTGGTCACCGGACACCTCCGGCGACCAGACCGGCGACGAGCTGCCGCCGGGCGAGCACGATCAGCACCACCGGAAGCACCGAGGCGAGCACCGACCCGGCGGCCAGGACCCCGCTGTTGGACACGAAGCCCCGGCTCTGCCCGGCCAGGAACAGCCCGAGCGGCGTCGCCTCCGGCCCGCTGAACAGCAGGCCCACCACCAGGTCGTTCCACACCTGGACGAACTCCAGCACGGAGACCGCGACCACGGCGGGCAGGTTGTGCCGGCCAAGCCGGCGCAGCGTGCCCCACCAGCGGCGCCCGCCCAGCCGCGCGCCGCGCACCTGCTCGGCGGGCAGGTCGGCGAACGCGTTGCGCAGCACCAGCACCGCGAACGGCACACCCAGCGCCACGTGCACCAGGGCCAGCCCTCGGGCGGTGCCGGAGGAGAGCACCACGCCCAGCACCTCGTTGACTGGCCCGGCGATCACCTGCACCGGGACGATGGTGGCGGCCATCAGCAGCAGGCCGGTCGCCTGCGCGGCCGGCCCGGTCAGCCAGGCCAGCGGGTACGCGGCCAGCAGCGCGATGACGAGCACCGTGGCGGTCACCACGGTGGCCAGCAGGAGGGTGAAGCCCAGCGCCCGCCACAGCTCCCCGCCGGTCAGCAGGGCCCGGTAGGAGCCGGCCCCGGGCGGGGCGGACCACCAGCCGCGTGCGGCCGCGTCCACCTGCCCGTGCGCCGACGTGGCGACGAGCACCACGAGCGGTATCAGCCAGGCCGCCGCGGCAGCCGCGGCGAGCAGCCGGAACAGGCGTCGTGGCGGTGCCGGCGGGGTGGGCTTCGAACCGGCCTCGGCGCGCGGAGGCGGCCACGCCTGGCGGACGAAGAGCGCGGCCACCAACATGCCGGCGACCACCGCCACCAGCCAGATGACACCGAGCGCGGCACCCGGCCCGGTGGTGGTGCCGCCCGAGGTCTGCCAGACCCGCAGCGCCAGCACCGCCGCGTCGTCGCGCACCGACCCGGGCGTCATGACCAGGATCAGGTCGAAGGTCCGGCTGGTGCCGAGCGCCACCAGCGCGAAGACCACCGCGACGGTACGCAGCAGCAGCGGCCGCCACTGCGCGTCCCACAGGACGTGCCGGCGACCGCCGCCGTAGGCGCGTACCGCGTCGGCCAGGCTCGGCGGCACCCGGTCCAGCGCGGCCCGGAAGACCAGCACGGCCAACCCCACCCACGCCCAGACGAACGCCGACATCAGCGCCACCGTGACCAGGCCCGGCCCGAGCAACTGCGGGGCGTCCTCGGCGGACCGGCCGGTCAGTCGCGCCGCGACCAGGGTGGCCAGGCCACGGCTCGGATCGGGGTCGTACATCAGCCGGAAGGTCACGCCGGTGACGACCAGCGGCAGCGCCACGGGCACCAGCAGGATCAGGCGGACGAGACCACCCTCCTGGGAACGGCGCGACGCGACGGCGAGCAGGTAACCCAGCGCCGTCACCACCGCCGGCACCAGCAGCGCCCACAGCACCGTCCGGCCGACCACGGCGCCGGTGCCCGGAGCGGCGAGGGCGGTGCGGAAGTGCTCCGCGCCGACCCAGCGGCCGTCGGTGGTGACGCTGGCGTGCAGGGTACGCAGCACCGGCCACAGCACCAGCCCGCCGAGCAGCACCGCGGCGGGCAGCAGCAGCGCGGACGTCGCCCCGGCCGCCGGGTAGGCGCGGCCACGGCGGGGCGGGCCGACGTCGTCGAGCACCGCCAACTCGCCGAGCACCCGGGTTTCGCTCATCGGCCACCGCCCGCGCTGCGGGCCGCCTCGGCGAGTTGCCCGGTGGCCCGGCGGACCGCCTCGGCGGCGGAGACACCGCCGGTGACGTCGGCGAAGAAGTCCTGCATGATCCGCCAGATGCCCACACCGTCGGAGCCGGTGAACGCCCCGGGCAACTGGTCGGAGAGGTCGAAGCGCAGGGTGGTGCCCGGGCCGCGCATCTCGCCTGCCAGCCGGCGGCGGACCGGGTCGACGTAGTCGGTCAGCGGGATCGTCGTGTTCGGGGACAGGTAGCCGCCGGCGTGCAACCAGGGCCGGAACGAGTCCGCCCTGGTCAGCCACTCGACCAGCTCGACACCGCCCCGGGCGTCGGCGAACACGACCGCCGCGTCCCCGCCGACGATCAGCGGACCGCCGCCCGTGCCCGCGCTGGGGAACCGGAAGGTGACCGGCGCCTCGGTGCCACTGCGGAACCTGCCGACCACCTCGGCGGTGAAGTCGGCCTCGAAGACCATCACCGCCCGTCGGGAGCGCACCACCTGGATCACCGACTCCTCGTACTGGGTGAGCAGGGCGCGACGGCCACCGCCGGGGAACGCGCCGTCGATGCTCCACAGCTCGGCGAGCCGGTCCAGGGTGTCGCGCACCGGTCGGCTCTGCCAGTCGGCGTCCGGCCCGGCCAGGGCGTCGTACGCGGCGGGCGCCAGGTCGGCCAGCACGTTCTCGAACCAGTCGGTGAGCACCCAGCCGTCCGCCGCGCCGATCGCCAGTGGCGCCGGGCCGGCCCGGCGCCGGGCGAGCGCGCCGAGGTGGCGGGTCAGCGTGACCAGTTCGTCCCAACTGGCCGGCGGCTCGGGCAGCACCGAGGGCAGGTGCCAGACGAGCGATTTGTGCGCCGCCTTCACCCACACGCCGTAGTGCTGCCCGCCGGTCATCAGCAGGTCGCTCAGCCCGGTGGGCACCGCGTACTCGCTGGACGGGCGCACCGGGTTCAGCCAGCCCCGCGCGGCGTACTCGGTGACCAGGCTGGGACGCGACAGGATCGCCACGTCCGGTGCGGTGCCGGCGAGGTGCCGGGCACGCAGGAACGCGTCGATGTCGTTACCGGCGCTGACCACGTGCACGGAAGGGCCGTAGCCGGCCACGACCTGCCGGAAGCGGTCCAACTCGCTGCCGCTCCACACCACCGCCACCTGCACCGAACGGCTCCCGCCGGTGCAGCCGGCGACGGTCGCCGCCGCGCCGGCCGCGGCGGCGCGCAGCAGGGTACGTCGGGTGGCCCGCCCACCCGGCGTCACGGCAGCGCTCCGTCGGGCTCGGTGACCAGCTCGTGCCGGCGGGGGATTTCGGCCAGGGTGGCCGGGTCCGCGGTGCACACCAGCACGGCCAACCCGGGCGCGGCCGGCGGGGACAGTCGGGGCAGCAGGTCAGCGAGGCGGCTGCCGCCGGCCGGGTCGGCGGGTAGGTCGACCACGAGCACCTCGGGCAGGCAGACCGCCGCCCGGGCCAGCGCCACCCGGAACCGTTGGGCGTCGGAGAGCAGGTGCGGCAGCAGACCCAGCGTCGGGGCCAACTCCAGCCGGTCCACCACCGTGGACGTCCAGTCGTCGGCCACCTCGTGCACCCGCTCGCGTTTGCGCTGGCCGTACTCGATGTTGCGGCGCACGGTGAGTTGTGGCAGCAGCGCGCCGCCGGCGGGCACGTAGCCGATCTGCCGACGCGCGGGAGGCAGGGCCGTGACGTCCCGAACGCCGACCATGATTCGCCCGGTGACCGGGGCGGCGAGCCCGACCAGCACCCGGGCCACGGCCGTGCCGACCCCCGGCGGCACCACCAGGGCCGCTGTCGTGCCGGCGGGGACGTCGAGGGTCACCGGGCCGGTGCCAGGGACGGCGACCAGTGCGACTAGCCGTAGCGTGGCTCTCACCTCCGGTGACCGCTGGTGACCGTCCCAGGGTGGCACATCCTGCCGACAGTCGATGTCCCGCCGGCCCTCCACTGTGGAAGAGCGGCTATCGGGCCGACTGGTCGGTGGTGGCGTAGAGGGCGGCCAGTCCGGCCGCCGTGGCGGCCAGGCGTTCGCGCAGCGCGAGCGGGGTCAGCACCTCCACGTCGGCACCGAGGCGCAGCAGGTCACCATGGGCGTGGGTGAGCGACTCGATCGGCAGCACGGCGGTCACCCACCCCCGCGCGTCGGGTGGCCCGGCGCTGGCGTCCACGGCGGCCACCACCGGATCGCTGCCGATTTCCCGCAGCCGCTCCCGGCCGGCGGGGGAGAGCCGGACGGTGGCCTCGTCGCGGTGCAGCCGGGCCCGGAACCCCACCACGTGCGCCCGCCACCAGGTCGGCAGGTCGAAGTCGGCCGGCCGCTCGAACGACTGCGCCAGCGGGGTCAGGGCGAGGATCTGGTTGACCCGGTAGGTCGCCGGTTCACCTCGGCCGGGCTGGGTGGCCACCACGTACCACCGGCCGCCCTTGAGCACCAGCCCGTACGGCTCCAGCACCCGGGTCACCTCGCCCTTCCAGCCGCGGTAGCGCACCTCGACGCGGTGCTGCCGCCAGACCGCCTCGGCGGTGCGGGCCAGCTCCGGGGACGCGTCGCCGTCGGCGTACCAGCCGGGGGTGTCCAGGTGGAAGCGCTGCTGGAGCTGGGCGGCCCGGTCGCGCAGCGGCTCCGGCAGCGCGGCGTGCAGCTTGAGTTGCAGCGCGGCCACCACGTCGCCGTAGCCCAGCTCGTCGGCGGGGCCGGGCAGCCCGGCCAGGAAGAGCCGGTCGGCCTCCTCGGCGGTCAGGCCGGTCAGCCGGGTGCGCCAACCGTCGACGAGTTGGTAGCCGCCGGCGTGCCCGGCCTCCCCGTACAGCGGGATGCCGGCGGCGTGCAGCGACTCCACGTCCCGGTAGATGGTGCGCGGGGAGACGGCCAGCCGCTCGGCGAGCTGGGCCGCGGTCAGCCGACCGTGCGACTGGAGCAGCAGCAGGACGGAGAGAAGTCGACTGGCCCGCACTTCACTGACACTAGCTGTCAGGGGAGCGGTCGTACCGTCCCGGCATGGCTTTTCGCGACAAGGAGCTGACAACGCCGGGACCGGTCATGGTGGACGGTCGCCAGCTCAAGCGCTACCACATCGACCAGCCGGAGCGGCCGATCGATCCGGAGGTGGAGAAGGCCGCCTACGACCTGCTGCCGGCGCTGCTGGCCGACGTCCCGCGCGATGGCACCCCGGCCGCCGGGTGGGTGGTGCTGCACCGGGGCGCGGACACCGGCGCCTACCTGCTGGCGTACACCTGGGTGTGGGACAACGCGCTGGAGGTTCGCGTCGCGGTGGCGGGGCAGCCCGCGCTGGACTGCCCGGACCAGGACCCCGCACGCTTCGTCGAACTGCGCCGCCCCGCCGTGGGCTGTGTGTGGGAGATGGCGGTGCTGGAGCACGAGCGGGCCGCCTGGGTCCGGCACATGCTCGCGCCAGCGAGCCCCGACCTGACCGGCTACCTGCGGGACACGCGAGCGGAAGGGCCGGTGGGCCGCTGATGGGCGACTTCGACTTCTTCGTGGGCACCTGGAACGTCGTGAACCGGCGGCTGCGCGAGCGGCTGGTGGGCTCCGACGAGTGGGAGGAGTTTCCCGGGGTGTCGGTCGCGCACGGCTTCTTCGCCGGCGGCGGCCACTTCGACGAGATCACCTTCCCGACCAAGGGTTCCTCCGGCGCGACCCTGCGGATCTTCGACCCGGCGACCGAACAGTGGTCGATCTACTGGATGAGCAGCGGCGGCGGTGTGCTGGAGCAGCCGCCGATGGTGGGCCGCTTCGTCGACGGGGTGGGTCGCTTCTACGCCGACGACCAGCACGAGGGGCGGCCGGTCCGGTGCCGGTTCATCTGGTCGGACATCAGCGCGACCACGGCCCGCTGGGAGCAGGCGTTCTCCACCGACGGCGAGCGCACCTGGGAGACCAACTGGATCATGACCTTCAGCCGGGCATCCGGCCGGTGACTGGGCGGCCCGTCACGGGGCGGTGCCGCCCCGCTTCTCCTCCTGCGCCACCACCGCCTCGCGGTGCTCCGGCTCGTCGCGGCGGGCCAGCTCCGCGGCGAGCCGCGGGTCGGTCACCAGCCGCTCCCGGTTGCGGTGCAGGAAACTCTCGAAACCCCCGGTGTACGGGCAGGCCAGATCGCCCAGCGCCCGCTCCGGCACGTACCGGCAGCCGCCGCAGTAGTCGCTGATCTCGTCGATGTCGGTGCCGTCCACCGCGTACGGGCGGGTGTCCACCCTGGACAGATCGGCGTACTGGCTCATGCCGATCACCGTCGCGTTCATCACCCAGTCGGTGCCGTCGACGAAGCAGCGCTCGAACCAGTCCGCCACCTCGGCCGGACGCCAGCCACGCTGCAACGCGTAGTTGCCCAGCACCAGCAGCCGAGGCGTCTGGTGCGTCCACGCCCGGTCCCGGACGGCGGCGAGCACGTCCGCCAGGCAGCGCGCCTCCACCGCGTCGGCGTCCAGGTCGGCGAACCAGTCCGGGATCGGTTCGGTGGCGGCCAGCCAGTTCGCGCCCCGGAACCGGGGCTCGAAATACCAGTACAGCTGCCAGAGGAACTCCCGCCAGCCGAGCAGCCCGCGGATGAACGGCTCGACCGCGGTACGCGGGGCCGTGCCGGCCCGCCACGCCTGCTCGGCGGCGCGCACGGCCGGCTCCGGGTGCAGCAGCCCGAGGTTGAAGGAGGACGAGAGCGCGGAGTGCGCGAACAGCGGGTCGTCGGCGCTCATCACGTCGGCATAGCGGCCGTACTCGGGCAGCCGATGGGTCAGGAAGTGCTCCAGCCGGGCCTGCGCCTCGGCGTGCGTGGCGGGGTGCTGCCGGGGGCCGTCCCGGCCGACGAACCGCACCCCGTCGGCCGCCCACCGGTCCAGGTCGCGGCGGACCTGCGCGTCGATGTCGTCCTCGACGATCGGCGGCGGTGGCGGTGGTGTCGCCGGCACGGTCTGGCCCTCCGCGCGCGGTCGGCGTGCCGGCCCGGCGGCGCTTACCGGCCCGGTCAGCACGATGTGCCGACGGCGGATGTGGCGGTAGTGGTCGGCCATCCGCAGCGGGCCGCGCCGGCTGCGGTCCGCCCAGGCGGCGAAGTCGGCCTGGTCGGTGATGAAGCCGCGTGCCGGCAGCACCATCAACCCGGGCACCGAGCGGGCGAAGCGCAGGGCCGCCCAGGAGTGTGGATGGCTCACCTCGACCGGCTCGGCGACCTGTGCCAGCGCCTCGCGGAACGTGCCGGTGCGCAGCAGCAGCGCCCGATCACCCAACTCGGCGGCGCGGTGCCGCACGGCCGAGAGGATCAGGTGTGCCTTCTGCCGATGCATCGGTCGACGGCGGAACAACTCCTGGATCTCCACCAGCAGCACCGGCTGGTCGGGGTCGTCGAGGAAGTGCGGCCCGAGTTGGTCGGCCAACAGCCATCGGCGGCGAAGCATGCCGCAATTCTGCCGACTTCCGGCCCGCCACGCCCAAACGGCGGGCCGCATATTCGGGTCCTATCGCCGCACTATGCCCGCGCGGAGGTCAGGCCCGGTCCGCCTCGGCTCGCGTCGGCGCGGCACCGTCGTCACGCCGACGCAGCAGGACGGTGAGCGCCGCCAGGGTGACCAGCAGCAGCGCGAGCACCTGCACCCGGGCCGGCCCCAGCGGCGCGAGCAGCGCCAGCCCGGCGACGACCGGGTAGGCCACGACCACCGCGCCGTGCTGCTGGCGGCGGACGTGCAGCACCCACACGGTCAGCAGGAAGACAGCGATCGGGATGGCCACCGCGTAGCCGGCGGTGGTGCCGGAGACGTGCGCGAGGTGCCGCTCGTGGTCCACCACCACGGCCAGCCCGGCCCCCACGGCGGCGATCGCCGCGAAGATCAGATAGTGGCCGTAGCCCCAGATCAGTGAGTACGGCAGCCGGCTCGGAGCCTCGACCGGCCGGTCGAAGTAGAGCCACCAGAGCGCGAAGACGATGACCGCTCCGGCCGCCGCGAGCGACCAGAGCCCATGGTGGCCGGCGTCGAGGCCGGTCTGGATCGCCACCGAGATCGCCAGCACCGCCTCGCCGAGCACGATCAGGGTGAACAGTCCGTACCGCTCGCTGATGTGCCCGGGGTGCCACGGTGTCATGCCGGGACGCTCGGCCACCGCCGGCACCAGCAGGTCGGCCAGCCCCAACACCACGAACGTCGCGATGCCCCACTCGTCGGGCAGCGCCAGCCGCAGCAACCAGCCGAGCTGCACCACGGTCACGCCGATCGCGTACCGGCGTGCCGCCGCACGGTGCGCCGGGTCCCCGGCGGCGGCCCGGGTCCACTGCGTGACGGCGGCCAGCCGCATCACCACGTACCCGTAGGTGATGACGGCGAAGTCGCCGTCGGCGAAGGCGCGGGGCACCCCGGCGGCCAGGATCAACGCGCCGGAGATCTGCACGAGCGTGGTGATCCGGTAGACGTCGTCGTCGGTGTCGTACGCCGAGGCGAACCAGGTGAAGTTCATCCACGACCACCAGATCGCGAAGAACACCATCGCGTAGCTGGTCACCGCGTGGCCGAGGTGACCTTCGGCGACGTCGTGGTGCAGGCTGCCGGCGGCCTGTGCCACGGCCACCACGAAACACAGGTCGAAGAGGAGTTCCAGCGGGGTGGCCGCGCGGTGGGGCTCGTCGCGGCGGTGGGGCCGCATCGGTCGGTAGAACGGCCGCACCGAACGCGAACGGGTCACCGCCCGAGGTCAGTGGCGCCGCCGCCCGTGGGTCAGCCCCTCCAACACCAGGGTCAGCCCGGCGCCGACCAACCAGACGTCCTTGGCCAGCCCGGTGCCCTGCTGTGTCGGCCGGACGCTGCCTGGCTCCCGCATCCCCGGTGTCTTCAGGTACAGCTGCACCAGACCCGCGCCGAACGCCGTCAGGCCCAACCCGGCCAGCGGCGCCGGGACGAACGGCGCGAGCAGCGCGGCCCCCAGCGCTATCTCCGAGTACGACAGCAGCTTGGCGAACCGCGCCGGCTCGAACTGCTTGACCTGTGGCATCGCCGCCACCGCCATCCCGTGCATGGCCTCCGCGGCGCCGCCCTCCAGGTTCCGCTTGCCCAGACCAGAGTTGAGGACGTACGCGCCGATGCTGACCCGCAGCGGCAGATGCGCGAGCTTCATGATCACTCCTGGTGGCCGTGGTCGGAATTGTGGCCCGCGTACCCCACGTGACCCGCGATAACCCGCCGCCCGGCCGACTGGGCCGGCCGTGGTGGGCGCGGTAGGTTCGGCAGGGGCCCACCGCCGAGCCCGGTTCACACCTGCCGGCATCCGGTCCCCGCCGCAGACCACCAGCAGGAGGCGAAGTGAGCCAGCAAGTCCGGGGAGTCATCTCCCGCAGCAAGGGAGCACCGGTCGAGGTCACCACGATCGTGGTGCCCGATCCGGGCCCCGGTGAGGCGATCGTCCGGATCCAGTCCTGCGGGGTCTGTCACACCGACCTGCATTACCGCGAGGGCGGCATCAACGACGAGTACCCGTTCCTGCTCGGCCACGAGGCCGCCGGCATCGTCGAGCAGGTGGGGGAGGGCGTCACCGACGTCGCTCCGGGTGACTTCGTGGTGCTCAACTGGCGGGCGGTCTGCGGGGACTGCCGGGCCTGTCGCCGGGGCCGGCCGTGGTACTGCTTCAACACCCACAACGCCACGCAGCGGATGACCCTCACCGACGGCACCGAACTGGCCCCGGCGCTGGGCATCGGCGCGTTCGCCGAGAAGACGCTGGTGCATGCCGGCCAGTGCACGAAGGTCGACCCGGCCGCCCGACCCGCCGCGGTGGGCCTGCTCGGCTGCGGGGTGATGGCCGGGCTGGGCGCGGCCATGAACACCGGCAACGTCACCCGGGGCGACTCGGTCGCGGTGATCGGCTGCGGCGGCGTCGGCGACGCGGCGGTGGCCGGCGCGGCGCTGGCCGGCGCGACGACGATCATCGCGGTGGACACCGACACCCGCAAGCTGGACTGGGCCCGCAAGTTCGGCGCCACGCACACCGTGAACGCCTCCGAGACCGACCCGACCGAGGCGATCCGCGCCGCCACCGGCGGGTTCGGCGCCGACGTGGTGATCGACGCGGTGGGCCGTCCGGAGACGTGGAAGCAGGCCTTCTACGCCCGGGACCTGGCCGGCACCGTCGTGCTGGTCGGCGTGCCGACCCCGCAGATGCAGATCGAGCTGCCGCTGCTGGACGTCTTCGGGCGCGGTGGTGCCCTCAAGTCCAGCTGGTACGGCGACTGCCTGCCCAGCCGCGACTTCCCGATGCTCACCGAGCTGTACCTGCAGGGCCGCCTCGACCTGGACGCCTTCGTCACCGAGGAAATCGCGCTCGACCAGGTCGAGAACGCGTTCGAGCGGATGCACCACGGCGATGTGCTCCGTTCGGTGGTGGTGTTCTGATGACCGCCCGGGTCGACCACGCGATCACCGCCGGCACGTTCTCCCTCGACGGGCAGACGTTCGACGTCGACAACAACGTCTGGGTCATCGGCGACGACAGCGAGTGCGTGATCCTCGACGCGCCACACGACGTGCCGGCGATCCTCGCGCTGGTCGGCGACCGGCGGGTCCGGGCGATCCTCGCCACCCACGCCCACGACGACCACGTCCGGGTGGCGCCCGAGCTGGCCGAGGCCACCGGCGCTCCGGTGCTGCTGCATGCCGCCGACCGGGTCCTCTGGGACCTGGTCCACCCCCACCTGCCGCCGCACGGCGAACTGCACGACGGGCAGGACATCGAGGTGGCCGGCACCACGCTGCGGGTGCTGCACACCCCCGGGCACAGCCCCGGCGCGTGCAGCTTCCACGCCCCGGACCTGGGTGCGGTGTTCACCGGCGACACGCTCTTCGCCGGCGGGCCGGGTGCCACCGGTCGCTCCTACAGCGACTTCGACACCATCGTCCAGTCGATCCGCACCCGCCTGCTCACCCTGCCGGCGGAGACGATCGTGCACACCGGGCACGGCGACGACACCACCATCGGCGCGGAGACACCCCACCTACAGGAGTGGATCGCCCGAGGCCACTGAGATCGCTGGTTCGTCGGCCCGGTGGGTGGGCCGGTCGGCGAGCCGCCGGCTGTCCGGCGGTTCAACGCTCGTCGGCCGCGCCCAACACCGGCTTGACGTCCAGCACAGGTGTGCCGTCCAGAGCCTCCAGGTCGGCGACCCGCAGGCGCAGCCCGTCCACGGCCAGCACCCGTACGCGGTGCAGGCCGATCGGGTTGGGACGGTGCGGGGAGCGGGTGCTGAACACGCCGGTCTCCGGTCGGGTCTCGTCGCCGCGCGGGTGCACCGCCAGCACGTCGCGCCGGGCGCGGTCCAACCAGGTCAGCACCAGCAGCTCCGCGCCGACCGACAGGTCGCGTACGGCCCGCTCGACCTGTGGGTCGAAGACCAGCCACGCTGCTGGCGCGCCCTCGTCGCCCTGCCGGGGCGCGCTCGCCGCGTCGGTCAACGGTGACACGACCCGGCCGACCGGGCGCAGCGCGTACGTGTCGTCTGTGTCGGCCATCCTCGTCCCCTTCCGGACTGCCCGAATCTACCGCCGCTGACCGACGTTACGATCTGCGGTCATGACCGCCGAACAGCCCACGCCCGTCGTCCGTCAGCTTCGCCTCGTGGTGGAGGCAGAGGACCACGAGGCCGCTGTCGCGTTCTTCCGGGACGCGCTCGGCCTGCCGGAGGAGGCGGCGTTCAGCGGCGACGGGGACGCCCGCGTGGTGATCCTGGACGCCGGCCGGGCCACGCTGGAGATCGCCAATCCGGCGCAGAAGCGCATGATCGACGAGGTCGAGGTGGGCCGGCAGGTCGCGCCCCGCATCCGGGTGGCCTTCGAGGTGGACGACGCCAGAACGACCACCGCCCGACTGGTCGCCGCCGGGGCGAACGAGATCGCGCCGCCCACGCTCACCCCGTGGCAGTCGCTGAACTCCCGCCTCGACGCGCCCGCCGACCTGCAGATCACCGTCTTCGAGGAACTGCGTACGCCGGAGGAGCGCGCCGGGCTGGACGGCTTCGGGACCGGACGTGACGACGACTGAGTCGGCCGGGCCCACCGCCGGGACGCTCACCGTGGCGCAGGCCGCGGCGCTGGCGTACGTCCGCGGCACCGCTGGCGCCGAGCGCCCCGCCGCGCTGGCCGCCCTCGCCCGGGATCTCGCCGCCGCCGGCATCGGGCACGGGCCGCAGCGGCTGCTCGCCGCGGTCGACTCCGTTGGCCGGCTCACCGTCAACTTCCATCCGGATCGGCTGTGCGCCGACGGGCGGGCCGTCGCCACCGCACTGGCCGAGGACGGGGTGTACCGCAGCCAGTTCGTCACCGGGATCTCCAACGGCGGGCTCACCGCGTACCCCGGCGGTGATCGGGACCGCTGGGAGCGGCGGATGTTCGACGGCGCGTACCACCGGCCCGGGGTGACCCCGGAGCAGC
Organism: Micromonospora sp. NPDC047527; assembly: GCF_040643015.1. Taxonomy (NCBI): domain Bacteria; kingdom Bacillati; phylum Actinomycetota; class Actinomycetes; order Micromonosporales; family Micromonosporaceae; genus Micromonospora; species Micromonospora sp. NPDC047527. Next base: position 1,525,525 of record NZ_JBEYTK010000001.1, on the reverse strand, counting down.
GGCCCACCTACGGCGGCCTCAACCTGCTCGACCACGCGGACGGCGCCTGCCCCCGCTTCGGCTCCTGCCACCTGCGGCTACGCCCGGCGGTGCTGACCCGGGCGACCTTCTGCCTCGGCGACAGCCACCTTGGCCCGCGTACGGCGGGCACCGCCGATGCCTTCGAGGCGGTGCTCGCCGGGCTCGTGACCGGCACCGCCGCCACCGGTGAGTGCCTGGGCCGCACCGGCACGGACGTCGCGGCGCTGGTCCGGACACTGCTCGACGGGCCGAGCACCGCGCCCACCGTCGGTCGCGCGCTGGACGACTACGTGGAGGCCCAGATCCACGGCGTCCTCGACCTGGCCCAGGACGTCGAGGAACTGGTGGCCGACCCGTCCTTCGCCGGCACCGAGACCGGCGCGACGCTGGTGTCGCTCGCTCGGCGCTACGGCCTCCCGCTGCGGTGGCACCCCGGCTTCACGCTGGCCGTCGACCGGGTCGACCCGGATTTCCGCGGCCCAGCGATCCCGGTGCTGGCGGAGCGTCTGCACCGGGAGTTCGCCCGGCCGGGCGATCCGGTGGACGCCGCCCTGATCGGTCGGGGCGCGGTGTCGGTGGTCACCGAGCCGGCCCGCTGGGCGGACCGGGGATCGGCCGTGGAAACCCTGCAGCACCTCAAGCAGCTCTGGCACGTCCTCGTCCGGTACGGCACACCAGCTGCCACCTGAGGGCAGATTGCCGCCGATTGTCCAGTTCCGGCTCGACGGGCCGGGCGTGATCCACTCCATATCCCCGACATGGGGGCATCGGAATGCCGGGACACCCCAGATCGCCGGCCTGGTGTGGGTCACGCCCGTCCGCCCGCGAAACTCGTCGACCCGAGGGCGCGGCTGAGTCGACTGTCCGATTCCCGGAGGTGACCGGGACCGCACCTCGTCCCAGGCTCGGCATATCCGGAATGACCGACAGGTCAGCCTGGTTGTGTCCCCCGTACCGCCGGAGCTAAAACCCGTCCCGCGGTCATCTCCCGAGGAGTGTTCACCCCGGAGCGCTCCGCACGATCGAAAGGGCAACCATCGTGAAGGCCGACTTCACTCGATGGCTCCCGGCCATCGCTAAGGACTCGTACCGCAAGACCGCGCTGAGTGTTCTCGGCGTGGCCGCACTGGGCGGCCTCGCATTCGGGCCGACCGCCGTCGCCGCCCCGGTCACCTCCGGGCCGCACGAGGGTGCGGTCGCCGCCATCGACCTCGCCACCGGCAAGGCCGCCACGTCGGCGCGCCAGGACGACCAGCCCGTCGAGTCGGGGCTGACCACCGGCTCCCCGACCAGCAAGCCGCCAGCCGGCAAGCCCAGCCGCGACGAGTTGATCCCGCACGGCGTCGAGGGCGCACAGTCGCGCGTCCCGCTCGACGACGCGCAGATCGACAACGCGCGGGCGATCATCGACGTGGCCAACAAGACCGGCGTCGGCGACCGGGGCGCGGTGATCGGCATCGCCACCTCGTTGCAGGAGTCGAAGCTGTACAACCTCGGCCACCTCGGCGCGTACAACGACCACGACTCGCAGGGCCTGTTCCAGCAGCGCCCGTCGTCGGGTTGGGGCACGCCCGAGCAGATCACCGACCCGGAGTACTCCGCCACGGCGTTCTTCACCGCCCTGAAGAACGTGGGCGGCTGGCAGGACCTGCCGCTGACCACCGCGGCGCAGACCGTCCAGGTCTCCGCCTACCCGTACGCGTACGCGCAGTGGGAGGAGCAGGCGGCGGACCTCGTCCAGCAGCTCTCGTAACACACCGCACGCACACGCCGGCCGGCCCCGATACGGGGGCCGGCCGGCGTCGTCGTGTCCGCGTACCGCTCAGCAGGCGGGGTAGAGGCGGCGGGTGCCGACACCGGCGGCGTACGCAGCCCGGTCACTGAACCGGCAGCCGTAGTCGGCGCGGGCCACCACCGCCGGGTCGACCACCGTGTCGCCGGCCGGTCGCTTGCCGGTGCGTACCCAGGACACCAGGTCGTCCCACGCGGCGCCGGCCTCGGCCGGGCTGAACTCGCAGTGCTGCGTGGTCCGGATGGCACGCTGCACCACCAGCCGGCTGCGACCGTGCCGCGCCACATCGGTGGCGTACGCCTGCTCCATGCTGAACGGCACGAACAGGTCACCCAGGCCGTGCAGGCTGACCACCGGCGCGGTCGGGCGGCCGGCGATCCGCGGCACCTCGGTCAACGTCGGCAGGAGCCGCTGCACGACGTTCTCCGGGGCGACCCGCCGCACCGCCGAGTTGACGTCGACGGGACTGTTCGGGCTGTAGCGGGTCAGCAGGTTGGTGGAGATCTGACCGGGCCGCTGGGCGGGGGAGGTGCCGCCCTCGGTCACCGAGATCGAGAAGAGGAAGTCCTTCCAGACCGCGAAGGCGGCATCAGCGCCGGGGCGTGGCCCGCCCGAGCGGTTCACCGTGATGGCCCGCAACTGCTTGCCCCGCTCACTGGTGGTGTCCGGCCCGGTGGGGGTGAGCCCCGCCAGGCCGAGCGCCACCTGGATGCGGGGCACGGCGTTGGTCAGGTAGTCGGCCGGCGTGGGATAGGCCGGCACCCCGGCGAGAGCCTGCGCGACCAGGTTGTAGTCGAGGAAGAAGTCGAGCAGCGTCTGGTCGCCGAGCACCCCGCACATCGGCAGCCCGCCGTCGTAGAAGCCGGGGTACTGCTCCAGCGAGCGACCGATGACGTACCCGCCCATCGACACCCCGGCGAGGTAGGTGCGGTGCGGTTTGCGCACCGTCCGTCCGAAGTGGTCGGCGAGAGCCTTCGTGCTCAGCACACCGGAGCGGATGTCGAAGCCGTTGCGGTCGTACGACGACGACGCCCACGCGTACCCCTGCGCCAGCACCCGCTGACGCAGGTCGTAGCTCGGCGGCTCCGGCGACAGCACCGTGCCCTGGCCCCGGTAGCCGTGCGCCCACAGCACCAGGTCACCGTTCCACCGGGCGGGAACCTCGATGATGTACGCGGCATGACGGTGCACGCCCTGGCGTACCGTCGTCGGTTTGCCGGCCACCACCAGCGGCGCCAGCGGAGGATTCTCGACCGTGTAGCCCGGCAGCGGCTGGCCGCCCCGGGGGTCGCGGTCGGCGGCGCTGGCCGGCGCGGCGCCAGCGAGACCGACCGCCAGGGTCAGCGCCGCGGTGGCCGCGAGCAGACGGCGCAGGGTGCGAACGGGTACGGACAGCATCGATGCTCCCCATCGGACGGATGTCGCCCGGGGGCGACCAGGCGGGACGGTTGCCTACCGGCCGGTAGCGCCCTGAACCTAGAACCGCCTTCGATCACTGTCAATGGCGCTACTGACCGCCCGATCAGGGACCGGCCCGGTCGCGAGGGCCGCGGGGGCGGTCGGGTTGACTGGTCGACGTGAACGAGTCGATCTGGGATGCGGCGCGCGCCTCGCGCAGATGGTTGGACGCGGCGAACGGCACCGGTCAGACGGAACTGACGTGTCGCATCCTCAAACTGACCGAGGAGGCGGGCGAGGCGTCGGCCGCCTGGATCGGCCTTCTCGGGCAGAACCCTCGCAAGGGCGTCACCCACACCCGCGAGGACGTGGCGGCGGAGCTGGCCGACGTCGCCTTCACGGCCCTGGTGGCCATCGAGAGCCTGGGCCTGGACGCGCAGACGGTGCTGGACAACTGCGCCACAAAGGTCCGCTCCCGCCTAACCGCCTAACCCGTGCCCGGATGGGCGACGGGTACGGGCCGCCCCGGGTCATTTGGGGCTTTTGTGCGGTTCATGGAGACTCCGGGGCGGCCAGCGGCGGCAAGGTGGGTTGATCGACTCGACATCGCCGATATCGCGGATCCCAGTGCCGTTGATACCCCGATATCGGCGATGTCGAGTGGATCATCTCCGAGCGGCCGGTCTGGTCGGTCGAGCCATGCCAGCCTGGGTGAAATGTCGCTCGTGGGTGGTTTCTGGGTGTGACCGGCGGCATCCTGGGGCCGGAATGGTGGCGGCCCCGGACGGGTTACATATCCTGACGATCGCAGTACCACCGGCCGCCGGCCCGCCCCCCACCCGGGGTTGGAATGCCAGGCCCGGCCCGGTCGTTACAACCCCCACGACCGACCGCACTGGCTCGACGGGCCCCGGAATGACTTCGGCCCTCGGGTCGTTGCATCCCCCACGATCGAGGTTCGACGTGTGGATGGGCCGCCCCCGGAATGACCCCGGCCCGCCGGTCGTTACACATGGACCCGGCGCCACGAGCCCCCGCCCGTAGGCCGCCGAACCCCAAGACTTTCCCCCTTGTATGTGCAGCGCCGGACGAGGTGCTCACACCCGCGCCACCGTCCCCTGGTGGGTGGGTGTCCTTACCCCCGAAGGAGCTAACCCTCATGAACACGATTATTCGTAAGAGTGTGCTGTCTGTTGCTGGTCTCGCGTTCGCCGGTGGTGTGTTCGCCGGTCCGATCGCCGCCCACGCCGCCGCGCCGGCTGTGGATGCCAAGCCTGTCGCCGTGGCCGTGCAGTCGGTCAAGCCGCAGGGCGAGCAGTCCCGGATTCCCCTGAACGATGAGCAGACCTCGAACGTGAAGGCGATCATCGCCGCGACGAAGAAGGCCGGCCTGCCCGAGCGCGCCGCGGTGATCTCGATCGCGACGAGCCTGCAGGAGTCGAAGCTGGAGAACCTGGGCCACCTCGGTGACCGTAACGACCACGACTCGCTGGGCCTGTTCCAGCAGCGCCCGTCCAGTGGTTGGGGTACGCCGGAGCAGATCACCGACCCCGACTACTCCACCACCGCCTTCCTCAAGGGCCTCAAGCAGGTTGATGGTTGGCAGGACATGCCGTTGACCGACGCCGCGCAGACCGTGCAGGTCTCGGCGTACCCGGACGCCTACGCCCAGTGGGAGCAGCAGGCCGCTGATCTGGTCGGCCAGTACTGGAACAGCTGACCCCCGTATGACACCGACCGCTGGCCGGCACCCCCACCACGGGGTGCCGGCCAGCGGCATGTCCGGGGTCTGGAGGCCAGGGCGTCGGCTTGGTGTGGGTCGGGTTGGCGCGCGACGCGTCGCTGGCTGGTGCGAGGTAGGTGGATGGCCTTGCCTCTCGTGGCGACGTGGCGACGTGGCGACGTGGCGACGTGGCGACGCGGCGACGCGGCGACGCGGGGCTTGGGCGATGAGGGGCAGCAGCACGGTGCGGTAGGCGGGGTGGGGAACAAGGTGGGGCGCTGGCTGGTTGTGACCGGTGTCGGTGTGACTCAGTGTCCCCGGGCCTCACCTAATATCGCCGTCGCGGAATACCGTCAGGCTGGAGCCGCGTCGCGCCACTCGCCGAGAGGCGACCTGCACACCGACACCAGCGCCGCCCCCGACCCACCCGGTCAGGGGCGGCGCTGTCTGTGTGCCCAACGGCTGACCGGGAGCCCCGACGTCATTGGTGCCGGCAGCGGAACACCTGGCCCCGGAGATTGGGGTCCGGTCACCCGAGCGCCGGTCGCGCGGCGAGTGACTGTCGGCCAACGACCTTGTCCGATAGGCGGCGGCCGGCGACAGAGGGGAGTGGCATGGTCGGCGCGGAGTGATCCGATCTGCCGGTGGGTACGTATCCACTGCCGGGGACCGGCGGAGGGACGCAGACATGACCGCAGTGGGGAACGGAACAGACCGTCAGGTGGAGTCGGATCCGGAGCCGCCGGGTGAGGGCGGGCGGCGGCAGAGGTGGTCCGTCGGTGCTCGCCTGCTGTTGGCGGCCACGACCGTCGTGCTGGTCCTGGGGGCCGCCGCCGTGGTCGTGATCATCGCTGATCCGTATCACCTCGGCATGACCTACTCCAGCACGCCCGACAGCAGCCAGAACGACGGCAGACAGAACGACGGCAGACAGAACGACGGCAGACAGAACGACGGCGGCCAGAACGACGGCACTCGCCCCGACGGCACTCGGCCGGGCGGCGAGGGCGCGTCGGCGGTTGCCGAGCAGGCGGTGACGGCGCCGGTGGCGGGGCGTACGGAGGCAACCTTCGTGCTCGTGGACGGCCTGGCCTCTTTCGATCTGCGCGTGGCTGACCTGGGTGACGACCTCTACCGGATCAGCAGCCCGGCCGGGTCGAGTGTCGCCGTGCGGCCGGCGGTGCAGGGTGAGACCGTCCGGCTGGGCCTGGCGGATAGCGGCGCGTCCGGGGAGCGGGCCGCGCGGGTACTGCTCAACGAGCGGGTCGCCTGGCGTCTGCACCTCGTCGGTGGGGTGAGCGAGCAGGTGCTGGATCTGGCCCGGGCCCGGCTGCTGGGCGTGGAACTCGAGGGCGGGTCGGCTCGCAGCGAGCTCATCCTGCCGCCGGTGCGCGGCGGCACGATGACCGTGCGGTTGACCGGTGGGACCAGTCAGCTCGACGTCCGGGTGCCGGGTGGGCCGCCGGTGCGGGTACGGGCGAGAGTAGGTGCCGGTTCCGTCGCGGTGTTCGACGAGCGCTGGGCCGGGGTGGCCGCTGGAGCGTTGTTGAGTACGCCGGGGTGGGACCGGTCGACGGAGCGGCTCTTCCTGGACCTGGTGGCGGGCGCCAACATCGTCACGGTGAACGCCGCGCGGTGACCGTCCGGGCTCGCGGTTGACGGGGGAAGCGCGTCAGGTGGGAGCGTACAGTCGGGCGGTGGAGCGTACTGAATCGATGCTGGCAGAGACCCGACCGCCTGGCGTGGCCGACGTCGATCCGGGCAGTGTGTTGCTGCCTGGCCACGACGTGCCGCTGGGCCGTTACACGACGGTCCGTCGGCTGTTGCCGCAGCGTCCCCGCCGGATGGTCGGCGCCTGGTGTTTCGTGGACCATTTCGGCCCGGACGACGTGGAGCAGCGGCCCGGCATGGAGGTGCCGCCGCACCCGCACACCGGCCTGCAGACGGTGACCTGGCTGCTCGACGGCGAGATCATCCACCGGGACAGCCTCGGTAACGTCCAGCCGATCCGGCCGGGTCAGCTGAATGTGATGACCTCCGGGCACGGCATCTCCCATTCCGAGCGGTCGCCGGTCACGCACCCGCCGGTCATGCACGGCGTGCAGTTGTGGGTGGCGCTGCCGGATCCGGCGCGGGCGGGTGCCGCGGATTTCGCCCACCACGCGGACCTGCCGCGCTGGCGCGACGGCGAGGTGGACTTCACCCTGCTGGTCGGCGACTTCGACGGGCGGCAGTCCCCGGCCGTGGTGCACACCCCGCTGGTGGGCGTGCAACTGGAGCTGAGCGGTACGGCGCCGACGACGCTGTCGTTGCGGCCCGATTTCGAGTACGCCGTGCTGGCGATGTCCGGGTCCGCCGAGGCGGCCGGGGTCGGGTTCGAGCCGGGGGCGCTGCTCTACCTGGGTACGGGCCGTGCGGAGCTGACCGTTCGCGGCGGGTCGGGGGCGCGGTTGCTGCTGCTGGGCGGTGCGCCGTTCGAGGAGCCGCTGGTGATGTGGTGGAACTTCGTGGGCCGCTCGCACGAGGAGGTCGCCGCCGCTCGGGAGGCCTGGATGGCCGGGGACCAGCGCTTCGGCGTGGTGGCCGACGATCCGGCGCCGCCGCTGCCGGCGCCCGCCCTGCCCACCACCCGACTCAAGGCCCGCGACCGCACCGGCAGCCTGCACGGCTGACCCGGCCGGACGCCCGACGCCCGGCACCGGACAACGGCCCGACGCCCGAACGCCGAAACGCCCGGCGCCGGACAACGGCGTGCGACTGACGACGGCGTGCGACTGACGACGGCGCGCGACTGACGACGGCGTGCGCCCGCGGCGCGGCGTGTGACCGACGACGGCGCGGGTAGTCGCCGGCATGGCGACCACTCTGATCACACCCGTGGAGGACCGGAAGCGCCTGGCCCGCCGGCTCGCCGGCAGTGGGCGGGGCTTCGCCGAGCAGTACGGCTTCCGGGTCACCAACAACCCGGCGAGCCTGTTCCAGGTGCTCTACCTGGCGGTGCTGCTGGCCCGGCGTGGTGACTTCCGTCGGGCGGTGGACGGCGCGCGGGCGTTGCGCGACGAGGGGTGGGACAGCGCGGCCCGGCTGGCCCGTTCACTGCACGAGGACCGGGTGCGGGTGCTGCGCGACAGCGGTCAGCGTGGCGACGTCGACGCGCTGGCCGACGTGCTCGGTGACCTGGCCCGCACGGTCGTCGACCGGTACAGGGGTGACCTGCGCCGGTTGCGTGCTCTCGCGCACCACGACCCGACCCGGGAGCGGCGTCTCCTGGCGGAGTTGCCCGGCGTGGACGACCAGGTGGTCGACTTGTTTCTGCGCGAGGCGCAGGCGTTGTGGCGGGAGGTGGCTCCGGTGGCCGACCGACGGGCCTTGGCGGCGGCCCGCCGGCTCGGGTTGGGCCGGTCGACGGACGACCTGGCCGGCCTGGCGAGCGGCGAGTCGGAGCGGCTCGCGTGGCTGGTGGGGGCGCTGGCCCGGGTTGATCTGGAGCACCGGTACGCGGAGGTGACCGGCCGTCCCTGACGTGCGTTGGCCCACAGTTCGGCGAAAACTGACCGTACGGAGGATGGTCTGTCGTATGGTTGGACCCGGCAGTGCTGGCCGCTCGGTTCGAGCAGGCCTCCACCGCCGGGTGGACGCGAACCGGTTCGGGCGCGATTCACCGCCTGGGCAGGTTTGCGTGGCGCCCCTGGTCGCGGTTCGTGGCCTCGGGGCGCCCGCCTGTCCCGGCGCTCCCGACCCGCGGTGACGCGGGCTCGGTCGAGCGCCCCGCATCCTCACCGGGCCAGGCCGGCCAGCAGGTTAACCGTGACGGCGATGATGAACGCGCCGAACAGGTACGACAGCATCGAGTGCCGCAGCACGGTCCGACGCATCTCGTTGCTGGTGAGGTTGGTGTCGGAGACCTGGAACGTCGTCCCAATGGTGAACGCCACGTACGCGAAGTCCGAGTAGCGGGGCGGTTCGGCCTGGTTGAAGTTCACCCCGCCGTCCGGGCCGGTGTAGTAGATCCGGGCGTAGCGGGCGGCGAACACGGTGTGCACGACCAGCCAAGAGAGCAGCACGCTGAGCACGCCCAACCCGCCGTACAGGTCGCGGACCAGGCCGGGTGGCGCCGCGTGCGCGCTGGCCACGACCAGTCCCACGGCGAGCAGACTGGCCAGGCAGGCGATCAGCAGGACCACGTCGCGGATGGCCCGGTTGGGATCCTCGTAGACGGCGAGCCGGGCGGTCCGGGTGGCGTCCAGCGGCCAGATCTTGCGCCACACCACCACCAACCAGCTGAGCGCGGCGGCATCCCAGCCGGCCAGCGGGGCGAGCGACGGCGACAGCGCGACGGCGAAGACGCCGCCGGCGACGATCCCGACGACGGCCACCACGACGAGCTGCACCGAGGCCGGGGTGTGTCCGTCCGGGCTGCGGGACAGCGGATGTCTGCCGGTCATCCGCGCGGCCCGGCCGGATCTGTCACCGCCGGGTCAGATGCCGCGCAGATGTTGCGACACCCGGTTGTGCGTCTTGTCCCGGGCCTGTGCGGCCCGCTGTGCCGGGCCCACCTCGGGTGCGGCGTCGATGCCGGCCGAACGGGCCACCTCGTTGCCGTTGGCGTAGTCCACCGCCGGCGGTAGGGCGCGCAGCGCCTTCAACACGTCTGGCGGTGCGCCCTCCCGCTCGGCCTCGCGGACCACGTCGTCCTTCTCGGCCGGGTAGTCCAGGCTCGACAGGTACTGCAGGACGTCGGCGTAGCTCGCCATGGCAGCGGCTCCTCGGGGCATCGATGTGGTCACGACCGGCGGCGGTTACCCGCCCGACACCCGCTCACGCCGGGTCGGCGAAGGAAAATCCGGTGCCGTTTCCATCGCGCCGCCGCGGGTACCCGCAGGCGCGCCGTCGACAAGCCCGAGGGGGTACGCGATGAACTACGACACCTTCATCGACCAGGTTTCCCAGCGCACCCGGACGTCGTCCGAGCAGGCGGTCGAGCTGACCCGTGCGGTGCTGGAGACGTTCGCCGAGCGGCTGACCGGCGGCGAGGTGCTGGATCTGGCCGCGCAGTTGCCGAAGCCGTTGCAGGTGGTGGTGAAGCCGAGCCCGAACACCGAGCAGGCTGACCGGTTCGGGGCGGCCGAGTTCGTCGCCCGGGTGGCGTTGCGTGCGGATGTGCGGGAGCCAGCCGCCCGCGATGCCGTCCGGGCGGTTTTCACCACGCTGCGCGAGGCGATCACCGGAGGAGAGTTCGACGACGTGGCGACGCAGCTTCCCCGTGACTATCGCGACCTCGTTGAGCAGGCGATGGCCCCGGGCGCGACGTTGCGCCGCGCCTGAGAATGACCCCGCGACCATGTATGTACAGCGGTTGGTCAGGGCAACCATCGGTGTCCCGCTTGGCGCGACGATTCAGGCTGGCCTAACCTGGTGGCGCGAGGGGAGTACTTCCTACGAACCATACCGGTCAGTACGGCGCGCCCGGCGTGCCTCGGGTGGTTGCCCATCTCCGATGGGTGAAGGAGACCTCGAACATGACACGGTGTTCGAGGAGACCTCATGACCGAATTGTCACCCCTGTCCGCCGCGAGTTCGCTGTCGTCGGTGGGCACGCCCACCCTCTGGGCGGTGACGATCGTCGGCGTACTGGTGCTGCTCGTCCTGGACTTCCTGGTGACCCGCCGCCCGCACGAGGTGTCCATGCGGGAGGCGATCGGCTGGTCGGCGTTCTACATCGCGCTGCCGCTCGCGTTCGGCGGCTGGGTCTGGGCCCGCTACGGCTCCCAGCAGGGCGTGGAGTACCTGACCGGTTACCTGGTCGAGAAGTCCCTCTCGGTCGACAACCTCTTCGTCTTCATGTTGCTGCTGGCCGCGTTCGCGGTGCCGTCCGTGCTCGCCCAGCGGGTGCTGCTCTACGGCATCGCCGGTGCGCTGGTCCTGCGGGGTGTCTTCATCGCCCTGGGCGCGGCGGCGCTGCAGACCCTCGACTTCGCGTTCCTGCTCTTCGCGATCATCCTCATCGCCACCGCCGCGAAGCTGCTGCGTGACGCCCTCTCCGGGCACCAGCAGGAAGTCGACATCAACAAGATGCGCTCGGTGAGGCTGCTGCGCAAGATCATGCCGGTGGTCAAGGAGTACCACGGCACCAAGATGACCGTCCGGCAGGGCGCGCGGCGGGCCCTCACCCCATTCGCCCTGGTGGTGGTGGCGGTGCTGGCCACCGACATCGTCTTCGCAGTCGACTCGGTGCCGGCGGTCTACGGCATCACCGAGGACCCGTACCTGGTCTTCGCCACCAACGCCTTCGCCCTGCTCGGCCTGCGGGCGCTCTACTTCGTCCTGCACGCCGCGTTGAGCCGGCTCGTCCACCTCAGCTACGGCCTGGCGATCATCCTGGCGTTCATCGGTCTCAAGCTGGGCCTGCACTGGGCGCACGGCATCTGGGACGGCGTTCCGGAGATCCCCACCCTGGCCTCGCTCGGCGTGATCATCGGTGTGTTGGTGGTGGTCACCCTGACCAGCCTGCGCGCCACCCGGGGCCAACAACCCGACCGGCGCGAGGTCGTCTCCGAGCGGCACTGACCCCGGCACGCCGGGGCGACGAGGGGGTACGCGGGAAAGCTCCCGCCCCGGCCAACGCGGGTGGTACGACTGTGCAATGGGAATCGTCTCACCGGGCTTCCAGGGTCGGCCCCGATCACAGGAGCCGACCCTGCCACCTGGGCAGTACCTGACCGAGGACTTCCCGGTGCTCTCCGCCGGCCCGACGCCCCGGGTGTCACTGGACACCTGGGAGTTCGTCATCTCCGCCGAGAACGGCACCGAGCGCCGGTGGTCGTGGCAGGAGTTGATGGCGCTGCCGCAGGAGACGCCGACGGTGGACATCCACTGCGTCACCCGCTGGTCGAAGCTCGGCACCACCTGGCAGGGCGTCTCACTGGACACCCTGCTCGACGGTGTGGACACTGGCGCGCACTTCGCGCTGGCACACTCGTACGGCGGCTACACCACCAACCTGCCGCTGGACGACCTGCGCGGCGGCCGGGCCTGGGTGGCGCACACCTTCGACGGCGCGCCGCTGCCACCCGAGCACGGCGGGCCGGCGCGGCTGCTGGTGCCACACCTGTACTTCTGGAAGTCCGCCAAGTGGGTGCGCGGCATCCGACTCAAGACCATGGACCAGCCGGGCTTCTGGGAGACCGCCGGCTACCACGACTACGGCGACCCCTGGCGCGAACAGCGGTACCAGGGTGACTGAGCGCGCGGTCGCGACGGGCACCGAACGCCCGGCGCCGAACCGGTGGCAGGTCGGCCGGCTGGTGGAGCGCCGGGTGGAGACGCGGACCGCGCAGACCCTGGTGCTGGAGGTGCCGGACTGGCCGGGGCACCTGCCCGGGCAGCACGTCGACCTGCGGCTGACCGCGCCGGACGGCTACCAGGCCGCCCGGTCGTACTCGATCGCCGGGCCGCCGGTGGACGGCCCCGGCGGGCCGCGCATCGAGGTGACTGTGCAGCGGGTGCCCGACGGCGAGGTGTCGCCGTACCTCATCGATGTCTTTGGGACGGGCGACCCGGTGGAGGTGCGCGGACCGCTCGGCGGCTGGTTCATCTGGCGGCCGGAGGAGACCGCGCCGGTGCAGTTGCTCGGCGGCGGCTCCGGTGTGGTGCCGTTGATGGCGATGATCCGCGCCCGGCGGGCGGCGGGCAGCAAGGTGCCGTTCCGGCTGCTGTACTCGGTGCGTACACCCGGGGATCTGATCTACGGCGACGAACTGCGCCGCCGGGCCCGCGACGACTTCGGGCTCGACGTGGCGTACGTCTACACCCGCGAAGCGCCCGAGGGATGGCGCGGCGAACCACACCGGATCGGGTTGGCCGACGTCAACACCCACGGCTGGCCGCCGGATCTGGAACCGCTCACCTACGTCTGCGGCCCGACCGGGTTCGTGGAGACCGTGGCCGACCTGCTGGTGGGGTTGGGCCACCCGGCGCGGCGGGTCAAGACCGAACGCTTCGGCCCGACCGGTTGACCGCCCCTTTTCCCGCCCCGCCGCATCGTCGAGGAGACCCGATGACCGAGATGTCGTACCTGGACGGCAACATGCTCGACGGCCCGCTGCGCGAGCTGTTCACCGTCGACCTGAGCACCACGACGGGCCGCTGCGAGAACTGCGGGATGACCGGCTCGATGGCCAGCCTGCACGTCTTCTCCAACGCCCCGGGCCTGGTCGCCCGCTGCCCGTCCTGCGAGGAGGTGATGCTGCGGCTGGTCCGAGGGCCCGACCGGGCCTGGCTGGACATGCGCGGCACCACCTTCCTCCAGGTCCCGATGCCGATGGAGCAGCCGCGCCCGGCGTGAACGTCGAGCGGTGCGGGCGAAGCGTCCGTCGGCTACGCCCGCGCGGCTGTGCCGCTCGGCTGCGCCAGCGGCGCCAGACCACACGACGCGGCGAGCCCTTCGGCCTCAATGCCGAACGCGACGTTGAATCGCGCGAACTGGTTGGTCAGCGCCACCCACGCGGTCAGCTCCACCAGCGCCGGCGCCCCGAGCTGCGTGAGTAACCGGGCGGACAACTCGTCGGTGACGGTCGGCGGCGTCTGCGTCATCGCCTCGGCGTACTCCAGGACGTCGCGCTCCAGCGGCGTGAAGACGTCCGACTCGCGCCAGCGTGGCACCTCGCGGGCCTTGGTGATGTTGAGGCCCTCGTTGTGCGCCTGGAAGTAGCCCAGGTCCAGGCAGAACGAACAGCCGATCAGCGATGCCACCGCCATGTGGGCGTACGACTTCAGGTTCTTGTCGCACTCGTTCCACTTGCTGGCTCGGCGACCGAGGTCGAGGTTGAACTTCAGTACCGGCCGGTTGTGCCACATCACGCCGAGCCCGTCCGGCACCCGGCCGAGCATCTTCCTGCTGAACCTCTTCAGGACGGCGCCGTAGAGGCCGGTGATCTCGGCCGGGGGAATCCTGGTGTCGCCGGTCATGGCTCCTCCTCGTCGGTGGTCTCGGCATTGAGACACCGGCGGGGGTCGACCTGTGACAGCGCGGCGGCTGGGGGTCATCGCAGCGCGGCGGCGATGTCGGCGGCGTTCTCGAACGCGGGTGCCGCCCGCTCGGCCTCATCCCCGGTCAGCACGACACGGTCGACGCGGGCCAGCATCTCGGCTGCGGTCTCCTGGTCGTGCAGCACCATCGCCAACTCGGCGCGGTAGGCCAGGGCCTCCACCTGCGCCACCGGGTCGTCGTCGGCCTCCGGGCGGGCCAATGCGCTGTCGAGGATCCGCACGGCCTGTCGGATGTCACCCCTGGAATCGGCCTGCACGACCGCGTTCGACAGGGCCTTGGCCAGTCGGCCGGCAGGCGCCGTCGCTGGCAGGGGAGCGGCGGCGGCGTTGTGAACGACGCGGATCCAGTTGCCGCCCGGGTCGATGACGCTGAACCCACCCAACCCGTCCTGGTTCTTGCGAGCCCGGGGCCGGGTCATCCGAGGCGTACCGGAGATCAGCACCTTGCCGTAGGCGGCGCGCATGCCGGCGGCGAACGACCGGTGCAGTCCCTCGAGGTCCGAGGTGAGGACGAGGCACGAGCCGTAGGACTGCTCCGGGTCGAACCCGGCGATCTCGAAGAAGTGCAGATTCAGGTCCTCTCGCTGCAATGCCACATACGGGTTGGGTTTGCGCTGCTTGTACGTCGTGCCGAAGCCGAGAACCTCGTAGAACGACACGATGTCGTCGATGGACGCGCACGGGAGCAGGGGGACGGTCACCTCGTTGGCCATGCCTCAGTTGTAGGCGTCGCGCAGCGCCCACCGCACATGGAAACAGCCGATCAGCCCTCCCCGGCCATCCGATCGGCCGATCGGTTGCCGTCACTGTCGATCACGGATGGGCGGAGATCGGCTCGTCGCTCTGCTTGTCGATGTCACGCACCGCGAAGCGGAGATGCTCCCACTCCTCGTCGAAGATCACGTGAAGGCAGTGCAGGACCGGTTCCTGATGGTCGGGTGACCATGGGGTGGGCCGAGGCTCGGCGAGCAGGTCGGGCGTGACGGTGGCGAGGAAGTCCCGCACCATGGCCTGCCGCTCGCCGCGCAACTGGAGGACCTCGGCGAAGGCTGGCTGCTCGGCGACGAACACCGACGTGTCGAAGCCGTCGGTTTCGTACTCGACGTGTGGCTGGCCGAGCGGGTGGAACGGCTGCGGCAGGCGCAGGATCGCCCTGCCCAGCCAGGCGTCGGTGGCGAAGGCGAGGTGCCGCAGCGTCTGCGCGAACGACCACTCGCCGTCGATCGACACGTGGACAGCGCTCTCGGGCATGGACGTGACCCGGTCGGTCGCCGCCGCCCAGGCCTGCTCGATCGCCGCCCACGCCGTGCGTAGGGCGGCTGGTTGCGTCGCCTGCTTCAACTCGCGCCCCGGGAACCGCCGGTTCAGCTCAGCCTCCACGAGGGGCACGACATCGACACCGTTGACCAGTAGTGCGCCGTCAGCCAGCCACGGTGCGTCGATGTCGAGCCCTCGTACGTCGACGCCGCGCATCACCGCCCCGGCCAACGTCGACCTGTTGAATCTCGCACCCCGTAGGTCCCTGTCGACGAACGTCGCGTAGTCGTCCTCGGCCATCGTGCCCTCCCCGTTGACTGTCAGGCCGATGCTAGGGGCCCGGACCGACAGTCCGAGGGCAACGCCGTCAGCGGGTTTGGCAGATCATGGCGGCATGACCGGCATCGTCGAGATCCACATTCCACTGACAGCGGCTCCGGACGGTGCGCCAGGCGCCTACGCGTACCCCTGGATCGGCCGGGTTGAGGATTTCCTCGTCGAGTTGGAGGACGAGGGGGCGGTCGAGGTGTACGACGACGGCGAGGAACACGGTGACGCGTACATCTTCTTCATCAGCGGTGCGGACGAGGCCGGCCTGCTGGCCGCCGCGTCCCGGGTCGCGACTCTCGACGGGGTGCCGACCGGCGCGTTCGCCATGGTCACCGACGAGGCGGCACCAGAGTTCGGCATGGGACGAAGAGTCGCCTTGCCGGTGTCATGACCGTACGGCCGCGGTGGCCCTGCCTGGCTGGTGGCCCCCGCCTGCTGGGCCGGCAGCTCGCCTGGCCGGGCCGTCGGCCAGTCCTCCTAGCCGGCGGCCCGCCGCCGAATACTCGGCTGCGGGCGATGCGTCTCACCCCTAGGCTTTCGCTCCAAGAGCAGACCGGGCGCCTCGGGGTGGAGTCCCTCGGTCAGCGGATCGGAGATGGGTAGTGCGATGACCAGCCAATTCTTCGCGGTGTGCTTCGACGCGAGCCAACCCGTTCGGGTCGCACAGTTCTGGTCCGCGCTCCTCGGTCGGGAGATGGTCGACGATCCACGTGACGGCGTCCTGGTCCTGCCCGATGACGACATCGGGTTCCGACTCCGATTTGCTCCGACGTCCGAGCCGAAGGTCGTCCAGAATCGGATGCATTTCGATCTGACGAGCGCATCCGCTGAAGCCCAGCAGCAGACGGTGGCCAGAGCGTTGGAACTCGGCGCGCGACACATCGACGTCGGCCAGCGCCCGGAAGAGGGCCATGTGGTGCTCGCCGACCCCGAGGGCAACGAGTTCTGCGTCGTCGAGGCGGGCAACAACTTCCTCGCCGGTTGCGGGTTCGTCGGCGCGGTGTCCTGCGATGGGACACAGGCCGTCGGGTACTTCTGGAGCGAGGCGCTCGGGTGGCCCTTGGTCTGGGACCAGGACCAGGAGACCGCGATCCAGTCGTCGCGCGGTGGCCCGAAGATCACCTGGGGTGGTCCACCGCTGGCGCCGAACGGCGGCCGGGACCGGGTGCGTTACGACCTCACCCCCGACGGTGATCAGCAGGCGGAGATCGACCGCCTGCTGTCCCTCGGCGCAACGCGAATCAGCACGAGCCAGGATGCGGCCGGCCGGGTGACGATGGCCGACCCCGACGGCACCGAGTTCTGCGTGCTGACACCCCGGTAACACGCCAGCCAGCCCCGCACGCGACGCCCACGCGCCGTGTGCCACGCCCGCGCCGTGCGCCCCATGCCCGTGCGCGCGTGCCTGTGCGCCGTGCCCGCATGATCGCGCCCGCGCCCCGCATGATCGTGCTCGATCAAGGATGTAGTGGTCACCCAAGCAGCCGGATACCACTGCATCCTTGATCGAGCACGATCAAGGATGCAGACGAGCGGGATCATGCAAGCAGGCGGTCGCGATCGAGCACGCGGTTGCGAACAGGTGGCGGGTCGACGCGATCGTGACCGGGTGCGCCGAGGGCGGTTGGACAACGGGCGTGCTGGTCGGTCAGAGTGGTCCGCCGTGAGATACCTGCGTACCGGTGGTCCTGTCGCGATCCGGCGGCCCCGGCCCACCGACGTCGACGAGTTCGTGGCGGCCGCGCGGCGTAGTCGGGACCTGCACCACCCGTGGCTTGTCGCGCCGAGCAGCCCCGAGGAGTACGACCGGTACCTACGCAAGATCCGCCGCCGGGACGGCTCCGGTTACCTGATCTGTGACCGGGCCAATGGCGACATCGCGGGCTACGCCACCATCAGCGGCATCGTGCTGGGCGCGCTGCGCGGCGGCTACCTGGGGTACGCGGCGTTCCAGCCGTACAGCGGGACCGGGCACGCCTCGGCGGGCGTCGCGCTGGTGATCGACCACGCGTTCACCGCGGGCGGGTTGCACCGGTTGGAGGCCAATATCCAGCCGGACAACGAGCCGTCGCGGCGGGTGGCCCGCAAGCTGGGTTTCCGGCTGGAGGGTTTCTCCCCGGACTACCTGTTCATCGACGGCGCGTGGCGCGACCACGAGCGGTGGGCGATCACCGCGCCGACCCCCGCCTGATCGTCGGCCCGCCCGCGCCGCCCCCAAGGCGTAACGCCCCCCAAGATCCGCGCAAGATCGGGGAAAGTGCTGCCTCACGAGCGGGTGAGGCAGCACTTTCCCCGACGTTGCGCGGATCTTGGCAGCCGGTGCTACGGGATCACTGGGGGAGCGGGCCGGTCTCCGGGGGCGTGGTGGGCGAGTCCAGCCACGCGTCGATCAGCGCGGTGAAGTCGTGGCCGGTCTTGGCGTTGACGTACGCGGTGAACGACGCCCGGGTCTGCTGGGTGTGCGTGTTCTCCTTCGCCCAACCGCGCGCCAGGTCGAAGAAGCGCTTGTCGCCCAGGGCCTGGTGCAGTTGGCGGAGCATCCCGGCGGCGCAGGTGTAGACGTTCGTGGCACCGAACTCGGCGGCGTCCGGCTTGCTCGGCGGGCCGTACTCCTTGCGCAGTCCCCCGTCGCGTTGCCGATTGGACTGGATCAGTTCGGCGGTGTTGAGCCCGTACTTGTCCTTCTCGTAGAGCTTCTGCGCGTACAGCGCCCAGCCTTCGTTGAGCCACATGTCGCGCCAGTCGGTGAGCGTGACGGCGTCGCCGAACCACTGGTGGGCGTACTCGTGCAGGGTGGTGAGGTCGAACATCTGGTCGCCGCGCATCAGGTGGGCCTCACCGAGGGTGACCATCTGCTGGGTCTCCATCGCCGAGCCCGACTCGACCATGACGAGGCCGGCGGAGTCGAACGGGTACGTGCCGAACCGCTCCTCGAGCCACCTCAGGAGCTGCGGTGACCGCTTGAGCGTCGACAGGTACCGCGCGTCCTCGGCCCGGTACCAGGTGGTGACCGGGACACCGCCCGGCCCGGTGGCGGTCAGCTTCTTGTACCTGCCGACGGCGAGCGTCGTCGCGTACGACGCCACGGGCGCGGTGCTGCGGTAGCGGAACGTGTTGCCGCTCTGCCCGACCGGGGTGCCGCTGGCGACGCCCGTCCAGCCCTTCGGCGCCGTCACGGCGATGTCGTAGAGGGCCTCGTCGGAGGGGTGGTCGTTGGCCGGGTACCAGGTGAAGGCCCCGAACGGCTCCTGCATCGTCCAGACGCCGCCGGCGCTGTCCACGGTCAGCCCGAGCGGGTGGGCGTCACCCCGCTTGGACGGCATCGGGGTCGTCGACGGCTTGCCGTGGTAGGCGACGACCAGCGTGATCGGGACGTCCGCGCGGACCGGGGTGTCTACCACCAGCTTCTCGCGGGTCACCGCGCCTTTGGCCTTCCGGCCGTCGACGGTCACCGTGTCGATGGTGTACGGCTTGAAGTCCAGGCTCACCGAGGGCGCGTCCCGGGTGGGCCGCAGGTACCGGCGTGGAGAGTCCCGCCTTCCACGTCGCGTACTGGCCGGACAGCGTGGGGACAGCGGGAGTGGACGCGGAAGGGCTGGCCGACGAGGGCGCTGACGCCGCCGGTGGGCCGGCCGTGCAACCGGCGAGCACGGTGATCTTGTGAATTCCCTGAACTCCACCCGCCCGCGTCCCATCGACCCCACCCGCCTCCAGGGTGCGGGTTGCACGTTTGTCCGGGGCTCCGACGGGAAACGGCCCGCAATGACGAAACCTCGTGTGGTGATCGTGGGGGCCGGGTTCGCCGGTTACCACGCGGCGAAGACGTTGAGCCGGATCGCCCGGGACCGGGCCGAGATCGTGGTGCTGAACTCCACCGACTACTTCCTCTACCTGCCGCTGCTGCCGGAGGTGGCCGCCGGGGTGGTCGAGCCCAAGCGGATCGCGGTGCCGCTGACCGGGACGCTCAAGGGCGTCCGGGTGGTCATCGGCGAGGCGGACCACGTCGACCTGCAGAACCGCTGGGTCGGCTTCACCCAGGCCGAGGGCGACAAGAACCGGCTGGCGTACGACCGCCTGGTTCTCGCCGTGGGCAGCGTCAACAAGCTGCTGCCCATCCCGGGTGTCACCGAGTACGCGCACGGCTTCCGCGGCCTGCCCGAGGCCGTGTACCTGCACGATCACGTCGTCCGACAGATCGAGCTGGCCGAGCAGGCCGAGGACCCGGCAGAGCAGCAGGCCAGGGCCACCTTCGTGGTGGTCGGCGCGGGTTACACCGGCACCGAGGTCGCCGCGCACGGGCAGTTGTTCACCGACCGGCTGCACGCCCAGCGACCCCGGCTCACCGTCCGCCCCCGGTGGATGCTGCTCGACGTCGCGCCCCGGGTGCTGCCCGAGTTGGACAAGCGGATGTCGCAGACCGCCCACCGGGTGCTCGACCGGCGTGGCGTGGACGTCCGGATGGGCACCTCGGTGGCCGAGGCGACCGCCGACGGGGTGAAGCTCACCGACGGCGAGTACGTGCCCACCTGCTCGTTGGTCTGGTGTGTGGGGGTGCGCCCCGACCCGTTCGTCAGCGAGCTGGGCCTGCGCACCGAGAGGGGCCGGCTGGTGGTCGACGAGTTCCTCAACGTCCCCGGCTACCCCGAGGTGTACGCCTGCGGCGACGCCTCCGCCGTGCCCGACCTGGCCCGGCCGGGGGAGATCTGCACGATGACCGCCCAGCACGCCCAGCGGCAGGGCAAGCTCGCGGCGCACAACATTGCCGCGTCGTACGGCTTCGGCCGGCGTAAGCCGTACAAGCACCACGACCTGGGTTGGGTGGTCGACCTGGGTGGCAAGGACGCGGCGGCGAACCCGTTGCAGGTGCCGTTGGCGGGGTTGCCGGCGAAGGCGGTCACCCGGGCGTACCACCTGATGGCGATGCCGGGAAACCGCACGCGCGTCGGGGCCGACTGGGCGTTGGACGCCGCGTTGACCCGGCCGGCGGTCCAGCTGGGTCTGGTCCCGGCGAACGCGGTGCCGTTGGAGAGCACCTCGCCCGAGGTCGCGGCCCGCAGCCGCTGAGCCGGACTCGACGACCCGGCCGGTCTCAGCCCTGCGGGGCCGGACCGGCCGGTCCGCGTCGTGGCTCCTTGGAGGGCTCGGCGGAATCAGCCGGCTCGCTGGGCTCGGCCGGATCGGCGGGGGGAGCGGGGCGGAACCGGCTCGGGCCGTACTCGCGCAGCAGGGTCTGCACGATGCCGGCCGCCGGGATGGCCAGCAACGCGCCGAGCAGCCCGGCCAACTGCACCGCGAGCAGCACGCTGACCAGCACGGTCAGCGGGTTGAGCCGGACCGCGCGGGACAGGATGAGCGGCTGGAGCAGATGGTTCTCCACCTGCTGGTAGACGACGAAGAAGACGATCACGATCACCCCGGCGGTGGGGGAGTGCAGGAAACCGGCACCGATGGCGATCACCGCGCCGAGCGTCGCGCCGACCAGCGGTATCAGGTCGGTCACCGCCACCAGCAGGGCGATGACACCGGCGAACGGCACCCCGGTGAGGGTCAGCACCACGAAGGTCAACGCCCCACAGATCACACTGATCAACAGGTTGCCGGTGAGGTAACCGGTAACGGTCCGCGACACCTGCCGGCCCACGCGGCGTAACCGCGCACGCTGACCGTCCCCGGCCGCCGCGAGCACGCTGGCGGTGATCCGTGGCGCTTCCAACACCATGAGGTACGCCAACACGACGACCGTGACCAGCCCCGCGACCGTCTCCACGATGCCGCGCAGCACGACCACAGCCGGTTGCCGCAGCCCGGTGCCGACGTCACGCAGCTCCCCGGAGTGGTCGGCGAGGAAGCGTCGGGCGCCGGTGCGTTCCAGCAGGTGCCCCAGTGGGCCGCGCCCGGCGCGGGCGTCGCGCAGCATCTCCGGCGCCCGATCGGCGAACCGGGCCAGGTCGTCCAGCAGCGGCACCAGGATGACCGTGGCCACGACGGCCAGGACCACGAACGCGGCGAGGAACACCAGCAGCGTGGCGACCGCTCGCCGCCGGACGAAGCGGCTCTGCAGCCGGTCCACGGCCGGTTTGAGCGCGATCGCGAAGAAGGCGGCCACCACGATCCAGATCAGCACCCGGTGGGTCGCGTACACGAAGGCCAGCGCGAGTGCGGTCGCCAGCACCAGGCCGATCACGATCAGGGCGCGGCGGGCGGTCGCCCGATCGTCGGCGTTGCTCACCCGTCGCGCCTTCCCCGCGCTCGGCGTCGGAAACCCGGCATCCCGGCCGGGACCGGCCCTTCCGGGTCGAGCTGCCGCTTCGCCCGGTGCCGGGTGGCGGTTGCGTCGGCGCCGGGGTGGCGTGCGGCGGGTCACGGGCGCCTGTCTGCGCCGGGGTGGCGTGCGGCGGTCAGCCGGCGGTGTCGTCGGTGCGGGGCTGGGCGCCGGCGACGAACGTGTCGAGCGCGGCGGCGTGCAGCAGCCCACCGGGCACCGGGTCGCGCAGGGCGGCGACGGCCAGCCGGCCGACCGGTAACCCGCCTGGTCGGGCCGTCGCGGCGAGCACCAGGTTGCCGTAGCGCCGCCCGCGCAGCATCCGCCGGTCGCCGAACACGCAGACGTCCCCGAAGACCGCCCGCAGCGTCGCCACCTGGACCCGGGTGCCGACCAGCGGCGGCAGGTCGGTGACGTTGACCAGGTACAGGCCGTCGGGGCGCAGGGTCCGGGCCACCTTGGCCGCGAACTCCACGGTGCGTACGTGTCGGGGCATCTGAGCCGCCCGGTAGATGTCGGCGATCACCAGGTCGCAGCTGCCGGCCGGGGTGTCGGTGAGCGCGTCCCGGGCGTCGGCGACCTCCACCCGCACCTCCTCGGGCAGCGGTGGCAGCTCCCGGGCGACCAGGTCGACGACCGCCCGGTCGCGTTCGACGACCCGCTGTCGGGAGCCCGGCCGGGTGGCGGCCAGCCAGCGTGGCAGGGTCAACGCCCCGCCGCCGAGGTGCAGCACGTCCAGCGGGACGCCCGCCGGGGCGGCCAGCTCCACCGCCGAGGCGATCCGCCGGACGTACTCGAAATGCAGGTGCAGTGGATCCTCGACGTCCACGTACGACTGCTCGACACCGGCGGAGAGCAGCGTACGTCCGGTCCGGCGGACCGGATCGGCGACCAACTCCAACCGGTCGGCAGCGCGATTCATGTCCGGCACGCTAACCGAGCCACCCCCGGACACGGCCGACGGGCCGGCGGCGCGGGGCGTACCCCGCGTCCGCCGGCCCGCGTGCGCCGGTGCTACCGGTCAACCGCCGGCCATCCCGGCGCCCACCTCGTCGATCGCGTCGTCGATCGAGTGGGCGAGGTCCACGTCGAGGGCGGTCACCCCGCCGGCCTGGGTGGTACGCACGGTCAGCACGGCTGCCGTGCCGCCGGGGCGTCCGATGCTCGGGCCGCGCCCGGTCTCCCGGCGCAGTCGGTCGAGCCGGTCGAGCACCCGGTCCAGGTTGTCCGGCGGCAGCGCGACCACGCGGTACAGGCCGTCGCTGTCGCCCGCCCAGTAGGGCAGGTTGTCCAGCGCCGCCCGCAGTTGGGCGTCGTCCAGCGTGGGCGTGGTCGTGGAGGCGCCGACGATGCCGCCGCCGGCAGCCGGCGCGTTCAGCAGTTCCCGCAGGCCATCGGGTACGTGCAGCGACTCGACCAGGTCGCCGTCGTGGTCGGCGAGCGCGGCGAGCGTCGCCTCCGCCTGATAGCGGGCCTGCTCGGGCGTACGCCCGCTGATCCGGCCCACCTCGGCCAGGAAGCCGGGCAGGTCCTGGTGCCGCTCGATGCCGTCGACGGGTACGACGTCGTGCAGTGAGTTCGGCACCGCCGCGAGCAGCCGCTGCCGTTCGGCGGCGCCCAGGGCGAAGGCCAGGACCAGGACGGTCGCCTCGGCACCCACCTTGGCCGTCTTGAAGTCGACGCCGGCCCGACGCCGGACGTCGTCGACCAGGTCGTGGTAGCCCAGACTGGTCACCTCGGCCGCACCGGACCCTGGGGGCGGTTGCGGACGTGGATTGTCCGGGGTACCGACGGGCGGCGGAGCCGGTCCACCGCGCGTGCTGTCCGACTTGTGCCGTCCGGCCGGCTGTGGGCCGGCTCGCTTACCCTGGTCAAGGCTGGTGAGCTGCTTGGAGGCGCTCAGGCTGGCGCCGAACTGACTGGGCTGGCTGCCCTGCTCGCGGGCCTGCCGGGCCAGTGCCCGGCGGCGTTGGTTGTCGCCCTCCATCTGCTTGCGCATGTGACACCCCTTCCGCTGGGGATCGATCCTGCGCCCGTCGCCTTCCCGCCGTCCCGGGAGCCGAAACGGACGCCGCCGGCCGGGTAGGACCGGGCGCGGCCGGGCTTCATCCGGCGCGGGTGAGGGGTGCTCACCCACGCGTCCGCCAGGATCGGCTCAGGACCGCAGTTCTTCCGAGGCACGCGGAAGGAAGGTCGTCATGAAACGGATCGTCGAGATCGTCCCCGCCCGACCCGGCTGGTACGCCCGCTGGCAGCTCACGCCCGACGCCACCCGCTGCTATCCGGTGAGCCTGTGGGCGCTGCTGGAGGAGGCCGACGGCACCGGCCGGGAAGTGGTCGGCATGGACTGCATCGGCCAGTGGCCCGGTGGGGACGACAACGAGATGGGTGGGGAGTTCGTCCGCTATCTGTATCACACGCCCGATTCGGGACAACCCGAGGACGTCGAACCCCCGCCCACCGGCGAGCTTCGCGACAGCGGCCCCCGGCTCCAGCCGGTGACCGCGCCCTAGACCTTCCTCCGGCCCCCGACCCCAGGTCCCAGGGTCGGGGGCCACCCCCCTTTTCCCGCTCGTCGTCGCCAGCCGGAGCGACGTGACGCGGCAGTGCCACGCGCGGCAGTCACGCGCGTGGCGTGGTGGTCGTCGCGCGTCGCGATCCCGCGCGTCGCGTTGTCGCGGGCGCGGCGTGGCCGCATAGCCCTTGACGCGTGGCTGTCAGCCGATGGCGCGGAGGTTGTCCCCGTCGGCGGCGCTCTGCACGGCCAGCAGCTCGGCGAGACCGGTGCGGTCAAGCATCTGCTGGACCTGCGCACTGACCCCGGTCAGTCGTACCGACCCGGCGGCGCGGTGTGCCATCAGCAGGGCACTGAGCCCGGAGGAGTCGCAGAGGCTGACCCCGGTCAGGTCGATGGTCAACTGCTGGTGGCCCTCGCCCGGCAGCTCGGCCACCGCGGTGACCAGCTCGGGAGCGGTGTCGTAGTCGAGCTCGCCACTCAGCCGCAACCGGATGTGCCCGCCGTCGAGCCGGGTCACCTCAATGGTCAACAGCTGGTGGGACATTCCACCATGGTCCCAGCCCTTGTGCGGAACGCCAACCCGGGGCGGCGACCCTGCCCGGCGCGCGGTCGCCGTGGGCGGGGACGGTCCCTCCCCGACGGGCTCGTCGACCCCGACCTCACGCGGTGGCGGCGGGTCGCTCGTGGTGGTCGAGCCCGGTGACGGTCCGGGGGGTCGCCCGCAGGGGCCGACCGAGCAGCCCGGCCACGCCGGTGATGTCCAGGATGACCGCCAGGAAGCGGGGGACCGCCCGCAGTCGCAGCGTCGTGCCGGCCTGCTGCCCCGCCCGCCAGGCGTGCACGATCACGGCGAGCCCGGTGCTGTCGATGAAGTGCAGGTCGGCGAAGTCCAGTACGACGGTGTGCGGCGCGTCGGCGAGCACCCGGTCGACCTCGACGCGCAGCGGCGCGGCGGTCGCGTACGCCAACTCACCGCCGACCTGGATCAGGGAAACGTCGGGGTCGCTCTGGTCGACGGACACGCGCAGTGGTGTCGCGTCGGGTCGCAGCCCTGGGGATAGCACGATCACGCCCTTCCGGATGCCTCCGGCCCGGCCGGTTGAAGGGGATCGTAACAACGGTCGACCGGCCCCGCCCGGTACGCGACCGGAGGCCCGCGAGCTGCCGTGAGGTGCCGCAGGTGGCGGATCGGCGTAGGGTTGGCCGAACAGATTTGACCACAGACGCCGGTTCCGGGACGGGTTCGGGTGGACGACAAGGAGTGAGGCTCAGCTGGTGACTGCATCCGACGTCAGGGACTGGGACCCGGGCGACGGACGGATCTCCACGCCGAGCACCACACGGCCGCAGGCGTGGTCCGCCGACGCCCAGTCCTGGTCCACCGCCGCGCTGCCGGCGCTGGCCCCCGACCGCGATCAGGGCACACCGGCCTGGTCCGAGGTCGTCGAGCACTTCCGCGAGGGCCTGGTGGTCTGCGACGCCGATGGTGTCGTGCGTCATGTCAGCCCGGTCGCCGAACGACTGCTGCCCGAGGTGACGCCCGGCGAGCCGCTCGCCTCGGCCGCCATACCCGGTCTGGGTGAGCAGGGCGCGGGCGGCTTCCACCATCGCGGTCGCCGGCTCAGCGCCCGACAGGTGCCACTGTCCGCCGGCCGGTGCTGCTGGTACGTCGAAGACGTCACCGAGAGCGTCAGCCGCGCCGACGCCCTGCTCGCCGAGCGTGCCCGCTCTGCCTTCCTGGCGGTGGTGGGCGACAAACTGGGCAATCCGCTGCACCCCGATCGGGCCGCCGCCGCGGTCGTACGGCTCGCCGTGCCGACCCTGGCCGAGGTGTCCGTGCTGGTGTTGGCGCCGCGCGCCGGGCGAGCCCGCTGGTGGCGGGCCTCCCGGGCCGACGACGAGGCGCCGATGGTCGACAGCGGTGTGTTGGCCGAGAGCGACCTGCCGACCGCCATCGCCGACGGGTTGACCGGGGTCGAGCCGCACGCCGTCGACTGGTTGGTGGAGCAGGCCGTCGACGCCGGATGGCTGCCCGGTCTGGCGGGTGTGGCCAGCGCTGCCCGGGTCGTTCCGGTGCCCGGCCGGGACGCCCCGGCGGGGGTGCTGCTGGTCGCCCGCCGGGCCAGCCGTTGGTATGACGAGGACGACGTCCACCTGCTGCGCGCGTTCGCGGCCCGTTCCGGCGCGGCGTTGACCACCGCGCTGCTCTACCGCGACCAGGCGGAGGTGGCCGACACCCTGCAGGCCAGCCTGCTGCCCGTGGAGCCAGCCGAGACGGCCGGCGTGCAGTGGGGCACCGCCTACCGGCCGGCGCAGGCGGGGCTGCGCATCGGCGGTGACTTTTATGGTTCGCACCGGCTCGCCGACGGCGGTTCGGTGTTCTTCCTCGGCGACGTGTCCGGCAAGGGTGTCGAGGCGGCCGTCTTCACCGGTCAGCTTCGTCAGTGCCTGCAGGCGTTGCACCGGGTGGAGTCGCATCCGGGGCGGCTGTTGCGGCTGCTCAACGACGCGCTGCTGGAGACGACCCAGGCCCACGGCCAGGGCCGTTTCGCCACCATCGTGCTGGGGGTGGCGCGTCCGCAGCGCGACGGGAGCATCACCCTCACCATGGCGGGGGGTGGGCACCTGCCGCCGCTGGTGCTGCGCGCCTCCGGCGAGGTCGAGTCGGTGCCGCTGCGCGGCATGTTGATCGGGGTGGTGCCCGATCCCCGTGTCGGTGAGGTGACCGTCCGGCTGGCGCCGGGCGAGACGTGCCTGCTCTACAGCGACGGGGTGACCGAGGCCCGTGGTGGCCGGCGAGGCGACGAGCAGTTCGGCACGGAGCGGCTGACCGCCGCCGTGACCGGGTGCCAGCGAATGCCGGCGCCCGCCCTGGCCGAGCGCGTCGAGCAGGTCACCTGTGACTGGTTGGCGCACGGCGACCACGACGACATCGCGGTCCTGGCGCTGCGCGCGGTCGGCCCGAGTTCGCGCGCCGCACGGCACCTGCACTCGGTGCCGACGCCCGATGAGCAGCCCGCCGGTGCTGACGAGCAGCCCGCCGGTGCCGAGGAGCAGCCCGCCGGGCCCGACGAGCAGAGGGAGAGCCCTGCGTGACCGCCCCCGCCGCCACCACCGACCCGACCGACGCCTACCCGGGCTATCTGGGCTGCCTCGCCGACGCCGACGAGCACGCCGCGATCGACGTGGCGCTCGGCCTGCTCGACGCGGGTCTGCCGCCCGAGCGGGTGCTGCTCGATCTGGTGGCGCCGGCTCAGTCCGAGGTGGGTGAGCGGTGGGCGCGCAACGAGTGGAGCGTGGCCCAGGAGCACGCGGCGACCCACATCAGCGAGCGGGTCGTGGCGGCGGTGGCCGCGCACGCCAACGCCCGTCCGACCGGCGGCCGGGTCGTGGTGGCCGGCCTGCATGGACGGCGAGTGGCACGCGTTGCCGCCCCGGCTGGTGGCCGAGGTGCTGCGGCTGCGCGGCTGGCAGGTGACGTTCCTGGGTGCCAGCGTGCCGGCGGCGCACCTGGTGTCGTATCTGCACCGGCACGACGCGCAGGCGGTGGCGCTGGCCTGCGCGCTGCCGATGCGGCTGCCGCACGCGCACCGGATGATCGAGGCGTGTCGGCGGTCGGACGTGCCGGTGGTGGTCGGTGGGCGAGGGTTCGGCGTGGACGGCCGGTGGGCGGCTCGGCTCGGTGCGGCCTGGGCGCCCGACGCGCCCTCGGCGTCCGAGTTGATCGGCGACGAGCGGGCGCTGCGGCGGGTCCCGGCGGCACAGTTGGCGCACCTGGCCGACGACGAGTACGCGAGCCTGGTCCGCCGCCGGGGGGAACTGATCGACAGCGCGCTCACCGACCTGCGCGAGCGGGTGCCGGCGGCACGGTCGTACACGGCCGCCCAGCTCGACGCGACGGTGAGCGACCTGGGGCACATCGTGGACTCCCTGGCCGCCGCGCTGTACGTCGACGACGCCTCGCTGTTCACCGAGTTCGTCCAGTGGCTGGTGGGGATCCTGGCCAGTCGGGGAGTGCCCGCCAGCGCGGTGGGCCTGACCCTGGGGCACTACGCCACCGTGCTGCGCGACTTTCCCCGGGCGGCGCACACGTTGGCCCTGAGCCGCGCCGGGTTGCCCAGCGCCGGCCCCGGAGCCGCGTGTTGACCGCCCGTCCGACGGCAATCCGGTTGATCACCGCGCCGTCCGGCGGGCTGCCCTCCTCTGCGTATACTTGCCGCACTGCAAACGTCCCACCAGCGGTGGAGCGAGGGGGAGCACGGTGACGTTCAGCGTCAGCTACGCCGGGCGTGACGGCGGTAGCGTCTGCCTGCGGCTCGCCGGTGAGCTGGACATGAGCACCGCCCCCGAGTTGACCGCGGCGATCGATCGGCTGACCGCAGCCGGTGAGCGCCGGATGGTGCTCGACCTCTCCGACCTGACCTTCTGCGACTCCACCGGGATGGCCGTGTTCGTCCGAGGTGACAACCGGGCCGCGGCGGACGGGGGGTGGCTGCGCCTCACCGGCGCCGTCGGCCGGGTCGACCGGGTGCTGCGGGTCACGGGTCTGGCCGAGGTGCTGCGGTACCAGCCCGACAGCATCGACCCGGCCTCCCGCAGCGCGTCCTGATGGGCTAGATTTCCCCGCCGACGTGTTGAACGTTTCGGTCCCGTTCCGCCCGACCCGAGGCAGGTAGTGATGGGCGACAGCCCGAAGCCGGTACGCATCCTGGTCGTCGACGACGACCCGGGTGACGTGCTGATGATCGAGGAAGCGTTGGCCGACTCCGACGTTGACAAGGTCATCGACGTGGTCAGCGACGGCGAGGAGGCGATGGAGTTCCTCCGGGCCGAGGGCCGGCACAGCGACGCCCGCCGACCGGACGTCATCCTGCTGGATCTGAACATGCCCCGGATGGACGGGCGTCAGGTGCTCGGCGCGGTCAAGCAGGACGAGGATCTGCGGACGATCCCGGTCGTTGTGCTGACCACCTCCAACGCGGACACCGACATCGTCGGCAGCTACACGTTGCAGGCCAACGCGTACGTCACCAAGCCCATCGACCTGGACGACTTCAACGACGTGGTGCGCCGCATCGACGAGTTCTTCGGCCGGGTCGTCGTGCTGCCCAAGCGCGGCTGACTCGCCCGGTCAACCGCCGGCATGTCGCCCAGATCGACATGCCTCGGCCGGGTCGGACCGGACGCTTAGGTGATGATCCACTCCACATCGTCGACGTGGGGGTATCCACGGCACCGGGATACCCCCAGATCGGCGATGTGGAGTGGATCAACCCACCCCCGCCGCTCGCATGCTGAACAATTTTCCCGAACCCCCTCGGCCGCTGCCCTCGCGGTCGAGGATCCAGGTGGGGGAAGTGACAGCAGCTGCCTGGGGGGGCGACAGCATGAGGTTCACCGTCGTGAAGACCGGTTACGACCAGCGGCAGGTGGATTCCTGCCTGGATGAGCTGGGGATCCGGTTGTCCCGGCTCGCGGCCCGCGCGGAGGGTGCCGCCGGCGCGACCCGGGAGTGGGACGAGATCCGCCAGGAGGCCGCCTGGCTCAGCGGCCTGCTCCAGCGGCTGGACCTCGACGACGCCGGCACCACTCGCCGGGCTGGTGACGCCGTGCGGCGGGAGGCGGCCGAGATCCTGGCCCAGGCCCGTTTCGAGCTGGACGAGGCCCGCGAGGAGGCTCGACGGGTACGCGAGCAGGCGTACGCGGACGCCGTGCAGGCCCGGCGCGACTTCGAGGCGGCCCTGTACGCGCGCCGGCGACGCGAGGCGCTGGTGGACGAGGTCCTCAGCGGGGTGACCGTCGAGCCGGTGCCCGCCGACACCGCGACCGCTGCGGCGGGCACGGGCGTACCGGCGACCCGGGCGGCGGCCGGCGGCCGGGACGCGGGGCCACCGACCGGCCGCGCGACCCGGTGAGAGCAGGCGTGCGTGTCGGTGCTCAGGCGGTGAGTGCCGCCGCGACGACGCTGGCGCGGTCCTCGTGCTGGGCGTACGCGTCGGGGTAGGCGGAGATCTGCACGGCCTGGGCAGCGCTGGTGACGCTCATGTCCTGCCAGCCCGGGATCTCGTTGAGCGCGGTGTAGAAGGCCCGAGCGGCGTACGACGGGCGCATCAGCTCGGCCACCGTGCCCCAGCCGCTGCTGGGCCGCTGCTGGAAGAGGCCGACCGAGTCGTGGTCGGAGCCGCTGCCCTGGTGCGGATAGCGCGTGGATTCCGGCAGCACGTCGCTGGCCAGGTTGTAGAGGTTGCTCTCCTGCATGGCGGTCGCCAGCGCCACGACCAGGGCGCGGCGCGGCATCTTCAGCTCCAGCCCGACGTCCACGATGATTTTCGCGTTGTCCATCTGCGCCTGGTCGAGCCCGGCGACCGGTCGGGGTCGGCGGGGCTTGACGGGCTTCTTGGGCGCCTTGCGGGTGGCGGTGGGGGTGGGCGTCGGCGACGCCGTCGGGGTGGGGACGACCCGCGCCGGGGCGACGTCGCGGTCCAGCGACCGGGAGGCGCGTCCGTCGGCGATGGCGGCGCGGTCGGCGACCGCCTCGGCCAGGGGCTCCACGGGGCGGGGGGTGTCCTCGACGCCGCGGGCGGTGGCGACGGCGGCGAGTCCGAGGCAGCAGGTGACGCCGGTGGCCAGGGCGACCCGGATCGGGGTGGAGCCGAGCAGGGCGCGGCGGGGCGGGTCGGGGGCCCGGTGACGGCCGATCGTCCGTTCGGTTGAGGTGACGTCGCCTGAGCGGGTGGTCGGGCGCGCGACGGTCAGCTTCTGGTCGGAGGGGTCGTCGGGATGCACCTGCCGAGGCTAGAGAGTCGGCGGCGCGATGCGATCGGCCCCTACGGTGGCATGCGCCACAATTTGCCCCGATCTCGTGGGGCAGAGCGGGTGGCAAGCCACTTAAGCGGCGTAACCTCGCCGATCAGACGAGAACGGTATTCCCGATTCGCCGGGACGAGCTGGTCACGGCTGCGCGTCGGCGTACCGGCGCGAATCCACCGGTTCTGGTCACCCGTTAGCCGGGTGCCAGGCGGCCCGAACGGGCGGCGGAGACGCCGACCGTTCGGCGGAACGGCCCGCCGCGACGCCGAACGGTCAGTGCCGGCCGTTCTCCGCCGGGGTGACGGTCAGCCGGTGCCGACTGTTGTCGCCGCTGGAGAAGGGCCAGAGCCGGTCGGCGTACTCGACCAGGTCGGCCAGTT
This sequence comes from Micromonospora sp. NPDC047527, assembly GCF_040643015.1. Classification (NCBI taxonomy): domain Bacteria; kingdom Bacillati; phylum Actinomycetota; class Actinomycetes; order Micromonosporales; family Micromonosporaceae; genus Micromonospora; species Micromonospora sp. NPDC047527. The sequence continues at coordinate 1,493,986 of NZ_JBEYTK010000001.1, read as the reverse complement.
GCGCCCGGCTCAGGCCGGCGGACGAGATCGAGGCGTGCACGTCGGCCCGGTAGCGGCCGTCGTCGTCGCGCCCCAGCTTCGCCTCCGCCCGCACCTGGACCGTGTGCGCCTCGTCGGTGATCTCCCCGGCCGCCTCCACCGCCGCGTGGTGCAGGCAGGACGCGAAGGCGGCGGCCAACAACTGCTCCGGCCGCAGCCCGGTGCAGTGCGCCGCCAGTGGCGACGCCAGCGCGGTGGAGAGCCCGCCATCGTCGGTGCGTACGTGGCCGCCCTCGGCGGTCGCGGTGGCCTCATGCAGCCAGGAACTCGGATCCGGCATGGCGTTCCTCCCGTTGCTCACCGCCCGGCTACCCGGCCGTGGGTCGGCGAAACGCCGTGGCCCCCCGCCGTCAGCCCCCGCCCGGCCCGTCGACCAGCGACATCGCCTCGGTGGCGTCCGTGGCGGCCCGCTCGGTCCACGGTGACGTCGGAGCGGGTCGGCGTGGCGTGGGCAGCGCCATCGGCACGTACACCCGGGCGTCCACGGCCTCGGCCAGCAGCAGCGCGGCGACCAGGCTGGTCGGGCGGCGTGCCGGGTCGTCGGCCAGGCAGGAGCGGCACAACTCGGCCACCTCCGGCGGGAGCCCGTCGATCTCGGGCAGCGGCTCCGGTGGCCGGGACCGACGCGCGCCCAGCAGCTCGACGGGGCTGCCTGCCCGGTACGGCAGCCGACTGGTGAGGCAGTAGTAGAGCAGCACGCCGAGGGCGTACATGTCGGCGGCGGGGGTGGCCGGCGCACCGTCGAGCTGCTCCGGTGCCAGGTATGCCGGGGTGCCCACCACCATCCCGTCCGGCATCGGATCCCGCGCGCCGGTCGGTGTGGCGATGCCGAAGTCGAGCACCTTCACGCCGGCCGGGGTGAGCATGACGTTGGCTGGCTTCACGTCGCGGTGCACGATGCCGCTGGTGTGGGCCGCGGCCAGTGCGGCGGCGACCTCCGCGCAGACGCGTACCGAGATGCGCCAGTCCAGCGGGCCGGACCGTAGGTGCACGGCGAGCGTCTCGCCCTCGGCCAGCTCCATCACGATGTAGGGCAGCCGGTGACCGGGCAGCGTCGAGCAGGTGCCGAAGTCGTGCACGCTCGCCACGTTCGGGTGCACCAGTCGGGCCGCGTTGCGGGCCTCGGTGCGGATCCGGTCCACCGTGTCGTGCTGGCCGTCCGGCCCAGGGGAGATCAGCTTCACCGCCACCGGCCGGTCCAGCACGCGGTCGTGGGCACGCCACACCTCGGACATCCCGCCCACCCCGATGCGCTGTTCGAGCTGGTACCGCCCGTCCAGCGTGCGCATCGACCACTCCTCACCCTCGTCCCGCCGGCGGCGGGTGCCTCCGGTTGCGGTACCCGGGGTCCGAGCTGGGCAAACCGTCGCCGACGTCGCGGGTGCCCGATCCCGCCCTGGGCCGTGGGTGGGTGCGGTAGCTTGCGAGCCAGGGGCCGGCGTCACTGAGCGTGCCGGCATGGTCACCGAGGGGCGGCGTGATGGGTGAGGTCACCGTACGCTTCGTCGGCGGGCCCGGGGACGGCTTGGTCCGGCAGTTGCCCGCCGATCCGGGCGGCGCTCCGCCGCAGCGGTGGATCATGCGGCACCCGGACGGCACCGGCCCGACGCAGCCCGGCCCCGACCACCTCTACGAGCGCGACCGGCCGGACGGCCTGGGCGGCTGGAGCATGCGGTACGTGCGCACCGACGCGTTCGGGGTGTCCGAGTGACCACGCGCCGGTGACGGTATCGGCCCACCCTCGGTACGGCCGCACAGCTGGCGCACAGCTGAGGCATGGGCGTGCCACAGGCGACATGCCCACGATGGGGGGCATGGTCATGGACGGGCAGGTCGCGCCGACCCGGATCGAGTTGCGCCGCCCCGACGGCGAACCGGTGCGGGTGTTGGTGGTCGACGATGAGGCGACGCTGACGGATCTGCTGTCGATGGCGCTGCGGTACGAGGGCTGGCAGGTGCGTACGGCCGGCAACGGCATGGCGGCGCTGAGCGCGGCGCGGCAGTTCCAGCCGGACGCCGTGGTGCTCGACGTGATGCTGCCCGACCTGGACGGCTTCCAGGTGCTGCGCCGGCTACGGGAGCACGCCCCCACCGTCCCGGTGCTCTTCCTGACCGCCCGTGACGCGGTCGAGGAACGCATCGCCGGGTTGACTGTGGGCGGCGACGACTACGTCACCAAGCCGTTCAGCCTGGAGGAGGTGATCGCCCGGCTGCGTGCGCTGCTGCGCCGCTCCGGCTTCGCGGTCGCCGCCCGGGAGGAGGCGGTGCTGACCGTCGGCGACCTCAGCCTCGACGAGGACAGCCACGAGGTCCGTCGCGACGGCCAGTTGATCACCCTCACCGCCACCGAGTTCGAGCTGCTGCGCTATCTGATGCGCAACCCGCGTCGGGTGCTCAGCAAGGCGCAGATCCTCGACCGGGTGTGGAACTACGACTTCGGCGGTCAGGCCAACGTGGTGGAGCTGTACATCTCGTACCTGCGCAAGAAGATCGACGCCGGGCGTCCGCCGATGATCCACACCTTGCGCGGCGCGGGCTATGTCCTCAAACCCGCCGAGTGACCGCCGGCCCCTGCGGGCCGTCCGCCGCTGGCTGGCCGGCCGGTCGCTGCGGACCCGGCTGGTCCTCGCCCTGCTCGCGCTCTTCGCCCTGGTCAGCGTCGCCATCGGCGGCCTGACCACGATCGCGCTGCGGCACTTCCTGATCGAGCGGCTCGACGCCCAACTGGTCCCCGCCACGGCCATGCGGGACGACCACCCCGGCCGCCCCACCTTCCCGGGGCGAGGACCGGCCGTCCCGCCCGGCTCGCCGCCCGGCTCGGTGGTCGCCGAGATCAGCGACGGTCGGGTGACGGGCGCGTCGGCCCTGACCAACAGCCCCTCCACCGAGCAGCCCTTTCCCAACGAGCAGGCCGTCGCGGTCGACCAGGTCGCCGTGCTGGCCGACCTGCCGGTCGGCGCCGCGCCGCGCACCGTCGACCTCGGCGAGCGGGGCGACTACCGGGCCGTGGCCCGGCAGTTCCGCGACGGCCGGGTACGCGTCGTCGCCATCCCGCTCTCCGGCGTCCAGGAGACCGTCTGGTGGATGGTCGCCGCGCAGGCCGGAGTAGCCGCCGTCGGGCTGCTCATCGCCGGTGCCGCCGGCGCGTTGATCGTGCGGGCCGCGCTGCGACCGCTGAACCGGGTGGCCGCCACGGCCACCCGGGTCACCGAGCTGCCGCTGGACCGCGGCGAGGTCGCGCTCGCCGTCCGGGTCCCGGCCGGCGACACCGACCCGAGGACCGAGGTCGGCCAGGTCGGCGCGGCGCTCAACCGGATGCTCGGCCACGTCGCCGACGCGCTGGCCGCCCGACAGGCCAGCGAGACCCGGGTACGCCAGTTCGTCGCCGACGCCAGCCACGAGCTGCGCACCCCCCTCGCGGCGATCCGGGGGTACGCCGAGGTGGCTCGGCGTGGCCGCGACCAGGTCCCCGCCGACGTGGCGCACGCCCTGCGCCGCGTCGAGTCGGAGAGCACCCGGATGACCACCCTCGTCGACGACCTGCTGCTGCTGGCCCGACTCGACACCGGTCGACCGCTCGCGGTCGAGCCGGTCGACCTGTCCGTCCTGGTGGTCGACGCCGTCAGCGACGCGCACGTGGCCGGTCCGGAGCACCGCTGGCAGCTCGACCTGCCGGAGGTGGAGATCACCGTCCCCGGCGACGCCGCCCGCCTGCACCAGGTGGTGGCGAACCTGCTGGCCAACGCCCGCGTGCACACCCCGCCCGGCACGACGGTCACCACCACGCTGACCGTCGAGGGGGACAGCGCCGTGCTCACCGTCGCCGACGACGGGCCGGGGGTGCCGGCGGAGCTGCGACCGGAGATGTTCGAACGGTTCGCCCGTGGCGACAGCTCCCGGTCCCGCGAGCACGGCAGCACCGGACTCGGCCTGGCGATCGTGGCGGCCGTGGTGGAGGCCCACCGCGGCGCCGTATCGGTCGAGAGCCGACCCGGCCGGACCGTGTTCACCGTCCGCCTGCCGAATCCCACAGCCGGCGCATAGGCGGCGCACGGGGTCACGCCAGGCCAGCGCTCAACGCTGGTGGGCATGGACAGATCCGACACCATGCCGACCACGCCCGCCGAGCCGGGCCTGCCGCCGACGGCCACCCGCGCCGACGAGGCCCCGCCGCCGCGGGAGGGCCGTCCCGCGGCCTGGACGCGGCCCGCGCTGGTGATCCTGCTCCTGGCCACCGGCCTGCTCTACGTCTGGGGTCTGGGCGCCTCCGGCTGGGCCAACTCGTTCTACGCGGCGGCCGTGCAGGCCGGCTCGGTGAGCTGGAAGGCGTTCTTCTACGGCTCCTCGGACGCGGCCAATTCGATCACCGTGGACAAGACGCCCGCGTCGCTGTGGCTGATGGCCCTGTCGGTACGGGTCTTCGGGCTGAACAGTTGGGCGATGCTCATCCCGCAGGCGCTCTGCGGGGTCGCCTCCGTCGGCGTGCTCCACGCGACAGTGAAGCGCTGGTACGGGCCGGTCGCCGGCCTGATCGCCGGCACCGTCCTCGCGCTCACTCCGGTGGCGGCGCTGATGTTCCGGTTCAACAACCCCGACGCGCTGCTCGTCCTGCTGCTGGTCGGCGGCGCGTACGCCACCGTCCGCGCGCTGGAGACGGCCAGCACCCGGTGGATCATGCTGGCCGGCGCGCTGGTCGGTTTCGGATTCCTGACCAAGATGCTCCAGGCGTTCCTGGTCGTGCCGGTCTTCGCCGGGGTGTACCTGCTGGCCGCGCCGACCGGGCTGTGGCGGCGGGTCCGGCAACTGCTGCTGGCCGGCCTCGCGGTGGTGGTCTCCGCCGGCTGGTGGGTGGCGATCGTCGAGCTGACCCCGGCCAGCGCCCGGCCCTACATAGGCGGGTCGCAGAACAACAGCATCCTGGAGCTGACCCTCGGCTACAACGGCCTCGGCCGGATCACCGGCGACGAGGTGGGCAGCGTCGGCGGCGGCCGGATGGGCGGCGGCGGTGGTGGCCCGTTCTCGGGTCAGACCGGCCTGCTGCGGATGTTCGACAGCGAGATCGGCGGTCAGATCTCCTGGCTGCTGCCGGCCGCGCTGATTCTGCTGGTCGCCGGGCTGCTGGTCGCCGGGCGGGCGGGGCGGACCGACCGCACCCGGGCCGGGCTGCTGCTCTGGGGCGGGTGGCTGCTGGTCACCGGCCTGATCTTCAGCTTCATGTCCGGGATCTTCCACGCGTACTACACCGTGGCGCTCGCCCCGGCCGTCGGCGCGCTGGTCGGCATCGGCGTCACAGTGCTCTGGCGGCAGCGCCACCCGTTGCCCGCGCCGGGCAGCGATCGGCCGGGCCCGACCGGGCAGCCGTCGTCCGGCTCGCTGTCCGCGCCCGACGACGAACCGGCGGCCGGGGCGAGGTGGCAGCGGTGGCGTCCCCTGGCCGCCACGGTCACGCTCGCCGGCACCCTCGCGGTCACCGTCTGGTGGGCGTGGGTGCTGCTCGGCCGCAGCCCCGACTGGTACCCGTGGCTGCGTACCGCCCTGCTGGTCGCCGGACTGGCCGGCGCGGCCGGAATCCTGCTGGCCGCCCGGCTGCCCCGCTGGCTGGTGCCGGTGGTGCTGGGCGTCGGCGCGGCGGCGGCTCTGGCGGGCCCGGCGGCGTACGCGGCGCAGACCGCCGCGACCCCGCACACCGGCTCGATCCCGAGCGCCGGCCCGTCCGTGGCGGGCGGCTTCGGTCGCGGCGGCTTCCCCGGCGGGCAACCGCCGGGCGGTATGCAGCGCCCCGACGGCGGTCAGATGCCCGGCGGTCAAAACCAGAACGGCGGCCAGGTGCCGAGCTTCCCCGGTGGCGGTGCGCCCGGCGGTCAGGCCCCCGGTGGTCAGGCCCCCGGTGGTCAGGCCCCCGGTGGTCAGGCCCCCGGTGGTCAGGCCCCCGGTTTCCCGGGCGGTGGGCGCAACGGTGGTCAGATGCCCGGTGGTGGGCAGGGTCGCGGGGACGGCGGCGGGATGGGCGGGCTGCTCGACTCCCGCGAGCCCAGCGCCGCGTTGCGCGAGCTGCTGGAGCGCGACAGCGCGTCGTACACCTGGGTGGCGGCCACCATCGGCTCCAACAACGCCTCCGGCTACCAGTTGGCCACCGGCGACCCGGTGATGGCGATCGGCGGGTTCAACGGCAGTGACCCGTCGCCGACGCTGGCGCAGTTCCAGCGGTACGTCGCCGACGGAAAGATCCACTACTTCGTGGGTGGCGGTGGCTTCCGGGCCAACGGCGGCAGCTCCGCCTCACAGGAGATCGCCGCATGGGTCGCGGAGAGCTTCTCGGCGCAGACCGTGGACGGGGTCACCGTCTACGACCTGAGCAGCGGTAAGGCGGCGTCGTGAGCGCGCTCGGCGGCCCCCGTGCCGCCGTCCGGACGCGGTCGAGCACCAGCGCGGCGGTGTTGGACGTGGTGATCCCGGTCTACAACGAGGAGACCGACCTCGGACCGTGCGTACGGAGGTTGCACGCGCACCTGAGCGAGCACTTCCCGTACCCGTTCCAGATCACCATCGCCGACAACGCCAGTGTGGACGACACCCTGAAGGTCGCTCACGGTCTCGCCGGTGAGCTGCCCGGCGTCGAGGTGCTGCACCTGGACGCCAAGGGGCGGGGCCGGGCGCTCTCCGCCGCCTGGTCGGCGTCGTCCGCGCCGGTGCTGGCGTACATGGATGTGGACCTGTCCACCGACCTGGCGGCGCTGTTGCCGCTTGTCGCGCCGCTCATCTCCGGCCACTCGGACCTGGCCATCGGCACGCGGCTGGCGCGGACCTCCCGGGTGGTGCGTGGCGCCAAGCGGGAGATCATCTCGCGGGCCTACAACCTGCTGCTGCGCGGGGCGCTGTTCGCGCGGTTCTCCGACGCGCAGTGCGGGTTCAAGGCGATCCGCGCGGATGTGGCCGCCGAGCTGCTCCCGCTGGTGCGCGACACCGGGTGGTTCTTCGACACCGAGTTGCTGGTGCTCGCCCAGCGGGCCGGGCTGCGCATCCACGAGGTGCCGGTGGACTGGGTCGACGACCCGGACAGCCGCGTCGACATCGTCACCACCGCCATGGCCGACCTGCGGGGGATTGGTCGGCTGGGGCGGGCGCTGCTGACCGGCGCGCTGCCGCTGGCCGAGCTACGCGCGCAGCTCGGTCGGGCTCCGCTGGCCGCGCCGCCAGCGCGGGTGCCGGTCGGGCTGCCCCGCCAGTTGGTCCGGTTCGCCGCCGTCGGAGTGGCCAGCACGCTGGCGTACCTGCTGCTGTTCGTCGCCAGCCGGGGCGCGCTCGGCGCGCAGCCGGCGAACCTGCTGGCGTTGCTGGTGACCGCGGTGGCGAACACGGCCGCGAACCGGCGGCTGACGTTCGGCATCACCGGCACGCGGCACGCCGGCCGGCACCACGCGCAGGGGCTGCTGGCGTTCGCGCTCGGCCTGGCGCTGACCAGCGGCGCGCTGGCGGTGCTGCACACGGCCGTGGCCGTGCCCGCCCGGTCGGTGGAGCTGGCCGTGCTGGTGGCCGCGAACCTGGCCGCCACCGTGTTGCGCTTCGTGCTGCTGCGTCTCGGCATGCACCACCGGCGGACCTGATCCCCGATCTCATCCTGTGGAGAGGCTGAGAGTAGCTGGATGTGGCCGATACGACGGTGATGAGCGGCGTACGGTGGCAGACAAGTCCGGCTTTCTGGGTGAAAAAGCCTCGCCGCTGCACGCCCGGGACGCCGGTGTCGAGACGGGCGAGGGGAAGGAGCGGTCGGTGAACCATCTGGCCTACCTGGACGCGGGATCCGGCAGCCTGATCGTGCAGGCCGTCGTGGGCGGGGTGGCCGGCGTCGCGGTCGCCGCCAAGCTCTACTGGCGGCGGCTGGTCGGCCGGTTCCGCCGGCAGCCCACCGACCAGCGCTGAACCGGTCGGGGAGACGATGACGACCTCACCCATCGGGGTACGCCCCGAACCGGCCTCCTTCCGCGACCCCGCCAACCGGGTCTTCCACGTCGGAGACGAGGTGCTGCGCGGGCTGGACGCACAGGCCGCCGAGCACTGGCGGACCCTGGCGGCCAGCCCGTTCTTCCCCTCCCTGGTCGCCGCCGGCAAGCTCTGCGCCACCGAGAACGCCCCGCCGAGCCTCGTGCCCGCCGCGGCCGGGAAACCGTGGGCGGCGGTGCTGCGCCACGAGCGCATCCCGTTCGTCTCCCACCCGTACGAGTGGTCCTTCGGCATGCTGCGCGACGCCGCGCTGCTGCACCTGGAGATCCTGCGCACCGCCCTCGCCGACGGCTTCACCACCAAGGACGGCTCGGCGTACAACCTCCAGTGGCGTGGCGCGAAGCCGGTCTTCATCGACATCGGCTCCTTCGAGCCGGTCCGCGACGGCGAACCGTGGGCCGGCTACCGGCAGTTCTGCCAGACCGCGCTCTATCCGCTGCTGCTCACCGCCCACCTCGGCGTGGACTTCCAACCCTGGCTGCGCGCCCAGGTCGACGGCATCGAGGCCGACCAGCTCCGCCCGCTCTTCGGCGGGGCCCGTCGGCTGCGCCCCGGCGTCCTGACCCACGTGCACCTGCACGGTGCCATGCAGCAGCGCAACGCCGCCGCCAGCACCAGCGACGTCCGCGCCCAACTGCGGGCCGCCGGCTACTCCCGGGAACTCCAGGCGGCCACCGTACGCGGCATCGAGAAGCTCGTGCGCCGGCTGGAGCACCGCCCGTCGGGCAGCCACTGGACGGACTACCGGAGCACCTGCGGCTACTCCGCGTCCGATCGAGTCGCCAAGGAACAGTTCGTGGTCGCCGCGGTGGCCGCCACCCGCCCGCGCCTCGTGCTCGACCTGGGCGCCAACGACGGCCGGTACTCCCGGTTGGCCGCCGGGCACGCCGACTACGTGGTCGCCGTGGAGCAGGACCCGGCCGTGGTCGACGAGTTGTACCGGGCGCTGCGCTCCGAGGGGCAACGCCGGATCCTGCCGCTGGTGGTGGACCTGGCCGACCCGTCGCCCGGCGGCGGCTGGCGGGGCGTCGAGCGCGCCGGTTTCGCCGACCGGGCGTCGGCGGGTGTCGTCCTCGCCCTGGCCCTGGTGCACCACCTGGCGATCGGGCGCAACGTGCCGCTGCCCGAGGTCGTCGACTGGCTGGCCGGGCTGACGGCACCCGGGGGCGCGGTGGTGGTCGAGTTCGTCCACCCGGAGGACCCGATGGCCCGCCGACTGCTGGCCAACAAGCCCGAGGGCCTGTTTCCGGACTACCGGCGCGACACCTTCGAACGGCTCCTCGCCGCCCGGGGCCGCATCACCGAACGGCTGGAACTGCCCTCGGGCACCCGCACGCTCTACCGGACGGTGATGGGTGGCTGACCCGGCCGCCGCCACCCCACCGGCGGAGCCGGCCCCCGACGGGCAGCTACCGGTCTCGGACGGGCAGCTACCGGCCTCGGACGGGCAGCCGCCGGACCCGGACGCGCAGCCGCTGCAGTCGGACGCGCAGCCGCCGGACCTGGACGCGCAGACGTCGGCGCTGGGACGGTGGGACCGGGGCTGGCGCGGCGAGCTGGGCCGACTGCTGGAGGTGGTCGCGCTGGTCGGGCTGGTCGTCACCCAGCCGCTGCTGGACGTGCTCGGCCGCAGCCCCGACTTCTTCCTCTTCCACCGCGCCGACCCCGGCCAGATCATGCTGCTGGTCGCCCTGGTGGCGGTCGTGCCCACCGTGCCCGTGGCGGCGCTCGGCGTGCTCAGTCGACTCGCCGGCCGCACCGCCCGCGCGCTCACCCACACCGTGCTGGTGGGGCTGCTGCTCGCCGCCCTCGCCGTGCAGGTGGGCCGGCACACGACGCCGCTTCGGGGCGTACCCCTGCTGCTGGTCGCCGCTCTGGCCGGCGCTGCCGGCGCGGCCGCGCACCGACGGTGGCGGGCGCCGGGCCGGGTGCTGCGACTGGCCGCCGCCGGGCCGGTGGCCTTCGTGGTGCTGTTCCTGCTCGTCTCACCCACCTCGGCGGTGGTGCTGCCGCGCGGCGACGGCGGCGCGGCCGGCACGGCGCAGGGCGCGGCCGTGCACCCGCCGGTGGTCATGCTGATCCTCGACGAGCTGCCGCTGGTCAGCCTGCTCGGCGCCGACGGCCGGATCGACGCGCAGCGGTTCCCGCACTTCGCCGAGTTGGCCGACGACTCGACCTGGTACCGCAACGCCACCGGGGTCAGCGGCTGGACCCCCAACGCGCTGCCCGCCATGCTGACCGGCCGCTACCCGGAGCGGGCCGTCGCGCCGCACTACACGCAGTACCCCGACAACATCTTCACCGCCTTCGGCGGCCTCTACGACGTCCAGGCCCAGGAGAGCATCACCCGGCTCTGCCCACCCAGCCGCTGCGAACAGTCGGTCACCCCCGAACAGGGGTTGGGCGTGCTGGTCCGCGAGACCGGCACGCTGCTTCGCCAGATCGCCGGGCCGACGCCCGCCCGGGTCGACCCGGAGGACTCCTACCGGGAGCAGACCCGGGCCGAGGCCGGCCTGGACGCCGCCGAGCCGGTGCCGGACGACCCGAAGTTCCGCTGGGACAGCCTCGACGACAACCAGCCGGCCCGGTTCACCAGCTTCCTCGCCGGGCTGAAACCCGAGCCCCGGCCCACCCTGCACTTCCTGCACCTGCTGATGCCGCACTCACCGTGGGCGTACCTGCCGTCCGGCGCCCGTTACGACGCCCCGGAGGACCTGCCCAACGACGGCGCGGGCTGGGTCGACCTGGCCCGGCAGCGGCACCTCGCCCAGCTCGGCTACACTGACCGGCTGATCGGCGAGACACTGCGGACGCTGCGCGCCAGCGGCCTCTACGACCAGGCCCTCGTCGTGGTCACCGCCGACCACGGGGTGAGCTTCCGCCCGGGCGCGCAGGGCCGCGGCATGGACGCCATCAAGGCCGCCGCCGGCGAGGTCGCCTGGGTGCCGATGTTCCTGAAGGAACCCCGGCAGCAGACCGGCCGCGTGGACGACCGCAACTGGGAGCACGTCGACCTGCTGCCCACCGTCGCCGACGAGGCCGGCATCCGACTGCCCGGACGCGTCGACGGGCGCTCCGCCCGGCAGGCACCGCGCCCGGACGCCACGAAACACTTCTACGACCGCCCCGGTGAACCGATCACCTTCCCCGGTGGGGTGCCCGCCCCGCCGCCGCTGCCGACACCGCACCCGCTGGTGGGCACCGAGGTCCGGGCCGGCCCGACCGGAGGCAGAGCCCGGGTGGCCGACCTGGCCGCGTTCCGGGCCACCGATCCGGACACCGGCGCCCTACCGGCGCTGGTCTGGGGTGACGTACCGGACGCGATCCCCGACGGCACGCAGCTCGCGGTCGCGGTCAACGGCCGCGTCGGGGCGGTGGTCCCGGTGGTGCCGGCCGACCCCGGCGGGCGCCGATTCGCCGCGCTGCTCACCGACGACCGGCTGTTCCGGGCCGGGGCGAACCAGCTCGACGTCTACCAGGTCGCGGCGGACGGTACGCTGCGACGCCTCGCGCTGTCCTAGCACCGGTCGACGGCCAGTTCGGGTCGTTCCTGGGCGTCCCGGACAGCGGGATGGCGGGTTTCCCGGCTGACGGGTCGGGAATCGGGTGACGCATACCTCACCGCCGAACCACGGCGGGCAGTGTCACCCCGACCGCAATTACGGTAGAAGCGAAGGCAATTCAACGTAGATCTGCCGGCGAAGCGAGGAACCACATGACGGAAGTCAAGCTCGATCACCCCGGTGGGCAGCTGTCGATGCCGGTACACCCTGCGGTCGAGGGCCCCGCCGGTGTCGGGGTGAGCAAGCTTTTGAAAGAAACCGGGATGACAACGTACGACCCCGGTTTCGTGAACACCGCCGCTGCCTCATCCGCGATCACCTACATCGACGGCGACGCGGGCATCCTGCGTTACCGGGGATACCCGATCGAGCAGCTGGCCGAGAAGTCCTCCTTCCTGGAGGTCTCGTACCTGCTCATCTACGGCGAGCTGCCGACCGAGCAGCAGCTGACCGAGTTCACCGAGTGGATTCGGCGGCACTCGCTGCTGCACGAGGAGATGCGCCGCTTCTTCGACGGCTTCCCCCGGGACGCCCACCCGATGGCAGTGCTCTCGTCCGCGGTGAGCGCCCTGTCGACCTTCTACCAGGACAGCCTGGACCCGTTCGACTCCGAGCACGTGGAGATCTCGACGGTCCGGCTGATGGCGAAGGTGCCCACCATCGCCTCGTACGCCTACAAGAAGTCCATCGGGCAGCCGCTGCTCTACCCGGACAACTCGCTGGGGTACGTCGACAACCTGCTGCGGATGACGTTCGGCGTGCCGGCGGAGCCGTACGAGGTCGACCCGGTGATGTCCAAGGTGCTGGACATGCTCTTCGTCCTGCACGCCGACCACGAGCAGAACTGCTCCACGTCGACCGTTCGGCTGGTCGGCTCCAGCAACGCCAACCTGTTCGCCTCGGTCTCGGCCGGCGTGAACGCGCTGTTCGGCCCGCTGCACGGCGGCGCCAACCAGGCGGTGCTGGAGATGCTCCAGAAGATCAACGCTGATGGTGGCGACGTCCGTTCCTTCGTCCGCAAGGTCAAGGACAAGGAGGACGGCGTCAAGCTGATGGGCTTCGGCCACCGGGTCTACAAGAACTACGACCCGCGGGCGGCGATCGTCAAGAAGGCCGCGCAGGACGTGCTGGGCCGGATGGCCAAGCCGGACCCGCTGCTGGACATCGCCATGGAGCTGGAGGAGATCGCGCTCGACGACGACTTCTTCGTCTCCCGTCGGCTCTACCCGAACGTGGACTTCTACACCGGCCTGATCTACAAGGCCATGGGCTTCCCGACCAAGATGTTCACGGTGCTCTTCGCGCTCGGCCGGCTCCCCGGCTGGATCGCCCAGTGGCGCGAGATGATCAACGACCCGGAGACCAAGATCGGCCGTCCGCGGCAGGTCTACGTGGGCGCCCCCGAGCGGAACTACGTACCCTTCGCCGAGCGCTGACCCTCCGCCTCTCGCACCACTTGTTGCACCACTTTTTGCACCATCGGCAGGCCGTCGACCCCATCCGGGTCGGCGGCCTGCGGCCTGTCCGGTCCGTGAGCCTGAGGCCTGTCTGGTCCGGGGGCCTGCGGTCTGTCTGGCCCGCGAGCCTGTGGCCTGTCCGGTCCGCGAGCGGCGGTCTTCCCGGCCTGCGAGCCTGTGGCCGGTCCGGTCCGGTCCGGTCCGGTCCGCGAGCCTGTGGCCTGTCCGGTCCGCGTGCGGCGGTCTTTCCGGCCCGTGTTGCCTGCGGCCTGTCTGGCCCCGCGCGCGTGCGGCTTTCCCGGCCCGCGTGCCTGTGGCTTTCCCGGTCTGTGTGCGTGCGGCTGCTCCGGTCCGAGCGCCTGCCCGCGTCTGGAGGCGGGTTCCGCGATGATCGACTCCATGTCGCCGATGTGGGGGTGTCCCTTGGCGGGGATACCGCGATGTCGGCGACATGGAGTCGATCAAGCGGTGCGGGCCGTGCCGGGTTGCGACGCATCCGCACATCCGGGCAGGCGCGGCAGTCCGTGCGGGCCTCGCGCCCTACCCCGCGGGGATCCGGTCGACGCCGGCCCGACGGAGCAGGCCGGCCGCCGACTTCTCAGGGCAGCGGGACGACGTACGAGTCGACGCGGGCGATCAGCCCGTCGCGGAACGTGAAAAGGTCATTGAAGGCGAACCGGAACGCGCCGTGGTCCACGCTGACGCCGCGACCCTCGCCGGTGGTGACGACGACCGGGCCGTCCTCGTGGACCCGATGAACGTCCAACTGAGGGCTGCCGGTGAACCCCGGGTTCTCGATCTCGCCGTCGAACTCCGCCTTGCCGCAGGTGGTGCGGTGACCGTGGATGACCCACTCGACGTCGTCGGTGAGGGTCGCGAGGATGCGCGGGTGGTCGCTGGTCCGAAAGCCGGCGAAGTATTCCGCGACGAGGTCACGTTGGGTCGTCTGTGTCATGTCGTGCTCCGTCCTGGTGTGGGCTCGTCGTGCTCGAGGTGAGTGGCGAGGGCGTCGAGGATCGAGGCGAGCCCGTTGGCGGCCTGGGTGCTGCGCAGCTCGGGGGGAAGCCGTCGCTGGTGGACGGTGAGATCGGTGCCGTCAGCGGCGGGCTGGACGGTGACGGTCGTGCGGAGGCCGGTGACCGGCTCGTCGAACACCAGCTCGTGCGGGGCGGTGATGCTCACGTAGACGAACCGGAGCCGGCGGGACGCACCGTTGGGCGCACGGGTGTCGAGCGCGAACTCGCCGCCGGGGCGCAGGTCCACGGTCACGGACTCCGGGGGCACCGTGGCGTGCGAGCCGCCCCAGAACGCGGCGATGCCGCCCGGTGAGGTGAACGCGGTCCAGACACGGTCGGGCGCCGCCCGGAGATGACGCCGGGCGATCAGTTCGTCGTCCCGGAGTTCCGCGCGGGCGGTCAACGGGCCACCCCGTCGCTTGGCAGCACTGCCCGGTGGTCAACCTCTTCTCGCTGGGCGCCTTCGACGTGAGCCCGGACGGCCGCTGACTGCTCCGTGGCCCGGCAGCTCCGCGCGGCGGTCAACGGACCGCTCCCTCGTCGCCGAGGTGCCGCTCAAGGGCATCGAGTCGGTCGTCCCATGCGCGGCGCTGCTCGTCGATCCACCCGCCGAGCAGCGACAGTTGGTCGGCCCTCAGTCGGCAGGGGCGTCTGGTGCCCTCGCGTCGCTGCTCGACCAGGCCACACCGGCGGAGGACTCCGACGTGGTGGGAGATCGCCTGTGGAGTGAGGTCGAACGGTTCGGCAAGCTCGCCCACCGTGGCGTCGCCCCGGGCGAGACGCGTCACCAGAGCGCGACGGACGGGGTCGCCGAGGGCAGCGAAGGCCGAGTCGAGATCGGGGCCGGGTGCCGCGAGTGAGGTGGACATGGCCCCACCCTAATGCAAACAACCCTTTGTGCAAGCCACTGTTTGCAAAGGCGTGGCGCAATGACGCCGATATGGCGGTATCCCGGCGCGGGGACACCGCCATATCGGCGACCTGGAGTCGATCAGCGCGGCGCGACGGACCCCGGGTCAGTGCCCGGTGCGACGGACCGGCTCAGCGGCGTGACGGGCCTGGGCCAGCGCGTGGCGCGATGTCGCCGATATGGCGGTATCGCGGCGCGGGGATACCGCCATGTCGGCGATATGGAGTCGATCAGCGGCGCGGCGCGGCGCACCCGGGGTCAGCGGTGCGGCGCGACGGACCCGGGGTCAGCGGCGCGGTGCGACGGACGGGGTCAGCGGCGCGGTGCGAGGGAGCCTGGGTCAGCGTGCGACGCAATGTCGCCGACATGGCGGTATCCCGGCGCGGGGACACCGCCATGTCGGCGATATGGAGTCGGTCAACGCGCGGCGCGATGGACCCGGTCAACGCGCGGCGCGACGGACCCGGGCCAGCGGCGCGACGGAGCCCGGGTCAGCGTGCGAGGCGGCGGACCCGGGTCAGCGGCGGGGCGGGGCCTGGGTCAGCGGTGTGCGGTGGAGGTGGACTGCGAGGGGAGCCGGCTGCGGGGCTGGGGTTACCGCAGTCCGGCGGCGGCGAGCAGGTTGCCCTCGGGCAGCGCCGGGAGCGCGCGGCCCTGGGACATGCGCTGCTCGGCGCGCTGGGCGGTGCACGCGGCGTCGGTGGCGATGGCGGCGGCGTAGCTGGCGGCGGTGCGCTGGGCGATGGCGGACCAGCCGTACTGGTCGTGGACCATCCGACGGGCGCGTCGGGCCATGGCGCGGGCACGGTCGCGGTCCGACAGCAGGGCGTCCACGGCGTCGGCGAGGCCGTCCGGGTCGTGCGGGCGGAAGGTCATCCCGGTCACCCCCGGCTCGACGATTTCGGCGAGGCCCCCGGTGGCGGCGACGGCCAGGGGTGCTCCTGCGGCGGCGCCCTCCAGGGCCACCATGCCGAACGGCTCGTAGATGCTGGGCACCGCGAAGCAGTCGGACGCGGCCATCAGGGCCGGCAGGTCGGTGCCGCCGAGGAAGCCCGGCATCGTGACCATGCCACCGAGGCCGCGGCGGTGCACCTCGGCCTCCAGTTCGGCGCGGTACGGGCCGTCGCCGGCGATCACGGCTCGCAGCCCGGGGTGGCGGTCCCGCAGCCGGGGCAGCGCGGCGATCAGGTGCTGTACGCCCTTCTCGTACACGAGTCGGCCGGCGAAGGTGACCAGCGGGCCGTCCCCGGCGAACCGGGCGCGTGCGGCGGCCACCGCGCGCGCCGGCACCTTCCAGCGGTGCGGCTCCACGCCGTTGGCGACCACGTCGACCCGTCCGGCCGGTACGCCGAAGAGCGCGTTCACCTCGTCCCGCATGTACGCGGAGCAGACGATCACCCGGCCGGACTCGCTGCTGAGCCACTGCTCGACACCGTGGATGGTGCGGTTCATCTCGTCGGGCAGCCAACCCTGGTGCCGACCGGCTTCGGTGGCGTGGATGGTGGTGACCAGCGGGATGTCCAGGTGGTCGCGCAACGTCATCGCGGTGTGGGCGACGAGCCAGTCGTGGGCGTGGATGACGTCGTAGGTGCCAGCCTCGGTGGCGCGCAGGGCGGTGCGGGTGAGGGTGTGGTTGAACGCCATCGTCCAGGCCAGCAGGGAGTCGGTGGCCAGGGGGAAGGTCACCGGGTCCTCGGGGGCGCGCAGGATGCGGACGCCGTCGGCGTACTCCTCAAGGGGTGCGCCTTCGGTGTGGCGGGTGACGACTGTGACGTCGTGGCCGGCGGCGGCCAGTGCCACCGACAGGGCGTGGACGTGGCGGCCGAGGCCGCCGACGAGCACCGGCGGGTACTCCCAGGACAGCATCAGGATGCGGCGGGTCTGCGGGGGCACTCCCGAGCCGCGCTGCGTCGGCACGGTCGCGCCGGGCTGCGCGGGAGGGCCAGCCTGCGCGGGAGGGCCGGGCTGCGGGGGAAGACCGGGCTGGGTCGGGAGCTGGGGCCGGAAGGTCAGGGTGGGCCGGTGGGTCCGGTCCACGGTGGTAGCGAGCTGCTCGTCGACCCGCAGGGTCGTCACAGTCAATCTCCGTCCATGCATGGTGGTGCGCGCCGGCGTCAGTGGCGGCGGAGCGAGAGGGTGTAAGGGGTGGCGTAGGGCCGAGTGGGGGTACGCGCGGGCGTATGTCCCCGGACAAGCAAAGGGCATCGAGCGCGATACCGCACCTTCAAAGGCGTGATGGTGATGGAGGACACCCGAGGGTGTAGCGCGCATCAGACAGGCGCTTTCCGGTCACCGGCTGCAAGGATGGATTGGCGCGCCAGGGCGGGGGGCACTTACCGCGTGCGCGCGGGCGGGGTCTCCGCTGGCGCGCTCGTGGCGCGGCGCGCACACGACCATGGGGTGAAGGAGCGACATGCAGGTCTGGCCGGGCGAGCGGTATCCCCTGGGCGCCACCTACGACGGGATGGGCACCAACTTCGCCATCTTCTCCGAGGTGGCCGAGCGGATCGAGCTGTGCCTCTTCGACGAGTGGGACACCGGCGCCGAGCGCCGGGTCGAGCTGCGCGAGGTGGACGCCTACGTCTGGCACGCGTACCTGCCGGGCATCGAGCCGGGGCAGCGTTACGGCTATCGGGTGTACGGCCCGTACGACCCCGCGAACGGGCTGCGCTGCAACCCGCACAAGCTGCTGCTCGACCCGTACGCCAAAGCCATCGACGGTGACGTGACGTGGGACCCGGCGGTCTACGACTACGACATGGCGGAGCCGGAGCGGATGAACGAGACGGACTCGGCGCCGTTCATGCCGAAGTCGGTGGTGGTCAACCCGTACTTCGACTGGGGCAACGACAAGCCGCCGCGCACCCCTTACCACCACTCGGTGATCTACGAGGCGCACGTACGTGGGTTGACCATGCGCCACCCGGACATCCCGGAGGAGTTGCGCGGCACGTACGCGGGCATCGCCTCCCCGCCGATGATCGACTATCTGACCCGGCTCGGGGTGACGGCGATCGAGTTGATGCCGGTGCACCAGTTCATCCACGACCACCGCCTGAACGACCTGGGGCTGCGCAACTACTGGGGTTACAACACGATCGGCTTCTTCGCCCCACACCACGGCTATTCGGCGCTGGGCCGGACCGGTCAGCAGGTGCAGGAGTTCCGGGGCATGGTCAAGGCGCTGCACGCGGCCGGCATCGAGGTCATCCTCGACGTGGTCTACAACCACACGGCCGAGGGCAACCACCTCGGGCCGACGCTGAGCTTCAAGGGCGTGGACGCGCCCAGCTACTACCGGCTCAGTGAGGAGGACCGCCGGTACTTCGTCGACTACACGGGCACCGGCAACAGCCTCAACGTGCGCAGCCCGCACTCCCTGCAACTGATCATGGATTCGCTGCGCTACTGGGTGACCGAGATGCACGTCGACGGTTTCCGCTTCGACCTGGCGGCCACGCTGGCCCGGGAGTTCTACGAGGTGGACCGGCTCTCCACCTTCTTCGAGGTGGTGCAGCAGGACCCGGTGGTCAGCCAGGTCAAGCTGATCGCCGAACCGTGGGACGTCGGCCCCGGCGGCTACCAGGTGGGCAACTTCCCGCCGTTGTGGACGGAGTGGAACGGCAAGTACCGCGACACCGTGCGGGACTTCTGGCGCGGCGAGCCGGCCACCCTCGCCGAGTTCGCGTCGCGGATCTCCGGCTCCGCCGACCTCTACCAGGACGACGGGCGGCGGCCGTTCCACAGCATCAACTTCGTCACCGTCCACGACGGGTTCACCCTCAACGACCTGGTGTCGTACAACGACAAGCACAACGAGGCCAACGGCGAGGAGAACCGGGACGGCGAGAGCCACAACCGCTCCTGGAACTGCGGTGTGGAGGGCGACACCGACGACGAGGGCGTGCTCGCCCTGCGGGCCAAGCAGCGGCGCAACTTCCTGGCCACGCTGATGCTGTCGCAGGGCGTGCCGATGATCGGCCACGGCGACGAGTTGGGTCGCACCCAGCGGGGCAACAACAACGCGTACTGCCAGGACAGCGAGGTGGCCTGGGTCGACTGGGACAACGCCGACGAGCAGTTGCTGGAGTTCGTCCGTACGCTCACCGACTTCCGCAAACGGCACCAGGTGTTCCGCCGCCGCCGGTTCTTCACCGGCCTGCCGGTGGGCGGGCGCGGCAGCGACGAGCCGCTGCCCGACCTGGCCTGGTACACGCCGGACGGGCGGGAGATGACCGGCGAGGACTGGGGCAACGACTTCGGTCGCTCGGTGGCGCTGTTCGTCAACGGGGAGGGCATCCGGGAGCGCGGCCAGTACGGCCAGCGCCACCACGACGCCTCGTTCCTGCTCTGCTTCAACGCCCACGACGCGCCGCTGGACTTCACCCTGCCGGGCAGCGAGTACGGGCAGAAGTGGGAACGGGTCATCAGCACCGCCGACCCCGAGCCCGGCGACGTCACGGTGATCAGCGCGGGCGGCACCATCCGGGTGCCGGACCGCTCTCTGGTGGTGTTGGAGAGGACGATCTGACATGGCCGTGCAGTCCACGTACCGAATCCAGGTCCGTCCCGGCTTCGACCTGGACGCCACCGCCGAGATCCTCGACTACCTCGCCGACCTGGGCGTCAGCCACCTCTACAGCGCCCCGCTGCTGGCCGCCACCCCCGGTTCGGCGCACGGCTACGACGTGGTCGACCATCGGGCGGTCAACCCGGAGCTGGGCGGTGAGGCCGCTCGGCAGCGGCTGCTGCGCGCACTGCGCGACGCCAATCTGGGCCTGGTCGTCGACATCGTGCCCAACCACGCAGGGGTGGCAGTGCCGCCGGCCAATCCGGCCTGGTGGGACGTGCTGCGCCGGGGGCGCGCCTCGGCGTACGCCGACTGGTTCGACATCGACTGGGACAGGGGCCGGCTGCTGCT
The DNA here is from genome assembly GCF_040643015.1 of Micromonospora sp. NPDC047527. Classification (NCBI taxonomy): domain Bacteria; kingdom Bacillati; phylum Actinomycetota; class Actinomycetes; order Micromonosporales; family Micromonosporaceae; genus Micromonospora; species Micromonospora sp. NPDC047527. Next base: position 1,474,079 of record NZ_JBEYTK010000001.1, on the reverse strand, counting down.
GCCGGTGCTGGCCGACGACCCGGGAGCCCTGGACGATCTCAAGCTGGTCGAGGGGGAGTTGCGCTACCACGAGCACCGCTTCCCAGTGGCCGACGGCACCGGCGACGGCAGCGCGCGGGAGGTGCACGACCGGCAGCACTACGAGCTGGTGTCCTGGCGTCGCGGCGACGCCGAGCTGACGTACCGCCGGTTCTTCGCCGTTTCGGGCCTGGCCGGTCTGCGGGTGGAGGACCCGGCGGTGTTCGCCGCCACCCACGAGCTGATCCTGCGCTGGGCGGCGGCGGGCGAGGTCGACGGCATCCGCGTCGACCACCCCGACGGCCTGCGTGACCCGGCCGGCTACCTGACCCGGCTGCGGGAGGCCGCGCCGGACGCCTGGCTCGTGGTGGAGAAGATCCTGGAGTACGGGGAGGAGCTGCCGGACTGGCCGGTGGACGGCACCACCGGCTACGACGCGCTTGCCGCCGTCAACGGCCTGTTCGTCGACACGGACACCGAGGGTGACTTCACGGCGCTGGACACCCGACTGACCGGGCACCACACCTCGTGGGAGGACCTGACCCACGACACGAAGCTCGCCGCCGCCACCCGGCTGCTCGCCGCCGAGTTGACCCGGCTGGCCGCGCTCGCCCCCGACGTGCCGGCCGAGCAGGCACGCGCGGCGCTCGCCGAGCTGGCCGCCGCGTTCGCGGTCTACCGGGGCTACCCGCCGCACGGCGCCCGGCACCTCGCCGCCGCCCGCTCCGAGGCCGGCCGCCGTCGCCCCGACCTGGCCGGCGCCCTGGACGCGGTCACCCGCCGACTGCGCGACCCCGACGACGAGCTGGCCCGCCGGTTCCCGCAGTTCACCGGCGCGGTGATGGCCAAGGGCGTGGAGGACACCGCGTTCTACCGCTGGACCCGGTTCGTGGCGCTCAACGAGGTCGGCGGCAGCCCCGCCCACTTCGGGGTGCCGCCGGCGGAGTTCCACCGCTTCGCCGCCGCCCGCCAGGTCCGCTGGCCAGCCAGCATGACGACCGTCTCCACCCACGACACCAAACGCGGCGAGGACGTCCGCGCCCGCCTCGCCGTGCTCAGCGAGCTGCCGGGCCGCTGGGCCGAGCAGGTCAGTGCCTGGATGGAGTACGCCCCGCTGCCCGACCCGGCCTTCGCCCACCTGCTGTGGCAGACCGCCGTCGGCGCGTGGCCGATCGAGCGGGAGCGCCTGCACGCGTACGCCGAGAAGGCCGCCCGGGAGGCCGCGGCCTCGACCCGGTGGGCGGACCCCGACCCGGTGTTCGAGCAGGCCATGCACGCGGTGATCGACATGATGTACGACGACCCAAGCCTGCACGACGAGCTGACCGAGTTCGCCGCGGCCATCGCCCCGGCCGGGTGGTGCAACTCGCTCGGGCAGAAGCTGATCCAGCTCACCATGCCCGGCATCCCCGACACCTACCAGGGCACCGAGCTGTGGGACAACTCCCTCGTCGACCCGGACAATCGCCGGCCGGTCGACTTCGACGTACGCCGAGAGATGCTGGCGCGCCTCGACGGCGGCTGGCGTCCCCCGGTCGACACCGACGGCGCGGCGAAGCTGCTCGTAGTGTCGCGGACCCTGCGGTTGCGGCGGGCGCACCCGGAGCTGTTCACCGGCTACCGGCCGGTGCCGGCGCACGGGCCGGTGGGCCGGCACGTGGTGGCCTTCGACCGGGGCGGCGTGATCGCCGTGGCAACCCGGCTGCCGCTCGGCCTGGCGCGTGCCGGTGGGTGGTGTGACACAGCCCTGTCGCTTGGTGTTAACGAGGTGAAGGACCTGTTCACCGGGCGGGTCTACAGTGGCGGAGAGACTCCGCTGGACAACCTCCTGGCCGACTATCCCGTCGCACTGCTGGCTCCTCCCACCGCTTCCGTGGAGGCTGCTTCATGACCGAATTCTCCGTCTGGGCACCGGACGCCAGCCGGGTCCGGCTGCGCCTGCCCGGCGCCGCCGACCGCGAGATGCGCGCCGCCGCCGACGGCTGGTGGCGGGTCGAGGTGCCCGACGCCGGCCTCGACTACTCCTTTCTGCTGAACGACGACGAAACCCCACTGCCCGACCCCCGCTCCCCGTGGCAGCCTGAGGGTGTGCACGGGCCGAGCCGCCGCTACGACCACTCCGCGTTCGAGTGGTCCGACGGCTCGTGGACGGGCCGCCAACTGCCCGGCAGCATCCTCTACGAGCTGCACATCGGCACCTTCACCCCGGAGGGCACCTTCGACGCGGCCATCGACCGCCTCGACCACCTGGTGAACCTCGGTGTCGACCTGATCGAACTGCTCCCGGTCAACGCCTTCAACGGCGAACACAACTGGGGGTACGACGGCGTCTGCTGGTATGCCCCCCACGAGCCCTACGGCGGCCCCGACGGCCTGAAACGGTTCGTCGATGCCGCCCACGCTCGCGGGTTGGGGGTGATCCTCGACGTCGTCTACAACCATTTCGGGCCCTCCGGGGCCTACGCGCCGCGGTTCGGGCCCTACCTCGCCGAGCAGAGCAACAGTTGGGGCCGCTCGATCAACCTGGACGGCCCGCACTCCGACGAGGTACGCCGCTACATCATCGACAGCGTGCTCATGTGGCTGCGCGACTACCACGTCGACGGCCTACGCCTCGACGCCGTGCACGCCCTGCCCGACTCGCGGGCTGTGCCGCTCTTGGAGGAGCTGGCCGTCTCCGTCGAGTCGCTGTCGACGCACCTGGGTCGGCCGCTGTCCCTGATCGCCGAATCGGACCTCAACGATCCACGGCTCATCACGCCCCGGGAGGCGGGTGGGTTCGGCCTGCACGCCCAGTGGAACGACGACGCCCACCACGCGCTGCACACGTTGCTGACGGGGGAGCGGCAGGGGTACTACGGGGACTTCGGCTCGCTGGAGACGCTGTCGGACGTGCTGACCGGTGGGTTCTTCCACGCGGGCACCTGGTCGAGCTTCCGCAACCGTCACCACGGGCGGCCTCTGGATTCCCGTGTTCCTGGGCATCGGTTGGTCGCTTACTTGCAGAACCACGACCAGATTGGGAACCGGGCTACCGGGGATCGGATCTCGGCGTCGCTGTCGCCTTCGCTGCTGCGGGTTGGCGCTCTCTTGCTGCTGACTGCGCCCTTTACTCCGATGCTGTTCATGGGGGAGGAGTGGGCTGCTTCCACGCCGTGGCAGTTCTTCACCTCGCATCCGGAGCCTGAACTGGCTACGGCGGTGGCGCTGGGGCGGCGGCGGGAGTTCGCGTCGCACGGGTGGCCTGAGGGGGACGTGCCCGATCCGCAGGACCCGGAGACGTTCGTGCGGTCGCGGTTGGACTGGGCGGAGCTGGACAAGCCCGAGCATGCCTCGATGTTGGCTTTTTACCAGCGGTTGATTGGGTTGCGGCGGTCGGTGCCTGACCTGTCGGATCCTCGGATGCACGCGGTGTCTGTGCAGCATGGGGACCAGTTCCTGCTGATGCGGCGGGGGGAGACGCTGGTTGTCGCCAACCTGGCTGGGCGGGGGCAGGGGGTGTCGTTGCCGGGGGTAGCGCGGCGGGTGTTGTTGGCTACGGGGGAGGGGGTCACGGTGATGCGTGACCGGATCGAGTTGCCTGCGGAGACTGCGGCGATCGTGGCGCTCTGAAGAGTACGTGACCTTGCACGAATGTGGGGTCGGGCTTGACCGGGAGAATGCTGACCACGGATCCAGGCGTTCAACGTGGAATAGATCGACGCGCAGGTCAGTCGGTAAGCATCACCAAGTTGCGGTGCTCCTTCGATCGCTTGCTCAACCCACCTAGATCGAACATAACTCGCCGCCACATCATCGCTGCGGTCAATTACGCGAGTATATCAACCAATCTCTTCGTAGATTCCGTCCCAGGCAGTCCTGACTTGCTAATTGCTTCGAAGGCGACATCGACATCGTCCGCGTAGAAGACGATCGCAAGCGCTCGAGTGGCACGCGACGCGCACACATAGAGCAGGCGCCTCGTTCTATCGATGATTGTTTCTTTGCCCTCCACTTGATGGTTACGATCTGTCTGAGACAAGCCCTTCACCCCGAATAGTTTGTCATATGAAAACTGATTGTGGCGCCCTTCTTCATCATCTAAGATCACTAGAACGTCGGGATATTCGGCACCCTTCACCCCTTGATGAGTGGAGTACGGGGATTCTCGATCGATGTACGCAAAATACCCTGCCAGTTCGCTTATGTTCGTTTCGAGGAATGCAGGCACAACGTCCGTCAGCTCATCAGGGGCCTCAGATTCCTCAGATTCTGAGGCTGGCAAGAGGAACCTGGACAGGCGTGGCTCCAAGCTCACTAGCTTGTATTTCTCGGCCACACGTAGCGCACGTCCGACCGAACCCGCACCACCCGTATCGATCACACGTACCAATTCATCCACCCCGCGAGAGAGCTCACGCAATCTGGCACGAACTTCGCCGCCCACCAAATCTCCTGCTTGCAGCAGCGGGCTGCTGCGTCTAAGAATTGGGACGAGTTCCGAGCGGCTGTGCCTAGCCGCTTGATAGAGCGGCATAAGCGTGCCGAGGAACGGAGCTATCGGCCAGGCCCGCCCTTCATCAAAGGCATCTTGAAGTCGACTTCCGTGGAACACCTCATAGAGTGCTTCGAATCCAAGCCTTCGCGCAGCCATGCGATGTGCGACGACCAGGATCTTGGTGCTGTCGCGCTCGCTGCCGTCAATCCAAGCCCCAATGGCCGACTGTTGGGCCAGCCAGGCTCGCACGCCAGTGATCGTTTCCTTACGGTTGCGGTCTCTCGGAAGGACGAAGAAGGTAACCTCACCTTCAACCTGTAGTACCTCAGGTAATCCGGAAACCTGCCTAAGTCCGTCGCCATCTTCACGGATTGCGTTAATTACTTGCAGCACCTTTGTTGGCGATCGAAAATTCTCCGGCTTCTCAATCTTGAGCCACTGATCACTTAAAGGTATGTCTCCAACACCTCGAACGTAAATCTTTTGCATAGGATCGCCGAAGAATCCAAGGCAGAATCTCTGCGACTGCTGCTGAGCAATATGACGGAGGCAGTCAACAACGTTCGGCAGGGTATCCTGGCTCTCGTCCACCAGGATAACGGGGTATCGACGTGCAACCACCTTAGCGAGAAGGGGTCTAGCAATTATCAGAGTAGGCACCATGGTGGTGATATCCTCATGCCCAAGGGTGCCTTTCCTGAAGTCGCTCGCGACGCCGTAAGTGAATCGTGATACACGATTCAGGGAGGACTTCGCCTCGGTGAGTCTCCGGATTCTACTAAAGGTGGCGTCACGCCGCGGTTGTCGCACGCGTTTGCTGAAGCCAGCTTGCTCCGCGGTCGCCTTAGCGAGTCGAATCTCTACCTGTTCCTCGACCCAGCGCCGAATGTCTTGCTGAAAATGGCTGACGATCCGCCATAAGAAACTGTGAATAGTTGAGACATGGACCGCCTGATTCCCCGCGAGATCGTCCTCCACTTCGCGAGTGGCCACTTCGGTATAAGTTATACAAGCCACCTGTTGTCCGTTGGCGAGGAGTTCCTTGCCTCGAATATCAACAACGTGAGCAATGGCTTTGACCAAAGAAGTGGTCTTCCCCGATCCAGCCCCGGCTATCATTGTGAATCCAGTCGCCTCATTGTCGTTCAAAATCTTGCGCAGTAAAAGGTCAGCTGCAGTATCGGGGCGTTGAATCCGGAAGCTCACGTCGTATCGTCCTTCAATCTGGGGTAATGATAATGTGAGTTACCTACGAACATTGAGCTGCTCAGCCAGCCAGCCGAGCCCCTCAGCAATATATGTGGGCGTGACCCAAGCATCTCTATCGAAATTCATAAGCGCCAGCGCGAACTGGGTCTTGTCGATTGTCCTTACTCGTTCAAAAACCGCCGCAAGCATGGCTTCGAGGCCCTGGTTTGTAATATCAGGGTCTATGATTAAATCAAGTGAGCCATTGCTTGCGTCCTGGCACCAATCAAGGTTCTCAAACGCGAAGGACTCTTCGAACGTTCGGCCGGCTACATGCGTCGTTGTGTCTCGCCAAGTAACCGCGATTAAAGTTTGGTAGGCGACTCTAACGGCCGACTTCGGCGATTGGCCAAACTCCGCTACTTTCTTTTCAGAACCGACATCGAGTAGATCTTCGATGCTTGCGAGACCCGGTAGCCACTCCTTAAGAATCGGATTCGAAGTTACCGCGCCGGGAGTGCTTGCCAAGCATGCCTTAGGTCGGGGTTTGCGTTTCGGGGCATGTCCGACGACTGCCTCCACGACACCTTCGCCGTTTCTTGCCTCACCGGATTCGGCAGCCATGCTGTCTAGATCAGTTATGATCAAAGTAGTAATACCTAAGAAGTCGATCAGCTCACGGAACTTGTGGGCGAATGCTCCTCCCACTTCCAGAATGGTTAGATGGCAGGCCTCTAACTCGTTGCAGGACTTCGCAATTATTAGCGGCAGGAGAAGCCGCTCCACATTGCCCTCGACAAGTATCGCGGCATCGGCGAAGAATAGGTCGCAATGCGTTAGTTTAAGGTATTTTAATAGGAATTCACGGGTGGCCGGTTCTTCTTTATTGTAGAAGGTCGAGAGGTTTCGAACTTCTGTGAAGTGGAGTCCGTTCTCATTATCGAACCTACGGAAATAGCGGATCGAACGGAAGTCTTCATAAATGATGTGAGAGGAATGCGTAGTTATCACAAACTGCGTGCCCACCCCATCGTGCCAACCACCCACGATCTGTCTTATCTGGCGTATAAAAACTTGCTGAAGCTGGGCATGCAAGTGCGCTTCTGGCTCTTCGACGATAACAAGATGGATTGGCGGTCGGGATTCACTTTCGTCCAACCACGAGTGGTGGTGGTCCAGGATCTCGACCACCATGTAGATCAGGTTTTTGAAACCTAATCCGTTATATCTGTCGGGCAAGGTGATGTCTGCTCCGCCGGCTGGAACAGGCTGAATTCCGGGAACGACGTAATGCACCTGGGCGCTGCCACTCAAAAGAGTATCCGCCCTTAGCTCCGTCTTGATCACTAGCTCCGGGTTCGTCAGGCCGGGATAACCTAGCCTTCGGAGGCTTCCAAGTGTTGGCTCAAAGACCTGCGCGAAGTGTGCGTTTAACCGTTCCTCAGATTCGGCAATCGCACGTAAGGCATCGATGTCCGGATCATGTTTTTTAAGGTTTCGCTGATAGAATCTGCTCATCCGCTTGGACAGATCCTCGGCCCTGCCTCTTGCTTCGACATCGGCTAGATATCGTTGAGCGTCGAGGAAATCCACCCGCATGATAGACGCGAGTATTCGGGAGCCATTGTCAAGAGGTGTTGAACCTGCTAACTCCAAATCTGATTTGTCGAGCCCGCTAGGGTCAAGCTTATGGTACGTGGTCCGATACTCCTGGGTTAATTTTTTCGAAAGGTAATCGTGCATGGTGCATGGCCATGCCCTGTAACTGCCTTCCGATTCATTGGGCGGATATTTCGCCGACTCATGGGCTTTGCGGAAGTTCTCGTACAAAGCCAGGGGGTCTATTGGCTCGAAGGCAATACGGATACCGACTAGCGTGTCTTGCCAGTCTAGATCTGGCAATAGATCGATTACGCGGTGGAGATTTTCTTCGTCCACGGTGAACCAAAGATCTAGCGATATGCTAGGCAAGTCGAAAGTGTTGTCGCTTTTCGCTGGGTCGAAGCTGTTAATTACACTCCAGCAATCAGCACTAAAATCATGTATTGAAAATTTGGCACTAGGATTGAAGAAAAGTTGGAAGATGTGGGTTGCCGAAGTCTTCCCTGTGTTATTGGCTCCCACGAAAATCGTGCTGTCCTGAGAGAGGTCGATCTTCACGGCCTTTAGGCGACGAAAGTTTCTCACGTAAAAGGAGCTTAGATGCATGGTGTCCTCAAGCCTTCAGGCCGTGGATTGGCGGGAGCCGGCGACTCCGCACAGGATAAGGGTCTGCGCGCAACCCGGAAAGCGAACACATGTTCGAGCGATCCATGTTGAGCGCCTACAGCGGAACGGCTTGCGAAGACGACTCGCAAACGTGCGGCTTGCGACCAATAAACGCTTCGATGCCGGCACTTGCGGCTTGGAGAGGCTGGCGGAGTGGCGGCGCATCTGGCTGATGCGGTCCCTCTTGATGTCTGAATGGGTATGACTAGTAGCTCAACAGGCATCGGTTTTTGGCCACCAACGTCTGGGAGCATGCGGAGGCTTCAAGGGGGCTTCCTCGTTGGCATACGTTGACGAGCACGGAATCGTGGTCGTCGCCCCGCTGCACACCCGTCTCAACACGCTTTGACGAGCAGGGTCACCTCTGGATGTCACACATCCGTTGGTCGTCCCGTACCCGTTCGTAGTCCGCGAGAGAGCCGATGCCGGGTGTACCGTCCAAACGTGCGGGCATAGCAGGGCATGGCCGCCGTCCCGGTCCTCGATCTAGGAGTGGGTGAGACATGGCGACGAGGCCGGACAGCATCGGGGCCAGGATCCGGTACTGGCGGATGCGCCGTGGCGGCATGACTCAGGCCGTCCTCGCTGGGCTCGCTGGCGTCACCCAGTCCTACGTGTCGCAAGTCGAGTCGGGCCGGAAGACCATCGACCGTCGCTCCACTCTGGTCGCTGTCGCCGCCGCACTCCAGGTCACGGTGGCTGACCTGCTCGGCCAGGGCACCGAGTCCGGTGATCCGGCCCGCGAGAGCGCCGCCGAGTGCGTGCCGGCGATCTGGTCGGCCCTGATCGAGATCGAGGACGGCGAGCGTCGCCCGTCGACCTACACAACGGATCGCCTGGCGGCCGAGATCGCCCGCGCCGAGCAGCTTCGCACCTCGTGCAACTACCCGGCGATGGCTCGCATGTTGCCCAATCTCCTGCTTGAAGCCGCCGCCGTAGGCGGCAGCGTGCTCGTCCAGGTCGCCTACCAAGCCGCCACCTGCCTGCGGAACCTCGGCTACCGCCATCTGGCCCTCAACGCCGCCCGGCTCGCTGGGGCGGTCGCCGAAGGCACTGAAGACCCGGCATGGATCGCGGCCACCCGTTTCGCCTATGCGCAGAGCTTGCCGATTGAGTCTGCACCGGTCGCGGCCCGTGCCGCCGAACGGTCACTGACCGAGCTGCAAGCTGACGCCGCCGACGAACGAGTCCGACAGATGCTCGGACAGCTCCACCTCTCCGCTGCGCTGACCTCGACGGTCGGTGGGCGCCTGGATGTTGCGCGAGACCACCTCTCAGAGGCGGCCCGCGAGGCGGCAACTCTGGGGGACCCGGTCGACGGGGCTGGCTTCAACGGCTGTGGGTTCGGACCGACCAACGTGGGGCTGTGGGAGATGTCCATCGCCGCCGAGCAGGGCGAGTCCGGCCGTGTCATTGAGCTGTCCAGGACCGTTCGCCCGCAGGTGCTTGCAGCCTCCATTCGCCAGCAGTCCTACTGGCTCGACCTTGGGCGTGCCTTGGCGGACGGCGGTCGTCGCGACGCCGAAGCCCTCGCCGCATTCGTGCAGGCCGAGCGGGCAGCGCCGATCCCCTTCGCCATCAACCCTCTTGCCCGCGATGCCGTGGTGGCCCTGGCCCAGCGTGCCCAGCGCCGAGCCGTTCCCGACGAGTTGCGCCTGCTCGCCGGCCGTATCGGCATCAACCTGGCCGCATAACTAGCAGTAATCACGGCATCACCAATCCACCCTACTGTCCGGTTTGGGACGTGTGCGCGTCCCGTTGACCAGGCACGGTCGGCCCCGAGCATCGCTGCGTGGCTAACCGGAGGAGGCGGCATGGGCAGTCAGGACGACCGCAGTCCGGGGGACAAGAGTGAGGCGGCCGAGCGGGAGGCCGCCAAACAGCGCCTCCTCGCGCAGGCCGAGGCAGACCGCGTACCCGTGGAGGACACGACCCGCGCGGTCCCGGACCGGCGGTGGAAGCGTGACCAGCGATGACCTCCCCATCGGCCGCCGCGTCGCCCGCTGGCGGGTGCGGCGGCAGATGACGCAGCAGATGCTTGCCGACCGGCTGCGGAGGTCGAAGAGCTGGGTGGACAAGATCGAGCGGGGTGCCCGCACCCTGGACCGGTACTCGGTGATCCAAGAGCTGGCCCACGTCCTGCGGGTCGACCCGGAGGTGCTGCTCGGCCAGCCGCAGGGCACCCCGGCCAGCACGCCGGACGGGGTGGACGACATTCGGGCTGCTCTCGCCCGCTACGACACCCCGCAGGCTCCAACGCGGACGGACGAGCTGAGACGGCAGGTCGGGCACGCGTGGTTGACCTATCAGCACGCGCACTACGGGCAGTTGGTGCGGCTGCTGCCGGGTCTGCTCGACGCCGCCCAGGGCGCTCGGTCGGCGGAGCTGCTGGTGCAGGCGTACCGGATCACCTCGTCCCTGCTGGTCAAGCTCGGGGAGGCCGACCTCGCCTGGCTGGCCGCCGACCGCGCGATGTCCGCCGCCGGCGACGATCCGCTGCTCGCGGCGACAGCGACCATCTCGGTAGGCCAGGCCCTCCGCGCGCAAAACCGCGACCGCCTGGCCCTGGCCGCGCTGCTCCCCGCCGCCAACCGCGTCCTCCGACCCCCAACCCACTCCGGTGATCAAGAGGTTTGCGGCGCTTTTGGAGATCAAACCGCCCGCAAACCTCTTGATCACGAGGGCGAGGGCGATCACGGAAGCGAGGGCGATCACGAAGGTCAGGGCGAGCACCGGGGGAGGGCGGTGGGCGGGACGTTGCTGGTTCAGGCCGCCCTCGCAGCCGCCGGCTGCGGCGAGCACCGCCGCGCCGACGAGCTGACCGACCGGGCCGCGGGCGTCGCCGCAAACCTTCGGGGGTACGACGACACGCACCGCACCAGCTTCGGGCCGATCGCCGTCGAGCTGGCTCGGGTGCTGGTGGTTGCCTCGCGGGGTGATGCCGCCGAGGCGGTACGCCGGCACGCGATCGTGGTGCGGCGGGAGGGGTGGCGGCGGTTGCCGGCCGAGTATCGGGGTGCGTACCTGATCGATGTCGCGCGGGCGTACCTCCAGGTGGGTGACCTGCGCGGGGCGGCGCGGGCGCTGGTGGACGCGGACAGTGTCGCGCCGGGTGAGGTTCGGTGCCGGCCGTTGGCGCGTACCGTCATCGCCGACGTTGCCCGCGCGCAGCCGGCGCCGGCCGGTGTGGCGCGACTGGCGACGCTGGTCGGCCTGACCCGCTGACCGGCGCTGCGGCGGGGTCAGGGGTGCAGCGCTAGGGCCCGCACGGCGATGTCGGCCGAGGTATGCAGGCGCGTTGTGAGCGGGGCCGCTACTCGCGCCCGAGCCAGGTGGCGATGCATGCCTCGTTGCCCTCGGCGTCGGCGAGAACCCACCACATCGGCGCGTGCGCGTCGGAAATGACACGTCCCCCAGCGGCCAGGGCGGCTGCGATGCGGTCCTCGGCCTGATCGTGCGGGACGGCGATATCAAGGTGCATACGATTGCGTTGTGGTCGCGCCGCCTCCATGGATTGCAACCCGAACCCGGGGCCGCGTCGCGCCGGGTCGGCCAGATAGTCGTCACCGATCAGTTGATAGCCGAGCAGTGCCTGCCAGAAAGGCAGCACGTCGGTGCTCAGGGCGTCCAGGGTGATGTTGATGAGCTGTACGGCCGTGGGGTCGGCGGGGATGCCAAGCGCCCGGGCAGCGGCTGAAATCCGTCGGGCCAGTGATATGTCGCGCCGGGACAACGACACGGTCACGCCGGCATGGCGCAGGTCCACGTTGAGATACTCGCGTTCGTTGCCGACGGCGAGCCGGCCCATCTCATCGACGAGTGCGATGCCCGCTGACAGCGAGCCGGTCGGGAAATAAGCCGAGACTAGGTGGTAGAGACAACGCCAGTCCTCGACACCGTCAGCCGCATGGAAACGCCCAGCGGTGATCTGCACTGTCATGCCGGCGAACCTAACATCGACAACGGTGCCCATGCGCTTCAGCTCGCCACCCGCGTCGGCGTGGGAACGGTTGGCGGCGCTTCGTCCAGTGCCTGCCGGCGCACGCCGCGGACGAGCAGGTAGCCGACCATCCAGAGCTCGCCTACGGACGCGGGATACGTAAGTGCCTCGGCCACGACTTGTGCGTCGGGGGCGAGGTATCTGATGAACGCGCTGAGCACGTACGCGACACCGCCGCCGACGAGGATCCAGCCCAGGACGCGGGGCATCCAGCCCGAGCGCAGCACGCACCAGCCCATGGGGATAAGCCACAGGCCGAAGAACAGTGCTCCCACGCCCCACAGGTCGTCGCTGACCAGGTACAGAACCTGGACGTTGGCCGCCGCGTCGCCGACCGGGTCGACCGATACCTCGACCGCCGTGGCCAACATTGCCGCGCTCACGAGGCCCACGATCGCGCTGACCAGGCCGAAGGCGGCGATCCCGCTCGCGGCAAAGGAGTCTACGGTGCGGAACAGGCGATAGAACCAGGCGGCGGCAAGGGTCTGGGTGACGACCATACCCAGCGCCAAGGCAACGCCAGCGCGGGCGAGCGACTCGTGCGTAACCAGGTTGGCCAGCGTCGCATTGGGATCGTCGGCTGCGAAGAGCTGCGGGCGGACAATAAGGAGCCCGGGTACGGCGGTGATGACATTGCCGAGGTAGAACAGCCCGGTGACGCGGGCGGTACGTGTCAGCGCGTGCATCGTGGCTCCTTCTCGATCCGGGTGAGGCGTTGAGGGGTTTGCATGATCTCTCCTTGATTTCGGGTGCGTGGAACCGGGCCGCGAGGCGGTTGCCTCGCGCGCCGTGTCACGTTGTGGGGTCTACTCGTGGGTGTCGGGGTAGGCGAAGACGTCGTCGAGCGGCACCCGGAATACCCGCGATCGCGCTCGTCGGTCCTGTCCGGATGAGCATCGGCCCCACGTAGGCGCTCCTCGCCACGTCCGTACCCGGCACCTTGGACAGGACGGCCGCCAGGTAGGCGACCGGGACGGCGACGCCGACCAGGGCGGAGATCCAGGTGTGCTTCTCCTCGGAGGACATGTCCCGCCCCCATGTACGAAAAACTTGACATACCGAAGGTAAAGAAGTCCTGACACGATGTCAACAATCTTTAACCTGGACCGGCCTGACCACCGGCGTGCGCAATGCGGCAGATCCGGATGCCTCTGGGCAGCTACGACAAGGCTCCTGGGATCATGCGAGGCGTGGCCGGATTCAGTTACAAGACGTCGTGGCTGGCTGTCCCAAACCGGACCCCAGACGAGGTGGCCGATGCCCTTGGCCTATGCGACCGGGAAGTCCTCGACTGGGCCACCGGCACCGACCGGGCCTACCAGCACGGCGTGTACGTGACTGCGCCGGTGCCAGGCTGGACCTTCGCCCACGGCCGGCTGCATATGCCGCCGGGTTTCGACGCGACCGAGCCGCCCTTTCCCGATTGGCTCAGGTTGCTGAGTCAGCAGCTGGGTGAAGCGCAGTTCTTCGCCAACGAACGGGTCCCGGATTATCATGCCTGGGCTCGGGCCCTGGACGGTGAGCTACTGCGCGCCTACTGCTTCAACGGCGAGCGAGGCGAGGTGCCTCTGTTCGTCGGTGCCCCGACAGCCGACGAAATCGCTCTGGGCGTCGGTCTCCGCGGTGCGGAGCCCGGGTGCGAACACTGGTCCGACGCTGAGTGGACAGCCTGGTACGACACGACGCCGTCGGAGTCCGATGTGATGGCGATGGCCGGTCGCTGGAGCGTCGACCCGAGCGCGATCGACGACGCCACCGTGACCGCAACCGGCATCTACGGGCTACCGCCATCAGTCGTCGACGCGTCCCGCAATGACAATCCGGCTTGAAGACCCTCCGGTCCCCTTTGCGCACGCTCGTCGGCACGTGCGCGCGTCGCCACTCGCCAGTCGGCTGCGCTCACGATGCACGGCCTGCGGCAGATGAGGTAGGTGCGCCTGCGGTGGCGATGTCTAGAGTCTGCGTCGTGACAGACACTGGAGCCGGCGTCGACAAGGGCGTTACCGAGGCGTGGACGCGGATCGAGGCTGGCCTGAGTAGCGTCCTGCCGGCTTCCGTACGGCAGCTCAAGGCACCGGCCCCGGTACAGGCAGTCGATGCGTTGGAGGCCGCGTTGGCCGTGCCACTGCCGCGGGATTTCCGCGCCAGCCTGCGCATCCACAACGGAACCAAGTGGGGGTACGACTCGGGTCAGCTCCAGCCCAGCCCGGTACCGCTGGATTACCTCTACGACACCAACGAGATCATCGAGATGACCCGGATGTGGCGCGACAACTATCATCCGGAGCCGGAATGGGACGATCCTCAGGTCTGGGCATACCTGGTCGACCAAGGCGAACATCTCTGCCTGAACGGACCGGTGCGACCGATCATCGGTTCGCCGGGCGCAGTGGTCGTGGGCGACATGAATGGCGACGTGCAGTGGCTGCTCGACTTTGATCCGGCACCGGGGGGAACGCCCGGACAGGTGGTTCGGGTTGATGTCGAATGCGCCACGTGGGACGTGCTGGCTCCGTCCTGGACGCAGCTGCTTGTCCGCTACGCCGAGGATCTGGAACTGTTCGCCGCTGATCCTGACAACTCTCCTCTAGAGATCGATCACTTCGCGGGGCCAGCGTGCGAATGGGGCAGCACGCCGTCGGACTCTTGGGGGGTGCGTCCGGCATGGCTGCAGAACGTTCAAGCTCGCAGTCCATACCCGTGATGACGGCACCCCTGCGTGGACGCGGACAATGTCGCGCCGGGTGAGGTTCGGTGCTGGCCGTTGGCGCGTACCGTCATCGCCGACGTTGCCCGCGCGCAGCCGGTGCCGGCCGGGGTGGCGCAACTGGCGACGCTGGTCGGCCTGACCCGCTGACCACACGCTATGCCGGCAGGCGGCATGGAGTTCGCCGCGGCGGAGCGTCGCGGCGAACTCCCGGCGGCGTCTTCAGATGGCGGGAACGGGGGGCAGGTCGAGCAGGGTGCGGTCACCGTCGGTGCCCTGATCCAGCGCGGCCGCGACGTCCTCGTGCGGGGCTCCGGGCCGGAGGGCGCTGACCTCGTCCAAGCGCTGGTAGTGCTGGTCGCTGAGGTCGAGGTCGAGAGACTTCAGGTATTCGTCCAACTGGGTCAGGGTGCGCGGGCCGACGATCGGGATCAGGGCCGTGGTGGCCAGTGCGGCCCGGTGACGCAGCCAGGCCAGGGAGACCTGGGCCGCGCTCACACCGAGGTCCTCGGCAATCGCCAGTACGGCGTCGACGACGGCGGTGCGCTGATGGACGAAAAGATTCAGTTCACGTGAACTGATCGGGGCCGGGGTGCGTTTGTAATAGGGGCCGAAAATGCCGGCGGCGGCATATCGGCGATGATCGCGGCGGCCGCATTGACATTCACTTCGTTGAGGCGTCAAATGTTTAGTCAGTTGGCTGTGAGGGGCGACAGTTCCTTCAGCGCCAACTTACCGGCACCTGTATCCACAGGAGGATTGCATGCGCCCATCAACGTCCGCCCGAGCCGCGGTGCTCGCGACCATCAGCGCCGCGGCACTCGCGGTGACCGCCACGCCCGCGGTCGCGGCCGAGCCCAACGACAGTTGCACCTACGCCGACGGCACCGTGTGTCTGCACGTGTCGAAGTGGTTCAACGACGCCACGATGGAATACACGGTGCCGCTCAGCACCGAGTGCGTCACCACCCCAATCGGCTTCCTGGGCTGGGTGAACCTCACCGACGACACCCTGAAGGTGTTCTCGGGCGCCGGCTGCACGGGCGTCTCCTACCTCGTCCCGACCGGCGATCTCCACAACGTCCAGTCGCCCCTGCACAGTTTCAAGGTCGTCTGACCTCAGGACCCGGCAGAGCCGCTCGTGAATCGTATTACTTGAGGTGTTGGCGGCGGGCGTGACTGATTCGGATGGTCGCGGGCAACCATTGTGCTTCGTTATCCGCGCCGAATCGGCCATGCCCGCCACGCCAATCAAGAAGGCAGAAATAGTCGGAATGCTCGGTCAGAAGACGGTGACGGGGCGGCCCCGGACTCCTCCCGCCTCGATGAATGCATGTGCCTGCGCGACTTCCTCGGGGGCAAAGGTGGCTGCGACGCGGAGTGTCAGAACCCCTGACTCCACATCCGCGCTGACCTTGCCCAGGGCCACCCGACGCCGGCCGGCGTGGCGTGGCGTGACTGGCGACGCGCGTCGGCCTCACCCGCTGACCGGGCGACCATCCACCTCGCCGAAACTGCTCACGCGGGGCTGCCGGTCAGGCGGCTCCTTGCGGCACGCGACCAGCCGATTCTCGCCCTGACAGCAAACCCTCAGGCGAGCCTCCAACCGGAGTAGTGGCTGCGCTGTGACACACGGTCATCGTCTTCCGGACGTCTGTCTACAATGGCCGGGATGGATTTTGGCGTAGGCGGGCTCCCGCAACGTGAGGCGGTGCGGCGATCGCCCGGTGCCCGGTTGCCGTCCGTCCACCTCAGCCGACCAATAAGACCTCAAACCGCGACCGCCGTGCCGGCTGCCGCCTCGATGTGTCTGTCGGTCAAGAAGATGCCAGCGTTTCGAGAAAGGTAACCCGAATCGTCATGACGTCACCTGACGCTGCTGCTCAAGCGGTTGATCCTCAAGCGGCTGCCTACGAGGTTTACAGGTCGGAATACGACCTGGTTTCGTACGAGGATCAAAATTTGTTCATGGAATATCTGCGAAGCTCCCGTGTCGGAGACGAGATGGTCGACTCGATCCGCCAGAATGGCTCACAGATCTACTTCGGTTACACCGATCGTGGGCCTCACCTTGAAGCTAACAGCAACATCATCCGACTGCCGCGAACGGAGGATTTGGAGGATAATTTCGGAAACGTCGCCCACGAGATCGGTCATCTCCAGCTTGTGGCGACGGGGCAACAGGGGCGTGACTATAATTTGCCGAGAGAGGATTTCGTCATTGCGATGCTTGAGGAGGAGTCGAGGGTAATTGCCGGCTCCTACCTGATCCACCGGACGTCGATGTACGCGAACAGTCCTGCGATCATGGAGCCATACGGCCTTACCGAATTCCGCAACACGCTCCCGAGCGGGCAGATCACCCCCGGGGATTTTCTTGACCGAGCTTACAATCATGTCCGCCCCGGCGTTTACGCCGGAACCCGAACGGTAAATTACCCTCACGTCTATGGCCAGGAGTATGACGCCGTCCATCCGCCTGTCACCGTAGCCAACGCCGCAGCTCTTTCGGCGCCTGTTGCCGGGTCGAGCCAGACGAACGTGACGCCGTCGCAGGGGTCTTCGTCGGGAAACGGTAACTCCAGGTCGGCGAACCACCATAGGCGTCGAAATCGGCGGTGATGACGGGCGACGCCTTCCGTCATTGTCGCGCCGGCTGAGGTTCAGTGCCGGCCTCCGGCGCGTACCGTGATCGCTGAAGTTGCCAGGGGCCACCCGGCGCCGGTCTGCGTGGGGTGGCTGGCGACGCTGGTCGATGGTCAGGCCGACCCAGGCCGGCTCGGTGGGCTGTGCCGCCATGCGACCTGGTGATCGGACGGTGGCGTTCGCCTCCGTGGTTGCGCTGCCGGCAGCCGTGTTCTTCGAGGAGGCGGCCCGGTTCGCCGGCAAGGCGACCGACTCCACCTACTCCTCCGGAGCGTGGTGGAACGTCGCCATCGACCTCGCGCTGGGCCTGCTGATCGTGGTGCTGACCGGTAGGTCACACCGTCAACGGGCGCTCGCCGTTGCGGTGGCCGTGCCGCTGGCCGGCGGACTGTTCTCGTCAGCCAGCTAACCAGGACGCCGACCCCGCTGGCTTACGTCAGGGCCGCACCCGATGACCCGCGTCGATCATGGAGTTATGGTGCCCGCTAGGAGATGAGGCGCGGCTTTTGTGCACCACCACAACTCCATGATCGACCCGCAAGGGCTCTGGGCGACTCACGTGGTGCGGTCGGGTACGGCGCACCCGTCCGGAGCGCACACGCCCTCGGCGTCGGCGATCACCGGCAGCGGCTGCGGCGTGGGATGGCTCTCGTCCCAGGCCTTGGTGATGACGGCGAGCAGGTCGTCGAGGCCGATCGCCCCGGGTACGGCGACGCGGCCGTCGAACACGAGGAACGGCGCGCCGCGTGCCCCGAGGCGCTGTGCCTCGCGCTGGTCAGCCGCTACGCGGGCACGGTAGCGGCGGGTACGCAGAGCCTCGGCGGCGCCAGCGCGGTCCAGGCCCACCTCGGCGGCGAAGTCGAGGACCTCCCCGGCAGTCCAGAGCTTGCGGGCCTGCCCGAAGTGCGCGCGGAACATCGCCGACCAGATCTCGTTGCCGCGGCCCTGGTCGGTCGCGTAGGCGAGTAGTTCGTGGGCGAAATCCGTCGGGCCGAGGGTGCGGTCGACCGCGCGGTAGGGCGTCAGGCCCTCCGCCTCGGCGGCCCGCTCGATCGGCCGCAGGACCCGATCCACGGTCGTCGCGGGAGCCCCGGCCATTTTGATCAAGTCCCGTTGACTGACACCCTCGCGCGGCAGGTCGGGGTGTAGCTGGAACGACCGGTGGATCACCCGCACCTGGTCGCCGTACGGGAGTCGATCCAGGGCCTGGTGGAGCCGGTGATCCATCAGCCCGCAGTACGGGCAGACGATGTCCGACCAAAACTCGATCTTCATGGCACCTCTCCTTGATTCTCACTACTTGTTCGTAGCAACATCATGCATGAGAATTGGAGGGCCACAAAAGGTACATTCATGTGCGTAGCGGAGGGCTGGCGGAGAGGGGGCCGGGATGAGTGCAGAGGATCTTCGGCGGAGGCGGACCAACGTCCGGGCGAACGTCCGGGCCGCGCCAGGCCCCTGCGCGCACTGGAACGACGAGGACGCCGACTTCATCCGCGAGGTCCTGGACCTCGTCGGCGACAAGTGGAGCGTGTTGATCATCGGTACGCTCGCCGACGGCCCCGTCCGCTACTCGAACCTGGGCGACGCGATCCCCGGCATCTCTCAGCGCATGCTCACGCTGACCCTGAAGCACCTGCGGCGCACCGGCCTCGTCACCCGGACCTCCTACCCCGAGGTCCCGCCCCGCGTCGAGTACGCCCTCACCGACCTGGGCACGTCACTGCTCTCCACGGTCCTGGCCCTGGCCGCCTGGTCGGCCGACCACCACGCCGAGATCCGCCGCCATCAGACGGAGTACGACAACGCCACCTAGGCTCGCGTCGCCGTCCGCTCCGTTCACAGTTGGGCGACGACAACCCTGGTGGCCTGGGCGATGAAGGCGTCGTCGTGGGTGGCGTCCTTCTCGTCGCGGCTGGACAGCACGGCGAGGATGATCGGAGCACGATCGGGCGGCCAGATCACGGCGATGTCGTTGCGGGTGCCGTACCCTCCGGTTCCGGTCTTGTCCCCGACGACCCAGCCGTCGGGCACCCCGGCGCGGATCAGCGCCCCACCGGTGGTGTTGCCCCGCAGCCAGCCGCGCAGGACGTCACGGTCCGCCGGGTCCAGAGCATCCCCCACGGTGTACGCCCTGAGGTCCTCCGCCAGGGCCCGCGCGCTGCTGGTGTCCCGCCTGTCGCCCGGTTTCGCCTCGTTGAGGTCGGTCTCGTAACGGGAGGAGTCGGTGACCGTGTCACCGATCTCCCGCAACTGCTTCTCGAACCCCTGCGGCCCTCCGAGGTGCTTCAGCAGCAGGTTGCCGGCCGTGTTGTCGCTGTAGCGCACGGCGGCGTCGGCGAGGGCACGCAGGCTCATGCCCTCGGTGACGTGCTTCTCGGTGATCGGCGAGTGCGTCACCAGGTCGTCCGTCGAATACCGCACCACACGATCCAGTTCGGCATCCGTGGTGTCGTCCAGCACCTCGGCGGCACCCAACGCCTTCCAGGTCGAGGCGTACGCGAACCGCTCGTCGGCCCGGTGCTCCACGGTGCGGCCAGTGCCCGTGTCGACGGCATAGATTCCCAGTCGCGCGTCGAACGTCTCCTCCAGCCGTTGCAACTCCCGCGGGTCGGCCGGCGACGGGGTGGGGGAGACCTGCGGGCTCGGCGTCGTCGGCACCCGGGCTGTGTCACCGGCGCTGCAGGCTCCCAACGAGACCAGGGCCGAGGTCGCGGCCACCGCGGTCAGCAGACGTCGTGCGGAAACAGTCATCTGTCTTCCCCTCGTCGGCGTGACCCGCACCGTAACCCGACCCGCCGATGGGACCGCCCTGACCCCGGACCTGTGGACCAGGGCGGGCCGTTCGCGGGTAATGGGCTCAGTCGAGCACCGACTCGCCGCCCGGGTAGGCGAACGACGCACGCGGTGAGTAGAAGCCCCAGACGATGTTCAGTGGATCGGCCGGACGCAGGGCGTGCACCGGGTGGTCAGGTTCGAGGAATTCCAGCGACTCGACCTCGAACGGGTCGACCGGCTCCGCCACGAACGGGTAGTTGCCGCTGTGCAGCCTGCCGTCCAGCCGGGTGAGGTAGCGCAGTTGGCCCTGGTTGACGGCGTCGCCGGTGCGCCCGACGCGGGCCGTCGTCCTGATCACGGGTACGCCGTCCGCCTCGGTGGTCGCGATCAGCCGACGCCCGCGTACCTCGATGGTGGTCCTTCCCGGGGTCGCCGGCACGCCCCGGGCGGTGGCATACGCCCGGACGACCGGACTGGAATTGAAGTAATGGGTCCACCAACGACCGGGCGTGACACCGTCGGGAGCGTCGACCCCGGAGAGGTCCGGCCCGATGTACGTCAGGGAGTACGCGCCGAAGCCGGAGGTCTGCCCGGCGTCGTCGACGACGTACTGGTTCACGAAGACCTGGTGGTTCGGTGCCGGCGTGAGCCCGTCGGGCACCAGGGCGGCCACCGCGTCGGGGTCGGCCGGCAGCCAACCGAAGTAGAGCATTCTGCTGTTCACGACGAGCTGCGGAGCGACGAGTTCGGTCACGAGGGCTCCTTCCGCTGGGCATCGCTAGGTAGCCGCGACGCTACGGAGTAGCCCGACGCCCGGACAACGACGGATTGCCGACATGCACACCCCAGTACCCGCTGACAGCAGGGGGGCGCGGCAGGGTCGCGTGGTGATGAGTTGTCGCGCCCACACCCGTCACACCTCCGACAGGACACGACGAGGCGGAAGGATGACGTGATGAGTGCGGACACACGGCTGACGGAACTGGGCGTGAGTGATCTGGGCGAGGTCGACGAGCCGGCGTTCACAGGGCTGGCGAATCGGCACCGGCGGGAGCTGCACGTGCACTGCTACCGGATGCTCGGGTCCTTCGAGGACGCCGAGGACACCGTGCAGGAGACGTTCCTGCGGGCCTGGCGGCGGCGCGAGACCTTCGAGGGGCGGTCGACGTTCCGGGCCTGGCTGTACCGGATCGCCACCAACGCCTGCCTGGACCTGCTCGCCAAGCGCCGCCCGAAGCCCGCGACCGGCGGCGAGGTGCGGTGGTTGCAGCCCTACCCGGACCGGCTGCTCGACGAACTGCCGGCGGGCGACGCGGACGAGCCGGAGGCCGTCGCCGTCGCGCGGGAGACGATCGAGCTGGCGTACCTGGTCGCCGTCCAACACCTCGCGCCGCGCCCCCGGGCCGTGCTGATCCTGCGGGACGTGCTCGGCTGGCCGGCGAAGGACGTCGCGGAGCTGCTGGGGGACTCCGTCAACTCGGTGAACAGCGCGTTGCAGCGGGCCCGCGCCGGCATGCGGGAGCACCTGCCCGCCGAGCGGCAGGACTGGACCGGCGGCGAGGAGGACACCAGGACACGCGAGCTGGTACGCCGCTACACCGAGGCCAGCGTGGCCACGAACGTCCCGGCGCTCGCCGCGATGCTGCGCGAGGACGTCCGGTCCTCGATGCCGCCCACCCCCGGGGTGTACGTCGGGCGTGACACGGTCGTGAACGACTGGATCGAGGGCGGTTTCGAGGGCATGACGGGCCTGCGCGGTGTCCCCACCGCCGTGAACCGGCAGCCCGCCGTCGCCTTCTACCACTGGCGGGAGGGGGAGGGCGCGTACCTGCCGCTGACGATCGACGTCCTGCGCGTCACCGGCGGGGCGATCACCGAGATCACCACCTTCCACGACGACCAGTTCGCGCGGCTCGGGCTCCCGGAGCGCCTGCCGGCGGACGGCACGGAGTAGCCCCGGTGCACGCCAATCACTCGACGATGGAGGAACGACATGAGCAGCACCAATGACACCGGGGTCGTCGCGGACCCTCACCGACGAATCCGGCACGTTGAGCTGGCGGGCGGCGTCCGCTCGTCGCCACCGAGCGGACGCGGCAGGAGGCCACCGCTCAGGCATACTGGCTGACGTCCGGTAGACGGTCGCGCGTCGGCGCCTCACGGGGGAGAAGCGTTGCCGAATGATCATGTCCCCACCGGCAACCCGGGTGATGCGAAAGGTCGGCGACCGGCCGTCAGTCGTCGTCGCCTCCTCACCGGCGGTTCCCTCGTCGCCGCGTCGCTGCTGGGCCAGGGCCTCGTCAGCAGCTCCGCACCGGCGGCGGCGGGCACCGAACTGTCGGTCGGGAAGGTCGACATCACCCCGGCGGCCGGCACCTACCTGGCCGGTTACGTCGCGGACGCGCCACGCCGGTCGGCCGGGGCCGCCGCCGCGCTGTTCGCGCGGTGCACCATCTGGTGGTACGCGGGAGAGCCGCATGTCCTCGTCAGCGCCGACGTCCTCGGCTTCGCGCGCGGCCTGCACAGGTCGATCCGCAGCCAGGTGGTCGGCCTCGGCCTGACCTCGGAGAACTTCGCGCTGACCGCCACCCACACGCACAACGGCCCCGTGCTCAGCGACAAGCCGGATCCGTTCATCGCCTACGGGATGGACGCCGACCAGCAGGCACAGGTGCATGCCTACAGCGACCGGTTGGCCGCCCAGATCGTGCGACTGGTCCGCGACACGCTCCGTGGCCCGCAGGTGACCTGCACCCTCGACTACCAGGTCGTCGCCCAGCACTTCTCCTACAACCGGGAAGGGCTGTCGCACGTGGAGTCGGACGTCCCCATCCTGACCGCCCGCACTCCGGGCGGCGAGCCCCTGGCCGTGCTGTTCGGCTACGGCTGCCATCCGGTGACGGCCGGGCCCCAGACCATGTTCGATCCGGACTACCCGGGCTACGCGGTCTCCCGGATCGAGGAGACAACCGGCGCGTTCGCCCAGTTCCTCCTCGGGCCGGCCGGCGACCAGGACCCCATCGGCGCGCGGAGCTGGGACCAGCGGAGCCGGCGGGGCGGTGAAATCGCACAGGCCGTCACGGACGCGATGACGCGACCGGGCCGGTCGGTCGTCGGTCCGACGGCGACCCACTACCGCGAGGTGGACCTGCCGCTGGACGTGACGCTGACCGAGGACAACCTTCGGCAGATGTCGGTGGCCCACACCACGCGCTTGACCAACGCTGGCCTACGTGGCAATTACCGTCGGCACGCGCAACAGATGATGACCCAGGCAGAGACCGGCACGTTCGCGACGTCGATCCCCCTGCCCGTTCAGTCCTGGAGATTCACCGGCAGCCCCGACCTCCGGGTGCTGCTGGCCGGCGGCGAGATCGTGTCCGGCTACGCCGTCGACTTCCGGGAGCGATACGGCACGTCGAGCCAGTTGCTGTTCGCCGGCTACGCCAACGAGGTGCCCGCGTACGTGCCCACCGACGAGGTGCTCCGCAAACCGTCGACGTATGCCGGCGGCATCGACCACGACTTGCCGGGGATCGCCGGCGGCTCGATGACGGTCTACGGCTGGCCGGGGCACCTCAGGGGGAAGCCAACCACGGAGTCTCCCGACGGAGTGGAGCAGATCCTCAGCGCCGCGCTCGCCGCGGCACTGAAGGCTGCGTAGCCAACCCTGTCAGCGACATGCCGGGCGATGAGGGCCGTCCCTGGTGGACTTGGGCATACTCGGTATGCTCTGCCGTCATGCGACCTGGTGATCGGACGGTGACGCTCGCCTCCGTGGTGGGCGGCTTCCTGCTCGGCTTCCTCGACTTCTGCTGGATCAAGTGGCTGCCGTTCCCCGTCGCCGAACTCGGCAACTCCACCGCGACCTGGGCGGTTGCCGCCTTCTTCTTCGGCTGGTGGGTGCGCTCCGGGTGGGTACGCGCCGCACTCGGTGCCACCGTCCTGCTCGTTGTCGCGGTGCCCAGCTACTACCTCGCGGCGGCCCTCCTGCAGGGCGACGACCTCGCGGTGCTCTGGTCGCCGACGTCGCTGGTCTGGATGGTCTTCGGGGTGCTCGCCGGGGTGGTCTTCGGCACCGCGGGGACCTGGGCGCGGGGCACCGGGTGGCGGCAGGTCGTCGGGGTCGCGCTGCCGGCAGCCGTGTTCTTCGAGGAGGCGGCCCGGTTCGCCGGCAAGGCGAACGACCCCAACTACTCCTCCGGCGCGTGGTGGAACGTCGCCATCGACCTCGCGCTGGGTCTGCTGATCGTGCTGCTGACAGGTAGGTCACACCGTCAACGGGCGCTCGCCGTCGCGGTGGCCGTGCCGCTGGCCGGCGCGATCCTGGTGAGCTTCGCGGTGGCCGGCGCGACCCTCTCGTAGACCAGTGCCTCACCCTCGTTGGCGTCAACCCCGCCCTCGACCAGTTCACCGACCTGGCCGAGCGCATCAGGGCCGACGCCGAGGGCCAGGCGCGCGAGTGCGGCCGGAGCCTCGCGACCCGCGCTCGACCCGGGAACGAATAGTCATCTGGCCAGGCCCCGGAAGACGAATTGATCACCTCCGGGACATCGGCTAACGTGCGCGTCCGTGAAGTCGACTCGTTTTGCCTCTGCCCTGTTGATTCTTGCCGTCGCGACGGCTCTCGCCGCCTGTGGTGACGGAGATGCGGCGTCGACCGCCGGTTCCACGACACCTGCCCCCACGTCCGCCGCGCCATCCTCGGCAGCCGTCTCCGCGCCGGCTTCGTCGCCCGCGGCCGCCTCCATGAGCGACAAGGACCTCTGCGAGTCGGCGAAGAAGGCCAGCGACGAGATGAAGGCGGAGCTGGTGAAGGTCGCCACGGCTGGTGAGCCGTCGGCGGCCGATTTCAAGAAGATCCTCCTGGAGTTGGAGCAGAAGGTGACCACGGTTGCCACGGCCGGCGGTGACAGCAAGCTGGCCGCTGCCCTGCGGCAGTTCGGCGCCGAGGCGTCCAAGGCCGCAGCGGCGGCGGACCCGGCGGAAGCTGCCGACAACCCGGCCTTCGAGAAGGCCGGAAAGGGCATCACCGACGCGTGCAAGGCCGCCGGGGTCAGCGTGATTCTCTGACCATCGTGGCTCAACTGACGCCGGCCGTCGTGGCGCACCTGGCCACGCCGGCCGGCGTCAGTCGTTGCTGGTCCCGTCTTTCACGGTGCCGCTCTTTCACGGTGCCGCCTCGGCCAGGGACCGATGGTCTGACGCCGACGCAGCCTGGCGCGCGGGGCGGGGGACTGAGGGGTTAGCGTCCTTTGGAGTTGATGTCGTAGACGATTCAGCCGCGCTGGCGGGGTTTCCGGTCCGCGAGGCGCACCGTCCTCGCCCGAGCGGTGATGTCGCAAACGATTCAGCTCCAAAGGCAGCGACCGGCACACCACCCCACCCACCACTACCCACCCACCACCCACCGCTCGGCGCCGCGTGGACCCGGATCGCCGTCGCCCCGGTCGGGAGAGTGGACCCGTGGGCGCCGAGAGGCTCAACGCCGCGACGGGGAGCGCAGAGCGTCGCGCGCCCAGTCCTCGAACGTCGTGAGGGGAATGCCGAGGGCTCGCGCGTACTCCGGGCGGGCAGGTTGCCCGGCCACGTCCATGTGCGCGTGCGCGGTGCCGGCATACGCCGGCATTCCCGCCGCGATCGCCTCCTGCTCGGTCATGTCAGGGGCCATCAGTTCGGTGCCGAGCGCGTCGGAGAGGACCTTGGCGATCTCCGCCATCGTCAGGTAGTCGCTCGCCAACTCCAGCTCGACCCCGTGGAACCGAGCGGGTTCGGCGATGGCCGCGGCGGCTGCCCGGCCGATGTCGTCGACCGCGACGAGGGAGAGCGACGTCTGGGGCTTCAGGACAGTCGCCAGGCCGTTGGCAACACCACGAGGGATGAGGTACGCCGCCGACGGCAGGAAGTTCTCCATGAAAGTGCCCGGCTTGATGAGCGTCCAGTGCGTGAAGCCCGCCTCGCGTACCCGATCCTGGATCCCGGCCTTGGTGCGGTAGTAGGGCTCCAGAGCTGCCCAGCGGCCCTCGGCCCAGCCGGGGGTTTCGGTGTGCTGCCCAGCGCCGGTGACGGATGTGTGAACGAACTGCGGCACCTGCGCGGCCAGCGCACCCTCGATCAGGTTGACGGCCTGGGCCAACTCGCCGTCGAAGTCGATCGTGTTTCCGTTCATCGCGGGCATCTGCACCGAGAAGACGGCGCGGGCTCCTCGCGCGGCAGTGACCAGCGAGTCGCGATCATTGAGGTCGCCGGTGACCAGCTCGGCGCCGAGCGCCTCGACTGCCCGCGCCCGGTCGGTTGCCGGGTCGCGGACCAGTGCCCGCACGGGTACGCCGGCCGCGAGCAGGGCGCGGACGGTGGCACCACCCTGGTTTCCGGTGGCGCCGGTGACCAGGACGGGTGCGGAATCGGTGGGCATGAGGAGTCTCCTGTCGCGAGCAGCATTAAACGGCGGGGCCCGCCGTTTCTGCTTCCGATAAGATACGGCGGACCCCGCCACTTAGCAACCGAGAGGTGCCGCCATGTCCACCCAGCGAGCGGACGCCCGGCGCAACTACGCGCGACTGCTCGCCGTGGCCGAGCAGGAGATCGCCGCACACGGCGCCGACGCGTCCCTGGAGCAGATCGCCCGCATCGCGGGAGTCGGCTCGGCCACCGTGCGCCGGCACTTTCCCAGCCGCCACGCCCTGCTGGACGCGGTCTTCCGCGGAGTCATCGAGACGCTGTGCGCCCGTGCCCGCGACCTGTCCGACGCGGCCGACGCGCGGGCCGCGCTGCTGGAGTGGCTGACCGCCGTCAACGGGTACGTCACCACCATCAAGGGACTGGCCATCGCGCTGACCCGCGACTGCGTCGTCGAGGCGCACGAGCACTGTGCCTCGACGCAGCTCACCGAGGCTGGCGATCCACTGGTACGTCGGGCCGTGCGGGCCGGTGCCGTGGCACCAGGTGTCACCGTCACCGACCTGCTCGCGCTGGTCACCGGCATCGCCCTGGCCACGGAGCACCACCCGGACCCCGCCGCCGACGCGAACCGGCTCCTCGACCTGGCGGTAGCGGGAGTCAGCCCTCTGCGGGAGTGATCAGCCTGAACCCAGCCATAGTTCGCGGGTCGGGGACGGACTTCTGACGCTGATCTCCGGCTGGTTCTCCGATGGGCCAACCTTGGAGCCGGCTCACCGCTGGGGGTGGGCCGAGCAGATGCTCCCCGCGTCGTCAGGGTGCCCCACTGATCATCCGCTCGGTGGGGCACGCTTCGACCACGATGTGTGCGGACAGCGCGTCGAGGAAGTCCGGCGCGTCGAAGATCGCGCCGGCGGAGGCGACGCCGCTCGTCCTCGTCTCACCGGCAAGAATCCGCCGGACCGCCTCGACGGCCAACGGTGCGCTGATCGCGTAGATGTCCTGGCCGCTGACGACGACGCGTCGTCGCCTGTCGCCGGAGCAGACGACGGCGTCGACGACGAACCTCTGCGCGGACCGGCCGAGCACGTCGACCGCGACCGGTGCCGGTGTGCCCGCGGCGGCCAGGTCGGTGGCCGCGTCGGTGGTCATGTAGCTGCGGACCTCGGGGATGCTCAGGTGACTGGGGACGGTGACGACATCCGCCATGCTGAACCCGTCGAGGACGCTGCGGCGGCCCAGAGGAGCGGGAAAGTCCCAGTCGATCCTCGGCAGTTCACGGTCGGCGACGTGGTACTCCAGCCGGCCGCCGGTGAAGCGGACCCGGCGGCCGTCGCGCCGATCGCGGGAGACCACCCCGGAGGCGACGGTCCCGGCCGTGGGGTGCCAGCTGCTCAAGCCGTACGCGACGTGCGCCTCGTCGGCCCGCGTCCAGTCGCCCATCGCCGTGGTGACCAGAAGGTCGCCGAACCCGCCGAAGAACGCCATCGCCGGGACCACCGCGACGCCCGCGGTCCGCGCGCGGGCACTGAATCTGGTGTACGTGTCGACGACGGCCTCGATCTCGGCCGCCACATCCACGTACGGGATTCCGGCGCGCAGGGCGGCCTCGATCAGCGGGGCTGCGGTGAAGGCGAACGGGCCGGCGCAGTTGATGACCGCCGCCGCGCCCGTCAACGCCCGGTCGAGCGAGGTCGGATCGTCGACCGACGCCACCCGATGGTCGAACCCCGACGCCGCCAGCGCCTGGAGCTTGCCCTCGTCACGGCCGAGCAGCAGCGGCGTGAACCCGCGTTCGCGCAACTCCGTCACCACGAACCGTCCGGTGTGCCCGTACGCCCCGAACACCGCCACGTTCTGACTCATCTGAAGCTCCCTCGACAGATCGACTACGGAAAGCCTCGCAACAGC
Source organism: Micromonospora sp. NPDC047527 (assembly GCF_040643015.1). Lineage (NCBI taxonomy): Bacteria > Bacillati > Actinomycetota > Actinomycetes > Micromonosporales > Micromonosporaceae > Micromonospora > Micromonospora sp. NPDC047527. The sequence goes on along the minus strand of NZ_JBEYTK010000001.1, from coordinate 1,445,687 downwards.
GGCCGGCAGCAACCAGTGTCGGGAACGCCATGTCCCGTACAGTTTCGGACATGACCACTGTCGCGCTCGTCGCCACCGACGGGATGCTGCACTTCGAGCTGGCCATGGTCTGCGAGGTCTTCGTCCACGACCCGACCGGCCTGGCCGACCCGTGGTACGACCTCGCGGTCTGCGGCCCGAGCACAGTGCGGGTCGGCCGGTTTCAGATGGAGCCGGACGGCGGCCTGGACCAGCTCGCCCGCGCCGACACCGTGATCATCCCTGCCGTGGAGGACATCGACGCGGACGTGCCACCCGACCTGCTCGACGCCGTCCGCGCGGCCCACCAGGCCGGCGCCCGGATGGTCTCGCTGTGCACCGGCGCGTTCGTGCTGGCCGCCGCCGGGGTGCTCGACGGGCTGCGCGCCACCACCCACTGGGCCCACACCGACGCGCTGGCCGCCCGCTACCCTCGCGTGCGGGTCGACCCGGACGTGCTCTACGTCGACAACGGCACCGTGCTCGCCTCCGCAGGCAAAGCCGCCGCGATCGACCTGTGTCTGCACCTGATCCGTCGCGACCACGGCTCGACCGTCGCCAACGCGGTCGCCCGCCGCCTGGTCGTGCCTCCGCACCGTGCCGGCGGCCAGGCCCAGTACGTCACCACCCCGGTGCCCGCCCGCGACGACCACCCGCTCGGCGACCTGCTGCCCTGGGTGATGCGACGCCTGAACCGGCCGTTGACCGTCGAGGACCTGGCCCGCGAGGCAAACATGAGCTCCCGCAACCTGGCCCGCCACTTCAGGTCGGCCACCGGCACCACCCCGTTGCGGTGGTTGTCGACGCAGCGGATCCGCCGCGCCCAGGAGTTGCTGGAGATGACCGACGACAGCATCGACGTCATCGCCGAGGCGGCCGGGATGGGCACCGCCACCACGCTGCGCCGACACTTCCACCGCACCGTCGGCGTGCCCCCGGACGCCTACCGCCGCACCTTCCGCAGCGCCGGGCCCTCAGCCTGACCGTTGAGTGTCGGGGCGCTGGCGGGCGAAGGCGTCCACCCGCCCCCAGCGGCCCGGGATGTCCAGCAGCGCGATCCGACCGAAGGCGGACGGCAACGCCGGATCCACGGCGAGGTGGTCCTCGTGCGGCGAGATGCCGAGCATCGTGCGGATGAGCAGCATGGACGCGCCACTGGACCAGGCCTGCGGGCTGCCCGCCGTCGGGTACCGCACCGGGTACCGGGTGGTGTGGCGGTCGTACCCACCGAACGCCTCCGGCAGCCGCCCCTGAAAGTAGGTGGCGGCGGAGAAGATCCCCTCCGCGATGCGACCCGCCTCGGCGCTGAACCCGTACCGGCGCAGGCCCCACGCGATGAACGAGTTGTCGAACGGCCACACCGTGCCGTTGTGGTAGCCGAGCGGGTTGTAGCGGCCCTGCCTCTCGGCGAGGGTGCGTACCCCCCAGCCGGAGAACAGCGCCGGACCCATCAGGTGCTCGACGACCCTCGGTGCTCGCTCCGGCGGCACGATGCCACTCCACAGGAGGTGCCCGATGTTCGAGGACAGGCTGTCCACGGGAGTCCCGTCGCCGTCGAGCGCCAGTGCGTAGTAGCCCCGGTCGTCGAGCCAGAAATCCCGGTTGAAGCGGTCGTACAGGGCCGCCGCCTCGCGTTCCAACCGGTCGGCGTAGTCGGGGTCACCCCAGACGGTACGGGCGAGGCGCGCTCCTCGGATCTTGGCGTCGTAGGCGTACCCCTGGGTTTCGCAGGTGGCCCTCGGGAAGCCCGGAAGCCTCCCGTCGGCGTACGAGATGCTGTCCCAGGAGTCCTTCCAGCACTGGTTCTCCAGGCCGGTGGCGCGGTTGCGCCGCTCGTACCAGATGTAGCCGGTCCCCGTCAGGTCCGCGTACCTGTCGATCCACTCCAGGGCCGCGCGGGCCTCCTGCTCCAACTCGACCACCAGCGCCGTGTCGCCGCTCCACCGCTCGTACTCGTCGAGCAGCACCACGAACAGCGGTGAGGCGTCCACCGTGCCGTAATAGGGGGAGTGTGGCTGCTCCTCGAACGCCGCCGACTCCCCGTAGCGCAGCTCGTGCAGGATCCGACCGGGATCCTCCTCCAGCACGTCGTCTCTGCGGGCGCCCTGGAGCGAGGCGAGGATCCGCAGCGTCGGCGGGGTCAGCGACGGTGTGACGGCCAGGGTCTGTAGGCAGGTCAGCAGGCTGTCGCGGCCGAACAGGGTCATGAACCAGGGCAGCCCGGCCGCGGGTACGGTGGCGCCGCCGAGCGAGAGCGGAGCGAAACGTAGCGCCGCCAGGTCCACCAGGCTGCGCTCGTACACCTGCTGGAGCGGGACGCTGTCGGTGTCCAGTTCCGGGGCCTGCGCGACCCACTCCCGCACGCTCTCGGGCAGGGTGGAGTCGCTCGGCCGCTGCGCCCGCAGGGCCAACCGGAGATCGACATCGTCCGGGCGCAGTGCCCGCATGACCACGTGCAACCGAGTCGACCACTGCTCCCCGGGCCGCAGCCGCAACGCGAACCGCAGGCCCTGCGGGCCGAAGGTGGCCGGCTCACTCGCCGTCACGGAAACCTCGCGGCGGAACGTGCCGCGGCGGTAGCCCAGGCGCAACTCGGTCGGCTCGATCTCGGTGTAGTGACAGCCGACCTTGTCGTGGAGGTCGAACTTGATCTCGAAGATGTCGGCGAAGTCGGCTGCCACCTCAAGCCGTACATCAAGGTCGAGGTCCTTGTCACCGTAATTGAAGATCGTCAGCGACTCGGTGAGGTCCGGGCCGATCCGTCGCCGCCGGATCGCCGACACGTCGGCCTGCACGTAGTCGACCGCCCCGCCCGGCACGACGAAGAACGTGACCTCGTAGTACTTGCTGTCGTCCACCGACAGCGCGGTCAACCGTTCCCCGTTGATGGTGAGCACCCAGCGGGACAGAAAACGTGTGTCGGCGGCGAACAGCCCCACCGGCGCGCTGCTCGACGACTCCACGTCACCGCTGGCGTCCGACACGATGAAGGTGTTGCCGTCGAGGCACGACACGGTGCCCGGGACGTCTCTCACGAGGTGTTCTTCGTCGTCGGCGGGCCACCCGGGTCGGACGCCGACGGGAACAGCCGGCCGACCCGCAACGCCAGGGCGAGGTCACCGTCGACCAGGATCTCGCCGCGGGTGATCGCCGCCAGACCGTTCACCTCACCCCGCGCCATACCGTCGGCGACCTGCGCGGACACCCGGATGACCGTTCCGGCGGGATCGGCGGCCCGCCGCACGCGCAGATCGCCGTGGTCGATGGTCAGCAGCCACTGCTCCACCCGATCACCATCCCGGATGTCGAACCGGACACTGCCCCGAACCTTGTTGAATCGAGGATCGGGGCCGCCCGCCGTCAACCGCTCGAAGAAGGCACTGGTCGCCGTCATCCGACCTCCGCAGGCGCTGGTAGGAGAGCAGATCGGCTACCCGCTGTGCGTGGCCGCTAACCTGGGGTATTCACGACGAAGACTCCGCCGGCCGTGTCCGTGACCCAGGTCGAGGCGGTGGCCGCATCGCCCACGGCTCACGGCGCGAGCGTGACGCGCGACCAAGTGATCCCGTCGGTGGTGACCAGGGCGTGGTCAGGCTCTCCAGTCGACCCGTCGTCGCGCCCGAAAAGCCAGGCGTAGCCGGGCGCGACGCTGACCGAGCCGACGAACCGGCCGTACTCCCGCGCGACCGTGAAATGCCGCCCGCTGTCCCGGCTGACCAGGAGCTTCGCGCGCCGTTCAGGCTCGGTACCCCCGCCCGGGGTGAGCACCAGTAGGGATCCGTCCGACCCGACAGTGAGGTCGTAGTATGTCTCCGCCGGCAGGTCGGCGCCGGTGTCCGTCCACGTCTTCGCACCGTCCGTGGTCCTCAGGAGCTTCACCCCACCGGTCGTCTCCCGCGGGGCGACCAGCAGGTACCCCTCCCGGTCATTGAGCCCGACCACCGACACAGCGCTCGCGTCGTCTCCCACCTCCCAGGTGGTCCAGGTAGCGCCCCGGTCGACGCTGCGGGCCACCGTCGATCCCGAGGCGCCTCCCATTCGGTAGATCGCCCAGATGCTGCCGTCCGCTGCCGGGTAGAGGCTGAACAGTGGACGCCAGGAGGGCGCCTTGGCGGTGAGCCGATACACCGTTCCACTCGACGGGTCCACCGCCAGCGGCTGCGCCAACGGTCCACAGTCGAACCCGCAGAGGACGGGTCGGGCCGTCGCCGGGAACGCGGGTACGGCGACGATCGCGGAGTTTCCGTCCCGCCAGGTACGGCCGTAGTCGGTGGAGAGGCGGGGCAGCCCTGAGTCCGTGACCAGGTAGGACCGCTCACCGAGTACGGAGAAGTCAACGCTGCTGCCCGGCGTCAGGGTGGTGGAACCGGCCGTACATCTCGTGCCCTCGAAGCGCGCCGCGTCCCAGTCCGACCAGCTCCGGCCGGCGTCGCCGGTGTACGTGAAGTGCAGGACGCAACCGTCCTGCCGCACGTCGACCCCGGAATCGGGCCCGGTCAGTGTGAGTTCCCTGAACTGCGCGGGCGACGGTTTCGCCGGGTCGACTGGGGCGGCCCGGTCTGGCTCGCCCACCAGCGGTACGACAGCGAGACCGGACAGCGCGACAAGGGCGACCGCTACCATCGCGATCGACCGGTGTCGGCGGGACCGGGCCGCGGATCGCAGCTCTTCGACGGGCGGCTGCCGGACGGCCTCGGCGACAACGTCCACGTCGAATCCGGAGAACTCACGACCGGACATCGATCCTCCCGGTTTCCGTGGTGTCGGTGTCGGCAGTTTTCTCGGGTTCGGCTCTCTCGGGTTCGGCGAGCAGCGCCGCCAGGGCGTTCCGTCCCCGGGACAGCCGGGACTTCACCGTTCCGGACGAGACGCCCAACGTGGCGGCGACCTCGTCCACCGGCAGGTCGACCAGGTAATGCAGCGCCAGGGCGTGCCGCTGCCCCTCGGGCAGTACGCGCAGGGCGGCGAGCAGGGCGAGGTGGTCCGGGGAGTGGTCGGCGACGGCCGGCGGCGGGCCAATGCGGCGCAGCAGGCCGTCGAGTACGCGGCGGCGGCGGTACCGGCTGCGGGCCCAGTTCACCGCGACCCTGCGCAGCCACGCCTCCGGGTTCTCCAGCCCGGCGAACCGCCGTGGCGACACCAGTGCCCGGGTGAACGCTTCCTGGACCGCCTCCTGCGCCTCGTTCAGGTCACCGGTCACCGCGTACAACTGGACCACCAGCCGTCGGAAACAGCCGGCGTAAAGCTCGGAGATCAGATCGCCGTCCGACACCGTCACCTCCCTTCTCCACCACTCCCACCAACGGGCTGGGAAGAAGGTTCCAGTGGCCGGTCAGGATATGACGACGCGCGCTCGGCCGCCGGATCTTTCCGATCAGCCCAGGTCGAAGTCGACCACGACGGGGGCCCGTCCGACAGGCACGGGGGTCGCGGCGTCGAAGCTGGCGGTGTCGCGGTGCCACTCCGGCAGCCGGTACGAGCAGTCGCACCGCAGCTCACCCGCTGCCCCGGAAGCAGACGCAGCGTGTACGCGTCAGCGTCCGCCACGCCGACCAGGTCACCGGTGACCGTGTTGAAGGCCACCACCTGGGCGTAGGTGGCCAGTGTCGGACGGCCGGACCAGGAGGCGGTAGCGGCCGGGCGTCACCCCGTTGACGCTCAGGCTGCCCTGCTCGTCGGTGCAGCCGGCATGGCGACCGGACTGCTCCTCGCCGAGCAGGACCGAGGTCAGCGCCACCCGGTCGACGGGAACGAGTGCGGCACAGGCCCGGGGCGGCAGCCCGACCGTAGCGCCCCGAACACGATCGGTGCGGATCGTGTCGCCAAGGTGATGTCGAGAGGCGTGCGCCGCGTTTGTGCCCAGAGCGTCTCCGCGCCAGGGCCGAGAGACGTTCTGGGCAGAAACGGACACCGGAGGCGGGACTACGGCATAGCGTCACGGTGGCGGATCCACCGCCCGAGCCGCCGCGACGACGGCGGTCCGCCGAGCGGAAGGGACCGGACATGGACCGTGTCGACGGGGTGCGCCTGCCGGAACTGGAGAGGGCGGAGCCGGGTAAGGCGCTGCCGCGGGCGCTGGGCGGGCTGAGCCTCGCGCTCGGCGTCGGCGCGCTGGTCGAGCCCGCGCCGGTGGCCCGGCTCATCGGGGTCGACGACTCCCCAACGGCGGTGGCGGTCGTCCGGGGCGTCGGCGCGCGGGAACTGTCGCACGGCGCCGCCCTGCTCGCCGGCCGTCACCCCGGCGGCTGGGTGTGGACCCGGGTGGCCGGCGACGCCATGGACCTGACGCTGCTCGGTCGGGCACTGGCAGACCGGCGCGGTGAGCGCCGCCGACGGCTCGCGCTGACCACCGCCGTGATCGCCGGCATCACCGCCGTCGACCTGGCCGTCGCCATCGCCGCGACCCGCGCCCGCCGAGCCCGCGACCGCATGATCCGGATCAGTCTCGGCGTCACCGTCAACCGCTCGCCCGCCGAGGCGTACCGGTTCTGGCGGGATCTGGAGAATCTGCCCCGGTTCATGGCGCACCTGGAGTCGGTGCGCGCCGACGACCTGCGCCGCTCGCACTGGATCGCCCGCGGCCCCGCCGGCCGGCACATCGAGTGGGACGCCGAGATCGTCGACGACCAGCCGAACCGGTCCATCGCCTGGCGGTCGCTGCCCGGCGCCCGAGTGCCCAACGCCGGTCGCGTCCGCTTCCTGCCCGCGCCGGGCGACCGGGGCACCGAGGTACGCGTCCAGCTCGGCTACGCGCCGCCCGCCGGATCGCTCGGCCGCGCCGTGGCCAAGCTCTTCGGCGAGGAACCCGAGCAGCAGGTCCGCGACGACCTGCGCCGGTTCAAGCAGATGCTGGAGGCGGGCGAGGTGGTCCGCTCCGATGGCAGCCCCAACGGCATCTCCGTGCGCCAGCAGGTCATGCAGCGCCCGGCCCAACCGCTGCCCGACACCCGCCGCTGATCGCGACCCACCACAGAGGACTCCGCATGAAGGCCACCGCCTGGATGGGCACCGACCGCGTCAAGGTCGTCGACGTACCCGAACCGAAGATCATGAACGCGCGGGACGCGATCGTGAAGATCAGCACCACCGCGATCTGCGGCTCCGACCTGCACCTCTACCACGGCTACATACCCGCGATGCGCAAGGGCGACATCCTCGGCCACGAGTTCATGGGCGAGGTCGTCGAGGTCGGTCCGCAGGTTCGCAACCTCGTCCCCGGCGACCGGGTGGTGGTGCCCTTCCCGATCGCCTGCGGCCACTGCTCCTCCTGCCAGCGCGGCCTCTACTCGGTCTGCGAGAACTCCAACCCCAACGCCGGCGTCGCCGAAAAGGTCATGGGCCACTCGCCGGCCGGCATCTTCGGCTACTCCCACCTACTCGGCGGGTACGCGGGAGGCCAGGCCGAGTACGCCCGCGTGCCGTTCGCCGACGTCGGCCCACTCAAGGTGCCCGACGAGGTCCCCGACGACCAGGCGGTCATGCTCGCCGACGTGTTCCCGACCGGCTACATGGGCGCCGAGATGTGCGACATCAAACCCGGGCAGGTCATCGCGGTCTGGGGCGCGGGGCCGGTCGGGCTGCTCGCGGCGGCCAGCGCCCGGCTGCTCGGCGCCGAACAGGTGATCGTCATCGACCGGCTCCCGTACCGGCTGCGGCTCGCCGAGCAGCACGCCGGCGCCGAGACGATCAACTACGAGAACGCCGACGTGCTGGACACCCTCAACGAGATGACCGCCGGTCGAGGGCCCGACGCGTGCATCGACGCCGTCGGCCTGGAGGGCCACCACGGAAACGCCGCCATCTACGCGTACGACCGGGCGAAGCAGGCCACCCGGACCGAGACGGAACGGCCGTTCGCGCTGCGCGAGGCGATCCTCGCCTGCCGCTCCGGCGGGGTGGTGTCGGTCATCGGCGCGTACGGGGGCGTCGTCGACAAGTTCCCGATGGGCGCGTTCATGAACCGGTCGCTGACCATGCGTACGGGCCAGTGTCACGTCCAGCGCTACACCCGGCCCCTGCTGGAGCGCATCCGGCGCGGCGAGATCGACCCGAGTTTCGTCGTCAGCCACCGGATGCCGCTGCGCGATGCCCCGAAGGGCTACAAGATCTTCCAGAAGAAGCAGGACGACTGTACGAAGGTGCTGCTCAAGGTCTGAGTGCGTGCAGCCCCCCAGCATCCGGACAATTCTTCCCGCCTGTCGGGACGCCAGCGATGATCGACTCCATGTCGGCGACATCGCGGTATCCGGGTCGATGGGACACCGCGATATCGCCGATCCCGTGTGGATCTCAGCTGGCGGGCGGCGGGTCGCCCGTGCTGGGTTCGCGGACGGTCGGGTCAGTCGCGTGGGCAGGGGTGGCGCGTTGGCTGGAGCCGGCGGGCGGGCAGTCGCGGGGGCAGGGCTGGTGCGCTTGCTGGAGCCCGCGGGTTTGCCGCGTAGGGAGGTGTGGCGGGCCGTCTGGGTCGGCGGGTCTGCGGGGTGGGGAGGTGTGGTGCGCTGCCTTTGGAGCTGATGTCGTCAGCGATTCAGCCCGGCTGTCTGACTGTCGTTCCGTGGTCGCACAGACCATCCAGCGCCCGCCTCGGCCGGGGTCCGCTCCGGCCGGGGTCCGCTCCGGCCGGGGTCCGGTCTGGCCAGCGCCGCCGGGAGCCGCGCAGTGGAGGTTGCGGCGCCCATCCGCTGCTCGCATCCACGTGTGCCCGCCGCCGGGTGCTGATGACGCAAACGATTCAGCTCCAAAGGGGCCGAGCAGCCCACACCCGCCGCGCCTCGCCCGCGCCGGCGCAGCGTGCCGTGCGTCGTCCGTGCCGCGCGTCGTCTGTGCCGCGCGTTGCCCGGGCCGCGCGTCGCCCGGGCCTGCGCGACCCTCGCCCGGGCCTGCGCGACCCTCGCCCGGGCCTGCGCGACCCTCGCGCGTGCTGCGCCGGGCTCGCGCGTGCTGCGCCGGGCTTGCGCGTGCTGCGCCGGGCTTGCGCGTGCTGCGCCGGGCTTGCGCGTGCTGCGCCGGGCTTGCGCGTGCTGGGCCGGGCTCGCCTGGGGCTGTCGGGGGAGTGATGCCGGGTTAGGGGATCGGCCACTCGTGGACCGGGCGGTTGCTGTGCATCAGCGTCACGTAGTGCCGGACCACCTCGCGCAGCGCCTCGGGTCGGTCCAGGTGGTCGGCGGACTCCAGCCGGTGCAGTGTCTCCACCTGCCAGCTCGCTCCGTTGCGACCGGTCAGGCAGCGCTGCTCGATGATGCCCAGCAGTCGGTCGCGCTCGACCGGGTCGAGCCCCCAGCGGTCCAGGCCGTGGTGCGCCATCGGCAGCAGTCGGCGCAGCACCAGCTCGGTGACCGGAAGGTAGCCCAGACCCGGCCAGAAGACCTGCGCGTCGATGCCGTACCGGGCGCAGCTGGTGAAGTTCTCCTCGGCGGCGCTGAACGACATCTGTGACCACAGCGGCCGGTCCGATTCGGCCAGGGCTCGGACCAGCCCGAAGTAGAAGGCGCCGTTGGCGATGGTGTCGAGGACGGTCGGCCCGGCGGGCAGGACCCGGTTTTCCACCCGCAGGTGCGGTCGGCCGCGCGACACGTCGTACACCGGGCGGTTCCACCGGTAGACCGTGCCGTTGTGCAGCCGCAGCTCGGCGAGGTTGGGCACCTCGCCGGCAGCGAGGGTCTGCGCCGGGTCCTGTGGGTCGCAGACCGGCAGCAGCGCCGGGAAGTAGCGCACGTTCTCCTCGAACAGGTCGAACACGTTGGTGATCCAACGTTCGCCGAACCAGACTCGGGGTCGTACCCCCTGGGCTTTGATCTCTTCCGGCCGGGTGTCGGTGGCCTGCTGGAACAGGGGGATGCGGGTCTCGCGCCACAGCTCCCGGCCGAAGAGCAGCGGCGCGTTCGCGCCGAGCGCCACCTGGATGCCGGCGACGGCCTGCGCGGCGTTCCAGTAGTCGGCGAACTGCGCCGGGCTGACCTGGAGGTGGAACTGGGTGCTGGTGCAGGCCGCCTCCGGGGTGATCGTGTCGGCGGTGACCGCCAGCCGCTCCACCCCGCTGATGGCGATCGGCAGGTCCTCGCCCCGGGCGGCGAAGATCTGCTCGTTGAGCAGCTTGTAGCGGGGGTTGGCCGAGAGCGTCTCGGCGGTCAGGTGCTCGGGCCGCAACGTCGGCAGAATGCCGATCATGACCATGTGCGCGCCGATCGCCCGCGCCTTCTCCTCCGCGGCGTTGAGGCTGGCCCGCACGTGCTCCTCGAAATCGGCGGTGCCGGTGCCGGTGAGCCGGCGCGGCGGCACGTTGATCTCGATGTTGAACTGGCCCAGCTCCGTCTGGAAGTGCGGGTCGGCGATGGCCGCCAGCACGTCGGCGTTGCGCATCGCCGGGTTCGAATCCTGGTCGACGAGGTTCAGCTCGATCTCCAGCCCGGTCATCGGCCGGTCGATGTCGAACCGCGACTCGCGCAGCATCTCGGCGAACACGTCCAGGCAGTTGCGGACCTTTTCGCGATAGCGGGCCCGGTCCTCACGACTGAAGGTCCGTACGCCGACATCTTCGCCCATGGTCACCACCCTGTCACCGCTGGTTCCCCTAACCTCGCACGGCTACGGCGGGCGGGGGAAGACCCGACACACCTTTCGTACCCAGTGGCGGGCCGGGTGATCCCTGTCGCGTCCGCGTGGTCCGTGAGGGAGTGACCAACCCGCACCGCTAGCATTGCCGCCCGAGAGGTGGTGGCGTGGGGATGCGCGAAAAGGTGACCCGGTTGTTCGTCGCGGCGGCGATCGCCGAGGCGTGTTCCTGGTTGGCTCTGCTGATCGGGATGGCCGTCAAGTACGGTCCGCCGGACAACGAGCTGGGCGTCAAGATCTTCGGCCCGCTGCATGGCGGCCTGTTCGTCGCGTACGGGCTGCTGGTGCTCGTCGTGGCCCGCCTGCACCGCTGGAGCCTGCTGTCCACCGTCGTCGCGTTGGCCTGCGCGGTGCCGCCGTTCGCCACCCTGATCTTCGAGCGGTGGGCACGCCGCCGGGGCATGCTCGACACCGCCAGCCGGCCGACCCGCGAGCCCGCCCCGGTCGGCTGAGCCGGGCCGACCCGCCGGCCGCTCAGTCCGTCAGGAAGTCGACGAGCAGGGCGGCGAGGGCCTCCGGCGCCTCCTCGGCCATGTGGTGGCCCGAGTCGACCGACGCGACCCGCACGTCGTCGGCCCACTCCCGCCAGATCGCCGCCGGGTCGCCGTGCAACTCCACCATGTCGTCGCGCTCGGACCACACGAACAGCACGGGGCAGCCGATCCTTCGTCCGGCGGCCCGGTCCGCGTCGTCGGCGGCGCGGTCCGGCCCGAGGCCCGCCCGGTAGTCCTCGCACATCGCGTGCACGGTCGCCGGGTCGTGGATCGCCCGGTGATAGTCCGCGTACGCCTCCTCGCCCATCTCGGCGGGGGAACCCCCGTACCAGGCGTCCGGGTCGGCGTTAATCACCCGTTCCGCCGGCTTGTCGGTCTGGGCGAGGAAGAACCAGTGCCACCAGCGGGCGGCGAACCGGGCATCGCAGGTGCGCAGAGCTTCGCCGATCGGCACCCCGTCCAGCACGCCGAGGCGACTGACCCGGTCCGGGTGGTCCAGGGCGGTGCGCATGGCCGCGTACGAGCCGCGGTCGTGGCCGACCACGGCGGCGCGCTCGTGGCCGAGCGCGTCGAGCAGCGCGACCACGTCGCGGGCCATCGCCCTCTTGGAGTACGCGGCGTGGTCGGAGGTCTTGGCCGGCTTCGTCGAACCGCCGTAGCCCCGCAGGTCCGGGCAGATCACCGTGTGCCGCTCGGCGAGCAGTGGTGCCACCCGGTGCCAGGTCGCATGGGTACGGGGGTGCCCGTGCAACAGCACCACGGGCGAGCCGGAGCCGCCGTGGCGCACCCGCAGGCGTACCGGGCCGACGTCGATCTCGTCGAGGGTGAATCCGGGAAACATGCCGACGTCGGTGCCCGCCGCGCCCTCTCCGGAAACCGTCGGGGTTGGTCGGTCAGGTCAGGGCGGAGCAGGCCACCACGCCGGCGAGCAGCAGCGTGCCCACCACGGCCTGCAACAGCAGCGGCGGGCCCAGGTGCGACCAGAGCGTCGCGGTACGTGGGGTGAGCAACTGCCCGGTGGTGAGGTTCACGATCCGCTCGATGCGGGGTGGCAGCTCGGGGTCGCGTTGCGGGCGCAGGGTGAGCTGGACCTGGTCGGCCGGGTGCAGGGCGCTCTGCGGCAGGTGCCCGTGCAGCTCCACCTCGCAGAGCTGGCCCGCGGTGTTGCGTAGCCGTACCGGGGTGACCAGGTATTCCGGGCCCTGCTTCAGCTGCTTCCAGCGGCGACGGGTGCCGCCACCGCCGAAGGAGAAGAGCGAGCGCAGCAGCAGGGCGGGAAGCCGGGCGAACGCCGCCGCCGTGAGCACCGCGACCAGCACCGGTTGACCGATGCGTACCTCACGGGTGTAGCCGTCGAGGAGGCGGACCAACCGCCCGGTGACGATTCGCTCCGTTGGGTGCACGATCCGACGGGTATCGAGGCCGCTGTCCATTTCCACCACCGAGAGTCCGCGTGTGTTCACTGATCGTATCGACATCCTCGGTTGAACGACGTGAATGAAACCTGGTCACGGGCTCACGGCTGCGAGGTGACATCCCGGGCGACCCGGGTAAGCGGGGGGTCGAGCTGGAAAGGGGTCGAGCATGCAGCTGTCCTTCCTGCGCCCGCTCTACGACCGACCCGGGCCGTGGTGCTCGGTGTACCTGGACGCCTCCGCGGACACGGAGGACGCCCACCCGGCGCTGGACCTGCGCTGGCGTGCCCTGCAGAGCCGCCTGGCCGAACAGGGGGCGGACGAGGCGAGCATCGCCGCGTTGGACCGGGTGATCCGGGGTCACGACCCGCTGGCCGGGGACTACGGCCTGGCGGTCTTCGCCAGCCACGGTCGGGTGGTGCTCTCCGAGTACCTCTCCGCGCCACCGCTGCGCGACCTGGCCAGTTTCGGGCCGTTGCCGCACGTGATGCCACTGCTCGCCCAGCGGGGCGAACAGGTGGCCTGGGTACGGGTGCTGGCCGACCGTACCGGCGCGGACGCGATCGCGATCAGCGCCGGCGGGGTACCCCGGCGGGCACAGATCGCCGGGCGGGATTCCTTCCCGCTGCGTCGGGTGCACCCGGGTGGTTGGTCCCAGTCGCACTACCAGCGGGCCGCCATGGAGGCGTGGCACCACAACGCGGGCGACGTCACGGCGGCGACCGTGGAACTCGCCGAGAAGGTCGGCGCGGAGGTGGTGGTCGTCGCCGGTGACATCCGGGCAACCGGGATGATCGCCGCCCAGATGCCCGAGCGCTGGCAGGACCTCATGGTGCGTACCGACGCGGGCTCGCGGGCCGGCGGGGCGGACCAGACCCTGCTGGACGACCTCACGGTGCAGACCATCGCGGAGGTCGCCGACCAGCGGATCACCGCCGCGCTGGACAAGTTCGGCGTCCAGGAGGATGTGGGCGCTGGCCTCGACGCGGTCGTCTCGGCGCTGCAACGCAACCAGGTCGACATGATGCTGATCGTGGACGACCCGTCGGCCAACGGTGAGCTGTGGATCGGCCAGGAGCCGACCGAGATCGCCGTCGACCCGGGCCAGCTCGCCGCCATGTCGGTGGACGACCCGCAACGGGTACGCGCCGACGCGGCGCTGGTGCGGGCACTGGTCGGCACCGACGCGGCGCTGACCGTGCTCGGCCCGGACGAGGCGCCCGACCTCACCGACGGTGTCGGCGCGGTGTTGCGCTACGTCGACGCGAGCACGCCGGGGCGTGGCAATGGCTGAGCGTCGGGTCGCCGACCTCGTGGTGGAGCGCCTTCGCGCCTGGCGGGTGCCGCGTGTCTTCGGCTACCCCGGTGCGGCGATCGCCCCGCTGCTCGACGCGCTGGACGGCGCTCGGGGCGACCCGGCGTTCATTCCGGCGCGACACGAGGAGACGGCCTCGTTCATGGCGACCGGGCACGCCAAGTTCACCGGCGGCATCGGGGTCTGCCTGGCCACCCAGGGGCCGAGCGCGGTGCAGCTGCTCAACGGCCTCTACGACGCCAAACTGGACAGCAAGCCGGTCGTGGCGATCGTCGGCGAGGACATCACCGGACCGCTGGGCGGCGCCCACCAGCAGATCGGGTTGAGTCGGCTCTTCGGTGACGTGTGCAACCAGTTCGTCCAGTATGGTCGCTCTCCGGAATCGGTGGCGGCCCTGCTGGACCAGGCGTTCCGCACGGCGGCGGCGACCCGCAGCCCGACCTGTGTGGTGCTGCCCCGGCATCTGCAGGAGGCCGTGGTGCCCCACCTGCAGTCGCACGCGGCAGGGGTGATCACCGCCACGCCGGGTGAGCCACTGGCCCGGGTGCTGCCGCACGAGGTGGACCTCGACGCCGCCGCGCAGCTGCTCGGCAACGGTCAGCGCACCGCCATTCTGGTGGGTCAGGGCGGCCGGGGTGCGGCCGAGGAGATCATCGAGCTGGCCGACCGGCTGGGCGCCGGGGTGGCCACGTCGCTGCTGGGAAAGCCGGTCCTCGACGAGCGGCTGCCCTTCCACACCGGGGTGCTCGGTGAGGTCGGCACCCCGGCCGCGGCGGAGCTGATGGGTGGCTGCGACACGCTGCTGCTGGTCGGGACGAACGACCCGTGGACCGACTACTTCCCGATGCCCGACCAGGTCCGCGCGGTGCAGATCGACATCGACGGCACCCGGATCGGCAGCCGGTACCCGGCGGACGTGCCGCTGGTCGGCGACGCCGCCGAGACGTTGCGGGCGTTGCTGGCCCGGGTGCGGGCCCGGCCCAACCAGCAGTGGCGGGCGACGGTGGAGGGCGCGGTCGACCGCTGGCGGGCCGACGCGGCCGACCGGGCCGCCGCGCCCGCCGAACCGATCAACCCGCAGTTGGTGCTCCAGGAGCTGTCTGCCCGGCTCCCGCAGGACGGTTCGGTCGCGGTCGACGTCGGCTCGGTTCTCTTCTGGTACGCCCGGCACCTCGTCCTGCCGCCCGGGGTGAACGCGCAGCTCTGTGGCACGCTCGGCTCGATGGGCTGCGCCCTGCCGTACGCGGTGGCCGCCAAACTCGCCGCGCCGGACCAGCCGGTGATCGCGCTGGTCGGCGACGGTGCCATGCAGCTCAACGGCCTCGCCGAGCTGATCACGGTGTCGCACCACTGGCAGAAGTGGGCCGACCCACGGCTCGTGGTGCTGGTGCTCAACAACCGTGACCAGTCCGGCATGGGCGGCGGTCGGCCGGTGGCACCCGACCCGACCGACCGCCGCCCCGACGTGCCGTACGCCGGCTGGGCCCGGTTGTTGGGGTTGCACGGTGTCCGGGTGGACCGGCCGGAGTTGGTCGGTGCGGCCTGGGACGAGGCGCTGGCCGCGGACCGCCCCTGCGTGCTGGAGGCGGTGGTCGACGCCACCGTGTCGCTGGCTCCGCCGGAGCCGGCCTTCGCCGACCTGCGTGGCCTGTACGCCGAGGGGGAGCCGGCCCGGCGGATCCGGGAGCAGGTGGAGCAGGCCGTGGCCGTGCAGGATGTCGTTTAGGCGCACCCCGGCAGGGCATCAGTAGCGGTCCTGATGATGTTGGAGGCCCCCATGTCGGAGCCCGTCGACCGCCGCTACGGTCCCGCGCCCCTGCCGCAGCCGCGCGGTCCGCTCTCCGTCGCGGTGACCACCGCGCTGCGGCGCCCGCCGCACGACCTGCCGCCCGGCCTCGGTGACGACCTCGACCCGGTCGACGCGCTGACCGACGAGGACCTGCAACTGACCCTGTTCCTCTGCTACGAGCTGCATTACCGGGGCTGGCGTGGGGTGGACGAGGGCTGGGAGTGGCAGCCGACTCTGCTGGCTCTGCGGGCCCGGGCCGAGCGTCCCTTCGAGGCGGCGCTGCGGCGGCTGGCCGGTTCCCCGCCGGTGCCGCCCGACGGGGTGGCCTCCGGGCTCGCCGAGATCGTCGAGGCCGACGACGGACCACCGTTGGCCCGTACCCTCCAGCGGCGCGCCGATCTGGCCCAGTTCCGCGAGTTCGCCGCCCACCGCTCCGTGTACCACCTGCGCGAGGCGGACCCGCACAGTTGGGCGCTGCCCCGCCTGGGCGGGCCGGCCAAGGCCGCACTCGTTGAGATCCAGACCGACGAGTACGGCAACGGCCGGCTGGACCGGATGCACGCCGAGCTGTTCCGGCGCACCCTCGACCGGTTGGGCATGGACACCGGCTACGGCGCGCACCTGGACGCGGTGCCCGCCGTGACCCTGGCGACGAACAACCTGATGTCGCTGTTCGGGCTGCACCGACGGCTGCGCGGCGCGCTGCTCGGGCACCTGGCGGCTTTCGAGATGACGTCGTCGCTGCCGAACCGCCGGTACGGCAACGGGCTGCGCCGCCTCGGCCTGGACGAGGTGGCCACCCGCTTCTACGACGAACACGTGGAGGCCGACGCGGTGCACGAGCAGATCGCCGCGCACGACCTGTGCGGCGGTCTGGTCCGGGTCGAACCGGCGCTGGCCCCCGATGTGCTCTTCGGCGCTGCGGCGGCGCTCGCCGTGGACCGGCTGTTCGCGGCGCACCTGCTGGACAGTTGGGCCGCCGGCCGCAGTTCGCTGCGCTCACCCGCGCCGACGCCCGCCGCGCTGGCCGCGCCGACGCTCGGCGGGCTGGCCGCGCCGACGCTCGGCGGGCTGGCCGCGCCGACGCTCGGCGGGCTGGCCGCGCCGACGCCGGGCGCTTTGGCCGCGCCGGCATCCACCGCGCCGGCCGCGCCGGACGCGCCGACGTCCATCCCGCTGGCCGCGGCGGACGTCGCCCCGCTGGCACTGCCCGCCGAGCCCGCCGCCGCCTGACAGGTCGAATCGTGCCCACCGCTCGCGTCGCGCACGGCGTGTCGCGGGTCGCCGGCCGCACCCCTTAACGTCCTTTGCTCTGCTTACACCCACGCACCAGGGCGGGGGCGAGAGTGTTGCGTGGGTGTAAGCAGAGCAAAGGACGCGCAGGTTGCCCCGGTGGTCGGCGGCGAGAGGGCTTGATCGGCACTCGGGCCCGGCATGGTCAACGCAAGGTCGGCGATGTCGGGGGGTCCTGCCGGGCCGGATACCGCCATATCGGTGATCTGGAGTGGATCACCACGGTGAGCCGGTTGGACGGTCAGTGTTCCCGGTCGGTGCCCGCCCGGAAGTTGATCATCTTGTGGGTGCCGTCGCAGAACGGCTTGAGCGCCGAATTGCCGCACCGGCACAGCGCCACCGTGCCCCGGCGCGCGTCGATCCGCTCGCCGTCCGGGGTGACCAGGGCGAAGTCGCCGCGGACCAGCAGCGGTCCATCCTGGTACGGGGTGATCGTGGCGGCTGGTGGTTCGTTGGCGTCGTCGGTGCCCATGGGCCCGGAAGTGCCCGCCCCGGCCGCGCCGAAACCCGTGCGGCCGTCCACCGGACGCCTCGGGCCCGATGGACCCCGCCGGCCCGCTCCCGCCGGGCAGGGGTGATCGTCGCCGAACGCCGCAGATGAGTGGCGCACCCCGGCGACCTGCGGATTGGTGCCGCCGGGTGAGGGATGTGCCGTTTGAACCCCATCGGGACGGGAAGCCGGGCTGCGTGGTGAGCGAACGAGGCAAGGTGGAGCCGGTGCACAAGGTGCGCAAGGGGCTCACGGCTGATGGCGCCGGTCTGGCCGGCGACCGGATCGTGGCCCTGGGCAGCGCCGCCCGGGTGCTGGTCGCCGCCACCGCCCGGGCGCTGCGCGGCGTGGACTGCGCCGACCTCGGGCACACCGGGCCGATGTCGCGATTCCCCGGCGCCCCCGAGCCGGTACGCCGCGCGGCGGTCAACCGGGCCGCCGGGCGGGTCGTGCTCACCGCCGGCCAGGTCGACGAGGTCGACGGGGGGCGGGTGGCGCGCTGGTTCGTCGACCAGTACCCCCGGCGGCAGTACCCCGGGGTGCTCATCGGCGCGCCACACGGCGCGGCGGCGCACCTCGCGGTGGCCCTCGGTGTGCCGTGGTTGCCAGCCGGCTTCGAGATGACCGCGCAGTGGAACGACGGCGCCGTGGACCGCCCGGGGGAGGCCCTGGAGCACGGCGGTGCGCTCGCCGCCCGGCTGGTCGCCGGCAACCCGGACCTGCACCTGCGCCAGGTGCACTGCCCAGCCAGCCGGGGGTCGCTGACCGGGGTGTCGGTGTCGCTGGCGGCACGGTGGCGGGCGCTGCCGGCGGCGTACGCGCAGTTCCTGACGGACCGGTTGAGCGCGGGAGCCCCGGTGCTGCTGGTGCGCGACGCGCGGAGCTGGCCGGTGCTGGAGCGCGGCCCCGGCCACAGCTTCCAGGTCGGTTGCCCGGCCAGCGGCCTGGACCCGGTGGACTTCCACCCGGACAGTCACGCCCTGCGGCAGGTGTTGCGCTCCGCGGGCGGCGATGCCGCCCGGTGGGAGCCGCCGCAGGTGTCCGTACCGTCCGGCGACGCCGAGCACGGCATGGACTCGGGCTTCGAGCTGGCCGCCCGGGACTGGGCCGCCCGCCGCCAGCACCCGCTGCACCGGGTGCTGGTGCCACGGCCAGCAGCGCTCAGCGCGGCGGTGGCCGACCTGTACCGGCGGTGGCTGCGCGGCGCCGGCAAGACCGGTGACCGGCTGGTGGTGGAGTGCGGCCGGTTGCTCGATCCGTGGCAGGTGGTGCGGGCGGGGCTGGTGCCGTACTGGTGCGAGAACGCCACCCGGCGCGCCGTCGACGAGGCCGAGTGGTGGTTGGCCGGCAGCGAGGCGTTCAGCTCGGTGGACGTGCTGCCCGAGCCGCCCGGGGTCCGCTCGCCCGCCCTGGCCGGGCTGCCGCAGTGGCTGGCGGTGGCCGGCTTCGGCCGGCGGCGTCGTGCGCTGGACCGGACCTCCGCCCGGGGGTACCCGGTGACCTCGGTGCCCACCCGCCGGGCGACCGAGGTCCTGCGCGCCCAGCCGTACGACCTGCCCGTTCCGCCCCCGCTGGGGGCCGCTGAGGCCCTCGCCGTGCTCCGCGACAGCGGGGGTCACCAGGGGTTACTCGTCTCCTGAGGCGAGCACGCCGAAACTTCCTCGCGAACCCGGGGTCCCGTGATTGAGTACCTACGGAGCGGGAACATCGCTGACTGCGACGGCCTGATTGCGCTGTGCAGAGGCGTTGTCGCCCGCTGGCATCCCAGTCACTGACCCACTTTCCGGCCCGGTGCGTGGCTCGACCACGCGCACGACCGGTTTCCCGATCCGGGCGGGGGACCTTCCTGAGGGAGGCGCGGATGTTCGGACAGACGAGCACGACCACGACCACACCACCACCCACCGAGCGTGGTCTGGAGGATCTCGACGCGGCGGCACTGGCGTACGCGGCCCGGATCGAGGGGCTGCCGCCGGAGCGGCGGCAGGAGGCACGGGACGACCTGGTCCGCTTCGCGCTGCCGTTCGCCGGTCGGCTGGCCCGCCGCTACCGGGGACGGGGAGAGCCGCTGGAGGACCTGGAGCAGGTGGCCCGCCTGGGGCTGGTCAACGCCGTCGACCGGTATGACCCGGAACGGGGCTCGTTCACCGCGTACGCGGCGATCACCATCGTCGGCGAGATCAAACGGCACTTCCGGGACCGCACCTGGGGCGTGCACGTGCCCCGCCGGTTGCGCGACCTGATCCTGGAGGTGGGGCAGGCCACCGCCGCCCTGACCAGTGAACTGTCCCGGGCGCCGTCGGTGGCCGAACTGTCGGCCCGGTTGGAGACGCCGGAGGCGGAGATCCTCGCCGCGCTGGAGTCCGCGGCCGGCTACAGCCCGGCGTCGCTCAACGCGCCGGTGGGCGGGGAGAGCTCCGCGGAGTTCGGTGACCTGGTCGGCGAGTCGGACAACGCGCTGGAATCGGTCGACGACCGGGTGACCGTCAGTGGTCTGCTGCACCGGCTGCCCTGGCGGGAGCGCCGCATCCTGGCGATGCGCTTCTACGGCAACCAGACCCAGGCTGAGATCGCCGCCCGGTTCGGCATCTCGCAGATGCACGTCTCCCGGCTGCTGTCGCGGGCGTTGACCTGGCTTCGGCAGGCGATGCTCGCCGACTCCCCGCCGCCGTGGCAGAACGGCGCCGCCGAGCCGGACCCGGGCAAGACCCGCATCTCGGTGAAGCAGAACGGCGACCGGGTGGTCGTCGAGGTCGGCGGCGAGGTCGACCGGGACGGCGCCGACAAGCTGCGCCGGGCGATGCTGGAGGCGGTCACCGGCCAGCCGAGCGAGGTCGTCGTCGACCTGGTCGGCGCGGGTGGGTTCGACGCCGGCGGGATCGCCGCGCTGATGGCCGGTCGGGACGCGGCGGAGCGCACCGGTGTGCCGCTGCGACTGACCCGGGTGCAGCCGGCGGTACGCCGCTCGCTCACCGCCGCCGGCATGGCGCCCGTCCGGGACTGACTGGCCGCCGGTATGGCGCCCGCCCGGGACTGACCGGCAGGCGGCGGGGTGCCCGTCCGGGACTGACCGGCAGCGCGTACGCACACGTTGAGGGCCGACACCGCAGGTGGTGTCGGCCCTCTGACGCGTACTCCCGATGGTCAGCGTTCGTCGGTCTTGCCGTCGCTGTGCGGGTGCCGCCACCGCTCGTGCGGCTTCGGCGCCTCGTCGGCGTCCTGCGGCGCGTCGCTCTGCTCGAAGCTCGGGCGGCGGACGTCCTCGGGCTCCGGCACATCCACCGGCCGGGCACCGGACTCCGGCGCGGGCTGGTACTCGGCTGCGTCGGTGGCACCGTGCGCGCCTTCGGCGGCGGGCGACTCCGGGACGTGGTGCTCCATGCGCAACTCGTCGGCGAAGTCCTGCGGCGGCTTGGTGGTGCGCTGGGGCAGGTCGCGGCCCAGGTCGGCGACGAGTGGGCCGTACTTCAGGTCGAACGCCGGACGCTCGGAGCGGATCCGGGGCATCCGGTCGAAGTTGCGCAGCGGCGGCGGGCAGGTGGTGGCCCACTCCAGGGAGTTGCCGAACCCCCACGGGTCGTCCACCGTCACGATCGCCCCGTAGCGCCAGGACTTCCACGCGTTGTAGATGAAGAACAGGGTGGACAGGCCGAGGATGAAGGCGAAGATGCTGGAGATCGTGTTGAGCGTGGTGAAGCCGTCGGTGGGCAGGTAGTCGGCGTAGCGGCGGGGCATCCCCTCGTTGCCCAGCCAGTGCTGCACCAGGAAGGTGCCGTGGAAGCCGATGAACATGGTCCAGAAGTGCGCCTTGCCGAGTCGATCGTCGAGCAGCCGCCCGGTCATCTTCGGCCACCAGAAGTAGTAGCCGCCGAACAGCGCGAAGACCACGGTGCCGAAGAGCACGTAGTGGAAGTGCGCCACCACGAAGTAGCTGTCGTGGGTGTGCCAGTCGGCCGGCGGACTGGCCAGCAGCACCCCGGTGAGCCCGCCGAGCAGGAACGTGACCAGGAAGCCGACGGCGAACAGCATCGGTGTCTCGAAGGTGAGCTGGCCCTTCCACATGGTGCCGATCCAGTTGAAGAACTTCACGCCGGTGGGCACCGCGATCAGATAGCTGAGGATGCTGAAGAACGGCAGCAGCACCTGGCCGGTGGCGAACATGTGGTGCGCCCACACCGTCATGGACAGCACGGTGATCGCGGCGGTCGCCAGCACCAGCCCGGTGTAGCCGAAGATCGGCTTGCGCGAGAACACCGGGATGATCTCGGTGATGATGCCGAAGAACGGCAGCGCGATGATGTAGACCTCGGGATGGCCGAAGAACCAGAACAGGTGTTGCCAGAGCATCGGGCCGCCGGTGGCCGCGTCGTAGACGTGCGCGTTGAGCAGCCGGTCGGCCGAGAGCGCCAGCAGCGCGGCGGCCAGCAGGGGGAAGACCAGGATCACCAGCAGGCTGGTGAACAGCATGTTCCAGGTGAAGATCGGCATCCGGAACATCGTCATCCCGGGTGCGCGCAGGGTAAGGATCGTGGTGATCAGGTTGACCGCGCCGAGGATGGTGCCCAGGCCGGAGACGACCAGGCCGAGGACCCACATGTTCGCGCCCACGCCGGGGCTGTTCGAGGCGTCGCTGAGTGGGGTGTACGCCGTCCAGCCGAAGTCCGCCGTGCCCTGCGGCGTGAGGAAGCCGCCGATCACCATCAGCCCGCCGAACAGGTACAGCCAGTAGGCCAGCGCGTTGAGCCGGGGGAACGACACATCGGGCGCGCCGATCTGGATCGGCACGATGTAGTTGGCGAACCCGAAGGCCGCCGGAGTGGCGAACAGCAGCAGCATCACCGCACCGTGCGAGGTGAAGAGCTGGTTGTACTGCTCGGAGGAGAGGATCTGCATCCCCGGGCGGGCCAGCTCGGCCCGGATCAGCATCGCCTCCAGCCCGGCCACCAGGAAGAACCCGAAGGAGGTCAGCAGGTACAGCAGGCCGATCTGCTTGTGGTCGGTGGTGGCGAGGAACCTGATCAGGGAGTTGCCGGGGACCGGTGCGCGCACCGCTCCGGGGAAGCCCCCGAAGCGGGCCGGTGCCAGGATCGCCGGACCCCGATCGCGACCGGGTTCCGTGGTTACCCGCTTGGGCATGGCTTTCTCACCCCGTCGTGACGGCAGAAGGGACGGGCGTACCTACCCGACCCTCGCACCATGTAACCAGGCGAGAGCGGTAATTTCGGTCAGATCGCTGGTACCGGTGGGAAGTGCCCCGAACCCTCAGGTCGCGGGCAGCATCGCCCAGACGGCCTTGCCCTGCCCGGCCGGCACGCTGCCCCACCGCTGCGCCAGCTCCCGGACCAGCATCAGCCCGCGACCACCCTCGGCCCGCAGGTCGACCCCGGCGGGCTGGGCGGGAGCCTCGCTGCCGTCCACCACGGCCAGGTGCAGGTACGGCCGGCGCAGGGTCACCGTCACCTGCATGGGCGTGCCGGCGTGCCGCACGACGTTGCCGACCAGTTCGCTGAGCACGAGGGCGGCGGGGCCGGCCGCGTCGGGCAGGTTCCACCGCGCGCACGCGTCAACGACCAGTTCCCTCGCCCGTCGGCAGGCCTCGGCCACCGGCTCGAACCGGGCCCGGACCCGCAACGACGTGGCAGCGCCGGCGAACCGGGTGGCCTCCTCGCAGTCCGTGGACACCGGCACCACCCGGCACGTCGTCGACTCCGCCAGCCAGCGGGCGGCGACCGGTGGCGGGGCACAGAGCACCACCGGCACGGCCGGCCACTCCTCGGCCCGCCGGGCCGTCGCCGCGAAGACCGACAGCGCCAGCCTGTCCCGTACGGCGACGTCGGTGAGGTCGATCACCAGCGCGTCCGGCTGGGCGGCCAGGGCGCCGTCCAGCGCCTGGTGCACCGTACGCATGGTGCCGAGATCCAGCGCGCCGCTGAGCCGGACCACCGCCACCGGTGCCGCCTCGCGCACCTCGCAGGTGATCCGGTCGGACATGGGGCCCTCGCTTCGGCTGGTGTGTCGGGATCTGCGAACTACCCGACGTCGAGCCGGACCAAACCGCGCCGACGGGTACGCGACCAGAGGACGGCGACATCGGCCGGGCAGCTCGCCCGGGGTCATCGCCGGGCGCGACCGGCCAGCACACCCAGTGCGAGCATGCCGACGCCGAGACCCAGGTGCAGCCAGTCGTCGGCGTCGTTCACCGGCAGCACGTTCGCGCCGGTGTCGTGGTCCACCGCCAGCCCGTACAGCCAGAGCACCAGGTAGACGGCGCCGCCGCCGACGAGGAACGCCCGCGCGCCGATGATCGTGCGGGCCAGGGTCAGGCCGGCCAGCCCGAACAGCAGGTGCACCAGGTTGTGCAGTACCGACACCTGGAAGACGCCGAACAGGTACGCGTCCGAGCCGTGCCCGGCGAACCGCAGGTCGGCGGTGCCGCTGGTGATCCCCGGGACGAAACCGAGCACGGCGATCAGCAGGAACAGCACCGCCACGGTGCCGGCCGCGCGGCGTACCGGCGGTTTGCCGTCGGCCGGGTTGGCCCGGGCCCGGGAGTGCGCCATCGGTCCGACCATCACCGGCTCCTCGCTGCGCGGCGGGCGTGAGCGCTGCCGGCTACCCGGTGGCGCGCACGGCAAACGCGCCGGGTGCGAGGTGCTCAGACGGGCTGCAACCGCGGCGCGCTGGCCAGCTCGCGGACCCGCTGGTACAGCTCGACGTAGCGCTGGGCCATCACCGTCGGCGTGAACCGCTGCGCGGCCACCCGGCGGCACTCGTCCGGGTCGAGCAGTTCGGCGGCCAGGACGAGGTCACCCAGCTCCTCCTCGTCGGCGGTGAGCAGCCCGGTGCGGCCGTGCTCGATCAGCTCCGGCAGGCAGCCCCGGGAGGTCGCCACCACCGGCGTACCCAGGGCGAGCGACTCGACCACGGCCGTGCCGCCCGGCTCCTCCCAGCGCAGCGGGAACAGCGAGGCGCGGGCGCTGGCGAGCAGGTCGTCGCGCTCCTGACCGGCCACCGTGCCGACCCAGCGGACCAGGTCGCCGTCGACGTGGGGCGCCACCTCGTCGAGGAAGAACCGCACGTCCGGGTTCTGCCGGGCCTCGTCGCCGGCCGCGGCCAGGTCGGCCGGGCGATGGTACGGGCCGACCGGCCCCGCCAGCACCAGCGGAAGGCCGACCCGCTGCGCGAGCCGGGCGCCCACGTCCTGCCCCTTGCCCGGGTTGATCCGGCCCAGGATGAGCAGGTGCTCGCCCTTGACGGGGCGGGGCCGGCGGTCGGCGTCCACGGCGAGCGGGGTGGACAGGTGCACGTGACCCACCGAGTGCTCGCGCAGCGCCCGGGGGGCACGGGCCAGCTGGGAGGCGGAGACGCCGTTGACCCGGAGCCGGTCACCGCCATCCAGGCTCCCGTAGAGGTCGGGGTGCTTGGCCAGGTCCCAGTGCAGGGTGTGCAGGGTCGGCGGCCCGGACGGCCCCATCGCGGCGAGCGTGGCCAGCCCGACCGCCTCCACGTGGTCGTGCACCAGGTCGATGTCGTCGCGGGAGTGCAGCTCCCGGACCACCCCCGCCAGGTGCGCCTGGGCGATCCCGCAGACCTGGTTGTACGGCCGTTGCAGCGCCGCGAACTGCCCGTCGTCGAAGACCGACACCTGCTCGTCCACCGGCAGGGTGCTGGTCCGCACCGAGGCGAGCACCACCCGTACGCCGAGTCGTCGCAGCTCGGGCACCAGCGTGGCGATCACGTTCTCGATGCCGCCGTAGCCCGGTGGGGGCACCGACAGCCACGGGCCGGCGTTCATCAGCACGGTGAGGCTCATCGGTTTCCGCCCTTCGGTATGGCGACGCGTGAACGACGCGCGGTGGCGCTCACGCGGCGGCCACCCGTCGGCGGGGCACCCGGTGGCGCAGCTCGGCCAGCGGCGGACGCTCCTCGATGGACACGTCGCTGACCACGATCTCCCGGTCGAGGTTCGGCAGCGTGTCCGATCCGCCGCGCCGGAACTGGGTCAGCAGGGCCTCCGGCGACGTGCCGGGCGCCGCCCAGCCGCGCCGCTGCAACCGGGACCAGGCGGTCAGCATGATCTGGGCGGACATCCGGCCGAGGGCCGCCGTGTCCTGGTGGCGGTGCTTGCGCTCGCCCAGGTCGACCTGCGCCAACGCGTCCAGGCCGACCATGTCCAGCAGGTCGATCAGCATGGCCGTCTCCACCCCGTACCCGGAGACGAAGGGCACCTGGGCCAGCACCTCGCGGCGGCCCGCGTACTCGCCGGCGAGCGGCTGCACGAAGCCGGCCAGCTCGGGCCAGAAGAGGTTGAGCAGCGGGCGGGCCATCAGCTCGGTCACCCGGCCACCGCCGTCGGGCTCGATGCTCGCGGTGCCCACCAGCGGCCGGTGGTAGAAGCCCTTGACGAAGTCGACCGACGGGTCGGTGAGCAGCGGGCCGAGCAGTCCGCTCACGAAGTGCGGCCGGAACTCCCGCAGGTCGGCGTCGACGAATGCCACCACGTCCCCCTCGGCGGCGGCGAGCCCTGCCCAGAGCGCGTCACCCTTGCCGGTGAGCCGGGGCAGCCCTCGGGTCATCGCGTCCTGACTGACGACCTCCGCGCCGGCGGCCCGAGCCACCTGCGCGGTGCGGTCGGTCGACCGCGAATCCACCACGATCAGTTCGTCGACCAGGGCGACCCGGTCCATCAGGTGCTCGCGGATGGTCGAGACGATCGCTCCGACCGTGGCCTCCTCGTTGCGCGCCGGCAGCACCACACTGACCCGGCTCGCCCCCTTGGCGCGCAGCAGGCGGCGCGCCGGCCAGTCCGCCGCCGAACTGGTCCGGTACGTGGCCCACGCCTCCACCACCGGTGACACGGTCGTATCCCGCACGGGCACCCCCTCTGTTCGTGCGTGGAAATAGCGACAGTGCTTCTTCCCACTCGCCACCACGCGCTAACCGTTTCCGGAGCAACAGCTTGATCACAGCGGTGACATTGTCGCGTTCCCGGGGCATGAACGTTTGATTGCGCACACCCCAGGGGACTGCTCCCATCGAAGGAGAAACGTTCTCGAAAGAGGTTTGTCGAATGCGGAAATGCCGGGTGGGTCTGATCGGCGCTGGGGGAGTGGCACAGCGCCATGCCCGGGTGCTGTCCGGGTTCGACGACGTCGAGTTGGTCGGGGTGACCGACGTGGCGCCGGAGGCCGCCTCGGCGCTGGTCGCGCGGTACGGCGGGCGGGTCCACGCCGACGTCGCCGCGCTGCTGGCCGCCGACCCCGACGCGGTGTACGTCTGCGTGCCACCGTTCGCGCACGGCCCCGCCGAGGAGGCGGTGATCGACGCCGGGGTGCCGATGTTCGTGGAGAAGCCCGTCGCCGTCGACCTGGTCACCGCCGAGCGCATCGCGGCCCTCGTCGCCCGGCGGGGGCTGCGCACGGCCGTCGGGCACCACTGGCGCTACCTGGGCGTGCTCGACCAGGCCCGCGAGCTGCTCGCCGGCCGCCCGGTGCGGATGGTCAGCGGCGTCTGGCTGGACAAGGTCCCGCCGGTGTCCTGGTGGCCGGTGCGGGACCGCTCCGGGGGCCCGGTCGTCGAGCAGGCCGCGCACGTGCTGGACCTGATCCGGGTGCTGGCCGGCGAGGTCACCGAGGTCACCGCGTACGGCAACGGCACGCCGCCGCCGGTCGACGGCGCCGACATCGACTCGGTGACCACCGCGGCGCTGCGCTTCGCCGACGGCGCGGTCGGCACCCTCAGCGCCGCCTGTGTGCTGGGGTGGAAGCACCGGGCCGGGCTGGAGATCCTCGCCGACGGGCTGGCCCTCTCGCTCACCGAGGACGGCCTGACGATCCGGGACGCCGACGGCGAGCGGCACGTGCCCGCCGACCCGGAGGCCGCCCGGGTGGCGGTGGACCGCGCCTTCGTGGACGCGGTGCGCGGCGTCGGCGACGACGTCCGCGTCCCGTACGCCGAGGCGCTGGGCACCCAGCGGCTGGCCCTCGCGGTGGCCGACTCGGCGCGTACCGGCACGACGGTGCGGCTCACCGCGCCCGACGCGCCGGCGCTGCTCACCAGCGGGGTGACCGTCGATGCGTGAGCGGGTCGTCACGGTCACCGCGCCCGGCCGGGTGGAGATCGTCGAGCAGGAGGCGCCGCCGCTGCGCCCGGGCACGTTCCGCGTCCAGACGCTGTTCAGCGGCGTCTCCGCCGGCACCGAGTTGAGCTACGTCAAGGGCACCAACCCGTACCTCAACGTCACCTGGAACGCCGACCTCGGTCTCTTCCAGGCGGGCGAGGCGAGCACCCCGTACCCGGTGACCCGGCTCGGTTACATGCAGGTGGGCCGGGTGGTGGAGACCGCCACCCCGGCGGTCGCGGTGGGCCGGGTCGGTGCCATGACGTACGGGCACCGCACCGGCTGGCTCGCCGACCCGGTCGCCGAGCGGTTCGTGGCGCTGCCCGACGACCTGGACCCGCTGCTCGGCGTCTACGCCGCGCACATGGGCCCGATCTGCGCCAACGGCCTCCTGCACGCCGCCGCCGACCTGCACGGCCCGGACGTCCGGTCGCTCGGCGACGGCGTACGCGGCCGGCGGGTCGCCGTGGTCGGCGCCGGCGTGGTGGGCCTGCTCACCGCCCTGCTGGCCCGGCGGCACGGCGCCGCCTCGGTGGTGGTGCTCGACCCCACCGGGCAGCGCCGCCAGGTCGCCGACGCGCTCGGCCTGGAAACCCTCGACCCGGAGGCGGACGACCCGGCGGTGGTGCTCAAGACCCGCTGGGCGCACACCGCCGGTGACCGGGGCGCCGACGTGGTGTTCCAGTGCCGGGGGCAGGCGTGGGCGTTGCAACTCGCCCTGCGGCTGCTGCGCCCGCAGGGCACCGTGATCGACCTCGCCTTCTACCAGGGCGGCGCGGACGCGGTCCGGCTCGGCGAGGAGTTCCACCACAACGGGCTGGCGCTGCGCTGCGCCCAGATCGGTCGGGTCCCGCGCGGGCTCGCGCCCACCTGGGACCGGGAGCGGCTGTCGGCCGAGACCATCGACCTGCTGCGGGCGTACGGGGACGCGATCGGTAAGCACCTCGTCTCGGCGGTGGTGCCGTTCGACGAGGCGCCCACCCTGCTCACCGACCTGGCCGAGCGCCGCCGCCAGGAGCTACAGGTGGTGCTGGCCGCGTGACCTGACGCCGGAGCGCGTTCAACGGGTGATCGGGCCGGCTACCGTTCCCGACATGAGCACCCCGAAGGAGCGGCCCGTCGGTCTGACCGCCCTCCTGCCGTACCTGCGGGAACACCGCGGCACCCTCGTCGTGGTGGGCGCGCTGTCGCTGGCCGGCGCGGCGGCGTCACTGGCCCAGCCGCTGCTCACCCGGTCGGTGCTCGATCGGGTCACCGACGGCCTGGGGGTGTCCCGGCTGGTCGCGGTGCTGGTGGTGCTGGTGGTGCTCAGCGCGGCGATCGGCGGGCTGCGCAACTACCTCCTGCAACGCACCGCCGAAGGGCTGGTGCTGAGCACCCGCCGACGGATGGCCGGGCATCTGCTGCGGCTGCCCATCACCGAGTACGACAGCCGGCGCACCGGCGACCTGCTCTCCCGGATCGGCTCGGACACCACCCTGTTGCGGGCGGTGGTCACCTCCGGGCTGTTCGAGACGGTCACCGGGGCGGTGATGGTACTCGGCGCCGGCACCGCGATGGTGCTGCTCGACCCGCTGCTGTTCGGCGTCACCCTGCTCGGGGTGGGGCTGGGGCTGGGCTTCGCGGCCACCTTCGCCCGCCGGGTGCGGGTGCTGGCCCGTGCCGCCCAGGAACGGGTCGGTGAGATGACCTCGGCGGTGGAGCGGGCCATCTCGGCGGCCCGGACGATCCGGGCCAGCCGGGCCGAGACCCGGGAGACGGAGACCGTCGCCGGCAGCGCCCGGGCGGCGTACGGGGCGGGGCTGCGGGTGGCCCGGGTGCAGGCGGTGGTCGGGCCGATCGGCACCGTCACCGTGCAGGGCGCGTTCCTGCTGGTGCTCGGCATCGGCGGGGCGCGGGTGGCCGCCGGGGCGATCACCGTGGGGGACCTGGTCGCCTTCGTCATGTACCTGTTCTTCCTGGCCCTGCCACTGGCCCAGGTGTTGAACGCGTACACCCAGTTGCAGAGCGGCCTCGGCGCGCTGCAACGGATCGAGGAGATCCTGGCCGTGCCCGCGGAGGGCGCGGCGGACCGGCCGGCGGCCGGAGGCGCCACGGCGACCCCGCGCCGACCCGCTGCGATGATCGAGTTCGACCGGGTGGGGTTCGGCTACCCGGGCGGCGAGGCGGTGCTGCACGACGTCAGCTTCGCGGTGCCCGCCGGCACCCGCACCGCCCTGGTCGGCCCCTCCGGCGCCGGCAAGTCGACGCTGCTCGCCCTGGTCGAGCGCTTCTACGAGGTGAGCGCCGGGGCCGTCCGGATCGACGGCACCGACGTGCGGGAGCTGCCGCGCGACGTGCTGCGGGCCCGGCTCGGCTACGTCGAGCAGGAGGCCCCGGTGCTCGCCGGCACGCTCCGGGAGAACCTGCTGATCACCACACCGGACGCCACCGACGACCGGCTGCACCAGGTCCTCGACGAGGTCAACCTGAGCCACCTGGCCCACCGCACGCCGCAGGGCCTGGACGTGCAGGTGGGCGAGGGCGGGGTGCTGCTCTCCGGGGGCGAGCGGCAGCGGCTGGCCATCGGTCGGGCGCTGCTGGCCAGCCCGCCGGTGTTGCTGCTCGACGAGCCGACCAGCAACCTCGACGCGCGCAACGAGGCAGCGCTGCGCCGCGCCATCGACGCGGTGGCCGTCCGCCGGACCCTGTTGATCGTGGCGCACCGGCTCGCCACCGTGGTCGACGCCGACCAGATCGTCGTCCTCGACGGCGGCCGGGTGGTCGCCGTGGGCACCCACGCCGAACTGACCGCCACCGACCCGCTCTACCGGGAGTTGGCCGCCCACCAGCTGCTGGTCGGCTGATCCACCGGCGGTTCCGATCGACATGCCGGCAGATGTCCGACCGGCCGGGCGCAGAAGGCGACGCGAATCGCGTACCGTTGCCGCTCATGGGTGTGTCGCAACGGTTCAAGAGCAAGTTCCGGCGGTTCCTTCAGCGCCCCGGCCACACCGTGGATCTTGCTCCGCTGGAGAAGCTGCTGCCGGCGATCACAGCGCGCGAGGACGACCTCGCCGCGCTGGACGACGCCGAGCTGACCGAGGCCGCCGGCGCCGCCGCCGGGTACGAGGAGATCTGCGCCGTCGGCCGCGAGGCCGCCCGCCGGGGCCTCGACCAGCGGCCGTACGACGTGCAGCTGCTCGGCGCGATGGCGCTGCTGTCCGGCAAGGTCGCCGAGATGGCCACCGGTGAGGGCAAGACCCTGACCGCCGCGATCGCCGCGTACGGGCACGTTCGGCTCGGCAACGGGCCGGTGCACGTGCTCACCGTCAACGACTACCTGGCCCGCCGCGACGCCCAGTGGATGGAGCCCGTCTACACCCTGCTCGGCCTGACGGTCGGCTGGGTCAACGAGGCGTCCACCCCGCAGGAGCGGCGCGACGCCTACTCCTGCGACGTCACCTACGTCTCGGTCAGCGAGGCCGGCTTCGACTACCTGCGCGACCAGCTGGTCACCGACGTGGCCGACCGGGTGCAGCCGAAGCTGACCACCGCGATCGTGGACGAGGCCGACTCGATCCTGATCGACGAGGCCCGGGTGCCGATGGTCCTCGCCGGCGCGGTGCCGGGCGAACAGGACCCGGTGCACGCCGCCGCCGCGCTGGTGCGTGGCCTGCGCAGGGACCGGCACTACAC
The DNA here is from genome assembly GCF_040643015.1 of Micromonospora sp. NPDC047527. Taxonomy (NCBI): domain Bacteria; kingdom Bacillati; phylum Actinomycetota; class Actinomycetes; order Micromonosporales; family Micromonosporaceae; genus Micromonospora; species Micromonospora sp. NPDC047527. Next base: position 1,414,464 of record NZ_JBEYTK010000001.1, on the reverse strand, counting down.
GGTCGCCGAGGACGGGCGCAGCGTGGCGTTCACCACCGCCGGCCTGGCCGCCGTCGAGGCCAAGCTCGGCATCGACCTGTACGACGAGGAGCACGTCGCGCAGCTCTCCGCGGTCAACGTGGCGCTGCACGCGTACGCCCTGCTGCACCGGGACGTGGACTACATCGTCCGGGACGGCTCGGTCGAGCTGATCGACGAGATGCGCGGCCGGGTGGCCCAGCGCCGCCGCTGGCCCGACGGGCTCCAGGCGGCGGTCGAGGCCAAGGAGGGCCTGGACGCCACCGCCGAGGGCGAGGTGCTCGGCACGATCGCCGTGCAGGCGTACATCGCGCTCTACCCCAAGGTGTGCGGCATGACCGCCACCGCGGTCCTGGTCGGCGACCAGCTGCGGGAGTTCTTCGGCCTGGAGGTCGCGGTCATCCCGTCGAACACCCCGTGCGTTCGGGAGGACGAGCCGGACCGGATCTACGCCACCCGGGCCGAGAAGGACGAGGCGCTGATCGACGAGATTCAGCGCTGGCACGCCAAGGGGCGGCCGGTGCTGGTCGGCACGCTGGACGTCAAGGAGTCCGAGGGCCTGGCCGCCGGGCTCAACGCGGCCGGGGTGCCCTGCGTGGTGCTGAACGCCAAGAACGACGACGAGGAAGCGACGATCATCGCCGAGGCCGGCGCGTACGGCGCGGTGACCGTCTCGACCCAGATGGCCGGCCGGGGCGTCGACATCCGGCTCGGCGGCAGCGACCAGGCCGACCAGGATCGGGTGGCCGAGCTGGGCGGGCTCTACGTGATCGGCAGCGGCCGGCACGACAGCCGCCGCGTCGACGACCAGCTGCGTGGCCGCGCCGGCCGCCAGGGCGACCCGGGCGGCTCGGTCTTCTTCGTGAGCCTGGAGGACGACCTGGTCGTCCGGCACGCCGCCGACTCGGTGCCGGCGTCGCCGCGCATGAACGCGGACGGCCTGGTCACCGACGATCAGGTGGAGTACGCAGTCGAGCACGCCCAGCGGGTCGCCGAGGGCGTCAACCACGAGATCCACCGCAACACCTGGCGCTACAGCGTGGTCATCGAGCAGCAGCGCACTGCCCTCGCCGAGCGCCGGGAGCGGCTGCTCACCAGCGACGTCGCCGCGCTGATGCTGCTAGACAAGATGCCCGAGAAGGCCGGCGAGATGGACGAGGACCTGCTCGCCCGGGCGGCCCGGTCGATCGCCCTCTACCACCTGGACCGGCTCTGGGCCGAGCACCTGGCCGAGCTGTCCGAGGTCCGCGAGGGCGTGCACCTGCGTGCGCTGGGCCGGCTCGACCCGCTCGACGAGTTCCACCGGGCGGCGGTGCCGGCGTTCAACAACCTCGTCCCGGAGATCGAGGCCCGCACCCTCGCCACCTTCGACGAGACCGAATTCGACGAGGATTGGGAGCCCGAGGAGAGCACCCTGGTCCGGCCGACCGCCACCTGGACGTACCTGGTGCACGACAACCCGTTCGGCTCCGAGCTGGACCGGCTGATCGCCTCGGTCGGCCGGCGGCTCAGCGGCGCCTCTCGCTGAGGCGCCGGTCGGTCCCTGCCACGCCCTGACAACGGCCTCCGGGGGCCTCCGCCACGCGCTCGCGTGTCGCGGAGACCCCCGGTTCGCCGTTTCGATCCCGGTTTGCGAGGGTAGTAGGGCGGGTCGGTCAACTCGGAAGAGAGCAGACGATGGCACACGTGACGACGTCGGCGGGACGCATGCGAGGGCGCACGAGGGCAGCGCGCCGGTGAACCTGGACACGCGGGAACCGGTCGTCGAACGGCTCGGTGTGTTGGAGACTGCCGCACTGCTGCGGGAGTTGACCGCCGGCCTGATCGCGCTGACCGATTTCGATGAGGCGTTGCTGGCGCTGGTCCGGATCACCCGGGACGCGGTGTCCGGGGTCCGCTGGTGTGGTTTCACCGCGCTGCGCGCGGGCGAACCGGCCGGGGTGGCCGCCTCCGACGAACGGCTGGCCGGCCTCGACGACCTGCGGCACGGGCCCGACTCGCCGGCGATGAGCGCCATCCAGCGCCGCGAGATGATCCTCGCCGTCGACCTGGCCGGCGAGCCACGCTGGCCGGTCTGGACGGCGCGTGCCCGCGACCTCGGGGTCCGTGGCGTGATCTCCGCGCCGGTCGACATCGACGAGCAGGTGATCGGGGCGATCAACCTGTACGCGGGCACGCCGGACGTGCTCACCCCGCAGCACCAACTGACCGCGATGCTGCTCGCCGAACACGCCGGCCTGCTGCTGGCCGCCGTACGCGACCGGGGCCGGCGGCAGGTGCTCGCCGACGAGCGCGATGCCACGCTCCTGGTCGACGGGGTCGTGGGGCAGGCCGTCGGCGTGATCATGACGCAGCGCGGCTGTCCGCCGGCCGAGGCGCTCGGCGTGCTGCGCGCCGCCGCCTCGTCGCTGGACATCCCGCTGCGCCAGGTGGCGGAACGTCTCGTCCGGACGGTTTCCCGCCCCCGCGAGAGCTGACCGTCGCGTTTGATCGACTCGGCTTCCGTGACGTCGGGGTGTCCGGGCCACCCGGACACGCCGGTTTCCAGGAAGTCGAGTCGGTCCGTTCTGGACGGTCGGCAGGCGTGCCTGTTCTCCCCGTCGGCGGCGAGTCGGGCGGAATCGTTTCACCCCGAGCGGACCCGGGTAGCACTCTGAACTCGTGAGCTGCACCAACCTGGGGAGGACCGATGCAGAGCCGGCTGCGGGTGCAGGGGCACCCCATCCAACCGATGCTGGTGACGTTCCCGCTGGGGCTCTTCGTCAGCGCCACCGTCTTCGACCTCACCGACGTCCTCGGAGGGCCGGCGTTCCTCGGCGAGGTCGGCTACTGGACGGGCGTCGCCGCCCTGTTCGCCGCCGCGCTGACCGTGGTGGCCGGCATGGTCGACCTGTGGGACGTGCCGGGTGACCGTACCCGCCGGACCGCGATCGCCTTCAACCTGACGAACGCGGCGATGGCCGGCATGTTCCTGGTCGCCTGCCTGGTCCGGGCGCAGTCCCCACAGCGCGGCGCGTCCGTCCCGATCCTGATCGCCGAACTGGTCGCGCTGGCCATCGGCGGGGTCGGCGTGCACCTGGGCGCACGACTCATGCGGCAGTTCGAGGCCGGCCGGGCCGAAGCCGGCACCTTCGACGCGCTCGCCGGCTCCACCGTCGAGATCGTCCGCCCCCGCCCCTGACCAGATCACCGCGAACAAGCTCCCCGCGCGGGTCAGACGGTCGGCCCGACCCGGTCGACGGGTGGCCCGCCCGACTGGCCGCCCGACTCGTTCGACGGGTGGCCCGCCCGACTGGCCGCCCGACTCGTTCGACGGGTGGCCCGCCCGACTGGCCGCCCGACGAGGGCGGCGCAAGGCCGGGCCAGCGGCCCCGACCCGGCCGCGTCAAGGCCGCCGGGTCGGCGGCAAATGGCTTGCGGGCGATGCGGCTGCCGGCGACGCTGACCGTCATGAACGCTGAACGCGACGTCGACGAGCTGATCGCCGAGGCGGCCGCCGTGCCGGTCGACGGCTGGGGTTTCGACTGGCTCGCCGGCCGGGCTACTGAGGAGCGTCCACCCTGGGGGTATGCGCGGCTGGTCGCCGACCTGATGGCCCGCGCCGACGCCGCGCTGGACGTGGACACCGGCGGCGGCGAGGTGCTCGCCGAGGTTCCGCACCCGCCGAAGGTGCTGGTGGCCACCGAGGGCTGGCCGCCGAATGTCGAGGTCGCCCGGCGGGTCCTGCGCCGGGTCGGCGCGACGGTGGTGGCGGTCGCCCCGGAGTCGGCCCTGCCGTTCCGCGACGGATCCTTCGACCTGGTGGTGAGCCGGCACCCGGTGCGTACGGACTGGGCGGAGACGGCCCGGGTGCTGCGCCCGGGCGGGACGTACCTGTCCCAGCAGATCGGGCCGGGCACGATGCGGGAGCTGAGCGAGGCGATCCTCGGGCCGCTGCCGCCGCCGAAGTGGCGGCATCCCGAGCAGGCGGTAGCCGGCGCCCAGGCAGCCGGGCTGCGGGTGGTCGACCTGCGCCGGGCCACGCTGCGCGCGGTCTTCTCCGACATCGGTGCGGTGGTCTGGTTCCTGCGCAAGGTGATCTGGACGGTGCCCAACTTCACCGTCGAGGGCTACCGCCCCGATTTGCTGGCCCTGCACCGCCGCATCACCACCGAGGGCCCCTTCGTGGCCCACGCCGAACGCTTCCTCATCGAGGCCACCCGCCCCTGACTCCCGAGCGCGGAGACACCGCCGCTGCGGGTGCCCACGGCGCCCCGACGCCGAAGTCATGGCGCGGCCCGGTAACTGGGGCGGAACAGCGCCTCATGGGGGTGCCACCGGAGCGAGCGGCAGCACCGGCGAGCCGAGATCAACACGAGATCGGCGATGTCGTGGTATCCCGCAACCAGGACACCCCCACATCGGCGATGTCGAGTCGATCGTCACTCCCGTCCCGATACGTGAGAGGCCGCAACCGAGTGCCGGGAAAGCGCCACGCGACGGAGTCGATCATGGCAGCGCGTTCGTCGATCATGGAGTTGTGGTGCCCCGCAAAGGTCGCGTACAGGGATAGTTCGCCCACCATAACCCCATGATCGACGCGGCGGGGCGGGGCGGGGCGGGGTGGGGGTGGGGCGGGGTGGGGAGGGCGTTAGTGGTGGTGGGTTTGGTGGTGGGTGGCTAGGACGTCGGTGCCGAAGTCGCTGGCCGGGCGACGGAGCACGGTGTGCGCGTGGTTGCCGTCGTCGCTGGTGTTGTCGTACTCGATCAGCAGGTCGTCGCCCTGCACCCGGTAGTAGTGTCGCTGGCCCGGCCGGGTCGGGCCGGCCCAGGCGAAGTGCAGTTGGCCGGTGTCGAGGCGGGCCGCCTCCTGGACGGCCAGCTCGGGCGGCAGCCGGTCCAGGTAGAGGGCGACCACCTGGTCGAGCAGCGCGCGGCCGGTCGGGCCGAGCCGGTCGGCCGGTACGCCGAGTGGCTCGATCGGGCTGTCGACCCGGGCGCGGGTGGCGCTGATGATGTCGGCCGGAGCCTCGTCGGCGATGATCGCGGCGGCCCGACCGGCCGGCCCGAGCGCGTCGAGCAGGGCGCGGGCCAGGTCCTCCTCGACGCCGAGCGGCCGGGAGACGGGGTGCCCGGCGTAGCGGACCGTGGCCGGGTTGGCGCCGAAGAAGATCGGGGCGGGGGAGACCTGGTCGTCCACGAGGGTCATGGTCACCGACAGGTGGTGCCCCTCCAGTCGCCACGCCCACCGGTCGTCGCGGGCCGGATCACCGAAGACGGCCACCCAGTAGTCGCCGCTGTGCCGCCCGCGCCGCCACCCTTCGGCCCGGTCGAGGACCTCCTCCAGCGCGATGATCGCCATCGCCTGCGCGTACGCCGAGGGGCTGAGCGCGGTGGCCAGCAGCCGGTGCGCGGCCTTGCGCCCGGCGATGTCCAGGTCGGCGAGGCTGACGCCGGGGCGGGGGCGTGGCCGGTACTCCAGCCAGCGACGGGCATCCTCGTCGTCGAACGGGTAGCTGGCGGCGGCGCGGGCCGGGGGATCGAGCGCGGCCAGCAACGAGGTGCCGGCGGCGCGCATCTGTTCGGGCAGGGGTCCTTCCACCGCTTTTGTATACCGGCCCACCGGGGTCGGCGTCAGCCCGCTCGCAGCAGCTCCACCATCTCCGGCAGGTCGAAGAACTGTGCGGTCTCGGCCGCCGACGGGTTGCCGTGCGCCGGGTCGGCCCCGGCGGCGAGCAGCGCGCGGACCGCGTCGGCGCTGCTGCGGAAGACCGCGGCGGCCAGCGCGGTCTGCCCCCGGTCGTTGGTGCGGGTGTGGTCCGCGCCCCGGGCCAGCAGGGCGGCCACCGTGTCCGGGTGGGCGTGGTAGGCGGCCAGGATCAGCAGGGTGTCGCCCTTGTCGTTGGTCAGGTTGACCGGCAGGCCGGCGTCGACCTGGGCGGCCAGCTCGTCGGTGGAGCCGGCCCGGGCCAGGTCGAACATGCGGTGCGCGAACGCGAGCGTCTCGGCGTCAAGGTCGTCGGTCACCGGTCCAGGCTATCCGTCGGCGTCCTGATAGGTTGCTCGGCCGGCACGCTGGGGAGGGTCCGATGGGTGAGACGGTCTACGTGGGCAACGCGGGTGTCGACGGCGCCGGCAACGCGGGCTGGCTGCTGGGGCACTTCGCGCCGCCGGGGGAGGTCCGGCACAGCACCGACGTCGAGGTGAAGTGGGGCGTGCACCGGCCGGGGGAGGCCCGCTCGCGGTGGGCGACCGGCGAGCGCCGGACCACGCTGCTCGTACTCGTGCAGGGGTGTTTTCGGGTGGAGTTGCCGGACCGGACGGTGCGGTTGGCCGCGCCGGGTGACTACGTGGTGTGGGGCCGGGGAGTGGATCATTCCTGGTACGCCGAGCGGGCCTCGACGGTGCTGACCGTGCGGTGGCCGTCGGTGCCCGGCTACCGGGTGGACCCGCCGGTCCTGCGCTGATCGGTCGACCAACGGGGAGGTCGTCCCGGCATCTGGAATTACCTACTAAACCTATAGGGTTTGACGGCTAGAGTACGGAGGCACCCCGCCGAACGACCCGCGAGGAAACACCGATGATCCACGACCGTACGCACAATGACCTGCTCGCCGTCGCCGCAGGCTGGGCCGACCCGACCAGTTGGCCTGTCGCACTGCGGTTCGACGCCGCCGAGCGGTGGTACGCCCGGCTGGCCACCGGCGCCGACCACGAGGTGTGGGCGCTGAGCTGGCTGCCCGGCCAGGGCACCGACCTGCACGACCACGGCGGCTCGGCGGGCGCGTTCCGAGTGGTCGCCGGAGCGCTCACCGAGGAGACGGTCAGCGGGGGTCGTCTGCGCCCCCGCCTGCTGCCCGCCGGCTCCGGTCGCCGCTTCGGCCCCCGGCACGTGCACGTCGTCACCAACCGGGGTGCCACGCCGGCGGTCAGCGTGCACGTCTACCGGCCGGCGCTGCGCCGGATGACCCGCTACGACCTCCGCGACGGGCGCCTGCGGGCCGCCGAGGTCGCCGAGGCCGGCCGGTCCTGGTGAGCGACCGTCCGCAGCGAATCACCCCTGTCACCGGAAAGGAACCGATAATGCAGGTCATCGCCGAGCACTGTCCGGCACCCGTGCCGCCCGCGGGCTCCCGAGGCATCGACGAGATCCTGGCCGCCGCGCGAGCCCGGCTCGACCGGCTCGACCCGGAGCGGGCGCACCTGGCGTACCGGGCCGGCGCGCTGCTGGTCGACATCCGGCCGGCCGCCCAGCGGGCCGCGCACGGCGTCGTGCCGGGCTCGCTCGTGGTTGAACGCAACGTGCTGGAGTGGCGCTTCGACCCGCGCTGCCCGGCCCGACTGCCCGAGGCCGTCGACTACGACGTGCCCGTGGTGATCATCTGTCAGGAGGGCTACACCTCGTCGCTGGCCGCCGCCGCGTTGCAGGACATCGGCCTGCACCGCGCCACCGACGTCGACGGTGGCTTCGCCGCCTGGCGGATCGCCGGCCTGCCGGCCCTCGGCCCGACCCCGCTGCACCGCGCATCCCCCCTCGCGTCCCCGGTCACCGCCGGTTGGGCGCGCCGCTGACCGTCACGCCGCACCGGGCGTGGCGGGCGTACCGCCATCTCAGGAGGCACCATGTCCGTCGTCGCCATCCCCACGCGTCCCCACCCGGTGGCCCGCCCGAGCCGCCAGCGCACCGGCCCGACCCTGACCATCACCCTCGACCTCGCCCCCGGGCCGCTGAGCCCCCGGCTGGCCCGGCTGGTGCAGTTGCTCGGTGAGCTGGCCGAGTCCGGCGAGGGGCAGCTGAGCGCCGCCGACGACGCCGCGGCCGTCGTCGTGCCGGGGCCGCGACCCGCGGTCGCCGAGCCGCCCGCCGCTGCTGCCACCGACGCGGACCACGTGTACATCCTGGCCGGCTCGCGGGCGGTCCGCCGCGGCGACCGGATGGTCGCGCTGACCCGCATCGAGTACGACCTGCTGCTGTTCCTGGCCGAACACCCGCGCCGGGTCTTCACCCGCCTGCAGTTGCTGTCGAACGTCTGGGGTTACGAGCACGCGGTCGTCCGGACGGTGGACGTGCACGTGCGCCGCCTGCGCGCCAAGCTGGACGGCTCGGAGGTGGTCACCACCGTCTACGGGGTGGGCTACCGGCTGACCGACGAGGCGCGGATCAGCGTGGACCACAGCCGTTGACCAGCGGTCGGACGGTCTCCCGGACGGCGGCTGACAGGGCCCGCTGAACAGGACGGGGACCCCCGTATCGGGGCATCTCGGTGGCTCTGCTGTAATCATCGTGCTTCGCACGCAGAGCGAGCGTCTGGCTGCGATGTGTTCGTCAATTGTCACATTCCTGCAACGCAGCCGCCTCTTGACCCTCGCCCAGGCGCCGGGAAGCATCGATGAAGCGGCGTCCCGGGCCGTGGGGAGATACCCGGACCAGCCCAAGGAGGACCATGTCGGTCAGCCCCGCCTCGTCGCGCGCCGGATGGCATACGTCCCAACCCGCGGTGCCCGGTCGACCCCCCGGCGGCCAGCGCCGCCCGGCGAACACCGCCGTGCCCATGCTCACCGTGACGCTGTCCATCCCGCTGGCCAGCGAGGAGTCGCTGACACCACCGGCCCGGCGACTGCTCGAGGCGGCCCGCGAGATGCTGGAGCAGGGCGAGGGCGTGATCATCGGCGCCGTCCCGGCGGAGCGCCGCGCCGACGCGGTGCCCGCCAACCGGGCGCCGGCCCGAGCGCTCACCCCGACCATGCCCGCCCTGCACATCCTCGCCTCGTCCCGCTCGGTGCTGCGCGATGACGAACCACTGCCGCTGACCCGGCTCGAGTTCGACCTCCTGCTGCACCTGGTCGCCCACCCCCGGCGGGTCTTCACCCGGCTGCAACTGCTCAACGCCGTCTGGGGCTACGAGCACGCCGGCGTCCGCACCGTCGACGTGCACGTTCGCCGGCTGCGCGGCAAGGTCGGCGTGGACGTCCCCCTGGTCACCACCGTCTACGGCGTGGGCTACCGGCTGGCCGACGACGCCCGGGTCACCATCGACCGCGCCGGCTGACCGCCGCCACCCGCCCCCGCCGCGCGGGGCAGGATGGTCCGGTGCGCATCCGCCCCATCTCGCCCGACCTGCTCGTCACCGAGCTGACCGACCGCCTCGCCGACGCCGCGACCGCCGTCGAGCCCGCCCGGCTGCGCGTGGCGGTCGACGGCGCACCCGCCGCCGGGCCGGACGAGCTGGCCGCCGCTCTCGTGGACCCGCTGCGCGCCCGGGGTCGCCCGGTGCTGCGCGTCCGCGCCACCGACTTCCTCCGGCCTGCCTCGCTGCGATTCGAACTCGGCCGGACCAACCCGGACGCCTACTACGAAGGCTGGGTCGACGAGGCGGGTCTGCGCCGGGAAGTGCTCGACCCGGCCGGCCCCGGCGGCGACGGTCGGCTGCTCCCGTCGCTGTGGGACGCCGACGCCGACCGGGCCAGCCGCGCCCACTACGTCGACCTGCCGCCCGGCGGGGTGGTCCTGGTCAGCGGCGCGCTGCTGCTCGGTGGTGGCCTGCCCTTCGACGTGACCGTCCACCTTCAGCTGTCGCCGGCGGCGCTGCGCCGACGCACCGAACAGGCCCAGGAGTGGACCCTGCCGGCCTTCGACCGGTACGCCGAGGAGGTTGTCCCCGCCAGCTTCGCCGACGTGGTGGTACGGGCCGACGACCCCCGGCACCCCGCCCTCGTGGATTCCGGCACCGACGGCTGAACAGGGCGCGAATTCGCCGGTTTGCGCGACACGTCAGGCGGGTACTCGCCCGGCTCACAGCGCGCGGGTGACCACCCGCGCACCAGATGCGACCGTAACCGGGGCCCGACGCCGCCGGCACCCGGTTCACCTTGAGCCACCAGGCCCAGGAAAGGCAGGCAGCGATGCTCGTCCACGACACGGTCGGTACGGGCCGTTCCCAGACGGAGATCGACCAGATCCGGCTCTCCCTGCAGGCACGCCACGACGAACTGACCGCGGAGTACGAGCAGGCCGTGCTCCAGAGTCAGGTGCTGCGGCTGGTGGAGGTCGGTGACACCGCTGGCGACGACCAGGCCGACAGCGGCACCAAGACGGCCGAGCGGGACACCGCCCAGTCCTTGCTGCGGACCATCCTGGACCGACGTGCCCAGTACGAGCACGCGCTCGGTCGACTCGCCGAGGGCACGTACGGCTGGTGTGAGGGCTGCTCGGCGGCGATCCCGGTGGAACGGCTGGAGATCTTCCCGTCCGCCACCACCTGCGTGACGTGCAAGCAGACCCGCGAGCGGAGGGCGGCCTGAGCGACGCCAGCGGTTGCCGGTCGGTCCGCGACGCGGTGGACTCAACCCATGGGTGACATCCTCGTGGGCACCGCGTCCTGGACCGACCGCACCCTGCTGGACTCCGGCTGGTACCCGCAGACCGCGGACACCCCGGAGAAGCGGCTGGTCTACTACGCCCGGCAGTTCCCGCTGGTCGAAGTGGACGCCACCTACTACTCGCCGCCCGCCGAGGCGACCGCGCGGCTGTGGGCCGAGCGCACCCCGGCCGGCTTCACGTTCAACATCAAGGCGTTCAGCCTGCTCACCGGGCACCCCACCCGGGTCAGCGCGCTCTACAAGGACCTGCGGCCGGACACCGACAAGCGCAACGTCTACCCCGACGACCTGCCCGCGCAGTCGTACGAGGAGGTGTGGACGCGCTTTCTGTCCGCGCTGGACCCGCTGGTCGAGGCGGCCAAACTGGGCGCGCTGCTGTTCCAGTTCCCGCCCTGGTTCACCATCAAGCGGGCCAACAAGCAGTACCTGCTGGAGGTGGCGAGGCGCTGCGCGCCGCTGCGGCCGGTCTACGAGTTCCGGCACGCCTCCTGGTTCGACGGCGACAACGCCGACGAGACGCTGGCCTTCCTGCGTGAGCACCGACTGCCGTACGTGTGCGTGGACATGCCGCAGGGCCACCGGTCGTCGGTGCCCCCGGTGCTGGCGGTGACCGGTGACCTCGCGGTGATGCGCTTTCACGGCCACAGCGACAAGTGGACCAGCAAGGACATCCACGAGAAGTTCGGCTACCACTACTCGAAACGGGAGTTGGCCGACTGGGCGCCGAAGCTGCGGGAGTTGGCCGACGAGGCCGGGCAGACCCACGTGCTCCTCAATAACTGCTACCGCGACTACGCGCAGACCAACGCGAAGACCCTCGCCGGGCTCCTCGACACCGCCTGAGCGCCCAACTCACCCGATCCGGGTGGGGCGGGCTCACCCGCTCGACCGGCACGGTGGACGCGTGCGTGGGGTCGCCGGTGGCGGCCGACGCCGGACGACACGGAGGTGACGGGATGACGGTTCGAGTGGTGACGGATCGACGGCGTGGCGCCGTCCTGCACGTGGTCGGCACGGCCGACAAACCCCGGCGCGCCCCGCAGGGCAGCCCGGTGCGGGCCCGCCGTGGCCCGGCGGGGCCGCCGCGCCGCGCCGACGACCGACGGTGGGACATTACGGAACGGGGGACGACCGATGGCTGACACGATGATCTCGGCGTTCGAGTCCTCGCTGGACAAGACGAACCTGATCCTCAAGGACATCGAGTCCGCCTACGGGTGGCCCAAGGAGCGGCGCAACCAGTCGTACGCGGCGCTGCGCACGGTGCTGCACCTGCTGCGGGACCGGCTGCCGGTGAACGAGAGCGTCGAGTTCGCCCAGCAGTTGCCGGTGCTGGTGCGGGGCATCTACTTCGACGGCTGGAACCCGTCGGACGTCCCGATCAAGCTCAACCGGGACGACTTCCTCTACGAGGTCCGCCAGGGCTTCCCGTACGACGTCCAGGGCGGCGCCGAGCGGGTGACGCAGGTGGTGCTGGACACCCTGCGCCGGCACGTCACCCAGGGCGAATGGCAGGACGTGAAGGACACCATGCCCAAGGACCTCGCGATGATGCTGCCGTGACACCGGGAGTCCGCCCGACGACCGTCGGGCGGACTCAGCCGTGTCCGCCTCCCCACCGTCGCCGAACCGCCCGTGTCGTGCCGGTTCGGCGTCTACGGTGTGGGTTAGAGAAGATCGCGTGTGGGGTACCACCCGCTGCACGACGAACCCCGGCGTATGGCGGGGCGGCACATCCGAGGGAGTTCCCATGGCACTCAACGATGACGACATGCAGACCACCGGTGGCGGCGGCGCGGAGGGCCCGGCCGACGGTGGCGCGACGCCCGGTCAGCACGACGGTGGCGCCGACGGCAGCGCCGAGGGCCCCGCTGACGGTGGCGCGACGCCCGGTCAGCACGATGGTGGCGCCGACGGCAGCGCGGAAGGCCCGGCCGATGGTGGCGCGACGCCCGGTCAGCACGACGGTGGCGCCGACGGCAGCGCCGAGGGCCCCGCTGACGGTGGCGCGACCCCTGGCCAGCAGGACGGTGGCGCTGACGGCAGCGCCCGGTAACGGTGCCGTCGTGACACACCTCGACCCGCCGGGCGGCCACAGCCGCCCGGCGGTTTCGTCCGCCAGCGCCGCCGCGGCGCTGGCGCGTTGCGTCTCGGTGGAGCCGGCGAAGTTCGCCGCCGCCCACTGGGGCCACACTCCGCTGCTGTCCCGCGCCGCCGAGCTGCCCGACCCGGCGGGCTTCACCGACCTGCTCAGCCCCGCCGACGCCGACGAGCTGCTCAGCCGGCGCGGTCTGCGTACCCCTTTCCTGCGCGTCGCCAAGGACGGCCAGCTCGTCGCGGCGGCCCGCTTCACCGGCGGCGGCGGCGCGGGCGCCGAGATCGGCGACCAGGTGCTCGATGAGCGGGTCCTTGAGCAGTACGCCTCCGGCGCCACCCTGGTGTTGCAGGGTCTGCACCGGATCTGGCCGCCGCTCGTCGACTTCGCCCGTGATCTGGGCCTCGCGCTGAACCAGCCGCTACAGATCAACGCCTACCTCACGCCGGCGGGCAGCCAGGGTTTCGCCACCCACTACGACACCCATGACGTGTTCGTGCTCCAGGTCGACGGCCGCAAGCACTGGCGGATCCACCCCCCGGTGCTGACCGACCCGCTGGAGAAGCAGCCCTGGGGTGGCCGTGCCGACGAGGTCGGCGCCACCGCGCAGGGCGCCGCCGCGCTGGACGTGGTGCTCGCCCCCGGCGACGCCCTCTATCTGCCGCGCGGGTGGCTGCACAGCGCCCAGGCGCAGGAGGCCAGCTCGCTGCACCTGACCGTGGGCGTCCGCGCGCTCACCCGTTACGCCCTGGTCGAGGAGCTGCTCACGCTGGCCGCCGAGGACCAGCGGCTGCGGGCCAGCCTGCCGTTCGGCACCGACGTCGCCGACCCGGAAGCCATCGAGCCGGAGCTGACCGAGACGGTGGAGGCGCTGCGCGACTGGCTGCTACGCGCGGACCCCGGGGCCGTCGCGGCGCGGCTCCGCCAGCGCGCCTGGCCGGCCGCCCGGCCGGCGCCGATCCGCCCGCTCGCTCAGGCCGCCGCGCTGGACGCGCTGGACGCCGACTCCCGGCTCGTCCCGCGCCCGGGTCTGCGCTGGCAGCTCGTGCCGCACGGGCAGGACACCGTGGCGCTGCGCCTGTTCGACCGCACCATCACGCTGCCCGTCGACTGCGAGCCGGCGGCACGGGCCCTGCTCACCGCAACGGTCACCCGGGTCGGTGACCTGCCGGGGCTGCCCGATGACGCCGACCGGGTCACCCTGGCGCGCCGCCTGCTCCGCGAGGCGGTCCTGGTCCCGGCCTGAGCACGCGGAGTCGTCGGCGTCAGGACCCCGGGACGAGCTCGATCCGCAGCGTGTTGGTGACCTCGTCGGTCAGTTCGCCCTCCGCGCCGACCGAGATCGTGCCCTGGTCGGTGACGCCGAAGACGAGTTCCACCGTGCCGGCCTTGAGCACCAGCGGGTCGTCACCATCGGTGCCGGCGGTGACCGCCGCACGGACCGTGGTGATCGCCTCGACGAGGGTCTCTTCGACGGTGGTGTCACGCAGCTCGTGCCGGCCGTGGAGGTCCTCGGCGACGAGGGTGATGTCGATCGTGTGAGTCCTCTGCCGGGAGCGGCTGCCGCCGACCTTGACCTTCCAGCCGATGACCGGCACGCGGAAGTCCAGGCCACCGCCCAGCTTCGTGGTGGCGACGGCGCTCAGGACCAACTGGACCGACGCGACCCGCAGGTCCCGGTCCGCGTCGGTGGTGGAGATGCCGGCCTGTTTCACCGCGTTCTTCACCGCCGACACCAGTTCCTCGACGGGCACGCTGTAGTCGATCACGTCCATTACCGCACCTGCCTGTTGCGTGAGTGGGGTCGCCGGCCGGTCAGGCGGCGGTGGCGAACGGGTCGCCGTAGACGGCGTAGGCCAGCCACGTCGGGTCGAGGGGGTCGTCCTGCTGCTCGGTCCGCGCGGCGAGGGCCGCCGCGCCGAGCGTCGCGCCCTCGGCGAGGGACTGGTAGAACGCGGTCGCGAAGCGGGCCGAGCTCTCCGAGCGCACCGCCCAGAGCGTGCCGACGAACGCGCCGGCACCGGAGGCCATGAACTGCTGCGCCCAGCCGAGCATCCGGGTGTACGTCGGTGCCACGCCCGCACTGCGGCACGCGTTGATGAAGACCAGCGGAACGGCGCCCCGCAGCGGTTTGCGGATGCTCGCCTCGGCGAGCAGGGCCGGCCGGAACGGCCCGCCGTCCAGGTCGATGAACGAGCCGTCCGCGGAGAACGTGTTGTGGCAGGCGAAGTGGGTCGCCCCCAGCGACCCGGAATTGATCAGGTCGAGCAGCTCGTCCGCCCTGGTGATCGGGTCGCCGTCGGCCGCGCCGAGGATCGCCCGGATGGCAGCGACCTCCTCGTGCGCCCCGGTGGGCGCCTTCGCCGGGACCACGAAGCGTGGGTTGCCCAGGCCGATCTTCGAGGTCGCGTGCTGCCCATAGGTGCGGCGTACCACCGGGACCTGCTCGACGAGGAAACCGGCGTCCCGTTCGGCGCTGAGCGGATAGAGCAACTCCCACGGCACCACGTCGTAATCGGTGGCGATCGTGAAGGCGCTCATGGTGCCGCCGACCTGCCAGAACTGGTCCTGGATCTCGCCGGGCACCAGCTCCGACCACAGTTGGATGCCGGCGGACCGGATGAGCTGGCGGGTCATCGCCGCGCTGTAGCGGGAGCCACCCCGGGCCAGTTGCTGCAACTCCCGGATGGCGTTCTCCACCGCCGCGTTCGGCGTGTTCGTGACCGACTCGACGACCGGGGCGAACAGCGCCCCCGCGTCGGACCGCAGCTGGAACGTGTACCGGGTGCCGTCGAACCGTACCTCCATGGTGACCTCGCCCGGCCGCGCCCGCGGGGCCGGCAACGACGCCCGCCTCGGCAGCCCGTCCCGGAACGGCCCGCCGGTCGCTACCGAGACCTCGACGGACACCTCGGCGAGGAAGGTGCCGCCGGCCCAGGCCGTCACGTCGACGCGATGCAACCCGGGGGTACGCGCGCCGAAGCCGAACCGGACCGGCGCCGGGTCCTCGCCCGGCCGCACCAGCACGGTCTGTTGCAGCGGCCCTTCGGCGTGCAGGCCGGCGGGCGCGTGCACGGTCACGGTGACCGGCGTGCCGGCGTCCGCGACGACGAGGTTCGTCAGTTGGGCGGTCACGGCGCCCGGGCCCACCCGCCGGCCCTTGGTGACGAGCCGGACGTCGACACTCAGGTCCTGGCCCACTGGCACCTGACTGGGTGCGCGTGCCACCAGCAGCCGCGTGGGCTGCGGCCGAACGCCCACACCCGACCCAGGTCGTGACCAGGCGCCCGTCGAGGGCCTCCGGCCGGCTCCCGGCCCGCGATAGCGATGCACCCTCCGGCTGAACGCGCCCACACTCGCTCGCTCCCACCGGGCCCCCCTGTCCGTGTCCCCGGTGCCGGGCTCCAGCCGCGTGCGCGCCGATCGGAGAGTGATTCCGCCAGGTGCGAGCAGGTCGGAGTCGAGCAGTTCCCGGACGGCGGCTGCGGCGTCGCCGATCTCGCTGACGCCGAACTGCCGGGTGATCGGTCGGCAGGTGTCCAGCAGGAAGGCGCGGACCGGGGGCACCGCGTCCGACACCGCACGCCGGACGACCTGCGCCGGGTCGGTCACCCGGAACACGGCGGCGATCGACGCCCGGAAGTGGCGCCCGAAGTCCCTCGACGGCAGCGGGACGTGGAGAACGACGCGGTGTTCGTCGGTGTCCACCTCGTACCGCGTCGAATACCTGGCGACGTCGCCGGGTGACCACAGCCTCGGCGTGGCAGCCTCGGCGACCTCCAAATCGCCCGTACGGGTCGAGTAGACGACTGCCGCCCCGGGTGCGGGCGGCGGCATGGCCAGCCGCACCGGCGCATCGTCGAGCAGCACCGGCACCGACCGGCCGGCGGCGGCGGTGTCCGTCACCAAGATGGTGGCGAGGTCGTCGACGAGCCGACGGTTGTCCGAATAGGCGCTCGGCAGGCGGACCCGCCAGAACCGCGCGTCGCCGAGTGGCCGCAGGGCGGGGGGCAGGTCTGCCTCGGTCGGCTGCTCCGCGTCGTCCACCAGCACGCCAACGACCGGGACGTCCAGCGCGAAGGCGGTCTCCACCTCCTGGCCGACGGCGTCCGAGGGATCACCCGCCGGCCCGTCCACGCTGGCACGCCACCGCGATCCGATCACGGCGATCATCGCCGTGGACTTCGCCAGGCGGCGCAAGCGGCCGGCGTCGGCCTCGGCCTCGGCCTCGGGGTGAAAGACGCTCGCGCTGCCGAATCGGGCGGTCAGCGCGTCGTCGATCAACCGCGCCACGAAGCTGTCGTCGTCGCGGTGACAGCTGAGGAAGAAGCCGACCATCGCCCGTACCGTATCGGAGTTCCGGTCCCGGCTGGCCTTCGCGGCGGTCGGCTATTCGACACCCCGATGTGGACGATCTCGGCCTGAATCGTCGTCAGCGGCCGAGCACCAGCAGCACCGCAGTGGTGAGCAGGCCGGCGCCGAGCACCACGATGATCGGGCGGGGCCCGAGCACCGCGTGCCGGCGATCGGCCAGCACCCGCGCCGGCACCAGGCCGATCAGCGGCCCGCACAGGGTCACCACCAGCGCCAACACCGGCATTCCGACCGCCAGATCACCGCCGTACCCGACGCCGAGCGCCCGCGCGCCAGCGCCCAGCGCGTACGCCAGCACGGCGCCGGCCACGCCGCAGAGGGCCAGCAGCGGGTTGACCGAACCGGGAAGCTCACCCGGCTGACCCGCCCGGTCCAGCAGGTCCCGGGCGCGGCGGAGCAGCAGCACCGGGTCGGTGGCCCCGCTGCCGTTGGCCGGCGCGGGTGGTCCGGCGTGCCGGCGGGCGCCCAGCCGGACCCGCACCTGCTGCCACAGGTGCGCCACCTCGGCGTCGACGCGTTCCTGCTCCTCGCGGGCGGCGACCAGCTCCTCCTCGGCGCGGCGCACCTGCTCCTCGGCGTCGGCGACGGCGCGTTCGGCCGCCGCGCACTGCCGCTCGTACCAGGTGTGCGCCTCGGCGCGCTGTTCGCGTACCCGTGCGGTCAGCTCCGCCAACCGCCGTAGCTGCGCCGCGTACGTCTCACTGGTCACCGGTTGGTTCATCGGGACGGACCATAAGGGATGATCACCTGTCCGGTGCGGTGCACCGCCCGGTCGAAGAAGAGGCCGCGCCACGGGCGGGGATACCAGTCCGGGCCGCCGGTGCCCGGATAGAGCGACGACCCCAACTCGCCGCCGTGCGCGTCGAGCGCCACCCAGGCGCCGATCTGGTCGGTGCGGGCCGCGGGGCCGCCCAGGTCGACGCGCATCCGGGCCACTCCCCGCCACCAGGCCAGCACGTGGGTCCGCCGCTCCGGCCCGTCGTGCAGGATCCGGCGCAACTGCTCCAGGCCGGTGCGCCGACCGGCCCGCGCCGCCAGCGCGCCGGCCGCCGCGTCGACCGCGAACAGCAGCAGGTAGTGCGGGCTGCCGGGGCCGGTGAGCCCGTCGGCCGTCTCGGCCATCAGCTCGCCGATGGTCTCCTCGTCGTACCAGGCGGCGTCGTCGGCCAGGTCGTCGTAGAGCGCGCGGGCGACGGGGTCGGCGTCCGGGTCGAGGCAGGCGATGGAGAACCGGGCGGTGCCGGGCGGGTGCTGGCGGGCCAGTGACCGGGCCGCCGCGTCCAGCACCGCGCACGCCTCGTCCACCCGCGTGCCCAGCACCGCGAGGTTGCGGCCCGGCGCGCGTGGCAGCCGCAGCGCCGCCGAGCGGGCCTGCACGTCGATGATCTCGCCGAGCAGGGCCACCGGGTTGCGGGGCGTGCCCCCGTCCGGTGACCCGGCGAGCGCCCGGAAATCCGGGGCCTCGGCCAGCCGGGGGATCGCGTCGCCGTCGAAGAGCCGAGCCGGCGCCGCGTCGGGTGGGCGCATCCGCCACAGGCGGTGCTGCAGGGCGCTCCACGTGTCCCAGTCGCTGGCCGCCGGAATCCGGGCGACCTCGTTGCCCTCCACCATGCCCGACTCGGCGTTGACCACGGCGTGCCAGCGCGGCAGCGACTGCGCCGCGTCGTTGCGTTCGGCGAGGATCCGCAACGCCTTGGGCAGCGCGATGCGCAGCGCGAACTGGGCGACCAGCGCCGGACGGCCCCACAGCGCCTCGATGCCCCGGACGTCCTGCGAAGCGAGCACCAGGTGGATGCCCTGGGAGCGGCCCCGCCGGGCCAGGTCCTCCAGCAGGTCGGCCGCCTCCCGGGCGACCACGTCCCGGCCGGCCAGCAGCATCTGGAACTCGTCGACCACCGCGACGATCCGGGGCCAGTGCCCCGTCGGGTCGACCTCGCGCAGCTCGGCCAGCTTGGTGACCTCGTGCTTCTTGGCCGCGTCGGCCCGCCGGCGCAGCTCCTCGGCGAGGAAGCGCAGCAGCGCCAGCCCGAACTCCCGGTCGGTGTTGACGTTGATCCCGACCAGCCGCATGTGCGGCAGCCAGCTCGGGTCCCGCCGGCCCTGCGCGAACCGGGCGAAGGACACCCCCTCCTTGAAGTCCAGCAGATAGAACTCCAGCTCGGCGGGGGAGTAGCGGGCGGCGAGGGCGCCGATCCACGCGAAGATCAGGTTGGTCTTGCCGGTGCCGGACGGCCCACCGATGAGGGCGTGCGGCGGATAGTCACCCAGCGTCAGCCGGACCGCCCGGCCCTGCGGCCCCGCACCAATCGGCGCGGTGAGGCCGCCCGCCGAGTCCTCCCGCCACATCAGCTCCGGCGGCGGCAGCAGGTCGTCGAACGGGGCCGGCGGCGGCCCGGCGTTGACCTGGGCGGCGATCGCCCGGCAGGTCTCGGTGACCAGCGCCGCCGGTGGCGGCGGGTCCAGCCGCACCGGCAGGCCGGACGACCCACCGATCCGGGTGCCCGACGTGTCGGCCACCACCCGGCTCACCGTCGGGTCGTCCGCCAGCGGCACGCCGCGGACCACGAGGTGCACCCCGCAGGCGGCCCCGGTGCGGACCACCCGGTCGAGTTGCCCGCGCTCGTGCCGGTTCAGCTCGTCGCCGCCGAGCAGCACCGCCACCCGCCACGGCTCGGGCCGGCGGCCGGTCGCGGCGGCCAACTCCCGCAGCGAGCCGTGCTCACCGGCCAGCACCGTCTCGTTGATCCGGCGGATCTGCTCGACCAGGTCGTCCAGCAGCGAGCCCAGCCCGCCGGGGCCGACGAAGGTGAGCAGCCCCGCCGTGCCCAGGGGTGCGAACCCGGCCAGGCCACCGCCGAGGTGCTCCGGGTCGTACCCGATCAGCCGGACCGCGCCCGGCTCGGCGCGGCCGGCAGCCCGCAGCAGCAGCGCGGACACGACCGCGTCGCAGCCGGCGCGGTCGTCCCCGGTGAGGTGCACGTGCCCGGCGTCGAGCAGCGGCACCAGCGCCGGCACCGGGTCGACGTCGTCGATCCGCACGGTGCCGATCCGCAGCGAACCGGGCGCCTCGGCCCGTCGGGTGGGAGTGGGTTGCCAGCCCGGCCAGTCGGCGCCCGCGCAGCCGGGGGCCTCCCGCCGGGCGGCGTCGTCGGCATGGCGGGCCAACTCGGCGATCCGGGAGGCGTACCGGGTGTCGATCTCGGCGAGGCGGCGGTCCCGCTGACCGCCCACCCGCTCCGGCACGGCGGCGGCCGCCCGGCGGACCCGGACCAACCGCTCCCGCCCGGCGGTCAGGTCGGCCTGCGCGGCGGACAGCCGGGTACGGGTGGCGCCCAGCGCCTCGGCCAGCGTGTCCCGGACCCGGGTGGCGAGCTGGCTGCGCCGGTCAGCCATCGGAGCCCCGGCGGGCCGGCGCGTCCCGCCAGGGGCTGCCGACCCGCGGCGGCATCCCGGCGGCGTGCTGGCGCCCTCCGCTGCCGGCGGAGGCGCCCGGACCCTGCCGCGCACCGCCCGGACGGTGGCCACCCGCTGGCCGTGGATCGGCGGCGGCCTGCCTGCCGGCGGTGTAGGGCTGCTTGCCATCGGTGTAGGGCTGCGGGTCGGCGGCGCGCTGCGGGCCGTCGGTGGCCGGCTTCGGGCCGGCGGGCAGGTCCCGGCCGAGCCGCGCGAGCAGCAGCCCGGTGGCCACACCAGCGGTCACCGCGGAGTCGGCGGCGTGCGGGGGCTCCCCGGACGACCGCGGCGGAGGCATCCGGCACACCCGGGTCAGCAGTGTCTCCAGCACCGGCGGTGGCAGCCCGGGAAGCAGGTCGCGAACGCGCCCGTCCAGCTCACCGCGCAGCCGCGCGAGGTCGGTGGCGCGCGGCGGATGCCCCAGCAGCTCACCGGCCAGCTCGCGCAGCAGCGGCGGGGCCAGCGCGGCCATCCCCAGGCCCACGTCGGCGGGCGCCCGGCGCAGCTCGGTGCGCAGCCGGTCCCGGTCACCGGCGCGGACGCCGCGCGCCACCCGACGCAGCAGCTCCTGGGTGTCGTCCAGTCGTTCGTCGGGCTCGTCGGACCCGCCGTCGCGCCCGCCGGTCAGCTCCGCCACCCGCACCGACCACCAGCGGCGCATCCGGACCTGCTCGGCCGCCTCCGGCGCCACAGTGGTCGGCCCGGCCTCCGGCGGCGTGTCGTGTCGCGGAGCGCGCTGCTCCGGGCGGGGTGGCGGCGCGCCGTCGGCGGCCAGCCCGATCGCGGCCAGGTACGCCGAGAGCTGCTCCTGTGCCACCCGTAGCGCGTAGTTGGCGCTCTCGGCGTGCTCGGTGGCGGCGGACAGTTCGGGGACTCCCATCGGGTTGGCCGACTCCTGACGCACCCAGCGCAGCCGCTCGGCGGCCAGGCCGAACTTCTCCAGCGCCTGCCCGAGCAGCCCCACCGGGAACTCCTCGCTGGCGGCGCGGACCTGCCCGCCGACGTCCTCGATGATGGACATGGCGGCCTACAGGGTGGCGACGTAGAGCTGCGCCTGCTCCACCGCGACCAGTGTCGCGGCGAGACACTCCTCCAGCTCCTGGCTGGCCTGGGTCAGCGACGCCTGGGCGGCCTCCACCGTCTCGTGCCCGCTGCCCTCCAGCGCGCCAGCGAGGGTCTGCTGGGCCTCGGACAGCTTCTCGCCGGCGGCCTGCACGGCTGTCTGCCCGTCACCGATCTGTTGGAGGGCGACATCGATGGCAGCCTTCAGCTCGGCGACGCTCGCCACGGTGGAACCTCCTGGGGGCGGGGAGGTCTCCATTAGAGCCTATCGGCGATCGTGGGAAAACCTCCGCCCTGGTGGTGTTCCTACCCGGCTGTCCGGTTGCCGCCCTGAAGTGCCGGGAGTCCGTTCTGTGGGAGTCCCAGTGCGAGAATTTCTCAACTGTTGGCGGGGGCGTCGCGCAGCCACCGTGGGCCGTACACCTCGGCGCCCAGCGCGGTGACGCGCTCGCGCAGCTCCCGATCGGCGGTGACCACCAGCCGGCGGCGCTGCGGCGCGGCCTGCACCAGCTCGACCACGGCGTCGTCGCCCGAACCCGGGGCCGAGACCACCCGGACGTCGTCGATGCCGGGCACGTCCCGCGCGGCGCCCTCGACCACGAGCACCACCTCGACCGGTGCGGTCAGCCGGGCGGGCAGGCCGGTCGCGGCCACCGGTGCCAGCGAGTCCCGCAGCCGGGCGGCGGCCCCGGCCCGGTCCCGCCACCACCCGTTCGGCCGGGAGCCCACCACGTTGGCGCCGTCCACGATCAGTAGCGGGTTCTCATTCATGCCGCCAGCCTGCCACCACCGGCCGGTGTCGGACCGACGCCACTCCACAACACCGGTGCGCCGCCGCCGGAGGGCGTTTGTCGGGCCGGGTGCCGGGTAGCCCCTGCCGACCATGCCGCGCCCGACTGCGGAGGACAGACATGATGGGACCCGGTGACGCTGGCTCCGACCCGTGGGACGAATTCCTGGCCCGGTACTTCGGCCGGGGTGAGGGAGGGCGCCGGCCGCCGCACCGGGTCGACATCACCCGACTGATGACCGCCGACGCGCGGGAGATGCTGGCCGACGCGGCCCGGCGGGCCGCGCAACGGCAGAGCAACGACCTGGACACCGACCACCTGCTCTGGGCGGCGCTGCAACGCGAACCCCTGCGGGACCTGGTGAGCCGCGCCGGCGCCGACCCGGACACCCTGCTCAACGCGCTCGGTGGCAAGGGCGACGGCGCGCCGCGCGGCGAGGTGCCGCCCAACCTGTCGTTGACCCCAGCCGCCAAGCGGGCGCTGCTCGACGCCCACCAGTTGTCGCGGGCGATGGGCGCCAACTACATCGGCCCCGAGCACATCCTGATGGCGCTGCCGCTCAACCCGGAGTCGCCAGCCGGGCGGATGCTGGCCGCCGGTCGCATCCAGCCCGAGTCGTTGCAGGCCGCCAACGCCGAGCGCGGGCCGATGAGCGGCCCGAAACCGGATCGCGGCACGCCCACCCTGGACCAGTACGGGCAGGATCTCACCGACCTGGCCCGCGCCGACCAGATCGACCCGGTGATCGGGCGGGCCGACGAGATCGAGCAGGCCGTGGAGATCCTGTCCCGGCGCACCAAGAACAACCCCGTCCTGATCGGCGAGGCCGGGGTGGGCAAGACCGCGATCGTCGAGGGCCTGGCCGAGCGGATCTGCGACGGCGACGTGCCGCAGACCCTGCTCGGCAAGCGGGTGGTCCAGCTCGACCTGGCCGGCCTCGTGGCCGGCACCCGCTACCGGGGCGACTTCGAGGAACGCCTGAAGAAGGTGATCGACGAGATCCGGGCGCACCGCGACGAGCTGATCGTCTTCCTGGACGAGATCCACACCCTGGTCGGGGCCGGCGGCGCCGGCAGCGAGGGCGGGATGGACGCGTCCAACATGCTCAAGCCCGCGCTGGCCCGTGGCGAGCTGCGGGTGATCGGCGCGACCACCCTCGACGAGTACCGCAAGAGCATCGAGAAGGACGCCGCGCTGGCCCGCCGGTTCCAGCCGGTGCTGGTGCCCGAACCCGGCGTGGACGACACCATCGCCATCCTGCGCGGCCTGCGCGACAGGTACGAGGCGCACCACCAGGTGCGGTTCACCGACGAGGCGCTCGTCGCCGCCGCCGAACTGTCCGACCGGTACGTCACCGACCGGTTCCTGCCGGACAAGGCCATCGACCTGATCGACCAGGCCGGCGCCCGGGTCCGGCTGCGCACCCGTACCCCCGCCTCGGACGTGCGGGAGCTGGAACGGGAACTCGACGAGGTGCGCCGGGACAAGGAACAGGCCGTCACCGACGAGCAGTACGAACGGGCCTCGTCGTTGCGCGACCGGATCGCCGAGCTGGAGCAGGAGATGCGCCGCGCCAACGGCGACGACGGCATCTCGTCGCAGGTGCCCGAGGTGGGGCCGCAGGAGATCGCCGAGGTGGTCTCCCGGGCCACCGGCATCCCGGTCAGCCAGCTCACCGAGGAGGAGCGGGACCGGCTGCTGCGCCTGGAGGGGCACCTGCACGAGAAGGTGGTCGGCCAGGACGACGCGGTCACGGCCGTCGCCGAGGCGGTTCGCCGCTCCCGCGCCGGGCTGGCCGACCCGGACCGGCCGATGGGCAGTTTCCTGTTCCTCGGCCCCACCGGCGTCGGCAAGACCGAGCTGGCCCGCGCGCTGGCCGAGGCGTTGTTCGGTGAGGCGGACCGGATGGTCCGGGTGGACATGAGTGAGTTCCAGGAGCGGCACACCGTCAGCCGGCTCGTCGGCGCCCCACCCGGGTACGTCGGCTACGAGGAGGCCGGCCAGCTCACCGAGGCGGTGCGCCGCCGACCGTACGCGGTGGTGCTGCTCGACGAGATCGAGAAGGCCCACCCGGACGTGTTCAACATCCTGCTCCAGGTGCTCGACGACGGGCGGCTGACCGACAGTCAGGGCCGGACGGTGAACTTCAAGAACACCGTACTGATCATGACCAGCAACCTCGGATCCGAGCTGATCACGGGCAGCCAGCGCAGTGTCGGCTTCGGCACCGGCGCGCCCGGCAGCGAGCAGGAGAGCGACGAGCTGCGGGAGCGGCTGATGCGCCGCCTCCAGGAGAACTTCCGACCGGAGTTCCTCAACCGCATCGACGAGGTCATCATCTTCCGCCGGCTGGAGGCCGAGCAGCTACGCCAGATCACCGGGCTGCTGCTGGAGGACACTCGCCGCCGGCTGCACGCCCAGGACATCCAGGTGGAGTTCGCCACGGCCGGCATCGACTGGCTCGCCGAGCACGGCTACCAGCCGGAGTTCGGCGCCCGCCCGCTGCGCCGGGTGATCCAGCGGGAGGTCGACAACCACCTGTCCCGGATGCTGCTGGAGTCGGCGATCTCGCCCGGCCAGAAGGTCGTCGTGGACGCCCGCGACGGGCAGCTCACCTTCGACGTGGGCGCGGGGGAGCGGGGTTACACCGCCGCCACGACCTCCCATCCACGATGAGCCCGGCGGAACGACGACCGGAGCCCGAGGAGCCGCACGCGCCCACCGAGTCTCCGGACGACGAGGAACATCCCGACCCGATCCTGGCGTCGCCGACCGCGAACCCCCGCCGAACGCGGGTGCCGGCGGAGGGTCTGCACCCGAAGACCGACCAGGACGACCCGGAGACGTCCGGGCCGCCGCCCGGAGAGGAGACCTGATGGTACGCGACACGCGGCTCGACCCCGAGGTGGAAGTGCTCTGGGAGGACTTCCACGCCGAGGTCAACGTCCCGTCGGAGCAGCTGCGCACCTGGCTGCTCACCCGGGGGTCCGGAGAGGAGTCGTTCGGGCCGAATCCGGCCCTAGACCTGCCCCAACCCGGCCGGGAGATCCTCAAGGTGCTCAACAAGCGCAAGGTCGACCTCACCCCGGAGGACATCGAGGTGATGCGGGAGGCGGTCGAGCGGATCCGCGAGCTGATGGACGCCAAGCCCAAGCGCGGCAACGCCGACGACGAGTGGCGGCACTCGCTGCTCGACCTGGGCCACGATCCGCTCGTCGAACGCTGAGCGACGCCACGCGCGACGGTGCCGTCCCGAGCCGGGACGGCACCGTCGCGTCCAGCTACTGACCCTGGTCGGACTCCAGGCTGCCGATGGTCAGACCGGCCGCGTCGGCGGCGGCGTCCCGCTCGCCACGGGTCTGGTCCTCCCGGGTGAGCAGGTTGGCGTACTCGGTGACGTCGGCCGGGTCGGGCACCTCCGGCAACCGGCGCAGGAACGCCTCCACCGCTCGGGTGGCGGCGGTGTGCGCGGCGGCCGCCTGACGGAGCAGTTCCCGGTCGTCGGCGGGCGGGTAGAGATCGGTCATGCCCGCCAGATACCCGGACAGCGGCGGTTCGCACCGCCACCGACCAGCAAGTACCCGGCCGGTGGGGATCAGACCCCGCTGGGCTGCCGGACACCGAACCCGGGATTGCGCACCAGCCAGTCCAGGTAGGTGGGGTGCGACGCCAGCGAGTCGGTGTACGCCGCCTTGGCCGTCGCCAACAGCAGCGCGGCGTCCCGCGCGGCCAGCGAGTCGGGGTGCCACCCCAGCAGCAGCCGCCACCGCAGCGGAACCCCGGCCAGCCGCCGGGTCACCAGACCGGCCACCGGACGGAACGTCGCCTGACACAGGGCCACCGCCACACCGGCGTCCACCAGGTCGACACAGCCGCGGATGTCGGTCTCGTACACCTTGCGGGGGGTGAAGCCGGCGCGGGCGCAGGCCGTCGCGAAGCAGTCGGCGAAACAGCCGTCACCGGGGGCGGCCACCCACTGCTCGTGGCGCAGGTCCGCCAGGCGCACCTCGTCGCGCTCGGCGAGCGGGTGGGTTTCGGGCAGCAGCACCAGCACCGGGTCGACGGCCACCTCCCGCCAGCTCAAACCGAACTCGGCCGACGGGGTGGCGTCACCGCACACCCCGGTGAGCGCGAAGTCCAGCCGCCCACCGGCCACCAGCTGCGCCAGCTCGTCCACCGACCAGGACGCGTACGTGGTGATCTGGGCCGGCGGCTGCTCGGCGGCCAGCCGGTGCACCAACCGGCCCAGGATCGGGCTGTTCACCCCACCCAGCCGGTAGCCGCGTGGCGCCTCGCCGGCACCGGCCAGGCGGGCCGCCTCGTCCTGCAGGCCCTTCATCGCCGGCAGCAGCACCCGGGCACGGGCGAGCACCAGCTCACCGAGCGCGGTGGGTCGGGCGCCGCGCCGGTCCCGGTCGAACAACGGCCCGCCCAGTGTCCGTTCGATCCGCTGGAGCTGGGCGGTGAGCGCTGGCTGGGCGAGCCCCAGCGCCGACGCCGCCTTGGTCACGCTCCCTGTCTCCGCGATCGCGCAGACCACCCGCAGGTGGCGCAACTCCAGGTTCATACGGTGACGGTAGGACCACGCCGCAGCCTGCGGAAGAGTCCAGGCGAATCGGTGAGATTGAATGCACTACCGACGTCAGTCGCGCGGCGGCTCCGGCAGGTCCGCCAGGTACGTCGGTCGGCGGGTCACCGCGTCGCGGACCTTGTCCACCACGCCCACCGCCGGCTCGACGATGCGGTTCCACGGCGGCGTGGCCGGGGTGCCGGGGTGCGGCCGGGTCGGCGCCGCCTCCTCGGCGATCTCCAGCCGGTTGCCCAGCCGGATCAGCTCCTCCGGGGTGGCCACCGCGCGCAGGTCGGTGACGAGTGCGCCCACCCCGTCGACGTGCCGGCGGACCCGCTCGGCGATGTCGGGCAGCGTCTCGCCGGTCACGCCCTTGAGGGCGGCCAGCAGCCCGGCGTCGCCGTCGATCTCGGCGTCCACCCGCCCGGCCCGCGCCGGCAGCGCCGCCCGCACCGCCGGCAGCAGGTACTGCTCCTCGGCCGACAGGTGCCGTGACAGCGCGGCGGTGAGCACCGCCAGCCCGTCCTGCGGCGTGACGTCGGGACCGGTCAGCTGGTCCAGCAGCGCCAGCAGTTGCCGGTGCTCGTGGTCCACGATGTCGGCGATGCTGCGGCCACCGGGCCGGTAACCCTCGTCGGGTGCGGGCGCGGGCGGCAACGGTGGGAGAGGGACGGCGGACATGGTGCCCTCCTCGACTGGCGGGCGGAAGCTCCGACAGGGGATGTGCGGTCGTGGGCGGCGGTACCCGTACGCGGGCGCCGCGAAACCGTCGCGCGGATCCGCCCACCTGAATGTCCGCCCCCACCGCGTCCCCGCGCCGGCCCGGATGCCGGGCCACACCGCGCCGGTGCGCCGACCCGCCGACCGCCCCGGGCTGGTATGAAGGGGCGATGACGAGCGACGCCGCCCCCGCACGACCGGACCCCACCGCAGAGGTCGTGGACCTCTGCCGCGACCTGCTGCGCATCGACACCACCAACACGGGGGACAACGACACCAGCGTCGGCGAGCGCCGCGCGGCCGAGTACGTGGCGGAGAAGCTCGCCGAGGTGGGCGTCGAGTCGGTCCTGCACGAGGCCGCTCCGGGCCGGGCCAACGTGGTGGCCCGCATCCCCGGCACCGACCCGAGCCGGGGCGCGCTGCTGGTGCACGGCCACCTGGACGTGGTGCCCGCCGACGCCGACGAGTGGTCGGTGGACCCGTTCTCCGGTGAGCTGCGCGACGGCTACCTGTGGGGCCGGGGCGCGATCGACATGAAGGACTTCGACGCGATGGTGCTCGCCGTGGTGCGGCACTGGCAGCGCACCGGCGTACGCCCCCCGCGCGACATCGTGCTGGCGTACACGGCCGACGAGGAGGCGGGCAGCGACTACGGCGCACGCTTTCTGGTGGACAACCACCGGGGCCTCTTCGACGGCTGCACCGAGGCGATCGGCGAGGTCGGCGGCTTCTCCTACTCGGTCAACGACAGCCAGCGGCTCTACCTCATCGAGACCGCCGAGAAGGGCATCGACTGGCTGCGGCTGCACGCCAAGGGCCGCCCCGGGCACGGCTCGATGATGCACGACGACAACGCGGTCACCGCCCTGGCCGAGGCGGTGGCCCGGATCGGCCAGCACCGCTTCCCGGTGGTGGTCACCGACACCGTGCGGGCGTTCCTGGAGGAGGTCTCCGACCTGCTCGGCGTCGAACTGGACCCGGAGGACCCGGAGACGGCCATCGCCAAGCTCGGCCCGATCGCCAACATCATCGGCGCGACCATCCGCAACACGGCGAACCCGACGCGGCTGGACGCCGGCTACAAGGACAACGTCATCCCCGGCCGGGCCACCGCCACCATCGACTGCCGCAGCCTGCCGGGCCAGTCCGAGCTGCTGGAGCGGCAGCTGCGCGAGTTGGTCGGCCCGGACATCGCGATCGAGTACATCCAGCGGCAGCCGGCGTTGGAGACCACCTTCGACGGCGACCTGGTCGAGGCCATGTCGGCGGCGCTGCGCGCCGAGGACCCGGGCGCCCGGCCGGTGCCGTACATGCTCTCGGGTGGCACCGATGCCAAGGCGTTCGCCCAGCTCGGCATCCGCTGCTTCGGGTTCGCCCCGCTGCGGCTGCCCGCCGACCTGAACTTCTCCGCGTTGTTCCATGGCATCGACGAGCGCGTTCCGGTCGACGGACTACAGTTCGGCGTGCGGGTTCTCGACCGGTTCCTGCGCACCTGCTAGCCGTGTCCGGTAACCGCACCCCGCGCGTTACCTCCCCATCGTGAAGGGACTGCCCCACATGACCGACCAGCACGGTGAGCTGGACGCCGCTCTCGAGCGGGTGATCGAAGCGGCCCGTCATCACCTGGCCGCCGTACGCGCCGCGCAGGGCCGCGTCGACGACGACGACGTCTGGCAGGCGTACGTGGCGTTGAACAACGCGTCCTTCGCCTACGACGAGCAGCTGCTCGACGCGTTCGGCGAGGTGACGCCGTGGGACGTCGACTCGATCGACCCGGACGAGGCCGACGAGCGCTTCGGCGGCGGCGAGGGCGCCGAGGCCAGCGACCCGCACCCCCGGGTGATCTCGGTACGCCAGCGCCGCGACTACCGGGTGCCGAGCGTCTCGGCGCTGCTGCGGGCTGCCGAGGCGGCCCGCCGCGAGGGCACCCCGGAGGACGACGAGCCGGCGCCGGTGGAGGGTGTCGGCGAGGCGGTGCTGGAGCTGCTGCAGAGCGGCGACGGCTCGCTCGGCGCGCTGGACGTGCCCGAGCTGGAGCCCCTCGACGGGGTGGTCATGGTCAGCGAGGTGGGCACCCCCGTCGACCTGGAGTCGTTCGACGACGACGACGCGATCGGCCCGTTCCAGCCGGCCGCCGACGACCGGCTGGTCGGCCGGCTCGACGAGCACCCGTTCCTGGAGCTCGACGACGACCACGACCACGCCGGCCACCAGCACTAGACCGCGCTTGCCCGGGGTCTCACCGCTCACGGTGGGACCCCGGTGCCCCGTCGCCCCGTCCGGCCGCGTCAGTACGACAGGCCGGGCTGCGGCTGGTTGACCCGCCGACGGCGGAGCACCACCTGCCGCGTCCCGTCGCGGAACAACCGCACCCGGGCCAACTCCCATCCGGAGAACTCCGCCTGGATCGCCAACTGCGCCGCGGCGGTCAACCGGTCGACGTTCGGCGGCAGCCGCAGCGGCGCGTATTCGTAGTCCATGCCACCCATGCTGCCCAGCCCAGCGGCTGTTCGCCACCCCCTCGGGGGTGACCGACGCCGCTGCCCGGGCCCGTCGGCGCTCGACCGGTCAGCCGTCGCGCTCCGGGTAGCCCACCGGCACGGCGGAGACGTCGTCGAGCGCCGTGGTGATCTCCTCGGGAAGGGTGATCCGCTCCACCTGGAGGGCACCCAGCAGTTGCCCGACCGTCCGGGCGCCGAGGATCGGCGCGGTCACCCCGGGGCGGTCCCGGATCCAGGCCAGCGCCACCTCCAGCGGCGACACGCCCAGGCCGCCCGCCGCGGTCGCCACCGCCTCCACGATGCTGGAGCACCGCGGCTCCAGGTACGTCGCGACGAACCGCTCGAAGTGCGGCGAGGCGGCCCGGGAGTCGGCCGGCCGGCCGTGCCGGTACTTGCCGGTGAGCACCCCTCGACCCAGCGGTGACCAGGGCAGGACGCCGAGGCCGAGCGCGCCGCACGCGGGCAGCACCTCCCGCTCCACGCCCCGCTCCAGCAGCGAATATTCCACCTGGGCGGCGACCACCGGCGCGCGGCCCGGCCAGGCGGTCTGCCAGGCGGCGGCCCGCGCGGTCTGCCAGCCGGCGAAGTTCGACACCCCGACGTAGCGGACCTTGCCACTGGCCACCGCGTGGTCCAGCGCGGCCAGGGTCTCCTCGAGGGGGGTGTCCGGGTCGTACCCGTGCACCTGGAACAGGTCGACGTGGTCGGTGCCGAGCCGGCGCAGCGACGCGTCCAGGGTGCGCAGCAGGTGGCCTCGGGAGCCGTCGCGGCGGCGCCCGCTGCCCGGGCGCAACCCGGCCTTGGTGGCGATCAACAAATCGTCGCGGGGCACGAGGGTGCCCAGCAGCGACCCGATCACCGACTCGGCGTCGCCGTCGCCGTACACGTCGGCGGTGTCGATCAGGTTGCCGCCCGCGTCGAGGTAACTCTTCAGTTGGGCGGCCGCATCGTCGGCGTCGGTGTCCCGACCCCAGGTCATGGTGCCGAGCGCGAGCCGCGAAACCGCCAGCCCGCTTCGGCCGAGCGGTCTCTGTTGCATGGGTGAACCTTATTTCGAACCTGCCGCCACGGATATCCTCGCTCCCGTCAACTCTGCCGGTTCTGTCGGTTCCGCCTGCGTCGGGTGCCTCCACCGGCGGGGGATCATTTGGCGGTGAGCCGGTGATCGGGTCCGTAAGCGGCATTGCGTAACCTGGTGCGACCTGTGCCACGGATGGGGGAGGACCAGTGCGACTCGGGCTAAGCCTCGGATACCAGACAGCGTGGAGCACACCGGCCGATCACCTGGCACTGGCCCAGGAAGCGGACCGGCTCGGCTACTCGGTGGTGTGGGCGGCGGAGGCCTACGGCTCCGACTCGCCCAGCATGCTCGCCTGGATGGCCGGTCAGACCGAACGGATCGACGTGGGCGCCGCGGTGATGCAGATCCCGGCCCGTACGCCGGCGGCCACCGCGATGACCGCCGCCACGATCGACGCGCTCTCCGGCGGCCGGTTCCGGCTCGGCCTCGGCGTGTCCGGCCCACAGGTCTCCGAGGGCTGGCACGGCGTGCGCTTCGCCAAGCCCCTGGGCCGGACCCGCGAGTTCGTCGACATCGTCAAGCTGGCCATCGCCCGCAAGGAGGTGGCATACGACGGCGAGCACTACACGCTGCCGCTGCCCGACGGCCCCGGCAAGGCGTTGCGGCTGGGCTTCCACCCGCCCCGCGAGCACATCCCGATCTATCTGGCCGCGGTCGGCCCGAAGAACCTGGAGCTGGCCGGCGAGATCGCCGACGGCTGGCTGGCCGTGTTCTACGCCCCGGAGTACGCCGACGAGCACCTCACCGCGGTCGCCGCCGGGCGGGCCAAGGTCGGCAAGGAGCTGGCCGGCTTCGACGTGGTGCCCTCGGTGCCGGTGGTGGTCGGCGACGACGTGGCCTCCTGCGCCGAGCTGGTGCGCTGGTACGCCGCGCTCTACGTCGGCGGGATGGGCAGCCGCCAGCAGAACTTCTACAACCAGCTCGCGACCCGGATGGGCTACGGCGACGCCGCCCGCGAGGTGCAGGACCTGTACCTGGCCAAGCGACAGCGGGACGCGGCCGCCGCGGTGCCGATGGAGTTCATCGACCGCACCTCGCTGCTCGGCCCCAAGGAGCGCATCGCCGAGCGGATGCGCGACTACGCCGCGGCCGGTGTCACCACGCTGTCGGTGACCCTGTTCGTGGCCGACCGGGACAGCGGCGTGCAGACCCTGCGGACCGTCGCCGAGGCACTGGACCTCTCGGGAGTCGGCGAGTGACCTGGGTCGAGGCCATCGTCCTGGGCATCGTCCAGGGGCTGACCGAGTTCCTGCCGGTCAGTTCGTCGGGGCATCTGCGGATCACCTCGGCGATCTTCTTCGACCGTGACGCCGGGGCGTCGTTCACCGCGGTCACCCAGCTCGGCACCGAGGCGGCCGTGCTGATCTATTTCGCCAAGGACATCTGGCGGATCACCCGGACGTGGCTGGTCGGCATCAGGGACTCCTCGGTCCGTTCCAGCCTCGACTACCGGATGGGCTGGTACGTGATCGTCGGCTCGATCCCGATCGGGCTGTTCGGTTTCCTCTTCAAGGACCAGATCAAGACGGTCGGGCGCAACCTGTGGGTGGTGGCGACCACCCTGATCGTGTTCGCGTTCGTGCTGGCGTTCGCCGAGTACTGGGGGCGGCAGACCCGGACGTTGGTGAACTTCCGGATGAAGGACGGCGTGGTGATGGGTCTCGCCCAGGCCATGGCGCTGATCCCGGGGGTGTCCCGCTCCGGCGGCACGCTCACCGCCGGTCTGTTGCTCAACCTGACCCGAGAGGCGGCGGCGCGGTACTCGTTCCTGCTGGCCATCCCGGCGGTGGTGATGTCCGGTGTGTTCAGCCTCGGGGACGTCTTCGAGCCGTCCGCCCCGGGCACGTCGGCGCCCTCGGTGGCGCAGATGATCGTGGCGACGGTGCTCGCCTTCGGCATTGGCTACGCGGCCATCGCCTGGCTGCTGCGCTACGTCGCCCACCACACCCTGTACGTCTTCGTGCTGTACCGGGTCGCGCTGGGCACTCTGGTCCTCGCGCTGCTGCTGACCGGCACGATCAGCGCCACCTGATCCGTCCGCGCCTCGCCGGCCCTCGACCCCCGCGCTGTGGGTGTCGGGGGCCGGTTCACGTACCGGCACATCGCATTCGGAGCATTCCCTACAATGCAGACATTGCGCCCCTAGTCTCTTCCTGTCGGGTTGGCATCTCGCACGAGATCCGCCTACAGCGCGCGGGGAAAGGGGCCGGCCGTGACCGCCAGCGGCGCGAAGCGCGGGCGGGGGAGGCCGCCGAGACGCAACCTCGTCGCGGTCGTCTCGATCGTCGTGCTCTCCGGCGCGTTCTTCGGCTACGACCAGGGCGTCATCAGCGGGGCGCTGCGCGACATCCGCCAGACCTTCCACGCGGACACGTTCGCCGTCGAGATCGCGGCGAGCTGGGTGACCCCGGGCGCGCTGGTGGGTGCGCTGCTCGGCGGTCACCTCGCGGACCGGATCGGGCGCCGGGGGGCGCTGCGGGTCGCCGCCGTCACGTTCGCGGTGGGCACGATCGTGCAGGCGTTCGCGCCGGTGATCGGGGTCATGTTCGGTGCCCGGTTGATCCTGGGGCTGGGCATCGGGGTGGCCTCGGTAGCCGGCCCGATGTACGCGGCGGAGGCCGCGCCGGAACGGATCCGGGGCAGCCTTCTGGCGATCTACCAGTTCTCCACCACGTTAGCGATCTTCGTCGGCTATCTCGCCGACGAACTGTTCGAGGCGGGCACCTCGTGGCGTTACCTGCTGGCGGCGGCCGCGCTGCTGGGATTGGCCCTCGCCCTGGTCACCACCGTGATCCCCGACTCGGCCGTCTGGTATTTCGGGCGGGGGGACAAGCGCCGGGCCGAGGCGTCGCTGCGGGCGACCGTGCCGGAGCAGAAGGTCTCCCACCGGATGGACGCCATCGACCAGAGCCTCTCGGCCGGGAAGGCGGGCTGGCGGGAGGTGCTCTCGCACGAGTGGCGACGTCCGCTGGTGCTCGGGGTGGGTCTGGCCCTGTTCCAGCAGTTGACCGGCATCAACGGGATCATCTACTACGCCGATGAGATCTTCTCGGCCGCGGGCTTCCACACCCCGGGTGAGCAGTTGGCCGCGACCACCTGGGCGATCGGCGGGGTCGACTCGCTGTTCACGCTGGTCGCGGTCGCCTTCCTGGATCGGCTCGGCCGCCGTCCGCTGCTGCTGGTGGGGCTGCTCGGCATGGCGGTCTCGCTCGTGGTGGTCAGCGTCAGCTTCGCGAAGATGCCTCCGGGAGCCGGGTCGGCCGGGGCGACGGGGCACCACCCCAGCGACGCGGGCATCTTCCTGCTGATCGGTGTGGTCATGTTCGTGGCGTTCTACGCGATGTCGATCGGCCCGACCGCCTGGACCGTCATCAACGAGATCTTCCCGGGTCGCATCCGGGGTCGGTGCGTGGCGATCGCCTCGGCCACCCACTGGGGCACCGAGTACCTCGTCACGCAGTTCTTCCTGACCATGCTCAGCACCCTGGGGCGCTCCGGCGTGTTCGCGCTGTTCGCCGGCACCTGCGTGCTCGGGTTCCTGTTCGTCTGGCGGTACCTGCCGGAGACCAAGGGCAAGACCCTCGAACAGATCCAGCAGATGTGGCAGACCGACAGCCGCGCCCAGCACCCGCACCGCGCGGGCGGCGGCTCCCGGTGAGCGATGGCCGCCGCGGCGGTCCGATCGTTGCCGTCACTTCCCGAAATCTGACTCGGGGCGCAGGTCAAAAGCGTACGGTTTGCCGTGAAACATACCGATTAAGGCATGTAGCCGGATCGCCCGCTTTTAGCCGCGTTCTGGCCGCGCTCCCACGGC
The DNA here is from genome assembly GCF_040643015.1 of Micromonospora sp. NPDC047527. Classification (NCBI taxonomy): domain Bacteria; kingdom Bacillati; phylum Actinomycetota; class Actinomycetes; order Micromonosporales; family Micromonosporaceae; genus Micromonospora; species Micromonospora sp. NPDC047527. The sequence continues at coordinate 1,379,626 of NZ_JBEYTK010000001.1, read as the reverse complement.
GAGCCCCCCGGCTGGCGGCTCCCCAACGACAGTCATGAAGGACCAGGACAGTGCATCTGACACCGAAGGAATTCGACAAGCTGACGATCCTCTCGATGGCCATGGTCGCCAACGCCCGCAAGGCCCGGGGGATCAAGCTGAACCACCCCGAGGCTGTCGCGGTGATCTGTGCCGCGGCCCTGGAGGGGGCCCGGGAGGGCAAGACCGTCGAAGAGGTCATGAACGACTCCCGCAGCGTCCTGGGCGTCGACGACGTGATGCCAGGCGTGCCGGACATGCTGCCGATGCTCCAGGTCGAGGCGGTGTTCACCGACGGCTCGCGACTGGTCACCGTGCACTCACCGATCCAGTAGGCGTACCAGCGCATTCGCGGTCTCCAGGAAGGCGGAGCAGAAATGACCAAGCAGCATCCCGGACCCAACTCCAAGCACCTCCGACCCATCGGCGGCTACATCCTCAGCGACCAGCCGCTGGAGTTGAACGAGGGTCGACCGGTGACGGAGATCGTCGTCCAGAACACCGGTGACCGGCCGATCCAGGTCGGCTCACACTTCCACTTCTTCGAGACCAACCGAATGCTCGCCTTCGATCGTGAGGCGGCCTTCGGTAAGCGGTTGAACATCCCGGCGACGACCTCCATCCGCTTCGAGCCGGGCGACAAGAAGACGGTGCAGCTCGTCCCCTTCGGCGGGCTGCAACGCGTGTACGGGTTCAACGGACTGGTGCAGGGGTGGACCGGCAGCCAGTCGGCGCCGAGCTACCGGCCGGACCGGACCGAGGCGATCCACAACGCCAAGACCCGCGGCTTCAAGTTCGACCCGGAGCAGCAGGACAACCCCAAGGGCAAGAAGCAGTAGATCGACTATTCCCGAAGGGCTGCCAGCCTCGGGCAGGAGAGATGATTCGATGAGCCAGATTTCGCGGCAAGAGTATGCCGGAATGTACGGCCCCACGACGGGCGACCAGATCCGGTTGGGTGACACCGACCTCTACATCGAGATCGAGAAGGACCTGCGCGTCCTCGGCGACGAGGTCATGTACGGCGGTGGCAAGACGCTGCGCGACGGCATGGGCGTGCACAACCAGTACACCAACGCCGAGGGTGGCCTGGACCTGGTCATCACGAACGTGACCGTCGTCGACGCGATCCTCGGTGTGGTCAAGGCCGACGTCGGGGTCAAGAACGGCAAGATCGCCGGCATCGGCAAGGCCGGCAACCCGAACATCATGGACGGGGTCACCCCCGAGTTGATCACCGGGCCGGGCACCGAGGCCATCTCCGGTGAGCACCTCATCCTGACCGCCGGCGGCATCGACACGCACGTGCACCTGGTGACGCCGTTCCAGGCGCAGGCGGCCCTGAGCAACGGCGTGACCACCCTCTGGGGTGGCGGCACCGGCCCGACGGACAGCACAAACGGCGTCACCATCACCCCCGGCCCGTGGAACATCCAGGCGATGATGCGGGCCTTCGAGAGCATCCCGATCAACATCGGACTGATGGCGAAGGGCAACAGCACCGGTCGCGCCCCCCTGGTCGAGCAGATCATGGCCGGCGCGCCGAGCTTCAAGATCCATGAGGACTGGGGTTCGCCGCCCGCGGTGATCCGCGCCTGCCTGGACGTCGCCGACGAGTTCGACGTGCAGGTCAGCATCCACACGGACACCCTTAACGAGAGCGGCTACCTGGAGGACTCCGTCGCGGCGTTCGAGGGCCGGACGATCCACACCTTCCACACGGAGGGTGCCGGCGGTGGGCACGCGCCGGACGTCATCAAGGTCGCCAGCCAGATGAACGTGCTGCCGAGCTCGACCACGCCGACGGTGCCGTACGGCATCAACAGCCAGTCCGAGCTGTACGACATGATCATGGTTTGCCACAACTTCAACCCCAAGGTCCCCTCCGACGTGGCCTTCGTCGAGAGCCGGATCCGGACCGAGACGATCGCGGCCGAGGACGTCCTGCTCGACGAGGGCGTCATCTCGATGATGCAGAGCGACTCGCAGGCGATGGGACGCGTCGGCGAGACGTGGCTGCGGACCATCCAGCTCGCCGGGCAGATGAAGATCGTGCGCGGCAAGCTCGCCGAGGACTCCAGCGCCAACGACAACTTCCGGGTGCTGCGATACGTCGCCAAGATGACCATCAACCCGGCGATCACCCAGGGGATCTCGCACGTGCTGGGGTCGGTGACACCGGGCAAGATGGCCGACCTGGTGCTCTGGGAGCCGGCCTTCTTCGGTACTAAGCCGAAGCTGGTCCTCAAGGGCGGCATGATCGCCTGGTCGATCATGGGCGACCCGAACGCCTCGCTGCCGACACCGCAGCCGGTCTACTACCGGCCGTCCTTCGGCGCGATGGGCAGCCAGCTCGCCCGCAACTGCGTGACCTTCGTGTCCCGCGCCGCGCACGAGGCGGGCATCGCCGAGCAGTTGGGCCTGCAACGGCAGGTCATGCCGGTGTACCGGACCCGGAGTCTCACCAAGCGCGACATGGTCCGCAACGACCGGACCCCCAAGCTCGAGGTCGACCCGGAGACCTTCGCCGTGACGATGGACGGCGTCCACGCGACCGTGCCGCCGGCCCGGAACCTGCCCCTGGGCCAGCTCTACTTCTTCAGCTGACACCGCCGGGACCGTGGCGCACCTGCCCGGTCCCCGGCACACACCGACCGATAGGAGAGGCCCGTGCTCGTCGAGACGGTGCTGGGCAACATGAACGAGCCGGACTGGACGCTCCGGCTGAAGGAAGCGCGCATCGACGACCTGGTCCTCGACCAGTGGGACGCCCAGAAGAGCCGCATCCGCAAGATGACCAGTAACGGCGCGGAGCTGTCGGTCGCGCTCGCGCGTGGCGTCCGGCTGCGCGACGGTGACGTCCTCGCCTGGGACGACCTGACCGCCACGGCGGTGGTGGCCCGGGTGCAGTTGGGCGAGGTGATGGTGGTCCACCTCGACCAGTTGCGCGGCGAGTCGGCCGAACTGCTGATCCGCTCGGCCGTCGAACTCGGTCACGCCATCGGCAACCAGCACTGGCCGGCCGTGGTCAAGGGCACCAAGATGTACGTCCCGCTGACCGTGGACCGCAAGGTCATGGACTCGGTGATGCGGACGCACGCGTTCACCGGGATCACCCACGAGTTCGTCCCCGGCACCGAGATCATCGCGTATCTCGCGCCGCACGAGTCGCGGCGGTTGTTCGGTGGCGCCGACTCGACGCCGCACTCCCATCTGCCCGCCGACCTCAACTGAGCGGGGGCCGGAGTGCGTACCATGCCCGAAACCCTGAAGCTGTTGCAGTTCGGCGACTCGGTCTTCCCGGTCGGTGCCTTCTCCTTCTCCAGCGGCCTGGAGATGGCCGTCGAGCACGGCGTCGTCCACGACCGGACGACCCTTCAGGACTACGTCCGGACGGTCACCCGGCTCGCCGCCACCGGGGACGGTGTCGCCCTGCTCGTCGGGCACCGTGCCGCCACCGCCGGTGACCTGGACCGGATCCGGTGTGCGGACGAGGCCGTCCACCAGCGCAAGATCAACGAAGAGATGCGGATCATGTCCGTACGGATGGGGCGCAAGCTGGCCGAAGCCGCGACCCGGATCGTCGGTGAGACGCTGCTCAAGAAGCGGCTCAGCGAGTCCGTGGCCGGCGCGCCGGTCACCTATCCGGTCGCGCTCGGGGTGGTCTTCGCCGACCTCGGGGTGCCCGAGGAGGACGCCTTCGCGGCCCACCAGTACGGCGCGGCGTCGACGGTGCTCAGCGCCGCGATCCGGCTGATGCGGGTCGACCACCTCGACGCACAGTCGATCCTCTTCGCGGTCAACGAGAAGGTCACCGACGACTACCAGGACATCCGCACGGCGGACCTGGAGGACATGCAGACCTTCGGGCCGCACCTCGACGTCCTGTCCGCCGCGCACCAGCACGTCCACGTGCGGATGTTCATGAGCTGAGCGCCGAACATCCACATCTTTCGCACCTGAAACGTCTCCCAGAAGGACTGGTCACAGCATGAAGTCGGCAAGTCGTATCGGCGTCGGCGGCCCGGTGGGCAGCGGCAAGACCGCGATCATCGAGGCTGTCGTGCCCCGTTTCGTGGACAACGGACTGCGGGTCCTGGTGATCACCAACGACGTCGTCACCACGGAGGACGCCAAGCACGTCCGACGCGCCCTGACCGGCGTCCTGGTCGAGGAACGGATCCTCGGTGTGGAGACCGGGGCCTGCCCGCACACGGCCGTACGCGAGGACCCGAGCATGAACCTGGCCGCGGTGGAGGACATGGAGTCCCGGTTCCCGGACACCGACGTGGTCCTCATCGAGAGCGGCGGCGACAACCTCACCCTGACGTTCAGCCCCGCCCTGGTCGACTACTTCATCTACGTCATCGACGTCGCCGCCGGAGACAAGATCCCGCGCAAGAACGGCCCGGGGATCTCCAAGTCCGACATCCTCGTGATCAACAAGACCGATCTGGCGCCGTACGTGGACGCCGACCTCGGTGTCATGGCGCGCGACGCGGACATGATGCGCAACGGCAAGCCGGTCGTGTTCACCAACTGCAAGACCGGCGAGGGCATCGACGAGCTCGTCTCGCTGATCCGCCGCAACGCGCTCTTCGACGCCGAAGTGGTCGCATGATCACACTGGACAGTGCGCGGGAGCTGGAGCCGTACCAGGACCAACCGGCCCAGCTGCCCGCCGCGTCCAACGGCAAGGTCGGCATCCTGCGCCTCGGGTTCGAGCGGCGTGGGGACCGGACGATCCTGCGCGATCTCTACCGGCAGTCACCGCTGCTGGTCCAACGGGCGCTCTACTGGGACGAGGAGATGCCCGAGCTGCCCTGCGTCATGATCCTCACCACCTCCGGCGGTGTGCTCCAGGGCGACCGCCTGCGGATGGACGTCTCCCTGGCCCCCGGCAGCCAGGCGCACCTGGTGACCCAGTCCGCCACCAAGATCCAGGAGATGGACGCGAACTACGGCTCGCAGATCCAGACGTTCACCCTGGCCGAGGAGACCTACCTCGAATACCTCCCGGAGCCGGTGATCCCGTACCGGGCCAGCCGGTTCGTCACCGACACCCGGGTGCGGCTCGCGGAGAGCGCCACCATGCTCTACGCCGAGGTCCTGCAACCCGGCCGCAAGTACTACCGCGACGGCGAACTCTTCGCCTACGACCTCTACTCCTCCTCACTGCGCGGCGAGCGCCCCGACGGTCGGCAACTGTTCGTGGAGAAATTCGTGGCGGCCCCGGGGCAGTTCGACGTGGCGCGGGTCGGTGTCATGGACCGCTTCCACATCTTCGGCAACGTCGTGCTGCTCACCGACCCCGACCGGGCGGCACGGGTCTTCGACCGGACGTCGACACCGGTCTGGGACGAGCAGACCCCCCTTGCCAGCGCCGTCAGTCGGCTGCCGAACGACGCGGGGCTCATCTTCAAGGTCCTGGGTCAGGAGACCGAGCCGGTCCGCGCCGCGGTCCGCGCCTTCTGCGTGGCCGCCCGCGAAGAGGTGACCGGCCGGACCTTCCCGCCGGCCTTCAGCTGGCGATGAGATAGCGAGGAGACGGCCGTGACCGCAGCGGTGCGCCAATGGGACAGGCTGAGTGACCGCAACCCGTTGATCGCGTTCGTCGACGCCTGCCTGCGCGGGCCCGCGCAGGTCGTCCTACAGAACAACCCGCTCACCGGCCTGCTCGTTCTCATCGCGGTCGCCTGGGGGGCGTTCGAGAACGGCCAACCACGGATCTTCGGGGGAGCGGTCCTCGGTCTGGTCGTCGGCACCGCCACGGCCGTCGTCCTCCGGGTCGACGACGCCTCGTTGCGCAAGGGACTGTTCGGCTTCAGCCCGTTCCTGACCGGCATCGCCGTCCCGACGTTCCTCGACGACCGGCCACTGATGTGGCTCTACCTGGTGCTCGGCGCGATCGCCACGACGGTGGTCACCCTGGCCCTGAACGCGATCTTCAAGACCTGGGGCCTGACCGCGTTCACCATGCCGTTCGTGCTGACCACCTGGGTGCTGCTGATGGCCGCCTACCAGTTCGACCGGTTCACCGTGCTCACCAAGCTGAAGCCGATGTTCCCCGGCGAGGGGCAGGTGACCGGTGGCCGCTTCGACTGGGACCTGATCCCCACCTTCCTGCGCGGGGTGTCCCAGGTCTTCCTGATCGACAGCTGGGTCACCGGGTTGATCATCCTGCTCGCGCTGCTGGTCAACTCCCGCTGGTCGGCGCTCTTCGCGGTGATCGGCGCCGTCGGCGCGACCCTGCTGGCGCTCTGGTTCGGCGCGGACGCGTCCTCCCTGGACAAGGGCCTCTTCGGCTTCAACGCGGTGTTGACGGCGATCGCCGTGGGCGCGGTGCTGCACCGCCCCGGCGCGCTGGTGACCGTCTACACGCTCTTCGGAATCGCGTTGACGCTCTTCGTCCAGATGGCCCTGGCGACCGTCCTCACCCCGCTGGGCATCCCCGTGCTGACCGGGCCGTTCAACATCGCCACCTGGTTGCTGCTGCTGCCCAAACGGCACTTCGCGCCGGTGCCCAACCACGAACGCGTCAAGGAGTCCGTCGTCTCCGCGGTGCGGCACACCGTCTGACGTACCGAGAGGAGAGGTGAGCTCCCATGCTCGCTCAGGAAGCGGTGAACTCGGGCGACACCGCCTGGGTGCTCGTCTGCACCGGCCTGGTGTTGTTCATGACGCCCGGCCTGGCCGTCTTCTACGGCGGGATGGTCCGCACCCGCAACGTGCTCGCCATGTTGCAGCAGAACATGATCGCGCTGGGCGTCGTCAGCCTGACCTGGGTGCTGGTGGGATACACCATCGCGTTCGGCGACGACGCCGGCAGCGGCCTGCTCGGCAACTTCGAGCTGTTCGGGCTCACCGACCTCCGGGTGCCACCCGCACCCCACCTGCACGTCGTCGCCGGGCAGGTGACCATTCCCACCCTGGCGTTCGTCGCGTACCAGATGATGTTCGCGGTGATCACCCCCGCGTTGATCACCGGCGCCACGGCCGGCCGGCTGAAGTTCCTCGGGTGGGTCGTGTTCCTGGCGATCTGGTCCATCGTGGTCTACGCGCCGATCGCGCACTGGCTCTGGCACCCCGACGGCTGGCTGGCCCGGTTCGGCACCCAGGACTGGGCCGGCGGGATGGTGGTGCACGCCTCGGCGGGCGCCGCCGTCCTGGCCACCCTGCTGGTGGTCGGCCGTCGCCGTGGCTGGCCGAATACCGCCGCCCCGCCCAACTCGATCCCGCTGACCATCCTCGGCGCCGGCATCCTCTGGTTCGGGTGGTTCGGCTTCAACGGCGGCGACGGCCTCCAGGCCAACGGGATCGCCGCCCAAGCGGTGATCAACACCCACCTCGCGGCGGCCGCCGGCATGCTCGTCTGGCTGGTGGCCGAACGGGCCAAGGACGGCCACAGCACCGTCGTGGGCGGCGTCTCCGGCGCCGTCGCGGGCCTCGCGACGATCACCCCCGCCGCCGGGTACGTCAACACGCTCTCCGCCATCGCCATCGGCGCGATCGCCGGCATCGTCTGCCACACCGCGCTGCGGTTGAAGTACCTGCTGCGCCTCGACGACGCGCTGGACGTCCTCGCGGTCCACTTCGTCGGCGGCATGCTCGGCTCGCTGCTGGTCGGCTTCTTCGGCAACAGTGGCACCAACCCGCTCGGCAAGGACGGCCTCTTCTTCGGCGGAGGCGGATCCCTGCTCTGGCACCAGTTCGCCGGCGTGGTCTGCGTGGTGATCTTCTCCTTCGTGGTCACGTGGCTGATCGCCGCCGGCGTGCAGTCGGTCATCGGCCTCCGTGCCCCGGCCGACACGCAGGACAACCTCGACCACGCCCAGCAGGGCGCCGACGCGTACCACCTGGGCGGCGTCGCCGGCCTCAACGGCTCGGGCGCGCCCGAGCGCCGCAGGACGGGACACGACCGCCCCGCCGCCCCGCCAGCCCGACCCACCCAACCCGGTCAGTCGCCGCAGCGGGTCCGACTCGTCAGCGCGACGGTGGATCCGGCGCGGCTGCCGACCACCCGGGAACTCCGGGAAGCCCTGCTCGCCGCGGGCGCCACCTCCATCGTCGTCTTCGACGCCACCGTCTCCACCGCCCAGCCCGCCGCCCGCGCGCTGCCCCGTGGGTACTGGCTGGACCAGGACCTCCTGGACCGCGCCCGGGTCGAGGTCGTGGCGGCGTACGCGGCGGTGCCGGCCGTGCTGGACGTGCTCGGCCAGTACGGCGCCGACCGGTCGGACAGCTTCGTGCAGGACGTCCAGCCCGCGACGGACCTACGCTGACCCGACCCCGGCCGAGGGCAGGTCATAGGGTGATCCCGTGGCGACCCTTCTGCTTCTGCGACACGGCCGGACCACCGCGAACGCGGACGGCGGGCTGGCCGGCCACCAGCCCGTCGAGTTGGACGACACGGGCCGGGCCCAGGCGACCGCCGTCGGCGAACGGCTGCGGGCGGTGCCGCTCGCGGCGGTGGTGACCAGCCCGTTGATCCGCTGCCGGCAGACCCTGGAGTTGGCGCTGCCGCAGGCCACCCCGACAGTGGAGCAGGGGTTGATCGAGTGCGACTACGGCAGCTGGGAGGGGCAGCCGCTCAAGAAGCTCGCCAAGGAGCCGCTCTGGCCGGTGGTCCAGCAGCGCCCGAGCGCGGCGGTCTTCCCCGACGGCGAGGCGATGGCGGCGATGGCAGCGCGTGCCGTGGCGGCGGTGCGCTCGTGGGACGCCCGGGTCAGCGCCGAGCACGGGCCCGAGGCGGTCTGGCTGGCGTGCAGCCACGGTGACGTGATCAAGGCGATCGTGGCGGACGCGCTCGGCGTACACCTGGATCTTTTTCAGCGGATCGTGGCCGACCCGGCGTCGGTGACCGCGATCCGGTTCACGCCGCTGCGGCCGTTCCTGGTGCGGCTCAACGACACCGGCGGCGACCTGGCCGCGCTGGTGCCGCCGCCGCGCAAGCGGCGCCGGCGGGCGACCCGCGCGGCCGACTCCGACGCCGCCGTCGGCGGCGGGGCCGGCGCGACCCCGTGAGCCGCGTCACGAGACCGCGTCACCGCCCCGGGCAGGAGCCGCGCACCCTGCCGGGCGGAGGCCCCGGCACAGCTCGGGGCCGGGGGCAGCATTCTGTGCTGGGCCGGGGGCCGCGACCGCCCGGTTCGGCGGGCCGGCGGGCGTCCGCGTGCCCGCCACGCCCGGCTGCAACCCCTGGTACGCCGGGCGCGCCGCCCGTGCGGCGATTCGGGTCGGTGGGGTGCGCAACGCGATGACGGGCCGGATAGGGTCGTGGGTATGACCCACCAGGTGCACGCCTTCGAACCGCCGGAGCGGTTCGTCGCCGGGACTGTCGGGCCGCCGGGGGAGCGCACGTTCTTCCTGCAGGCCCGTGGCGGCGGCAGGCTGGTCAGCGTCGCGCTGGAGAAGGTCCAGGTGACCCTGCTCGCCGAGAAGCTGGAAGAGCTGCTCACCGAGGCGCAGCGTCGCTTCGGGGTGGACCTGCCCGAGCTGGCGCCGGTGGTGGGCGACAACGAGCCACTGGACACGCCGGTCGACGAGGAGTTCCGGGTCGGGACACTCGGCCTGGCCTTCGACGTGGACACCGCGACCGTGGTGATCGAGGCGATCGCCGCCGGCGAGGTGGAGCCCGAGGTCGAGTTGGACGACGAGGACGACGACTCCGACGACGATGACGACGACGAGCCGGACGAGGACCTGGACCGGCTCCGGGTCCGGCTCACCCCGCAGGCCACCCGCCAGTTCATCGAGCGGGCTCGGCGCGTGGTGAACGCGGGCCGGCCGCCGTGCCCGCTGTGCGGCCAACCGTTGGATCCCGCCGGGCACCTGTGCCCGCGGCACAACGGTTACCACCGGTGACCTCGTCCGGCCTGCAGCCCCGCCAGGACGGCGACGCCGCGCTGCGGTTGTTGCGCGACGGCACGCTCGACCTGGAGGGGCGGCTCGTCGACGCGTCGAACACGACCCTGCGCGGCATCCTGACCCTCGACGGCGCCACGGCCCGCTGCGTCTACAAGCCGATTCGCGGCGAGCGCCCGCTGTGGGACTTCCCCGACGGCACCCTGGCTGGCCGGGAGGTCTCGGCGTACCTGGTCTCCCGGGCCACCGGCTGGGGCCTGGTGCCGCCCACCGTGCTGCGGGACGGCCCGTTCGGGCCGGGCTCCTGCCAGCTCTGGATCGACGAGCCGGAGGACGCCGCGCCGCTTGTCGGTTTCGTGCCCGCCGAGGAGTTGCCGCCGCGCTGGTTCCCGATCGCGGCGGCCCGCGACGACGACGGCGCCGCGTACGCCCTCGCTCACGCCGACGACCCGCGACTGGCCCGCCTGGCGGTGCTCGACGCGGTGATCAACAATGCGGACCGTAAGGGCGGTCACGTGCTGGTCGGCGCGGACGACCGGATCTACGGCGTGGACCACGGGGTGAGCTTCCATGTCGAGGCCAAGCTGCGCACGGTGCTGTGGGGCTGGGCCGGCCGGCAGCTGCCGCCGGACGCCGTGGAGATGCTGGACGGGCTGGCCGGGCAGGTCGCCGGCGCGCTCGGCGCGGAGCTGGCCGACCACCTGACGATCAGCGAGATCGCCGAGTTGGCCGCCCGCATCGACGGTCTGCGCGAGACCGGGCGGTTCCCGCAGCCGCCCGAGGATTGGCCGGCCGTGCCCTGGCCACCCATGTGAGTCACTGTCATCTTGATCACCGGTAGGGCGGCCCGAGGGCGCCGACTGGCTGGCTAGGCTGAGGCCATGGAGTCTTGGGCGGGACACGAGGTGCCACGGCTGCCGGGCAGGGGCGAGCCGCTGGCGTTGTACGACTCGGCACGGCAGGGTATCCACCCGAGCGATCCGGTCGACGCGGGCAGCATGTACGTCTGCGGCATCACCCCGTACGACGCCACCCACCTCGGCCACGCCGCCACCATGATCACGTTCGACCTCGTGCAGCGGATGTGGCGCGACGCCGGCCGTCCGGTGCGCTATGTACAGAACGTCACCGACATCGACGATCCGCTGCTGGAGCGGGCCGACCGCGACGGCGAGGACTGGGTGGTCCTGGCGATGCGCGAGACGGCGCTGTTCCGGGAGGACATGGAGGCGTTGCGGATCATCCCGCCGGACCACTACGTGGGCGCCGTCGAGTCGATCCCGGACATCGCCGACAAGGTCGAGGTGCTGGTCAAGGACGGGGCCGGGTACCGGCTCGACGACGGCACCGGCGACATCTACTTCGACATCTCCGCCACCGGCCGGTTCGGCTATGAGTCGAACCTGACCCGGGAGCAGATGCTGGAGATCTTCCCGATCAACGGCGGCGACCCGGACCGGGCCGGCAAGCGCGACCCGCTGGACCCGCTGCTGTGGCGTGGAGCCCGCGAGGGTGAGCCGTCCTGGCCCGGCGGCGAGCTGGGGCCGGGCCGCCCGGGCTGGCACATCGAGTGCGCGGTCATCGCGTTGAACCTGCTCGGCGACCGCATCGACGTGCAGGGCGGCGGCAACGACCTGCTGTTCCCGCACCACGAGGCGTCCGCCGCGCACGCCGAGCGGCTCACCGGCCAGGCGCCGTTCGCTCAGCACTACGTGCACGCCGGCATGATCGGCCTGGACGGCGAGAAGATGTCGAAGTCCCGCGGCAACCTGGTCTTCGTGTCCCGGTTGCGCGCCGACAAGGTCGACCCGATGGCGGTCCGGTTGGCGCTGATCTCCGGGCACTACCGCAGCGACCGCACCTGGACCAACGACGTGCTGACCGTCGCGCAGGAACGCCTGGCCCGTTGGCGGCAGGCCGCCGCCGCGCCCGCCGGGCCGTCCGGGGCCGAACTGCTGGCCGGGGTACGCGAGCGCCTCGCCGACGACCTGGACACTCCCGGTGCCCTGGCGGTGGCCGACCGCTGGGCCGACGCGACCCTCGCCGGCGCAACGGATGACCCGGCCGCCCCGGCCCTCTTCGCGAACACGGTGGACGCCCTCCTAGGCATCCGCCTCTAATCCGTCCCGCCCTGCGCGCCCACGCTGCTCGGCCCCGCCGCTGCCGCTCTCCTCGCTCCGCCCCACCCCACCCGGCCCTGCTCGGCCCCGCCCCGCCCTGCTCGCCCCGCCCTGCTCGCTCGGCCCTGCTCGCCCCGCCCTGCTCGCTCGGCCCTGCTCGCTCGGCCCTGCTCGCCCCGTGCCCTGCTCGCCCCCGTGCCCGGCGCAGGCGGCGCAGTGCTAGGTGCGCGGGGCGAGCAAGACAGAGCCGGTCGAGCAGCGTCCCGCGTGCCTCGCCCGCACCTCGCCCCGTCGACCTTGCACTTTCGGTCGGCGGTATGGGCCGCTCCGCACCTTTTGTCAGGACAGAAACTGCAAGATCGCGGGAGTGCGGGTGCGTCAAGACCCGGAGCCCCGTCGATCATGGAGTTGTGGTGCCCGACGAAAGGTGCAGAACACCACACAACGGCCACCACTACTCCATGATCGACCGGTGCCCGGTGCCCGGTGCCCGGTGCCCGGTGCCCGGTGCCCGGTGCCCGGTGCCCGGTGCCGCTCGCCCTCGAACTCCTACGAGGTGCGCAGGGCGCCCCGGGTGCGGAGTGCTGGTGGCGCCGGGGTGCAGGGGCGCGGGGCACCCTGAATGCTGGGGGTGCAGGGGTGCAGGGCGCCCGGAGCGCTGGTGCGCGGGGCGTGTGGGGGTGCGAAGTGCTGGTGGGCAGGGGCGCGGGGCACTCGGAGTGCTGGCGCACGGGGCGGGGCGCACGGGGGCGCGGAGTGCGGGGCAGGACGCGGGAAATCAGCCTAGGACCAAGCCTGGGTTGGGGTCGGGGTCCGAGGTTGGGGCGGGGATCTTGTACTCCTCGGTCAGGGTGGTCATGGGGCCGGGCCAGGTGGCCTGGGCGACCTCGATCGGCTTGCGGTGGGCGTCGTACGCGACGTGCAGCAGGTGCAGCACCGGGGTGTCGGGCCGGATCTGGAGGGTCTCGGCCTCCTCCCGGCTCGGCTGGCGGGCGCTGATCGTGTCGGCGGCCGAGACGTACCGCCGCCCGGTGGCTTCCTCGGCTTCCTGATAGAGCGGCCGTCCGAACGCCTCGGCGCGCTCCAGCGAGGTGCCGGCGGTGTCGGTGGGCAGGAACCAGGAGGCGCCTACCTCGACGGGGGAGTCGTCGGTGCGTACGAGGTGGCGGCGGCAGAGCAGATCGGTGCCGTCGGGCACCCCGAACGCGTCGGCTACCTCGGCGGGGGCGGGGGCGCGGCTGACCGAGACGAGTTGCTGACGGTACCGGGCGGCCAGGTCGGTGTGGTAGCCGCGGAAGCCGCCGTACCGGCCTCGGGAGAGCCGGTTGAGTCGGCGTCGGGTGCCCCGGACGTACGTACCGGAGCCGGGTTTGGTGATCAGGATGCCCTCGACCCGCAGCTGGTCGACGGCGCGCTGCACGGTCTGCTTGGCGACGCCGAACATCTCGGCGATGGCCGGGATGGACGGCAGCCGCTCGCCCGGCGCCCAGTCGCCGCGGCGGACCTGGGCCTTGAGCTGCGCGGCGATCTGCCGGTGCGGGAACTCGGCGGCCCCGGGGTTGATCTGCACATCCGCCTCCTTGATCACAGCTAGGTTCCTAGGATGCCTCAGCGGGCGTGACGCCGCCACCCCAGACACGCCAAAACAAGACCACGAAGCGAAAACAGGACCACGACGCAAGAACGGGACCGCCAAGAACGGGTACGGGCCCCGGACTCAAGGTCCGAGGCCCGTACTCGACGGGAGGGAGGCGTTACCAGGAGCCGGCGGTCGGGCCGGCCGAGCCGCCTCGGCGCCGCAGGTACTTCTCGAACTCCTGGGCGATCTCGTCACCGGTCAACGGGGTGATGCCCTCGTCGCCGACCCGTTCCTCCAGCTCGCGGACGTACTCGCCGAGCTCGGCATCCTGCTCGGCGGCGCTGCGCACCCGCTGCTCCCACTCGGCGGACTCCTCGGCCAGGTCGGCCATCGGCACCGGCAGGTCGACGACCTCCTCGACGCGGTGCAGCAGGGCGAGGGTGGCCTTGGGACAGGGCGGGTTGTTGGCGTAGTGCGGCACGTGCACCCAGAACGAGACGGCGTCGACCTCGGCGCGGGTGCACGCGTCGTGCAGCACCCCGACGATGCCGGTCGGCCCGTCGTAGCGGGTGGGCGTGAGCTGGTAGCGCTCGGCGGCCTGGGCGTCGGAGGCGCTGCCGCTGATCGGCAACGGCCGGGTGTACGGCACGTCGGCCAACAACGCGCCGAGCAGCACCACCCGCTCCACCTCGAGGCTGTGGCAGATCTCCAGCACCTGCTCGCAGAACGTCCGCCAGCGCATGCTCGGCTCGATGCCCCGGATCAGCACCACGTCACGGTCGGTGCCCTCGGGGCTGGCCACCATGAACCGGGTCGTCGGCCACTCCACCCGGCGGGTCTCCCCGTCGGCCATCGTGATGGTGGGCCGGCTGACCTGGAAGTCGTAGAAGTCCTCCGGGTCCAGCTCGGCGAGCTGCCGCGCGTTCCAGACCTGTTCCAGGTGCTCGACAGCCGCGGTGGACGCGTCGGCGGCGTCGTTCCAGCCCTCGAACGCGGCAATCGCCACCGGGGACCGCAGCACCGGCAGTCCGTCGAACTCGGTCACGCCGTCACCTCACCCTGCTCGTCGCGGCCGACACCGGGACCGCGCCCGGTCGTTGGGCCGTGGTGCACGGCGGCGTCACTGTTGTCCTCACGTCCGCCAGCCTACGTGCCGGTCAGGGATGCGGCCCGTCGGCCGCGCCGGTCCGGCCCAGCCGGGGGTCAGTCATACGGTGGCGAACCGGGCAGCGTGATTCGGCTGACACAATATGGGATCGGGCTCCGAGGGCAGTCGTGTAAGGCCTGGGCCGCACTAACCTGAACGAGTGCGGACTTCGTTGATGGATGTGCTGGCCGATCGGATCCTCATCGCCGATGGGGCGATGGGCACGATGCTGCAGGCCGCGGACCTCACGCTCGACGACTTCGACGGGCTGGAGGGGTGCAACGAGATCCTCAACGTCACCCGGCCGGACGTGGTGCGGGGGGTGCACGACGCCTACCTGGCCGTCGGCGCGGACTGCGTGGAGACGAACACGTTCGGCGCCAACCTGGCCAACCTCGCCGAGTACGACATCCCGCACCGCATCCGGGAGCTGTCCGAGGCGGGCGCCCGGATCGCCCGGGAGGCCGCCGACGCGGCGAGCACCCCGCAGCGACCCCGGTACGTGCTGGGCGCGATCGGGCCGGGCACCAAGCTGCCCACCCTCGGGCACGCCGACTACGCGACGCTGCGCGACGCGTACCAGGAAAATGCCGCCGGTCTGATCGTCGGCGGCTCGGACGCGCTGATCATCGAAACCTGCCAGGATCTGCTCCAGGTCAAGGCGGCGGTGGTCGGGTCGAAGCGGGCGATGGCCGAGCTGGGCCAGTCGGTGCCGATCATCTGTCACGTGGCCGTGGAGACGACCGGCACGATGCTGGTGGGCAGCGAGATCGGCGCGGCCCTCGCGGCCATCGAGCCGCTCGGCGTGGACCTGATCGGGCTCAACTGCTCCACCGGGCCGGCGGAGATGAGCGAGCACCTGCGGTATTTGTCGCAGCACTCCCGGATCCCGCTGTCGGTGATGCCGAACGCCGGCCTGCCGGTCCTGACCGCCGACGGCGCGTACTTCCCGCTGACTCCCGTGGAGCTGGCCGACGCCCTGGAGCGGTTCGTCACCGAGTACGGCGTGGGGCTGATCGGCGGCTGCTGCGGCACCACCCCGGAGCACATCCGGGTGCTGGCCGAGCGGCTGCACGGCGTCACCGCCCCGGCCCGCGAGCCGCAGCACGAGGCGGGTGTCTCGTCGGTCTACCACCCGGTGCCGTTCGCGCAGGACGCCTCGGTGCTGATGGTGGGGGAGCGCACCAACGCCAACGGTTCCAAGGCGTTCCGGGAGGCGATGCTGGCCGCCGACTGGCGGGCCTGCGTGGAGATCGCCCGCAGTCAGGCGCGCGACGGCTCACACCTGCTGGACCTGTGCGTGGACTACGTCGGCCGCGACGGCACGCAGGACATGCGGGAGCTGGCCGGCCGGTTCGCCACCGCGTCCACCTTGCCGATCATGCTGGACTCCACCGAGCCGGCCGTCGTCGAGGCCGGTTTGGAGATGCTCGGCGGCCGATGTGTGGTCAACTCGGTGAACTTCGAGGACGGCGACGGCCCCGACTCCCGGTACGCGCGGGTGATGCCGGTCGTGCGCGAGCACGGCGCGGCCGTGGTGGCGCTGCTCATCGACGAGGAGGGGCAGGCGCGTACCCAGGAATGGAAGGTCCGGGTCGCGGGCCGGCTCATCGACGACCTGACCGGCCGGTGGGGCATGGACCGGTCCGACATCCTCATCGACGCGTTGACGTTCCCGATCGCCACCGGGCAGGAGGAGACCCGCCGCGACGGCATCGAGACGATCGAGGCGATCCGGGAGATCGCCCGCCGTTACCCGGGGGTCAACTTCACCCTCGGCATCTCGAACATCTCGTTCGGGCTCAACCCGGCGGCCCGCCAGGTGCTCAACTCGGTGTTCCTGCACGAGTGCGTGCAGGCCGGGCTGACCTCGGCGATCGTGCACGCCAGCAAGATTCTGCCGATGTCGAAGATCCCCGACGAGCAGCGCGAGGTCGCGCTGGACCTGGTCTACGACCGGCGCCGCGAGGGGTACGACCCGGTGCAGCGCTTCCTTGAGCTGTTCGAGGGCGTCGACGTGACGAGCGCGCGGGCCAGCCGGGCGCAGGAGTTGGCGGCGCTGCCGCTGGACGAGCGGCTCAAGCGGCGGATCATCGACGGTGAGCGCAACGGCCTGGAGGCCGACCTGGACGCGGCGATGGCCGGCGGCCGGCCCCCGCTGTCGATCATCAACGACATCCTGCTCGACGGGATGAAGGTGGTCGGCGAGTTGTTCGGCTCCGGGCAGATGCAGCTGCCGTTCGTGCTGCAGTCCGCCGAGGTGATGAAGACCGCGGTGGCGTACCTGGAGCCGCACATGGAGGCCACCGAGGACGGCGGCAAGGGCCGCATCGTGCTGGCCACCGTGCGCGGCGACGTCCACGACATCGGCAAGAACCTGGTCGACATCATCCTGTCCAACAACGGCTACGAGGTCGTGAACATCGGCATCAAGCAGCCGATCAGCGCCATCCTGGACGCCGCCGAGCAGCACCGCGCCGACGCGATCGGCATGTCGGGGCTGCTGGTCAAGAGCACGGTCATCATGAAGGAGAACCTGGCCGAGATGGCCACGCGCGGGGTCGCCGAGCGTTGGCCCGTCCTGCTGGGTGGGGCGGCACTGACCCGGTCGTACGTCGAGGACGACCTGCGGTCGATGTTCCCCGGGCAGGTGCACTACGCGCGGGACGCGTTCGAGGGGCTGTCCCTCATGGACAAGGTGATGACCGCCAAGCGCGGCGGCGCCCCGGTCATCGACCCGGAGCGGGAGGCGGCCCTGGCGACCCGGCGGGCGCGCCGGGAGCGGCAGCGCTCGGTCGTCTCCGAGTCACTGCCGGAGCTGCACGACTCCTCGGTCCGCTCCGACGTGGCCGCCGACGTGCCGGTGCCCACCCCGCCGTTCCTGGGCACCCGCGTGGTCAAGGGCGTGCCGATGGCCGACTACGCGGCGTTGCTCGACGAGCGGGCCACCTTCCGCGGGCAGTGGGGGCTCAACGGCGCCCGGGGCGGCAACGGCCCCTCCTACGACGAGCTGGTCGAGACCGAGGGCCGGCCCCGGCTGCGCTACTGGCTGGACCGGCTGATCGCCGACCAGGTGCTGGAGGCCGCCGTCGTGTACGGCTACTTCCCGGCGTACTCCGAGGGCAACGACCTGGTGGTACTCGACGAGAACGGGCACGCGGAGCGCGCCCGGTTCTCGTTCCCCCGGCAGCGCCAGGAGCGGCGGCTCTGCCTGGCCGACTTCTTCAGGCCCAAGGGCGACCAGCTCGATGTGGTCGCGTTGCAACTGGTCACCGTCGGCCAGCCGGTCAGCGAGTACGCGGCGAAGCTGTTCGCCCGCAACGAGTACCGCGACTACCTGGAGGTGCACGGGCTGTCCGTGCAGCTCACCGAGGCGCTCGCCGAGTACTGGCACCGGCGCATCCGCACTGAGATGACCCTGCCGGATGGCCGTCCGCTGGGCCACGACGACCCGACGGACCTGGCCGGTATCCTGCGCAACGACTACCGGGGCTGCCGGTACGCGTTCGGCTACCCGGCCTGCCCCGACCTGGAGGACCGGGCGAAGATCGTGGACCTGCTCGGGTCGGAGCGGATCGGTGTGGAGCTGTCCGAGGAGTTCCAGTTGATGCCCGAGCAGGCCACCGACGCGATCGTGGTCCACCACCCGGAGGCCAGCTACTTCAACGCCAAGTAACTGGCGCGTCCCGTGGACCGTCCTCGCCGACCCGGAAGGCGACGAGTTCTGCCTCCTTGCCCAGGCTGAACCGACGTGGTGCTGCGACTTGCCCGCCCGCCGCCTGCGGCCAGGGCGTGGCCGCAGGCGGTCGTCCCGTGCTTCGGTGAAGGTCTAGCCGTCCGCGTGTTCGGTGAGAAACGCTCTCGCCTGGCGCGCGCCCCGGAACGACAGGATGGCCATGACGGCGAGCAGTCCGACGATGAACGCGGCGATGAGGACGAAGAACGGTGCCCACTGGAGGAACGCCTGCCCGACCTCAAACAGCGCCAAGCCGCAGAGTGGCGGCAGGAATTTCGGCTGGTCGATCAGATGCCTCGCGACCACGGGCAGCAGCGGCCGATCCTCGTCACGGCGCGAGGCGGTGCCGCGTACCTGCTGGGCCAGTTGCCGGCGACGAGACCAGCTCTCCGCCCCCAATACCCGGGCGCGAGCGTTGCGCCGGTAGTAACCATTGCGCATTAGCCACCAGGCGCCGCCTCCCAAGCAGGCCACCCCGGCGACGCAGAGGAGGAAGCCGACGACGCCCGCCCAGTCCGGCCTGACACCGTGCCAGAATCGCGAGTCTCCGGAGGAAAAGCCGGACTCGGCGAGCACGGCGGTCAGGATCACGACGACGGCCGTCCCCGCGACCGTCAGCGCGACCACCAGCAGCAGAAACCGACCCCACCCCTGCCGCACCCACTGATCTAGCGACCCCAGCAATCCGCCGTCGTTCATGTCCGCGCTCCGTCCACTCCCGATGATTCCCGCCGTGCTACCTGCTCGCGGCGGTCGCTTCCCGACCGTCATGGGACGCTCGTCGCCGCAATGCGTCCTGATCCTGTACGTGCCCATGGTGGTGACAAAGGTGAGTTGGCAGCCACTCACCTGCTGATCCTCCCGAGCGGGGGAGTCTCAGTAGGGTTGGCCGCACACCTTCCAGGCGCCGTCCTCCTTCACCAGCGGGATCGCGCGCCGGTCGGTGAAGCCGCTGTCCAGCTTCAGGGCCATGTTCACGGTCCCTGAAGTGCGCCCGTTGACGGTCGACACGTTGACGCCGTTGACCTTGTGGCTTTGGATCTGTGGCTGCCTGGCGACGCCCTGGACGAATGCGTCCTTCGTGAAATTTCCGCGCGTGTCGGTGCACAGCAGTTCGTACGCCGCCGCCGCGTCGCCGGCCTCCAGGTCGCTCACGAACGACTCGGCGGCCTGTCGGGCCGGATCGGTTGCGGCTTTGATGCCCTTGAACAGGAAGAAGCCGCCGGTGCCGGCACCGGCACAGCACAGCACGACGACCACGCCTACGACGATCAGCACGGTCCGCAGCGTCCGCCGCTTGGGTGGTGGGGGCGCCTGGTACGGGTAGGTCATAGGTAGCGACGGTAGAGGATGCGAGAAACCTTCGATCCCCCCGAATGGTTGATCTTGCCGTGGCGGTTCGCCCGTTCGTCCGGTCGGGCGCGCATCGGTACGTCCATCGGCGGCCACCCACATCGATGTTCCGACGTGGACGGGCAGCCGGTAGATATCGACGACCGGCCCCTCTGCTGTGAACCTGCTGTGGTCCGGCTGGGGTCGTTGGAGTTCAACTGTCACCGATCAGTGGTGCCGTCATCCCATCGATGCCCAGCACACTCCCGGGAGTGACGACTTACCCATCCAAAAAGAAGATCAGCAATCTCGGCGTCGTCGGAATAGCTGCCGCCGTGACGGTTCTGCTCTGCTGTGGCATCGGTACCGCCGGGGCGCTCATCGGCGACGACTCCGACAAGAAGCCGAATGCCGTGGCGACGGCGCCGGCGACGGTCAGCGATCGCATCGCGGAGAGCCCGACTGCCGCCACCAGCCCCGAGGCGGACGCCGCGGGCAGCACACCGGACGTTGCGGCAGCGGTGAGCCCACCGCCGTCGGTGAACCCGACGCCGGGACCGCAGCGCACCAGCAGTGCACCGACGTCTCGGCCGGCGGTCAAACCGACAACCAGTAAGCCGAAGCCGAAGCCCACGACGGCGGCGCCGAAGCCGAAGCCCACGACCGCGAAGCCGAAACCCCCGCCGGTAACGGTGCACCCGGGGGCGTTCTGCTCCACCCAGGGCGCGCGTGGGGTGACGAAGACCGGTAAGCCGATGGTGTGTACGACGACCGCGACGGATTCCAGGAAGCGGTGGCGAGCGGCGTAGCCACCCGAGACGATGGTGTCGAGAACGGGAGGGCGGCTCCGTCTCCGGGGTGGATGCGGCAACGGTGGCCGCATGGAATCCAAGGGGGAAGATCCGGCATGGCGATCCAGCGGATGGACAACGTCCTCATCGTTGTCGAAGACCTCGACGCCGTCATCTCGTTCTTCGTCGAACTCGGCATGGAGTTGGAAGGCAAGGGGCCGGTCGAGGGTCGTTGGGTGGAGCGCGTCATCGGGATCGATGGCGTCCGGCAGGACGTGGCGATGCTGCGCACCCCCGACGGCCACGGCAAGGTGGAGCTGGCGATGTTCCACACGCCCAAGGCGATCAGCAGCGAGCCGAAGCACGCACCGGCGAACACGTTGGGCATCCGTCGCATCATGTTCGCCGTCGACGACATCGAGGACGTCGTTGCCCGTCTGCGCACCCACGGTGCCGAACTCGTCGGGGAGTTGGAGCAGTACGAGGACGTCTATCGGCTCTGCTATGTCCGAGGCCCAGAGGACATCATCGTCGGGTTGGCCCAACAGCTCCGGTGATGTCGCCGGCGACCAGAGCGGCGACGACGAGAGGGCGGGGTGGCGCACGTCGTCTGCGCCACCCCGCCTGCGGCCGGTAGGGAGTCTCACCCGAGGGCGATGACCAGCTTGCCGGTGGTGTGGCCGGTCTCCACGGCCGCCACCGCCTCCGCGCTCTGGTCGAAGGTGAACGTGCGCGTGATGTGCGGATCGATCGTCCCGTCCACCATCAGCGCGGCGACAGCCTCAAGTGACGGTCTGCCGAGCCGGCGGACCACGAACTCGCCACCCAACTCGCTCACGGTGTAGTCGGCGGCCGACAGCAGCTGCTTGACGTCCTTCACCAGCTCGGCGACCGAGCGCAGCGACTCGCCGCCGACGAGGTCGAACAGGCCGTCGACGCCGGACGGGGCGAACTCACGCACCTGCGCGGCCACGTCGCCGGCGGTGTAGTCGACGAAGGTGACGCCGAGCGTCTCGGCCACCGCCCGCTTGCTGCCGCTGCCTGTGCCGATGACCGTCAGCCCGCGCGCTCGGGCGAGCTGCGCGGTGGCGAGGCCGGTGCTGCCGCCGACACCGTTGATCAGCAGCGTCGAGCCGGCCGGCAGGTCGAGCCGGTCGATCCCGTCGAGAGCGGTCGTGCCGGACACCGGTACGGTCGCCGCCCACTCATAGGGCAGTGCCTCCGGCTTGCGGGCCGCGTTCTCGGCGGGCAGGACGGTGGTCTCGGCGTACGTGCCGGCGCCGTTGAGCGCGAACCCGAACACCGCGTCGCCCACCTGGAGGCCGGTGACGCCGGCCCCGAGCGCGAGTACGTCGCCGGCGGCCTCCATCCCCATCACCTGCGGGAATGGCACGTGCCCGTTGAGGTCCGGGACGACGCCGGAGCGGAGCAGGTGGTCCAGGCGTGCCACCCCGGCGACCCGGACCCGGATGAGGATCTCGCCGTCGCCGGGTTGCGGGTCGGGTCGATCGAAGTACTGCTGGACCTCGGGGCCACCGAATGCGTGGTATCCAAATGCGCGGCTCATCGTCGATCTCCTCCATGTGTGCTGACGACTGGCGACGCTAATTGCTGACGTTGACGTCAGAGGCAACTATCAGTGGCCGGGGTCACACTGGCTCGGTGATTGTGCGAGCGGGTGGACCTCATCCGGCAGCTCTACGCCGCCGGCCTGTCGAGCCGGGACATCCTCGAACTGCTCCCGTGCGTCTACACCGGCAGCGCCACCCCCGACATGATCACCAGGCTCACGGCGAGCGTGACCGCATCGACCGCCAACTGCGCGACCTCGCCGAGGCCCGCGACCGGCTGGACTCGGTGATCCGCACCGCGTACCAACACCTGGAGCCGAGTTCCGACGCCTGACGGGCGCACAGGCCGGCAAGCGTTCGTTAGGGTCGGTCATGTTCCGTGCGGCCCGGCCAGAAGATTTCGCGCAGGTCCTCCACCTCTACCGGCAGCTGAACCCCGACGACCCGGTGCTCGAAGACGGATCCGATGCCGCGGCCTTCCAGCAGATCCTGGCCTCTCCGGCGCTGCACCTGTTCGTCCTTGAGGTTGACGGTATCGTCGTCGCTACTACGTACCTCAACCTGATCCCGAACCTCACCCGGTCGGCGTCGCCGTATGCCGTCATCGAGAACGTCGTCGTCAAGGTGGCTCGGATTCATGCCCGACTCCTTGCGGCCGAGGGCCTGCACCGCGCCGCCGAGTCGCAGGGCCGCCTTCGCCGCGTCGCCCGGGAGCCGACCGACCGTCGGGGTCGACCGACCGCCTCGGCGATGCGTCCGATCATGTCGTGCTAGGTCAGGTTCTCATCGGCGACCGGGATGTCCGCCGGTCGCCTGCTCCAGGGCATCGGCCGCGACCTCGGCGACGCTGCGGGCGGACGTGGCGGCGCTCCCGCCGGTCGGCGCGCCCAAGGGTGTACGCGAGCGCGCCCACCGGTCCAGCGGCCCGGCCCAGTTGGGCAGCCGGTCGCCGGCCCGACCGAAGACGAACGGCAGCTCCAGGACGGCGATCGGCAGACCCGGGCCGGCGGCCTCCCGTCCCTCCCGGGCCTGCTCCACCCGGCAATGGATGTCCGTGTGCCGCTCTGCGAGCCGCCACTGCGGGTGCAGCCGGTCGAAATGGGTGTAGTACGAGCCCATGACGACCCCACGGGTCAGCCCTTCCAGGCGCGCGGCGGTGAACAGGCGTACGACCGGCTCGACGTTGGCCCGGCGGAACTCGGGATAGATCGGCTTGGGCAGCGGCCGCTGCTCGTCGGTGCGGGTGGCGTAGACAACGCCGTCCTGACCGGCGAGCAGCGCCCGCAGCTCGTCGACCGGGGCGGACTCCACATCGAGCAGGTGGTCGACACCCGGCTGGGCGGTACGCGCCACCGTGGTCGCGGAATGGCCGCGCTCGCGCAGCACGTCCACGACGCACCGACGGCGATCCGCGCCGAACCGAAGGGCGCACCGGCGAACACGCTGGCATCCGTCGCATCATGTTCGCCGTCGACGACATCGAGGACGTCGTTGCCCGCCTGCGTCGGCATGGTGCCGAACTCGTCGGAGAGCTGGCGCACTACGAGGACGTCTATCGGCTCTGCTACGTCCGTGGCCCCGAGGGCATCATCGTCGGGCTAGCCGAACAGCTCAACTGACCCGCCCGAGGACCGTAGGGGTGGCCCGGTGCGGCCCGCCCGCGTCGATCATGGAGTTGTGGTGGGGGACAAAAGCACCCTCCCGCCATCTCCCGGGCACCACAACTCCATGATCGACGCGTGGGTGGGGCGGGCGCGCGGGTTGGGCGGGGCCGGGGGTCGGGCGGCTACACGGGGTTGGGGAAGGTTTCTTTTAGGGCTGGGTTCAGGGGGCGGCCGGTTGTTGGCTTGATGAACAGGTCGGCGAGCAGGAGGTCGGCGAGGTGGGTCGGGTTGACGCCGGACTCCTTGCCGCTGAGGGCCTGGAGCGCGCCGCCCAGTCGCAGGGCGGCCCTCGCCGCGCCGGACGGCAGTCGGGTGACCCGGCGGGGCCGGCCGACCGCCTCGGCGATGCGCCCGATCATGTCGTCCCAGGTGAGGTTCTCGTCGGCGACCGGTATGTCGTCACCACGGGCCTGCTCCAGAGCGTCCACCGCGATCTCGGCCACGCTGCGCGCCGAGGCCGCGGCGCTTCCGCCGGTCGGCGCGACCAGAGGTGTACGGGACCGCGCCCACCGGTCCAGCGGCCCGGCCCAGTTCGGCAGCCGCTCGCCGGCCCGGCCGAAGACGAAGGGCAGTTCGAGTACGGCGATCGGCAGGCCCTCGCCGGCCGCAGCCCGTCCCTCCCGCGCCTGCTCGACCCGGCACCGGATGTAGGTGTGGCGGGCGGCGAGTTGCCACTGCGGGTGCAGGCGGTCGAAGTAGGTGTAGTACGAGCCCATCACGACACCGCGGGTGAGACCCTCCTGGCGGGCGGCGGTGAACAGGCGTACCACCGGCTCGACGTTGTCCCGGCGAAACTGCGGGTAGATCGGTTTGGGCAGCGGGCGTTGTTCGTCGGTGCGGGTGGCGTACACGACGCCGTCGTGGCCGGCGAGCAACGCCCGCAGGTCGTCGACCGAGGCGGAGTCGACATCCGCCAGGTGATCGACACCCGGCCGGGCGGTCCGCGCCACCGTGGTCGCCGCATGGCCGTGCTCGCGCAGCACGTCCACGACATGAGCGCCGATCAGACCACTGCCGCCCACCACAAGAATTCGCACACTCAATCGTCCACTCTGGACCCGGCTGCTTGTCAAGGACCATCACCGTCGCTACGGGTGCGATGACGGTGTGGCACGGCCAGAATGGCACCCGGACGTCAGCGCGAAGCCGGGGTGCCCGCGGGCTTGGGCGCACATCCCGGCCCCACCGGAGACCCCGTGGCCGGTAGGGTTGGCGGCGTGGATCTGGACGAGGCCGCCGCCCGGCTCGGGGTGCCCGTCGAGGACGTCGAGCGCGTGCATCAACTCGCCGGTGACCGGCCGTCGGCTCCGCTGCCCGCCAAGGTCGACGCGCCCGCGATCCTCGACCGGCTCGCGGTGCCGCCGGACGACGCCGCCGAGATCATGGCGGGCTGGCCCGACCCCGACTCACCGCTGTGGACTCCGGAGCTGCGCTGGCTGCTCGACCGTACGATCGCACTGGTCCGCGCCGATCTCGGGGGTTACGGCTGGCTGGTGCCCGGTCCGGAGTTGCCGCGTGACAGGGGTCCCGCCTGGCGGCATCTCCACGTGTACGCGTACCTGGCTCTGGTCGAGGTCGTTCGGGGTTACCACCGCGACCACGGCATCGCCGACGCCGTGTCGTGGGTGACCCTGGCGGACCTGGGCCGCAACCTCGCGATCGACCGGCGGATGCGCGGCGAGGGCTGGCCGGTCATGCAGGCCTGGCTGACGCTGCACGCCCGTGGCGCGGTCTACGAGCTGGGCCGGCTACAGCACCACCGTGGCGACGGCGCCATCGGTCTGCACATCCCCGATTCGGGGCCGTTGACCCCGCAGGCGGTCGCGGCCTCGCTCGACGAGGCTCGCGTGTTCTTCCCGCGCCACTTTCCCGACGAGCACTACACGGCGTTCTCCTGCGGCTCGTGGCTGCTCGACCCGCAGTTGCGGGAGTACCTGCCGGAGGCCTCCAACATCGTGCGGTTCCAGCGGAGGTTCGAGCTGGAGCCCTACGAGGAGCCGGAAGGGCTGGACGCTGACGTGGAGGTGCTGCGGTTCGTCTTCCGCTCCCTGACCACGCCGCTCGACCAGCTGCCGCGCGGCACCGCCCTTCAGCGCGCGGTCGTCGACCACCTCAAGGCCGGCCGCCACTGGCAGTGGCGCCAGGGCCGCTTCCCGATCTAGCCACACCCCACGTCCACCGGCTCAGCCCACGGTGTCAGCGGGCCCGGCCTGGCCACCGACCAGGCCGGGCCCGCCACCCGTCAGCCGGTGGTCAGGACGAACCTCTCCCAGGACCCGACCGTCCTGCGGTTGGCGATCAGTGTTCCCGCCCCGGCGTTCTCGGCGGCCACGATCTGGTTGTTGACCGTGGCGCGGAGGCTGACCGTCCCGTCGGTGTTGGTGATGAGCTGGAACGTCTCCCACGCGCCGATCGTCGTGCGGTTCGCCACCAACGGTTCTGCGCCCGCGTTCTCGGCGCAGACGTACAGGCCGCTGGCGCGGGACCGCAGGGCGATGGTGCCGTTGCCGGCGTCCACCCGGTCGAACTGCTCGGTCGACCCGACGGTGGCCTTGTTGGCGATCAGCGCTGTGGTGCCCACCGCCGACACGTACTGGTTGTTGACCTGCGCCCGCAGGCTGATCCCGGCGGTGCCGCCGCTGGTGCCGGTGGTGACGGTGAACGCGTCGACGTCGAACAGGTAGCCGGACCCGCCCTTGAAGACCAGGTACAGCGTGGTCGTCGAGGCGGGCGGGTTGGTGATGGCGCCGGACACCTCGGTGAAGGTCTCCCAGCTGCCGGTCACCGGCACCGTGACGGTGCCCAGCAGTGTGCCGGTCGCCGACCCGGCCCGGACCTCGACGGTGCCGCCTGCGCCCGCCGACGACGCCCGCACGGTGAAGCGCGTCGCATTGGACAGGTTGTACGGCTGGTACGAGATCCAGTCGTTGTTCTCGATGAACCCGGCGGTGCGGCCACCTTCGGCACTGGTGTGCTCGGTGACCTGGACACCCGACTGGGCGCCGAAGTGCTCACCCTGGCGGTGTTTCGGTTGCAGGGTCCTGATGCTGTGCGTGGTGAGCGCGCCGTTGTCGGTGTAGGCGGCGTCGAAGACACCGTAGATGTTGGCCGCCGCGTCGTGCTCACCGTCGGTGGGCACGGTGATCGTGCCGCTGCACCCGTTCTTCGAGGTGATCTGGTGGGCGTGGCTGTCGTGGCCCAGCGCGTAGGTGAGGCTCACCCGGGCACAGTCGATCGTGCCGTCCTGCGGGTCGCTCACCGAGATCTGGTACGGCACCGTGTCACCAAAGCTGAAGAGCTGCCCGTCGGTGGGCAGGGTGAGCGTCACCGTCGGCGCGGTGTTGCCCACGGTGACGACCAGGCTCGCCGTGCCGGTCAGACCGGTCGGGTCGGTGACCTTCAAGGTGGGGCTGTACGTGCCGTTCGTGGTGTACGTCTTCGTGGGGTTCGCCGCCGTCGACGTGGTGCCGTCGCCGAAGGTCCACAGGTAGCTCAGCGCCCCACCCTCGGGATCGGAGCTGCCGGCCGACGAGAAGTTGACCGTCAACGGGTTGGCCCCCGACGTGGGGTTCGCCGAGGCGACAGCGATCGGGTTGCGGTTGCCGCCGCCGATGTACTCGATCCTGAACAGCGCCTGGTTGTTGGAGCCGGTGCCGTAGTCCAGCACGTACAGGGCGCCGTCCGGGCCGAAGGCCATGTCCATGACCTGCGTGCCGCTCCACGGGAAGTTGGAGATCTCGCCACGGGAGCCGTCGGAGTTGACGGCGATGGCCTTGATCCAGCGGCGGCCGTACTCGCCGGCGAAGAACTGCCCGTTCAGCGAGGCGGGGAACTTGATGCTGGAGTTGAGCGACGCGTCGTACCGGTAGACCGGCCCGCCCATCGGGGACTCCGAGCCGCTGCCGAACTCCGACGGCGACCCGGAGTCGCCGGCGTACTTGATCCAGGCCGGCTTCGCCGCGGGCAGCGTGGTGAGACCGGTGTTGCGGAACGAGTTGTTGGTCGGCCCGCCCGTGCAGTTGTACTTGGACTGCGACGGCCCGGACGGGAACGTGTATTCATTGTATGTTTCCGTGCTCGTGTTGGTGCCCGTGCAGTACGGCCAGCCGTAGTTGCCGGGCGCGGCGATGCGGTTGAACTCGACCTGACCCGACGGGCCCCGGCTGGAGTTGGTGGTGCCGGCGTCCGGCCCGTAGTCGCCGAGGTAGACGACGCCTGTCGCCTTGTCGACGCCCATCCGGAACGGGTTGCGCAGACCCATCGCGTAGATCTCGGGGCGGGTGTTGGCAGTGCCGGGCGCGAACAGGTTGCCCGACGGGATCGTGTACGTGCCGTCGGCCTGCGGCTTGATCCGCAGCAGCTTGCCCCGCAGGTCGTTGGTGTTGGCCGCCGTGCGCTGGGCGTCGAACTGCGGGTTGCGGTTGGTCCGTTCGTCCAGCGGCGCGTAGCCGGACGACTCGAACGGGTTGGTGTCGTCGCCGGTGGTCAGATACAGGTTGCCGGCGGCGTCGAAGTCCAGGTCACCGCCGACGTGGCAGCACTGCCCACGGTCGTTGGCGACCTGGAGCACGATCTTCTCGCTGCCCAGGTTGAGCGTGTCGTCGGTGTTGAGGGTGAACCGGGACAACCGCAGGTGCCCCTTCCACCGGTCCCAGTCCGACTGAGAGCCGGTGGTGGGGGCGTCGCCGGACGGGGTGCTCAACGTGGGGGAGTAGTAGAGGTAGATCCACCGGTTGGTGGCGAAGTTGGGGTCGACGGCGACGCCCTGCAACCCCTCCTCGTCGTGAGTGTAGACCGACAGGGTGCCGGAGACCTTTGTGTTGCCGGCCACGTCGGTCACCCGCAGGACGCCGTTGCGGGCGGTGTGCAGCACCGAGCGGTTGGGCAGGACGGCCATGGACATGGCCTCACCGAGCTCCGCCGAGCCGGTGGCGAGTTTGACCTGCTGGTAGTCGGATGCGGGGATCACCACCGCCTGGGCGGTGGATGGCGCGGCAACGGCCAGGAGCACGCCCGCGGCGGCGGTGAGCGCCGCGACGAGGACCCGGGGCCAGCGCCGGGGGTACGAGGGCATGATCGTCCTTCCTCGACGACCAGGGCCGGGCGTGCGGGGGCGCACCACGGCCGGGTGGGGGTGGTGAGAGGCGCGCCGGGGGTGGGGTCAGCCGGTGACGAGGTCGAACTTCTCCCACTGGCCGATGGAGGTCCGGTTGGCGATCAGCGCGGACGCGCCCGCGTTCTCGGCGGCGACGTAGCGGTTGTTCACCGTGGCCCGCAGGCTCACCGTGCCGTCGGAGTTGCGCACGAGCTGGAACGTCTCCCACGCGCCGGCGCTGGCCCGGTTGGCGATCAGCGCGGCGGCGCCGGCGTTCTCGGCCGCGACGTACTGCCCGTTGCTCTTGGCGCGCAGCGCGACGTTGCCGTTGCCGAGGTCGACCAGGTCGAACCGCTCGCTGGTGCCGATGGCGCTGCGGTTGGCGATCAGCGCGGTGGTGGAGTTCGGCGCGCTGACGTACTGGTTGTTGGCCCGGGCGCGCAGGCTCGATCCGCTGGGCGGCGGGGTCGTGGTGCGCGGCGAGCAGTCCGCCGTGACAGCGCCCGCGGCGACGCGGAGGCCGCCGAGCAGCATCTGGGTAAAGTTCGGATCGCTGTACGACGCCTCGGTGTGCCCGAGACCCGTGTACCAGGCCCGCCCGCCGCCGTACGCCTTGCACCAGGTGATCGGGTGGTCGCCGCCCATGTTGCCGCCGCTGTACGACGACTCGTCGAGGCTGGCCAGGACCCGCACGCTCGACCGGGGGTTGGTGCGGTAGTTGTACCACTCGTCGGAGCGGACCCAGGTGTCGCCGAGGTGGGCGGTCGACGGGTTCGTCCGGTCCTCGATCCGTACGGTCGCGGTCTGGATCGCCGGGTGCGAGTCGAAGTACGCCCCGACCAGCCCGCCGTACCAGGGCCAGCTGTACTCGGTGTCGGCGGCGGCGTGCACGCCGACGTACCCGCCACCGGCGGCGATGTACGCCTCGAAGGCCGACTGCTGGGTGGCGTTGAGAACGTCGCCGGTCGTCGACAGGAAGACCACTGCCTGGTATTGGGCCAGGTTGGCGGTGGTGAACTGGGCGGCGTCCTCGGTCGAGGTGACGGTGAACCCGTTGCTGGAGCCGAGCTGCTGGATGGCCGCGATGCCGGTGGGGATGGACGAGTGGCGGAACCCGGCGGTCTTGCTGAACACCAGGACCTTGGTCAGGGGGGCGGCCGAGGCCGGGGCCGGTAGGGCGACGAGGCTGGCCAGCATCACGGCCAGGCCGGTGACGAGTGCCAACACACGGGGACGGGAACGCATGCTTGTGCTCCTCTGCTGAGCGGGGACCCCGGGATGTGCCCGCGGGCACGCCAGGGCCAGGGTGGCGGTGGTGCGGAAGCCAAGCCGCCGATGCTCGGCCGAGGTGGTGTGGTGGTCGTGTCCGGATGGTGCGTGGAGCCAGCCGACGACTCCGAGCGACAAGTGTGAGCGCTCACACTATATCGATTGCCATCGCTGACGCAGTAAACCTCTGATGTATGAGCGTCGTCAAGCGGTGCGCCCGGCTGCGTCCGCGGGTTGGAATCCGGTCGTCGCCGGGACGCCTCAGGAAACGGTCTCCGGGCGGACGGCCCGCCAGGCCAAGCGGTCCCGGTAGAGGTGTCGCACGACGGTCCAGCCGACCGCGAACGGTATGGCCCCCATCGCGACGCCGCCCAGGACGTCGGCGCCCCGCACGTCGAAGACGCCGCCGACATCGCCGAACAGTTGGGCGACCGTCTGGAAGGCGACGTGGAAACCGATGCCCGCCCAGATGTCACCCGTGGCGGCCCGGAAGCCACCGAGCAGCAGCGCGAAGACGAAGAACAGCGCGAGCCGATCGGGGGAGCGGGCGGCCCCGAGGAGGAACCCGAACAGGGTGAACAGCACCGCCTGCCCGACGACCGCCTGCCAGACCGGTAGTCGGGTGGCGAGGTTGCGTTGCAGATAGCCGCGGAAGACGAGCTCCTCGGGCAGCGCCTCGTAGAGGAAGACGAGCACGACCAGCAGCGCCGCCACCCGCAGGGCGTCCCCGACCGACGTCCGCACGCTGATCTGGACCCAGCCCAGACCGAGGCAGAGAGCGAACCCGATCGCGGCCGGAACGAGCCAGCAGACCATGCCGAGCAGCAGGCGCCGCCAGCCGGCCCGCAGGGAGGGCAGCCCGATCCCGGCCCACGGGCGCCGGTCGAGCAGACGCCGGGCGAGCACCACCAGGGGTACGACGAGCGCCGTCGTGAGGACGGCCCGGGCGACGTGGGTCACTCGGTCGTAGTCACGACCGAGCAGGGCATCGTGATAGAGGAACAGCCACACCAGCACGGTGCCGGCGAACACGACAACGATCCGCCAGGGCAGGGCGAGGCGAGGTTCACTGCTCACCACGCGCAGCGTAGCCATCGAGATCAATGGCGAGCGGTCAGTGCCCCAGGACCAGGTAGGCGAGGCCGACGACGTCGCGGTAGCAGCCGACGTACTGGCGTAGCCGGTCGTCGAGTTCGGCGCGGACCTGCGCCGCGCGGGGATCCTGCGGGTACGTCAGCAGCCACTCCTGCCGGCCCGCGAGCCAGGTGGACTCGAAGTCGTCCCACTCCCGCTGATCGGCGGTGCTCACGTGCAGCAGCCGCCAGCCCCGCTCTCGGGCAGCCTCGACGAGGCCCGCGAGGTCCGTGACCTCGGTGCCGAAGATCTGCTCGGCCTCGGCCGTGGGCTGGCGCTGCCAGTACGCCGTGCCGAACAGCAGTCGACCGCCGGGCCGGACCACCGAGGCGAGCGCGTCGAGGGCCGCGCCGGTGCCGCCGAAGGCGTGCGCCGCGCCGATGCACAGGACCCGGTCGGCCGGCTCCTGCCAGGCCGCCGCTTCCCCCATCACGAAGGCGACGTGTCGGTTCAGCGACCGGCTGGCGGCGAGTGCCCGCCCTCGGGCCAGGGCGGTCTCGTCGGTGTCGACGCCGACGCCCCGCGTCGCGACCGGGCCGGCCACGCCACCGGCAGCGACGGCCCTGAGCAGCAGCTCGCCCCAGCCACACCCCAGGTCGAGCACGCGTGCGCCGGGGCGGACGTCGAGTCGCCGCAGCAGCAGCGCGGCGTGCTCCTCCGACAGCGGCGTGTTCCACCGCATCCGCGCGTAGCGGCTGGTGGCGAGGTGGTCGGTGGATCGCATCCGTTCAGGGTGTCAAGGCGTGATCGTGGGCGCGCACCGGGTCCGCTGTGCCGCGTACGGCCAGCAAGGCGCGGCCGGGCGGCGCGGCGTACGGCAGGATCGGTGGGGTGGACGTGGACGCGTCGGGACGGTGGTGGAGGCCGACCCCGCAGGAGGTCGCGGCGGCGGCCGGGCGCGGTCTGGTGGATGTGATCGGCCCGGGCCTGCGCGTGCTCTTCTGCGGCTTCAATCCGGGCCTGTACTCCGCCGCCGTGGGGGAGCACTTCGCCCGGCGGGGCAGCCGGTTCTGGCCGGCGCTGCACCGTTCCGGGTTCACCGACCGGGAGCTGCGCCCGCAGGAGCGCGACGAGATGCTGCGGCAGGGCCTGGGGTTGACCAGCCTCAGCAACCGGGCCACGGCGCGTGCCGACGAGCTGACCTCGACCGAACTGGTGGCCGGGGTGACGAGGCTGGCGGTGAAGGCCGAACGGCACCGGCCCGCGTGGGTGGCGATTCTCGGCGTGACCGCGTACCGGATCGCCTTTGCCCGGCCCCGGGCCGGGTTGGGTCCGCAGCCGGATCAGCTAGGCCCGGCCCGGGTCTGGGTGCTGCCCAACCCGAGTGGCCTGAACGCGCACTTCCCGCTGCCGGCGCTGACGACGGAGTTCGCGGCGCTGCGGCGGGAGGTTGGCCGCTAGGCGTGTGGTGCGGCGGCGTCGGCGGCCAGCGCCTGGTAGTAGGGCTGCATCGCCGGGTGATAGTCGTCGAACTCCGGCCGAGGCGAGCCGTCCCGGGAGGCGACAAGCATGTCCAGGTAGTACTCCCAGCCGGCGCCCACCTCGGCGATGCCATCGAGGTTGGTGAGGTGCTGGGCGAACCGCAACTCGGTGGTGCCGTCGGTCTCGGTCAGCGCCATCTCCAGCAGCCAGGTTCCGTAGCTGTCGACCATCGACACGGCGAGGCGCTGCCGAGGCTCGCACTCCTCGATCCGGACCTCGCACCAGGGCTGCTGCTCCTCGTACGCCATCTGGACCCGGATGGTTCGGCCGGGCGCGGCGTCGCCCTCCCAGGGGCCGAACCAGCGGGCGGTGCGTTCCGGCTCGGTCAGGCTGGCCCACACGTCCGCCGCCGGGGCGCGGAACGTGCGGGTGAGGATGAGATCGTGGCCGGTGGCCGTGCGAAACAGGCGTCCGGCGGGTGTGCGGGTCATGCCGTGTGCTCCCTTCGGTGCTCCGCCGGGCCGCGGGTGCGGCTCTCTCGGCGGGTGCGATAGACCTCGGTCTCCAACGCGTCGAGGTGCCGTTCCCACGGGGCCGGTGAGACGAGTTCGGTGAGCCAGTCGACCAGTGCGGCGAGCGGGCCGGGTTCGAGCCGGTAGATCCTCTTGCGGCCGACCAGGTCGTCGCGGACCAGCCCGCTCTCGCGCAACACCCGCAGGTGGCGGCTGATCGCGGGTCGGCTGATCGCGAACCGCTGGGCGATCTCGCCCGCGGAGAGCGGCGTGCCGTGCAGCAGGGTCAGGATGCGCCGCCGCACCGGATCCGCGATCGCGGAGGCCACCTCGTCCACGCCGGAAAGCGTAACCCAGAGGTTACAGATTATGGCTGTGGAGATTTTCCTGACACCCCTGCCGATATGGTCGATGGTGGCGACATGATCACGTGACCTGGCACTCTTGACGACATGCCAGCCCTGCTTCGATTCCGCCTGTCCGACTGGACTGTTGTCGTACCCGTGCTCGCGGTGCTGATGCTGATCGTGACATGGGGACGAGAACTTCCCGGCTCTATCATGGCGGTGGTCGCGGTACTGCTGGGTGGCGCGGTGCTCGCGGCCGTGCACCACGCCGAGGTGGTCGCCCACCGGGTGGGTGAGCCGTACGGCTCGCTGGTGCTCGCCGTCGCGGTCACCGTCATCGAAGTCGCACTGATCGTCACGCTGATGATCAGCGGGCCGGAGAAGACCCAGTCGCTTGCCCGCGACACCGTCTTCGCCGCCGTGATGATCACCTGTAACGGCATACTCGGTCTGTCCCTGCTGCTCGGAGCGCTGCGCCGACGGGTGGCCGTCTTCAATCCGGAGGGCACCGGCGGGGCGCTGGCCACCGTGATCACCCTGGCCACGCTGAGCCTGGTCATCCCGACCTTCACCACGGCCCGGCCCGGTCCGGAGTTCAGCCCGGCCCAGCTCGCCTTCGCCGCTGTCGCGTCGCTGGCCCTGTACGGACTGTTCGTGCTCGTGCAGACCGGCCGGCACCGGGACTACTTCCTGCCGGTCGACAGCCGGGGCAAGGTCATCGAGACCGAGGAGCACGCCAAGCCGCCCACCAACCGCGCGGCGCTGATCAGCCTGGGCCTGTTGGTGGTGGCACTGATCGCGGTGGTCGGCGACGCCAAGACCGTCTCCCCGACCATCGAGGCCGCGGTGGCGGGGGCGAACCTGCCGCCGGCGTTCGTCGGCGTGATCATCGCCCTGCTGGTGCTGCTGCCGGAGACCCTCGCCGCTGGCCGTGCCGCCCGCCGGGACCGCGTCCAGATCAGCCTCAATCTCGCGCTCGGCTCCGCGATGGCCAGCATCGGTCTGACCATCCCGGCTATCGCGATCGCCTCGATCTGGTTGGACGGCCCGCTGCTGCTCGGCCTCGGCGGCACCCAGCTCGTGCTGCTCGCGCTCACCGCCGTGACCTCGGTCCTGACCGTGGTGCCGGGGCGGGCCAACGTGCTGCAGGGCGGCGTCCACCTGGTGCTGCTGGCCGCCTTCGTCTTCCTGGCCGCCAGCCCCTGACCGCCGTCCGCGCCCTCCGCGCCGCCGACCGCCTGCCTCAGCGGGCGGTCGGCAGGTCGTTCGACAGGCGGTCGGCGCGGGCGTTCAGGTAGCGCTGCTGGGCCAGGTTCGTCGACCGCGCCGCCGCCAGCCGGTACGCCTCCCGCGCCGCGACCCGTTCACCCTCCCGCTCCCACAGGTGGGCGCGGGCGGCCGGCAGCCGCGGATCGTCGGCCAACCGGGCGTCGCCGGCCAGATCGTCGAGCAGGGCCAACCCGGCCCGCGCGCCCCGACTCATCGCCACCGCCACCGCGTGATTGAGCGCCACGACCGGGTTGTCGGCGATGCCGAGCAGCACCTCGTACAGGGCGGTGATCTGCGCCCAGTCGGTGGCCGCAGCGCTGGGAGCCTCGTCGTGCACGGCCGCGATGGCCGCCTGGAGCTGGTACGGCCCGACGACCCCGCGCGGCAGCGCCTCGGTGATCAGGTCGACCCCCTCGGCGATCTGGTCGGCCCGCCACCGGCTGCGGTCCTGCTCAGCCATCGGCACCAGCTCGCCGTGCGGGCCGACCCGCGCCGGTGCGCGGGCGTCGGTGAGCAGCATCAACGCGAGCAGGCCGCCGACCTCGGGGTCGTCGGGCAGCAGCCGGTGCACCAGGCGGGCCAGCCGGATCGCCTCGGCGGTCAGATCGGCGCGCAGCAATCCCGGGCCGGTGGTCCGCGCGTACCCCTCGGTGAAGATCAGATAGAGGACGTGCAGCACGGCGGCGAGCCGGTCGGCGCGCTCCGCGCCGGTCGGTGGGGCGAACCGCAGCCCACTGTCGCGGATCCGCTGTTTGCCCCGGCTGATCCGCCGGGTCATCGTCGCCTCCGGCACCAGGAACGCGCGGGCCACCTCCGCGGTGCTCAACCCGCCCACCGCGCGCAGTGTGAGCGCGATCTGCGAGGCCGGCGTGAGCGCCGGATGGCAGCACAGGAACAGCAGGATCAGCGGTGATCATGAAGTTAGCGTCACCCGGCTCGGCGTGTCGTGACAACAACTTCATGATCACGAGGGCTGGAGGGGTGGTGGGGGTGGGGGGATTAGGTTGGCGGGGTGGAGACCGTTTGGGTGGTGGTCGGGGTTTTTGCGGTGGTGGCTGGGGCGGCTTACGGGGCCGTGGTCTGGCGGGGGCGGAACGCCGGGGGGATCG
Source organism: Micromonospora sp. NPDC047527 (assembly GCF_040643015.1). Classification (NCBI taxonomy): domain Bacteria; kingdom Bacillati; phylum Actinomycetota; class Actinomycetes; order Micromonosporales; family Micromonosporaceae; genus Micromonospora; species Micromonospora sp. NPDC047527. The sequence goes on along the minus strand of NZ_JBEYTK010000001.1, from coordinate 1,343,647 downwards.
CGGGGGACGACGATCGTGCGGCTGGGCGGGACGCCCGTGATCGGCAGCAGCGGTACGAGGCCGAGCGACACGGCAACCAGGGCGACACCTGGCAGCGCGGCCGGGATTCCAGCGGCTGAACCCCTGGTCCATTGTGGCCGTTGGGCGTCCGCGCGGTGCATCGCACACAGGGTCGTGAACCGCCTGGCCCTGCCGCGCGTGTAGCTGGTGACGGGCGTGACGGTCGTATCGGCGGGGTACTTCCAGCGCACGCACCGATGTCTGGGGAGGCGCAGTGGGGGCACGGTCAGGACGCGACGCCCGAGGTCCGTTGGCGGGTCTGCTGGTCGCCGCGCTGGTGTCACTCGCCTGCGCCGGCGGTGGGCTGGCCGAGCCGCAGGGGGAGCGCCCGGCACCGGGCCAGTCGCAGGCGTCGCCGGGGACGGAGACGACGCGAGCCGACGGCACCACCAGCGTCGCCGAGTTCGAGCAGGACGTCGCCGACGCGCAGTCGGTCGCCGAGCGGTACTGGGCCGCCCAGTTCAAGGCGTCCGGGCAGCGGTTCCAGCCCATCCAGCGGATCATCCCGTACCAGCGGGAGGGCGAGGTGTCCTGCGGCGGCCAGCCCTTGCCCCGCAACAACGCGGTCTACTGCTCGCGGGGCGACTTCATCGCGTACGACGTCAACTGGTCGGTGGCGGCGTTCCGCCAGGTCGGTGACGCGTTCGTGTTCTACCTGCTCGGCCACGAGTACGCCCACGGCATCCAGGTGCGACTCGGCATCAACTACAGCTTCACCATCCAGCAGGAGTTGCAGGCCGACTGCATGGCCGGGGCGTACCTGGGCGACTCGGTGCGTTCCGGTGCCCTGACCCTGGCCGAGGGCGACCTGGAGGAGTTCCGCGAGGGGGTGGCGGCGGTCGGCGACGACCCGGACCAGCCATGGTTCGCGGAGGGCTCGCACGGCACCGCGGAGCAACGCACCGACTCGTTCTTCCGCGGCTACGAGCGTTCGCTGGAGGCCTGCGGCCTGGGCTGAGCGGCGTTGCCCGGATCACCCGGGCGCCCGTCGGCGGCGCCGACAGCGACCGGCCCTGGCAGGATCGTCGGTGCCGACCACGACCCTGGAGGATCCGCTGAGCAGCCATCACCCCGCCGCCGTGCTCTTCGACATGGATGGCACGCTTGTCGACAGCGAGAAGCTGTGGGACGTCGCGCTGCAGGAACTGGCCCGGGAGTACGGCGGTGAGCTGTCCGCTCACGCCCGACAGTCGATCATCGGCACCAGCATGGCCGAGTCCATGCGGATCCTGCACGACGACCTGGGGCAACCCGAACGGGACCCGGAGATCAGCGCGGCGTGGATCAACGCCCGGATCCTGGAGTTGTTCCGCACCGGGCTGCGCTGGCAACCGGGCGCGTTCGCCCTGCTGGGCGCGGTCCGCGCGGCGGGCATCCCCACCGCGCTGGTCACCTCCAGCGGCCGGGCGCTGGTCGAGGTCGCCCTGGACACCCTGGGCCGGGACAACTTCGACGCGGTGGTCTGTGGCGACGAGGTGGTCGCCGCCAAGCCGCACCCGGAGCCGTACCTGACCGCAGCCCGGCTGCTCGACGTGCCGATCGAGCGGTGCGTGGCGATCGAGGACTCCGCGACGGGGGTGGCCAGTGCGCTCGCCTCCGGCGCGGCCGTGCTGGCCGTACCCGCGGAGGCGCCGCTGCCGAGCACTGCCGGCGTACACCAGGTGGAGAGCCTGACCGGCGTGGACCTGGAGGTCCTCGCGGATCTGCTGGTCGACCGGGCCGGCGCGCGTCCGGAGCGTTAGGGCGGACGCTGCCGGAGACCTGAACTGGCACGGCAACGCCGATTCGGCGATTGTCGCGCGGCCACCGCCGAGCACTGTGGGTCCGGCGTATCCCGCACGACATCCCGGCCGGAGTGCTCGGCTCGACCGCGGGCCGGTTCCTGCGGGTGGAGACGCGCCGGTGCGCAGCGGCGTTCGTGACCGGGCTGCTGTCCGAGCTTCACGCCAGGACGTGCTGGTAGTTGGCCGAGCAGGCGGGCCACGCCCGACCCGATGCGATGCAGCGGCTGGTGTACCGGGCGGTGTGGGACGCCAACGCCGTCCGTGGCGACCTGTGGCACGGCCCGGGCGGATCGAAACAGTCAGATCGGGGTGTACCTGGCCTGCGCCGGACCCGACGGGCACACCTTGATCGACTCAGAGGTGAACCGGTAAGCGGTCGCTTGCGTAGGGGTGGTGGTCATGTCGGTTGAGGCGCCAGCCTGGGTGTCGTGGCCACTTGTTCTCAGATTGCGAGACTGGGGACAGCTCATTTTCTATCACCTATGTTGTTAGGCAGGAGAATCGTGTCCGAAGAGCAAAATCTCCAGCATCAGGACATAGGCAACTCTGTCGAGGAGTACGCTGAATGGTACGAAAATTCTTCCGTTGAAACTCCAATGCCCTATTCGCCGCAGCATTTCGACACGGTTTTGAGTAGGGACCGTCAACTCTTCTTTCAGCTCACCACCGCCAACGAGAACATCGGCACACGGTTCCCGACACCGGTGACGGCCCCAACTCTCCAGGTCAACGCCAGTCCGGCGCAATGGCTTTACGCGCAGGTTCAACCTGAGCGCTCCACGATCGAGCGCCTTACCGTGGATACTTTGAGCGCCGAAGGAAGCGGAGAGGCGCTAGCGTTCCTCAGGAGCGTCGGCGGGCAGGGCAGTGAGACCTACCTGTATCTTCGGCAAGTCGAAGGCACCTCTCAATCAATGAGGACTAGCGATTATCTCGCCACCAGCCGACGCCTGCTCGAAGGTGATCGGGACGTAACACAGAACCACCACAAGGAAAACGTTATCCACGCTTTGAACGACAACACGCGCAGTGTTTCCGCTGCGGCGCAGACCGCAAGGAGAAGAAGCGTACGGATGACCAGCCGCCGGCCGATCGACCGGGAAACTCCGTGGGTGAGAGAACTCGATAGGCAGCACAGCCGGCACACGCGTCTCGAGCAACAGAGCCGAGCCCAGGTCGCCAGCTTGACATCAAGCTCGAGCTTGCCCGCGCAAGCGCCTCAACCTGCTGAGCGACCGAGGAACGGCGGGCGGGAACAGAACAACGGCCGCGGCCGACAGCGCCGCTGACAAACTCCGAAGCCCGTATCGACCGGACATCCTGGTCTGCCCCGGGCTGACCGGCGTCGGACTGGTGCGGCGTTGCCTGTTCAGGTCTGCCTTCCACGCGGGCAGTTCGCTGCCGTCGGTGGGCTTGCGGTACGGGGTGTGGGCGTCGATGGCGATCCACCATGGACGCACGGCCGAGTTACGAGGCGTCCCTTAGGACGGGGCTCCTGCCGCCGTGCGCGGCAGCAGGAACCCCGTCTTTCCGAACGTCAGTCGTGGGCGATGGCGCCCAGGACGTTGATCCGGGCCGCACGGATGGCCGGGAGCACCGCGGCCACCACCCCGATGATCGCGGCGAGACCGAGGAAGAGACCCATCTGCCCCCAGGGCAGGATCAGGTCGGTGATCCCCTCGTCCTTGAGCGCCTCGACCACGGCGGCGCCGAGACCGGTGCCGACCACCACGCCCAGCAGCGCGCCGAACACGGAGATCACCACCGCCTCGACCGTGATCATGGCCATGGTCTGCCCACGTCGCAGGCCGATCGCCCGCAGCAGGCCCAGCTCGCGGGTCCGCTCCAGCACCGACAGCGCCAGGGTGTTGATGATGCCCAGTACGGCGATCACGATGGCCAACGCCAGCAGGATCTGAATCATCGTGAGCAGCCCGTCGAGTTGACTGGTCTGCTGCTCGATGAACGCGTCCCGGTCGGCCACCGACACCTCGGGGCTGTCCGCGAGCAGCGACTCCACCTGCGGCTGCACGTCGGTCACCCGAGTGCCGGGCGCCAACTGGATGTACCCCTGAAAGGGTTGCGGGATCGCGAAGTCCTTCGCCGCCGTCACCGGCAGCACCACCAGGTTCAGCAGTTGCCCGGACTCGTAGATCCCGCTGACCGTGTACGGCCGCGCTTCGCCCCGGGTCAACTGCACGTTCACCGTCGAGCCCACCGACCAGCCACGCGAGGTGGCGGTGTCCGAGCTGGCCAGCATCTGCGTCGGTGAGAGCCGGTCGATGTCACCGGCGGTGGGCTTGGCACCGAAGATCTGCCGCAGCGACGCGATGTCGCTGCTCGCCCCGACCCAGGTGCGCTTACCGTCGAGCTGCGCCATGTCGCCGTACTCGCCGTCGACCATCTGCACACCGGGCAGCGCCTTGGCCTGGTCGAGCACCGCCGGGTCGAAGCTCGGCGGGCGGGGCCCGCCCTGGCTGCCGGCGATCACCAGCTCGGCCTTGATGGTGTCCTGGGCGAGCGCGCCGAGGCTGCCCTTGGCCGAGTCGAGGATCACCGTGACGCCGGTGACGAGCGCGATGCCGACCATCAGCGCGGCGGCCGTGATCGCGGTGCGGCGTGGGTTGCGCCCGGAGTTGAGCCGCCCCAGCTTGCCCGGCACCGACCAGGAGAAGATCCCGCCGAGCAGGCTCACCACCGGCCGGCTGAGCAACGGCGTCAGCAGCGCCACCCCGATGAAGGCGAACAGCACACCGCCCAGGATGGTGGCCAGGGTCTGGCCGCCCGCGTTGCCGCTGAGCCCGAGGAAGAGCAGCACCGCGCCGATACCGGTGACCACCGACCCGGCCACGGTGACCTTGGTCAACGGCCGGTCCGGGGTGGCCACGTCCTGCATCGCCGCGATCGGCGGGATCCGGGACGCCCGCAGCGCCGGCAGGAGCGCCGCCACGACGGTGATCACCAGCCCGACGGCGAAGGAGCCGATCACCGCCGCCGCCGGCACACCGATCCCGGCGAGTGTGAGACCGCCGGCCAGCTTGCCGAAGACGAACGCCAGCAGCGCCCCGATCCCGATGCCGGCGGCCAGGCCGAGAACCGACGCGATCAGCCCCACGGCGATCGCCTCCAGCACCACCGATCCGATGATCTGCCGGCCGCTGGCCCCGATGGCGCGCATCAGCGCCAACTCCCGGGTCCGCTGCGCGACGATGATCGAGAAGGTGTTGAGGATCAGGAAGGTGCCGACCAGCAGCGCCACCGCGGCGAAGCCGAGCAGGATCTTGTTGAAGAAGGACAGGCCCTCCTTCAGGCCACCGGCGGCGTCCGCGGCCAACTGCTCGCCGGTCTTCACCTCGTAGTCGGCGCCAAGGGCGCGGGCCACGTCGTCGCGCAGCGTCTCGTCGGAGACGCCACCGGCCGCGCGCACGGTGATGTTGCTGAACACGTCCGGCTCGCCGAGCATCAGCCGCTGCGCCACCGGCGTGGTGAAGAAGACCTCGTTGGCACCACCGATCGAGTCCCGGTCACCGCTGTAACCGAAGACGCCGACCAGGGTGAAGTCCCGCTTCTTCGACTCGAACGCGGTGAGCACGCCGACCTTCTGGCCGACCTGCACCTTCGCCGCGGTGGCCAGCGCCTTGTTGATGACGATCTCGTCGTCGGCCTGCGGGGCGCGCCCCTCGCGCAACTGGAGCAGCTCACCCTCGCCGATCCAGTTCTCGCCCAACTGCGGCGGCCCGAACGAGGTCACCACCTTGCCGTTGCTGCCGATGATCCGGGCGCCGTCGGCGGCGACGACACCGGTCGCCGACGCCACCCCCGGCACCTGCTTGACCCGGTCCACCACGGCGGCCGGCAGCGGGTTGGCGGTCTGCTCACCCTCGACCTCGTCGACCTCCACCTTCGGCTTCGCCGCGACGTTCACGTCGGTCTCGGAATAAGCGTCGGCGAAGATCGAGTCGAAGGAGCGGCCCAGCGTGTCGGTGAGCACGAAGGCACCCGAGACGAACATGACCCCGAGCACCACCGCCAGCCCGGACAGGATCAGCCGAACCTTGCGGGCCAGCAGACTCTTCAGTGTCGCCCGGAACATCAGTTGCCCACCTCGGCGGGAGTGTCCAGCTTCTTCATGGTGTCCAACACCGTCTCGGCCGTCGGCTCGATCAGCTCCGAGACGATCTGCCCGTCGGCGAGGAAGACCACCCGGTCGGCGTATGCGGCGGCGGTCGGGTCGTGGGTGACCATCACGATGGTCTGCCCGTGCTCGCGGACGGAGTTGCGCAGGAAGGCCAGCACCTCCGCGCCGGAGCGGGAGTCCAGGTTGCCGGTCGGCTCATCGGCGAAGATCACCTCAGGGCGGGAGACCAGCGCCCGCGCGCACGCCACCCGCTGCTGCTGGCCGCCGGAGAGCTGCGCCGGCCGGTGGTCCAGCCGGTCGCGCAGACCGACGGTGTCGATCACGGTGTCGTACCAGGCCGGGTCGGGCTTCCGCCCGGCGATCGACAGCGGCAGCAGGATGTTCTCCTTGGCGGTGAGGGTGGGCAGCAGGTTGAACTGCTGGAAGATGAACCCCACCTTGTCCCGGCGCAGCTTCGTCAGCCCCGCGTCGCCCAGACCGGTGACGGTGGTCTCGCCGATCGCCACCGTGCCCCGGGTCACCGAGTCCAGGCCGGCTAGGCAGTGCATCAGCGTCGACTTGCCGGAACCCGACGGACCCATGATCGCGGTGAACTGGCCCCGTTCGAACTCCGCGCTGACCCCCCGCAGCGCGAGGACCTGCGCCTCGCCGCTGCCGTACACCTTCCACACGTCGTTCGCCCGGGCCGCGGCCTGCGCCTGCTGGCCTACCGTCGCGGTCACGTCATCTACCTCTTCCGTCTGTTCAAACCCCACGCCACCCCCCGATGGTCCGGCGTGACAGATCCATTCTCGGCGCTGTTCGCGCCGCCCCCGTCCGCCCACGGGCGGACGCGGAGCGGATTTCCCGCTGCGGGTGCACCCCCATGGTGGGTCAGGGTTGCCCCTGACATGACGGCCGGTCGAGCCGTTTCTCAGCTACCGGAGACGAGATTTCCGCCTCACGTCACAGGAGGGTCAACCGCTCCGGGCCGTCTCCGGTCACGGTAGGTGACCGCGGCAACAGGGCCGTCCCCCCACGGAGGGATCCTCTGGTACGCCGAACGGGGTAGCCGCCGAGCGGCGGCTACGACCTGGGTCGCACCAAACCCGACTCGTACGCCAACACCACCGCCTGCACCCGGTCGCGCAGCCGCAGCTTGGTCAGCACGTGCCCGACATGGGTCTTGATGGTCGTCTCGCTGACCGACAGCACCGCCGCGATCTCGGTGTTGGACAACCCGCGCGCCACCTGCACCAGCACCTCGCGTTCCCGGTCGGTGAGCGCGTCGAACGCCGCCGATGGTGTCGCCGCCGGGTCGGGCAGCAGGTCGGCGAAGCGTTCCAGCAGCCGCCGCAGGATCCGGGGCGCCACCACCGCGTCCCCGCCGGCGACCGTGCGGATCGCCGCGATCAACTCCTCGGCGGGCACGTCCTTGGCCAGGAACCCGCTGGCGCCGGCGCGCACCGCGCCCACCACGTACTCGTCCAGGTCGAAGGTGGTGAGCACCAGCACCCGAACCGGCAGCCGGGAGTCGACGATGGCCCGGGTCGCGGCGATCCCGTCCATCCGGGGCATCCGGATGTCCATCAGCACCACGTCGGGCAGGAGCCGGCGGGACAGCTCCACCGCCTCCAGGCCGTCGCCGGCCTCCGCGACCACGTCCAGGTCGTGCTCGGCGCCCAGCACCATGCGGAACCCGGTGCGCAACAGCGGCTGGTCATCGGCGAGCAGGATTCGCACCGGCCGCACCGGAGCCACCCGATCGGTCATCTCGTCTCCCGTTTCCGCGCCGACGCCAGGTGCCGCACCGGTCATCGTCGCGTACGCGTACCAGTGCGTCGCGGACCACGGTAGAGGCCAGCCGCCGCCGGCGTCCCGACCGGCGCGGCGCAGCTCCGGTCGGGCCCGCCGGCCTCGGCGCATGCTGAGGCGCCCGCCCGGGGGTGGGCGAGAGGGCTGGGGGCCGCCCGGGGTCACCGCGCCGGGGTCACCGCGTCGGGATTACCGCATCGGGATCAGCGCGCCGGGATTACCGCGTCGGGGTCGGAGCGCCGCGTCCGGCTGTCACTCGTCGGCGCCGGGCGTCACCGGCGCGGACCGGGCGTCCCGCAGCGGATCGGGGGCGGCCAGCGCCACCGGGAACGGCGGCGGAGTGCCCCCGAAGCTGGGGCACAGCGCCTGGTGGCTGCACCAGTCGCAGAGCCGACTCGGCCGGGGCCGGAAATCCTGCCGGGCGGTGGCCTGCTCGATCGCCCGCCACAACGCCACCACCGTGCGCTCGAAGCGAACCAGCTCGTCGGCGTCGGGCGTGTAATCCAACACCTCGGCGTCGCGCAGGTAGAGAAGCCGCAGCACCTTGGGCACGACCCCCCGGGTACGCCACAGCACCAGGGCGTAGAACTTCAGCTGGAACAGCGCCCGCGCCTCGAACGCCTCGCGCGGGGCGCCACCGGTCTTGTAGTCGACCACCCGCAGCGCGCCGTCCGGAGCGACGTCCAGGCGGTCGAGGTAGCCCCGGATCAGCAGCTCGTCGTCGACCACCGCGGAGATCAGGCTCTCTCGCTCGGCCGGCTCCAGTCGGGTCGGATCCTCCACCGCGAAGTAACCCTCCAGCAGCCCCGCCGCCGAGCGCAGGAACTCCACCGGACCGGCCGGCTCGGCACCGTCGAAGATCCCGGCCAGCTCCGGTTGCTCGGTGACCAGCCGGTCCCACTGAGGGGCCACCAGGTCACCGGCCGCGGTCGGCGTGCGGCCCTGCGCGGGCAGGTCGAACAGCCGCTCCAGCACGGCGTGCACCAGGGTGCCCCGGGCCTGCTCGACGGTCGTCCGCTCGGGCAGCCGGTCGATGCTGCGGAACCGGTAGAGCAGCGGACACGTCTTGAAATCCGCCGCCCGCGACGGGGACAGCGACGCCCGCACCGTCGGCGGCGTCTGTGCCGGGAAGGGGGGCTTGGGGGTGGTGACCGGTTCCGCCGTCATATTCGCAAAGGGTAGGGCACCGGTATGACACCGACCGCCGCCCGCCCCGCCCGCCGCCGGTCCGTAGCATCGTTGCGATGGAGCAGACATCCCGGCCGCCGCGCCGACCCGACCGGCGTCCCGGCCTGAGCGTGGGGCGGGTGTTCGGGGTGCCGCTGCACCTCAACGCCTCGATGGTCCTGCTCGCCGTGCTGGTCGCCGTGCTCTACGCCGAGTTCGCCCGCCGGCAGCTGGCTCTGCCGCAGATCAGCGGCTATCTGATCGGCTTCGGGTTCGTGGTGTCGCTGCTCGGCTCGGTGCTGCTGCACGAGCTGGGCCACGCGCTCACCGCCCGACGCTACGGCATCGGTGTGCGCGGGATCACCCTGGAACTGCTCGGCGGGTACACCGAGATGGACCGGGACGCCCCGACACCCCGGGTCGACCTGCTGGTCTCGCTGGCCGGTCCGGCGGTCTCCGCGGTGCTCGCCGTCCTCGCGGTGGCCGCCACCCTCGCCCTGCCGCAGGGCACGGTGGCGCACCAACTCGCCTTCCAACTCGCGCTGAGCAACGTCATCGTCGCGCTCTTCAACATCCTGCCCGGGCTGCCGCTGGACGGCGGCCGGGCGCTGCGCGCCGCCGTGTGGGGCCTGACCAGCGACCGGCACCGCGGCACCGAGGTCGCCGGCTGGGCGGGTCGCGTGGTCGCCGTCGGCACCGCCGCCCTGGTCCTGCTGCTCACCCTGGCCGACTATCTGGCGCCGTTGGCGCTGCCGCTGATGCTGCTCGTCGCCGTCACCCTCTGGCGGGGCGCCGGGCAGTCGATCAGGGCAGCCCGGGTCAGCCGCCGGTTCCCGCTGATCGACCTGTCCCGGCTGGCGCGGCCGGCTTGGCCGGTGGCCTCCGGCACACCGCTGTCCGAGGCCCAGCGGCGCCGCGACGAGGGCGGGCAACCCGCCGCCGCGCTGCTGGTCACCGACTCCACCGGCCGCCCGGTCGCGCTGGTCGACCCGGCCGCCGCCGCGGCCGTGCCCGCCGAGCGTCGCCCGTGGCTGGCGGTGGACGCCGTCGCCCGGTCACTGGGCACGCTCCCGACCCTGCCGGTCGGGCTCGACGGGGAGCGGGTGATGGAGGCCGTGCAGACCCACCCGGCCGCGCAGTACGTGGTGACGGCAGGCGAAGATGTCGTCGGCATTCTGCACATCGCCGATCTGGCGCAGCTCCTCGAACCCAACCGGAAGATGACATCGTGACCGCAACTCCCTCCACCGTCGGAGCCGACGCCGCCACCCCGGCGCTGACACCCGTGCACCGTGGCCCGTTCCGGCCCGGCGACCGGGTGCAGTTGACCGACCCGAAGGGGCGGATGCACACCGTGACGCTGGAGCCCGGCAAGGAGTTCCACACCCATCGCGGCATCCTGGCGCACGACGCGCTGATCGGGCTGCCCGACGGCAGTGTGGTGACCACCACCGGCGGCGGCACGGCCTTCCTCGCGCTGCGACCGTTGCTCTCGGACTACGTACTGTCCATGCCGCGCGGCGCTCAGGTGATCTACCCGAAGGACTCGGCGCAGATCGTCGCGATGGGCGACATCTTTCCCGGCGCGAAGGTCCTGGAAGCCGGCGCCGGCTCGGGCGCGCTCAGCTGCTCCCTGCTGCGGGCCGTCGGCAGCGAGGGCGAGCTGCACTCGTTCGAGCTGCGCGACGACTTCGCCCAGATCGCCAAGCGCAACGTCGAGGCCTTCTTCAACGGGCCGCACCCGGCGTGGCAGCTGCACGTCGGCGACGTCGCACAGTGCCAGGAGACCGGCTTCGACCGGATCATCCTGGACATGCTCACCCCCTGGGAGACCCTCGACATGGTCGAGCGGGCGCTGGTGCCCGGCGGCGTGTTCATCGGCTACGTGGCCACCACGCCCCAGCTCTCCGAGTTGGTCGAGGCGCTGCGTGAGCGCGGCGGCTGGACCGAGCCGCGCGCCTGGGAGTCGCTGGTGCGCGACTGGCACGCCGAGGGCCTCGCCGTCCGTCCGGACCACCGGATGATCGCGCACACCGCGTTCCTGGTCTCCGCGCGCAAGCTCGCCCCGGGTGTCACCGCGCCGCCGCGTCGGCGCAAGCCCAGCAAGGGCACCGAGGCGTACGCGCAGCGCCGCCAGGACCTGCGCGAGGCGGAGGCGGCCCGACAGGCTGCCGCCGCCCAGGCGGCAGGTGTGCAGCCCGACGCGCCGGGGGAGATGGACAGGCCGTGACCATCGAGCAGGGCGCCGGTGACCGGGGGGAGGCGGCGGCATGAGCCGACCGGGCTACGGCGGCGGTGACCTCCCCGCGGTGTTTCCGGACTGGTCTCCCTACCAGGACCTGGAGTCGGCGGCGCGGGCCTACCTGCGCGACCCGGACGTCGCCCTGGAGGCGCTGGGCGGGGTGCTGCGGGGCGCGTCGGTGCTCGGCTTCACCCTGGAACGCTTCGTCAACGAGGTCAACGGCGTGTGGCAGGAGGTCGTCGTCTGCGACGGCAGCCGGCTGATCCTCTGGCACGGCGAGGACGTGCCGCCGGGGGAGGGGCCACCGGGGTCGATGACCTCGTCGCTGCGGGTCGTGCCGGTCTCCACCGTGACCGAGGTCGGCTGTCGGCGGCGGCTCAACCGCCTCGACAGCGGCGAGATCCGGGTCGACAGCATCGATGTGTACCTGCTGCTCACCTCGCTGGACGAGGCGCCGCCGAGCGAGGACATGACCGGCACGCCGCGACACGACGCGCTGCGCTTCGGCAAGACCCTCGACGACGGCGGGGCCGGGCAGATCGCCCGGTTGGAAGAGTTCGCCCGGCTGGTCGCCTCGGTGGTCGGCCGCCCCATGCTCTGAGGCGTACCCCTTTCGGGTCCGGCCGGGCCACGCGGCCCGGCCGGCCTGGCTCAGTCGTCCTCGGCGTCCGGGCCGGCGACCTCGACGCCGTCGCCGCGGACCACGTGGATGCAGTCGCCTGGGCACTCCTTCGCGGAGTCGATCACTTCGAGTCGCAGGTGCTCGGGCACGTCGACCCGGCTGCCCGGCGCCATCCGAAGCTCACCGTCGGCGCCCTTGACGTAGGCCAGACCGTCGATGTCGAACTCGAAGACCTCCGGCGCGTACTGCACACAGAGCCCGTCGCCCGTGCAGAGATCCTGGTCCACCCAGACCTGCAACTGATCGGTCGCGACCTCGGCCATTGGTGCACCCCCCATGTTCTCCCGTGCCACCACCCGACGGTACCCGAACGCCGGTACCGACCCCGCAGACCACCCCTTGGCGATCAAGGTTCAGTGACGAGGGTGTTGCGTGGGACCGAATCGGGCTCATAGCGGCTAGTGTTAGCTCAGAACGTTCAAGCCCCCCGGGGAGGTGGGACGTGGCAGCACGCAGCGACGACGCGGACTCGCGCGCCGCACGGTGGGAGAAGGAAGCCCACGATCTCTCCACGCAGGTCGCGTTCCTTCAGGAGGAACTCGCTCTGGTGCGGCGTAAGTTGACCGAAAGCCCCCGACACGTCCGGCAGCTCGAAGAGCGGCTGGCGGCCACCCAGGCACAGTTGGCGCGGCTGACCGAGAACAACGACCGGCTGGTGAGCACCCTCAAGGAGGCTCGCACGCAGATCGTTACGCTCAAGGAGGAGATCGACCGCCTCGCGCAACCGCCGAGTGGCTACGGCGTCTTCCTGGCCAAGCACGACGACGGGACGGTGGACGTCTTCACCGGCGGCCGCAAGCTGCGGGTCGCCGTCTCGCCCTCGTTGGACGTGGCCGAGCTGCGTCGTGGCCAGGAGGTCCTGCTCAACGACGCGCTCAACATCGTCGACGCGTTCGGGTACGAGCGGGTCGGCGAGGTGGTGATGCTCAAGGAGATCCTGGAGGGACCGAACGGCGGGCCGGGTGACCGGGCGCTGGTGGTCTCCCACTCGGACGAGGAGCGCATCGTGCACCTCGCCGAGACGCTCATCGGCTCGGCGATCCGGGCCGGCGACTCGCTCATGATCGAGCCCCGCTCGGCGTACGCGTACGAGCGGATCCCGAAGAGCGAGGTCGAGGAGCTGGTCCTGGAGGAGGTGCCCGACGTCGACTACGGCGACATCGGTGGCCTCCAGTCGCAGATCGAGCAGATCCGCGACGCGGTGGAGCTGCCCTTCCTGCATGCGGACCTGTTCCGCGAGCACCAGCTCCGTCCGCCCAAGGGCATCCTGCTCTACGGCCCGCCCGGCTGCGGCAAGACGCTGATCGCCAAGGCGGTGGCCAACTCGTTGGCCAAGAAGATCGCCGAGCGGCAGGGCAAGGAGAAGCACACCAGCTTCTTCCTCAACATCAAGGGCCCGGAGCTGCTCAACAAGTACGTCGGCGAGACCGAGCGGCACATCCGGCTGATCTTCCAGCGGGCTCGGGAGAAGGCCGGCGAGGGCACCCCGGTGATCGTGTTCTTCGACGAGATGGACTCGATCTTCCGGACCCGTGGCTCCGGTGTCTCCTCCGACGTGGAGAACACCATCGTCCCTCAGTTGCTCAGCGAGATCGACGGCGTGGAGGGGCTGGAGAACGTCATCGTCATCGGCGCCTCCAACCGGGAAGACATGATCGACCCGGCGATCCTGCGCCCCGGTCGGCTCGACGTGAAGATCAAGATCGAGCGGCCGGACGCCGAGGCGGCGAAGGACATCTTCTCCAAGTACATCCTCTCCGGGCTGCCGCTGCACCCGGACGACCTCGCCGAGCACGGAGCCGACCCCCAGGCCACCGTCGCGGCGATGATCGACGCCGTGGTGCTGCGGATGTACTCCGAAACCGAGGAGAACCGCTTCCTCGAGGTCACCTACGCCAACGGTGACAAGGAAGTCCTCTACTTCAAGGACTTCAACTCCGGCGCGATGATCCAGAACATCGTCGACCGGAGCAAGAAGATGGCCATCAAGGAGTTCCTCACCTCCGGTCGCAAGGGGCTGCGCCTGCAGCACCTGCTCGACGCCTGCGTCGACGAGTTCCGCGAGAACGAGGACCTGCCCAACACCACCAACCCCGACGACTGGGCCCGCATCTCCGGCAAGAAGGGCGAGCGGATCGTCTACATCCGCACGCTCGTCTCCGGCGGCAAGGGCGCCGAGGCCGGCCGGTCGATCGAGACCGCCAGCAACACCGGCCAGTACCTCTGAGCCAGCGGTAACACCACCGAGGCCCGGGACGCGACGCGTCCCGGGCCTCACCGGTCGCCCCTCGACGCGCCGGCCCCCACGCGTACCCATATGACCGATACGCTGTGGTGTTCCCACTCTCCGAATCGTCGAGGATCCGCGTGCCGTCCGAGCTCACCGTCACCGACCCGTCCGCACGTCCGGCGGTCGACCCGGGCAACCCGTCGCCCGCCCGCCCGTACCGCCGGCTCCTCGTCGCACTGGCGGCGGCCTGGTTGGTGCCTGCGGCGACGTACCCCCTGCACCTGGCCTGGCTGCTGCCCCCGCTGGTGCTGCTGGCCACGGCCAGTCTGCTGCGCGGCGGCCGCACCCTGCTCGACCGGCTGATGCTCGCCGTGCTGCTGCTCGTCGGCGCCAGCACCGCCGCCGGCCTGCTCTTCACGGTCTGGCCCTGGGGGCTGCACCCGGTCGCGGTCGGCGGCACGGCGCTCACCGTCCTCACCCTCACCGCGGCGGCCACCGGCCGACGCCCCACCCTGCCCCGCCCCGGCTGGACCGACCTGCTGCCGATCGTCGGTTCCATCGCCGTCGTCGGCTACCTCGCCCTGCCCTGGCTGCGTGCCCGCACCCTCGCCGGGCACCTCAGCCTGCTCGGCCTCGGCGAGGACAACTTCCGCCACGCGGCCCTCGTCGACGCCGTCGGCCGGCTCGGCGGGTACGTCTTCCTCGACCCGGCCGCCGCCCGCGAGGACATCGTCTCCCTGCTCACCCGCTACCCGCAGGGCTGGCACCTGACCACCGCGCTGCTCGACGCGAACCTGCGCTCGGCCGCCGGCACGCCCAGCGGGGTCAGCAGCCTCACCCACTACGGGTGGTGGTGCCTGGCCACCGTCGGCCTGCTCGTGTTCACCCTGCTCTGGGCCGCCCAACGGCTGCCCGGCCCGTCGCACCCCCTGCACCGGGTCGTTCTGACGGTTGTGGTCGCCGCGCTGTTCCTCGGCAGCCAGATGCCCCGGCTGCTGATCGCCGGCTACCCCAGTGAGGTGCTCGGGCTCGCCCTCGCGGTGGCGCTGGCCGCCCTGGTCGTACGCCCGCTGGCCGGCAACCGTGAACAACTCGTCCTGCTCGGCGCCCTGCTCACCGGGATCGGCTTCACCTACTACCTGTACCTTCCGCCGGCCGGGCTGCTGGTGCTCGGCTGGTTGATCGGGCACCGCCGGGAGTTGCCCCGGGTCCGCCGGACGCTGCTCACCGTTGGCCTGGTGACCGCCCTGCTCGCGCCCCTGCCCCTGCTGGTCGGAGTGCTCGGCGCGGGTCAGACCGAGGCGCTCGACGCGAAGGCCGGCCGGGAGCTCGCCGAGGCGTGGCGGGCTCTGCTCGGCCTCACCCCGATCGTGCTGATCGCCCTGGCGATCCAGGCCCGCCGCGCCGACCGGGCCTGGCGCCGGCACCTCGCCGCCGTGCTGGTGGCCGTCGGGTTCGCGCTCTCCATCGCCCTGGTCAACGTCCTCACCGGCGTCGAGCCCGCGTACTACTTCATGAAGGGCGTCCACCTCGCCACCGTGCTGCTGATCGTCGGCAGCGCCGCCCTGGTCCGACTGCTGCCCGTCCCGTCCGGTGCCGTCCGGTCGGCACCGGTCCGGGCCGCCGCGATTCCGGCGCTCGCCGCAGCCCTGGCCGTGCTCACCGTCGTGACCCTCTGCGGGCTCACCGGCTGGAGCGCCAGCCTGCTCGTGGTCGACAAGCAGAGCTGGACCCAACTCTGGGTCGGGTACGGCGTCGACAAACCGTCGAGAGTGGGCAAGGTCTGCGCCGCCGCGTACCGCCGCCACCCGGCCGAACCGGGCACCGTGACCGTGATCCTGGATCGCACCGGCTACCGCGGCTACGCCGAGACGATCTGCCTCTCCGCCCTGCAGGACACGACCGCGCAGACCGAACCGGCTGTCTACCTGCCGATGTTCGAGGAACCCGAGCGCACAAGCGAGATCCTGCGCGGGACGAGGGGCCCGATCCGGCTGCTGATCAGCGATCCGGCCGCGCAGCGACGCGTCGACCAACTGCTGACCACACACCCCGAACTCCGCGCCCGGGTCAGCACCGTACCCATGATCATCAAGCACTGACGCGGCGACACCGGGAAACCCGCTGCACCGGCGCGCCCCCGTCCCCGAACTGTCGGACTACGCTCGACGTGACGGGGGACTGGTCGGGCGAGCGAAGCGGGTAGGTCGATGAGCGTAAGACGGATCATGGGCACCGAGGTCGAGTACGGCATCTCCGTGCCCGGCCAGGCCGGAGCCAACCCGATGGTCACCTCGTCCCAGGTGGTCAACGCCTACGGGGCCCGGCCCGAGCTCAACCGGGGCGGGCGCGCCCGCTGGGACTACGAGGAGGAGTCGCCGCTGCGCGACGCCCGCGGCTTCACCTACTCCGGGGCCGCCTACGACCCCGCCGAGGCCCTCGCGGACGAGGACCTCGGCCTGGCCAACGTGATACTCACCAACGGCGCCCGGCTCTACGTGGACCACGCCCACCCCGAATACTCCACCCCCGAGGTCACCACCCCCCGGGACATCGTGCGCTGGGACAAGGCCGGCGAGCGAGTGATGGCCGAGGCGTCCCGCCGGGCCGCCACCATCCCCGGTACCCAGCCGATCCACCTCTATAAGAACAACACCGACAACAAGGGCGCCAGCTACGGCGCCCACGAGAACTACCTGATGCGCCGGCAGACGCCGTTCGCCGACATCGTGGCGTACCTGACGCCGTTCTTCGTCACCCGGCAGATCGTCTGCGGCGCCGGCCGCGTCGGCATCGGGCAGGACGGCGGGCAGAGCGGCTTCCAGATCTCCCAGCGCGCCGACTTCTTCGAGGTCGAGGTGGGTCTGGAGACCACGCTCAAGCGGCCGATCATCAACACCCGCGACGAGCCGCACGCCGACGCCGACAAGTACCGTCGGCTGCACGTCATCATCGGCGACGCCAACCTCTCCGAGATCTCCACGTACCTCAAGGTCGGCACCACCGCGCTGATCCTCACCATGATCGAGGAGAAGGCGCTCCCCGCCGACCTCGGCATCGCCGACCCGGTCAGCGAGCTGCGCGCGGTCAGCCACGATCCCTCCCTGACGCACCGGATGCGACTGCGCGACGGTCGCCGGCTCACCGCCCTCGACCTGCAGTGGGCGTACCTGGAGCGGGTGCGGTCCTTTGTCGACGACCGCTACGGCACCGACGTCGACGAGCAGACCGCCGACGTGCTCGACCGCTGGGAGGGCGTCCTGGACCGGCTCGGCCGGGACCCGATGCTCTGCGCCGACGAGCTGGACTGGGTGGCCAAGCTGCGGCTGCTGGAGGGTTACCGCGAGCGGGAGAAGCTCGGCTGGGGCTCGCACAAGCTCCAGCTCGTCGACCTGCAGTACTCCGACGTACGGCCGGAGAAGGGCCTCTACCACCGGCTGGTCTCGCGGGGGGCGATGAAGACGCTGCTCACCGACGACGAGACCCGCAGCGCGATGACCGAGCCTCCGGAGGACACCCGGGCCTACTTCCGTGGCCGCTGCCTCGCCCAGTACGCCTCCGAGGTGGTCGCCGCCAGCTGGGATTCAGTGATCTTCGACGTGGGCCGGGAGTCGCTGGTCCGGGTGCCGATGATGGAGCCGGAGCGGGGCACCCGCGCGCACGTCGGGGCGCTGTTCGACAGGTGCGCCAGCGCCAAGGACCTGCTGGAGACGCTGACCGGGGGCTGAACCCGCGTCCGGATGCCCGTCGTGTGCCGTAACCCGGCGCGCGGCGGGCTTTTCGTCCCCCCAGCGAGGTAAGTTCATCGCAGACGATCGTGGAGGAGGCAGCAATGGCCACTCATGACAGCGGCGGCCAGTCGCAGTCCGGCAAGTCCCGCCAGGGCGAGGAGATCGAGGACGTCACCACCGAGGCCAACCCCGAGGTGGCCGAGCGGCACGCCGAGATCACCGAGGATGTCGACGACCTCCTGGACGAGATCGACTCTGTCCTCGAAGAGAACGCCGAGGAGTTCGTGCGAGGTTACGTACAAAAGGGAGGTGAGTGAGCATATAGGGTCAATTCGGACATGGGTCAAGCGAGCGATGATCGAGACGGGCTTCGTCGCTGCCGAGATTGCAGTGAGTGGAAGGCGCTCGATGAGTTCTGTGCGAGTTCCAAGAGACCGGGTGGGCGGGGTAGCTACTGCAAGCCCTGCTTCAACGAGCGGTCCAAGGCAAGCTACGCGCGTCGGGTAAGGGCGAAGTTCGACCGTGAAGTGCGCGAAGGTCGTGTCGTGCCGGAGGGGCACAAGTTCTGTCCGGCCTGCAACGCGGTCAAGCCGTTCGATTCCTTCCCGCACAACCGGGCGGATGCCTCCGGTTATGCCACCTACTGCAAGCCTTGCCACAACACCAAGACCAGGGAAACCAAAGAGCGGCTGTACGGCGGCAATCGCGAGTACCACCTGCGGCGGCGGTACGGCGTGGGGGAGAAGGAGTTTCAGGAGCTCCTGGCCGAGCAGGGCGGCGTCTGCGCCATCTGTCAGCACCCCGATCCGGAACATCTGGACCACGATCATCGCACCGGATGGGTGCGCGGGATACTCTGCTTCAACTGCAACGGTGGTCTTGGCCAGTTCCGTGACAGTCCCATGAGGCTGGCCAGGGCGATCACGTACCTGAGAGGAACCACGTGGCAGCGGGCTTTGATCCATCCGGGCGTCTACCAGATGTGTTCACCAACGCGGGGACGTCCTCCTTCACCACGTTTCTGAGCCGGGTGGCCCCCGAGATGCTGCCCGGTCGGCGACCGCTGCCGCCGGGCATGGCCGCCGACCTGGCGCCGCACGCGACAACCATCGTGGCCATCGCGGCCGCCGATGGTGTGGTGATGGCCGGCGACCGTCGGGCCACCATGGGCAACCTGATCGCCCAGCGCGACATCGAGAAGGTGCACCCCGCCGACGCGTACTCGCTGGTCGGCATCGCGGGCACCGCGGGCATCGGCATCGAGCTGATGCGACTGTTCCAGGTGGAGCTGGAGCACTACGAGAAGATCGAGGGCGCGATGCTCTCGCTCGACGGCAAGGCCAACCGGCTGGCCTCGATGATCCGGGGCAACCTGGGCGCGGCCATGCAGGGCCTCGCGGTGGTGCCGCTGTTCGCCGGCTTCGACCTGGCCGCCGCCGACCCGGCGAAGGCCGGGCGGATCTTCAGCTTCGACGTCACCGGCGGCCCGTACGAGGAGACCGGCTACGACGCGATCGGCTCCGGTTCGCTCTTCGCGAAGTCGGCCCTGAAGAAGCGTTTCCGGGCTGGCCTGTCCGTCGAGGACGCGACCCGGCTCGCGGTCGAGGCGCTCTACGACGCGGCCGACGACGACACCGCGACCGGCGGACCTGACCTGACCCGCCGGATCTATCCGGTGGTGATGACCGCCACCGCCGAGGGCACCCGCCGGCTGACCGACCCCGAGACGGCGGCGATCGCCGAAGGTGTGGTCAGTGGCCGGATGGAGAACCCGGGCGGTTGAGCCCCGTCCACCCCCACCCGTCAGCAGTCGTCAGCACAGCGCCGTAAGGAGAACCGCCGCCGTGGCCATGCAGTTCTACGCCTCGCCCGAACAGATCATGCGCGACCGTTCCGAGTTGGCCCGCAAGGGCATCGCTCGGGGCCGCAGCGCGGTGGTCCTCAGCTACTCCGGCGGCGTGCTCTTCGTCGCGGAGAACCTCTCCAGTGCCCTGCACAAGGTCAGCGAGATCTACGACCGGATCGGCTTCGCCGCGGTCGGCCGCTACAACGAGTTCGAGAATCTGCGCCGGGCCGGTGTGCGGATGGCCGACCTCAACGGGCTCAGCTACGACCGGCGTGACGTCACCGGCCGCGCGCTGGCGAACGCCTTCGCGCAGACCCTCGGTGCGATCTTCACCGAGCAGTCGAAGCCGTTCGAGGTGGAGATCTGCGTGGCGGAGGTCGGGGCCACCGCCGAGGAGGACGAGCTGTACCGGCTCACCTACGACGGCTCGGTCAACGACGAGCCGGGGCGGATGGCCATGGGTGGCCAGGCCGAGGCCATCACCGGTGTGCTGAAGTCGCAGCACCGCCCCGACATGTCCCTCGCCGAGGCGGCCCGCGTGGCGGTGCAGGCGTTGAGCGCCGTCGGCGGAGAGGGTGGCGCGGCCCGGACGATCGCCGCCAACCAGCTCGAGGTGGCGGTGCTGGACCGCCAGCGGGTGGGCCGTACGTTCCGGCGGATCACCGGCGCGGCCCTGACGGCGCTGCTGGATGGCGATGTCGCCGCCGCCGAGCAGCCCGGCGAGGCGGGCGGCCCGGACACGCCGACGGTGCCGGCGACGGAGTCGCACAAGCCGACGACGTCGGCGGGCTCCGCTGACCTGGAGGACAAGCCGGCCGACGGCAAGTAGCGGCCGGCGGTGCGGCACACACCGCCGCCGCCGAACCTCCGGCGAACCGTGGATCAGGCCGCAGCGGGGTTGACGATCGCCTGGGTGGCGACGAACGCCGCGACGGCGAAGACGAGCCAGGCGAAGGCGCGTTGCAGCCGGTGGGTGGGCAGCCGGGTGGCGATCCGGCCAGCGGCCAGTGAGCCGGTGATGGCGGCGGCGGTGAAGGCCGTGGTGATGCCGTAGTCGATGGTGGCATCGCCGGCGTGGGCGGCGAACCCGGCGGCGGAGTTGACGACGATGATGGCCAGTGAGGTGGCGACGGCGGCCGGCATGCTCAGCCCCAGCATGAGGACGAGGGCGGGGATGATGAGGAAGCCGCCGCCGACACCGAACAGGCCGGTCAGGAAGCCGACGGTGAGCCCGGCCCCGACCGCTTTGGGGAGGCAGCCGCGCCAGTTGACGCCGCCGTTGGGCAGCGCGCAGTCGCCGCCGGAGTCGACGGTGTCGCGCAGCATCCGTACGCCGGCGATGACCATGAGGACGGCGAAGCCGGCGAGGACGACGCCGGGGTCCAGGAGCCGGTTGACGGCGGCGCCAGCGAAGGTGGCGGCGGCGCCGGTGCCGCCGATGATGGCGGCCAGCCGCCACCGCACCAGGCCAGCGCGCAGCCGGGGGAGCAGGGCGGTCGCGGACGAGATGCCGACCACGAGCAGTGAGGTGGGTACGGCGGCGGCAAGGGTGAGGCCGGCGCCGTAGACGAGGGCGGGGACGGCCAGGATCGAGCCACCGCCGCCGAGCAGGCCGAGCAGCAGGCCGATGAGGACGCCGAACCCGATCGCGGCGATCATGCGGCGCCTGCTTCCGGCCGGACGGTACCGGCCGGCCGGAAGCGTGTGCCATACCGGCAGCGCATCGAGTTACCGCTGGTCCGCGGCGAGGGTGCTGGCGACCTGGTCGAGGTTGGTGCGGGGGCCCCGGTTGTACGGCAGTTTCGCCAGCAGCATGCCCATGGCGCAGGTGTTGGTGAGCGCGGCGACGGTGAGGCCGGCGCCGACGAACGCGGCGATCCACTTGGCCGGCTCGACCAGGGTGCTGACGAGTACGGCGGCCAGGACGATGCTGCCGGCGACGAGGCGTACCTGCCGCTCCAGGTCCCAACGAGGGGTGCCGGTGGTGACCGGAGCGCGAGCGGCCTGCCAGGCGGTGATGCCGCCGGTGAGCACCCGCAGGTGCGGCAGGCCCGCGCTGGTGAGGGCCTGTTCGGCCTGGGCGGCGCGCTGCCCGGAGCGGCAGACGAGCACGACCTGCTCGTCGAGGTGGGCGCGGAGTTCGTCGCGGTGTTCGCGCAGCAGGTCCAGGGGCACGTTGTAGGAGCCGGGGATGTGCGCGCTCTCGAACTCGGCCGGGGTGCGCACGTCGATCAGTCGGGGCGCGTTGCCGGTGGCGATCAGGTGTTGCAGGGCGGGGACGTCGAGGCTGGCTGGGGTGCGGGTGGGCGTGGTCATGTGGTGCGGGTGCTCCTGATTCAGTTTCCGGGGACGGTGGGCAGGCCGGCGTCGGCGGCGGCGGTGTAGGCGTCATCGATGTGCACGACCTGGCGGCCGGCGCGTTGTAGCAGGCTGGTGGCGGCCGCGGCGCGGTAGCCGGAGCCGCAGTGCACCCACACCGTGCCGGTTGGCACGTCGGTGAGGCGGTGCGGCAGGTCGGGCAGCGGGATGTGGACCGCGCCGTCGATGTGCCCGGTGCGCCATTCGTTTGTCATCCGTACGTCGAGCAGCACGTCGACGGCGGGCAGGCCGTGTGGCGGGGTCTCGGCGCGGGCGGCGGCGAGATCGGCGAAGGTCGCCGTGGTGAGAACGGTCAGCCGGGTGTCGTCGCCCGCGGCCCACTGCTCGGGGCTGCCTGTGGCCGCGGCGGCGGGCCGGTCGATGCCGATGCGGGCCAGTTCCCGCTGCGCGTCGGCGACCTGCTGTTCGCTGTCGCCGAGCAGCGTGATCGGCGCACCCCACGGGGCCATCCAGCCCAGCCAGGTCGACATCGGGCCGTCGAGGCCGAAGCTCAGGGTGCCGGTGAGGTGCCGCTGCGCGAACGCCTTGCGCGAGCGCAGGTCGACCACCCACTCCCCGTCGGCGATCCGCTGGGCCAGCGCGGCCGGGTCGGCGACGGCGACCGGGGTGAGGTCGATCAGGTCGGCGCCGGCGGTGTTGCGGGCACCCATGTGCGCGTAGTAGGCCGGGTACGCGTCGAGCCCGGCGAGGGTCTGCTGGACGAAGTCGTCGGTCTCCAGGCGCAGCGCCGGGTTGGCGGTGCGTTCCCGGCCGATGGTCGACTCGGGGGCGTCGGCCTGGGTGGCGGAGCAGAAGCTGCCGAAGCCGTGGGTGGGCCACACGTGGGCGCCGTCGGGCAGCAGATCGGCCAGCCGGCGCGCGGAGGCGTGCTGGTGTTCGGCGAGGGTGTGGGCGTGCTGCTCGCCGAGCAGGTCGGTGCGCCCGGTGGTGCCGAACAGCAGGGATCCGCCGGTGAACACACCGACAGGCCCGTTGTCGTCGTCGAGGACGTAGGACAGATGGTGGAAGGTGTGCCCGGGGGTGGCCACGACACGCAGGTTCATCCGCGCCGAGACCTGGATCGTGTCGCCGTCGGTGACGGGCCGCCGCTCGAAGTCGACCTGGTCATCGGCCGCGACCAGGTAGGTCGCGCCGGTCAACCGGGCGAGGGCGAGCCCTCCGGAGACGTAGTCGTTGTGCAGGTGCGTCTCGGCGACGTGGGTGACGCGTACGCCGAGACTGCCGGCCAGGGTCAGGATGCGGTCGATGTCCCGCTGCGGATCGACCACGATCGCCACCTGGCCGTCGTGGGCGAGGTAGCTGCGGTCGCCCAGGGACGAGGTCGTCACGACCTCCACGCTCAGGTCAGTCACTGCGCTGCCTCCTCGTTCGGTTGCGGTAATTAGGTAAGCGGCCGGTCTCGGGGCGATCGGTCAGCCAGCGCTGGTGTCCGTCGTCAGCCAGCGGGTGTACGGCGACCAGCCCACCGCAGTGGCACACCGTCGCCAGGGCGGGCGTCCCCACGGGGGCGGCGGCTGCGTCGACCGGCACGTTTGATCCAGCGGCGAGCCGGTTGGGCGTTGTGCCCCCATCGCGCCGTGCCGGTGCGGCTCCTTCAACCCCTGTCGCGCGGGCGGCATTCGCCAGCGGATACCCCGGGGGACCTGGAATGCACCGGTCGTCCCCCCGTCTCCGTAGGTCAGGAGAGGGCCAGGAACAGCTTCTCGAGTTCTTCCTCGCTCATCGGCGGCTCCTCGCCGCGCCCGCGGGCAGCCTGGCACTCTCGCATGCCGGTGGCGATGATCTTGAAACCCGCTCGGTCGACAGCGCTGGACACGGCCGCCAGTTGGGTGAGGACCCGCTTGCAGTCGTCACCGTTCTCGATCATCGCGATCACGGCGCCGAGTTGCCCCTGTGCCCGCTTCAGTCGGGTCAGCGCGTCCTTCAGCATGATCGGACCCATCTCCATGCCGCACCCACCTCCGTCGCCATGATACCCCGGGGGGTATGTACAAGCCCCGCTACTGTCTCCATCCAACATACCCCAGGGGGTATCTGTTTCCGCCGCTGCGGTGCTGCGTCACCGGTCCCCGTCCCCGGGCGCACCCAGATCCACCTTCCGGCGGCCTCAAGCGCAGGCTCAGCCCGCGCCAAAGCCAGACAAAACGCCCACGCTGCGCCGACACTCGGCGCAGCCCGGCCACGATCGACTCGCTTTCCTGGAAATCGGGCCATCCGACGCGCTGGGACACCCCGATTTCCAGGAAAGCGAGTCGATCACCCGGTCTGAGGCCGGGATGGCACCGGGGTCATGCCCCTCCGGGCACTCCCGGCGTGACAGCCTCCAGGGGAGGGGCCGGAGTGGGGGCCGGGCCGGCGGTGCGGGCGCGCAGCAGGACGATCATGGTGGCGGCGACCACGACGGAGCCGATGGTGTAGCCGAGCTCGACCCGCAGCGCGGTGGAGACCGGGGCGAGCGTGGCGACGACCAGCGCCGCCACGCCGACGGCCCACGCTGCTGCCTGCGCCCGGTGCCGGTCGAGGGCGAGCAACCCCTGGCCGAGCACCATCGCCCACAGGTAGGCGAGGGTGGCCGCGGCGAGCCAGGCGAAGTCGCCGTGGCCGAGGACGTCCGGCGCGTCGAAGAGGGTCTGCACCAGCCACGGGCCGAGCAGCACGGCGACCACGGCGCCGGTGAGGCCGAGCGCGGTGACCACCCCCAGTGCCCGGCGTAGAAGGCTGTGGAAACCGGTGAGGTCGCCGGTGGTGGCGCTGGTGGCGAGGCCGGGTAGCAGGGAGGCCTGCAACGAGGCGAAGACGAACAGCGGGATCCGGACCAGCACCAGCGCGGAGAGCAGCGCGCCGGCGGTGGCCACGTCGGACGGGTCCAGCACCCGGACGTTGATCACGCCGATGTTGACCACGACCTGGGAGAGCAGGCTGGACACGATGAGCAGGCCGAGGCCGCGCAGCAACGGCGCCCAGGCCACCGGGACGCCACCGCCGAGGGCCCGCAGCACCGGCGGGGCGGTGAGCGCCACCCCGATCAGTGGCGCGACGATCAGCACCGCGCCGTACCAGATGGGGGAGGTGACCCCGGTCAGGCCGAGCACGGCGACGAGAACGATGCGCAGACCGCCGTCGACGCCGAGTTGGGTGCCGTACCAGGGGAACAGTTGCAGGCCGGAGAGCACGCCCCGGGTGGTGTGCGCGACGGCGAGCGCGGCGAGCGACCCGATCAGCACGGTGACCATGCGGCTGTCGCCGGCGAAGAGCCGGTCGGTGAGCGGCGCACGGGCCGCGATGATCAGCGCGACGACGACGACGAGCAGGCCGAGGGCCAGGGCGGCACCCCGGGCCAGAACCGGCCCGGGCGGCAGGCCCTGGCTGTGCCGCCCGGCCACGAGCCGGGCGACCTCCTGCTCGACGGGCATGAACAGGCCGATGCCGAGGGTGAAGACGATCGTCCAGAGCACCGACAGCGACGAGTAGTCCGCCACGGTGAGGCTGTGCCCGGCGACAGCCAGGTGAACGTAGGAGGCGAGCCCCAGCAGGGCCAGGCCCGCGCCGACGGCGACGGTGCCCGGTGGGACCAGACTCAGGAGCCGCCGGATCACCTGCGGATGAGCGCCAACGTGAGCACGGCGAACGCGCGGCCGAGGTAGATCATCGCCTTGGCCGGGGAGTGGCTGGGGGTGCCGGCCATCCGCTTGCGCATGGCCACCGGCACCTGGCGGATGGTGTAGCCGCGCCGGGCGGTGTGCACGAGCGTCTCGACGGTGTCGCCCAGGTACTCCACCGGGTACCAGGTGGCGAACATGTCGATCACCCGACGGTTGGCGGCCCGGAACCCGGAGGTGGTGTCGGTGAGCTTGGTGCGGGCGACGCGGGACAGCACGCCGGAGAGCATGACCATGGCCCAGCGGCGGGGGCCGCGGACGCTGTAGTCGCCCTCACCGGCGAACCGGGCGCCGATCACCAGATCCGTCTCGTCGAGCAGGTCGACGAGCTTCGGCACGTACCGGGGATCGTGCTGGCCGTCCGCGTCGATCTGGATGGCCACGTCGTAGTCGTGGTCCCGGGCGTACCGGTAGCCCAGCCGCATGGCGCCGCCGACACCCAGGTTGTAGGGGAGCTTGGCGACCCGGGCGCCTGCCGCTGCGGCGACGTCGGCGGTGCGGTCGGTGGAGCCGTCATCGACGACGAGCACGTCGACGCCCGGCAACTCGCCACGGACCTCGCCGACCACGTCGGCGATCGAGCCGGACTCGTTGAGCGCCGGGATGATGATCAGGACCCGCTTGCCGTTAACCATCGTGCGACACCAGTTCGTCTCGGGCCGCCCGGTCCGCGTCGATCTCGGCGCGGAGCAGAGCGAAGTCTTCGGCCAGGGTGCGGGTCTCTTCCTCCAGGGCGCTGACCTCCCAGCTGAGGTGCACGCAGACCAGCAGCAGGAAGACGATGCCGAGGAAGAGCACCAGGCTCACGCCGGAAGCGACGCCGAGCAACTCGGCGACGTTGTCCAGCAGTCGGGGGAAGAGCGACAGCGGGATGATGATCACCAGGACGCCGAGCCAGAGCATGCCGTACTTCTCGCGGAGCTGCCGGCGGCGCAGCAGCTCGACGATCGTGGCCAGCAATATCAGGCCGGTCAAGCCGGTGACGAGGGTGAGCTTCATGCGACCTTCCACGAGGAGGGTGGAGCGGCGGAGGCGAACGCGGCGACCAGGGTGGTGCGCCAGCCCTCGAGGGGTGACACACTCGCGGCGGCCCAACGGCCGTGCCCTAGCAGACTGTACGCCCGTCGGGGGGCGGAACGGGGGGACAGGTCGTCGCTGATTGGCCGGAACCGGTCGGAATCCCCGCCACGCAGCGCGAACACCGAACGGCCCGGGCCGGACCAGATGGTACGGCCGACGCCGGGGACGAGCGGTCGGGTCATGCGGTCGGTGCCGCCTTCAACGGCTCCCACCAGGCGCGGTTGTCGCGGTACCACTGCACGGTCTGCGCCAGGCCGTCGGCGAGATCGATGCTCGGGGCGTACCCCAACTCTTGATTGATCTTGGTGATGGCCAGCGAGTAGCGCCGGTCGTGGCCCTTGCGGTCCGCGACCGGGACGACCCGGTCCCAGCCGGCGCCGCAGGCGTCCAGGAGCAGACCGGTGAGCTCCTTGTTGGTCAGCTCGGTGCCGCCGCCGATGTTGTAGACCTCGCCGGCGCGGCCCTTCTGCTGGACCAGCGCGATGCCCCGGCAGTGGTCGTGCACGTGCAGCCAGTCGCGGATGTTGCCACCGTCGCCGTAGAGCGGAACGGTGCCGCCGTCGAGCAGGTTGGTGACGAACAGCGGGATGACCTTCTCCGGGAACTGGTACGGCCCGTAGTTGTTGGAGCAGCGGGTGACCACCACGTCCATGCCGTGGGTGCGGTGGTAGGCCAGGGCGAGCAGGTCCGAGCCGGCCTTCGAGGCCGAGTACGGGGAGTTCGGGGCGAGCGGCCACGTCTCGGTCCACGAGCCCTCGTCGATCGAGCCGTACACCTCGTCGGTGGAGACGTGCACGAAACGGGCGGTGCCGTGCCGCAGGGCGGCGTCCAGCAGCGTCTGGGTGCCCAGCACGTTGGTGGTGACGAACGGCGCGGCGCCGGCGATCGAGCGGTCGACGTGCGATTCGGCGGCGAAGTGCACGATCACGTCGTGCCCCGCGACCACCTCGTCGACCGTGGCCGGGTCGCAGATGTCGCCCTGCACGAAGCGCAGCCGAGGGTCGTCGCGCACCGGGTCGAGGTTCGCCAGGTTGCCCGAGTAGGTCAGCTTGTCGAGCACTGTCACGGCGGCGGGATCGACCGCGGGCACGCCCGAGGCGCTGCCACCAGGCACGCCCAGCAGCATGCGGACGTACTCCGAACCGATGAAGCCGGCACCGCCGGTGACGAGGATCCTCACGGGTCCAGGAGTGTACGCGAAACGGCGAGCCGGCCGGGGGCGGCGACCACCGACATGCCGGCGGCCGATTGCGGCTAAGCTCCCCCGGTGCGCGGAATCCTACTCGCCGGCGGCACCGGCTCCCGGCTCTGGCCGATCACCCGGGCAGTGTCCAAGCAGCTGATGCCGGTCTTCGACAAGCCGATGATCTACTATCCCCTCTCCACCCTGGTGATGTCCGGGGTTCGGGAGATCCTGGTGATCACCACACCGGAGGACCAGGACCAGTTCCGCCGGCTGCTCGGCGACGGCAGCCAGTTCGGGCTGCGGCTGGAGTACGTCACGCAGGCCCGCCCGGAGGGCATCGCACAGGCGTTCGTGCTGGGGGCCGACTTCATCGGCGACGACTCGGTCGCGCTGATCCTCGGCGACAACATCTTCCACGGCGTCGGCCTGGGCCGGCAGCTGGCCGCCCACGGCGACCTGGTCGGCGGTCGGGTGTTCGCGTACCCGGTGGCCAACCCCGAGGCGTACGGCGTGGTGGACTTCGACGCCGACGGCCGGGTGCTCTCGATCGAGGAGAAGCCGGCCCGGCCGAAGTCCCGCTACGCGGTGCCCGGCCTGTACTTCTACGACAACCGGGTGGTCGAGATCGCCAGCAAGCTCACCCCCAGCGCCCGGGGCGAGCTGGAGATCACCGCGATCAACGAGACGTACCGGGAGAACGGCGAGCTGACCGTCACCGTGCTCGACCGGGGCACCGCCTGGCTGGACACCGGCACGTTCAACTCGATGATGCAGGCCGGCGAGTTCGTCCGGGTCATCGAGGAGCGGCAGGGCCTGAAGATCGGCTGTATCGAGGAGGTGGCCTGGCGGGCCGGCCTCATCGACGACGACCAGCTGCGTGCTCTGGCCGAGCCGCTGACCAAGAGCGGCTACGGCGACTACCTGATCGGTCTGCTGGCCGAGAAGCACGACCGGCAGGTGGGCCGATGAAGATCCGTGAGCTGGGCATCGAGGGCGCCTGGGAGATCACGCCCCAACAGCACGGCGACCAGCGCGGCATGTTCATGGAGTGGTACCGCTTCGACAAGCTCGCCGAGGCGGTCGGCCACCCGCTGCGCCTGGCCCAGGCCAACCTGTCGGTCTCGGCGCGCGGCGTGGTGCGCGGCATCCACTTCGCCGACGTGCCGCCCGGCCAGGCCAAGTACGTCACCTGCGTGCGCGGCGCCGTCCTCGACGTGATCGTGGACCTGCGGGTGGGCTCGCCGACCTTCGGCCAGTGGGAGGGCGTCCGGCTGGACGACACCGACCGGCGGGCGGTCTACCTCAGCGAGGGCCTCGGGCACGGCTTCTGCGCGCTGACCGACGACGCGACGCTGAGCTACCTCTGCTCGGCCACGTACAACCCGACCGGCGAGCACGGGGTGCACCCGCTGGACGAGGAGTTGGGCATCGACTGGCCGGCGGACGTCCCGCTGCTGTCCGCCCGCGACGACGCGGCGCCGACCCTCGCCCAGGCCCGGGAGCGCGGCATGCTGCCGGAGTACGACAACTGCCGGCAGTTCGTGGCGAGCCTCGGGCCGGACGGAATGTCGCACTCAACCGGTATGTGACCACGCCCGACGTACCACCTGTGGTGTGACAGTGACGAACGGGGCCTCCGGGCGGCTAATGTCACACCATGGAGCGGCGAATCTTCGGCCTCGAGACCGAGTACGGCGTCACCTGCACCTATCGCGGGCAGCGGCGGCTGTCCCCGGACGAGGTCGCGCGGTATCTGTTCCGACGCGTCGTGTCCTGGGGCCGGTCGAGCAACGTCTTCCTGCGCAACGGGGCCCGTCTCTACCTGGACGTCGGGTCGCACCCGGAGTACGCGACACCGGAGTGCGACTCGGTGACCGACCTGGTCGCCCACGACCGGGCCGGCGAGCGGATCCTGGAGGGGCTCCTCGTCGACGCGGAGAAGCGGCTGCACGACGAGGGCATCGCAGGTGAGATCTACCTGTTCAAGAACAACACCGACTCGGCCGGCAACTCGTACGGCTGCCACGAGAACTACCTGGTCTCCCGGCACGGCGAGTTCGGTCGGCTCGCCGACGTGCTCATCCCGTTCCTGGTGACCCGGCAGTTGATCTGCGGGGCCGGCAAGGTCCTGCAGACCCCGCGCGGCGCGGTCTACTGCCTGTCGCAGCGGGCCGAGCACATCTGGGAGGGCGTCTCCTCGGCCACCACCCGCAGCCGCCCGATCATCAACACCCGCGACGAGCCGCACGCCGACGCCGAGCGGTACCGACGGCTGCACGTCATCGTCGGCGACTCGAACATGAACGAGGTCACCACGCTGCTCAAGGTCGGCACCGCCGACATCGTCCTGCGGATGATCGAGGCCGGGGTGGTGATGCGCGACCTGTCGCTGGAGAACCCGATCCGGGCGATCCGCGAGGTGTCGCACGACATCACCGGCCGGCGCAAGGTGCGGTTGGCCTCCGGCAAGGAGGTCAGCGCGCTCGACATCCAGCAGGAATACCTGGCCAAGGCCACCGAGTTCGTCGAGCGCAGGGGCGGCGACCAGGCCGCCAAGCGGGTCGTCGAGCTGTGGGGTCGAGTCCTGAACGCGGTGGAGACCGGCGACCTGGAGCCCGTCTCCCGGGAGATCGACTGGGTCAGCAAGCTGCGGCTGATCGAGCGCTACCAGCGCAAGCACGACCTGCCGCTGTCGCACCCCCGGGTGGCGCAGTTGGATCTGGCCTACCACGACGTACGCCGCGGACGCGGCCTCTACGGGCTGCTGGAGCGCCGGGGCGAGGTCGACCGGGTGGCCACCGACCCGGAGATCTTCGAGGCCAAGGAGACCCCGCCGCAGACGACCCGGGCGCGGCTGCGCGGCGAGTTCATCCGGCACGCGCAGGAGAAGCGGCGGGACTTCACCGTCGACTGGGTGCACCTGAAGCTCAACGACCAGGCGCAGCGCACCGTGCTCTGCAAGGACCCGTTCCGCGCGTACGACGAGCGGGTGGAACGGCTGATCGCCAGCATGTGACGGGTGTGCCGGCCCCGGCGGTGGTGACCGCCGGCGGGGCCGGCCAGCCCGGTAGGCTGGGCGCGCCATGACGACTTCTGGACCTTCCGACCCCACTGGGCGCCCCGAGCGGCAGAACTGGGTCGAACGCCGGCGCGAAAAGATCCGCGCCGAGATCGACCGCAACCGGCGCGGCGACTACACCGTGCCGACGTGGGTGCTGGCCCTGGCCCTGGCCCTCATCGTGGGCGGCTGGCTAGCCCTGATCTTCCTAGCCTGACCCGCACCCTTCCGCTCCCGCCCCTGCCCCTCTCCAGCCCCACCCTCCCGTGTCGATCATGGAGTTGTGGTGGGGGAGAAAAGCCGCATTGCGCCAGGAATCGGGCACCATAACTCCATGATCCACCGGATCGGGGGTGGGGCGGGGCAGCGCGGGGAGTGTCAGGGGTGGGTTAGCAGGGTTGTCGCGTGGCGGCCGGCTGCTGCTGCTGTGAGGAAGTAGGCGTGGTCGGCGTCGAGGCCACGGCCCATCGTGGACAGCGGCACGGTGCTGGCCCGCAGCGCGGCGTCGAGACCGGCGGTGGGCACCCGCACGATCCGGTGCCGGGCCGCCAGCGGCGCCAGCGCCGTGTCGACCTCGGCGGCCAGCGCCGGGGCCAGTCCCTCGGGCACGACCAGCTCCGCAGGAGCGAGCGCCACCCGGCCGTACGCGGTGAGGCTGTGGTGCGACACGCCCCGGTGCCGGGGGCGGGCGTCGGCGTCGGAGATCCGTAGTGAGCCGACCGCCCGACCGCCGAGCGTGACGATCGCGTTGACGGCCTCACCAACGGCCACTCCGGAGAAACCCCACCGGGTGCCGGTGCCCAGGTTGCCCGGTCCCTGCGCCACGATTGCCACGTCGGCGTCGAGCACGTGGCGGGCGGCGAGCAGACCGCCGTGCAGGGTGGTGGCCTCCAGGTCGCCGCCGAACGACTGCCCGACGGTGATCGTGCCGGCCAGTTCGGCGCGCAGCCCGGCCAGGGTGCGGGAGAACCAGGCCGGCAACGCCCCGCCGTCGGTCAGCAGGTACGCCACCCGGGCGTGCGGGGCATCGGCCCGGATGCCGGCCAGGATCGCCGGCAACGCCGAGTGCAGATCGGCGGTGACGACCGGCATCCCGGCCAGGTCGTCGGCGTCGGCCAGTACGTCGCGGTGCGGCGACGCCTCCTCGTCGACGCCGAGCAGGATCGGCTGCAGCGGCGTGTAGCGGGCCTTGACGAGGTGCCCGGCGTCGCGGGTGTCGAGGGCCTGCGGCGGGTCGGGCGGCAGCCGGTCCGGCAGGGCCACCACCAGGGCGTACCCGCCGGTGCCCAACCCCATCAACAGCGCACCGGCGTTGAGCAGCACCCGGTCGCCGGGCTCGGGCGTGCCGACCAGCTCGGGATAGGCCAGCGCCCGCATCCGGGTGCCGTCGGGCAGGTCGACGTCGAGCTCCACCGCCCCGGTCCACTGCCGTCGCAGCCCCGCCACCGTCCCCGCCCGCCATCGCACCATGACGGGCACGCTAGCGGCGCGTGCCCGCCGCCCCGCGTCCGGGTGGTCCCGCCGCTGGGTGCGTCGCTCAGGTCGGGTCGGGTTCGTCGCCGGCGTCGTCGCTCGGCCTGGTCTGGGTGTGGCGGGCCTTCCCGGCGGCCCCGGGCAGCGAGCGGGTGGGATCGAGGAAGACGTAGCGGATCTCCCGGTACCGCTCGGTGAGCCGCCGCTCGGCCTCGTCGGCGGTGGCCTCGATGGCTGCGCCGGTGGCATCGTCGCGGAAGTCGACCTTCGCGGCGACCAGGACGTCGTCCGGGCCGAGCTGCATGGTCAGCAGGGTGTCGATCCGCTCCACCTCGGGCAGGCCGGCCAGGTCGTGCTCGATCTCGCGACGCAGGCGTTCCGGCACCGCCCGGCCGACAAGCAGCGACAGGTTGTTGCTGGCCAGGATGCCGGCGACGGCCAGCAGCAGCACCCCGATCAGGATCGAGGCGATGCCGTCCCACACCTCGTCGCCGGTGGCCTCGGACAGGCCGACCCCGAGCGCGGCCAGCAGCAGCCCGATCAGGGCCGCGCTGTCCTCCAGGAAGACCGCCTTGACGGTGGTGTCGGCGGTCAGCCGCAGGAATCGCCGGGGTGTGGTCCGCCAGCGCCGGGACTCGCGGCGAACCTGCCGCACGGCCCGCGCCAGCGAGATCGACTCGATGACGAACGATACCGCCAGCACGACGTACGAGATCATGTAGTCGCCGCTGTGCTCGTGCACGAGGATGGTGGTGACGCCGTGGGTGACGGCGAAACCGGCGCCGGCCACGAAGGTGAACATCGCGGCGAAGAACGCCCAGACGTAACTTTCCTTGCCGTACCCGAAGGGGTGGCGGGGGTCCGCCGGCCGGGCGCCCCGGCGCAGCGCCTGGAAGAGCAGCACCTCCGTGGTGGTGTCGGCGACCGAGTGCGCCGCCTCGGAGAGCATCGCCGCCGAGCCGGAGATCAGCCCGGCGACCAGCTTCGCGATGGCGATGGCGAGGTTGGCGGCACCGGCGACGACCACCGTGCCGACGCTCTCGCTCTCGGTCTTCATCTCCGCTTGCGCCATGAGGGCCACACTATGGCCGGCGTCGGCGACGCGTCGGATAGACGCAGGGGACACCACCGATCCGAACAAGTGTGCGGCACGCCCCGCGCGGGTGCACGCCCGCGTGGTGTCGGCTGCTAGCGTCTACCCGTGTCGCGGACCCGCACCGAACGCCTGGTCAACCTGGTGATCTGCCTGCTGTCCACACGACGGTTCCTGACCGCCGCGCAGATCGCCGCGACCGTGCCCGGTTACGAGCACGATCCGGACGACGCGCGTGACCACGAGGCCTTCCAGCGCAAATTCGAACGGGACAAGGCCGAGCTGCGTGAGCTGGGTGTCCCGCTGGAGACCGGCACGGCCAGCGTCTTCGACGCCGAGCCCGGCTACCGGATCGCCCACCGCGAGTACGCGCTGCCCGACATCCCCCTCGAGCCGGACGAGGCCGCCGCCGTGGGCATCGCCGCCCGCCTGTGGCAGCACGCCGGGCTGGCGGCCGCCGCGTCGTCCGGGCTGGCCAAGCTGCGCGCCGCCGGGGTGGACGTCGATCCGCAGGCCACCCTGGGTCTGGAGCCGATGGTCACCGTCGACCCGTCCTTCGCGCCGCTGACCACCGCCGCGCGGGACCGCCGCGAGGTCGGGTTCGACTACCGCGTACCCGATCGGGACGCGCCCAGCCGTCGGCGCTTGCAGCCCTGGGGCGTGGTCTGCTGGCGTGGCCGGTGGTATGTGGTCGGCCACGACCTGGACCGCGAGGCCACCCGCTGCTTCCGCCTGTCCCGCGTCGTCGGCGCGGTCCGGGTGACCGGCGCGCCCGGCGCCTACGAGCCGCCGGCCGGTGTCGACCTGATCAGCCACGTGGCGCGCTGGTCGGGCCCGGTGGAGCGCACCGGCCGTGCCACAGTGCTGGCCGCGCCGGGCCGGGCCGCCGGCCTGCGTCGCTGGGCGGTGGAGGTGACCGCCGGTCCGGACGGCGACCGGCTGGTCCTGCCGTACGCCGACCCGGACGGGCTGGCCGGCCAACTCGTCGGGTACGGCCCGGACGTGCGGGTCCTCGACCCGCCGGAGGTCCGCGAGGCGGTCATCCAGCGGCTCAAGGAGATCGCCGCCCGACACGACGAGCTGGCTGTCGCGGGGGGTGCCCGGTGACCCGGCCGGCTGCCCGTGGCGGCTCCCGGGCCTCCGCCGACCGGTTGGCCCGGCTGCTCAACCTGGTGCCCTACCTGCTGGCCCGGCCCGGCATCGAGATCGCCGAGGCGGCCGGTGACCTGGGTGTCACCGAACGCCAGCTCCGTGAGGACCTGGAGCTGCTCTGGGTGTGCGGGCTGCCCGGTTACGGCCCCGGTGACCTGATCGACATGGCCTTCGACGGTGACCGGGTGACCATCACCTACGACGCCGGCATCGACCGGCCGCTGCGGCTCACCCCCGACGAGGCCCTCGCGCTCGTGGTGGCGCTGCGGATGCTCGCCGAGACGCCCGGGGTGGCCAACCGGGACGCCATCGAACGGGCCCTCGCCAAGATCGAGGACGCCGCGGGCGACCTGGTGGGCGCGCCGGTGGCGGTGCGGCTGCCCGGCGACGCCCGGCGCGTCGAGGCTCTGCGTGCCGCCGTGGAGGGCGGCCGCGCGCTGCGGATCACCTACTACACGGCCGCACGGGACGAGACCACCGACCGCGTCATCGACCCGTTGCGGATGCTGATGGTCGGCGGCCGGGCGTACGTGGAGGCGTGGTGCCGGCGTGCCGAGGCGGTCCGGTTGTTCCGCGCCGACCGGATCGACGCGATCGTCGAGCTGGACGAGCCGGCCGCCGTCCCGCCGCAGGCTGTCCCGCACGACCTCAGCGGGGGCGTCTTCCACCCCTCGCCCGACCTGCCGCTGATCACCCTGCGCATCGGGCGGGGCGAGCGGTGGATCACCGAGTACTACCCGTGTGAACAGGTGGAGGCCGGTGACGGCGACCAGTGGCTCGTCTCACTGCGGGTGACCGACCTGGGCTGGGCCCGCCGGTTCGTGCTCGGTCTCGGCCCGGACGCCACGGTGGTCGCCCCGGTCGAGCTGGCCGAGCAGGTCCGGGCGACCACCGCCGCCGCGCTCGACGCGTACGCCGTGCCCGTGACCACCACCACGCCACGGCGGCCGGAGGCCGACCTGGCCACGCCCGAGGCCGGTACGGCGATCCCCGACGCCGCGACGTCCGGCCCGCTCGGCGTGCCGTCGGCCGATCCGGCGACGGCCGGCCGCACCCAGTAGGCTGACCGGCGTGTTGACGTGGATCGTGCTCGCGGTGGTGCTGCTCCCGCTCGTGGTGCTCGCGCTGGCCGTACGACCGGTGCTGACCCGACTGCCCCAGCTGCGTCGCGCCTCGGTGGCGCTGCAGCGTCGGGCCGGCGAGGCCGAGATGCTGCGGGAGACCGCCGAGGCGTTGCAGCAGCGCGCCGAGGGGGTCCAGCAGCAGCTCGACACCGCTCAGCAACGCCTCGCCCTGATCAAGGCCAAGCGCGGCTGATCGACGGGCGTCAGCACCAGGTCGGGGCGACGGTTGACGGATCATCCCGGTTGGTCAAGACTTCACCGACCGGGCCAGGACCACCACCGCCCGGCAGGTGGCAATTGGCTCGTCCGCACGTACGATGGGCTGCGTACCACCCCCGGACACAGAGCGACTGGAGCTTCTCATGGGTGCCCTCAAGCCGTGGCACATCGCGGTTCTCGTGGTTGTGCTGATCCTGCTCTTCGGTGCGAAGCGGCTCCCCGACGCGGCCCGCTCGCTGGGCCGCTCGCTGCGGATCATCAAGGCCGAGACCAAGAGCCTGCAGGACGACGACCGCGACCTCGCCGAGAAGGCCGACGCGCAGGCCAGCTACCAGCCGCTGCCGCCGCACGCCGGTCAGCAGGCACCGTACGCCGGTCAGCCGCAGCAGGCGCCGTACCAGCAGGCGCCGCAGCAGCCGGTCGCCGACCCGGTGCACCGCGTCCGCGACAACTGACCGAGAGGCCCCACCACCGTGGCCTTCGCACTGCGTAAGCGCGGCCCAAAGGCGTTCGAGCGGGCCGCCGACGGCTCGATGACGCTCATCGAGCACGTCCGCGAGCTGCGCGATCGGTTGTTCCGCGCCTCGCTGGCGATCGTCGCCGGCCTGATTCTTGGCTTCTTCCTGGCCCAGCCGGCCTTCGACCTGTTGAAGGAGCCCTACTGCAGCCTGCCGGGCGCGCGGGATGCGCTCGGCAACTGTCATCAGTTCCTTCAGCTGTCACCGGCGGACGGTTTCATCCTGAAGCTGAAGCTGGCGCTGTGGATCGGTCTGATCGCAGGGGCGCCCGTCTGGCTGTACCAGCTCTGGGCGTTCATCGCACCCGGGCTGCACCGAAACGAGCGTAAATGGGCGTACGTCTTCGTCTCGATCGCGGCGCCACTGTTCGCCGGTGGTGCCGTCCTGGCCTACCTCGTGGTCGACAAGGGCCTCGCCTTCCTGTTGGAGGCGGGCGTCACGGGTCTCTCCACCCAGCTGGAAGTCACTCGGTACATTTCGTTCGTCACGAACATGATCCTGTTGTTCGGGGTGGCGTTTGAGTTCCCGCTCATCCTGCTGATGCTCAACTTCACCGGCGTGGCCAGCGCCCGTCGGTTGCTGAGCTGGTGGCGCGCGGTCATCTTCATCTCCTTCGCTTTCGCCGCCATCGCGACCCCGGATCCGGGTCCGTTCGGCATGACCCTGCTGGCGCTCTCCCTGTCACTGCTCTACTTCGTGGCGGTCGGGGTGGCGTTCATCAACGACAAGCGGCGTGGGCGTGGCAAGGAGGTCTACGCCGGCCTCGACGACGACGAGGTGTCGCCGTTGGAGCACGACGCGGATCCGGTCGTGGCCGGGCAGCGGGTCGACGCGACCGCGCCGATCGGCGTCCCCGAGCCGATCGCCAAGCCGGCGCCGATCGAGCGCCGCTACGACGACATGACCTGACGGCCCCGCGCCGATTGGTCTCGCCGACGCCGTCCCCGCCTGCCGGGGGCGGCGTCGCCGCGTCAGCCGCCCACCACCGCCGGCCACGGGGTCGGCCCGGCCGGCCCTCGCGGGGCCTACCGCGGCGCTGGCGGCGGAATTGATCGTGACGTCGCAGGGGTGACCGGCGGGTGTCCGGGCGGTACGGTGCTGCCCGTGACCGCAGACGATCACCTGCCCGGCGCGCTCGCCGATGGTCCCGTCGCCGTGCTCGCCAACCCGACGGCCGGTCGGGGGCGGCACCGCGCGCTGCTGCCCCGGCTGCTGGACGGGTTGGCCGCCGCCGGCCGGCCGGTGCGGCTGCTGTCGGCGTCCGATCCGGGCGAGGCGGAGGCGGCGTGTCGTGCCGCGATCGCGGAGGGGGCCGGCGCGCTGGTCGCGATCGGTGGGGACGGCACAGTGCACCAGGCGCTTCAGGCGGTCGCCGGCACCGGTGTGCCGTTCGGCCCGGTGCCGGCGGGCACCGGTAACGACTTCGCGGTCGACACCGGGTTCCCGGCCGACCCCCTCGCGGCGGTGGCGGTGATGGTCGAGGCGCTGCGCGCCGGGCGGACCCACGCCGTCGACCTGGCCCGGATGATCGACGGCGAGGGCACCGAGCGCTGGTACGGGGCGGTCCTCGCGGCGGGGTTCGACGCGATCGTCAACGAGCGGGCCAACCGGATGCGGTGGCCGCGCGGCCCTCGCCGGTACGACCTGGCGATCCTGGTCGAGTTGGCCCGGCTGCGACCCCGCCGCTACACGCTGCGCCTCGACGGGGTGCCGCACGAGCTGGACGCGGTGCTGGTGGCGGTCGGCAACTGCCCGACGTACGGCGGTGGGATGCGGATCTGCCCGGACGCCGACCCGACCGACGGGCTGCTCGACGTGGTGGTGGCCGGCCGGGCCGACCGGCGAACCCTGGTCCGGGTCAAGCCGCGCATCTACCAGGGCACCCACGTCCACCACCCGCTGGTGACCAGCTACCGGGCCCGCACGGTGGAGGTGGCGGCCGACGGCATCGTCGGGTACGCCGACGGGGAGCGGTCGCTGGCCCTGCCGGTGACGATCAGAGCGGTGCCGGGGGCCGTGCGGCTGCTGCTCTGACCCGTACCGCGCCGATGCTGGCCGCGATGACCAGCACGATGGCGGCGCACTCCAGCAGGGTCAGCTCCTGGCGCAGCACCAGCCAGCCGGCGAGCGTGGCGATGGCCGGGCCGAGGCTCATCAGCACCGCGAAGGTGGCGGTGGGCATCCGGCGCAGCGCCAGCAGTTCCAGCGTGTAGGGCAGCCCGGAGGCGAGCACCGCCAGCGCCGTGCCGAACGCCAGCACGGTCGGGTCGATCAGGGCGGCCCCGCCGTCGACGATCCCCAGGGGGAGGGTGACCAGCGCGGCGAGGGTGAGCGCCAGCGCCAGGCCCTGCGCGCCCGGGAACCGGCCGCCGACCCGGGCGCTGAGCACGATGTACGCGGCCCACATGACGCCCGAGCCGAACGCGAAGGCCACGCCGGCCGGGTTGAGACGGTCGAAGCCGCCCTGCCCGAGCAGTGCCACCCCGGCCAGCGCCAGCCCCGCCCAGCACCAACTGGCCAGCCGGCGGGCGGTGAACACCGACAGCGCCAGCGGGCCGAGCACCTCCAGGGTCACCGCCGGGCCGAGCGGGATCCGTTCGATGGCCTGGTAGAACAGCGAGTTCATGCCGGCCAGCGCCAGCCCGAAGCCACCCACCGCGAGCCAAGCCGACCGGTCGTACCCGCGCAGTCGGGGCCGGCACACGATGAGCAGCAGCACGGCCGAGATCGCCAGCCGCAGGGTCACCGCGCCGGCCACCCCGGTCCGGGGGAAGAGCAGCGCGGCCACGGCGGAGCCGAACTGCACCGACAACGCCCCGCCGAGCACCAGGCCCACGGCAGCGACGCCACCGCGGCGTTCGGGGGGCGCGGCGGCCGGGCTCGGCGCAGGCAGCAGGGTGTCCGTCACGGCACGACGCTAGGCGATCGGCGGCGGCCGTTCTCGGGCGGCTCCCGAGGCTGGCCGCTCGCGCCAACAGGGCCGTACGTGGTCGCCAACCAGGTGCTACCGGCGTACCGTCGCGGGTATGACCAGCGCGATGCGGAAACTGTCGATCTCCGTGCCACCCGACGTGGCCGAGCGCCTGGAGCGCGAGGCCAACGCGAGCGCCTACATCACGCAGGCCGTCCGGGACCGGATGCGTCTGGACGCCCTGGACGCGGAGCTGGCCCATCAGGGCATCCAGATCACCGAGCAGGGCGTGGCCGAGGCGCGTGCCCGTCGTGCCGCCGTGGAGGCCGAGTGGTCGCCGGAGCGCCGGAGTGCTCTGCGGGAGCGGGCACGCCAGCACCTGCTGGACACCGCCGAGCAGCCCG
Source organism: Micromonospora sp. NPDC047527 (assembly GCF_040643015.1). NCBI lineage: Bacteria > Bacillati > Actinomycetota > Actinomycetes > Micromonosporales > Micromonosporaceae > Micromonospora > Micromonospora sp. NPDC047527. The sequence goes on along the minus strand of NZ_JBEYTK010000001.1, from coordinate 1,303,717 downwards.
CCGCGTGACCCACGAGGACGACCGGCCCGTCCGGCTGGTGCTGGACCGGTCGGCGTTGCTGGCCTACCTGACCGGGTCGGTGCACGTCGGGGAGCCGCTGCATGAGGTCATCCAGGACCGCAACAGGTTCGGCGTCACCGCCGTGACCGCGGCGGAGACCCTGACGCTCGTCAGCGACCCGAAAGACCGGGCGACCCTGCACCGACTGCTGACCCTTGACGCCTGCGCGGTGCTCTCCACCGAGGGGCACTCCTGGCACGAGCTCAGCTACTGGCGCACGGTGACCGGCCGCGTCGATCTGGCGACCACCGCGCTGGCCGTACTCGAACACGACGCCTCGATCCTGACCGGCGAGGATCGGTACGGCGACGGCGAGCTACCAGTGATCCACATTCCCGGCTGACGGCACAGAAACCCGCGGGTCAGGCCGGCAGGGCCAGGTCCAGCACCGCGCCGAGCCCGTTCTCCCGCCCCGGGTCGGCGGCCGGCAGGACCAGCACCGCGCAGCCGGCGGCCACCGCGCCCGCGTCCGCCGGTGTGTCGCCGACCATCAGGGTCTGCTCCGGGTCGACGCCGAGCATCCCGCAGGCCCGCCAGAAGATCGCCGGGTCGGGCTTGCAGCGCCCCACCTCGTACGACAGCACGAACGCGTCGACGAGATCGGTCAGCCCCCAGGCGTCGAAGTGTGGCCGCAGGTCGAACCCGATGTTGCTGACCACCGCCACCCGCACGCCGGCGTCGCGCAGCGCGGCCAGCGTGGGGGCGGTGTCCGGGTAGGGCAGCCAGCCCTCGGCGATCAGCAGCCGCTCGTAGAGCGCGTCGGCGAAGCCGTCGATGCCCGCGTCGACGGTCTCGGCCAGCCCGGTGTACGCGGCCCGGTGGGCGTGCGCGTAGAGGTCCCGGTCGGCCCACAACTCGGCCAGCCGGGGTGGCACCCGTGCCGGCAGTGGCCCGCCGGCCCGCCCGGCGGTCAGGAGCCGGTCGGCCAGCGAGGTGGCGCGAACCCGGTCCAGGGTGACCCCGCACGCGGCCGCGGCCTCCAGCACCCACTGCCGGGGCTCCTCCACCTGGGCGAGAGTGCCGTGGAAGTCGAAGAGCACCGCCTTGACGGGCCGTCGGGACGCCCGGGGGGCGGCGGCGTCCTCGACACTGCCCGGCGGACTGGTCTGGGGCGATTCGGCGTGGTCCGGCACGCCGTGCACCCTACCGACCGCCGCCGACGGCCCCTCCGGACGGCCTTGTCGGGTGTCGTGTCCCGGCACGCACTAATCTTGGTGCCATGTCGAGCCCCGCCGAGCGCTACGCAGCGACGCGCCACCGGGCCGCGCAGGCCTCACAGTTCCCGGCGCTGGACGAGTTCGCCCTTGACCTGGGGTTCGACCTCGACGACTTCCAGCGGGAGGCGTGTCAGTCGTTGGAGCGGGGCAGCGGAGTGCTGGTCTGCGCTCCCACCGGCGCCGGCAAGACGGTGGTCGGGGAGTTCGCCGTACACCTGGCGTTGCGCGGGCGGCCCGACGACCCGGCGGCGGCCGACGGCGCGGAGACGCCACCGACGCGGCGCAAGTGCTTCTACACGACGCCGATCAAGGCGCTGTCCAACCAGAAGTACCACGACCTGGTCGCCCGGTACGGCGCCGAACAGGTCGGCCTGCTCACCGGTGACAACGCGATCAACGGCGACGCGCCGGTGGTGGTGATGACCACCGAGGTGCTGCGCAACATGCTCTACGCGGGCTCCAGCACCCTGCAGGGGCTGGCCTACGTGGTGATGGACGAGGTGCACTACCTCGCCGACCGGTTCCGCGGTGGCGTGTGGGAAGAGGTGATCATCCACCTGCCCGCCTCGGTGACCCTGGTGTCGCTGTCGGCGACGGTGTCCAACGCCGAGGAGTTCGCCGACTGGTTGGTCACCGTGCGTGGCGAGACCGCCGTGGTGGTCAGCGAGCACCGGCCGGTGCCGCTGTGGCAGCACATGCTGGTCGGCAAGCGGATGTTCGACCTGTTCCACGACGCCGACGCGGCCCGCAAGCACGACGTGCACCCGGAGTTGCTGCGCTACACCCGCGACCAGACGCGCCGTCTGGAGTTGGGGGAGGGGCGCAGCGCCGGGCCGGGCGCCGGTCGGCGTGGCCCGCGTTGGCGCGGCCCGATGCGCCCGGACATCGTCGACCGGCTGGACCGCGAGGGTCTGCTGCCGGCGATCCTGTTCATCTTCAGCCGGGCCGGCTGTGCGGCGGCGGTGCAGCAGTGCCTCGCCGCCGGGCTGCGGCTCACCTCGCCCGACGAGCGGGCGGAGATCCGCCGGGTGGTCGAGTCCCGGGTCACCGCCATCCCCGGCGAGGACCTGACGGTGCTGGGCTACTGGGAGTGGCTCGACGGGTTGGAGCGCGGCCTTGCGGCCCACCACGCCGGCATGCTGCCGGTGTTCAAGGAGATCGTCGAGGAGCTGTTCGTCCGTGGCCTGGTCAAGGCGGTCTTCGCCACCGAGACCCTCGCGCTGGGCATCAACATGCCGGCCCGCTGTGTGGTCCTGGAACGGCTGGTCAAGTACAACGGTGAGGCGCACGTCGACCTGACCCCGGGGGAGTACACGCAGCTCACCGGGCGTGCCGGCCGGCGTGGCATCGACGTCGAGGGGCACGCCGTCGTGGTGTGGTCCCCGGAGACCGATCCGCGGCACGTGGCCGGGCTCGCCTCCACCCGCACCTATCCGCTGCGGTCCAGCTTCCGGCCCTCGTACAACATGGCGGTGAACCTGGTCGGCACCGTCGGCGCGGAGCCGGCCCGGGCGCTGCTGGAGTCGTCGTTCGCCCAGTTCCAGGCGGACCGGTCGGTGGTCGGCCTGGCCCGGCAGGTGCAGCGCAACACCGAGAGCATCGAGGCGTACGGCGCGGAGGCCGCCTGCCACCACGGCGACTTCGACGAGTACTTCGCATTGCGGGTGGCGATCGCCGACCGGGAGAAGGCCATCGCCCGGCAGGGGCAGACCCAGCGCAAGGCCGCCGCCGTGGCCTCGCTGGAGCGGCTGCGGGTCGGCGACGTGATCCGGGTGCCGTCGGGCCGGCGGGCCGGCCTGGCCGTGGTGCTGGACCCGGCGACCGGCGGTTTCGGCGAGCCGCGCCCGCTGGTGCTCACCCAGGATCGCTGGGCGGGGCGCGTGAGCCCCGGCGACTTCACCACCCCGGCCGAGGTGCTGGCCCGCATCCGGGTGCCCAAGCACTTCAACCACCGGTCACCGGCAGCCCGACGCGACCTCGCCGCCGAGGTCAGCGGCACCGGGCTGGACCGGCATGGCGGCCGACGCGGTGGTCGCTCCCGGCAGGCGGCCGGCGAGGACCACCGGATCAGCCAGCTCCGCACCGAGCTGCGTAACCACCCCTGCCACGCCTGCCCCGAGCGGGAGGAGCACGCCCGCTGGGCGGAGCGCCGCCGACGGCTGGAGCGCGACACCGAGGAGCTGCGCGAGCGGGTGTCCGGGCGTACCGGGTCGCTCGCGCGGACGTTCGACCGGATCGTGGCGCTGCTGACCGAGCGCGGTTACCTCGCCCGCGACGGCGCGGTCACCGACGCGGGTCGGATGCTCGGCCGGATCTGGACCGAGGCGGACCTGCTGGTCGCCGAGTGCCTGCGCCGAGGCGTGTGGAACGGGCTGTCGCCGGCCGAGTTGGCCGCCGCGGTGTCCGTGGTGGTCTTCGAGGCGCGCCGCGACGTCGACGAGCGGGCGTCGCTGCCGCGCGGCCCGGTGGCCGACGCGGTGGACGAGACGCTGAAGCTGTGGGGCGAGATCGAGGCCGACGAGGCGGCGCGCGGTCTGACCGCGACCCGGGAGCCGGATCTCGGCTTCGCCTGGCCGGTCTACCGGTGGGCGCGGGGCGAGGCGCTGGCCAAGGTGCTCGGCAGCGGGCACGAGATCGACGGTGAGATGCCGGCCGGCGACTTCGTCCGGTGGGCGCGGCAGGTCGTCGACCTGCTCGGTCAACTTGCCGACTCTGGCGGCGCGGCGCCGGAGCTGCGCTCCACCGCCCGGCAGGCGATAGCGGCCATCAACCGGGGCGTTCTGGCGTACCACACCTCAGCCTGACGATCACTTTCGGTCAACACTGCTACTGAATCGACGCAGCGGAGGGTCACCACAACAGCACCCCCCGGATCGCCCGGGGGCTGCTGTTGCGCCTGCTCACAGCACACCTGATCATTGCCCGAGCGCCGTGCGTACGCGCTGGTAACGAGTGGGGAGCAGACCGCCATGGCGGAGATCAATCATTTTGAGTACGGGTGGATCACACCCGCGTTGAGTTACGCGCTGTCCGTCCTCGGGTCGATCCTCGGACTCGTGTGCGCCGGCCGCATCCGTACGGCCCGCACCAGCGGGCAGCGCGCCTGGTGGGGCCTTCTGGCCGCCTGGGCACTCGGCGGCACCGCGATCTGGGCGATGCACTTCATGGCCATGCTCGGCTTCGCCGTCGCAGGCACCCGCATCCGGTACGACGTGCCCCTCACCGCCGCCAGCACCGCGGTCGCCGTGGTGGCGGTCGGCATCGGCCTGGCCATCGTGGGCACCGGCCGGCTGAACCCGGCACGGCTGATCGCCGGCGGTGTCTTCACCGGCGCCGGTGTCGCGGCCATGCACTACATGGGCATGGCGGCCATGCACCTCAACGGCAGCCTGCGCTACGACGCCATCCGGGTCGTGCTCTCGGTGGTCATCGCGATCGTCGCGGCCACTGTCGCGCTCTGGCTCGCCATGACCGTCCGGCGCGGCCTGGTGATCTTCGCCTCCGCCCTGGTCATGGGCATCGCCGTGAACGGGATGCACTTCACCGGCATGAGTGCCCTCTCGGTGCACCTGCACGAGCGCCAGGGCGGCGTGGCCGGCACCGGGGTGAGCGCGCTGCTGGTGCCGATCATCCTGGCGGTGGTCTTCGGAGTGGTCGGTCTGCTCTACGCCCTGCTGGCCGCGCCCACCGACGACGACCGGGCCGCAACGGCGTACCTGGAGGCACGCCGGATTCCGGAGCAGCTGGCGACGCCGGTGGCCGCGCCGGACCCGGTCGGGCTGCGCGCCCGCACCACCCTCGGCCAGCCCGGCACCCCGTTCCCGTCGCGCCGGGACAACCCGCCCCGCTGACTCGACAGTCAGCTCACCAGGCCCGTCCGGTAGGCGTAGACGACCGCCTGCACCCGGTCGCGCAGGTCGAGCTTGGTGAGGATGCGCGACACGTGGGTCTTCACGGTCTCCTGGCTGATCACCAGTCGGGCGGCGATCTCGCCGTTGGACAGGCCGGTGGCGACCAGGCGCAGCACCTCCAGCTCACGCGGGGTCAGGCCGACGTCGTCCACGGCGCCCCCGGCCGGCCGGATCCGCTCCGCGTACCTGCCCACGAGTTGCCGGGTCACCTCGGGCGCCAGCAGCGAGGCGCCGGACGCGACGGTGCGGATGCCGTGCAGCAGTTGCGCCGGAGGGGCGTCCTTGAGCAGGAAGCCGCTCGCTCCGGCGCGCAGCGCCTCGTACACGTACTCGTCCAGGTTGAACGTCGTCACCACGAGCACCTTGACGGGATCGGCAACCCCGGGGCCGGCCAGCAGCCGGGTCGCCCCGATGCCGTCGAGGATCGGCATCCGTACGTCCATGACGACCACGTCCGGGCGCAGCCGGCGGGCGAGGTCGACAGCGTCGCGCCCGTTGCCGCACTCGCCCACCACGTCGATGTCGGGCTGGGCGTCGATGATCGTGGCGAAGCCGGTGCGGATCAGCTCCTGGTCGTCGCAGACAAGCACCCGGATAGACGCGGTCACGACGGGCTCCCGGTGGGGATGCGGGCCCGCACGACGAAACCGCCGCCCGCCTGCCGTTCCGCGCTGAACTCGCCACCGAGCACGTCGACCCGTTCGCGTAGCCCCGCGAGGCCGCGCCCGCTCCCACCGGGTGTCGCGGCGGGCGAGCCCGATCCGTCAGTGCTGACGTTCACCGAGGTGTCCCTTTCGCCGTGCCGTACGTGGACGATGGTGCGGCTGCCCTGGGCGTGTTTGAGGGCGTTCGTCAGCGCCTCCTGCACGACCCGGTAGGCGACGACCTCGGCGCCGCCGGTCACCCCCGCGGGGCTGCCCTCCTCGGTGAACTCCACCGGCTGCCCGGCCCGGCGGGTCTGCTCCACGAGGGCGCGCAGGTCGCCGACGGCCGGCGTACGAGGGTCGGTGCCGTGGTCGGGGTTGAGCAGGTCGAGCAGATGCCGCAGGTCGGTGATGGCCCGCCGGCCGGTGTCGGTGATGGCGGTCAGGGTCGTGTCGAGGCGCTCGGGGGCGGCGGTCAGGTAGCGCGCCGCCTCCGCCTGCACGACCATCGCCGTCACGTGGTGGGTCACGACGTCGTGCAGTTCACGGGCGATGAGGGTGCGTTCGGCGTTGCGGGCGGAAACGGCTACGTGGTGACGGCGTTCGGCCTCGGCCGCCCGGGACTGCCGCAGCCACGCCCCGACGCCCCACGCGAAGGCCAGCATCAGGTAGAACGTGCCGAACCCGAGCAGGCCCTCGGTCGCCCCCTGCCGGTGCAGGGCGACGGCCAGCGACAGGTACGCGGCGGAGGCCAGGACCACGGCGGTGCGCCTGTGGTGGTCGAGGTGGGCCGCCGCGCTCACCAGCGCGATGGCCAGCCCGGCACCCGCCACCGTGTGGTAGGCCCGGAGCTGGTCGAGCGCGAAACCGAGGGCCACCAGGGTGAGGCAGAGCGCCGGCCAGCGTCGACGGACGGCGAGCGGCAGGCACTGGAGGAGGATCGCCACGGCGGTCAGCGCGTCGAAGGGACGCGCCGGCAGGTCGCCGAGCTGCGTCCCGCGGTCCTGCAACGCCGGCACCACCGACGCGGCGGCGAGCAGCAGTGCCACCGGGAGATCCCGGACCGTGACGGCGTACTGCCGCCACCGGTCCAGGAACGTCCGACGGTCGATCATGCGCTGACTGTAACCGTCGCCGGGGCGACGGCCGCGCGGCGGCGACGCGGGACGATGGTGCCGCGGCGGTGAGCCATCCACATGAACCCCGCGGTCATCAGCACGCCCGCCGTGACCGCGAACACGCTTGCCTCGGGGCCGAAGTTACCCCCGGTGAGCAGCGCCGGGCCCGACATCGCAGTCTCCAGCAAGCCCTTCGACTGCTCGTTGCCCGAAACCACGGAGCTGAAAATGCCGCCCGCGGCGATGTTCCAGCCGAAGTGCAGGCCGATCGGCAGCCACAGGTTGCGGGTGGCGGCGTAGGCGGCGGCGAACATGAACCCGGCCTCGATCGTGATCGCGGTCGCGCCCCACAGGCTGGCATCCGGGTTGGTCAGGTGCATCATGCCGAACGCCACGCCGGTGAGGAGCAGGGCGATCCAGGTGCCGGCGCGTTCCTCGATGATGCGGAACAGGACGCCGCGGAAGAGCACCTCCTCGGTCACGGCGGCGGCGGCCATGAACCCGACCAGCCCCATCGCGCCCGTCGCCGAACCGAAGCCGTTGATGTGGTACTCGGCGAAGAGCGCGATGTTGACGAGTACGGCCACGAACATCCCGACCCCGAGCACCGTTCCCAGGCCGGTCTGCGAGACGGCTCCGGCCCTCGCCAGTTCGGTGACCGCGCGACGTTCGGTACGCCGTACGACCCAGATGTAGACGAGGATGGAGAGCACGGACGTCAACACACCGAGTGGCAGGGTGAGCCAGTCGTTGCCCTGCACGGCGACGATGGCCTGGCCGCCGGCGAAGGCGACCGCCGCGACGGCCACGAGTTGCTTTACGAAACGCATTGGAGTCCTTCCCAAGGCCGTTGCACGGGCGCAGCGGCTTGGGTCGAACGCTATTTTTTCGCCTGCCGGAAATCGTCACCGCTCGGAGCGCACCTGCGGTAGCTCGCACGGGGGACAAGCCAGGTGCCGAGCGGGCCGCCGGGGCGCGTGCGCGCACCCCCACGGCCCGTCGGTTCTCGTCGGTCGTCAGCCGTTGTTGTCGATCAGGCTGGCGATCTCGTTGTAGATGAGGTGTGCCTTCGCGCCCTGGTTGGACGGGCAGCCGCCGAGGTGGTGCAGGGCGATCACCCGGTGGCTGGCGTTGAGCACCGGCGAGCCCGAGTTGCCGCCGGAGGTGTCACAGCTGTAGCTGATGTTCCAGGTGTTGTAGTTGGCGTTCTTGACGGTGCACGTCGCGCCGCCCTGGGTGTCCTCGTAGATCGACAGTCGTTTCGGGCTGCCGTCGCCGTGGCCGGGGACGTACATCCGGGTGCCGGTGGTGGTGGCGCTCGTCGCCAGGTAGAGCGTGCCGAAGGTCTGGATGCTGGCGAAGTTGTTCACCGAGTACAGGGCGTAGTCCAACTGGTTCGAGCCGCCGCTGCTCACCTTGTAGAGGGTGGCGCCGCTGACCTTGGTGCCGGCGCCCGGGTTCGCGCCGCCGCAGGTGGCGCACTGGTAGTTGAACTGCATCTCGCTGCCGCTCACGGCGGCCTGGGTCGAGAAGCAGTGCTTGTTGGTCAACATCCGGTTGGTGTTGCCGACCCGCCAGGTGGTGCACATCCCGCCGCCGCTGATCAGCAGGCGTGCCACCGCCCGGCCACGGGCGAACTCGGTGGGGTGGCTGCTCTGGTAACAGACCGCGTCGCGCCGGGCGTCGGTGCTGCACACCGACTGGGTGGAGAAGTTGTGCTGGCTGATCTCCGTGGGGTCGTAGCCGCGCCAGAACCGGTCGATCGTCGCCGCGGTGCCGCGCGAGGGGCCGTTGCGGTGCAGCGTCACGACCGCGGTGTCGCCGTCCACCGACATCGCCCAGAATCCCGGCTGCCCGTCAGTGGTGTAGGGCGACCCGCTCGACGTGCTCAGGTTCCGGTCGTACCGGTAGCTCTCCCGTCCGTCCGGGCTGGACACGGTGACGTAGTCGCCGGGGCCCAGACGCAGCGCGCTGAAGTGCACCTTGATGTACGTCGCGCCGGGGTGCCGGATGACCTGTGTCCGGTCGTCGCGTGCGTCGGAGAGGGCGCCGGAGACGATGCGGAGTTCGCCGACGGTGGTGACACCCTCGGCCGAGAACTGGCTCGACTCGGGTGCCCGCTCGGATTGTGGCGCGAGAGGTCGGACGGGCGTCTCTGCGGCGGCGGGTAGCGGCAGCAGGGTGAACCCGAGCGCGCAGGCGCCGACTGTGACGGCGACCGCTCGCAGGCGGCGTAGAGCGTGTTTCATCGTTGCTCCTCCCCAGGAAACAGCACCCGGTGGTGCTGCAGTCTTCCTACACGAGGCGGCGCAAGACATGCAAGAGCATCGATATTTAAGGGTAGTGATCGGTGCGCGACGCGCGGGCGATCGGTGTTGAATGATCGCGAACGGTCCTCGGGCGACCAGCGCGCGGCAGCCCGGACACAGAGGAGATGGCGATGAACTTCCAGCGTCTCGGCCCGACCGGCCGGGAGATCCCGGTGCTCCAGCACGACGGCAGGACCTTCGACCTGCGGCCGCTCACGGCCGACCTGGACGGTGCGTTCTGGGCGTCGGAGGGGATCGCGCGTACCCGTGCCGCGCTCGGTCGCGGCGATCTGGCCGAGCTGCCTGACGCCGCCGCGTTGCGCGTGGGCGCGCCCCTCGCCCGGCCCAACAAGATCGTCTGCATCGGGCTCAACTACCGCGACCACGCGGCGGAGACCGGTGCGGCGCTCCCCGCCGAGCCGGTGGTCTTCATGAAGGACCCGATGACCATGGTCGGGCCGTTCGACGACGTGTACGTCCCACGGGGCTCCACCCGCACCGACTGGGAGGTCGAACTCGCCGTCGTCGTCGGCACGACCATCCGGTACGCCGACTCGCCGGAGCAGGCCATGCGGCACGTCGCCGGGTACGCGCTGTCACACGACGTCTCCGAGCGCGAGTTCCAGCTCGACCGGGGAGGCCAGTGGGACAAGGGCAAGAGCTGCGAGACGTTCAACCCGCTGGGGCCGAGCCTCGTCCCGGCCGACGAGATCGACGACCCGCAGGCGCTCACGCTGCGGCTGTGGGTCAACGGGGTCCTGCGCCAGGACGGGTCGACCAGCGACATGATCTTCCCGGTCGCGCACGTCGTCTGGTACCTCAGCCAGTTCATGGTCCTGTACCCCGGCGATGTGATCAACACGGGGACTCCGGCCGGGGTGGCGCTCGGGCTTCCGGACCACCCCTACCTGCGCCCCGGTGACGTCGTGGAGCTGGAGATCGCCGGCCTGGGCCGTGCCCGGCAGACGATGGTGGCGGCATGACCGCCGAGTTCGCCGGGCTGACCGCGATCGTCACCGGTGGCGCGTCCGGCATCGGTCTCGCCACCGCCCGGCAACTGTGGGCCAGGGGTGCCCGCGTGGCGGTCCTGGACCTCGACCCGAGCGGCCTCGACGAGGGTATCGCCGGCTACACCGCCGACGTCGCCAGCCGCCCGTCGGTCCACGAGGCGGTGTCCGCGGCTGCCGACGCCCTCGGCAGCATCGACGTGGTCGTCAACAACGCCGGGGTCGGGGCGACCGGGACCGTCGCCGACAACACCGACGACGAGTGGCACCGGGTCCTCGACGTCAACGTGGTCGGCATGGCCCGGGTGGTCAGCGCCGCCCTGCCGTGGCTGCGCCGGTCCGACCACGCGTCGGTCGTCAACACCTCGTCCATCGCCGCGCTCAACGGCCTGCCGAACCGGGCGCTCTACTCGGCCAGCAAGGGCGCCGTGCTGTCACTGACCCTCGCCATGGCCACCGACCACGTCCGCGAGGGCATCCGGGTCAACTGCGTGTGCCCCGGCACGGCCGACACACCGTGGGTCGGGCGCCTGTTGGAGGAGGCCGACGACCCGGCCGCCGAGCGGGTGGCGCTGCGGGCACGCCAACCCATCGGACGGCTGGTGACACCCGAGGAGGTCGCGAACGCGATCCTCTACCTGGCGTCGCCCCGATCGGGATCCACCACCGGCACCGTGCTGGACGTCGACGGCGGTGTCACCCACCTGCGCGTCCGGCCATGACTGGCGCACCCTGCCCCCTGCCGTCGGCGGCGGTGTCGCAGAATGGGCCGACAGGTGGAGGTGGGCCGTGCGGATCGCGCTGTTCGTGACCTGCCTGGCCGACACCATGTTCCCGCAGGCGGCCACGGCGACCGTGCGGTTGTTGGAGCGGCTCGGGCACGAGGTCGTCTTCCCGCCGGGCCAGACCTGCTGCGGGCAGATGCACGTCAACACCGGCTACCAGCGCGACGCGGTGCCGCTGGTGCGCCGGCACGTGGAGGTCTTCGACAGGTACGACGTGATCGTCGCGCCGTCGGGCTCCTGCGTCGGGTCGGTGCGACACCAGCACGCCATGGTGGCCCGGCGGGCGGGCGACGAACGGCTCGCCGGCCGGGCCGAGTCGGTGGCGGGGCGGACGTACGAGCTGTCGGAGTTGCTGGTCGACGTGCTCGGGGTCACCGACGTGGGCGCGTACTACCCGCACCGGGTCACCTACCACCCGACCTGCCACTCGTCGCGGATGCTGCGGGTGGGGGACCGTCCGCGACGACTGCTGCGCGAGGTGCGTGGCCTCGACCTGGTCGAGTTGCCGGCCGCCGACCAGTGCTGCGGGTTCGGCGGCACCTTCGCGGTGAAGAACGCGGAGACCTCCACGGCGATGCTGGCCGACAAGATGCGCCACGTGCTCGCCACCGGCGCCGACGTGTGCGCCGCCAGCGACGCCTCCTGCCTCCTGCACATCGGCGGTGGGTTGTCGCGACTGCGCGCCGGGGTGGGCACGGTGCACCTCGCCGAGATCCTGGCCTCGACCGAGCGGACCGCGACACCCGGCGCGCCCCGCCGGTCGGCGGCGCGACCATGACGCGCAGGACGTTCCTCGGGATGCCGGCCACCGCGCCACCTGGGGTGGGCCACCTGCGCGGCACGGAGTCGTTCCCGGCCGCCGCGCGGCGCAGCCTGGCCGACCCACAGCTGCGGCGCAACCTCCGGCACGCGACGACGACGATCCGAGCGAAGTCCGGCGCGGTCATCGCCGAACTGCCCGACTGGGAGCAGTTGCGGGCGGCCGGCGCGGCGATCAAGGCCGACACCCTGGCCCGCCTGCCCGAGCTGCTCGAACAGCTCGAAGCGCGGGTCACCGAGGCCGGCGGCGTCGTGCACTGGGCGGCGGACGCGGTGGAGGCCAACCGCATCGTCACCGACCTCGTGCGGGCGGCCGGCGCCGACCGGGTCATCAAGGTCAAGTCGATGGCGACCCAGGAGATCGGCCTCAACGAGGCCCTCGAAGCCGCCGGGATCACGCCCGTCGAGACCGACCTCGCGGAGCTGATCGTGCAGCTCGGCGACGACCGGCCCAGCCACATCCTGGTCCCCGCGATCCACCGCAACCGGGCGGAGATCCGGGAGATCTTCCTGCGCGAGATGCCCGGCGTCGACCCGACGCTGACCGACGACCCCACGGCTCTCGCCGCCGCCGCCCGCCGCTTCTTGCGACAGACCTTCCTGAGTACGCCGGTGGCGGTGTCCGGCGCGAACTTCGCCGTCGCCGAGACCGGCGCGCTGGCCGTGGTCGAATCCGAGGGCAACGGCCGGATGTGCCTCACCCTGCCGCAGACGCTGATCACCGTGATGGGCGTCGAGAAGGTGGTGCCGACCTGGCGGGACCTGGAGGTGTTCCTCCAACTGCTGCCGCGGGCGTCGACCGGGGAGCGGATGAACCCGTACACGTCGATGTGGACCGGAGTCACCCCCGGCGACGGCCCGCAGGCGTTCCACCTCGTGTTGCTGGACAACGGGCGCAGCGCGGTGCTCGCCGACGAGGTCGGCCGGCAGGCGCTGCGGTGCATCCGCTGCTCGGCCTGCCTCAACGTGTGCCCGGTGTACGAGCGCGCCGGCGGGCACGCGTACGGGTCGGTGTATCCGGGGCCGATCGGGGCGGTGCTGTCACCCCAGCTCACCGGCATCGAGGACAACGCCTCACTGCCGTACGCCTCAACGCTGTGCGGCGCGTGCTACGACGCGTGCCCCGTGAAGATCAACATCCCGGAGCTGCTGGTGCACCTGCGGGCCGAGGCCGTCGAGTCGCACCGCCGACCCACCGCCGAGTCGATCGTGATGGCCGCCGCCGCGTACGCCATGGACCACCCCCGGCTCTACGCGGCCGGGCAGCGCGCGGCCCGGCTGAGCCGGTTCGCCGGCCGGCGCGGACGAGGTCTGCCGCCACCGCTGAACGGCTGGACGGGCAGCCGGGACCTGCCGGACCCACCGGCGCAGACGTTCCGCGACTGGTGGGCGCAGCGGTGACCTCGCGAGACGTCGTCCTCGGCCGGCTGCGGGCCGCGCTCGCCACCGGCGACGCCGCGCCCGTCGAGGTACCCCGCGACTACCGGCACACCGGCACCCTCGACCTCGACAAACTGGTGGAGCGGCTGACCGACTACCGGGCACACGTGCACCGGGTCACCGAGGCGGCCGTCGCCGAGACGATCGCCGGCATCCTGCCCACGGGCGGCACCGTCGTCGTACCCCCGGGTCTGCCGCCGTCGTGGCTGCCGTCGACGGTGACCGCGCTGCCCGACGACGGGCTGGACAACGCGCGGATCGCTGCCGCGGACGCCGTCGTGACCGCCGCCGCGCTCGCCATCGCGCAGACCGGCACGGTCGTCCTCGACGGTTCGCCCGACCAGGGCCGCCGGGTGCTCAGCCTCCTGCCGGACCGGCACATCTGCGTGGTCCGCGCCGACCAGGTGGTGGCCACCGTGCCCGAGGCCGTCGCCCGGCTGACGCCACACCGCCCACTGACCTGGATCAGCGGCCCGTCGGCCACCAGCGACATCGAGCTCATCCGGGTCGAGGGGGTGCACGGTCCACGCCAGATGCACGTCATCCTGCTGCCCTGACGCCGGTCAGCGACTGGTACGGCCCGTCGATGGTGAGAGTGGTCAGCAGCGCGGCATGGTCGGTCGCGCCGTCCATGAGCACCGTCCTGGTGCGGCGCAAGGTGATGTCGGTGCTCGCCAGGACGTGTTGCAGCGCGCCGTCGTCGACCCGCAGATAGCCCGGTGGGGCGCAGGCGCGCACGTCGGGGTCGCCGGCGCGGAGGTTGAGGTCGCCGGCCAGGACGGTGGGCGCGTAGCCGGTGCTCCGGCGGATGGCCGGCAGGATCCCGTCGAGCAGGTGACCGCACTGGGCGAGCGCGACGGTGCGGCTGGTGGCCGCCAGGTGCGTGGTGCAGGCGTGCAGCGTGCTGTCGACGTGCACGCAGAGCCAGGCCCGTTCCTCGGGGTCCGCGACGTCCTGCGTCGGATGAATTCCACTGTGCACGGTGTGTCGGGTGTCCGGCGCGCTCAGGCGGGTCAGCAACCCGATGCCGTACGACTTTCCGTTGCGGCACCGGGTGTCGGCGCCGCTGGGGCGGTCGCCAGCGGCCTGGAAGGCCGACACGACTTTCCCGCCGGTGTGGACCTCGGCGAAGACGCGTCGCAGGGCGGGCACGTCGTCCTGACAGATCTCGTTGAGGGTGACCAGGTCGGGCCGCTCCGCGTTGATCACCTCGGCGGCCCGGGCGACCGATCGGCCGGTGTAGCAGCCGGCGCGACCGCTGTTGCACAGGTTCATCTGGAGCATCCGCAGGACGGTGGGCGCGGGGATGTCGGCGACCGGCGGTCCGGCCGTCGGCGATCCAGAGGCAGGCGATCCAGAGACGGGCGGGCCGGCGGCTGGCGATCGGGTGACCGGCCATCCGGCGACCGACGATCCGGCTGGCATCGCGGCGGCGGCGATCAGGCAGCCGAGGGCGAGGGCCCGGCGGAGACGTCGGTGCGAACGACCGGCGACGTCGCGACCCCGGAGCCGGACGAGGCCGCGCGGGTGCCACCGGGATCGGGTGGTGTCGGCGCCCGGCTGCTCGGACATGCGGACTCCGGTGGGGGAGGCGACGGCCTTCGCCGAGGTGCCCCTGATCCTACTGCGAGCAGGCCGGCGGCTGGAGCCGTGGCGGCGGACCGCATCCGGTGCGCTACGAGCGGACGTTCACGCGGCCACTGCTGCCGACCGACCGAGCGGCCGCGCGAACGCGGGCCGGGTGCGGGTGGTCAACCCGCACCCGGCCCGCGTCCAGCTCAGCGGCGCGGCTTCGGCGCGACGCGGGGCAGGACGTGCGGCGGGCCGGCGAAGATCAGGTCGGACTTGATCTCCTGGTACGCACGCTTGGGCTGGTAGTTCTCGTCGTAGATGGTGGCCATGCCCTCCGGCGGGTCGCTGAACCACTCCGGCACCCACGAGTATTTGTCGCTGAAACCCCAGACGGTGTACGACAGGCAGGTGCGGACGGCGAGGCAGGCCTTCATCAGCACGCTGAAGTTGGCGGCCGACGCCTGCAACCGGGGGTTGATCTCCGCGGAGTTGCCGGCCCGGACGGCCTCGGTCATCTCACTGCGCACGTCGACCTCGGTGAACGCGGTGGCGAGACCGAGCCCGGAGAACCTCTTCAGCGCGGCGGTCACCTGCAGGGTGTCGAAGTTGCCGTACTGGGTGCCCAGGTGGCCCTGGGCGCCGACGCCGTCGATCGGGACGCCCTTGGCGCGCAGACCCTTGGCCATGTCGTAGACGAACTGCGTCTTGTCGTCGGCGGGATTTCCGGAGCCGAACGCCTCGATGTTGTAGTCGTTGTAGAACAGCAGCGCCTTGGGGTCGGCGGCGCGTGCCCAGCGGAACGCGTCGGCGATGTAGTCGGGGCCGAGGTTCTGTGCCCAGAAGCCCTTGTAGTGCAGCGTCGACGGGGTGTCCCACGGGTCGCTGACGGCCTCGTTGACCACGTCCCACTGCCAGATCTTGCCCTTGTAGCGGCTCACCACCGTGGTGATGTGCTTGCGGAGCAGGTCGCGCAGTTGCTGCTTGCTGATGCTGCCGTCGGCGACGCCGCTGGTCAGCCAGGCGGGCAGTTGGTTGTGCCAGACCAGCACGTGGCCTCGGACGCTCTGCTTGTTGCGCTTGGCGAACTCGATGAGCTGGTCGGCGGCGGCCCAGTCGTAGGTGC
This sequence comes from Micromonospora sp. NPDC047527, assembly GCF_040643015.1. NCBI lineage: Bacteria > Bacillati > Actinomycetota > Actinomycetes > Micromonosporales > Micromonosporaceae > Micromonospora > Micromonospora sp. NPDC047527. The sequence continues at coordinate 1,287,712 of NZ_JBEYTK010000001.1, read as the reverse complement.
CCCGGGTGGGCTCCAGACTCTCCCACTTCATGGCGTTCTCGGCGGTGACCGAGGAGAACTCGGAGGCGGCCAACCGGCGGTACTCCGGGTCGCTGGCGTCGTTGAGGGCCGTCGCGTTCACCGCGGTGCCGATGTGCAGGCCGTGGCGTTGGCCGAGCGCGCCGAGGCTCTGCGCGGTCGGGTCGTACGGCCTGCTCGCGGTGGCGGGCATCGCGCTCAGCGTGGCAGCGGTCGCGACGGCGACGGCGCCGGCGCTGATCCACCGTCTTGGCTTCATCTGCCTTCCTCTCGATATTGATCGACAGATGTCGATCTTTGAAGGGAGGTGCGGCCCCGGTGTCTGGTGAGCGGTGAGTGGGGTCGGCGCCGGGTGCCGGGGGTGTGGACAGGTCAGGGGTGGCGCCGGTGGTTCCGCGGGGGAACCGGAAATATGCTCGAAACGTTAAGCCCGTCGATGGGCCTCGTCAACACTGAAAACTTCCGGAAATCACCGGGGTGAGCTGCACTGCCACGAACATCCGATCACTGAAAGTTTCGATGGTCCGATCCACGTGCACAAACGACGGTGCCACGGTCGAAGGATCGACCGTGGCACCATTGGTGAAGCGCGGACTAGCGCAGGCGGGCCTCGATGGCCTCGATGATGCGCGGACGCAGTTCGGCGGCGCGGATGACGGCGTCCACCGAGCCCACCTCGACGGCGCGCTGGATGTTGTGCACCCGGTCGAACTCCGTGGCCACCTCGCCGAGCTTCTCCGCGCGCACCGAGGACCGCAGCTCGTCCAACTCGGCGGTCAACGCGGCGCGTTCGGTGCCGGACGCGGCGGCAACGCGAGCCTGCAGGTCGCGTACCCGCTCGTCGGCGGCGGTGCGGGCGTTGACGTCCGCGGAGAACACCACCGCCGCGGCGGGAGCGCCGCCGAGCACCGAGGCGAACGACCCCTCCAGCGCCAGCACCGTCATGCTCGGGTTCAGCGCCTTCGAGAACACCACGAACGCGCCGCCGTGGTAACGCGAGATCACGCAGAAGACGATCGGGCCCTGGAAGTTCACGATCGCCCGGCCGATCTCGGCGCCGTACTCCAACTGCAGCTTGCGCATCGACTCCGGTGAGCCGTCGAAGCCGGACAGGTTCGCCAGCACGACCAGGGGGCGGTTGCCGCTGGCCGCGTTGATGGCCCGCGCGGCCTTCTTCGACGAGCGCGGGAACAACGTGCCCGCCGTGTAGGTGTCCGGGCCGTCGGTGGGCGGGAACCCGCGTCGCGGCACCGACCGGGACTCGATGCCGAGCAGGCACACCGGGATGCCGCCGAGGTGGACGTCCTGCACCACCGCGGTGTCCGCGTCGGCCATGCCCGCCCACCGCTCCAGCACCGGGTGGTCCTGGTCGGAGAGCGCCCGCATCACCGTCCGGATGTCGAACGGCTTCTTGCGGTCCGGGTTGGCCTCGGCGGAGAAGATCTCGCCGACCGTGTGGAACGGGCTGCCCGCCACGTCGTGCGCGAAGTCGGAGACGTCCCGGTCCACGGGGTCGGTGGTCGTCGCCCGCCGTGGCGCGGTCTCGCCGGGCGCGACGTACGTGTGGTCGTAGTGGGCCATCAGCACGTCCCGCGCGGCGGTCAGGTTCGGCGCCCAGTACTGCGCCTGCCCGTTCGGCCCCATCACCCGGTCGTAGCCGCCGATGCCGAAGTTGTCCTCGGCGGACACGCCACCGGAGAAGTCCAGCGACTGCTTGCCGGTGAGGACCATGGCCGAGTCCGGTGTCATCACCAGGACGCCCTTGGTGTGCATGAGCATCGTCGCCTCGGCGTTCCAGTACGGCTGCGCGCCGACGTTGATGCCCGCCACCACGATGTTGATCTCGCCGCCGGCCTGGGTGAACTCGACGATCCGCTTGAGCGCCGCGGCCACCCAGTCCATGTTCTCCGTGCCCGAGGTCATCGAGATCCGAGCCCCGGCGGACAGCGCCCACCACTCCAGCGGCACCCGCATCTGCTCGGCCAGGTCCAGTGCGGCGATCACGCGCCGGCACTCCGGCTCGGAGAGGGCGCCCAGCGACTTCGTCGGGTCGCCGAGCAGCACGACCCGGGTGACGCCCTGCGGGTGCAGCGGTGCCGGCGTGGTGACGACACCGGCGACGATCGCGGCGCGGTTGCGCCCCTTCGGCCGCTCCACCGGCACCAGCACGTGGTCGTCGTCGAGGTCGTACTCGGCGAAGTCACCGAGCCGACCGGTCAGCTCGTACGGGTAGACGGTGTTGCGGCTGCTCGCCCGCAGCACCTTGAGCCGGTAGTCGTCCAGCGGCTCGACGGGCTCGACCGGCGGCTCGCCGACGGTCAGCTCGGCGCCGCCCGCGGGGTCGAACGTGATCCGAACGGCGATCTTGGTCAGCTCACCGGTCCGGCGGTCGCGCTGGCGGGCGATGAACAGGATCTCCTCCAGCCCGGCGCCCACCGTCGTCGGGCGCACGCGCCCGGCGATCATCTCCATCTCCTGGCGGGTCAGTTCGCTCGGCGGCCAGACGTACACCACGATGCGGTTGGTGGTGAAGCGCGTCTTCGACGGTCGCAGCGTCTGGGCGCGGCGGATCGAGTCGACGCAGGCGGCGATGGTGTCCTCGGCGGTGGGCAGCGCCACCAGCCGGCCGTCCTGCTCGCGCAGCTCGGTCAGGTCACGCACCTGCGCGAACGCGACGAGACGCTCGTCGGACGGGTTCTCCCGGGCCACGCACTGGAAGAGGTAGACCTCCTCGTCGGCCGACGGCAGCCGGGTCAGGTCGAACCGGTGCAGCCGCTCCATCTGCATCCGCTGCGCGATGTACGGGTGCAGGCCGCGGATCAGGCGGTCCTCGGTCAGCTGACCGTCCGACGGGCGGAAGGTGAAGTGGTGGTGCATCACCGCCCCGCCGCGACCCGCGACGGTGGTGGTGAGCCGGCGGACCCGCGGCGGCAGCGGGTGCGCGGTGACGACCTCCAGCAGCGCGGCGGCCATCGCGTCGAAGTCCTCCGGCTGGTTCTCCCAGGCGAGGTAGATGTCGGCGTCGACGGCGTCCTCACCGCCGGTCAGCTCGGCCAGCCCGCGCAGCGCGACGCCCAGCGCGTCGAAGCGCACCGCGGTGGAGACCACGCTGGACTCGGCGCGCTCGGCGACCACGAACGAGCAGCCCTCGACCTCGTGGGTACGCACGCTGGTGAGCGCCCGGTTGCCGTAGTACCGCCGGGTCAGCACCTCCAGCATGATCGTGTTGTCGAGGTGGTCGCGGACGAGGCGCTGGCCGAGCAGCCGGACCAGGGGCTCGGTGCTGCGGACCATCTCGGCGACGCGCTCGGCGCGGTCGGGCGAGTCCGGCTGCGCGTCCAGGTGCCGCAGGTGCCCACGGACCTGGGCGTAGACGCGGGCGCGGTTGCGGCGCAGCAGCGGCTGGGCGAACCAGGCGAACACCACGCCCCGGGCCAGGTCGGCGACGACGGGGAACCGCACCTGCGTGGCGGCCACCAGCCGCTCCAGCGCCAGACCGGCCGGCTCCCGCAGCGCCTCGTCCGGCGGGGTCTCCCGCAGCCACGCGCGCAACAACGTCGCGATGACCGTGGCGTCGGCGGCGGCGCGCTGCTGGGCGAGGAAGATCCGGAAGACGGCGGCTTCGAGGTCGCCGGTGCGCTCCAGGTCGGTGACACCATAGTGGCCGAGCGCCTTGGCGAGCCTGGCCTGGAAGGCGTCCGGCAGCCCGGCCCGCTCCACGTCGAGGCTCTGCAGGTAGGTGTGGAAGTACTCGCGTGCGCTGCGGACGTGGGCGCCGCCGTCCTCGCCGGTCGGCCGGTTGCGGCTCAACTCGGCCAGGTCGGCGAAGACCTCGATGAGGTCCAGCTCGGCGGCGAGCGGCCGGTGGCCGTCCTCGGTGGCCGTCCGCCGCGCGGTGAGGTAGTCGTCGAGCACCCGACGGTCGTCGTGCGGGTCGACGTCGAACCCGAGCAGCAGGCCGCGCAGATCCTCCTGCCCGCGCCGGCCGCGCTCGTACGCCGACACCTCGTCGTCGGCGGCGGGCAAATCCAGCTCGACGGCGGCGGTGGCGCTCGGGCCGGCCACGCTGTCGGTGGCCTCGTCGCCAAGCGGCTCCAGCCGCATCAGCGGCGCCCCGGCCTCGACCTGGCTGCCCACGGAGACGGCGCACTCCTTGAGCCGCGCCCGGAACGGCGCCCGCAGCACCGTCTCCATCTTCATGGCCTCCAGCACCAGCACCGGCGCGCCGGCCTCGACCTCCGCGCCGACCTCCAGCGGGGTGGCGACGACCAGCGCCGGCATGGGGGAGCGGAGGACGCCACCCTCGTCGCGGCTGACCCGGTGCGTCACGCCGTCGACCTCGACGAGGTGGGTCGGGCCGTGGGTGCCGGTGAGCAGGCGGTACCGGAGACCGTTGACGACGATCTGGCCGGTGTGCCGGTCGAAGCGGTCGAGTTCGACGTCGGCGGTGCGCACGGTGCCGCCCGCCTCGATGCCGACGCGGAACCGGTGCGCGCCGATCCGTGCCACCCGCAGGCGGTAGGTGACGCCGCGCAGCTTGAGGTCGAGGGGTCGGCCGCTGGTGTGCTGCACCTGTGGGCGCCCGCCGGAGGCCGTCGACAGCAGCCGCTGCCGCTCGACGTGCTCCTCCTCCTCGTACGACTCGATGGCGGCGGCGGCCAGTGCCACCGCGGAGTGCCGGTGGGTGACGAGCCGGCCCTCGCCCCGAACCCGGTCGATCCAGCCGGTGTCCGCGCTGGCGTCGAGCACCTCGGGCTGGTCGAGCAGGTCGAGCACGAAGCTCTTGTTCGTCGCCCCGCCCTCGATGATCACCGTGGTGTCGGCCATCGCCCGGCGCAGCTTGCCGAGCGCCTCGTCGCGGGTGCGGCCGTACGCGATGATCTTCGCGATCATCGAGTCGAAGTCGGCGGGGATGGTGTCGCCCTCGCTGACACCGGTGTCCACCCGGATGCCGGGACCGGCGGGCAGGTCCAGCCGCGCGATGCGGCCGGGCGACGGCGCGAAGTCGCGGTCGGGGTCCTCGGCGTTCAGCCGGGCTTCGATGGCGTGCCCGCGCTCGACCGGCGGTTCGCCGTCGAGCCGGCCGCCCGAGGCGACGTGCAGCTGGGCCTTGACCAGGTCGAACCCGGTGGTCAGCTCGGTGATCGGGTGCTCGACCTGCAGGCGGGTGTTGACCTCGAGGAACGCGAACAGCCGGTCGCCGGGGTGGTAGAGGAACTCGACGGTCGCGGCACCGCGGTAGCCGACGGCGACGGCGAGGCGCTCCGCCGACGTCTTCAACTCGGCCGCCTGCTCGGGGCTGAGCACCGGTGACGCCGACTCCTCGATGACCTTCTGGTTGCGTCGCTGCACCGAGCAGTCACGCACGCCGAGCGCCCACGCGGTGCCCTGCCCGTCAGCGATCACCTGGACCTCGACGTGCCGGGCTCCGGTGACCAGACGCTCCAGGAACACGATGCCGCTGCCGAATGCCCGCGCCGCCTCCTGGCTGGTGCGCTCGTACGCGTCGACCAGTTCGGCCTCGTCGCGGATCACGCGGATGCCGCGCCCGCCTCCGCCGGCGGTCGCCTTCAGCATCAGCGGGTAGCCGACCTCGGCCGCCGAGGCGCGAGCGGCGTCCAGCGTCTCGACGGCGCCACGGCTCCACGGCGCGACAGGTACGCCGACCTCCTCGGCGATCAGCTTCGAGCCGATCTTGTCGCCGAGTTGGCGCATGGCGTCCGGGCTCGGGCCGACGAACGTGACGCCGATCTTCTCGCACAGCTCCGCGAACGCCGGGTCCTCGGCGACGAAACCCCAGCCGACCCACGCGGCGTCGGCCCCGGTCTCGACCAGGGCACGCTCCAGCTTCGCCATGTTGAGGTAGGGGCGTGCGGACGCCGGACCCAGGTCGTAGGCGATGTCCGCCTCGCGGACGAAGGTGGCGGTGCGATCGACGTCGGTGTAGAGGGCGACGGTCTCGATCCGGATGCCCGTCTCCGCGGCCAGCTCTCGGACCGCGTGGATGAGCCGCATGGCGGCTTCACCACGGTTGACGATGGCGACACGGTTGAACACCCGACGACCCCTTTGGTAGACCATGATGTGCGCGCCGCGAGACGACTGCTCCCGCTAGTGATCACTTTTCCGGCTGGGAGCGGGCAGCGCCATGGCGCAACCACCGAACCAACCGCCGCTCAATTGTAGGAACTCGACAAAACTTTTTGGCTGTCGAGCCGGGGGTGCGGGATCCCTGCCCGATCCTCGGCGTCGATACCTTTATGCGCCGTTGGCGAGGTTCGCGAGATAGTGGCCGCTTCGCCACCGGGACGGCGACGCGGCCGGTGGCCCCGCCGACCACGGTCGACAAGGCCACCGGCCGCGCGGCGGTAACTTCCTAGGATGCTCTACAGGGTGTGCGGCGCGCCGACCGTCGGGGACCTACCTGCCTGGTCGGCGACCCCGCGTCGACACGAAGTGGTACGACATCACGGCGAACCCGGGGTCGCGCACCAGCCGACGGAAGGCGTGCAACTGCTGGGACGACAGCCCCGCCGCCAGCAGGTCCGGCTCCAACTGGCGGGAGTTCGTCTCGTAGAGCGACGTCCCGCTCGACCCGCCGACCCAGCTCTGCGAGTGGGTGATGGTGTCGACGTCGGCCAGGCCGGCCGTGGCCATCTCGGTGTGGACGTCCTGGGCCCAACCCAGATCGGCGCCGTGATCCTGCAGGACGCCCATCATCGTGTCCATCACCTGCGTGAATAGCTTCGCCGCGTCGTCGGTCGGCGCCGTCAGCACCCGCACCGGCGCGGTGCAGTCGAACTCCTCGACCACCAGCCAGCCGTCCGGAGCCACCGCGTCGGCGAGGGTACGCAGCACCCGCCGCCGGTCGGGCAGGTGCAGCAGCACCAGCCGGGCGTGGATCAGGTCGAACGCGTCCCCGGGCGGCGGCTCGGTGCGGACATCGTGCCGTCGTACGCGCAGGTTGCCCTCGGCCACGAGGTGCGTGGGGTCGATGTCGGTGGCCAGCACGTCGCCGTCCTCGCCGACCGCGCGGGCGATCCGCCGGGCCATCGAGCCGCCACCGGCCCCGACCTCCCAGCACCTCGACCCGAGGCGCAGGACGGGGCGGGCGAGGCGGCGCATCGTGATCGGGTCCAGGAAGGACTCCAGGGCCCGCATCTGCGGGACGGCGTCCGGTGAGCCGTTGTCAAAGGTGTAGTCGCCATCGGGTGCGTGGGTCGCCATCGGTGTCTGCCTCTCCAGGGGTCGGGTGACCTACGGGGTGTCGGCCCAGAGCCGAGGGGTCGTGCGGATGGCCGGGGGCGTCGGGGCGGGGGCGAGGCTCAGCAGCGCCTCCAACCGGGCCGGGTCGGCGCGCGCCTCGGCTGTCGGCCGGTCGTAGACCACCCGGCCGTACTCCAGCACCGCCACCCGGTCCGCGACCTCCATCGCGTGCTGGAGTTGCTGTTCGACGAGCAGCACGGTCAACCCGTCGGCGGCCAGGTCAGCGATGAGGGCGCGAACCCGCGCGGCCAGGTCGGGGGCGAGCCCCTCACACGGTTCGTCGAGCAGCAGCACCCGTGGCTGGCCGAGCAGCGCGCGGGCGATGGCCAGCATCTGCTGCTCACCGCCGGAGAGTTCGCTGCCGCGGTGCCGCAGCCGCGTCGCCAGCCTCGGCAGCAGTTCGAGGATCCGGGCCACCGTCCAGCCCTCGCCGCCGGGTGTCGCCGCCCGCCAGGGCGCGGCCGCCAGGACGAGGTGCTCGGCCACCGTCAACCGGGAGAACACCCGCCGTCCCTGCGGGACGAGACCGACGCCGGACTGCGCGACGCGGTGCGGTTGCCGACCGGCCACGTGGACGCCGCCGATCTCGATGTGGCCGCTGGAGGCGCGGACCAGCCCGGCGATCGTGTGCACGAGCGTGCTCTTGCCGGCCCCGTTGCGGCCCACCACGGCCTGGACGCTGCCCGGCCGCACCCGCAGGCTCACCTCGTGCAGCACGATCCCACCGGCGTAGCCGGCGCAGAGCCGCTCCACGTACAACATCAGGAGACCCCCTCGGCGTAGGCCCGCCGCACCTGCGGCGAGGTGCGGATCTCGTCCGGTGTTCCGGCGGCCACCGTCCGGCCGTCGCGCAGGACGGTGACCGTGTCGCAGAGGGCGTACACCAGGTCCAGGTGGTGTTCGACAAGCAGCACCGCGACCTCTCTGGGCAGCCCCGCGAGCAGCTCGGCCAGCCGGCCGACCTCGGTGGCGGACAGCCCGGACGCCGGTTCGTCGAGCAGTAGCAGGCGGGGACGGCCGGCCAGGGCCATCGCGATCTCCAACTGCCGTCGTTGCCCGTGCGCGAGGTGCCCGGCGGGCACCGCCGCGACCTCGGTCAGGCCCATCCGCTCCAGCAGCGGACCGGCTCGCTGTCGGGCGAGCCGCCCGCTCCCACCGGGCCACCACCGGCGGCGCCGGATGGTCCGCGGTAGTGCGGCGACCACGATGTTCTCCGTCGCGGTGAGCGTCGAGAAGACCGCGGGTCGTTGGTGGATCCGGTTGATGCCCAGCCGGGCCCGCGCCGCCGGCCCGAGGCGGCTGACGTCCCGACCGGCGAAGCGCACCGTGCCGTGCCGTGGCCGCGTCGACCCGCCGATCACGTTGAGCAGGGTCGACTTGCCGGCCCCGTTGGGGCCGATCAGCGCGTGCCGCTGACCGTCGTGCACGCACAGGTCGACGCCGTCGAGCGCGGCGAGCGAGCCGTACCGCACGGTGACCTCCTCGGCGTCGAGCAGGCAGGTCATCGGCGTGACCCCGCCACCGCGGCGTGGTCCGGGGTGGGAGCGACGTCCGGCGCGGCGGTCGGCGGCGGCGACCCGCGGCGCGGGCGTCGGGCGCGGCCGACGCCGGTGGGCAGCAGGTAGACCGTCGCCACGAACAGCGCGCCCAGCACCAGCGGCGCGTGGCCGGGCAGCACCCCGAACAGCCAGTCCCGTACGGCGATGACGAGCGCGGCGCCCACCAGTGCCCCGCCGACGGAGGCGGTGCCGCCGATGACGACACCGAGCAGCAGTAGTGCGGAGGTGTCGAAGCCGAAGTCGGCGGGGGAGATGTACTGCTGGGCGACGACCAGCAGGGAACCGGCGGCGCCAGCGATCGCCCCGGCGGCGATGTGCGCGCCCGACACGTACAGCGGCATCCGGTGCCCGCTGGCCCGCAGCCGCATCTCGTCGTCGCGGCCGGCGCGCAGCACCAGGCCGGCCCGGGTCCTCAGCAGCAGCAGCACGGCACCGACGAGCGTCGCCACGACGACCAACGTGTACAGGTATCGCGCCTGGTCGGTGGCCAGGACCGGCAGGCCCCAGAACGGGCGAACCGGGGCGATGCCGGCGAGCCCGTCCGTGCCGCCGGTCACCGACCGCCAGCGGCCGAGGACTGTCACGACGAGTTCGCCGATCGCCAGGGTGATCATCAGGACGATGACGCCCCGGGCGGGCGCGACGAGCGGCACGGTCAGCGCGGCCAGCGTCGCCCCGGCCGTCGCGGCCACGGCGAGTTGCACGACGCCGACGTCGGAGACCTGACTGCCCAGCACGGCGCAGGCGTAGGCGCCCGCCGCGTAGGGCGCGGTCTGGCCGAGGGTGGGCAGCCCGGCGACGCCGGTGAGCAGCGCCACGCTGACCCCGACCAGGCCCAGTGCGAGGGTCCGGGCGAGGATCGCCGTGGTGTAGTCGTCGACCATCCACGGCGCCACGGCCAGGCCGGCCAGGACGACCGCCGCCACGGCGCCGCGCACCCACCGGATCACCGCCTCCCTCATGTCGCCCTCCACCGCGGGGCCAGGCCCCGTGCCCGTACGGCAAGGACGGCGGCCATGGCGGCGAACAGCAGGAACGGCGCGGCGGACGGCAGCAGCGCCACGCCCAGGGTCTGGATCTCCCCGATCGCGAGTGCCGCGAGCAGGGTGCCCATCATGGACCCGAGGCCGCCGAGGACGACGACCACCAGGGACAGCAGCAGCACGGTGTCGGCGGTGTCCGTGCCGGGGCCGATGATGGGCGCGCCCAGGACGCCGGCCGCGCCGGCCAGCGCGCCACCGGCGGCGAGCACACCGGCCCGGATCCGTGCGGGGCTCACGCCCAGACAGGCGACCATCTCGGGGTCGTCGACGGCTGCCCGGACCAGCATTCCGGCCCTGGTCCGCCGGACGATCAGGTAGATCCCGGCGGCCAGCGCCGCGGCCACCGCGATGAAGACCAGCCGGTACGCGGCGTAGCGGTGGCCGGCGACGACCACCGACCCGTCGAGGGCGGCGGGGACCCGGACCTGCGGATCGTCGGGGCCGAAGCCGGCGACGAGCAGGCTGCCGCCGGCCAGGGCCACACCGAAGGTCAGCAGCGCCTGGGTGAGGTGGTTGCCGGTCGCGACCGGGGTGAGCAGGCCGGCGAGCAGCGCACCCGCGGCGGCGGCGGCCAGCACACCGATCGCCAGTGCCAGCGCGAGACTCGCCCAGCCGCCGTCGAGGACGGCCGCCGCCGTGTAGGCGCCGATCGCGTAGAGCGTGCCGTGTGCCAGGTTGAGGATGTTGGCGACGCCGAAACAGAAGACCAGGCCCGCCGCGGCGACGAAGACGAGCAGCCCGTAGGCGACACCGTCCAGCGCCGGGATGACGTACGGGTCGATCCGGTTCATGCCGGCCGCCATCGTGGTCACTGGCCGATGGTCGCGAGGTCACCCACGACGGTGTTGGACAGCGCCCGGCCGTCCTGGCGGACCTGGCGCAGGTACCACTTCTGCACCGGCGAGTGCGTCACGGTGGAGAACTGCCAGGCGCCCCGGGGGCTGGCGATCTGCCCGAGCTTGCCGATCTGCTCGTTGATGGCCTCCGGTGTCGGGTCGTTGCCGGCGGCACCGATGGCCCGGTCGAGCACCGCCGCCGCGTCGTACGAGGCCAGGGCGTAGGTCGTCGGCGATCCGTCGTGCTTGGCCTTCCACGCCGCGACGAAGGCGCGGTTCTCCGCGTTGTCCAGGTCGGGGGAGTAGTTGAGCACCGAGTAGATGTCCCGGGCCGCCTCGCCCTGCGCGTTGAGCACGCCGCCCTCGGTGAGGAACCCGGCCGCGTACAGGGGGATGTCCTTGATCTCGGACTGGGCGTACTGCTTGACGAAGTCGACGGCGGCGCTGCCGGCGTAGAAGGTGTAGACCGCCTGCGCGCCGGAGGCCTTGATCCGGGCGAAGTACGGCGTGAAGTTGGTGGTGGCCGGGAACGGGGTGAAGGTGGTCTTCCCGTCGGGGTTGGCGAGCTTCCCGCCGGCCTTGGCGTACGCGTCGGTGAAGCCGCGCAACTCGTCCCAGCCGCCCTGGTAGTCCGGGCCGATCGCGTACACCGAGCCGTTGACGTTGTCCCGGACGTGCTGGGCGATCGCGGCGCCGGGCTCGTCGGACAGGTACGAGGTGTGCCAGACCCGGGAGACGTCCTTGAGTTCGGGGCGGCCGTTGGAGCCGACGAGCGGCACCTTGGTCTCCTGGAGCAGGGGGTAGACCCCGGCGACCGAGCCGCCGCCGACGATGCCGGTGAGCGCGGCCACGCGGTCCTGCTTGAGGAGTTTGGTGGCCGCCGGTACGGCGGTCGCGGCGCCGTTGCCCTCGTCGGCGACGACGAGGTCGACCTGCCGGCCGCCGAGTTTGCCGTCGTGCGTGGCCAGGTACAGCTCGAAGCCGTCGCGGATGTCCTTGCCGACGGACTGGTACGTCCCGGACAGCGACGCGAGCAGGCCGATCTTGATCGGTCCGCCGGCGGTGGTGTCGGGCCCGTCGCCGGCGCAGGCCGTGCCGGCGGTCAGCACGAGCGCGAGCAGCGTGGCCCCGAGGGCGCGGCGGCGCGCAGGGGTGGTGAGGGACATGTCGTCTCCAGGGGAAGGGGGAGGGGTGTGCCGGGGGGTCAGCGGCTGCGGGCGAGGGCCGCTCGGGCCGCGGGGGTCAGCGTGTCGCCGATCCGGTTGGCCAGCTCGGTCATCTCGTACGAGACCATGCCCACGTCGCACTCCGGCGAGGCGAGCACCAGCAGCGACGCCCCGTCGTTGAACGCCATCGAGAACATGAATCCGCCTTCGAGCTGGGTGACGTTGGAGATCACCGCCCCGGCGTCGAAGAAGGCCGCCGCGCCCCGTAGCAGACTCACCAGCCCGCTGCCGGTCGCGGCGAGTTGGTCGGCCCGGTCGGGTGGCAGGTCGCGGGTGGCGGCCACCATCAGGCCGTCACTGGAGATGGCGATCGCATGGCTGACCTCGGTCGCGCGCTCGGCGAAGCTGTCCAGCAGCCAGCCGAGGTCCTGGTGGTCGGTCACGTGCTCTCCCTGTCGGGTCATGGTTTGCCGAGGTTGATCGGGGTACGTCGGCGGGCCGCGACTCCGCGCGCGTACGCGGCCATCGCCGTGGCCACCTGGGCCGGATCCCGGTGTTCGGAGCGTTCCCGCTGCTGGGGCACTGTGACGCCGCCGGGCACGAGGTGCCGTTGCGGCTGTCGTTTGGGCAGGCCGGAGTGGGTGGTCGCGCCGACGTCGGGGGTGTGCGCCTGGGCGGCCGTGCGCCAGGCGTCGTCGGCGGGGCTGGACCACTGCCGGTCGGCCGGCGCGGCGGTGACGTCGCTGTGGAACCAGTGGTTGACCTCCTCGAAGATGAGCAACTCCTCGGTCGGCGCGGCGCCCCGGTCGGCCGCGGTGGGGGTCGGTCGGAACACCGGGGCCGCCGGCAGGGTCCGCTGGGCGGGAGGCCGGCCGGCTGTCGGCTCTGGGCGTGGCCGGTAGGCCGGGGGAGCGGCCGTACGGGCGGCCCGGCGCGACAGCCGGCCGGGTGCGAGGAGGTACTCCTCCGGCGGCAGCGACCGGATCATCGCCGCGGGCAGCGTCACCTCGGCGATGGTGCCGCGTCGGGGACCGCGTCGCAGTTGGACGTTGGCGCCGAGGCCGGCCGCGAGTTGGCCCACGACGACCAGGCCCATCGCCCGGACGGCGGCGACGTCGATGGCCGGTGGGCGGGCCAGCAGGTCGTTGAGCTGTTGCAGCCGCTGCGGGGGCAGCCCCACGCCCTCGTCGCTGATCTGGACGATGACCCGGTCGCCGAGGCTGCGGCCGCTCACCCAGGTCTCGCTGCCCGGTGGCGAGTACGCCGTGGCGTTGTCCATGAGTTCGGCGAGCAGGTGGACGACCTCGTCGACGTTCTTGGCCGCGACGGCGATGTCCCCGTCGATCATGCCGAGCCGGATGCGCGCGTAGTGCTCGATCTGGGACAGGGCGGCCTGGAGGACCTGTTGCAGCGGTACGTCGTGTTGGCGCACCCGTCCCACGCCGACGCCGCCGAGCACCAGCAGGCTGGCGTTGATGCGTCCCATCCGCGTCGCGAGGTTGTCCAGTGTGTACAGCTGGTCGAGCCGGTCGGGGTCGGTCTCGTCCCGTTCGACGCGGTCGACCTGGGCCAGGACGGCGTCGACCAGGCGCTGCTCGCGGCGGCTCAGGTGGATGAAGATGTCGGCGGTGTTGGCGCGCATGACGGCCTGTTCGGCGGCGGTACGCACGGCGGCCTGGTGCACGGCGCTGAACGCCTGGCTTAGTTCGCCGATCTCGTCGTCGCTGGAGGGTTCGAGGGCGGCGGTGGACTGTTGGCGGGCCAGTTCGTCGGGGTCGACGCTGGAGCTGTCCGGGCGTTGGAGGCGGGCCACCACGGCGGGCAGTTGTTCGAACGCGACGGCGTTGGCGGCGTCGCGCAGGCGGCGCAGCCGGCGGGTGATCTGCCGGGCCACGGCCCAGGTCACCAGCGCGGTCAGCAGCAGGGCCAGCAGCACACCGACCGCTTCGGCGACGGCCCGGCGGCGCTGGTCGGTGTGGGCGGCCCGGACGTCGTCGAGCACCGCGGCGTCGACGCGCGCCCGCAGGTCGGACAGGCGGGCGGAGCGCTGCTGCGTGGTGGTCACCCACGCGTCGGTCCGCAGTCGCAGGCGTGATCCCGGCTGCGCGCGGGACACGTCGTCCTGCATCCGTTGCAGGGTGAGCGCGTCCTTGCCGGTGCCGGCCTGCTCCCACCAGAGGCTCCACTCGGCGGGCGCCAGGGCCAGGAACGACAGGCTGGATTCGGTGTAGCTCGTGCGGGCGGCGGTGATGTCCTGCTGCATGGCGGGGGTCAACTCGCCGGCCGCGACCGCGCGGAGCACGGCGACCTGCTGTTGACCGATGGCCTCTGCGGTCTTCGACAGGGCGGCCGAGGCGCGGATCCCGTCGGCGAGCCGGGCGTCGACCACGCCGTGCGAGATGCTCTCCCGGAAGGTGATCAGGTCGGCGATCGCGATGCGGTAGCTGAACGTCATCGCCGACACCGCGGCGTGCTCGGCCGTGCGTACCTGGGTGCGCAGCGGGGCGAGGCCCTCCAGCGCCCTGTCGATGCGGCGCAGGAGGGGCGCGTCGGCGCCGGCGTGCACCCGGTCGCGCTGTCGGCGGTACCGGTCGACGGCGGCGTCGGTGGCGACCATCGCGTCGCCGAAGGCGTCCTGCTGCTCGGGGGTGGCGGTGGTGAGCAGGTCGGCGGCGGCGATGCGCTCGCGTTGCAGCCGGTAGGCCAGGTCGCCGGCCTCGCCGCCCAGGCGGGCCACGACCTCCAGGTCGCTGGCGCGGGCCGTCTGTCGCGCGCTCTCGGTGAGGGCGAGGCCGGCGAACCCGATCACGGCGACCAGCGGCGCGGCCACGATGAGGCGCATCCGACCGGCGATCTTCCAGCCGCGCCGACGGGTCGGGTAGGGTCGGGCCGCGTGGGACCTCGTGCTCGACACCAAGATTGACTCCCACGACTCGTCGACGACGGTCTATTCGCACCTTGCCGAATGCAAGTCCCATTCCGCCGGAACCCGCGCCCTGAGGCCATACCTGGCGGTGGTACAAACTGCCCGTACCAGCATCTGTACCCAGAGTCAGCGGCCGGTCGCTCCCCGCGTCGGTCGTGCGATCACGCACTCAGCGCTGGTCGTCGAGGGGGTCGAGCGCGCGGCGGGTTGCCGGATCGTCGGCCTCGGGTTGGCCGTTGAGCACCTGGCCGATCAGCTCCCGCAACTCGTCGATGGCGTCCACGACGGCGCCCGGGTCGCGCGCGTCGCGTCGACCGCGCTGGCGCGGCACCGGTGGATCCAGCCGCGCCGGCTCCGGGGACCGGGGGCCTCGTCGGCCGTCGGCCGCCAACTGCTCGGCGGCGACCTGCGGCCACAGCGCCGCCAGTCGGCCGCCGGTGTCGAGGACGTCGTCGCAGCGGACCGCGAACTCGTGACTGCCGAAGCGGCGACCCGACTCCACCGCCGCGACCGTTTCCCGGCTGAATCGCACGAGATCCGCCAGGGCCCGCTGGGTCAGGCCCCGTCGCACCCGACAGCTGCGCAGTTCCCACCGGAACCGGTGGCTGGCGGCGGCGTGAGCGGCGTCCTGCGGGGGCGTGTGCTCCATGCGCTCACCTTCGTGGCACCCGTGAATCAGCATTGGGTGTCAGATCGAGATCGGCCGATGGACGGTAGATTCGTAGGGGGCAATTCTTAACCCAGGACCCGATGGGTGTGAAGACGTTCACCGACATGGATCGTCGCGCAATGTGCGAACGGGTGCGCTCGGGTCGCCCCCGAGCGGTGCGCCGACCCGCCCCGGCCGGCCCCAGTTCGCGCCGCGCGCTCAGGCGGCGTGCGCCTCGGCGGGTGCGGCCGGTGGCGCCGTCGGGCCGTCGGCCGGCGTCGTGACATCGATTGTCGCGGGCAACGCGTGGTGTGCGCGAAACGCGACATTGGGCTTGAAGGAACGGCGATATCCGGGCGTCAGTCGAAGGCCGGGAATGGCCGCCGCGAGGCCGGTGAGGGCGACGTCGGCCTCCAGTCGCGCCAATGCGGCGCCGATGCAGAAATGCGGCCCGTGGCCGAACGACAGCTGATCGGCCACGTCGGTGCGATGCGGGTCGAACCGGTCCGGGTGGGCGAAGACCGAGGGGTCCCGGTTCGCCGCCCCGATCAGCAGCAGACAGCGCGCCCCCGCCGGGATGGTGACCTCGCCCAGGGTGACGTCGCGCTGGGTCACCCGCAGCCAGCCGTCGATGGCAGGCGCGAACCGCAGCGTCTCGGCCACGAACGCGGGGACGCAGCGCGGGTCGGCGGCCATCTCCCGCCACCGGTGCGGTTGGGACAGCGCCTGGTCCAGGGCGTGGGCGAGCAGGCCGGCGGTCGTCTCGTGGCCGGCGACCAGGAGGTTGAAGGCGATGCTCGCCACCTCGGTCACCGTCAGCACCTCGTCATCGTCGTCGCGGTAGGCCAGCGCTCGACAGATGTAGTCGTCACCGTCGCGCCCACTGTCGAGCCGCTGCCGCACCAGGTCCTGGCAGTAGTGCCAGAACTCCAGCAGACCCCGCGCCAGGCGGACCTGCTCGACCGGGTCCGGCTGCCCCCAGATGAGGGCGATCTGGCCGTCCGCCCAGTTCCGGATCCGATCGACGTCGGTGTCGGGCACCCCGAGGATGTCCAGCACGACCAGCAGGGGAAGCTCGCTGGTGAACTCCCGAACGAGATCGACCCGCTGGCCGGATCGGGCGGCGAGCCGGGACACCAGTTGGTCGACGCGGCGACGGACGATCGCGCCGTACGCGGCCTCGACCCGGTCCGGGGTGTTCGCGAAGGTCGCCCGCAGGGCGCGGCGGGTGCGGGGATGGACGGGCGGGTCGGCGGCGACCGTGGTGGGCGGCACGTCGAGCCGCATGATCACGCTCAGCGCCTCCGGGCAGACCTCGTAGACCGGTGCGAGGGTGAGGGAGTTGCCGAACGTCGCCGGGTCGGAGAGGGCACGCCGCACGTGCGCGTGCCGGCTGATCAACCACAGACCCAGATCCTCGGCGTGCTGCACCCCGTCCGGGTCGTCGAGAATGCGCCGCCACATCGCGGCCGGGTCGGTGAGATAGATTCCGCCGAACGGATTCAACCGCATGGAACGCCTCCTGACGCACGGCGTGAAATCGACGACGACGCCATTTTCCGAGCGACGTCAGATCGGGGTCGACAATGGCGTTCCGCCGCCTGTTGCTCTTCACGGTGCGTCAGCTCGATGCACAAGTCAAGATAGGCGGCCATCTATTAATGTGCACCGCCGTTGCGCCTTGCAAAAGCGTCGCCAATCGCCGCCGGATGCAAGTTGCGCCCGGGACGTTGCCGGTCCGCGCACGGCTGCCTTTCCATCCGGTGCCCCGAGCGTTTTCCGGCCACGATCGTTCCCTCCCCGACGCAATGTGGGTCCTCCCCGTCGGACCGCGCGCCAATGACCGAGCGCGCCACCCCCACGACCGGCAAACGATCTCCGGTACGACAGGGTGACGCGCCCCTCACGACCACGATCACCGTGCGGCCCCGGGTCGCCGCCGGCCGTACCTCGACCGACGGCGACCCGGGCCCGTGCTCAGGAGTACGGGAGCCGGAGCACCGACTGGTTGCCGATGCCCAGGGTGGTGGGGTTGTTGCCGATCGCCGACCAGACCTCCACCCGCACCGTGCCGTTGACCAGCGCGCCCAACGTGCCGGTGGCCGAGGCCAGGCCGGCGTTCTGGGTGTAGTGCTCGTAGCCGGGAACCGGGTCGGTGGCGAAGTAGCGCAGCGTCTCCACCCGTTCCCAGCTGCCGTTGCCGGTCAGGTCGTAGGAGATCCGCACCTGTACGCCGTTGCCGACCGCCGTGCCCGCGTCCAGGAACAGGTCGAACGCGGTCTGCCCGCCGGAGTAGGCGAGGTTGAGGCCGGTCGCCGTGAAGACCCGCGCGTTGGTCGGCGTACCGTCGTGGTTTCCGTTGGCCGCCACGACCGTCGTCGTGGCCGCGCTCCCGGCGGCGCCCAGCCCGCCACCGGCCAGCAGGTACCGCGTGGGCGAGCCCGAGGTCGGCGGCGGCGTGGTCGGGGGAGGCGTCGTCGGCGGGGCGGTGGTGGGCGGAGCCGTGGTCGGCGGGGCGGTGGTGGGCGGCGTGGTCGGGGTGACGCCGCCGGAGGCGTTGCCACCGCTCCAGGTGTACGCCCCGGTGGTGGCCGTCTTTCCGGCCGCCACGGTGAGCCGGGTGCCGTTGGAGAACGTGACGGTGATCGGGCTCGCGGTCGGGTTCGACGCCACGTAGGTGCGCGAGCCGTTGCGGGAGAAGACCGCGCTCAGGGGATGGTTGGCGGTGACCGCCGTGTCGACGGTGCCCAGCGCCGCGAGGTTGCGGATCCAGTGGAACGTGTGCGCCCGGCTCTCCCCCTCCTCGACCGTGTAGCCGGGGTTCGCGCGCAGGTTCGCCAGCGCCGCGTCACCGTCGCCGAGGGCCTGGAACTGCCAGAGGATGTCCTGCCACACCGTCGGTGGCCCGCCGTTGTTGCGGACCAACTCGGCGTAGTTGGTGCGGACGTACGCCGGGTTGTTGCCCAGGTAGAGGTGCCCACCGGTGATCGGCAGCAGGTTGATGCCCTGGATCATCTCCGGCTCGGCGCTGAACCAGGTGGCGTACGCGCCGCCGTCGCCCCAGACCATGCCGACCGTCGAGTGCCCGAAGGCGGCGGGGAAGTTCTGGTCGCTGACGTCGAACCAGTACTCCTGGATGGCCGCGGCCTGCGTGGTGTAGAGGAAGATGCCGGCGTCACGGACGTCGGTGTTGCCGGTGGCCTGTCCCCACTGGATGAGGGCGTTGGCGAAGTTCATCCCCTCCGACGAGGACTCCTGGTTGTTGCCGGAGCCGAACGAGCCGTGCCCGGAGGCCCAGTCGTGGCCGGCGTAGATGTCGAAGTCCCGCAGGTAGGGGAAGCGGGTGTCGTCGCGCCGGTAGTTGTTGCCATCGCGGATCAGCAGGTCCACCATGCCGCCGTAGCGGTTGGGGGAGGCCCACGACGGGTCGAACTTGGCAAGCGTCGCGGCGGCGGCGATGTAGTAGCCGTAGTGGAAGTGGTGGTCGTTGAGCTCCTGGTCCGAGCCGTACGACGCCGGGTAGCCGATCAGGGTGCCCCAGTTGCTGTCGTAGTAGAAGACCCTGCTGGTCTTGCCACTGGACGCGGTGAACCAGTCGGTGAGCGTGCTGCGGATGGCGTTCAGCGCGCTGTCGCGGGTGGCCGTGTCGTTGACCAGGTCGGCGACCTCGGCCAGCCGGGCAGCCCGGCCGAGCCCTTTGCCGGTCCAGTAGGTGTCGTTGCCGCGCTGGTCCATCGGGTTCCCGCGAGCGGCGGCCAGGTGGCCGGTGAGCGTCGCCAGGTCGGCGCCGCTGCCGTCGGCGACGGCCGGCAACTCCGGCAGTACGCCCTGGAACTTCATGGCGGTGCGGAACTGGTTGACGCCGGTGAGCACCTTCATCCGGCCCCGCGCGGACGGGTAGGTGGGGGTGATTGGGGTGGAGCCGGCCAGCGACTTCCACTGGTGCGGGTAGAGGCTGACCACCGTCTGCGTGGCGCTGCCCTCCCGGGCGGTGGTGGTGAACGCGTACGTGGTGTTCAGCCCGCTGGTCGCCGGGTCGTAGGCGTACGAGACGGTGGTTCCGGTGACGTGGGCGTGCGCGTACCGGCCGTAGGTCGCGGCCAGGTCGGCGCGCTCCGACGCGCTGGAGGTCGGCGGCAGCAGGGCCACCGAGAAGTACCCGCGACCGGCAAGGGTTGACGAGATCCGGCCCGAGCCGACGCTCCAGCTCGCGCCGCTGGGGGCGTACCCCACGTAGTCGTGGCCGTTGACCCGGAATCCGACGGTGGTGCCGCTGTTGGACCAGACCTCGGGGTTGCCGCTCGTGCTGATCACCGCGTCCCCGCCGGTGCTCTGGAAGTACGCGAACGGCAGGCCGTGACCGATGGTGGCCCGCAGGGTGCGGGTGCCGTCGCTCCAGTGTGGGCTGACCGTCCAGTCGGTCCAGCCGTCGACCTTGACCTGGGGCGCGCCGAGCCCGGCGACACCGACCCGGATGTCCTGGACGTACGGGAAGTGGAACTCGCCGACGCCGGTGGCGGTGCCGCTGATGGCGGGGGTGGAGTTGGCGGAGAACCCGAGCCCGTCGGTGAACGTGTCGTACGAGATCGGGTGGGCGTGCAGGGGCTCGCTGAAGGCGCAGTCGGTGCGCTTCCACAGCAGCGAGGACCACCAGTCGTTGGTGGGTATGGCGCCGCCGGGCGCGTTGGCGGTGGCGAACTGCCGAGGGTTGCTGGACATCGCGCCGCAGCCGGTGGGGAGCGGGCCGACCGGGGTGGTGGTGTAGCTGCCGGCGCCGACGGGGGCGGCCTCGGCGGCGCGCGTGAGGGGGATCGTGAGGCCGCCGACGGCCAGGACCAGGGCCGTGGTAGCGGCCAGGACCCATCGGCGGTGGGGGACGGGAGGTTTCATGGTGCCTCCATCGCACGCCGGGTCCGTGCCGGACGCGGCGCGTTGCGTCTGAATTGAGGAGAAGGTCGACTGAGAGAGCGCTCTCTCAGTCCGCACGGTAATCGAACGCCGAGATCCGCGTCAATGTGTCAGGCGGGTTGCGTACTCATGTCGCGATTTGCCGCCGCCGGGCGCACCCCTCGCCACCGCCGGTCGCACCCTCTGTCGCCGCTGGTCGCGTCCCCGCCATCGGCGGGGTCCGCTACCCCGGGAGCGCGGCGGGATCGTCGAGGTCGGCGAGGAGCGTGTCCGGCGCGCGCATCCGCCACGCGTCGGTCACCAGCTCGTCGAGGCGTTCGACGTCGACCTCGGGCAGGCGCAGCAGCACCAGGGGCAGTCCCTCATAACCCGGCGCGGTGAAGAAGAGGTCGGGCTCGCCGAGCAGCAGCGCCTGCTTCTCGGCCTCGTCGCCGACGTACAGCACGGCGACGTCGGTGCGGATCAGGCGTGGCTTCCCCGCCCGACGCTCCGGATAGGACCAGACGAACCCCTTGTCGGCCACCCGGAAGTCGAAGCCGTCACTGGCGATCTCCACCACCTGCGGCAGGGCCAGCGCCAGGCGGCGTACGTCGTCCGCGTCAGCCACCGTGCCCCCTCACCGCGCGCGCGATCCGCATGTGCCGAGGCTACGCGCCCACGCGCTGCGGTCACCGGTCGGTGCGAAGCGGCGACGACGGCCCGCCTCGGTCAACGACGGGTGCGACGCTGGTCGCCGAGCCGCATTGTGTTGCAGACGTCGAAGACTCCCGGCACGTCCCAGGCGAGGTCCGCGGCGACCTGGCGGGCGTTCGCGTCGCTCACCAACCCGGACAGGATGACCACCCGGTTCTGCACGGCGATGCTGATCTGTTGCCGCCGCGTGGTCGAGTCGATGCTCAGCCGCTGCGCGACCAACGCCTCGAGATGCCGGTCCGTGCTGTCCGGCTCGGGCGGACCGGCGGCGAACCCGTTGTCGTCGGGCAGCGGCCATGGCGTGTGCACGAGAGAGCTCCTTGCTGGTGGATAGGCCCTGATCAGGCGCGGGTGCCCGACACGGACGCGCCCTGCGACAGGTGGGCGAGCGCGTCATCACGACTCTCGAAGATCGGCAGAGCACCGTCCAGGCGCATGGTGTGCAGGACGGTGCGAATGAACCGCGACGGCGCGGCGAGGCTGAGCGTGGCGCCACGGCCGCGGGCGTCCTGGTGGGCGCGCACGAGCAGGCCGAGGCCGGTGGAGTCGATGAGGTGCACGCGGCTCAGGTCGACCACGACGTGTCCACCCATCTCGGCCGCGTGGCGCAGGGCCGAACGCAGGGTGTCCCCGGCGGCCAGATCGATGTCCCCGGTGGCCGCCACGACTGTCACGTCGTCGAGATGGTCGATACCGAGGATGCCGCCCGGGCCGTGGTCGCCGCACGCCGTCGTCCCACCACGCGAGGTCGGCAGCAGGCTGCAGTGGGGGCAGCGGTGTGGACCGGTCGCGAAGGGAGATCCACTCCAGCCGTGCTCGGACACCAACGTCCAGACGACCTCCGCGTCGGGCAGCACGCACGCGGTGGCCCGGAGGGAGTCACCGCAGATGTCGCAGATCAGGGTCATCAGGTCGTCGTCGGGGACGACGGTCATGGCGCTGTCCTTCCTACGTCCGTGCCCGGCCGCGGACGACCTCGGTGCGGGCTGAATCGGTGGTGCGAATCCCGTGCGTCAGGGCTCTGGCGTCGGTGGGGCGGTGCGACCGGTGGTGGCCACGACGAGGACCACGCCGACGCCGGCCACGCAGATCTGCAGGAGCACTTCCAGGAAGCCGAACCCCTGAGCGGTGACGCCGGCGAGCCGCGCGGCGGTGGAGCCGATCAGCGCGGCGACGACGCCGACGGTCAGGGCGACCCAGAGCGGGACGCTGTGCGGGCCGGGCACGACACGCCGACCGAGAGGCCCGACGACGACGCCGACGACGACGGCGCTGACCAATCCACTGATGCTCACGTTGCCTCCTGTCGCGGTTGGCGGTTAGTGACGCGCGGTTACCGATGCCCGGCCGTGCGCGATCGGCGACGGCGCGGCCGGTACGGGTTCGCCGCCGCCGCCGGCCTCGGCATCGATGACGATCGGCAGGACCTGGTCGAGGCGGGCCGTGTGCAGGATGCGCCGGATGCGGGGGTTCGGGTTGCGGACGGTGAGGACCCCGTCGGCGCGGACCAACCGCCGGTGCACGTCGAGCAGCAGCCCGATGGCGGCGGCGTCGATGTGCCGGCACCGCGACAGGTCCACCACGACGTGTGCGGGTCGCAGGGCCAGCAGCCGGTCGAACACGGTGCCGGTCTCCGGCAGACCGGCCCGGTCGAACTCGCTGATACACACCTCGACCAGCGGCAGTGTCCACGACGGCGGTGCCGGTGACTCTGTCATGGGCGTACCCCTTCCCCTCGCGGACCTGGTCTTCCACGACCGTGCCGGGCCGGCTTGGCGATCACCGCGCGGATCCATGACAGTTGCGTGACAAATCCGCCAGCCGGCGGACGGGGTTGGCCCTGTGGCGTGCGGCCTGGGGATGATGCCGGTATGACGGCCGTACTGGTGATCGAGGATGACGACCGCATCCGCCTGGCGCTGCTGCTCGCGCTGGAAGAGGAGGGGTACGACGCCGTCGGCGCGGCCACGGCCGAGGAGGGCCTGCGCGCCCAGCGCCGCGATCCAGCCGACTACGTGCTGGTCGACCTGATGCTGCCGGGCCTCGACGGTTTCGAGTGCATCCGGCAGTTGCGCCGCGACGACGACGTGCCGATCGTGGTGGTCAGCGCCCGCGACGAGACCCACGACATCGTGGCCGCACTCGAAGCCGGCGCCGACGACTACGTGGTCAAGCCGGTGGCGATCAAGGAGTTGACCGCTCGGCTGCGCGCCCTGCGCCGCCGCGCCCGTGCCGGCGTCGCGGAACCGGAACCGTTGCCCGTGCTCGCCTTCGGTGACCTGGAGATCAGCCCCGACGCGGGGGAGGTCCGCCGGGCCGGCCAGCCCGTGCCGGTGACCCGCACCGAGTTCCGGCTGCTGTGCGAGCTCGCCGAGCACGCCGGCCGGGTGCTGTCCCGCCAGCAGTTGCTGCAACGGGTCTGGGGGTACGACCTGGGTGACGAGCGGCTGGTCGACGTGCACGTGGGTCGGCTGCGGCAAAAGATCGAACTGGATCCGGCGACACCCCGACACCTGGTCACCCTGCGGGGTATGGGCTACAAGCTGCAGCGATGAGACTCCGCCTCGGCCTCCGTACCCGGGTCACCGCCGCGTTCGCCGTCGGCGCGTTCCTGCTGGCCGCGTCGATGGCCCTCGTCTCGTACGAGCTGGTCCGCCGTTCGCTGCTGGAGGAGCGGGAGCGCACAGCCCTGCGCGCCGCCTACTTCGACGCCACCGTCGTGCGCGCCGGGCTCGACACGGGCACCCCCGACGTGGTGGAGGTGCTCCGTTCGCTGGACACCGGCGGCGGCCGGCGGCCCGTGCTGCACCTGGACGGCGAGTGGTACGCCCGCACCGTCGACTCGGGCACCACCACCGCCATCCCCGCCGACCTGCGGCGGATCGTCGCCGCCGGGCAGCCGGCGTTGCAGCGCGTACGCCTGGACGGCCAGCCCGCCCTCGTGGTCGGGGTGCCGCTGTCGGCGACGTCGACGTATTTCGAGGTCAACTCCCTGCGTGAGCTGGAGCAGACGTTCCAGGTTCTGGCGCTGGCGCTGACCACCGTCGCGATCATGGTCGCGGGTTCCGGCGCCGCGCTCGGCTGGTACGCCACCCGGCACGGGCTGCGTCCGCTGACGGCGGTCGCCGACGCCGCCGAGAAGATCGCCGCCGGTGACTTCACCGCCCGCCTCGACCCGGCCACCGACCTCGACCTGACTCGCCTGTCGTCGTCGTTCAACCAGATGGTCGACCGCCTTGAGCACCGCATCGAGCGGGACCGCCGCTTCGCCGCCGACGTCAGCCACGAGCTGCGCTCACCGCTGCAGACCCTGGCCGCGGCGGCCAGCGTCCTGGCGCGTCGCCGCGAACACCAGGACGAACGGACGGCTGTCGCCGCCGGGCTCGTCGCCGCCGAGATCGATCGTTTCCAGCGGCTCGTCAACGACCTGATCGACCTGGCCCGCAGCGACCAGCCCGCCCACCGGGCCCCCGTGGACGTGGTGGAGTTGGCCCGGGACGCCTGCCACGCCCTCGACCTGCCCGCCACCCTGGTCCACCTCACCCCCGACGTGCCGGCCACGTGGCAGGTGGAGCGGCGGCGGGTCGCCCAGATCCTGGCGAACCTGCTCGAGAACGCGGCGACCTACGGGGGCGGTCCGGTGACCGTCCGGTTGAGCCGCGACGGCAGCGCCGGTGTCATCGAGGTCGAGGACGACGGCCCGGGAGTGCCGGTCGAGGACCGCGAGGCGATCTTCGACCGGTTCGTGCGGGGGCGTGCCGCGCACACCCGTGGCACCGGGGACGGCACCGGGCTCGGGCTCGCGCTGGTCGCCCAGCACGCCGCCGCGCACGCTGGACGCGTCACCCTCACCGACCGGCCCGGCGGGGGCGCCTGCTTCCGGGTCACCCTGGCCGGGAGCCTGCCATGAACCGCCGTCTGGTCGTCACGTTGACGCTCACCGCGCTGCTGACCGGCTGCGGCATCCCCACCGACGACGCGGCCCGGCCGGTGCGCCCCCCGCGCGGGCCGTTCCTCAGCACGGCGGCACCCACCGATGCCACCACCGCCCCGCCCGGCAGCGCCGTGGAGATCCTCTGCCTGGTCCGCGACAACCGCATCGTCCCCGTCATCCGGCGCGTGGACCGCCCGCCGACGGTCGAGGAGCACCTGCGGCACCTGCTCGCCGGGCCCACCACAGTCGAGCGGGACGACGACCTGACCAGCGCGCTCGCGGGAGCGGTCACCGCAGCCGGTGCGACGGTGAACGGCGCCCAAGCTCACGTCGCGGTCGACGAACCCGGCCACGACGTCGGCCGCAGCGACGAGGTCCTCGCCTTCGGGCAGATCGTCTGCACCCTGACCAGTCGTGACGACGTCGCCACCGTCACGTTCCTGCGCGACGGCAAGCCCCTCGGCGTGCCCCGCGCCGACGGCTCGCTGACCGAACAACCGCTCACCCGCGCCGACTTCGCCCCACTCATCGTCCCGCAATGACCTCGGCCGCCTACCGTGCGGCGCGGTCGCACGGTTCATGACAGTTGCGTGACAAACAGGCTTCTGAGCCGATCAGCGGTTTCGGGGGTGCCCCACCAGGGGCACGAATGCGTCGCTGACGACAGCGACTCACGGTCGACACAACTGAGGAAGGAAGGTTCCCGTGGAGGTTACGGGCTTCTTCGCCGCCATCATCATCGGTCTGATCATCGGGGCCCTCGGCCGG
Organism: Micromonospora sp. NPDC047527; assembly: GCF_040643015.1. Classification (NCBI taxonomy): domain Bacteria; kingdom Bacillati; phylum Actinomycetota; class Actinomycetes; order Micromonosporales; family Micromonosporaceae; genus Micromonospora; species Micromonospora sp. NPDC047527. Next base: position 1,261,946 of record NZ_JBEYTK010000001.1, on the reverse strand, counting down.
CTGGTGGTGCCGGGCAAGCAGAGCATCCCGATCTGGCTCACCCTGGCCATCGGTGTGCTCGCCGCGATTCTCGGCACCCTCGTGGCTGGTGTGTTCGGCGTCGACGACACCGCCGGCATCGACTGGATCGAACTGTTCATCCAGGTCGTCTTCGCGGCGATCGGCGTGTCCATCGTCGCTGGCACGTACGGCCGCCGACGCCACTGACGAGTCTTCACAGGCGAGCCCACCCTTCGACAAGGGTGGGCTCGCCTGTCCGCGGTGGCGGGCCGACGGACAAACGGGTGCCGAGAACGTGCTGTGGTTGGATGGTCCGGTGCAGTTCACCGTGACAGAGGCGCCGACGCGGGAGCGGTTCGAGGCGCGCGACGAGGCCGGCACGGTCGCAGGGTTCGTCACCTATCAGCTGACCGGCGCCATCATCGCCTACACCCACACCGAGGTCGATCCGGCGTTCGAGGGCCGGGGTGTCGGGTCGACGCTGGCCCGCGCGGTGCTGGACGACGCCCGGGCCAAGGGGCGCACGGTCGTGCCGATCTGCCCGTTCATCGCCGAGTGGCTGGTCAAGCACCCGGAGTACGAGGGCATCGTGGTCCGGTCGACCCGCAAGGTCAAATAGGGGCGGCCCGTCCCATCGCCCTGCGCACCCGTCGGGAGACGTGAACGATGACAGCCTCCACCTTCCGTGCCCTGCATCACGGCCGCGCCGCCGGTGACCCGCTCGTCCTGCCCGGGCCGTGGGACGCCGGCAGCGCCCGGGTGTTCGCCGACGCCGGTTTCCCCGCGCTCGCGACCCCGAGCGCGGGGATCGCCGCCTCCCTCGGGTACGAGGATGGCGCGACACCGCCGGACGAGATGTTCGCCGCGGTGGCGCGGATCGTCCGGGCCGTCTCCGTGCCGGTCTCCGCAGACGTCGAGGGCGGTTACGGGCTCGCCCCCGCCGAGTTGGTCGAGCGGCTCCTGGAGACCGGTGCGGTCGGCTGCAACCTGGAGGACTCCGACGGGCACGCCACGCTCAGGGACCCGCGGCGGCACGCGGACTGGCTGGCCGAGGTGCGGGCGGCGGCGGGTGACGCGCTCGTCATCAACGCGCGCGTCGACACGTTCCTGGTCGGCACGGGTGACCCGGCGGACGCCGTGGCCCGCGCCCAGCTCTACGTGGCGGCCGGCGCCGACTGCGTCTATCCGATCCTGGCGCCGACCGAGGTGCTCCCGGTGCTGCGGGAGGGCATCACCGGCCCCATCAACATGGCCGCCGAACCGACCAGGGACTCCGTGGCGGAGCTGGCGCGGCTGGGCGCCACCCGCATCACCTTCGGCCCCGGGATGCAGCGGTACGCCATGGGCGCGGTCGGTGACCGCGCCGCCAGCCTGCGCGGCTGATGCTGGCCCGGAGCATGGCCGGCGGTCGCGGGCTGCGCACGGCTGACGCCTGCGCGGCCAGCGGCCCCGGCTGATATCCGCCCGCCACGAGGGGCGCGGCCAGCGCCGAGCCGGTGTCAGGCGTCGGCGCGGGCGGCGAGGGCGTCCACGAGGCGGCGGGTCGATCCGGCCAGGTTCCACTGACCGGCCAGGTCGAGGAGCCGGTCCGGATCGACGGGAGCGGTCGGCAGGGCGGTGGGCAGTTCTGGCAACGGCACGTCCAGGGCGACCCGGACCACCGTCGGCGCGACGGCCAGGTAGTCGCGGGCGGCGGCCAGCTTGGTGCGCAGGCCCGGAGCGAAGGACGAGTCGGAGTCGTCCAGCGCGGCCAGGATGCCGGCGATGGAGCCGTACCGCTCGATGAGCCGCGCGGCGGTCTTCTCGCCGACGCCTGGCACACCGGGCAGCCCGTCGCTGGGGTCACCGCGCAGCGCGGCGAAGTCGGCGTACCGGTCGGCCGGCACGCCGTAGCGGGCGCGCACCGCGGCGTCGTCGCAGTCGTCGAGCTTGGCGACGCCGCGCCCGACGTAGAGCAGTCGGACCGGTCGGGTGTCGTCGATGAGCTGAAACAGGTCCCGGTCGCCGGAGACCACCTCGACCGGGCCCGGCTGGGTCACCGAGAGCGTGCCGAGCACGTCGTCGGCCTCGTAGCCGGTCGCGCCGACGGCGGTGATGCCGACCGCGGCCAGCACCTCCAGGATCATCGGGACCTGCGGGGAGAGCGTGTCCGGAACGACCTCGCCGCCCTGCGGGGCAACCCGGTGCGCCTTGTACGACGGCAGCAACTCGACCCGCCACGCCGGCCGCCAGTCGTAGTCCAGGGCGCAGACCATCCGGTCGGCGCCGCGCCCGCGGATCAGGGTGGCGAGCATGTCGAGGAAGCCGCGGACGGCGTTGACGGGAGTGCCGTCCTCGGTGCGGGCGGCGGACTCCGGAACGCCGAAGTAGGCCCGGAAGTAGAGGCTGGCTGCGTCGATCAGCAGGATCGGGGGTCGATGTGCCACGCCGGACAGCCTGGCACACCCCTCCGACGATCAGGGGTACGCCCGGCCGGCCCGTGGCGTCAGCGCTGCTCGTCGTCCTGGTAGACGGTCTCCCGCCGGGCCAGGTGCTGAACGACGTAGCTGGTCACCAGCAGCAGGATGGCGACCACCACCTCGATCCAGGCCGCGACGCCGTCGGCCACGGTGAGCCCGATGACGAGCAGGACCAGGCCGACGAGCGCGAGCACTCCGGCCCACAGTTGCCGGCGACGGCGGGTCGCCGTCCGGTTCGTGTCGCTCGGTGCCACGTGGACCTCCCGGTCGGGCTACCCGCGCGGGCCGCCCGAATCCAGGCTAGGGCCCCCGCTGCCATCCGGCCAGGAAACCACCGTGCGGGCGGGCCGGACGCCGACCCCTTCGCCCGGCTGCCTGCGGCGTCCCCGGCCGACGCTGGGCGTCGACCGGGGACCGCGGGGTCACACCGTCAGGCCGGGAGGGTCCAGCGCTGGTTGGTGCTGGCGAAGCAGTCCCAGATCTGCAACCGGGTGCCGTCGGCGGAGCTGTTGTCGGTGGCGTCCAGGCACTTGTTGGACTGCGGGTTGCGCAGCGTGCCGTTGGACTGCGCCTGCCACACCTGGGCGCCGGTGCCGTTGCAGTCCCAGAGCTGGACCTTGGCGCCGTTGGCGGTGGAGCCGCTGGTGATGTCGGCGCACTTGCCGAGGGCCCGCAGGGTGCTGTCGCTGGCGACGGTCCACGTCTGCGCGTTGGTGCCGTTGCAGCCCCAGAGCTGGATGGCGGCGCCGTTGGCGGTGCTCGCGGAGGCCACGTCGACGCACTTGCCGCCGATGCCGGTGATCCGGCCGGTACGACCGGTCGGGGGCGGGGTGGTGCCGCCCATGATGGTGTCGTACATGGCGCTGACCAGCGAGGTCGAGCCGGCGGTGTCCTGCGACAGCTCCCAGTTCATCACGCCGCCGGCGTTGGCGAGCGCCCACTGCGTCTTGCGCTTGACCGTCGGGATGCCGTTGTAGCACTGCTGGGCGCCGCCGACGGTGACGCAGTCCCGGTTGGCGTTGGCCGGGTCCATGCCGACCAGTGCCGAGTACGTGTAGTAGCCGGGGCGGCTGTAGAACGGGATGCCGAGCACCGCCTTGCTGGCCGGCAGGCCACGGGACTTCCACAGGTTGATGCTGGCGATCGACCAGTCGTAGTTGGCGTGCGGGCTGCCGCCGTCGTACGCCATGATGTTGAGCCAGTCGACCTGGTTGAAGACGGCCGTGGGTACGCCCTGGACGTAGGTGCCCTCGGAGACCACGGCGGCGGTGAGCAGCTTGCCGCGACTGTGCATCGCGCTGCCGAGCTGGGTCATGAGCTGGGTGTAGTTGTTGGCCGAGGCGCCCGGGTCGGGGTACTCCCAGTCCATGTCGACGCCGTCGAGGTTGTACTGGTTGACGAAGTTGACCAGGTTGTTGACGAAGGCGGTCCGGCTGCCGGAGTTGGCCGCGAGGGCCTCGAAGGCCGAGTCGTTGCCGTCGTTCCAGCCGCCGACCGCGATCGACACCCTGACGTTGTTGGCGTGTGCGAGGGAGACCAGCGAGGAGAGCTTGCTCGGGTTCTCCACCGGGCGCAGGCTGCCGTCGTTGTTGGGCAGCACGAACGCGTAGTTGATGTGGGTGAGCTTGTTGTACTGGACGGTGTTGACGTTGCCGGCCCAGGAGGGCATGTAGCCGACGCTCTTGAAGTTGTTCGGCAGCACCACGGCCTGGGCGGCGGTGGGAGTGACGGCGAGGGTCGCGCCGGCCGTGGCCAGTGCGAGCAGGCTGGCGGCGAGGGCGCGGCGCAGTGGTGAGGACATCGGAGGCCTTCCCGTGGCGGGGGACGACGCCCGCCCGTGCAGGGTTGTCACGGGCGGGAGGTGCGAGAACGCAGGGACGGGTGGGCCTCGAGGCAGCCAAATCTTAAAGAGTGTTAACTGTCAGAGTCAATCAACAACTGTGGATTTCTCGCCGACGGCGGGCGCGGCTTCGGAGGATGCCCAAACGACCGTTAAGCTGACAGGGTGGGAACCGACGAGTTGTACCCCTCAGACCGGCTGATCGCCGCGCAGCGCGCCACCGCCGCCGCCGGTCTGGACGCGCTGCTGCTCACCCCCGGCTCCGACCTGCGCTACCTGACCGGCTACGACGCCCACGCGGGGGAGCGGCTCACCTGCCTGGTGCTGCCCGCCGAGGGGGAGCCCACGCTCATCGTGCCGACACTGGAACGTCCGGCCGCGGAGGCGGCGCCGGCCACCGGCATCCGCATCGTCGACCACCCCGACGGCGTCGACCCGTACCCCCTGGTCGTCGCCGCCCTCGACGGCCCGCCGGCGGCGGTGGGGCTTGCCGACCGGATGTGGGCCGAGCAGGTCCTCGCGCTGCGCGCGGCGCTGCACGGCGCCGCGCAGCACCTCGCCGGCGAGGTGCTGCGCGAGCTGCGCATCCGTAAGTCCCCGGCGGAGGTGGCGGCACTCGCCGAGGCCGGCGCGGCGATCGACGAGGTGCACCTGCGGATGGGGCAGTGGCTGCGCCCCGGGCGCACCGAGGCCGAGGTGGCCGCCGACATCGCCGCCGCGATCCGTGCCGCCGGGCACGTCAGCGTCGACTTCGTCATCGTGGCCGCCGGGCCGAACGGGGCCAGCCCACACCACGGCACCTCGGACCGGCCGATCGGGGCCGGCGAACCGGTGGTCGTGGACATCGGCGGCACCATGCCGTCGGGCTACCGCTCGGACTGCACCCGCACCTACGTCGCCGGCGGTCCGGCGCCCGCCGAGTTCCTGGACTACTACGCGGTGCTGCACGACGCCCAGCGCGCCGCCGTGGCGGCCGTGCGGCCGGGGATCACCGGCGCGGCGGCCGACGCCGCGGCCCGGGAGCCGATCGCCGCCGCCGGCTACGGCCACGCGTTCCTGCACCGCACCGGCCACGGCATCGGGCTGGACGGTCACGAGGAGCCCTACCTGGTGACCGGCAACGACCGGCCGTTGGAGGCCGGGATGGCGTTCTCCATCGAACCGGGCATCTACCTGGCGGGCCGACACGGCGCCCGCATCGAGGACATCGTCGTCTGCACAACAGACGGCGTGCAACGGCTCAACACCACCCCCACGGAGCTCATCGCCCTATGACTGTCGACCGGATCCTCCCCACCGACGAGGCCCACGACCTGCTGGACCTCGCCACCGAGCTCGCCGACCGTGAGCTCGCGCCGAAGGCCGCCGGCTTCGAGGAGCGCGCCGAGTTCCCCCGCGACGTGCTGCGCACCCTCGGCCGGGCCGGCCTGCTCGGCCTGCCCTACCCCGAGGAGTACGGCGGGGCCGCCCAGCCCTACGAGGTGTACCTGCAGGTGCTGGAGATCCTGGCCAGCCGGTGGCTCGCGGTCGCCGAGGCGGTGAGCGTGCACACCCTGTCCTGCTATCCGGTGGCCGCGTTCGGCACCGACGAGCAGCGCAAGCTGCTGCCGGACATGCTCGGCGGCGAACTGCTCGGCGCGTACTGCCTCTCCGAGCCGCAGGGCGGTTCCGACGCGGCGTCGCTGAGCACCCGGGCCGAGCGTGACGGCGACGCGTACGTCGTCTCCGGCACCAAGGCGTGGATCACCCACGCCCGGGTCGCCGACTTCTACAACGTGTTCTGCCGCACCGGAGGGTCCGGCCCGAAGGGGATCTCCTGCCTGCTGGTCGACGCGGGCACGGCCGGCGTCACCCCGCAGGCGGCCGAGCGGACGATGGGTCTGCGCTCCTCACCGGTGGCGCAGATCGCCTTCGACGACGCCCGGATCCCGGCCGACCGGCTCGTCGGTGGCGAGGGGGTGGGCTTCACCATCGCGATGTCGGCGTTGGACTCCGGCCGGCTGGGCATCGCGGCCTGCGCGGTCGGGCTGGCCCAGGCCGCCCTGGACTACGCGGTCTCCTACGCCCGGGAGCGTCAGCAGTTCGGCCGGTCCATCATCGACTTCCAGGGGCTCGGCTTCCTGCTCGCCGACGCGGCGACGCAGATCTCGGCGGCCCGCGCGCTGACCCTCGCGGCGGCCCGGCTGCGCGACGCCGGTCGGCCGTACTCGATCGAGGCCGCCAAGGCCAAGCTCTTCGCCACCGACATGGCGATGCGGGTGACCACCGACGCGGTGCAGGTGCTCGGCGGGGCCGGTTACGTGGCCGATCACCCGGTGGAGCGGTACATGCGCGAGGCCAAGGTGTTGCAGATCGTGGAGGGCACCAACCAGATCCAGCGGATGGTGATCTCCCGGGCGCTGGCGAAGGGCTGAACGGGCAGCGGGCGGGTGCGGCGGTGTCGACCGCACCCGCCGCGGCCCGGCCCGGCGGGTTTCTCGTCGCCGCCGGGCCGTTTTCCCGGTAGGTTGCTCGCCGTGGAGGAGATCGACCGCGCCATCGTTGCCGCGCTGACCGCTGACGGCCGGCTGTCGTACACCGACCTGGCCGAGAGGGTGGGGCTGTCGGTGTCCGCCGTGCACCAGCGGGTGCGCCGGCTGGAGCAGCGTGGGGTCATCAAGGGGTACGCCGCCCGGGTCTCCTTCGAGGCGCTGGACCTGCCGTTGTCGGCGTTCGTGGCGATCCGACCGTTCGACCCGTCGCAGCCGGATGACGCGCCCGAACGGCTGGCCCACCTGCCCGAGATCGACTCCTGCTACTCGGTGGCGGGGGAGGACTTCTACATGCTGCTGGTGCGGGTGGCCAGCCCGGCCGACCTGGAGCGGCTGCTCCAGGAGATCCGCACGTCGGCGAGCGTGACCACACGGACGACGGTGGTGTTGTCCACCCCGTACGAGAACCGGCCGCCGAAGATCAGCGCTGCGGCACCGAGTCGGTCGCGGTCCCGGGTGCCGGAGGAGCCGGCTGGTTCCACCGGAGGATGACCGGCCGACCGTGCTCGTGACCGAGCGCGCTGACCGTGGCGGTGTCCAGCCGCAGTAGGCCGCCGGCGGACGGGGGCAGGCCGATCCAGCGGGCGCCGAGGACCCGCAGGCTGTGCGCGTGGCCGACCAGCGCGACGGTGCCACGGTCGAGCAGCGGGGTGACCCGGGCCAGCACCCGGTCGAGCCGGGCGCCCACCTGCGCGGGGGACTCCCCGCCGGGGCAGCCGTCGGTCCAGATGTTCCAGTGTGGCTGGTCGTCGTGGATGTCGGCGGTGGTGCGGCCCTCGTACTCGCCGTAGTTCCACTCACTGAGGTCCTCGTCGACGGCGTCGACGGTGAGCCCGGCCAGCTGCGCGGTGCGCAGCGCCCGCGAGCGGGGACTGGCCAGCACGGTGGCGAACCGCCGGCCGGCCAGGAACGCGGCGAGGGTGCGGGCCTGTCGCTCGCCGTCGGGGGTCAGCTCCAGATTGGTGTACGAGGTGTGTCTGCGGGTGGCGCTCCAGGTGGTCTCGCCGTGCCGGATCAGCAGGAGCTCTCCCATGCGGCAAGTTAACCATCGTGGGGGCGGTGGCACCCGACGGCTGCGGCTTCACCATCCCACCTATCTTCCTAGGATGCCCTACCGGATGTGCCGACCGGCACCACCGGTTTCGGCACCCGGAGAGAGGGCAAGCGGACGGGGACAATCGCCAGACCGAGGAGGCGCGATGAGCTTCACCGAGAAGGCACGGAACAAGGTTGAGCAGATGGCCGGCGCCGCGAAGGAGCGGGTCGGCGACATGACCGACAACGAGCGGATGCGTGGCGAGGGCGCCAGCGAGAAGAGCGAGGCGCGCGCCAAGCAGGCCGGTCAGAACATGAAGGACGCGGGCCGCAACGCGAAGGACTCCTTCACGAAGTGACCTGAGTTGTCCACGGGTCCCCGGGCGCGATGGCACGCCCGGGGACCCGTCGTGTGTTCCGGCTAGGGTCGCTGAGTGACCGTGCTCCGTTCCCTGGTGTTGTTCGTGCTCGCCGCGCTGGCCGAGATCGGTGGGGCCTGGCTGGTCTGGCAGGGCTGGCGGGAGCAGCGCGGCCTCTGGTGGATCGCCGCCGGTGTGGTCGCGCTGGGGTGTTACGGCTTCGTCGCGACGTTCCAGCCGGACCCGAACTTCGGTCGGATCCTGGCCGCGTACGGCGGGGTGTTCGTGGCGGGCTCGTTGGGCTGGGCGATGGTGGTGGACGGTTTCCGCCCGGACCGGTGGGACGTGACAGGCGCGGCGCTCTGCCTGCTCGGCGTCGCGGTCATCATGTACGCGCCGCGCGGCGGCCCGGCGTAGTCGCTGCCACATCCGCGGGCCTGACCCGGCATCGCGGCCGGGGCGTACGGGGGACACCGAATCCCGTTCACTTCTGCCATGATCCACGGCGTGATCCGCCCTCGGCTCCGTCCCCTGCTCGGCGCGCTGATGGTGGCCGCCACCCTCGGAGGCGCCGGGTGCGCGGCACCGCCCTCCAGGGCATCGCAGCCGCCAACCTTCGTCGCTCCGTCGGTCACCACGGCCCCGCCGTCACCCAGCGCTGGCGCGGCAGTCACCACGGCCCCGCCGTCACCGGAGGGCGGCACGCCTCCGCCGTCGCCCGGTGGTGGCACGGGAGCGGAGCGCCCACCGGCGGCCGGCGTCCCGGGTGCTACGCCGACGGGGACCAGGCCGCCGGTGGTCGATCACGGGCCGCGGGTCGGCAACCGGGTCGCGTTGACGTTCGACGCGGACATGACCGACGGGATGCTGCAGAGCCTGCGGAGCGGGCGGGTGAAGTCGTACGCCAACCTGCGCATCCTCGACCTGCTGGAACGGGAGCAGGTTCCGGCGACCTTCTTCCTGACCGGCAAGTGGGTGGAGCGGTATCCGGAGGTCACCCGGCGGATCGCCGGCAACCCGCGTTTCGAGCTGGCCAACCACACCTACGGGCACGCGGCGTTCACCGGCAACTGCTATGACCTGCCCCGGGTGGCGGCGAGGGGCATGACCGAGGACGTGGCGAAGACGTTCCGGGTGATCGAGCCGTACGGGGGTCGGCAGACCCGGTACTTCCGCTTCCCGGGGCTGTGCCACGACAAGGCTGCGCTGGACGCGCTCGCTCCGCTCGGGCTGACGGTGGTCGACGGGGACGTGGTCAGCGGCGATCCGTTCGCCAAGGCCTGGGAGCCGCTGGTGCGCGCGGTGCTCGACAAGGCGCGCCCCGGGTCGATTGTGATCATGCACGTGACGGAGGCGAACGCCTCGATGACCGACGAGGCGTTGCCGCACATCCTGGCCGGGTTGCGCGAGCGGGGCCTGGTGCCAGCGCCGCTGTCGGAGGTGCTGGCCGGCGCCTGAGTGCCGGGCGGCGGCCCGGATCGGACCGGCGCGTGGGGTGGCGGCTGGGGTGGTCCTCATGGCTGTCGGCTGCGGGCGGCCAGGGGGCAGGCGCGGCGGCCGTCGTCGTCGGCGTCGGGCGTCAGCCGTCGTGGGCGTCGGCCGCCGCCGGGGGTGGGTCCGCGACGAGCATGATGTCTCTGCGACATCAATATGTCTCCACGACATCACGCTCGCCGACATCCCGCCCAGGCCGGTCCGCAGCAGCCGACGCCCCCCAGGAGCGACGACATCTCCGGGGGCGGCGGGTGGTGGGTCAGTCGTCGCGGTGGTCGGCCCACCACTGCTGCCCGCTGTCGGGCAGGGTGTCGATCGGGTCGTAGTAGGCGTAGCGCTTGTTGAGCGCTTCCAGGTCTGCCGACTCGATGGATGTGCGGTAGTTCTTGGTCCAGTAGGAGATGCCGCGGTCGCGGTCGTAGTCGGTGAGCATGTGCACCCAGCGCTTACCGACGAAGGGCACGTCGCAGACGATCCGGGGGGTGGCGTAGCCGGGCAGGTAGCCCATGATGTCGTGCTGGAGTTGCTGGGCGTGCCAGACGGGGACCCGCCAGTGTTCGGCGTTGGGGATCATGTCGCACATGTAGAAGTAGTACGGCAGGATCCCGGCCTCGCCCTGGAGAGCGAAGCAGAGGTCGAGCAGCTCGGGTGTGGTGGCGTTGACGCCGCGCATGAGGACGCCCTGGTTGCGCACGTCGCGGACGCCCACGTCGAGGGCGGTCTGGGCGGCCTTGGCGACCAGTGGGGTGAGTGACTGGGCGTGGTTGACGTGGGTGTGGATGGCGAGGTTGACGCCGCGTCGGGCGGCGGTGCGGGCGACGCGCTCCAGGCCTTCGACGACGTCGGGCTGCAGCCAGTGCTGGGGGAGGCCCATCAGGGCCTTGGTGGCGAGCCGGATGTCGCGGACCGTCTCCAGTTCCAGCAGGCGCATGAGGTACGACTCGAGGTTGCGCCACGGGACGTTGGCCACGTCGCCGCCAGAGACGACGACGTCGCGGACGCCGGGGTGGGCTTTGAGGTAGCTGATGTGGGCGTCGTAGCGGTCGACGGGCTTGAGGGTGAGTTTGAGCTTGTCGACGGCGGGGGTGGAGTTGCCGACGAGGTCCATGCGGGTGCAGTGTCCGCAGTACTGCGGGCAGGTGGAGAGCAGCTCGGCCAGGACCTTGGTGGGGTAGCGGTGGGTGAGCCCTTCGGCGACCCACATGTCGTGCTCGTGCAGGCTGTCGCGGCTGGCGTAGGGGTGTGAGGGCCAGTCGGTGCGTCGGTCGGAGGCGACCGGGATCATGTAGCGGCGGATGGGGTCGGCGAGCAGCGCCTCGGTGGTGAGGGGCGCGAACGGCACCATCGTGTTGATCATCTGGGGTGGCACGAGCATCGACATGGTGGCCAGCGCCTGTTGGTCGGCCTGGAGGTCGGTGTAGAAGCTGTCGTCGATGAGGTCGCCGAAGACGGCGCGGAGCTGCTTGACGTTCTTGACGCAGTTGACGCGCTGCCACTGGGCGGATTCCCACTGGTCGCGGGTGACGTGTCGCCAGCCGGGGAAGCGGGTCCAGTCGGGTTCGACCAGGGGGCGGCGGTGGTATTCGTAGGGCTGCCCGGCGGTCGGTGCGGCGACCGGGGCGTGACGGGGTTGAGGGATGGTCTCAACCGGTTGGGTCTGGGTCACGGCCCCTCCTCGGTGTCGCGGGTGTTCAACGGGCCCGAAGGCTACTGGAAAATATTCGGTATAGAAACTAGTCTGCCGTAAGTTTTCCCGTTACGCGAGCCTTGACCGGGGCTTCGAACGGCTGGGCAGGGGAGGTCGGCGTGACGTCACCGGTGGGACTGCACCGTGTCGTGGAGCCAGCGGGGGTGCTGCCGCAGGCGGCCTGGCGCCTGGACGCATCGGCGGCGATCGCGCCCAACGAGGTGCGGATCCGGGTGCAGCGGCTCAACCTGGACGCGGCGAGCTTCCGGCAGTTGTCGGAGAAGCACGGCGGTGACGGGGACGCCGTGCGCGCCGAGGTTCTGGAGATCATCTCCACCCGGGGGAAGATGCAGAACCCGGTGACCGGCTCCGGTGGCATGCTGATCGGCACGGTCGAGGAGGCTGGTCGGCGTTCCCCACTGGGGCTCAAGCCCGGGCAGCGGGTCGCCACGCTGGTGTCGCTGACGCTGACGCCGTTGGTGGTCACCGACGGGCTGGCCCGCTGGGACGGGCGCAGCGAGCAGGTGCCCTGCGACGGGTGGGCGATCCTGTTCGCCCGTTCCATCGCCGCGGTGCTGCCCGAGGACGAGGACCCGCAGCTGTCCCTGGCGGTGCTGGACGTGTGCGGGGCGCCCGCGCTGACCGCGCGGGTGGTGTCGCGCTACGTCGAGGATCGTCGGCGCGCCGGTGACGAGACGCCGGTGCGGGTCGCGGTGATCGGTGGGGCGGGTAAGAGTGGGTCGCTGTCGCTCGCGGCGGCGCGGCGCGCGGGTGCGGCGCGTACCGTCGGAGTGGTGCCGGTGGCGGCGGAGCGCGATGCGCTGACGGCCGCCGGTCTGGCCTCGGTGGTGGCGTTGGCCGACGCCCGGGATCCGGTGGGGCTGTCGATGGCGGTGACCACGGCGCTGGGTGCCCCGGCGGACGTCACAGTGGTGTGCGTGGACGTGCCGGGCTGCGAGCACGGGGCGGTGTTGGCCACCGCGGACGGCGGCACGGTGATCTTCTTCTCGATGGCGACGAGCTTCTCCGCCGCCGCGCTGGGCGCGGAGGGGCTGGCGGCGGACGTGACGATGCTGGTGGGCAACGGGTACGTGCCGGGGCACGCGGAGTTGGCGTTGGGGTTGTTGCGCGCCGAGCCGGGGGTGCGTCAGCTGTTCGCGGCGCGGGTGGCGGCAGACTGAGGTCATGACGAACCCCTCGACGTTGTACCGCGGCGGTGTGCTGCACTGTCCCGCCGATCCGAGCGCGACCGCGCTGCTGGTCTCCGGTGGGCGGATCGCCTGGTTGGGCACCGACGGTGACGCGCCGCCGGCCGACCGGGTGGTGGACCTGGGTGGGGCGCTGGTGACGCCGGCGTTCGTCGACGCCCACGTGCACGCCACCGACACCGGGTTGGCGCTGTCCGGGCTGGAGTTGTCCGGGGTGCGGTCGGCGGCGCAGCTGCTGGAGGCGGTGGCCGGGTTCGCGGCCGGTCTGCCTGCGGATGCGGTGGTGCTGGGGCACGGCTGGGACGAGTCGGGCTGGTCGGATGCGACGCTGCCGGACGCGGCGGCGCTGGACCGGGCCGCCGGTGGTCGGCGGGTGTACCTGTCGCAGGCGTCGATCCACTCGGCGTTGGTGTCGTCGGCGTTGCTGGCGGCGTGCCCGCAGGTGGCCGACGCGGCCGGGTACGACGCGTCGGGCTGGTTGCGGCGTGACGCGCACCATGTGGTGCGGGCAGCGGCACAGGGGTCGGTGAGTCGGGCGCAGCGGGTGGCCGCGCAGCGGGTGGCGCTGGCGCACGCGGCGTCGCTGGGTATCGCTGCGGTGCACGAGTGCGGCGGGCCGGAGATCTCCGACGAGGAGGACTTCACCGGTCTGCTGGGCATCTCCGGCGGTGGGTTGCCGGAGGTGTACGGGTACTGGGGTGAGCTGGGTGGCGCGGCGCGGGCCCGGGAGTTGGGTGCGGTGGGCGCCGGGGGTGACCTGTTCGCCGATGGGGCGTTGGGTTCGCGGACGGCGCACGTGTCGCAGCCGTACGGCGACGGTGACGGGTGTGGCCACGGGTACGTGTCGGCCGAGCAGGTGCGCGATCACCTGTTGGACTGCGCGGCGCACGGCATGCAGGGCGGTTTCCACGCGATCGGTGACGCGGCGATCGACACGGTGCTTCAGGGTTTCGCGGCGGCGGCGCGGGCGGTGGGTGTGGAGCGGCTGCGGGCTGCCCGGCACCGCATCGAGCACGCGGAGATCATGAGTAAGCGGTTGATCGCCGGGTTCGTGGAGTACGGGGTCGTGGCGAGCATGCAGCCGGCGTTCGACCGGTTGTGGGGTGGCGCGGGCCGGATGTACGAGTCGCGGCTGGGTCTGGACCGGTCGTTGGAGTCGAACCCGATGGGCGCGATGCACTCGGTGGGTGTGGCGTTGGCGTTCGGGTCGGATTCGCCGGTGACGCCGCTGGACCCGTGGGGGTCGGTGCGGGCGGCGGCGGCGCACCACAATCCGGCGCAGCGGATGAGTGTGCGGTCGGCGTTCGCCGCGCACACGCGGGGTGGGTGGCGGGCGGTGCACCTGGACGTCGAGGGGGTCCTCGCGTTGGGCGCGCCGGCGACGTTCGCGGTGTGGTCGACGCCGGCCGGTGTGGAGCGGGGCCTGCCGGTGCTGCTGGCGGAGGATCCGGAGCTGCGGGGGCCGGACGACCCGACGCCGCTGCCGGTGTGTCGGCGTCTGGTGCTGCGCGGTGAGGTCATCTACGAGGAAGGGTCGTCGTGAGCGAGCAGATGAGCGGTGTGGCGTGACCGGGAAGCTTGATCTTGATCCGGTGCTGGTGGCGCGGGCGCGGGAGTTGGCGCGGCGGGCCGGGCAGCCGGTGGTGGACCTGGCGCGTAGTCACACCACGGTGTCGGTGGAGCGGGCGGTGCTGCGGCTTGCCGGTGTGACCGGTGCGGACCCGGACGGTATTCCGTGGGTGAACCGGCTCGTCGACGCGGTCGTCGCGGATGTCGGGTTGGGTCACGGGGTGGCGGTGCCGGTGTTCGACGCCCTCGCGCGGGAGGGCCTCACGGATGTGACGTTGCTGGCGCAGAAGGCGGCGGCCGGGTCGGTGCGGTTCGCGTTGCCCACCGGTCGGGCCGCGACGGCCGCCCGGTCGGCGGCGCGCAAGGTCGTCGGGGCGGGTGTCCGGCGTATCGACCGGCGGCGTGCCGAGCGGGACCGCCTGGTGAAGCGGCACGGTGACCCGGCGCAGCGGCCGTGGATCTATCTGATCGTGGCGACCGGGGACATCTACGAGGACATCCCGCAGGCGCAGGCGGCGGCGCGGGCGGGCGCGGACGTGATCGCGGTGATCCGTTCCACGGGGCAGTCGCTGCTGGACTACGTGCCCGAGGGCGCGACCCGGGAGGGGTTCGCCGGCACGTACGCCACGCAGGAGAACTTCCGGCTGATGCGCGCGGCCCTGGACGAGTCGTCGAAGGAGTTGGGCCGCTACGTGCGGTTGACCAACTACGCGTCCGGGTTGTGCATGCCGGAGATGGCGACCCTGGCCGGGTTGGAACGGCTCGACATGATGTTGAACGACTCGATGTACGGGATTTTGTTCCGTGACATCAACCCGATCCGTACGTTCGTCGACCAGCGGTTCTCCCGGCAGGTCCACGCCCGCGCGGGGATCATCATCAACACCGGTGAGGACAACTACCTGACCACCGCCGACGCCGTCGACGAGGCGCACACGGTGACGGTGTCGCAGTTGCTCAACGAGTTCTTCGCCCACGAGGCGGGGTTGGCGGACTGGCAGTTGGGGTTGGGGCACGCGTTCGAGATCAATCCGGAGGTGCCGGAGTCGTTCCGGTTGGAGTTGGCGCACGCGCTGCTGGCCCGGGAGCTGTTCCCCGAGGCGCCGCTGAAGTGGATGCCGCCGACGAAGCACATGACCGGTGACGTGTTCCGGGGCAACCTGCTCGACGGGTTCTTCAACCTGGCGGGCGCGATGACCGGGCAGGGCATCCTGCTGGTGGGCATGATGACCGAGGCGGTGGTGACGCCGTGGTTGTCCGACCGGGACATCGCCCTGCAGAACGTGCGGTACGTGCTGGGCGCGGCCGGTGGGTTGCACGAGGACTTCGTGCCCGCGCCGGGCGGGTTCATCCGGCGTCGCGCCAACCAGGTGCTCGGTGAGGCGCTGGACCTGTTGGAGCGCATCGGGGAGCAGACGCTGCTCACGGCGATCGCCGAGGGCACGTTCGGGATCATGAAGCGGCCGGCGGACCGGGGCAAGGGCCTCGCCGGGGTCGCCGCGCACGAGGCCGACTACTGCAACCCGGCCACCGAGATCCTGGAGGCGGCGGCGTGAGTAAGCAGATCGTGCGTCCGTACGGGGACACCACCGGCGACGGGATGGTGCAGGTGTCGTTCACCCTGCCGGTGTCGCACGACAAGCGGGCCGAGGGCGCCGCGGTGCAGTTGGCCAACCGGATGGGCATCGACCCGGCGATGGTGGTGCACGCCAAACCGATGGGCGACGGGTTCACGTTCTTCGTCGTGTACGGGCGGGTGAACCACCTGGTCGACCTGGACGCGGTGCAGGTGGTGGAGCGGGACTTCGCGCTGCTGTCGGCCAAGGAGGTCAACACGGTGGTGAAGCAGCGGCTGCGGCGCAAGCTGTCAGTGGTCGGGGCGTGCATCGGCACCGACGCGCACACCGTGGGCATCGACGCGATCCTCAACGTCAAGGGCATCGCGGGGGAGAAGGGCCTGGAGTACTACCGGGAGTTGAAGGTCACCAACCTGGGCGCGCAGGTCAGCGTGCCGGAGTTGGTGGAGGCGGCGAGGGTGGAGAAGGCCGACGCGGTGCTGGTGTCGCAGGTGGTCACCCAGCGCGACGCGCACCTGCACAACACCCGGGAGATGTCGGCGGCGTTCCGGGAGGCCATGCCGGCCGGGCGGCGGCCCCTGCTGATCGTCGGTGGCCCGCGGTTCGACGAGACGATGACCGACGAGTTGGGCGTGGACCGGATCTTCGGTCGGGGCACCACGCCCGGCGAGGTGGCCAGTTATCTGGTGCACGCCCTGATCACGCAGCGGAAGGCGATGGTATGACCGACTCCAGGCTCGGGTTGACGGTGACGCACCGGCGGTATGTGCCGTACTCGCACGCCCACTACGCCGGCAACCTCGTCGACGGTGCGTACGCCCTGGCGTTGTTCGGTGACGTGGCGACCGAGGTGTGCATCCGCACCGATGGTGACGAGGGCCTGTTTGCCGGGTACGCCGACGTGCGGTTCGCCGCGCCCATCCGGGCCGGTGACGTGGTGGAGGTGACCGCGCGGGTGGCCCGGGTGGGCAGCCGCAGCCGCACCCTGGAGTTGAGCTGCGCGGTGGTGTGCCGGGGCCGCCCGGACCGCTCCGAGTCGGCCGCCGAGGTCCTCGACCCGCCGATCGTGGCGGTCACCGCGACCGGCACCGTGGTCGTTCCCGCCGCAGGTGTGAGTCGCGAGGAGTGAGCGGGGGTTGCGAGCCCCGCAGTCGCGAACAGGGGGGAGGCCTGTGACCCTCGCGGTCTGCGCGGACGTCGGCTCGACGTACACCAAGGCGGCCGTGGTGGACCTGACCGCCGGTGTCCTGGTGGGTGCGGCGGCCGCGCCCACCACGGTGGGCAGCGACGTGCTGCACGGCCTGGACGCCGCGGTCGCGGCGGCCACCGCCGAGCTGGGCGTGGGTGACGTGCCGTGGTACGTGTGCTCGTCGGCCGGCGGTGGGCTGCGGCTTGCCGTGATCGGCTACGAGCCGCTGGTCACCGCGCAGGCCGGCCGGCGGGTCGGGTTGTCCGCCGGCGCGCACGTGGTGCACGTGGCCGCCGGGCGCCTCGGCGGCGCCGACCTGTCGGCCCTGCGCGCGGCCCGACCCGACGTGGTGCTGCTCGTCGGCGGCACCGACGGCGGCGACGCCGACACGATCATCCACAACGCGACGCGGCTGGCCCGGGCCCGCTGGCGGGTGCCGGTGGTGCTGGCAGGTAACGGCGACGTGCGTGCCGAACTGACCGGGCTGCTGGAGGCCGCCGGGGTGCCGGTGACGGGCGCGGACAACGTGCTGCCCCGCATCGGGGTGCTCGCGCCGACGTCGGCGCGGGCGGCGATCCGCGCGGTGTTCCTGCGGCACGTCATCGGCGGCAAACGGCTGTCGAGGGGCGGCCGGTTCGCCCAGTTGGTGCGCGCGGCCACCCCCGACGCGGTGCTCACCGGCGTGGAGGTCCTCGCCGACACCATCGGTGGGGACCTCGCCGTCGTCGACGTGGGTGGGGCCACCACCGACGTGTACTCGGTGCTCACCCCCGACGAGCGGGCCACTGGGCCGGGTCGGGAGGTCGCCGGCAGCCTGTGGCGGGCCCGCACCGTGGAGGGCGACCTGGGCATGCGGTGGAGCGCCCCCGGGGTCGTACGCGCCGCCGTGGAGGAGCGGCTGCTCGCCGCCGGTGACGCCGACGACCTGACGGCGGCTGCGGCGCGGCGGGCCGCCGACCCGGGGTTCCTGGCCGCCGACGACGCCGAGCGGGCCGTGGACCGGCGCATCGCCACCCTCGCCGCGACTGTCGCGTTGCGCCGGCACGCCCGGGGCGCCGCCACGGGGGAACGCGCCGGCCGGGACCTGCGCGACGTGCGGCTGTTGGTGGGCTCCGGTGGGGTGCTGCGCCACGCGGCCGAGCCGGTGTCCGCTCAGGTGCTGGCGGCGGTCCTCGCCGACCACGCCGGCGGGTGGGCGCTGCCACGCGCCGCCCGCGCCGTGGTGGACGTGGACTACGTGTTGGCCGCCGGTGGGCTGCTCGCCGAGGAGCACCCGACGGCGGCGGGGGCTCTGCTGCGCAAGCATCTGGGCACGCAGTGAGACACGCCGACCCGACACGCCGTGGCGCAAGACACGACAGGCCGGGGGTGGGTTGACAGGAGGCGGGGTGCAGCACGTACCGTCTTTGAGTCCTACCACGGGAAGCGGCTGTTGTTCGCTTCGTCCCTTCGTCCGCTGGCCGAGCGACATTTTGAGCGTCATCGTCGCGGCGGCCAGGTCCAGCGGGCGGGGGTCGGCGGGGCGGCGCGAACCGGTCGCGGTTACCGGTGTACGGGCAGGGTGAGGTGCACGGCCAGTAGACAACGGCCCGGCGGGGGCAGCCAGTCCGCGTCCGGTCGGTCCGAAGGTCGGCGTGCCTCGTCCTCGCCACACCGGCCGGGGAGGGCCTGGGAGCATCGGGGCGCGGCGCGAGCCGCGCCCCGATTTCATGTCCGCCGGGCGGTCTGTCCCCGGCAGCCCGATGCGGCCGATGTGCCCGCCGGCCAGGTAGCCTTCGCCCCGTGATCGAGGGGACGCTGCGGTGACGACGCTGGACCGGGATGAGACCCACGCCCCGGCGGTACGGCCACGCCCGGTTGTCGCCGGACGGCCGCTGCCGCTGATGGTGGCCGTGCCGATGGCTGTCGTCGCCGGGTTGGCGCTGCTGCTGGCGTTCCCGCCGTACGGGGTGTGGCCGCTCGCGCCCGTCGGGGTGGCGTTGCTGGCCGCCGCCGCGCACCGGCGGCGGTTGCGCGGTGGCGCCGGCGTGGGCTTCCTCACCGGGGTGGCGCTGTTCGGGCCGCTGCTGGCCTGGACGAACCTGCACACCGGCTACCTGCCGTGGGTGCTGCTGTCGCTGTTGCAGGCCGGTTACCTGGCGCTGCTCGGCGCGGCCACCGCCTGGGTGTCGCCGCTGGCCGACCGGGGCCGGTGGGCGTGGCCGGCGTTGACCGGGCTGCTGTGGGTCGGGCAGGAGGCGCTGCGCGACCGGACCCCGTTCGGGGGTTTCCCGTGGGGCCGGCTGGCGTTCAGCCAGGACGAGTCGCCGCTGCTGCGTTTGGCCGCGCTGGGTGGTGCGCCGTTGGTCACCTTCGCGGTGGCCCTCACCGGTGGGCTGCTGGTCACCGCCGCGTGGCGCGCCTGGGCCACGTGGCGCGCCCACCGGGTGCCGGTCGACACCGACCTGACCGACGGCGCACCCGCCGACACCACGCCTGACGACGGCGGCAGCGCCCCGACCGGGGCCGGGTCGGGGCGGCGCTGGACGCCCGTGGTCGCGCCGGCCGCCGCGGCGGTGGCGGTGGTCGCGGCGGGCCTGCTGGTGCCGGTCGCCGCCGCCGGCGACGGCGCGTCGGTCACCGTGGCCATCGTGCAGGGCAACGTCCCGCGTCTCGGGCTGGACTTCAACGCCCAGCGGCAGGCGGTGCTCAACAACCACGTCGACGCCACCATCGAGTTGGCCGGCCAGGTCGCCGCCGGCACGCAACGCCAGCCCGACCTGGTGGTGTGGCCGGAGAACTCCAGCGACATCGACCCGCTGCGCAACCCCACCGCCGGCGCCCGCATCTCCCAGGCCGCCGACACGATCCGCGCACCCATCCTCGTCGGCGCGGTGCTGCTCGGCCCCGACCCCGGGCAGGTCCGCAACGCGGGCATCCTGTGGCGGCCCGACACCGGCGCGGACCTGTCGCAGCTCTACACCAAGCGGCACCCGGTGCCGTTCGCCGAGTACGTGCCGCTGCGCGACGTCGCCCGGATGGTCAGTGACAAGGTCGACCTGGTCCGCAACGACTTCGTGCCGGGCAGCACCCCGGGCGTGGTGCGCGCCGGCCAGGTGGTCCTGGGCGACGTCATCTGCTTCGAGGTCGCCTACGACGAGGTGGTCCGCGACACCGTCACCGGCGGCGCGCAACTGCTGGTGGTGCAGACCAACAACGCCACGTTCGACGTGGCCGAGGCCCGCCAGCAACTGGCCATGGTGCGGTTGCGGGCGGTGGAGCACGGCCGGCCGGCGTTGATGGCCTCCACGGTCGGGGTGTCCGGGTTCGTCGCCCCCGACGGCCGGGTAAGCGACGCTACCGGGTTCAACACCCGGGAGGTCGTGGTGCGGGAGCTGCGACTCGACGACGGACGGACGCTCGCCACCCGTCTCGGCTGGTGGCCGGAGCTGGCCCTGGCCGGGTTGGCCGTGGCCGCCCTGGTCGGCGCGGGGGTGCTGCGCCGCCGCCAACGGGTCGTGCCCGGGTAGCAACAGCCGGTACGCCGGCGGGAGCGGAGGAACCGTGATCCAGGCGACCGATACGATCCGGCGTCCGGACGAGGTGCCCGGCGTGGGCCGGGTGCTGGTGGTGATCCCCACCTACAACGAGGCCGACAACGTGGCGGCGATCGTGGGTCGGGTCCGCCGAGCCACCCCCGCCGTGCGGATCCTCATCGCCGACGACAACAGCCCCGACGGCACCGGCGCGATCGCCGACGGCCTCGCCGAGAACGACGCCCACGTGCACGTGCTGCACCGCAAGGGCAAAGAAGGGCTCGGCGCGGCGTACCTGGCCGGTTTCGGGTGGGCGCGCGAGCACGGCTATCACGCGGTCGTGGAGATGGACGCCGACGGCTCACACGCCCCGGAGGACCTGCCGGCGCTGCTGGAGGCCGCCCGGGACGCGGACGTGGTGATCGGGTCCCGCTGGACCAGCGGGGCGCGGGTGGTGAACTGGCCGCTGCGGCGGCTCCTGCTGTCGCGCGGCGGCAACCTGTACGCGCGTCTCGCGCTGGGCATGCCGGTCTCCGACGCCACCGGCGGGTACCGGGTGTACCGGATCAGCGCCCTGGACGCCATCGACCTGGCGTCGGTGTGCTCCCAGGGCTACTCGTTCCAGGTGGAGCTGTCCCGCCTGGCCCACCGGGCGGGTGTGCGGATCGTGGAGGTGCCGATCACGTTCGCCGAGCGGGAACGCGGTGACAGCAAGATGAGCCCGCGCATCGTGGCCGAGGCGCTGTGGCGGATCACCCGCTGGGGTGTGCAGGACCGGCGCCAGGCGGTACGCCGGGGCGTGCACGGCACCCCCACCGGTCAGGCGCGGTGGCCGTGAGCGCGGCCGTGTCATGCTGGATGAGCGGCGCGTGTCAGGTGCCGCGCGACAGCGATGAGGTGAGATGCGGCGAGGACTGAGGTTCGTACCGGTTGCCCTGCTGCTGGCGGTGATGCTGGAGCTGGCGGCGTTCGTCCTGTTGGGGCGGGCGGTGGGGTTCGGCGTGGCGGTGCTGCTGGTGTTCGCCGCGTCCCTGCTGGGGTTGGTGCTGCTGCGCCGGGAGGGGATGCGGGCCTGGCGGGGGTTCCGCACCGCCGCGCAGGCCGGTCAGCCGCCGGGACGGCAGGTGACCGATGGGCTCGTGGGGTTGGCGGGTGCGCTGATGCTGGCGGTGCCGGGGCTGGTCAGCGGCCTGGTCGGGTTGCTGCTGATGGTGCCGCCGGTGCGTCGGCTGGTCCGAGCCGGGGTGCAACGCGGCGCCGAGCGGCGGGTGTCGTCGATGGTCGCCGGTGACCTGTTCGGGCCGCGGACGGTGCGGGTGCGTCAGGGCGCGCCGCAACCGACGCCGCAGCCGGAGCCGGAGCAGCCGGTCGTGGTCGACGGCGGCCAGGCCATCGAGGGTGAGATCGTCGAGCCCGGCCACCGCAACTGAGGCATACACGCGTCGGCGCCCCCGGGGACTTCCCCGGGGGCGCCGACGCGTGTGGTGGTGCGGCTGCTCAGGCGCGGCCGCGGCGGGTACGGACCTCCTGGAGCCGTTCGGCGAGGATGTCCTCGAGCTCGGCGATCGAGCGCCGCTCCAGCAGCATGTCCCAGTGGGTACGCGGCGGCTTGGCCTTCTTCTGCTCCGGCTCGTTGCCGTCGACGAGTCGAGCGACGCTGCCGTCGAACTTGCACTCCCAGGTCGTCGGGACCTCGGCGTCGACGGCGAACGGCACCTCGAACTGGTGGCCCTTGGCGCACAGGTACTCGCGGGTCTGACGCGGCGCGAGCTCCGTGTTGCGGTCGGATTCGTAGCTGACCGCGCCGAGCCGGCTTCCGCGCAGCATACGCTCGCCCATGATCGACTTCCCCTCGTTCGTGGTGCTGGTCTTCTGGGTGTAACGGTGGGTTCCCGTCGCCTCATTCCCGCCCGAGGGCGTGAGGCGCCCACGGGTGGGCCGCAACCAAGGGTAGCCGGCCTGGCCGGCTACCCGACCGGGTGATCCCGGGCGGGTCTCGGCGGTGGCGGGTGATGGCTGCCACCGGGGATGTTAACCGCCCGGACGCGGTGAAGGTTGCGCCGGCGTCCACCGGCCGGCAACCCTACCGCCCGCACCGGCGCCGCACCGGTCAGCGGGCCGCCTCGTCGGGGGCGGCGGCGCCGAGTCGGGCCAGCGCCAGAGCGAGGTCGCTGACCTGGTCACCGAGCTGCGCCACCCGCCGCTGGGCCAGGTCACGGTCGGTTTCGGCGGCGTCGAGGCGTACCGACAGGGCGGTGAGCCGGCCCTCGGCGGTGGCCGCGGCCTGCCGGACGGCCGTCAGATCGGCGGCGAGGGCGTCGCGCTGCGCGGCCGTGGCGGCCAACTCCGCGCGGAGCCGGGCGGCGACCTCGGCGGCCTCCTGCCGGGCGTCGTCGGCCTCACGGGCGGCGACCTGGGCGCGGTCGCGCGCCCGGTCGGCCTGCTCGCGGGCGCGGGCCGCGTCGGCTGCCTCGGCGCGGGTCCGCGCGGCGTCGGCGCGGGCCTGGTCGATCTGGCGGCGAACGTCCTGCACCTCGCTCTGCCACCGCCCGGCCCGCTCGGTCGCCTCGGCGGCGACCCGTGCGGCCCGCTCGGCCTCGGCACGCACCCCGTCCCGCTCGACGGTCAGGTCGGCCACCCGCTGCCGCTCGGCGTCGCGTTCCGCCCGCAGGTCACGCACCTCGACGCGGGCCTGGTCCCGGTCCCGTTCGGCCTGGGCGCGCAGCGCCTCGGCGGCGCTGGCGTCGTGCCGCGCCTGGTCGCGGGCAGCCTCGGCGTGCTGCGCCCGCTCCTCGGCCGCGGTGGCCTGCCGCCCGGCCCGCTCGGCGCGCTGCCGGGCGTCGTCCGCCTCGGCGAGGGCGGCGCGGGCCTGCTCCCGGGCGCGCGCCGCGTCGGCCGCCGCGTTCTCGGCGTCGTCGCGGGCCTCGTCGCGTTCGGTCTGCGCCGCCGCGATCTCGGTGGCGGCCTCGGCGCGCACCTGGGCGACCTGCCGCTGCACACCCACCGGGGACAACTCGGCGTGCAACGCCTCGGTCAACGTCTCGACGACCTGGTCGAGCCGGTCCACCGCCTCCCACGTGCGGGCCACCTGACCGGGCAGGCCCGGGGCGTTGCGGTGCCGCATCCGGCTGTTGCGAGAGGCACGCTGGCAGGCGCCGTCGTTGTCCCGGCAGTAGCGAAACGGTCGACCCGCGCCGACCCGCTGCGGCACCGGCCGTCCACAGTGGGCGCACGGGCGGGTGTCGGTGGTGGTGGGCTCGGCGTCCATCGAGGTCGCAGTCTAGTGCCGGGGCGCCGACGGGTCAGGTCGCGGTCCGGGCGGTCGCGTCGAGGGTGTAGCGGCGTTGCAGCAGCAGCGCCGCGAGCATCGCCACCGCCGGCAGCAACCCGAAGCCGTAACGGACCGCCGCGAGCGCCGCATCCGGCTGCACCGGCGACTCACCGGCCGTCGAGGCCACGAAACCCCCCACGGCCAGGCACAGCGCGTACGCGTACGGGCCGAGCGCCGCGCCGGTGGCCTCGGCGGCGGTCCACACCCCGGTGTAGGTGCCCGCGCCGGTCGTGCCGGCAGCGCTGGCGCCCGTGGCGGTCGTGGTGGTGTCCGTGCCGGCCGTGGTGGTGTCCGTGCCGGCCGTGGTGGCGGCGCGGATCACGTCGGGCAGCATCGAGAACGGCAGCAGCTGCATGCCGGCGAACGCCACCCCGAGCACCGCCACCGCGCCGATCAGCAGCGGCAGCCCGGCCGGCCGACCCACCGCCAGCACCAGCGAGCCCACCGCGAACGCGCCCTGCGCGCCGAGCAGCGCCCGCTGCTTGCCGACGCGGCGGGCCAGCACCAGCCACCCCGGGGTGACCAGCAGCGCCGGCGCGACGAACGCGGCCACCAGCACCGTGGTGAGGCCGGGCGCCCGCAGCTCGTACTCGGCGTAGTAGGGCACCCCGGCCAGCACCAGGTGGGTGGTGGTCGACATGGCCAGGTACGCGGCGACCAGCCAGCGGAACTGCCGATCGCGCAACGCCGTGCGCAGTGCCCGCCAGCCGCCGTGCCCCGCCGGTGTGGGGGTCGCCGCGGAGCCGCGCAGGCGGGCGATGCCGGCCACGCCGACGAGCATGGCGGCCAGCATCCCGACCGCGAGGACCACGCCCATCCGCTGGTAGCCACCCCGGGTGGCGGCGTCACCGCCGGTCAGCAGCGGGGCCAGCAGCCCGGACACCAGGATGCCCAGGGTCAGCACGACCATCCGGAACGCCATCAGCCGGGTGCGCTCGTGGTAGCCGATCCGCAGGTCGGCCGGGGTGGCCAGGTAGGGGACCTGGTAGGCGGCGAAGAGCAGGTTGCCGGCGACGAAGAACACCGCCACCCACGCGGCGGCCGGCGCGCCGGTCAGCCCGCCGGGCACCGCGAAGAGCGCGGCGAACGCGATCGGCAGGGCGCAGCCGAGCAGCAGCAGTCTCCGCCGGTCGCCCCGGCGGCTCTGCTCGACGTCGGCGCGGTGGCCCACCCAGGGGTGCAGCAGCACGTCGGCGATCTTCGGCAGCAGCAGCGCCAGACCGGCCAGCCACGGCGCGACGGCCAGCACGTCGGTGAGGAAGTAGAGCAGCAGCAGGCCGGGCACGGTCACCCAGACACCCATGCCGAGCGAGCCGGCCGCGAAACCGGCCAGGGGGCCGCGGGGCAGCGTCGTGTCGGTGGCGGCCACGGGCCGCCGGTCGAGCCCGGTCATCGCCGCATCCTCTCCGCAATCCAACGGTTGCTGGATTCTAGGGGCAGAATGGCGGCCATGACCATGCCCCGACGCCGTCCGGGTCGGCCCCGACGCGAGGAGACCCGACCGACCCGCGAGGTGGTGCTCACCGCCGCCACCGCGCTCTTCGCCGAACGCGGCTTCGACGCCGTCGGGCTGCGGGAGGTCGCCGCCGCCGCCGGCGTGGACGTCGCCACTGTCGCGCACCACACGGGTACGAAGGCGGCGCTGTACGACGCCTGCTTCGCCCGGGTGTTCACCGCCGAGCGGGAGGTGCTCACCGGGGCCACCGAGCGGGCGCGCACGGCCCTCGACGCCGGGCCGGACGCGGCGCGGCAGGCGCTGCACGATCTCGTCGACGTGTTCGTCGACTTCCTGGAGGACCACCCGGAGACCACCGCGCTGTGGCTGCGCCGCTGGCTGGAACCGCAGCGTCACACCGAGCTGGACCAGCGCTACGCCGAACCGCTGTACCGGCTGGTGGCCGAACTGCTCACCGCCGCGGCGGCGGCCGGCGCGCTGACCGAGCCGACCCCGCACGTCACCGTACGCAGCCTGGTCTGGGCCACCCACGGGCACGTGGTGGCGCTGGCCGCCGGTGCGCCGGGCGCCCGGGAGCGGCGCGAGTTCCGCGCGTTCGTGCACCGCCTGCTCGACGGGCTGTACGGACCGCCGGTCGCTTGACGGGCCGCCCCCGCGCGACGATTATCCATCGGACGTTGGATTAAATGGGGGCAGCGATGCAGGCACCACCCAGGGTGGCGGTGATCGGCGCCGGCGCGGCCGGACTCGCCGCCGTCAAGGCACTGCGCGACGCGGCCGTGCCGACCGTGTGTTTCGAGGCCACCGACCAGGTCGGCGGCCTCTGGGTGTACGGCGCTCCGGACTCGCCCGCGTACCGCACGCTGCACCTGAACACCAGCCGGGGCCGCACCGAGTTCGCCGACCACCCGATGCCCGCCGACTGGCCCGACTACCCCGACCACCGCCGCGTCGCCGGCTACCTGGCCGACTACGCCGACCGGTTCGGCCTGCGCGACGCCATCCGCCTGCGGCACACCGTCGAGCGGGTCACCCGCGATCCCGCCGGCACCTGGACGGTGACCGCCAACGGTCCGGACGGGCCGGTCGAGGTCACCGTCGAGGCGGTGGTCGTCGCCAACGGCCACAACCGGACGCCCCGACTGCCCGACCCGGCCTACCCCGGCACCTGCACGGCCGAGCAGCTGCACAGCCACGACTACCGGGGCCCCGAGCAGTTGACCGGCAAGCGGGTCCTGGTCGTGGGCGGCGGCAACTCGGCGATGGACATCGCGGTCGACGCCTCGTACGCGGCCGAACGCACCCTGCTGTCGCTGCGCCGAGGCGTCTGGGTGGTGCCCAAATACCTGCTGGGCCGCCCCTCGGACACCCTCAACGGCGCGCTGGCCCGCCGGCTGCCGTGGCGACTGCGCCAGCGCATCAGCCAGACCATGCTGAGCGCCACCGTCGGCAGCCCGACCCGCTACGGGTTGCCCGCGCCGACGCACGGCTTCCTCCAGGACCATCCGACGCTCTCCGACGGGTTGCTGTCCCGGCTGACCCACGGCGACGTCGAGGCCCGGCCTGGCGTCGCCGCCCTCGACGGCGACCGGGTCGACTTCACCGACGGCCGCAGCGACCACGTCGATCTGATCGTCTGGTGCACCGGCTACCGGGTGGAGATCCCGTTCCTCGACCCGGCGCTGCTCGGCGGGGCCGCCGACACCCTGCCGCTGTACCGGCACGTGTTCCACCCCGAGGCTCCCGGCCTGACGTTCGTCGGGCTGATGCAGTCCACCGGGTCCGCGTTTCCCCTGGTGGAGGCGCAGGCCAAGCTGATCGCCGCGCAACTGACCGGCCGGTACGCGCTGCCCGACCCGGAGCGACAGCGGGCCGCCTGCCGGGCCGAGCTGCGAGCCGCGACCGCCCGCTGGGGTCAGCGCCGCCCGGCGATGCGGGTGGACTTCGACGCGTACCTGGCCGAGCTGACCCGCGAGCTGACCGCGGGCGCCCGCCGCACGGGAGCCGGACGGTGACCGGGTTGACCGGCCGGCGGGTGCTGGTCACCGGGGCGAGCGGCACCTTCGGCCGGCACCTCGGCGCTGCGCTGAGCGCCGCCGGCGCCCGGGTCGTGGGGCTGGACCTGCACGCGCGCCCCGACGAGGACCTGCCGGTGCTCGGCTGCGACCTGACCGACCCGACCGCCGTGCCACCGGCCGTGCAGGCCGCCGTCGACCGGCTCGGCGGGCTCGACCTGCTGATCAACAACGCCGGGGTCGGTGGCCCCGCCCCGGCCGAGCTGCCGCCCGACGAGGTGGTGCACCGGCAACTGGAGGTCAACCTGCTCGCCGCGTGGCGGACCACCGCCGCGGCGCTGCCCGCGCTGGTCACCGCCCGCGGACGGGTGATCTTCGTGGCCAGCCGGATGGCGGTGCTGCCGCTGCCGCTCGCCGCGGCGTACGGGGTCAGCAAACGGGCCCTCGTCGCGTACGCCGACGCGCTGCGCCACGAGGTCGGCACCCACGTCGGCGTGAGCGTCGTCTACCCGAGCATGGTGGCCTCACCGATCCACGACAGCACCGCCGAGGCCGGCCTGTCCCTGCAGGGGGTGTCCCGGCCCGAGCCCGTCGCCGGTGTCGTCGCGGCGATCCTGCGCGCCGCCACCGCCCGCCGCGCACCCCGGGACGTGGCGACCACGACACGCGGCCGGCTGGAGCTGGCCGTCGGCCGGCACGCGCCCGCGCTGGCCGACCGGCTGGTACGTCGTACCCTCGCGGCCCGCCTCGCCGCCGGCGACCTGGACGCCGCGCCGCTGGCCGCCGGGATGGTGCGCCGGCACCGCGATCTCGACCGCTGACCCCTGCTACGTCCGCATCAGCGCGCGGCCGCGGGCTGAGCGCCGATCCTGTGTGCCTGGTCCGTCACGGCTGCCAGGAAGGCAGTGAGAGCGGGAGCCGGCGGGGTGTCTCGGGTGGCGGCGAACAACCGCCGCTTGAGGGTGGCTTCGGCGACATCTCGGATCGCGAGCGCGGGGTCGTCGCGGGGCACGGTCAAGGTCGGCATCAGGGCAACGGCGGCAGCGGCACGGACGAGTTCGAGTTGAACGTCCGCGTCGCTGCAGCGGTGCCGCAGGTCGGGCTCGTAACCGCCGAGAGCGCGGCAGGTCCCGACGACCATGGCGTGGTGGCCGGTGCCCTCGGCTGAGGCGGCCCAGATGTCGGATCGCAGGTCGGTCACCGCGACGGGTCCGCCGGGCTGGGCGAGGGGATGCGCTGCGGGCAGGACGATCTTCAGGCGCTCTTCGAGCAGGAGGGTGAAGCGGAGTCCGGCGGGGCGGGGGCGGGGGTGGCTGTCGTACTCGTCGCCGATGACGAGATCGACCGCGCCCAGGCGTAGACCTGGCAGGGACTGTTCGAGCTCCAGCTCGAAGATCTCCACGCGGACCTGCGGGTGGTCGGCCTTGATGCGGGCCACCGCCGGGACGAGGAGGCGGCGGGCCGCCGACTGCAGGCCGCCGGCACGCACGGTGCCCCGGATATCGCCGCTGAGGGCGGCAAGGTCGGCTTCTGCCGCCTCGGCCGCCGACAGCAGCACCCGCGCGTGCTGAGCGAGAAGGTGTCCGGCGTCGGTGAGCCGCACACCCCGCCCGGCCTTGTCGAACAGGCGGGCGCCGACCTCCTTCTCCAGCAGGGCCAGTTGCTGGGAGACGGTGGACGGGCTGTAGCCCAGAGCCGCGGCGACCGCGGCCAGGGTGCCTCGTTCCTCGAACTCCCGCAGGAAGCGCAACCGCCGAAGACCCAGCTCGATCATGCGGAAATCCTAACGATTCAGCTCCGGGAATCATCGCTAGACCCGATCGGTCACGTCCGAGATCCTTGGCGGCATGGGTGCAGCACTGTGTCTCTTGTCCGCGGCCTGTTTCGGCGCGATGGCGATCTTCGGCAAGCTCGCCTACGACGCTGGCGTCTCACCCGGGTCGCTGCTACTGGTCCGCTTCACCCTGGCCGCCGTCCTGCTCGGAATCGTCCTCCTGGTGCGGCCGGGAATGCGCAGCGCCACGTCCGGCACTCCCTCGGGTGAGGCGGCCGGTCAGCCGACGATGACGCGCTCCCGGGTGCTGGCCATCGCCGTCGGTCTGGGTGCCATCGGGTACGCCACGCAGGCGAGCCTGTTCTTCTCCGCGTTGCAGCTGATGGACGCCTCGCTGCTGGCCCTGATCCTCTACACCTACCCGGTCATGGTCACCGTGGCAGCGGTGTTGCTCGGCCGTGACCGGCTCACACCCGCGCGGGGCGCCGCGCTGGCGGCGGCCTCCGGCGGAACACTGCTGGTCCTGCTCGGGGCCGGCGCCGTGAGTTTCCACCTGCTCGGGGCGCTGCTGGCCTTCGCCTCCGCGATCACCTACACCGTCTACATCCTCGTCGCCGACACCGTCGTGCGACGGCTGGCACCCGTGGTGCTGTCCGCCCTGGTGATGACCGGTGCGGCCGGCACTCTCGGCGCCCGCGCCCTGTTCACCGGCGGCGTCGACCTCGACTTCGAGGTGGCGGGATGGTTCTGGCTGGCCTGCATCGCCGTGGTCTCCACCGTCGTGGCGATGCTGAGCTTCTTCGCCGGGCTCAAGCGCACCGGCCCGTCGGCCGCCGCCATCCTGTCCACCTTCGAGCCCGTCGTCACCGCCGCTCTGGCCGCGCTCGTCCTCGGCGAGTCCCTGACTCCGGTGCAACTCGCTGGCGGCGCGCTGGTGCTGTCCTCCGTCGTCGTCCTCCAACTCCGACGCACCGGCAACCGCCGCCCGGGCCCGAGCACGCGTCGAGCGTCCGACCCCGGGCCAACCCACCAGAGGTCAGCCGGTGGCGACCGCCGCGCGGGACCGGTCGGCGGCGATCCGCACGGCCAGCGCCGCGAGCGCCGTCCCGGTCACCCAGCGCTGCACCCGCAGCCACAGCGGCCGGCGGGCGAAGAACCCGGCGAGGGAGCCGGCGGTGAGCACGATCAGCGCGTTCACGGTCAGCGCCACGGTGATCTGGGTCAGGCCGAGCAGCAGGCTCTGCGCCGCCAGGTGCCCCCGCGCCGGGTCGATGAACTGCGGTAGCAGCGACACGTAGAGGATGGCGATCTTCGGGTTCAACAGGTTGGTGACCAGGCCCATCGTGAACAACCGCCGGGGCGGGTCCGGCGGCAGCGGCGCGGGCGTGAACGGGGACTTCCCACCCGGGCGCAGCGTCCGCCAGGCCAGCCAGAGCAGGTAGCCGGCCCCGGCGAGCTTCACCACCGCGTACAGCGTCGGCACCAGGACGAAGACGGTGGCCAGCCCGGCGACCGCCGCTGCCAGGTAGACGCCGAACCCGGCGGCCACCCCGAGCAGCGAGACCAGGCCGGCCCGGCGGCCCTGCGCCACCGACCGGGAGATCAGGTAGACCATGTTCGGGCCGGGCGTGAGCACCAGCCCCAACGCCACCAGCGTGATGCCCAGCAGTGCACCCGTACCCACCATGACAAACCCCCCTGCCCCATGATCACTGACACTGACCGTAGGCAGGGCGGTCACCTCCGGCCCAGATCCACCTCCGCGACGGTGGCCTGCCGCGCCAAACCGGTCACCGGGGGCGTGAACCACCTGCTGGACGTCCGCCGGGAATGGTCGACGGCCCGTCCGCGCTGATCCGTTGCGGTGCGTGTCGCCGGCCGGAGGCGGCGCGTTACGGTGGCCAGGGGAGGTGCCGCAGGGTGACCGAAGCGTGGGACGCGGCCGTGGAGGCGCAGATCCGGGGAGCCGTGCAACGCGGCGAGTTCGACGACCTGCCCGGCATGGGCAAGCCGATCCCCGGCAAAGGCGCCCCGTACGACGAGTCGTGGTGGATCAAGAGTTTCCTGGAGCGCGAGGCGCTGCCCAGCGACCTGCTGCTGCCCACCCCGCTGCAACTGCGTCGACGCGTCGAACAGGTCCCCGACGAGGTCCGCGACCTGCCCACCGAACAGTCCGTGCGGGACTTCGTGGCGCAGCTCAACGCGCAGATCTTGGCCTGGCTGCGCAACCCTGACGGCCCCCGGGTGGTGGTGCGTCCGGTGAACGCCGACGAGGTGGTCCACCGTTGGCGCGCCGAGCGCACCCGACGCGAGGTCCGCCCGCCCGCCGCCGAGCAGGCGACGGTCGTCGCGCCGGCCCGGCGACCCCGGCGCGGCTGGTGGCTGCGCTGGCGCCGCCGCGGCTGACCCCCACGGCGGCGACCGCGACGGCAGACTGTGCCGATGCTGATCGTGTCCGCGTCCTCGACACTCGCCCTGCGCCGCTGGTGCGCGGACGACCTCGACGCGCTGCTGGCCGCCTACCGGGATCCCGTGCTGCGCCAGTGGACCCGGGTCCCGGTGACCACCGCCGCCGAGGGCCGGCGGTGGCTGGACCGGGTGCGCGACGACTGGGACGACGGCAACCGGTACGCGTTCGCCGTCCTCGACGGCGACGCGGCCGGTTCACCGCTGGTGGCGAACGTGGTGCTCAAGCGGGCCAACCTTTACCGGCCGGGCGCCGAGGTGGGGTACTGGACGGCGGCGTGGGCGCGTGGGCGGGGGATGGCCCCACGGGCGGTCACCGTGCTCAGCGAGTGGGCGTTCGACCGGTTTCCCGGGCTGCCCCACATCGACCTGATGCACCAGGTGGACAACGTCGCATCCTGCCGGGTGGCGCAGAAGAGCGGCTACCTGTTCCAGGAGGTGCTGCCGGCCCGGCCACCGTTCCCCCTCGACGGTCACCGGCACACACTGGCCGCCCCCTGAGTCAGTCGACGGCGGCCCGCCAACTCCAGGAGGTACGCCGTTCCCGGCCGGGCAGCTCGCCGCGGCCGGTCATCCACAGCAGCACGTCGGGTGCGTCGCCGTCCGGTGCGTCCGGGAAGAGGCGCCGCAGCACCAGCGCGCTCAGCCCCTGCGGGGGCAGCCATGGCACGCCCAGTCCTGCGGTGATGTCGTACGTGTGCAGCAGGGTTTCCGCCACACCCATCGCGGCGAAGCCGGCCGGGTCGCAGGGGCCGAAGTGCCAGGCCCGCACGTCCGGCCCGGCGGCGTCGACCACGGCGGCGAGCAGGCCGGCGCAGGCCCGCACCACCGCCAGCACCTCCGCCGGGCTCGCGGTGGGGGAGACCCGCAGGTCGTACGGGAGGTAGCCGTCCTGCGGGCGGCCGGTGACCTGCCCGGCGTACGCGAGCAGGTCGTGCGCGACGTGCGCGGCGGTGGTCCAGCAGCTCCACGTCAGCGTGCCGGCCGGCACCGACCAGTCGTGCTCCCGGTGCGGGTGCAGCACCCGGGTCATCTCGTCGGCCGCCTGGAGCAGGTCGGCGCCGGTCACCGCTGGCATCCGTCGACCCTCGCAGCGGCTCCGGCTCGGCGCAACCGGAATCGTCAGCCAGCGGACGCGGCGGCTCCGGGTTGGCGCAACCCGGTTCGTCAGCCGGCGGACGTGGCTGCGGCATCGAGGCGTGTCGTCGACCCGGCCGCCAGCGCGTCGGAGACGCCGCGGATCCCGGCGCGGATCATGTCGCCGTACGGATCGTCGGGCAGAGCGTCGGTGAGCTGGCGGGCCGTGGCCAGGTGCTCATGGGCAGGCCCGGTGTGACCGAGCCGCCGGTGCACGTCGGCGAGATTGAGATGCAGCGAGGGCAGGAAGCCGCGTACCCGCAGGGCGTCGTCGTGTTGCCGGGCCCGCTCGTCGGTCAGGTCGGCGACGGCGGCCAACGCGCGTTCGTCCCACACCAGCTCGGCCTCGGCGGTGTCCTGGAGGTCGGCGAGGTAGTGGGCGAGGGTGCAGCGGTGCAGGGCGTCGCCGGTGGGACCGATCTCGTCCCAGAGGGCGGTGAGCAGTTCGCGGGCCCGCGTCGGCGTACCGGATTGGCCGAGCTGCACCGCTTCGATGATGCGCGTCATGGTCGGGTCGGGTGTCGGCTGGTCGTCCATGCCGCCGATGCTCGGGCCTCGACCCGGTCGAGGGTCAAATCCGATTGAGCGCGCCGTCGGCGTTCCGTACGGTGCCCTCAACCCATCCCAGTGCGGACAGAGGACAAAAACGCGTGACCCCGCCTGCTCTGTAGACCTGACACCTTCTCGCGCTCACCTGTAGCCGACGCTGCCGTCGGCTCTTCCGGGCTGCCCTCGTGCGCCCGGTCATCCAGCGTTCGAGGCCGCGTATGACCGGCCTCTTGTCAGGTCTGGAGAGTCATGTCCTCACCACCGCATATCGTGCTGCCCTGGGTCGTTCGTCGAACCAGGTTGCCCCTGCTGTCGTTACGCTGCGTGGACTGCCGATCGGAGTCGGCCACCACCGGCCAGGGCAGGTTCCGCGTCAACGCCAACGGCAAACTGCTGGACGTGTGGCTGCTGGTCCGCTGCGTGTCCTGCGATCGGACCAGCAAACTCACCGTGCACGAGCGAAAGACGGTCGGATCCTTCGATCCCGTCGAACTTCGCGGCTACCGCCTCAACGATCCGGCGCTGGTGGCGTCCACGTTGTTGGATCCGCTGCTTGCCCGGCGCTGCCACTTCACCCTGGACTGGTCCGACGCCTGGCGACTGGACATCGGGCCGGCGCGGCTCGACGAGGCGTGGCCGGTCCGGGTAGCGGTCGCCTTCGAAGATCCCGTGCCGGTGCGCCCGGAACGGCTCATCGCACAGGGGCTCGGCCTCAGCAGGAACGAGGTGCGGCGGCGGGTCAAGTGCGACATTCCGTCGCGCCGTCCCACGAGCGCCGGATTCACCTTCACGGTGCTGGCCGGGGACTAGCGCGGCCGTAGCCGGGCGGACCACCCGGTCCGCCCGGCTACGGCTGAGCATGGATGCCATCTCGGGGCGATCAGGCGGCGTCGTCGCAGGCGGTGGCGGCGGACTTGTCCCGCCAGGCCGCGAGGTCGTCCTGGATGCTGGCGATCTTGACCAGCTGGCGTTCGATCGCGTCACGACCCAGGGCCAGATGCCCGGGCAGCTTGTCCCCACCGGTGACCTCGTAGATCAGGGCAGCGCCCTTGACCGGGTCACCGAGCTGGGTGTGGTTGGCGGTGTCGCTCCACTCCAGCGTCACGTGCGCGGGTGTGCCGTCGTACGCGGGGATGCGCTGCGCCGGGGTCGACAGCGAACTGGCGTCCAGGAAGTCGGTGCGGAAGACGCCAGGCTCCACGACCATGCTCTGGATCCCGAACGGCTCCAGCTCCACCGCGAGCGCCTCGCTGATGCCGGCCACCGCGAACTTCGAGGCGCTGTACAGGCTCACTCCGGGTTCGCCCTCGAATCCGGAGCGGGAGCCGATGTGCACGAGCTTGCCCGATCCGGCGGCTCGCATGACCGGCAGGACAGCCCGAGTCATGTTGATCAACCCGAAGACGTTCAGGTCGAACAGGGAGCGCGCCTCGTCGTCGCTGATCTCCTCCAGCGCGCCGAGCAGACCACGGCCCGCGTTGTTGACGAGTACGTCGATGCCACCGAAGTGCCGCACGGCCGTCTCGACGGCAGCGGTGATCTGCGAGGTCTGGGTGACGTCGAGGGCGACGCCGAGGACCCGGTCGGAGCGCCGCAGGTCGTCCGGCAGCTTCTGCGGGTCCCGGGCGGCTGCCACGACCGTGTCGCCGCCCCGGAGAGCGGCCCGCGCGATCTCCAGACCCAGCCCCCGGGATGCGCCAGTGATGAACCACGTCGACATGAGATGCCTCCATACTGTCTGTCAGGGAAGTGCCCCAGTGGGGCCTGACATCCACTGAACCAGCGCTGACGAGGCGAGACAGGCCGCAAAATGGCCCGCCTGATCGGGGGACAAAGTGGGCCACCCTTATCGTCGGCCTATCATCGGCTGATGCGCGACAGTGGGCAGATGGACCGTGAGCACAGCGCACCGATGGCAGAATTCCTCCGCTCCGCCCGCTCCCGGCTCACCCCGGAGGAGGCCGGGCTCGACGACCCCAACCTGGGTCGACGCCGGGTGTCCGGCCTGCGCCGCGAAGAACTCGCCCGGCTTGCCGGGGTGAGCGTGGACTACTACACGCGCCTCGAACAGGGCCGCAGCCGCAGCGCCTCCGCCGAGGTCCTCGACGCGCTCGCCACCGCCCTGCACCTGGACGACGCCGAGCGCAGCCACCTGCACACCCTCGCCCGGCCCCAGCCCGCCCGCCGCCGCCGCCCCCGCCCTCAGCGCGTCCACCCCGCCACCCTGGACCTGCTGGAAACCCTCCAGCAGGCCGGCCGCCCCGGCTTCGTCCTCGGGCGGCGCCTCGACGTGTTGGCCAACAACCCACTCGCCGGACGCCTGATCACCGACTTCCGCGCGCTCCCCGCCGCCGACCGCAACCAGGCCCGCTTCGTCTTCCTCGACCCGCACGCCCGCGAGCTGTACCGGGACTGGGCCCACGTCGCCGCGGACACCGCCGCCATGCTCCGCCTCGACGCGGGCCGCCACCCGGACGACCCGGCTCTGAGCGCCCTGGTCGGTGACCTGTCCATCCGCAGCGCGGAATTCCGGCGCTTCTGGTCGGACAACAAGGTCCACCGGCGCACGACCGGCACCAAGAACTACCACCACCCGCTCGTCGGCGACCTCACCATCAGCTACCAGGCCCTCACCCCCGGAGACGACCCGGACCAGACCCTCTTCGTCTACGGCACCGAAGCCGGCAGCCCGTCCGAGACCGCGCTGCGCCTGCTGGCCCAATGGAGTACGGCGGCAGCCGGCACCGGAAAGCCGCAGGACACAAGCGCCCGAAGCTCACGAGGGCGCTGATCAGCGCGCGTGCCCGTCACCCTTCCTGGCGCGGGTGTGGACGCCGCCACGGACGAGCAGGTCGTTCCTGGTTCGGAAACTACGGACGGCGCGGCTGCGGGGCCGAAGATCCGCGCCGCTATCAGGGCGATCCGGCGCCGGGGCAGGCAGCCCGCAGCGGGGTTGAAGGCGGGTGGGAGCATGATCGCATGGAGATTTTCGAGGACTCCCGCAACGTGTCGCGCGACGATCTGGCCGCCTGGCTTCGCCAACTCGCCAGTCAACTGGAATCCGATGGGCGGATCTTCTTCGGCGCCGCAGGCACCGTGCGGGTCCCCGACGAGGTCGAGTGTGAATTCGAGATCGAGGACGAGGACGGGGAGATCTCCGTCGAGATCGAGTTCACCTGGCCCAGCCCTCGGTCGGCCTCCGCCGACGCCTCAGAGGACGAGGACGCGGAGGAGTCGAACGACGAGGACGAAGACTCGGAGGAGTCGGAGGACGAGGACGAGCCGGCCGTGGAGAAGCAGGCCGCCACCGCCGCCGCTGTGGAGGTCACCGCCCCGGTCACGGCGGAATCCCTCGGTGCCGCACCGGCGGAGGCCGAGACCGCTGCCGCGCCGACCGAGGTTGAGGCCGCTGCCGCGGAACAGCCCGCGACCCCGGCTGAGGATGCCACGCCGGCCGCCGCCGAGCCTGCCGACACCGCCAGCGCGGAAGAGACGCCCGCGGCCGGTGCCGGCGAGGAGACTCCCGCCGAGAAGACGGCCGGCGAGGACACCGCCGCCGAGGCGGTCGACGCCGGCACCGCCGAGAAGACGGCCTGACCCCAGGTCCCGCGAGGTTCTCCGGAGAGCCACCCTGCGTGTCCTCCGGAGAACCGACACCGGCCCCCGGCAAACGGTTGCCCGCAGTTGCGGGGGAGATGGCGTCTTTGACGACCTGTCCGTGGTCGTCGAAATCCACTACCGCCTGTGCCGCTCAGGTGGGCAGTTCACCCGGTGAGGTCCTGGTGCCGGCCCACACCCGCCCGCCGAAGGTGCTACGGTCTGGTCCGCCGTGCATGGTCGCTACTTGAGGAGGTGAGTCCGATCAACGCTTTGACAGGCTGGGACTCCCTCTCCCGCACTGCCTAGGGAGCGCCCGCACAAGGCACCCCTGAAAGGCACGTACTCGGCATGCACATCCATGAAGAATTCTTCACTGTCGATGGTGTTCCCGCTGTCCTGTGGACCTCGGTTGATGACACCACGAACGTTCGCCCCCTGATCCTCATCGGCCACGGCGGCGGCCAGCACAAGACCGCCCCTGGCGTCCTGCACCGCGCCCACCATTTCGTGAACAGCGGATTCGCGGCAGTCTCGGTGGACGTCCCGAACCACGGCGACCGCCCGACCGACGACCGCTACCAGAGCATCGCCACCGAAATTGGGACCCGCGTCGACTCCGGCGAGGAACTGGCCCCCCTGCTCGCCGATTTCCACTCTCTGGTCGCCGAACAGACAGTCCCGGAATGGCAGGCCGTCCTGGACCACCTCGAGTTCGGATCAGTCGGCTACTGGGGCGTCTCGCTGGGCTGCGGGCTCGGAGTGCCGTTCGTGGCCGCCGAGCCCCAGGTCCGCGCGGCGGTTCTGGGTCTGGGCGGAGCCTCGGCCCCGGCTTGCGCGGAGGCCGCGGCACGGATCACCGTGCCGATCGAGTTCCTGGTTCAGTGGGAGGACGAGCGGGTACCGCGCGAGCAGAGCCTGGCCCTGTTCGACGCGTTCGGCTCGGCCGACAAAACCCTGCACGCCAACCCAGGCCGCCACGGCGACCGACTGCCCGACCACGAACTGGACAGCGCGGTCCGGTTTTTCACCCGCCACCTGACGCCGCACTGACCGACAGACCGTCCAGTGGTGCTCGCCGATGGGCAAGACCCACCTGGCGCGTCGCATCGTCGCCGAGGTCGAGCTGGCGACGACCGCGAGCGAGCGCAGGCTCGTCAGACCGACGACTTCGACGAGACGGGGCGGCGTGTACCTCGAGGTCGCTGACGCGACGCAGTAGTGGCGTTAGGCTCCCGGCCATGGGGCTGCTCACCTTCAGCATCAACGTCACTGTGGACGGCTGCGTCGACCACCAGGAGGGGATCGCCGACGACGAGACGCACGCCTTCTTCACTCGTCTCATGGACGAGAGCGGGGCGATGCTGTGGGGCCGCGTCACCTACGAGATGATGGAGGGCCACTGGCCGGCCGTCGCCCGCGGTGACGTGGAGGCGCCGCCGGCCATGCGTGAGTGGGCGGCCAAGCTGGAGGCTCAACCCAAGTACGTGGTGTCATCGACGCGCACGGACTTCCCGTGGACCAACAGCCACCACATCACCGGCGATCTGCGCGAGGGCGTGCAGAAACTCAAGGACGCGACCCCGGACGGGGTGCTGATCGGAAGCGGCAAGCTCGCGACCGAGCTCGACCGGCTGGACCTGATCGACGAGTACAAGCTGCTTGTTCAACCCATGATCGCCGGCCACGGCCCGACGCTGTACCAGGGCGGGCTGCCCGCCACTCGCCGGCTCGAACTGCTCTCGGCCGAGCCGCTGAGCAACGGCGTGATGTCCATGCACTACCGCCGCGCGCTCTGAATCACCGGAGTCCATCGCCGCCAGCTCAGCGGAATTCCTCCGCTCCGCCCTCTCCCGCCTCACCCCGAGGAAGCCGGCCTCGACGACCCCAGCCTGGGCCGACGCCGGGTGTCCGGCCCACGCCCGGATTGGCCGAGCCGCACCGCTTCGGTGCTGCTCGTCATGGTCGGGCAGGCGCTATGCGGACAGTCGCCCCAGCCATTCCGTCAGGAGTTGCTGTTCGGCGCCGCTGAGGGCGTTCTGGCTGGGCAGGGCGGCGCGCAGGGCGCGAGCGGCGCCCGCCAGGCCCTCTTCCCGCACGGCCGGTTCCTGATTGGTGACGGCGGTGATCATCGCTTCGCGCAGCGCGACCAGGAGGGCGGGGTCTCGCTCGGCGTCGGGCAGGGACAGCCAGGTCAGGACGGCGCCACGGGCGGTGGCGTGGATGATTTGGGCGGCGAGGTTCTCGTCGACGCGTAGTCGGCCCGCGACGGCCAGGCGGCGGATGCGGTCCATGAGCAGACCGAGGCCGAGCCGGAAAGCGATGGTGGACCGGGCGGGCTCGCCGTACATGAGCGCGTACAGAGCGGGGTTGGTCAGTCCGAACTCGACCGCGGTGTCCCAGCGGACGCGTAGTTCCTTGATCGGGTCCTGAGGGTCGGGGTCGATGTGCTTGGCGGCCAGGAACCGGGTGAACCCGTATTCGGCCACCGCGTCGAGCAGGGCCTCCTTGTCGCCGAACAGCCGGTACAGGGCCGGCGCCTGCAGTCCAGCGGCCTCGGCGACCGCGCGGGTGGTGACCGCGTCGCGGCCCCCGCGCTCCAACAGGTCGATTGCGACATCCATGATCCGGCGGCGCGTCTGTTCGCGCGCGTTGCCGTCGGGCTTCGCGGCAGACGGTGAGCGGTTCGGGTCACCAGGCATGTATCAAGGATAACCCGTACCAGATACCGAGGATATTGCCAGCGTTAACACCGTCACGTTTACAACGTTAGTATCAGTGATACCGTGATGGCGATTCCGTCGGAAACACCAGTGAGGGAGCGTCACCATGTCCGACCGTCTGCGGATCATCGGGGTGGAAGAGACCGTCGTGGTACCCGCCGTCTACGAGGCGTACCAGCGAGCCGGATCGCCGCGGATCCCCGCCCGCGGCTTTGGGGACAACCCGATCGCGACGAACCTGCGCGAGGTCGGCGAGCGGCGGCTGGCCCACATGGATGACCAGGGCATCGACGTCGCGGTGCTGTCCCTGTCCTCGCCCGGCGTCCAGGACCTGCCGCAGGCCGACGCGATCACGGTGGCACGTGACGCCAACGACCAGCTCGCGGAGATCGTCGCCGCGCACCCAGACCGGTTCCAGGCGTTCGCCGCGATCCCCACCCAGTCGCCCGGCGCGGCCGTGGCCGAACTGGAGCGCGCGGTGGTCCAGCTGGGCTTCCCCGGCGCCATGCTCTACGGCCGCACCGGGGACAAACTGGCTGACCACCCGGACAACGACCAGTTGTACGCCGCCGCCGAGCGGCTCCGGGTGCCGCTGCACTTCCACCCGCAGATGCCGGTCCAGCCGGTCATCGACGCCTACTACTCGAACATCGGCCCGATCGGCACCCCGCTGGCCGGGGCGGCGATCGGCTGGTACTACGACCTGGGCGTGCAGTACCTGAGGATGATCTTCTCGGGTGTCTTCGACCGGTTCCCCGACCTACAGGTGATCGCCGGACACTGGGGCGAGGTTGTTCTGTTCTACCTCGACCACACCGGATTCTTCGCCGCGGCCGGTGGCCTTCAGCGACCACTCGCGGACTACTTCACGCAGAACTTCTGGGTCGCCGGCAGCGGCACCAACAGCCCCCGCTACCTGCGCTGGACCGCCGAGATCATGGGCACCGACCGGATGCTCTACTCCACCGACTACCCCTTCA
The DNA here is from genome assembly GCF_040643015.1 of Micromonospora sp. NPDC047527. Classification (NCBI taxonomy): domain Bacteria; kingdom Bacillati; phylum Actinomycetota; class Actinomycetes; order Micromonosporales; family Micromonosporaceae; genus Micromonospora; species Micromonospora sp. NPDC047527. The sequence continues at coordinate 1,221,455 of NZ_JBEYTK010000001.1, read as the reverse complement.
CCTACGGCTTCCGCCCCGGCGGCTTCCCCTACGTCGACACCAGCAACGGCGCCGCCCGCTCCTTCCTGGAGAACGCGCCGTTCAACGACGACCAGAAGGCCGACATCGCCCACCGCAACTGGGAACGCCTCACCGCCCGCGCAGCCAAGCCGACAGCGGTCTGACCCAGCACACCGGCCGGTCGGACCGCCGCCGCGCACTCGCCACCTGGGCCGACAGATCACCTTCCTGACAAGCGCCCGGCCAGATTATCGGATTGCCATTACCGGCAATCCGATAATCTGGCCGGGCATTACGGACATAACGGCACGACATCATAATGACAGTTAATGTGCGTAAGGAATCAGGATGGTGTAGATCCGATCATCAGACGGTTATGAGTCGCCCGGCACTGGGCTCACCGCATGGGAGGTGGAAGGGGCTCTAGCTCCGGGCGTACGCCGCACGGGCCTGGGCCACCTCGGCGGCCTGGCGCTCCCGCCAGCGGCGCTGACTTTCCCGGTTGCAGGCGCGGCACGTCCGCCGGTATCGCCCCGTCGACTCGTCGACTTCGCGGTCGTGCCCGTTGCGGCAGGTCGGTGCCTGTGCGCGCGTACGGCAGTTGTCCGCATGACTGATCTGCCGCAGGTGAGTGGGCTCGACGCAGTCCTTGACGTCGCAGAGGTGGTCGACATCCAGGGCCGGGTCGTAACCGCCGACGAAGGCGGCGTAGGCCGCGATGTGCGCCCAGGCCCGGCCCGCGACCTTCTGGTAGACGCCGCGCTGGGTGCCGTAGCCACGGATGATCAGGCAGCCGTCGTTGGTTCGGACGGAGCGCTCCAGCAGATACTCGCGCAGAGTGTCCTCGGTGAAGTGTCGTGACAGACCCTTGACCCCGCTGAGCACGCCGCCACTCTAGCTGGACGTGAGACGGAAGCGGGCCGCCTGTGCGGGCAGGTCCACGTCGGTGCCGTCGGCGACGTCCGCGCAGGGCACCAGCCGTACCGCGTCGCCCTGGGCACGCAGGTAGTCCCGCGCGCCCCGGTCGCCGGTGGCCGCCGTGGCCACGCCGGGCCAGTGGTCGCGGCCGAGCAGCACCGGATGCCCTCGACGACCGTCCTGGTAGGTGGCCGCCGCGAGGGAGTCGGCGGTGACGTCACGCGCCACCCGGCGTACCGCCTCGGGGGTGAGGCCGGGCATGTCGACCAGGGTGACCACGGCGGCCTCGATGGTGTCGGACGTCAGGGCGGACAAACCGGCCCGCAGCGACGAGCCCATGCCCGTCGCCCAGTCGTCGTTGACCACCACGCCGGGCAGCCGGGTGCGGGCGCGGACCTGGTCGGCCTGCGCGCCGAGCACCACCACGACGGGCTGGCAGCCGGCGGCCGTGAGGATCGCGGCGGCGTGCTCCACCAGGAGTTGCCCCCGGTAGGACAGGAGGGCCTTCGGCATGCCGAACCGGCGGCCGGCACCGGCCGCGAGGAGCAACCCCGCCGTAGCCATGCGCCGAGGGTAATGGTCAGCCGGTGCGGCGTACCTCGGTGTCCCAGATCTGCGCCCACGGACGCCGCAGCCCCCGGCACACGTAGATCGGGCCACCGTTCTCGTCGTTGTCGACCTCGACCCGCTGGTCCACCCGCCCGCCGAGCGCGCACGCGTCGAACCAGGCGGTCAGCGGCTCGGGGCGCTCCCAGCCGACGGCGATCACCACGTCGGCGTCGGCGGGTGGCCGGCCGAAGTCGACCATGCTGTTGTGCCCGGAGTGCGCGTGGGGAAGACCACGGGCCGGGCCGTAGCGGGCCACCGCGCCGGCCTCGCCGTAGTTGCCGGTCAGGATGACCGCTCGCGAGCGCTCCTCGGGCGGCAGCCCACGATGGACGGCGGCGAGCGAGTCGGCGAACGCCGGCCAGCCGATGGTCTCTCCGGCGTCGTAGTTGACGTCGACCACGAACCCGGGCAGTCGCTCGGCCGGCAGCACCGGCAGCAACAACACGATGCTGGGCAGGAGGAACAGCGGCACGCCCACCGCGAGCAGCCCGCGACGCAGCCAGACGGACCCGCGCGACGCCCAGGCGACGGTGACCACCGCGCCGGCGGCGGTGAGGACCAGCATCAACGGCGCGTCGTAGTAGCCCTTGCCGCCGGCCGCCAGCACGACGCCGACCACGACCAACCAGGACCAACCCATCGCCCGGTACGCCCGCCACTCCGGCCGGCGCAACAGCGCGACGAGGCCGGCGATCCAGATCGGTACGGCGTACGGGCTGATGATGACGAACTGGAGGAAGAGCGCGTCGAGGCGGCCACTGTAGGAGCTGTCGCCGTCGGCGATGGAGGCGGCCACACCGAGTTGCGGGAACCCGTGCGTCGCCTGCCAGATCAGGTTCGGCGCGGCCAGCAGTGCGGCGATCGCGGCGGCGGCGAGCACCCACCTGTCGCCCAGCAGCCGACGTGGCCCGGCGATGGCCACCCCGGCGATCAGACCCACGGCCAGCAGCGCGGGCAGCACCTTGTTGAGCATGCCCATGCCGAGCGCCAGCCCGATGCCGAGAGCCCACCGGGTGTCCCCGGTGCGCAGCAACCGCACCGCACACCACGCCGCGACCAGCCAGACCAGCAGGTCAATGGTCGTGGTGCTGAGCAGGTGCCCGTTGGCGAGCACGATGCCGGACAGCGCGGCCAGCACCGCCGTGCAGGTCTGCGCGGCACGGCCGGCGCCCAACTCGCGGGCGATGGCGGCGACCAGCAGGACAGCGCCGCCGGCCAGCAGTGCCGACGGCGTGCGCAGCACCACCAGGTTGCCCGGCGCGATCGTGTCCAGCAGGCGGGCCAGCGCCGGGACCAGGGGGCCCTGGTCGACGTAGCCCCAGTCGAGGTGGCGGCCGGCGAGCAGGAAGTACAGCTCGTCGCGGTGATAGCCGTAACGGCCGGCGAGCAGCAGCAGCGTCACGCTGGTGATCGCGGCCACCAGGAACGGGCCGAGCGCACGCGGGCCGGGCGTCGGCGGCCCCACCTGCGGGGAGGTCGGCGCAGGCTGGTGAGGGCGGTCGGTGGCGGTGCCGAGATCGCTCACGCGCCCATCATCACCGATGCGTCACGCCGGTTCATACCCGCTAACTGGTTGCTTCGCGCGTCAGCTCCCGGTCCGGCCATGGGGGACCGATCCGGCAAGATTTCGCCGAGGCCGCCTGGTGTGCGCCAACGCGGCGTCGACGAATGCTCCGACGCCGACCTGCGCGGCGTCCGCGAGCTGGGCGATGAGCAGCAGTCGATGTGAGCAGTCCTCGGAGTGGTCGATCTGCGCGGCCAGACGTGGCCCCTGGTCCCACCCGTCCGGGCCCAGCTCGTCGGCGAGCAGTCCTGCGGTGTCCCTGAGGACCTGGTGCACCCACGCGTGGGGCAGCCGCAGGAGGCGGTCGACGCAGGTCCGGAACTGCGCGTGATCCTTCTGGTTGGCCGCTCGTACCCCGGCCACCACGGCGTTCCACAGCTCCTGCTCCGCCGGTGTGGGCACCTGCCACATCACTATCTCCTCTCTGTGTGCCGGGCTCGCGGCTCGGCGTCTTTGTTGGGGTGGCCGGCACGGGCCCGTAGGAGGCGAGGCCCGTGCCGGCCGACGGTGATCACCTCTCATCACCGTCTGCGCCAACGGCGGCTCGGCCGGGCCGTGTCGATGTCCGGCCGTGCCGTCGCGGCGTGCTGTGGCGCCGAAGAACACTCACGTGAGTACGTGTTCGTGGCGCGTTTCTGGGACGTCCTGCCCTTCCGCCAGAGCGGCCCCCGAAGCCGGCTGTACCGTCCGATCCCGCGCTGGCGCTCGCGGCGGTCGGGGCCAGGGCAGAAAGCGAGGCGACCGTCGTGCGCTGAGGTCCTCGATCCAGCCGAGGGTCAGAACCACGCCGATGAGCAGCACCAGGGCCACCACCAGGTAGCCCACCATGCCGATTCGCCAGACCCCGAGTAGGTCACCGACGGCGAAGCAGACGGCAATGGCGGCGTTGTGCCAGAGGTAGATGGTCAGGGCTCGGCTGTTCAACGCGGTGACCAGCCGGTCGAGCGGCCGGATCCGGGCCAGCCAGGTCATCGGTGGGGACAGCCGCAACAGCAGCAGCACGAACCCGAGCGACCAGAACGCCTGCGCCACCGGGATGTCGTTGAGGTCCAGCCCGGCATCGCGGTGGGTGGTGAGCCAGCCGACGGCGAGGCCCAGACAGAGCGCTGCCAGGGCCAGCAGGGACCGGAGCGGGATACGTCGCAGCCGACCGTCGCGGTGTGCGAAGCCCACCAGCCAGCAAGCGCCAAACGTGGCCAGGTCGGTCACAACCGAATCCACCGGGCCGCCCAGTGCCGGCGCCGCGGTCTGCAGCAGGACCACGCCGGCGAGCGGTGTCAGCACGGACCACACCGGCCAGCGTCGGTACAGCGTCAGCACCGCGGGGGAGAGCAGCACGAACCACAGGTACGCGACGAGGTACCACAGCACACCCGTGACGTCCGCCGCCCACGCACTGCCTGGTGGTTGCAGCAGCGGGACCAGCCAGCTCAGCAGCGCCGGCCAGCCCGGACGGTCGGACCAGCCGTGCCAGAGCATCAAAGGCAGCAGCACGATGCCCATGGCCCACAGCGCCGGTAGCAGGCGCCGAAGCCGACCGCTGACCGCCCGCTGCGGCGACCGGTCGAGGGAACTGGCCATCAGGGAGCCGCCCAGCGCGAACATCACGCCCATGGCGGGGAAGGCGAAGCTCAGCCAGGCGGCCCCGAACATGTGGTAGGTGATGACCCGAGCCAGCGCCAGCGCCCGCAGCGCGTCGAACCAGCGGTCGCGCCCCTCACGTCGGTCCGCCACCGGGGAGACGGCGCGGCGGTTGTCGTCCACGACGTCACCGGCCCGCTTGAGTTTGCGCCAGCCCAGCCGGGCACCGGTCAGCGCGGTCACCACGGACCGGGCCAGGACCAGGTACATCAACTGGCGGTAGACGAACTGTTGGATCGGCAGGGTCAGCAGCGGGCGCATCCGTTCCCGGTCGAGCCGGAAGGCCACCGCGGCGGTCGCGGCCTGGACGACCAGCATCGCCACCCAGGCCACCGCGGTCTTCGTCGTGTCCATGAAGAAGAGGCCATAGAGGGCGAGCAGGTCCAGCACCGGGCCGAGCAATGGCAGCACCACGCCGAAGAGGGCGAGCATCGGCAGACCGAACCGGCCGAACCGGCCCGCGGCGCCCCGGTCGAACACCGCGCGCCGGTGCTTCCACATCGCCTGCATGGTGCCGTAGCTCCACCGGTAGCGCTGCCGCCACAACTCGCGCACGGTGGCGGGCGCCTCCGTCCAGGCGCGGGCGCGGTCCTGGTACACCACCCGCCACCCGGCCCGGAGGATCGCCATGGTGATGTCGGTGTCCTCGGCCAGGGTGTCGCCGCTCATTCCTCCGACGCCGAGCAGGGCGCGGCGGCGGAAGGCCCCGATCGCCCCGGGGACGGTGGGGATGCAGCCCAGCCGCTCGTAGAACCGGCGATCCAGGTTGAAGCCGATGACGTACTCGATGTGCTGCCACTGGCCGAGCAGCCGGCGCCGGTTGGCGACCTTGACGTTGCCGGCCACCGCTCCGATCCGTGGGTCGTTGAACGGCTCGATCAGCCGTCGGATCGCGTTCGGCTCGAAGATGGTGTCCGCGTCGACGGTCACGATGATGTCGTGCGAGGCGTACCGGATCCCGGTGTTGAGGGCGCTGGCCTTGCCGCCGTTGGGTTTGCGGATCACCCGGACGCCGTCCAGTCCCAGTGCGTCGACAAGGTCCGCCGTGCCGTCGGTCGAACCGTCGTCGACCACGATCACCTCGATGTCCCGGTGGTCGTTGGCCACCAGCGAACGGACCGTGGCGACGATTCCGGCTTGTTCGTTGTACGCGGGCACGATCACCGACACCGGTGCGTCGAACGATCCCCAGGGCCAGCGGTGCGCCCGTCTGCGCCGGGCGAGCCTGCCGGCGATCAGGAGCAGCAGCAGCGTCCGGACCAGGATGAGGGCCCCGACGACCACGAAGAGCAGGGCGAGTACGCGCAGGATCGAGTCCGCCAACTGGATCGCCCACACCACGGGGGCGGCCCGCCAACGGTCCATGGTCGACGTGGGGACGTTGCCGACGAACGGCGCCGCTCCTGGCCGCGCCCGGTTCATCCCGTCGCTCACCGTGGTGAAGGTGTAGCCGCGCGCCTGCATCATCGGGATGAACCGGTCCAGCGCCGCGATGGTCTGCGACCGGTCTCCGCCGGCGTCGTGCAGCAGCACCACGGCGCCCGCTCCGTCGGTCGGCGTCATGTTCCGCACGATCGCGTCCACGCCGGGTCGGTCCCAGTCGTCGCTGTCGACGTCGTTCACCACCGTCAGGTAGCCGAGCCGGCCGGCGTCGCGGATCACCGGCCAGTTCGCGTCGTCGACGGCGCTGGGCAGCGAGGAGTAGGGGAAGCGCAGCAGGCTGGTCCGGACGCCGGCCGCGTCCACGATCGCCATCTGGGTCTGCGCGTACTCCATCCGTTGTCGCCATCCCGGCAGCAGGCTCACGTCGGGGTGGGTGAAGGTGTGCACGCCGAGCTCGTGACCCTCCTGGACGGACCGCTGGACCAGGTCCCCGTGCCTGGCGACCTGCGAGCCGATCACGAAGAAGGTGGCCGCGGCTCGGTGTCGGTGCAGGACGTCCAGCACCTGCGGGGTCCAGTCGGGGTCTGGTCCGTCGTCGAAGGTGAGGGCGATGGTCCGCGCGGGCAGGCGGTAGGAGCGGGGCTGGTCGTACCGGGCGTCGAGGACCGGCCCGCCGTTGAGGACATCGGTCGGGACGGTGCCCTGTCCCTCGGAATCCCGCACGTGATCGGGTCTGAAGCTGGAGTTCGCGTACGCCTCGACCAGCAGCACGCAGACCACCACCGTCACCAGGGAGGCACAGACGAACCGGCCGATGCCACCGGATCGACGGTCACCGGCGCGGCTGGTGGCGCGGCGGCGACGGTTCGTCAGGGTCATCCGGTCACCCACGGCGCGAGCCCGGACGTGATCGGCCGGTTCTCGACGGGCTCGGGGCTGGGCTCGACCGGCGTGGACATGGTCGGCGAATCGGTGACGGGCGGTGGCGGGTCCTCGGGCAGCGGGGCCGGCGGCGAGGTCGGGGCCACCGGGGTGGTGGGCGGGCGACTGGTCGGGGGCATGGGGGTAGCGGACGGGCGACCGGTCGGAAGCACGGTGGTCGGGTGGCTGGGCTCGGGTGGGTCGATCGACGGCATGGCGGTCGGCGCCACAGCGTCCGGTGCCGGTTCGGTCGGGAGTGGTGGACCATCCATGGTGTCCTCCGGCTCCGGCGTGAGGTTCAGGTCCGGATCGCCGAGCGGCGGTGGCTCCGTGGGAGGGTGCTCCCCGGTCCCGCCGGCGGGGTCACCGACGGACAGTGGAGCGGGCTGCGTCGGCGTCGGCGGACCGGGGAGCAGGGCGGTGGCGGCCATCGGTAGGTAGCTCAGCGAGGCGGCTGCGACAAGCACGCCCGCGCGTCGTAGCCAACGGTGGCGGACGCCGGTGGCGTCCACGAACACCGGTTCGACGGGTCGGGACAGGACAGTGGGCGGAACGTGCTGAGGGCGACCTGGCGACCCATCGAAAGACATGTGAGCGGACACCGATCGAGGCTATGTGGAGCTTGTCAATGTATGTCCTGATTGGTGCGTCAGGGCCCAGCGGGATATTTCGGCATCCGAACATCCGGAAACAGGGGCCGCGAGCGGTCAAACAGAACGATCGTGAGTGGAATAGTGAAACGGGATGACTGACGCAGAAGGCGTTCCATGCCCAAAGAGGTTTAAGGGTGATGAATAGGGATGAAAAGCGCCCGGTGATCTATTCGCTCCGCCTCCCTCATCCGGTCGGGGGCGGCGGTGGCAGGATCGGCTGGTTCGCTCGACCGGAAGGAAGACATGCGCTATCGCACTCTGGGCGCCACCGGCACGGTGGTGTCGACCCTCTGTCTGGGCACGATGACCTTCGGCGCGGAGACCGACGAGGCCGGCAGCTTCGCCCAACTGGACCGGTTCGTCGAGGCCGGTGGCACGTTCATCGACACCGCCGACGTCTACTCGGCCGGCACCTCCGAGGAGATCGTCGGTCGCTGGCTGCGGGCGCGGCCCGACCTGCGCGACCGCCTCGTCATCGCCACCAAGGGCCGGTTCCCGATGGGCCCGGGGGCGAACGACGCCGGCCTGTCCCGGGTGCACCTCAGCCGGGCTCTGGACGCCAGCCTGCGCCGGCTCGGCGTCGAGGCCGTCGACCTCTACCAGGCGCACGCCTGGGACCCGCTGACCCCGCTGCCGGAGACGCTGCGCTTCTTCGACGACGCGGTCCGCGCCGGCAAGATCCGCTACGCGGGCGTCAGCAACTTCACCGGGTGGCAGTTGCAGAAGGCGGCCCTGCTCACCCAGCACCTCAACCTCACCCCGATCGTGACCCTGCAACCGCAGTACAACCTGCTGGCCCGGGAGATCGAGTTCGAGCTGGTGCCGGTCTGCGAGAACGAGGGCATCGGCATCCTGCCGTGGTCGCCGCTGGGTGGCGGCTGGCTGACCGGCAAGTACCAGCGCGACACCACGCCCACCGGCGCCACGCGCCTCGGCGAGAACCCGCAGCGTGGCGTCGAGGCGTACGCCGGTCGCAACGCCGACGAGCGCACCTGGCGGGTGCTCGACGCGGTTGGCCGGGTCGCCGGGGAACGCGGCGTGTCGATGTCGGCGGTGTCGCTGGCCTGGCTGGCGGCGCGACCGGCCGTCACCTCGGTGATCCTCGGCGCGCGGACGATGGAGCAGCTCGACGACAACCTGACCGCCGCCGACCTGGTCCTCGACGCCGAGCAGATGCGACTGCTGGACGAGGCGAGCGCCCCGCTGGTGGGCGACTACCCGTACGGCGGCGCGGGTGTGCGCCAGCGCGGCCGCGAGCTACCGACCACGTCATGACGTCGTTTCCCGAGCCCACCAGCCCGGCCGGCAGCCGCACCGAGGTTTTCCTGCGCTACCTGGACTACTTCCGGGAGTCGATGGTGGCCAAGGTGTCGGCGCTGGCCGAGCCGGAGCTGCGGCACAGCCGCCTACCGTCGGGGTGGACCCCGTTGGAGCTGCTCAAGCACCTGCGCCACGTGGAGCGGCGCTGGATCGAGTGGGGTTTCCAGGGCCGGGACGTCGCCGAGCCGTGGGGCGACCGCCGGGGGGACCGCTGGCACGTCGCCCCCGACGAGACCCGCGCGGACCTGGTGGCGGAGCTGCGGGCGCAGGGCGCGCACACCAGCGCGGTGGTGTCGGCGCACGACCTGGCGGAGGTCGGCGCGCCGGGTCCGCGCTGGAACGGCGCCGACCCGGCGACGCTGGAGCGGGTGCTGTTCCACCTGGTCCAGGAGTACGCCCGCCACCTCGGTCACCTCGACGTGGTCGCCGAACTCGCCGGCGGCCCGACCGGCGAGTGAGCCCGTCAACTCCATAATGGGCAAATGCCGCTGCTCGTCGCACCCGCCCTGCCCGCCGGGAGCCTCGGCGCCCAAGAGCAACCCCACCTTCCGGTACGCCCCGGGCTGACGCTGCGGCCGTGGCGCGACGACGACGCCACGGCCGTGCGGGCCGCCTTCGACTGTCCGGCGATCCAGCGGTGGCACGTCCGCCGTCTGGACGGTGACGACGAGGCGCGGGCGTGGACTGCGCAGTGGGAGCGTCGTTGGCGCGACGAGACGGACGCGAGCTGGGCGATCGTCGACGCCGACGACCAGCCGGTCGGTCAGGTGGGGTTGCGGGGTGTGCTGCTGGCCGAGGCGTCGGCGCAGGTGTCGTACTGGGTGTTGCCTGCCGCGCGTGGTCGGGGGATCGCCACCGCGGCGCTGCTCGCACTGGCCCGGTGGAGCTTCACGCGGGCCGGTCTGCACCGGCTGGCCCTGGAGCACTCGACCGCCAACGCGGCGTCGTGCCGGGTGGCCACCCAGGCCGGCTTCACCGTGGAGGGCGTGCTCCGTGAGTCGGTTCGCCACGCTGACGGGTGGCACGACATGCACCTGCACGCTCGGCTGGCTTAGCGGGCTTCGGCCCAGCCGACGAAACGCGGGGTCAGGTCGGGAAGCGCGACGCCCGGGTTGAGCGCGGTGAGATCGGCGGTGGCTGCCTCCTGGACCTTCGCCAGGTGCGTCAACAGGCCCGGCCGATCCTCGCGGTACTCGCCGAGGAGGCGCAGCTTCGCGGCCGAACACGGCCACAGGATGCCGCAGACCGGGCAGCGCCACGACGGCCGCAGTGGGGAGTGCTTCGCGCGCTTCCCTCGTCCCGCTTCGACCTCGCGGGCTCTTTTCTCATCCGGCACGGCTCATCCTCTCGTCGCGGTGTGGGAAGGGGCCGCTCCCGTGAGTGCTCGCCCGCCGGCAGCGGCCCCTACGAACGCGTCCGCCGGGTTCGGGTCCCTGCCGGCCGCGCCGTCTACACCGCACTTTGCCGGGGGTCGCTGGACAAACACACAGCGTTACGTAATCTCCTTGACGCAGCTGGTTTGTTCCAGGGGAGGGTCGGCATGAACCACGCCTTTGTCGCAGCGCTCGCTCAAGCGGGCCACACTGCCGAGAGCCTCGCCGGTCAGATCGGTGTGCATCCGAAGACCGTCGCCAGATGGGCCAACCCGGGGCACATTCCGCAGAGTCGCCACCGTGCGACTGTCGCAGGGCTCCTGGCAAGAGATGCCGACTCGCTGTGGCCGGACGTCGTCCGTCGCCGCGAACCGGTGTGGTTCCGACCCTGGGTCGACCTCGAACGGGAGGCCGTGACGCTGCGGTCGTTCCAACTCGCGTGGGTGCCCGGCCTGCTGCAGACGGAGGCGTATGCGCGGGCGACCCTGGCCGGCGGGGTGCTGACACCGGACGCGGTCGCCGAATTCGCCGAGGCGCGGATCGGCCGGCAGGCGATTCTCGGCCGTGCCGGCGGGCCCCTGCTGATCGCCGTGCTGGACGAGGGGGTGCTGCGGCGGCGCGTCGGCGACGACCGCGCGTTGATGGCATCGCAACTCGCCCGCCTGCTCGGGCACGCCGAGATGGGCACCGTCCAGCTCCACATCGTCCCGGGGGACGCGCCCAGCTATCCCGGGCTCGACGGACCCTTCACCATCGCTGACATGCCGGACGGTTCGCGGGTGGCGCACGTCGACGGTCCGGCACAGGCGCAGATCCTCGAGCAGCCATCGGACCTTGTTAGCCTGGAACGACGGTGGGAGCGGATTCGCGGAGAGGCACTGCCCCGAGGGCGTTCCTTGGACCTTCTCAGAGAAGCGGCAGCAGCATGGACATGAGCGGTGCGCGGTGGCGTAAGAGCACGAAGAGCGGCGGCAACGGTGGTGACTGCGTCGAGGTTGCCGACAACCTTCCGGGCGTGGTCCTCGTTCGTGACACGAAAGACCGCGACGGCGGGACGCTGACCTTCAGCCCGGAGTCGTGGCGTGGCTTCGTCGCGATGGCACGCGACGCCGGCTGACCGACCACCACGCACGAGGGCTCCCGACGCTGCTCGGGGGCTTTTGCGTCAGCCGGGCACTGCCACCGGAGCCGAAATTGCCTGGCGGCCCGCGTACCCTGCTGAGAGGGTGACCGGTGTGACTGCGGATGCTGTGGCCGGGGCCCTGGCCGACGACGGACGACGCCGGATCTTCGCGACGATCGTGCTGGGCGCGACCAGCGCGGCCGAGGTCGCCGAACGGACCGGCCTGCCGGCACGGGTGGTGCTCACCGGGGTCCGTCGGCTCGCCGACGCCGGCCTCGTCACCGGTCCTGACGGCACACTCGTGGCCGACGAGGCGTCGCTGCGGGCGATTGCGCGCGAGCGCCGCCCGGCCGACGACGCCGAACCGGCCGCTGATCCGGTGCTGCGGACCTTTGTGCGCGCGGGTGTCCTGGTGGGCATGCCGGCGCAGCGGGGCCGGCGGCGGGTGCTGCTGGCACACATCGCGGAGCGGTCGTTCGCACCGGGGACGCGCTATCCCGAGCGGGCAGTCGACGACGCGCTCAAGCCGTGGTGCGCCTCGGGCGGGTCGGACCACGCGACGCTGCGTCGGTACCTGATCGACGAGCAGTTGCTCACCCGCGAACACGGCATCTACCAGCGGCCCTGATCGTCCGCCCCGCTCGGGATTGCCGGGATCGGGAAATGCCGTTGACCGGGTGCAGATGATCGACAGGTGACCACCGCCGTCCGGCCCACCTGGCTGACCACCACCGCCCGCCCCGACCATCCCGACGCTGTCCTGCTGCTGCGGGAGTACATGACGGAGATGGTGGTTCGCTATCACCGTCGTCCGGCCCTGCCCGGCGAGGTCGACGCCGCGTTGGCCGAACTGCCCAGCGACGATCTGGCGTACCCCGGTGGTCTGCTGTTGCTCGCCCACCACGGCGCCGATCTGGCCGGCTGCGCCGGGCTGCGGTGGCAGCCCGACTGGGCCGAGCTGACCCGGGTGTTCATCCGCCCCGCGCACCGCGGCGCCGGCGGGGGCGCCGCCCTGCTGGCCGACGTCGAGCAGCGGGCGCGGGCGGCCGGGGCGGCCCGGATCCGCCTCGACACCCGCCACGACCTGGTCGAAGCCCGCGCCCTGTACGCCCGGCACGGCTACGTCGAGATCCCGGCGTACTCGCGGGGCCCGTACGCCGAGCACTGGTTCGAGAAGCAGTTGACGCCCGCTTCCGGACGCGGTAAATAAGAAGAGGAAGTTGAGTCGCCAAGGCTCAAGTCATCACCTTCGGCCAGGAGAACCGAGGAGGCACGAAAATGTTGATGCGTACCGACCCGTTCCGCGAGATCGACCGGCTCGCCGAGCAGTTCTTCGGTACGGCAGCCCGTCCCGCGACGATGCACCTGGACGCCTACCGCGACGGGGACCACTTCTACGCGGCGTTCGACCTGCCCGGCGTCGACCCGGACACCATCGACTGCACCGTCGAGCGCAACGTGCTCACCGTCCGCGCCGAGCGGCGCCGACCCGCCGGCGACGGCATCGAACTGGTCGCCGCCGAGCGCCCGATGGGCACGTTCACCCGGCAACTGTTCCTGGGCGACACCCTGGACACCGACAAGCTGGAGGCCGGGTACGAGAACGGGGTGCTGACGCTGCGCATCCCGGTCGCCGAGCGGGCCAAGCCCCGCCGGGTGACGATCACGGCCAACGGCGACACGCGCCGGCAGATCAACGCCTGACAGACACCGCGCGAGCCTCGGCGGCCGGCACCTGGTTGCGGGTGCCGGCCGCCGGCTGTCGTGCGGGCGCGACATCGGTCGGTGGGTAGAGCGCGGCGAGCGCGTGGGCGGTGTCGGCGACCTGTTCCCGCAGCTCGGCCGGGCCGAGCACCTCCACCTGCGCGCCGAGCTTGAGCATCTCGACGCGACCGTGTCGCACCGACTCGATCGGCACCGTCGTCGTGACCCAGCCGTCCGCGTCCGGCGCGCTGGCGCGGTCGTGTGCCGCCCGGCTCATCGTCGGCGGGAACAGGTGCACCGTCTGCGCCAGCGCCGACACGGTCATCCGCACCTGGGCCTCGGCGCGGTAGACGCCGCGCTCGTAGCGCTCGGTGTGCTCCTGCCAGCAGACTGCCAGGTCGAACCCGTCCGGCCGGTCCGTAGGCTCGTCCAGCACGGTCAGGTCCAGGATCGCGCCCACCCGGTAGGTGCGTACCTGCCCGGACGCGGCGGCCACCAGATACCAGCGGCCGGCCTTGAGCACCACGCCGAGCGGGTCGAGAGTCCGCTGCACCTCCCGGGGCGCCTGCCACCGGCGGTACCGCACCTGGACCCGGCGGTCCTCCCAGACGGCGGTGGCCAGCGCGGCCAGATGCGGTGTGGGTTCGGGCTCACGAAACCAGGTCGGCGCGTCCAGGTGGAACCGCTGGCGGATCCGTGCGCCCCGGTCCGCGAGGTCCGCCGGCAGCGCCGCCTGGAACTTCAGCTCCGCCGTGGCCAGCACCGAACCCAGGCCCAACTCGGCGGCCGCGTCGGGCACGCTGGTCAGGAACAGCGCCTCGGCCTCGTCGGCGGTCAGCCCGGTCAGCCGGGTGCGGTAGCCGTCGAGGAGGCGGTAGCCACCGGCGGGGCCGCGCTCGGCGTACACCGGCACGCCGGCCGCGCCCAGCGACTCGACGTCGCGGTACACCGTCCGGACCGACACCTCCAGGGCCTCGGCCAGTTCGGCAGCGGTCATCCGCCCCCGGGTCTGCAGGAGCAGCAGCAGGGACACCAACCGGCTCGCGCGCACCGCCCGACGGTAGCCGGCACGCGGGAGGCGGCCCCACCCGGCGGCGTCGGCGCGCCTGCATGGCAATCCCATCTACTACTGAGAAGCTTTTTCACATGGTGTCTTCCGGCGCTCCGGTGCTCGCCCGCCCCACCGCCCGACCGGCCCTGCCCGGCGGACCGGTCGACGTCACCGAGGCGTGGCTGCGCAACCGCCGGCTGTCCGCGCACACCCGCGACGCCTACCGGCGCGACGTCACCGCCTGGCTCACCTGGTGCGCCGGCCGCGACCTCGACCCGCTGCGGGCCAGCTTCCTGCACGTCAACGAGTACGCTCGCGCGCTGGAGTCCACCCTCGCCGCCCGCAGCGGCCGACCACTGACCCCGGCGACCGTGGCACGCCGGCTCTCCGCGCTGTCCAGTTGGTACGACTTCCTCGTCAAACTCGGCGGGGTGCCGGCCAACCCGGTCTCCGGCGCGGACCGGCCCCGCGTCGACCGGGACCACTCCGCCACCGTCGGCCTGAGCCCCGAAGAGGTCGACGCCCTGCTCAGCGCCGCCGACGCGGACACCGGCCCGACCGCCGCCCGCAACCGGGCGGCGATCGCACTCCTGGCCGACCTGGGCCTGCGGGTCGGGGAGTTGGTCTCGCTGAACCTCAGCGACCTGGGCACCGAACGCGGGCACCGCAGCGTGCGCTTCGTCGGCAAGGGCGGCAAGCAGCGCCGCCGCGCCCTCACCCCCGGCACCGGGTACGCGCTGGACGCCTACCTGGCCCAGCGGGCCGCCGCCACCGGGGTGCCGGTGACGCAGCTGGCCGGGCCGCTGCTGGTCACCGCCAGCGGCGCCCGACTGGACCGGCACTCGGTGTTCCGGATGGTCCGCCGGCTCGCCCGCGCCGCCGGCATCCCCGCCTGGGCGAGGCTGTCCCCGCACTCGCTGCGGCACGCCTTCGCCACCACCGCCCGCTCGGAGGGCGTCCCCCTCGAAGACGTGCAGGACGCGATGGGGCACGCCGACCCGCGGACCACCCGCCGCTACGACCGGGACCGGCACAACCTCGACCGCGACCCGGCGTACGCGGTGTGGGCGGCCCGGTCCCGTCGTCGCGGCTGACGTCGCGCCCGTCAGCCCTGAGGGCGGGGGCAGATGCAGAACGGCTGGCCGATCGGGTCGATGAGCACCACCCACCGTTCGCCGCCGGGCTGGAACTCGGGCCTCGACGCCCCCGCGGCGACGAGGTCCTTCTCGGCCACGGCCAGGTCGTCGACGTAGAGGTCCAGGTGGTAGCGCTTCTGCCCGGCCGGGTCGGGCCAGGCCGGCGGCTGGTACCCCTCGACCAGGCCGAAGCCGATCGAAGCACCGCCGCCGCTGATCATCGCGTACTCGGCTTCGCTGTGGGTGATCTCCCAACCCAGGGCACGGTGGTAGAAGGCGGCGTGCGCGGCAGGGTCGGAGCTGTCCAGGTTGACCATTGCGAGGTCGGCGGTTGTCGTCATGTCCGCAGTCTGCGCCGAGTACCTGCCAACCACTGTCAGGTACGTCGGCGTTTCTTCCACCCGGTCAGGACGTGTCGAGCGGCCACACCGTCACCCGGCCGTCCGTCTCCCGGCAGACCAACCGGGGCCCGGCGCGCCGGCAGTCGGTCACCCCCGCGGGGAGCACGCCCCGCACCCGAGGACCGTCCCGGCCCGCCGTCGCGACCAGGATGCGGTGGCCGTCCGCCGCCGGCTGAAGCAGCACCAGAGCGTCGGCGCCATCCCGTGCACCCGCCACGATGCGCCACCGCGCCCCAGCCGGCCACACCCAACTCCGCGCGCCGGAGGCCGGATCGAGCGCCCACCGGCCCTGCCGGTCCTGCGCGCAGACCAGGCCCTGACAGGCCCGCAGGGTCAGCTCCCCCCGCTCCACCGGCGCCTGCCAGCGCGGCGTCAACCCGGGCAGGTCGTACCCGGTCACCGCCGCTCCGGTGTCGGTCGGATGGCGCAGCACCAGATGCCCACCGATGACCTGAGGATTGTCCGGGCCGAAGTCGGCAGGTGGCAGCGACCCCTGCCCGTGGACTGCGCCGTCGCGGGCGTCGAGCAGCCGAACCAGCCCGTCGTCCTGCACCAGCAGCACCCGTCCCGGTGGATCGATCAGCACCTGCACCACGGCGGTGGACGGCACCGGCACCGACCAGCGGGTGGCGCCGGTGGCCAGGTCGACGCCCCGCACCGTCCCCTCGACCCGGCGCCCCGGCTCGGAGGCACTACGGACCTCACTCACGGCCACCGCCGCGTCGCCCGCCGCGTACATGCGGTCGGGTCGTTGCCACAGTGGTTCACCGTCGCTCATCGACCGCGCGGTGGTCACCACCGTCTGACGCGTCTGATCGCGTTCGGCGAGCAGCAGCACGTCACCAGCGGCCTGGGCGGACCAGCTGGCGGCGGGTGCCACGGCAACCCGCCACCGGGCCGGGCGGTGCGGTGCCGCCGCGTCGTACGCGCTCACCGTCGGCGGGCTCGCATCCCGGTCGACGACCAGCAACAGCGGGCCGGCGATGAGCAGGGCCGCACGACCGGTCACCGGCGGCCCCACCTGAGCCGACAGGCGCGCGGGCGCGGTGGCACCGCCGAGCAGCGCGCACGCCGCCAGCAGCACGGCCACCCGCCCGGGACGCGACGGCGGCGCCGGCCTCCGGTCGTCCTGCGAGGGCGCTCCCCGGGTGTCGCCCAGCTCGATCAGGACGTCCACCGGCCGTCACCCCCACTCACGTCGACCGGTCAGCAGAGCAGGTCCAGGTGTTGGTGGGCGTCCTCGGCGATGTCCTCGTGCCGCAGCCAGCGCCGCGCCCACAGCCGGGCGGCCAACTCCGCCTGCTCGTCACCCCACGCGGCGTGTTCGACGAGCAGCGCGGTGGTCAGCGCGTACGCCAGGCGCAGCGCCAGGCCACGAGCCCCGGCGAGCACCGCGTCCCCGCCCGGATCGGCGGTCACCGCAGCGATCGTGTCGTCCAGCCGGGCGGCGGCCGTGGCCAGGGTGTCGGCCAGCGCGGGCGACAGCGGCCGGGCCAGGTCGACAGCGGCGGCCAGCCGGCTCAGCAGCGGCGCGCCGGCGCCCTCCCGGGTCAGCGCGCGGAGCACGTCCAGGGCCAGCACATTGGTGGTGCCCTCCCAGATGGGCAGCACCTGCGCGTCGCGCAGCAGCCGGGGCACACCGGTGTCCTCCACGTAACCGGCGCCGCCGAAGCTCTCCACGTACTCGCTGGCGGAGCCGACGGCGAGCCGGCCGGTCGCCAGCTTCGCCAGCGGCGCCACGATGCGCAGTTCCGCGGCGGCCTCCGGGTCGGCGCCGACCTCGACCCGGCCGAGCAGCGCGAACGCGTGCCCGGCGAGGGCGAACGCGCCCGCCGCGTCGACCGCGAGGGTGCCCAGGGTGGCCCGGTGCAGCGGCGAGGACACCAGCGGGCCGCCGGCGACGTGTCGCACGTCGGCGTACGCGCGGGCGTAGGCCAGGCCGCGCCGCATCCCGCCGGCCGCCGCGGCGGCGTTGTGCACCCGGGTCACCACGACCAGGGTCATCGCCCGCACCAGGCCGGGCACCGCCGGGTCGCCCAGCGGCACCGCGTACGCGTCGTGCAGGCCGATCTCGGCGGTCGGCAGGGCCCGGGTGCCGAGCTTGTCCTTGAGGCGGTGCACCCGCACGCCGGGTGCGGGCGCGTCCGGTGCCGTGCCGCTGGCCAGCGGCGAGTCGACCGCGTACCGGGGGACCAGGAACGGGGCGAGCACGCGGCTGCCCCGGCCAGCGCCCTCCGGTCGGGCCAGCGCCACCGCCATCGCCGCGTCGGCGGCGGAGCAGAACCACTTCTCCCCGGTCAGCCGCCACGAGCCGTCCGCGGCGGGCCGGCCGACGGTGCTGGAACGGCCCAGGTCGGAGCCGCCCTGCGCCTCGGTCATCCACTGCCCGCTGGTGATCGCCGTGGCCGGGTCGGTGGAGATCAGCCGGGGCAGCCACGCATCCCGGATCGCCGCGTCGACGTCGGGCAGGCTGAGCAGCGCCGCCGCCCCGTCGGCCATCGCCACCGGGCAGGAGAACGTCGCCGACTCCGGCCCGTACAGGTGCAGCAGGGCGTGCTGCACCACCCGCGCGGCGGCGCCCCACGTGCCGCGCGCCTCCGGCAGGTAGGGCAGCGCGACCACGGCGTGCCGGGCTGCGGCCTCCCGCTGGGCCTGCCAACCCGCCGAGGTGTCGATCCGGTCGACGCGGGCGCCCCACGCGTCGTAGCGGACCAGCGTCGGTGGATGCGCCTCGGCGTCGGCGTGCGCCGCCCGCAGCGGCCCGGTCACGTCGGCGGCCAGGTCGGCGAGGCGACCCTTGGCGGCCGCGTGCCCGGCCGGGCCGAGGTGACGCTCCAGCCAGGACCGCAGCAGGGCGTCCCCGGCGTACGGATCGGCGGGGGATGGCATCGGCTGCACGAAGCGGCTCATCGATCGGCTCCCTGGCACTGCTCGGGGGGTGTGCGCCGACGGTAGACGATCCGTGGCCGCCGCGAACAGGGCACAACCACGCACCGGACGCACCCAGTTTCCGACTTGTCCCGATCTGCCGCGACGGTGTTCTCTACGGTCGGTAGTCGTGGGTGCCGGGCAGCCGTGGAGCCGACCGGCCCGGCGGCACCGCCCGATGCGCGCCGGGCTGGCCTTCGTCGGGATCGGCGTGGTGCTGTGCTGCGTCGGGGTGGCCGGGCTGGGCGCGTGGAACCTACAGACCGTGCGCCAGGCCACCGGCCCGATCCGGGAGACCGCCGACGGGTTCCTCAGCGAGGTGACCCTCGGCGACAGCGACAAGGCGTACGAGCGGCTCTGCGCGGACGCCCGCAGCAAGTGGAGCCCGATCGGCTTCACCAGTTGGGTGCGTACGCCGCCGATGGTCACCGACTACGAGATCACCGACGTGTCGGTGGCGACCCGCAGCGGGCGACCCCAGGGCACCGTGACCGTGAAGGTGACCCGCGACGGCGGGCTCAGCGAGGAACGCCGCCTGCCGGTGGTCCGCGAGAGCGGCGGCTGGCGGGTGTGCGGTGACCCCTTCTGAGCCGCCGGTCGCCGACCCGGCGCACCCCCGGTTGCTGCGCAAACGCCAAGGCGTCGAGCCGACCACCTCCAGCGAGCTGTTCTTCGACCTGGTCTTCATCTTCAGCATCACCCAACTGGCGCACTATCTGATCGAGCACCCGAACTGGAGTGGCGCCGGGCGTACCGCGCTGCTGCTGGCGCTTGTCTGGTTCGTCTGGGTCTACACCACCTGGCTGACCAACTGGCTGCAACCGGACCAGGGACCGGTGCGGGCGGTATTGCTCGGGGTGGCGCTCGGCAGCGTGCTGTTGTCGGCAGCGATCCCGCAGGCGTTCGCCGGGATGGGTCTGCTCTTCGCGGTCGTCTACGTGACCGTGCAGCTGAGCAGGACGGTATTCGGCCTGTGGGCGGTGCGGGGCACCCCGTGGTTGGTCGCGGGCTTTCAGCAGTCGCTGTCGTGGGCGGTGGGGACGTCGGTGCTCATCCTCATCGGCGGTCTGGTCGGCGGGACCGCACGGCAGGCGCTGTGGACGGCGGCGATCGTGCTCGACGTGATCGGCCTGTCCATCGGCTACCCGCTGCCCCGGCGGGAGCGCACCCGACCCGAGCGGTGGATGGTCGAGGGCGGGCACCTGGCCGAACGCTGCGCGGCGTTCATCCTCATCGCGCTCGGCGAGTCGATCCTGGTCACCGGCAGCACCCTCACCCGGCACCTGGACCTGGAGACGTCCGGGGCGTTCCTGCTGGCGTTCGCCGGGTCGGTGGGGCTGTGGTGGGTGTACTTCGCCCGGTCGGCGGCGGCCGCCACGGAGGTCCTCGCCCGTGCCGGTGACCGCACCGGGGCGCTGAGCCGGCTGGCGTTCAACTACCTGCACCCGGTGACGGTCGCCGGAATCGTCGTCACCTCGGCGGGCGACGAGCGGCTGCTGCGCGAGCCCGGCGCGCCGGCAACGCTTGTCGCCGCGCTGTTCGTCCTGGGCGGGCCGGCGCTGTTCCTCGCCGGGCATGCCGCCTACCAGGCGGTGCTGTGGAGGACCCGGTCGGTCAGCCGGATCGCGGCGGTCGCGGTGCTGGTGACGCTGGTGCCGGTGAGTGTGGGGCTGGCGGTGCCGGTGGCAGCGTGTGCCGTGGCGGCGGTGGCGGTGACCGTCGCGGTGATCCTGACGGATCGACGACGGGCCGCCCGGCTCGCCTGAGCGGAGCGGTCAGTCGCGCGGGCCGAGGTCGCCGGTGCGGTGGTGCCGCCGGCAGAGCACCTGATAGCGCACCTCGGCGGTGTCCACCGTGTCGCCGATGACGACCTGCGCGCCTTCGCGGACGACTCGCCCGTCGACGACGCGAGCGTTGAGCAGCCCCTCCCGGCCGCACCAGCAGAGCACCTCGACCTGGATGCGGGCCACCTCGTCGGCCAGCTCGAACAGCCGTTGCGCGGCGGGGAACAGGCAGGACCGGAAGTCGGTGGCGAGGCCGAACGCGAACACGTCCACGTCGTAGCTGTCGACCAACTCGGCCATCTGCTCGACGTGCTCGACGGTGTAGAAGCCGGCCTCGTCGCAGATCAGGTAGTCGACGCGTACCCCGTCGGCCCAGCGGCCCCGCACGAGCGCCCGCAGGTCCAGGTCGTCGGTGACCTCGATGGCCTCGTGGGCCAGGCCGATGCGGGTGGTGACCTGCGGGCCCAGCGAGCGGTCGATGCGGGTGGTGACCAGCCCGCGACGGCCCTGCCGGGCGTGGTTGTAGTTCATCTGCAACGCCATCGTCGACTTGCCGCAGTCCATCGGCCCCCAGAAGAACTTCAGCGCCGCCGCGTGCAGGGGACGCCCGTCGAGTCCGCTCGCCGCCGCGCACCCGGCCGCGTGGTGCGGGCCGGCGAGCGGGTGGGCCAGGCAGGTCGGGGAGGTGGCGGCGTCGTCAGTCACGGTCGGGCAGCCTAGCCCATCGGCCGTCCTGGATTGGTCGGCCGATGGGCAGCGTGCTCAGAGCACCCGTGGTGGTGTGTTTCCGGCGGCGATGATGGCCCGGCGCATCGGCACGGCCAGGAGTAGCAGGAACCCGACCACGAAGAAGATCAGCAGGGAGACCAGGCCCACCCGGTAGGAGGCGGTGAGCTGGAACACCAGGCCGAACGCGAGCGGGCCGAGCCAGCTGGTGCCCTTGTCGCTGATCTCGTAGAACCCGTAGTACTCGCCCTCCTTGCCGGCGGGGATGAGCTGGCTGAACAGCGACCGGCTCAGCGCCTGGCTGCCGCCGAGGACAAGGCCGATGGCGGCGCCGAGGATCATGAACGGCACCGGCGCCTCGGCGGGCAGCCGGAACGCGGCGAGGATCACACCGGTCCAGAGCACCAGGCTGAGCAGCACGGTCTTCCAGGCGCCGATGCGCTTGGCCAGCGCGCCCAGGGTCAGGGCGCCGCCGAAGGCGAGGAACTGCACGAGCAGGATCGTGATGATCAGCGTGCTCTGCTCCAGCCGCAGCTCCTCGGTGCCGTACTGGCTGGCCAGGGTGATGACGGTCTGGATGCCGTCGTTGAAGACCAGGAAGGCCAGCAGGAAATACAGGGTCAGCGGGTACGCCTTGATCTCCCGCATGGTGCGCCCGAGCTGCCGGAACCCGTCGATGAGCACGTTGCCGCCGCCGGCCAGGGCCGCGACGCTGGGGCGCTCGCGCAACCAGCGCAGCGGCACCAGCGTGAACAGCGCCCACCACACTCCGGCGGACACGATCGACCAGCGGGCCAGGTCCAGGGTGCGTTGCGGGTCGTCGCCCTTGTCCAGCAGGGTGATCGCCACCAGGTTGAGCGCCAGCAGCAGACCGCCACCGAGATAGCCCAGCGCCCAGCCGCGACTGGAGATGCCGTCGCGTTCGTCGGGGCCGCCGAGCTGCGGCAGGAACGAGTTGTAGACCACGATCGCCGCGCCGAAGGAGATGTTGGCGATCAGGAACAGCGCGCCGCCGAGCAGGTAACGGTCGCCGGTCACGAAGGCCATCAGGATGGTCGCGCCGGCGCCGGTGAACGCGGCCCCGCCGAGCAGCCGCTTCTTGTGCGCCGACCGGTCGGCGATCGCCCCGATGACCGGCAGCACGAACACGGTGAGGAACACCGACAACGAGATCAGGTACGGGTAGTAGGACCCTGCGGCGACCTTGATGCCCAGCGGGTACACGTACCCGTTGCAGGTGTCGGCGCCCAGCTCACAGCCGGCGGCCAACTCGGCCACGGTGGTCAGGAACGGGCCGAGGAACACGGTGATCACCGTGGTCTGGAACGCGGAGTTCGCCCAGTCGTAGATGTACCAGCCGCTGCGCTCGCGGCGGGTGCTCGCCGGGGGCGGGGTGTCGTCCACCGTGGGGGTCACGGTTTCGGCCATCGGGGGTCCTTCGACGATCAGGCGGCCCAGTGGCCGCGGCTGCGGTAGACGTCGCGCAGCAGGCCGACGTGATCGGTCATGATGCCATCCACACCACGATCAAGTAAGTCGTGCATCTGGGCAGGTTCGTCGATCGTCCAGACGTGCACCTGAAGGCCGAGACGGTGGCAGTAATCCAGGAATCGGCGGTCCACCACCGGCACCCGTCCGTAGCGTGGTGGCACCTGCGCGGCGACCACCGACTCGGGCAGGCGCAGCGGGCGACCGTGCAGTGAGGCGAGGCGCAGCCGGGCCACCCCGCGCATGCCGAGGCTGGTGGCGACCCGCCCCTCGGTGAGCGCCCGCAGCCGGGCCAGCCGGGCGTCGCTGAACGAGGCGAGCAGCACCCGGTCGTTGGCGCCGGCCCGGGCCACGGTGGCCACCGTCGGCTCGACACCACCGTCGGCCTTCACGTCGATGTTGAAGCGGACCTGCGGCCAGGCGCCCAGCACCTCGTCGAGCCTCGGTACGACGGCGGCACCGCCGACGCGTACCGAGGCGAGGTCGGCCCAGCTCAGGTCGGCGATGCGCCCCGCCTCGCCGGTGACCCGTCGCAACGTCGGGTCGTGGAAGATCACCGCAACTCCGTCGGCGGTGGCGTGCACGTCGGTCTCCACGTACCGGTAGCCCAGGCCGATGGCGCGGGCGAACGCCTCGGCGGTGTTCTCGTCGCCTTCGGCGGCGCCGCCACGGTGGGCGAACGCCAGCGGCCCTGGCGCGTCGAGGTAGCCGGGTCGGGTCAGCACGCGACGCAGTATGCCTGCCGCCGGTGGATCACGGGTGGCCCGCCGGCGACGATCGCCGCAACGTTGCGCAGGCGAAATCGGGTTGCCGCAGCGCGAGGGCGGACACTAGATTCGGCGTCGTGACTGCCGGGTCGGCCATTGGCCACGAGCGGACAGGGCACCCGGCGGGCGAGTGACCCCCGGGCGGGCCCGAGGCCCGCCCTGTCTCCGCACCGCTCCGCGCTCACGCGTCGTGTTGTCGCCGCCGCGTTGCCGCCCCCTTCCCACCTGCCCGTGCCCGCCGCGCCGTGGCGTGGCGAGCCCCTGTTCACCGGGAGTCACATGCCGCACACCTTCAATGACGACGTCATCGCGGAGTTCCGCGCCAACGGCGGCCGCGTCGGCGGTTGGTTCGAGAACGCCCGCCTGATCCTGCTCACCACGACCGGGGCGCGCACCGGCACGCCGCACACCACCCCGCTGGGTTACCTCCCCGACGGGGGCGAGCGGATCCTGGTCATCGCGTCCGCCGGTGGCGCGCCCCGCGACCCGCAGTGGTTCCGCAACGTGCTGGCCGATCCGCTGGTCACGGTGGAGGACGGTGTGTTCACCTATCGGGCCCGCGCCGAGATGCTGACCGGGCCCGACCGCGACACCGTCTTCGCCCGGGCGGTGGCGGCCGACCCCGGCTGGGGCGAGTACCAGGACCGGGCGGGGCGCGTGCTGCCGGTGGTGGCGCTGGAGCCACTGCCGGGCCCGCCGACGCCGCCACCGGGTCCGCCGGGAGCGGCGCTGGTCGCCATCCACGACGCGTTCCGGCGGGAACTCGCGCTGATCCAACAGGAGGTCGACGACGCGGGCCCGCACGTGGGCGCACAGGTGCGGGTGAACTGCCTGACCCTGTGCCACGGGCTGCACGGCCACCATGAGCGTGAGGACGCCGGCCTGTTCGCCTGGCTCGCCGACCAGCGGCCCGACCTCGCTCCGGTGCTGGCCCGGCTCAACGACGAGCACCGGGCGATGGCGGCGGTGCTGGACGAGCTGCGCACTGTCCTGGGCACCCCGCAGCCGGACCGGGAGGTTCTTCGCCGCGAGGTGGCCCGGCTCACCGACCAGGTACGGGCGCACCTGGCGTACGAGGAGGAGCAGCTCGTGCCGCTGCTGAACGCCGCCGACTGACGCGTACCGGTCGGGCTGGCCCTTGAGGCGGGGTCAGCCCGACCGGCGGCGGTGTACGCGGCTGCTGTCGCTCGGGCGGCCCGGGTCGACGTACCGGGGCGTGTCGGGCTCGTCGGGGCGCAGCGGGGCGAGGGCGTCGGTGAGCGCGTCGATGATCCGGTCGGTGGCCCGGCGGGCGGCACCGGGATCGGCGGCGTCGACCTCGCCCAGGTCGACGGGTTCGCCGAAGTGCACGCGGATCACCGGGCGACGCCACACCGCGCGGGCCACACCGCGCAGCATCCCCCGGGGCGCCCGGTAGGGCAGCACCTCGTGGGCGCCCCACTGGGCGACCGGGATGACCGGTGCGCCGCAGTCCAGGGCGAGGCGGGCGGCGCCGGTCTTGCCGCGTTCGGGCCACATGCCGGGGTCCAGGCCGATGCGCCCCTCGGGGTAGATGAGGATCACCGAGCCCGCGGCGACGGCGGTGGTGGCGGCGTCGAGCGCCCGGTGCACGGCGGTCGTGCCGCGGTCGACGCGGATGTGCCCGGCGCGGCG
The DNA here is from genome assembly GCF_040643015.1 of Micromonospora sp. NPDC047527. Lineage (NCBI taxonomy): Bacteria > Bacillati > Actinomycetota > Actinomycetes > Micromonosporales > Micromonosporaceae > Micromonospora > Micromonospora sp. NPDC047527. The sequence goes on along the minus strand of NZ_JBEYTK010000001.1, from coordinate 1,196,312 downwards.
CATGAGGGTGCCGATCACCGGGGCGCGGAACAGCCCGGCGGTCGCCATGACCCGGGGGACGATGCCGCGGACCTGGCAGGCGGCGACCAGCACCACCGGGTCGAAGGGGCTGATGTGGTTGGCGGCCAGCACCAGCGGCCCTCGGCGCAGGTGCGCCGGGACGTCGCCGGTGACCTCAAGGCGGGCCACCAGGGCGACCAGGGCCCGAGCCAGCAGCTGGGCGCCGCGCCAGATCAGCGGCGGCTGCCAGGGGGAGTGTTCGGTGTCCATCAGCGCGCCATCGTCGCACGCAGCGGTGGGGCCGCGAGGGCGGGTCGGCTGGTTGCCCTCGCCCTCCCAGAGGGCCGGGCGGCCGGGGTGATCAGGGTCATTGGTCCCAGGCTGGTTCGGGCCGCCAGGCCCTGCCGCTTTTTCTACGACGAGCAGTAGTATTTACTACGTCTCGTAGTATGAATAGCTGGGGGTTTCAGGTGGACGCGTTGGACGTCGCCCGGTGGCAGTTCGGTGTCACCACCGTCTACCACTTTCTCTTCGTGCCACTGACCATCGGGTTGTCGGTGCTCGTGGCGATCCTGCAGACGATGTGGCACCGCACCGGCAACGAGCGTTACCTCAAACTCACCAAGTTCTACGGCAAGCTGTTCCTGATCAACTTCGCGATGGGTGTGGTCACCGGCATCGTGCAGGAGTTCCAGTTCGGCATGAACTGGAGCGACTACTCCCGCTTCGTCGGCGACATCTTCGGCGCGCCCCTGGCCATCGAGGCCCTTGTCGCCTTCTTCCTCGAATCCACCTTCATCGGCCTGTGGATCTTCGGCTGGGACCGGCTGCCCAAGCGCCTGCACCTGGCCAGCATCTGGGCCGCCGCGATCGGCACCAACCTCAGCGCGTACTTCATCCTCGCGGCGAACTCGTTCATGCAGAACCCCGTCGGTTTCCGACTCAACCCGGAGACCGGCCGCGCCGAACTGACCGACTTCCTGGCCGTGATGACCAACAAGGTCGCCCTGGTCACCTTCCCGCACACCCTCGCCGGATCGTTCCTGGTCGCCGGCTCGCTGGTCGTGGCCGTCGGCCTGTACCACGTGATCCGCAACCGCGACTCCGCCGACACCGGCGCCTACCGCTTCGCCACGAAGTTCGGCTCCTGGGTGGTCCTGGTCTCCACCGCCGCGGTCGTGTTCACCGGCGACATCCAGGGCAAGATCATGACCGAGGTGCAGCCGATGAAGATGGCCGCCGCCGAGGGCCTCTACACCACCGAGAGCCCCGCCTCGTTCTCCGTGCTCACCATCGGCAGCCTCGACGGCAGCCGCGAGGTGTTCGCCCTCAAGATCCCGTACCTGCTGTCGTACCTGGGCACCGGCGACCCCAACGGCACCGTGCACGGCATCAACGACCTACAGGCCCAGTACACCGCCCAGTACGGCGCCGGCAGCTACACCCCGATCATCCCGGTCACCTACTGGAGCTTCCGCTTCATGATCGCCTTCGGGCTGGCCGCCGCCGCCATCGCCCTGCTGGTGCTCTGGACCCAGCGCAAGGGCCGCACCCCGCGCAGCAAGTGGCTGCTGCGCGCCGGGCTGGCCATGCCGGTGCTGCCGCTGCTGGCCAACTCCTTCGGCTGGATCTTCACCGAGATGGGCCGCCAGCCGTGGATCGTCTTCGGCGAGATGCTCACCCGCGACGGCGTGTCCCGCAGCGTCTCGCTGGGCGAGGTGCTGACCTCGTTCACCGCCTTCACGCTGATCTACGCCACCCTCGCGGTGATCGAGGTCAAGCTGCTGCTGCGCTACGCCAAGGCCGGCGTGCCCGACGTCAGCGAACAGCCCCCCATCGACGACACCCATGACGACGCCGAGCGTCCGCTCGCCTTCGCCTACTGATTCCGGAGCCCATCGTGGACCTCACCACCATCTGGTTTCTCCTCGTCGCCGTGCTGTTCACCGGCTACTTCATCCTGGAGGGCTTCGACTTCGGCGTCGGCATGCTGCTGCCCGTGCTCGGCCGCAACGACCGTGAACGCCGCGTCCTGATCAACACCATCGGCCCGGTCTGGGACGGCAACGAGGTCTGGCTGATCACCGCCGGTGGCGCGATGTTCGCCGCCTTCCCCGAGTGGTACGCCACCCTCTTCTCCGGCTTCTACCTGCCGCTGCTGCTGATCCTGCTGGCCCTGATCGCCCGGGGGGTGGCCTTCGAATACCGGCACAAGCGCCCCGAGGCGTCCTGGAAGCGCCGCTGGGACGCCGCCATCGTGGTCGGCTCACTGGTGCCGGCGATCCTGTGGGGCGTCGCGTTCGCCAACATCCTGCGCGGCGTGCCGCTGGACGCCGACCACGAGTACGTCGGCGGCCTGCTCAACCTGCTCAACCCGTACGCCCTGCTCGGTGGCGCGACCACCCTCGCGCTGTTCCTCACCCACGGCGCGGTGTTCCTGGCCCTGAAGACCAGCGGCGACATCCGCGAGCGCGCTGGCGCCCTCGCGGTGCGCCTGGGCGTCGGCACCGCCGTGCTCGCGGTGGGCTTCCTGACCTGGACGCTGAGCATCCGCTCCAGCACGGCCGCCGTCGTGCTCGCCGTCGGCGCGGCCCTCGCCCTGCTCGGTGGTCTGGCCGCCGCCAAGGTACGCCGGGAGGGCTGGGCGTTCACCGGCACGGCCGTGGCGATCGGCCTGGCGGTGGCGACCCTGTTCGCCGCGCTGTTCCCGAACGTCATGCCGTCCACCCTGGACGCGGCCGGCACCCTGACCACCACCAACGCGGCCTCCACCCCGTACACCCTGAAGATCATGACCTGGGTGGCGGTGATCTTCACCCCGATCGTGCTGGCCTACCAGGGCTGGACGTACTGGGTGTTCCGCAAGCGGATCGGCGTGGCCAACATCCCGCAGCACTGATGGCGGTGACCTGGCCGCGCGCCAGTCCGTGGCGGCGGTCAGGTCACCAGCAGGCGAAGGCCGAGTTCCGCCGCGTCGAGAGCGACGAGGTCGCGGTTGCGTTCGGCCCACCGCCCTGAGGCGAGGTCTGCCCGGAGGCTGCGCACCGCCCGGTGCTCGGCCTCCGGGCCGACTCTGGCCCAGAGCGACAGGCCGCGGCGCACCCGATCGTCCAGGTAGGCCTCGGGCCGACGCCAGTACGCCTCCAACAGACCGTCGGCGCAGTCCCACGGGATCGGCACCGGTTCGATGCGGGCGTCGATCGCGCGGGCCTGCTCGGCCAGCGACGGTCGGTCGGCGAGAAGGTTCGCGGCCTCGGGCAGGTAGTCGCGGGTGAGCCAGAACCGACGGTGCCATCCGGTGGCACTGTCGTCGTGCGTGAACACCACCACCCGCCGGGCCACCCGTCGCATCTCGCGCAGCCCCGCGATCGGGTCCGGCCAGTGGTGCACGGTGGAGACCGCCATCGCGGCGTCGAAGGACTGATCCTCGAACGGGAGGTGCGCCGCGACGGCGGCCACGCACGGCGCCGCGTCCGCGGGGCGCTGTGCCCGCATGAGCGCCGACGGTTCCACCGCGGTGACGTCGCGGTCGACGGGCTCGTAGGAGCCGGTGCCAGCCCCGACGTTCAGGACCGTCCGCGCGTCTCCGAGCGCGGCCCAGAGCCTCGCGGCGATCCGTGGATCGGTGCGACGCGTCACGGTGTAGGTGGCTCCGATGGTGTCGTACAACTGTCCGCTGGACATGTCCGCCGCCCTCCTGGCTGTCGCGTCGATGTATCGGCGCGATACGTCGGGACGATATGTGCTGGCGTGCCGCGCCCGCAACGCCCGCACCCGGCGGAAAATGAGCGGTCGGTGAAGATCCGTCCCGCTAGGGTGTGCCGATGCCCGCCACCGTGCACGTCCGCGAACTCACCGTCGATGACCTCGACGCCGCCTGGGAGCTGGGCTGCCTCGCGTTCGGCTCCGACCCGCGGCACCGCCCCCCGCGCACCACTGTCGACGTGCCCGGCATGACCCGCTACGGCGCGTTCGACGACAACGGCCGGCTCGTCGGCAAGGCCGTCGACCTGCACCACGACCAGTGGTGGGGTGGGCAGGCGGTGCCCGCCGCCGACGTGGGCGGTGTGGCGGTCGCGCCCGAGGCCCGGGGCAGGGGAGCGGCCCGCGCGATGCTCACCGCCCTGCTGCGGGGCGCCCGCGAACGCGGTGCGGCGATCAGCGCGCTGTATCCCACCGTCGCCGCCCCGTACCGCGCCTGCGGCTGGGAAGCGGCCGGTGTGCTGCGTACCCTCGATCTGGCAACCGCCGCGCTGCCCCGGCACCGGCCGGATCCCCGACTCACCGTCCGCGCCGGCACCCCCGCCGACCTGCCCGCCGTCACCACCCTGTACGAGCGGATCAGCCGGTACCGCAACGGGCTGCTCACGCGCCGGGGCGAGCTGTTCGACGTCCCCGCCGCCGACGGCGGTCTGCCCGGCGACGGGCTCACCCTCATCGAGGACGGCGGTGACCTGGTCGGCTACGCCACCTGGGAGCGGGGCCGTGGCTACGGCGCTGACTCCGTGCTCACCGTGGACGAGGCGTTGGCCGTGACCCCCGAGGCCGCCCGGGAACTCGTCGGCGTGCTCGGCAGTTGGGCAAGCGTCGCGCCCACCCTGCGGCTGTGCCCCCTCGACGGCGACGCCGTCAGCACTCACCTGCCGCTGGAGTCGGCCCGCGAACACCAGCGGAACCTGTGGATGCACCGGCCGGTGGACGTGGCGCGGGCGGTCGCCGCACGGGGGTGGCCCACCCACGCCCGGGGCGCCGTCGACTTCACCCTCGCCGACCCGATCGCCGAGTGGAACTCCGGCACCTGGCGGTTGGTCGTCGCCGACGGCGCCGCCGAGCTGACCCGGGTCGACGGCGAGCCGGACCTGCGCCTGGACGTACGCGGCTTCGCCCTGCTCTACGCCGGTGCCGCCCGCGCCCGGTCGGTCGCCGAGGCGGGCCTGCTGCACGCCGCCGGTGTGGATCCCGACGCCCTGGACCTGTTGGGTGCCGGCGGCCCGGCGCACCTGCTGGACTACTTCTAACCGACAGCCCGCCGGCCGGGCTTCCGGCATGTGATCGACTCGGGATCAATGAAATCGGGGTGTCCGGGCGACTGGGACACCCTGATTTCCCTGAACCCGAGTCGATCAGCGGTCGACGACCCTCCGGTGGCCGCCTGGTGACGGCGTCCGGTCAGGCCGGGGTCGCTGCCAGGTCGGCGTTCGCCCGCTGGGTGACCAGGGTGAGGACCCGGGCGGCCGCGCTCGCCTCGTCGGCCGGGATGTCCCCGTAGAGCCGAGCGGTGATGTCCGCGACGGCGGCGGAGACGCGGCGCTGGGTGACGTGACCGGCGTCGGTGAGCCGCACGCGAGCGTCAGCGCCCGTCGACAGGCCGGCGTCGACCCGAGCGAGACCGTCGACGCCCGTCGACGGGCCCCCGTCGACCCGAGCAAGGCCCTCGTCGACGAGGTGGGCGATCACCTCGTGCACCGCCGATTCGTCGATCTTGAGGGTGCTGGTGATCCGGTGCACGATCCGCGTGCGCTCGACGGCGCCGTCGGCGAGGACGTTGAGCGCGAGCACCTGCCCGAAGGTGAGCCCGAGCGGGGCGACGGCTCGCTCCAGCAGGGCCCGGGTGGCGTAGTGGGCCTGACCGATGACCTGCCCGTTGAGGGTGGGAGTGGTGGACATGACGCCTCCTTTGAAACGTTGGCCGAACCAACGTTGGTGCGGCCAACGTAACACGGATCGTGGGTCGCGCCAACGATTCCTGTTAGGCTGCCGCCATGGAGTCCCCGCAGTCACCCGCCGGGCTACGCACCACCCCGAGCTGGCTGCTCAACCAGGCCGCCAGCCACGCGGGCCGACTCATCAGCGAGGGCTTCGCCGCGCACGACCTACGCGGCTACCACTACCGCCTGCTCGCCGCGCTGGCCGAGGCCGGGCCCGCCAGCCAGGCCGACCTCGGCAGACGCTGCGGCATCGACCGCAGCGACGTGGTGGCGGCCATCAACGACCTGGCCGGTCGAGGGCTCGTCGTACGCGCCCCCGACCCCGCCGACCGCCGCCGCAACGTCATCAGCCTCACCGACGCCGGAGCCGACGAGGCCCGCCGGATGGGCGAGACCGTCGACCGTGTCCAGCGCGACCTGCTCGCACCGCTGTCCGCCGCCGAGGGTGAGCAGCTGACCCGCCTGCTCACCCGGCTGGTCGAGCACCACAACCGGCGCTGACCCGCCTCAGCGGGCCTCGCGCAACTCCGCCAACCGTGCTTCGATCTCGGCCAGCTCGGCGCGCAGCTTCTCGGCCTGCTGCTCCGCCTCGGCCCGCTCGGTGCCGAGGATCTGCTCCACCGCCTCCTGCACACCCGGCACGTCGACAAGCGCCACCATCTTCAACGCCTCGGCCGGCTTCACCACGTACGGCTTCGCGAGGGCCTTGCTGCCCTGCTGCGCGGCGACCGTCCACTCACCGTCGGCGTACGCCAGCGTCACCGTGAGGCCCGCGGGGCCCTTCGGCTTGACGGCCTTGACCGCCCGCCGCGCCGGCGGCTTCTCCGTCTGCTCCACCTTGGGCTCCTCCTGTCGCTGCGCGGGCACCCGCGGCGTGTCCAACACGAACTCCGGTGCCGCCACCGCGGGCGGCTCCTGCGGCTCGGGCTCCGGCTTCGGCTCCACCACCCGACGACCAGCGCCCTTGGGCGCCACGGCCAGATCGGCGGGGGAGAACGGCAACTCGTCGCGGCCGAACCGCACCACCATGAACTCGTCGGACACCTCGGGGTCGGTCAGCTCGATCACCTGACCGACCTGACCGGCGATCTGACCCGCCGACGCGGTGAACACCACCCTCGGCTTACGCCCGGCCGCCAACGCCTCGCGGATGCTCTGCACCTCGTCAGTGGACAAACCCTGGCCGGCATCCATCACTACCCTCTTCCGTACACCTGTTTGATTGCTGTCTTGATACCAGCCGACTGCGACACCCGCCGCACGGGGTTCGCGCCCGCTCAGCCGCCCAGTGCCCGCAGCGCCCGGTCCGCGTGGTCGTTCATGCTGACCTCGCTGTGGATCACCTCGATGATCCGCCGGTCCGTGCCGATGACGAACGTCAGGCGCTTGGTGCTCAGCGGCCCCAGCGGCAGTCGTCGCCGCACCCCGAACCGCTGCGCCACCGTCCCGTCCTCATCCGACAGCAGCGGATAGTCGAAGCCGTGCAGCCGGGAGAACTCGGCCTGCTTGGCCACCGGGTCGCGGCTGATGCCCACGCGAGTCGCGCCCAGGGCGTCGAACTCCGCCGCCAGATCCCGGAAGTGGCAGCTCTCCGCCGTGCAGCCCCGGGTCATCGCCGCCGGGTAGAAGAACAGCACCACCGGCCCGGCCGCCAGCAGCTCCGACAGCCGCCGTGGCGTGCCCGTCTCGTCCGGCAGCTCGAAATCCTCCACCACGTCGCCGACGCCCACACCCGCCACCGCGCACCTCCGTTGTCAGACCGGACAGGCGGTGAGCGTAAGCGATCACGCCCAGAGCGCCGCCACCTCGTCCACCACGACGCCGGCCTGCGCCCGGCCCGCCCGAGCGGACCCGGCCCGCCGCGCCGGGTCCAGCACGTTGCGGCCGATCGCCGTACGCGCCGCCGCGTCCGGCGTCACCACCACCACCCGTGACCCGGCGACCCGCAACGCGGCCACCTGCGCGGACAACCGTGGCATCGGTCCGAACGCCCCCGACGTCGGCGCGATCACCAGCACCCGCCCCGCGTCGGCCGCCAGGTCGGCGTTCACGGGCGAGCGCATCCCCCCGTCGACGTAGCGGCGCGCGCCGACGGTCACCGGTGGCCACACCCCGGGCACCGCGCAGCTCGCGCCCACCGCGTCCACGAGCGACACCCCGCTGTCCCGGTCGAACACCACGAACTCACCGGAGGACGCGTCCACCGCCGTGATCAGCAGCCGTCTCGCCGGCCACTCCCGCACCGGCAGGCGGGCCTCGATCACCGCGCGCCGCGACGCCTCCGACGGGGTACGCGCCGCCACCGCCATCGCGCCGATCCGCGCCCGGGAGCGCACCGCGTCACGGGTACGGCCACCGGCCCACACCAGCCGCGCCAACGCCGCGAAGCCCAACCGTGCCGCCCGCTCACCCGACGGTGGCGCCAACTGCTCCTCGTACAGCTGCTCCAGCGGCAGCCCCGAGCACACCTGCGCGCCCACCACCGAACCCGCCGACGTGCCCACCACCAGGTCCGCCTCGGACACGTCCACGCCCCGCTCGGCCAACCCCGCCAGCAGCCCCAGCTCCCAGGCGACGCCGGTCACCCCGCCACCACCGAGCACCAACGCCCGCCGCATGTGACTCTCCTCTCGACGACCGACCCGCGCCGGTCACGGTAGCGTCGGCGCATCCGGTTCGCAGCCACCAGACACCCCGGGAGGGCGCCGTGGCACCCGTCACCGTCATCACCGGCGGCGGCCGGGGCATCGGCGCGGCCACCGCCCGCCGCCTCGCCGCGGCCGGCCACCACATCGCACTGTGCTACCGCCGCGACCACGCCGCAGCCGAGACGGTCCTGACCGACCTGCGGGCCACCGGCGTCTCGGCCGTGGCGGTGTGCGCCGACACCACCGACCCCGACCAGGTCGACGAGCTGTTCACCGCCGCCGCGCGGCTCGGCCCGCTCACCGGCCTGGTCAACAACGCCGGCGTCACCAGCCCCATCGGGCCCTTCACCGAGCTGCGCGTCGACGACCTGCGCCGGGTCGTCGACGTCAACCTCATCGGGTACGTCCTCTGCGCCCAGCAGGCCGCCCGCCGGATGACCGACGGCGGTGCCATCGTCAACGTGTCGTCGGCCGCCGCGACCCTCGGCGGCCCGGGAGAGTACGTGCACTACGCCGCGGTCAAGGGCGCCACCGACACCCTCACCGTCGGCCTGGCCAAGGAACTCGCCCCCAAGGGCATCCGGGTCAACGCCGTCGCCCCCGGCATCGTGCGCACCGACATCCACGCCGTCTCCGGCGTACCCGACCGCCCCGACAGCGCTGCCGGCCGCATCCCGCTGGGCCGCGCCGGCGAACCCGACGAGATCGCCGCCGCCATCGCCTGGCTGCTCGGCCCGGACGCCTCGTACGCCACCGGCACGGTGCTGCGCGTCTCCGGCGGTCTCTGACCACCGCACCCGACCGTGGCTCGTTCGCGCCGATTCGACAGCGTCAGTCAGACTCGGTCGTGCCCGCACGGCTGCCCGAATTCCGTCGAGCAACCCCGTACCCCTCGTCCGATGGTTGGAGCGCATGTCCCACACCCTCCTGATCTGGTTGGTCGGCGGCGTTCTGCTCGTGGGCGCGGGGCTCGCGACGACCCTGGTCCCCGCCCGGCGGGCACGGGACCGGAAGCGGCAGACCGCCTGGTCCGGCGCCCGCGCGGCCATCGACAGCGCGGCCGTCAGCCGGGACGCGGCGACCAGCCCGGTCCCTGCGGCCGAGCAGTTGCTGGCCCGCGCCGAGTTGATCGCCGCCGCACGGGGCGGGGCGGCCGCCGCGCGGACAGCGGAGCGACACGCCCAGCAGGCCGACCGGTTGTGGCGGACGCAGCGGTGACGGCCCGCCGGCCGCACCGCTACGAGGCGCTGCGCTGGGCGCTCCTGGGCATCGCCGTGGTCGTCCTGGTGATCTTCCTGGGTGCCCAGCAGCAACACGGCGCCGACGTCAGCTACGGGCGGTCCCCGGCTGACTCGGCGACGATCGCGAAGGGCCCGGCGCCCAGGGCGGGCGACCCGACCGTGCCGTCGGTGGACGAGATGACCGCGCTGGTGGCCGACAGTCCCGTGGTGCGGCTGCCCGGTTCGATCGCGCACTGGAACGAACAGCGGGTCCGCGAGGCAGCCGGCGACCACCCCGTCCGCATCCTGGTCGCGCCGCCCTGGCTCGACGAGGACGAGAGGCGCCGGCTACGGGAGGTGAAGAACGCCACCATCGTGGTGAGCGGCACCGACGTGTCCGGCGGCTTCTACCGGGCCGTACCCGATGACGTGCCCGGCTGGCGCGCGCATTTCGCCACCGCCGACGTGACGGGTCCACTGGTGACACTGATCGCCACGCTGCGGGAGGTGCCCGTCCCGGCCGACCACGATGGGCTGCGGTGGCGCGAGCCGACCGGTCCGGAGTTGACCGCCGTCACCGCCGACCTGCGGGCCAAGGGCCTGCACGCCGCAGCCGGAGCGAGCCTCACCGGCGTGCCCGGCAAGGCCGCGACGACCGCGTTCCCGGACGGCGCCCTGTACGTGGCGCTGCCCGCGCAGCCGTTCGGTGAACCCCTGCCCCGGTTCGGGCCGGCCCTGACCGAACTGTTCCCGGGCACCCCGATCATCGTGATGTACGGCCTCTGGATCGAGTACCACGGCCCGGCGACGGACTTCGCGGAGGTGGCCGGGGCGAGCTTCTACGGCCAGTTCGCCGACCGGATCAGCCAGTACGACTATTCCCAGGACCAGGTGCTGTCGGTCTACCTGAACCGGGTCACCGACATCCGCTACTCGGGGCTGTTCGACCGTCCGCTGCCGTACCAGCCGGTCGACCCGCTGCGGGTGGCGCTGCCCGCGCTGCCGTGGCTGTTCGCGGGCTGCGTGGCGACGTTCCTGGCCCTGTCGGTCCGGTCGCTGCGCCGGCCGGACGGTACGGGGATCCGGCGGGGCGACGGCGCGCCGGCCCGACTGGCCGGCCTCACCGCGCTCGCCGTCGAGATGTCCCTGCTGACCGACGCCCGCAGCAATCCGGCGCTGACCCGGGGCGTCGTCAAGCTTCAAGCGGCACGTGCCGCGTTGGACGAGGCCCTGCCGGAGCACCACGTGCGGTCGTTGCTGAACGAGGCGGCCGACGAACTGGACGACAGCGCCCGGACGGTGGGGCTCGCCGGTTACCGCCCGGACTTCTATCTGCAGGGCAGGTTGTCGTGAAACGGTCCGTCGGGCGATGGCTCGGTGCCCTGGTCGGCACGCCCTTCGGCGTCGCGGTCCTGGCGTGCCTCGTGCTGGCCGGCTGGGCGCTGTGGACCGGCGGGGTGCTCGACGGCCCGGCCGCCCGCCAGGTCCGCACCTCCTCCGTCTACGCGGCACCGGGCGTCGACCTGGACCGGGCCGCGGCCGAACGGGTCATCGGCAACCGCCGGCTGGTCGTGCTGCTGCTGGAGCCGGACGCCGACCTCCGGCAGGGCTGCCGCCAGGTCACGCGCGCCGCCAACGGGAACGTCGTGCTGGTGCTGAGCCGCGACGGCGACGACTACGACACGTACGGGTGCGCGCTGTTGCCCGGGCGTGACGACGAGAACTTCGGTCGGGCTGCCGTGGCGGAGATGATCATCGGTCGGGGCGTCGACACCTTCCCCGACCGCCCGCTGGAGGCGCTGAAGGTCGTCACCGTCAACTACGACCTGCTGGTGAAGGCCGGCACCGTTCCCGACGGCACGCGCACGATCAGCCCGTCGCTGCCCCGCTTCCTGCTCGCGGTGGCGGCCCTCGGGGCCGTCGTCGTCGGCGCGGCCACGCTCTACATCGGAGGCCGCCGGGCGGGCCGGCTCGCGAACGCCCGCCGGCGCCACCGCGACGAGCACGCCGACGGCCGCAGCACGCTCAGCGCCGCCGCCGCCGTGCTGGCCCAGCAGATCATCGACCTCGACCAGCGGTACGCGGCAACGGGACGCCGAGCCCGCGTCAGCGGCCCCGAGAAGGAATTCGGCAGGCGGTACCTGGCACTGACCTCGGACTACGCCGAACTGCTCGACCGCATCGCCACGGTGGACGCGGACGACGACGCAGCCGTACGCCGGCTCGTCGACCACGTCGACGCGTTGAGCCGGCGGGCGCTGCAGCTGACCGGTACCCCGTCCGCAGCTGGTGTGGCAGTGGGCAGCACTGATCGAAAAGGCCCGTGACGCGGCGTTCACAGCTACTCGGTCGGGTCCGCCCGCCACACCCAGTTGCGCCGCTCGTACAGCGGTGTGAGGCCCACCCGGAGCATGTTGTTCAGCGACGGATTCGACGAGCCCGGGTCGGGTCGGCCCGTCTCGGAGACGACCCACCGGCAGCCGGCCCGCGCCGCGGCCGCCGCCCGGGCCGTCAACAGCGCCGACTGCGCGCCCCGACCCCGATGGCTCGGCAAGGTCGCGCCGGTGTTGAGCGAGCCCACCGCACCGTGGACGAACAGGTTGGCGGCGGCGACCATCTCGTCGCCGTCCCAGGCGGCGTACGGCTGAAAGCCCGGATCGCGCACGCCGGCCGCGACCATCGGCCCGAGGTGCTCCTCGGGCATACCGAAGCAACGCAGCACCACCGGCGCCCACTGGTCGACCAGTTCGGCGGGCACCGGGCCGACCCGCAGGTCGGTGCGGCCGGGTCGGAGCGTCTCGATCTCGGCGGCGAGCTTCACCCAGGTGCTACCGCCGGTGATGTTCTCCCGCGCGCAGATGTCGTCCCAGTCCGCCGGCAGCCGGTCCGGGGCGATCTGGATGACGGCGGCGGGGTTGCCCTGGGTGCGGTAGAAATCGCAGACCCGGCCAATCAGGTCGCCGTCGACCGGCGCGTCGACGCCGAACCCGAGCGCCTTGCTCCAGTAGCCGGTGGGGTCGTGCCGCATGGACAGCACCACCCCGCCACCCATCCGGGCGGCGGCCAGGCCGAGCGCGTCGCGGACCTCGGGCGACGCCCCCGACTCGTACCGGAACATGAACTCGGCCTCCGCCAGCTCGGCGAGCGCACGCACCGTGTCCTGCCCGCTCATCGCAGGTCCGGGGTGTGCCAGCCGCCGGCGAGCGCTTCGGCGTCCGCCGGACCCCAACTGCCCTTGTCGTACGCCTGCACGGGCGGCGCATGATCCAGGATCGGCTCGACGATGCGCCATTCCTGCTCGATGGTCTCCGCGCGGGCGAACCGGAGGTGCTGCCCGTCCATCGCGTCGTCGAGCAGCCGCTCGTACGCCTCCTGCCGGTGCCCGAGCGCCGCGCCGAAGTCCACGGACAGGTGCACCGGACGGCTGGCGACCTCCGCGCCGGGGCTCTTCGCCTGGATCGACATGGTGATGCCGTCGCCGTGGCCCAGCCGGAACCGCAGCAGGTTCGCGGGCGCCGCGACGCCATCCGCGGCCGGGATGAGGGCCCGCTGCGGCTGCTTGAACTCGACCACGACCTCGGTCGCCGTCCCGGGCAGGGACTTTCCGGTGCGCAGGTAGAACGGCACCCCCGCCCAGCGGGGAGAGTCGACGGTCAGTCGGGTGGCGACGAACGTCTCCGTGTTCGAGTCGGGCCGGACGCCCGGCTCGTCCCGGTAGCCGGCGTACTGTCCCCGCACGGTGGACTCCGGTGACAGCGGCGCGATCTGCCGTAGCACCGCCACCTCTGCCGCGCGGAACGCGTCGGTGTCGTCGGCGGCCGGCGCGTCCATCGCGATCAGCGCCACGACCTGCAGGATGTGGTTCTGCAGCACGTCGCGGGTGGCCCCGACCGTGTCGTAGAAGCCGGCACGGCCCTGGGTGCCGAAGCCCTCGGCGAGGGTGACCTGGATGTTGTCGATGTGCTCGCCGTTCCAGAGCGGCTCGAACAGCCGGTTGGCGAACCGGAAGGCGTAGAGGCCCTCGACGGCCTCCTTGCCGAGGTAGTGGTCGATGCGGAACACGCGCTGCGGGTCGAAGGCCGCGCGCAGGGTGCGGTCCAGCTCGTGGGCGGACGCCAGGTCGCGCCCGAACGGCTTCTCCACGATCACCCGGCCCCGGTCGGCCAGGCCCACCGCGGCCAGCCCGTCGACGACGGCGCCGAACACCGCCGGCGGGACCGCAAGGTAGAAGATCGGTCGCTCGGCGTCGCGCAGGCGGTCGGCCAACCGCTGGTACGTGGTGGGGTCCGCGTAGTCGCCGGAGATCATCGAGAGGTTGCCCGCCAGCGCGTCGAAGGCGTCGTCGTCGACCTCGGCGTTGGCCTCGGCGACCGACTTCCGGGCGGTGGTGACGAGCTGCTGGTCATCCCAGGGGGAGCGGGCCACGCCGATCACGGGGACGTCAAGGCGGTCGCGTCTGGTCAGCTCGTACAGCGCCGGAAAGAGCTTCTTCGAGACGAGATCTCCCGTGACGCCGAACAGCACTACCGCGTCTGAGCGCACGCGCATGGTTCTTCCATCCGATCGGAGTGAAACCTGATCTTCCGAACGGAGAACCTCCCAACCCCTCGTCGAATTCCCCGCGTGAGGCCCGCGACAGGGCAGCGGCGACCCCCGGCGCCCAGATTGTGGGCAGTTGCCCTGGTCAGGTGGGTGCGAGCCGCTGCCCGCGATGGGTTGACCGGCCCCACCACAGCCCCTATCGTTCCAGTACGTAGAACGCCGTACGGCTCAGTCGAACGATTTGGCGGTAGATAGTGGTCGAGGCAGCTCTGGGCATCATTGTTCCACCGGCCAACCCGACGGTGGAGCCCGAACTCCGCCGCCTGCTGCCGGCGCGGGTCCGCTATCACGCCGCCCGCCTGCCGGTCGTGAACGGTTCACTCGCGCAGCGGCTGGACCGTTACGCCGAGCTGTTGCCGGACACCGCGGCCACGCTGGACGGCCTGGACCTGCGAGCCACCTACGTCGCCTGCACCGGCTGCTACTACCGGCCGGGGCGCGCCGACGCGCAGCGCACCGACGGTGCGGCCACCGCACGACTCGGCTCGCCGGTGTTCGGCGCGGCTGCCGCCGTGCGGCAGGTGCTCGACCGCCTCGCGGTCCGGTCGCTGACCCTGATCTCGCCGTACCCGGACTGGCTCACCGAGCAGGCGGCGGCGTTCTGGCGGGCGACCGGCCGCCGGGTCGACACGCCGGTGCCGGTGCCCGGCACCGGCGCCATCTACGACCTCACGTCGACTACCGTGCGCGACACCGTGCGCCAGACCCTGGAGTCACTGGCCGACAGCTTCCCGCCCGGGCACGCGGTGCTGCTGACCGGGACGGGCGCGCCCAGCCTGGACGTCCTTGACGAGGTCCTGCCGCAGGCACCCCTGCCGGTGCTGTCGTCGAACCTGGCCGGCGCCTGGCAACTGCTGGAGACCGCCGGCATCACCCACCTGGCGAGTGAGTCGCCCAGCCCGGCGCTGCGGCACCTGGCCGCCACCCTGGCCCAACCCCCCTTGACCGGAATCGTCGGCGGTATCGCCGGCGGGAAGGAGTGAACGTGGCGCCATCCAGTCACGCCGTGCAAGCACCCGTCGTCGTCCTCGGCGGCGGACCGGTGGGCATGGTGACGGCCCTCGCCCTGGCCCGCCGGGACATCCCGGTGATCGTGCTCGAACGCGGCCCCGACGAGGTCCAGTCGGAATGGCGCGGCTCGACCGTTCACCCGCCGACGACCGAACTGCTCGACGAGCTCGACCTGGCCGCCCCGCTGCTCAAGGAGGCGGTCCGGGTGCACCGGCTGGACTACCGCGACCTGGAGCTGACCGAGTCCGCCTGCTTCTCCTACGAGGCGCTTGAGGGCGAGACCCGGTATCCGTTCCGGTTGCAGTACGAGCAGTACAAGCTGGTCCGGCTGCTGCGCCGCGCGGTCGCGGAGGCGCCGAACGTGGACATCCGGTTCGGGCACGAGGTGGTCGGCGTGCGCCAGGACGACACGCGCGTCGAGTTGGACGTCGCGGTGGGCGACACCCGGACCGTGGTGGCCTCCCCGTGGGTGGTGGCGGCCGACGGCGCGCACAGCATCGCCCGCAAGCTGCTCGACGTCCCGTTCCCCGGCTTCACGTACCCGTCGCTGAGCCTGGTGGTGGCCACGCCGTTCCGCTTCGAGGACGCGGTGCCCGATCTCGGCGCGGTCGGATACTGGTCCGGCCCGAAGGGCCGCTTCTCGCTGATCCGGACACCCGACATCTGGCGCGCGGCGCTGTCGACGGGGACCGGGGTCGACGAGGAGCCACCGACCGGCACCCACCCGGCGTTCCTGGCCGCCGTCGAGCTGCTGCTGGGCGGTCAGCCCGACGCCCGGGAGCTGCCGCTGAGCCAACACCAGCTGTACCGCAGCCACCAGCGGCTCGCGGCCTCCTTCCGGATCGGCCGGGTGCTGCTGGCCGGCGACGCCGCACACCTGAGCAGCACCACCGGGGGCATGGGTCTGAACTCGGGCATCCACGACGCGGTGGCGGTCGCCATCGCGCTGGCCGAGTCCGACCAGGACGCCGCCACCAGCGAGTACGCGCAGCGTCGCCGGTCGATCGCCGAGCGTTTCGTCCAGCCGACCACGACGGAGAATCGCACCTCGGCGGACGGGGTCGAACTGGCCGGACGCCGCGAGCGGCTGCTGCGTCTGCGGGCACTCGCCGAGAACCCCGAGGATGCCCAAAAGTACCTTCGGCGTGTCAGTATGCTCGGGATCCAGCACTAGGCGCCGGGCGCCCACCACAGCCAGATCGGTCAACCGCTGGCGTGCTCACACGCACCTTCGAGAGGTGATCTGAATGGGGATCAGTGCGCCGGTGACCGAGCCGGAGGACGGTCATCGCTACACGACGAGCGGCCTGGGGCGGGCATTGGCCGTGATCGACCTGCTCGCCGAACGCAGCCCGGAGATGATCGGGGTGTCCACTGTCGCGCGGGAGTTGAACCTGCCCAAGGCGGTGGCCCACCGCATCCTCAAGGAGCTGACGGCCAACCAGTTCGTCACCTTCGACGAGGGCACCCGGCGCTACCGGCTCGGGCCGGGCGCCCTCGCGGTCGGCCTGGCCGCCCTGCGCGCCATCGACGTGCAGGCGATCACCAATCGGCACATGCGGCGGTTGGTGGAGGCCACGGGGGAGACGGCGACGCTGTCGATGCGGCAGGGTTGGGTGCGGGTCTACACCGACCAGGTGCTGTCGCCGCACGAGATCCGGATGTCGGTCACGCTCGGCTCCCGACATTCGCTGGTCGCCGGCTCGTCGTCCAAGGCGATCCTGGCGGCGTTGCCGGATTCGGAGATCGCCGAATACCTCGCCACCCACGAGCTGGTCTCGGTCACCGCGGCCACCATCACGTCGGTCGAGCAGCTCTGGACCGACCTGCGGGTGGTCCGTGAGCAGGGGTACGCGGTGAGCCGGGGCGAACGGCAGGCCGGCGCGGCGAGCGTGGCGGCGCCCATCCGGCTGGCCTCCGGCGAGGTCTACGGGTCGTTGTCGCTGTGCGGCCCACAGGACCGCTTCTCCGCGCAACTGCTGGCCGAGTACGGCGACCTGGTGGCCGACGCGGCTCGCCAGGTCAGCGCCGAGCTGGGCTACCAGCCGGCCCCGGCGGAGGGGGCCCCCGAGCCGGTGGAGCGCAAGCGCGCCACCCGGCGTCAGACGACCCGGTCCGTCGTGGACCACGCCGCGACCAGCTCGGCCGAGGTCGTGGTCTCGCAGAAGTAGAAGCCCAGGTTGCGGATCGCCGCTTCGGCGAGGTCCGCGCGGGTCCAGCCGACCAGGTCGGTCGGCATCGTGGTGGTCAGGTCGGCCATGTACGCGTCGCGGATGGTGGAGTCCACGCAGACGTTGGCGGCCGTCCCGACCACCACCACGTGGTCACGTCCGTGCGCGCGCAGCAGGTTGTGCAGGGGCGTGCCGACGAACGCGCTGTAGCGCGTCTTCTCCAGGTGGCAGTCGCCCGCCTCGGGGCGCAGGCCGTCGGCCAGCTCGGCGCCCCAGGAGCCGGCGGCGCAGACGCTGAGCGGGCTGCGGCCCATCGCCTCGGCGCGTGCCCGCCGGGCCGGTGACACGAGCTGCTCGTGGGCGGCCTGGCGTACCCAGATGACCAGGCAACCGGCGGTCCGCGCGTGGTCGAGGAAGCTCGGCAACCGGCGGGCCAGGTCGGCGTTGACGCTGACATCGGCACCGAGGTTCGCCATGGCTCCGGTGGGGGCGCAGAAGTCGTTCTGCATGTCAATGACCAGCACCGCAGTGCGCTGCGACAGGTGTTGCATGCCAGTTCCTCCGGAGTTGGGCGATTGGTAAGGAACTAGTGGTATGGAGTCGGCCCCTGTGGGCCATTGACCTCGCCGCCGAACATAGCTTACGTTCCCTCCAACAGAACGGCGTACTGCACAAGCGAACAATCTCGCGTTAATCGCGGACCGGTCGGTGACAGGGGTAGCCATATGAGTGCGATCAAAGTGGAGGGCGTCAGCAAGGTCTTCGCCGGCGCCGGTGGGCAGTCGATGGTCGCGTTGAGCGATGTCTCACTCGACATCGCCGACGGCGAGTTCGTCGTGCTGTTGGGCCCGTCCGGCTGTGGCAAGACGACGCTGCTGCGGATCATCGGCCAGCTGGAGAGCCCGACCGTGGGACGGGTACGGCTCGACCACGGCGAGCGGCAGGAGAACGCCGACCGCCCGCTGGGCTTCGTCTTCCAGGAGGCCACCCTGATGCCGTGGCGGTCGACGGGCGCCAACGTCGCCCTGCCGCTGGAGATGGCCGGCGTCGGCCGGCGCGAGCGCACGGAGAAGGTCCGGGAGATGCTGTCCCTGGTCGGGCTCCCCGACGCGGAGAACAAGCTCCCGCACCAGCTGTCCGGCGGCATGCGGCAGCGGGTCTCCATCGCCAGGGCGTTGGCACACGACCCGCAGGTGCTGCTCATGGACGAGCCGTTCGGCGCCCTGGACGCGCAGACCCGCGACATGATGAACGCGGAGTTGCAGCGCATCTGGCTGGAGAACCGCAAGACGGTCGTCTTCGTGACGCACTCCGTCTCCGAGGCGGTGTTCCTGGCCGACCGCATCGTGATGCTGGGGACCAAGCCCGGGCACATCCACTCCATCACCGAGGTGACGCTGCCCCGGCCGCGCACCCTCGCGATGACCGAGTCCGCCGAGTTCCGCGCCCTCGCCACCGAGCTGCGTCGGCAGATCGGCGAGGTGCAGCAGGACAACGACATTCGACCCGCCGTCTCGGCCTGAGCAGCACTTGAGGTGTCGCACGTGACCACTACAGATCAGCGCCACCCGGCGCCGACGACGTCTTCCGGACAACAGCTCCGCCCCCCGCCGCCGACCCTGTCGCAGCGGCTGCGCAACAACCGCTGGTTGTCCTTCTACACCAGCCCCCTGCTGATCGCGTTGTTCCTGGTCGCCTGGAAGGTGTACGTCGAGGTCACGGACCTGTCCCGGTTCGTGCTGCCGGCACCGGAGGCGGTGTTCAAGTCATTCATCGAGCAGATCACCGACCCGTTCGTGTGGCAGACGCACATCTGGACGACCTTCTACGAGGTCATGATGGGCCTGGCGTTGGCCATCGTCCTGGGTGTCGGGCTCGGCCTGATGATCGGCAAGTCGCCGCTGTTCGACCGGATCGCCCGCCCGTTCATCGTCGCCACCCAGGTGGTGCCGAAGGTCGCGCTGGTGCCCCTGTTCATCCTCTGGCTGGGCTTCGGCCCGTCGTCGAAGGTGGTCATGGCAGCGCTGCTGGCCTTCTTCCCGCTGCTGATCAACACCTCGTTCGGCGTCCGCTCCGTGCCGGGCTCCATGCACGACCTGATGACGACCCTGAAGGCGTCGCGCTGGGAGCGGTTCTGGCGGGCCGACCTGCCGTACACGATGCCGTTCATCCTGGCCGGCATGGAACTGGCGGTCGTCCAGGCGACCATCGGCGCGATCGTCGGCGAGTACCTCGGCGGTGACAAGGGCCTCGGCCGGTACGCCGTCAACCTGCAGAACGGTCTCCAGGTGGACAAACTGTTCGGCGCCATCCTGATCATGGCGTTGTTCGGCTTCACCCTCTACAGCGTCGTGACCGGTGCCCGCCGGCTGCTGATCCCCTGGCACGAATCCGTGCAGCCCCGCCGCACCCCCTGACGGGCCGCGCTCCACACCCACCCCCACCTCCGATCCATGGTCGGCGCCGCGACGCGGCGCGGGCAGGTCCCTCCTTGCCTCTATCCGTCGCACCTTCTCCATTCCCCCCTCGGCACCGGGAGATATTCATGAAAAACGACCGTTCCATCGGCGCGCCGGTTTCACGGCGCTCGTTCCTCCGGGCCAGCACCACAGCAGGGCTCCTGCTGCCCACTGCCGGCGGCATGACCTTGCTGCTCACTGGCTGCGGCGGCGACGACAACAAGGTCAACGCCGACGGCAGCCTCTCCGGCTCGTACATGACCGCGTCCGGCATGACGCTGAGCTTCGTGGAGACGATGGTCGCCAAGGAGCGCGGCTTCTTCTCCGAGTACGGCCTGAACCTGGACATCAAGGGTGGGCAGGGCACCGCCACGGCCATCCAGGCGGTGCTCGGCGGTTCGGCCGACCTGACCCGGGCCAACGGCATCAACGCGATCATCGCGGTGGCCAACGAGCAGGCGCCGTTCATCAGCATCGCCAGCGTGCGGCAGAAGTCGCAGTTCGAGGTGGTGTCCCTGCCGAACAAGCCGATCCGCAATCCGGCCGAGCTGGCCGGGCGCACCTGCGGCATCGTGTCCACCGGCGGCGCCACCGAGAACCTGCTCGACGTCATGCTGATCAACGCGGGGGTCAACCCCAAGTCGGTGAAGCGTCCGGTCACCGGTGTCGGCACCGCCGCGTACGAGTTGGCCCGCAAGGGCCAGGTGGACGCCTGGATCTGCGTCAACACCGACCGGGCCACCATCCAGAAGGATGTCGGCGAGGTCGTCTTCTTCAGCACCGACGACTTCGCGCCGATGCCGTCGGACTCGTACAACACCAGTTCCAAGATGGTGGAGTCGGGCAGCGACATGCCGGTGAAGTTCCTCGCCGGCGTGCTCAAGGCCATCGAGTACGCCAGCAAGGAAGAGAACTGGGACCAGGTCATCACCGACCTGCGCAAGTACAACCCGGAGGCCGACCCTGCCCAGGCGCGCACCGAGCTGCCGCTGCTGGTGGAGAGCTGGCTGGCAGCCGGCCCGGACAAGGCCCTGCAGATGAACGACCAGACCTGGCTCAAGGGTCAGGAGAGCCTCATCAAGGCCAACCTGGTCAAGTCCGCCGCGCCGATCGACAAATTGATCAACGGCAGCTACCTCGAGCGCGCGAGGAACCTGTGACGGGCGGCCCGGCCGCCGCCAGCGCCGCCTCGGCGGTGCTGGCGGCGGCCGCGGCCAGCGGCGTGCGGCGGCTGTGGTTCAACAGCGGCTCCGAGCTGACCTCGTTCCAGGAGGCCAGCGCGCAGGCCCGGCATCGGGGCGAGCCGACCCCGGAGGTCATCACCTGCCCGCACGAGCACGTCGCGCTCACCGCGGCGATGGGCGAGACGATGGTCTCCGGTCAGCCCTCCATGACCGCGGCCCACGCCGACCTCGGCCTGCTGCACCACGGCGGCGCCATCCACAACGCCATGTGGGGCGACCACCCCATCATGATCATGTCGGGTTATCCGCCCACCCGGACGGAGTCGCGTAACTCGCCGGTGTTCTGGAAGCAGCAGCGCTGGGACCAGGGCTCGATCGTGCGGCAGTACGTCAAGTGGGACTACAAGCTGTCCGCCCTCGACGACGCCGCCCTGGTCGTGGCGCGTGGCCTCCAGGTGGCACTCGCGCCCCGGCGGGGCCCCGTCTACCTGGCGATGCCCGAAGAGGTGGGCCGGTACCCGATCCCGGTCGGTAACCCGGTCCCCAGCGCCCAACGGCTCGGCATCCCGACCCTGGGACCGGGCGACCCGGGCGTGGTCAGCGAGGTGGCCCGCCGCCTCACGACCGCCCGGCGGCCCGTCATCGTCACCGACCGCGTCGGCGTCAACCCGCACGCCGTGACGTTGTTGGCCGAGTTGGCCGACACCCTCGGCGTGGAGGTGCGCGCCACCCGCTACCGGATGAACCTGCCCGACGACAACCCGTGGCACACCAACGCGCCACTGGACGAGTTCGACGTCGTCGTCGTGCTGGACCACCCGGTGCCCTGGATGCCCGCGGTGGAACGACCACGCGACGACGCCTGGATCGGCTGGGCGGGACCTGACCCGATCGAGGGCCGCGTCCCCCTGTACGAGCTGCGCGCCGACGCCCGTACCACCGCCGACCCGGCGGCGTTCCTCGCAGCCGTCCTGGCCGAGGTCGGCGCCGCAGGTCCGGGCGACGCCGACGCCGTGCGCCGACGGCGGCAACAGCCGCGCACCGCTGCGGCGGCCCGGGCCGCCGGCGGCGGAGCGGTCTCCGGCGCACCCACGCCGGCGCTGATCGCCGCGGCGCTGGATGAGCACCTGCGCCCCGACGACCTGCTGACCTGGGAGGTGTTCGACACCGCGCCGATCCGCCGGACGAAGCCGGGCACCCTCTTCGAGAAGGGTGGGTCCAGCCTCGGCTGGTCGGTGGCGGCGGCGACCGGCGCCAGCATGGCCGCCGGCGGCGCCCACGCGGTGGCGGTGACCGGAGACGGCTCGTACCTGTTCGGCTCGCCGGACTCGTGCCTGTGGTTGCAGCAGCAGCACGACGCCCCGGTGGTCACCGTGGTCGTCAACAACGGCGGCTACCGCACCGGCACGACCACGCTGGCCGCGCACTACCCGGACGGCCTGGCCGTCACCGAACCCACGGTGATCGGCGGGCACCTCACCCCGTCGCCGGACTTCGCCGCGCACGCCCGCTCACAGGGCTGCTACGGCGAGCGGGTGGTCGCCGCAGCCGACCTGACCGCGGCCCTGGACCGGGCCCGCACGGCGGTGGCGCGGGACCGCGTCCCGGCCGTACTGGACGTCTGGGTGCCCGAGCACCTCACCGGGTCGATGGACCCGGGACGCCGGGCGCGCTCGGCTCACGACGAAAGGAACACCGATGGCTGATGTCTTTTCGCCCATCGACGGCCAGGTCCTGACCCACGTCGCGCCGGCCTCGCCGGCCGACGTGGACGCCGCCGTCCGGGCGGCACGCGCCGCCCAACCGGCGTGGGCCCGCCGTACCGGCAGCGACCGGGGCCGGATCCTGCACGCGGTCGCGGATCTCATCGAGGCCCGGGTCGACGAGCTGTCCGAGACCGAGACCCGCAACACCGGCAAGATCCTCAGCGACACCCGGCGGGAGGTCCTCCGGGCGGCCGGCAGCTTCCGCTACTACGCGGGCTGGGCCGAGCAGGTTCGTGGTGAGACCATCCCGGTCGGACCGGAGTACCACACCTACACGGTGCCCGAGCCGCACGGCGTCGTCGCCGGCGTCATCCCGTGGAACGTGCCGTTCTTCTTCGCGGCCAAGAAGATCGCCCCGGCGCTCGCCTTCGGCAACGCCTGCGTGCTCAAACCGGCCGAGGAGACGCCGTTGACCGCCCTGCGGCTGGGCGAGCTGCTGGCCGAGGCGGGCGTGCCGGAGGGTCTGGTGCGGGTGCTGCCGGGCGGTCGGGAGACCGGCGTGGCGCTGGTGTCGCACCCGGACGTCGACCTGATCGTGTTCACCGGCCACCACGACACCGGAAAGGCCATCGCCCGTTCGGCGGCGGCCAACCTCACCCCGGTGGCGTTGGAGTTGGGCGGCAAGTCGCCGCAGATCCTCTTCCCCGACGCCGACCTGGATCGGGCGGTCGACGCCGTGGTGCTGGGCGTCTTCGCCTCCTGCGGGCAGATGTGCATCGCCGGTTCGCGGCTGGTCCTGCACGAGTCCATCTACGACGAGGTCCTCGACCGGGTGGCCGAGCGGGTGCGGGCGCTGCGGGTGGGCGACCCGTTCGACAAGCAGACGGACCTGGGTCCGCAGATCACCGCGGCGCAGCGGGACAAGACGGCGGCGTTCATCGCCGAGTCCAGCGGCGTGGGTCGGCTGGTCGCGCAGGCCGCCCTGCCCGACACCGAGCGGCTGCGCAACGGCTTCTACGTACCGCCGACGGTGTTCGACCGGTTGGACGACGATGCCCGCCTGCTGCGTGAGGAGGTCTTCGGGCCGGTCCTGGCGGTGTCGTCGTTCCGCGACGACGCCGACGCCCTGCGGCTGGCCAACGACACCGAGTTCGGCCTGGCGGCGGGCGTCTGGACCGCCGACATCGCCCGGGCGCACCGGTTCGCCGGGCAGGTGCGGGCGGGCACGGTGTGGATCAACACGTACCGGGTGCTGTCCGACCTGGTGCCGTTCGGCGGTGTCGGCCTGTCCGGGTACGGCCGCGAGAACGGCACCGAGGCGGCCCGGCTCTACCTGCGCCCGAAGTCGGTGTGGACCTCGCTGACCAGCGGCACCCCCCAGGGGTACGGAATGGGAGGCGCGGGTGCGGCAGGCTGACCGCCCGGCCGAGCCACCGGCCGACGCGCCAGCCGACGACAGAGGCCGCGGCGGTCTCGCGTTGCTGCGGGACCGCCGCTTCGGCCCGTACTTCTTCGGGTCGCTGGCGTCGAACACCGGCACGTGGTTCCAGAACGTCGCGGCGATCCTGACCATCTACGCGCTGACCCGCTCGGCGTTCATGGTGGGTCTGGTGACCGCCCTGCAGTTCGCCATGCAGTTGGTCCTCGCCCCGGTGATCGGGGCGTTGGCCGACCGCGTGGACCGGCGGCTGCTGATCATCGTGGGGCAGACGCTGGGTGGTTCCGCCGCCGCGGTGCTCGCGCTGCTGGCGTTCCTGGACGCGTTGAACCCGGGGCTGCTGCTGACGTTCATCGGGTTGTCCGGGGTGGGTCAGGCGATCACAGGCCCGGCCGCGCAGGCGCTGGTGCCCAACATCGTCGGACGGGCCGACGTGCCCCAGGCGATCGCCCTGCACTCGCTGACGTTCAACCTGTCGCGGGCCATCGGCCCGGTGGCCGGTGCGGCCACGTACGCGGTGGCCGGCGCCGGTACGGCGTTCGCCGTCAACGCCGCCAGCTTCCTGGTGTTCGCGCTGGCGCTGACCGGTGTGCGGCTGCCCCGCGCCGACCGGGCCGGGGGGCGCGGTCGGCTGGGCGTGTTCGGCGGGGTCGCCTATGTGCGGCACCGACCCGAGTTGGTGCGGTGCCTGGTCGCCGTGGCCCTGATCGGGTTGGCGATGGAGCCGATCAACACGTTGTCCCCGCTGTTCGCGGAGAGCTTCGGCGGCGGCGACCTGCTGGTGGGTGTGTTCATCACCTTCTTCGGTGTCGGCTCGGCGTTGATCGCCATCTGGGTGGGCCGGCTGCGGCGCTCGGTGGGCAGCGGCCGGACGGGCGCGGTCGGCGTGGCCGCGCTGGGCGTCGGGATGGTGGTGCTGGCGGTCAGCCCCGGACCGGTGCTGGCCACGGTGGGCATCGCCGTGGGCGGGGCCGGCTACCTGCTGGCCGTGAGCGACGTCAACGCCACGATGCAGGAGGGACTGTCCGACGCGGTACGCGGCCGGGTGATGGCGCTGTGGTCGATGTGCTTCCTCGGTATCCGGCCGGGCGCGGCGATGCTGCACGGCTGGCTGGGGGACACGTTCTCGGCACCTACCGGCGCGTTCGTCGCGGCGGCGTCCGCGGTGGCCGCCGCGGTGGTCCTGCGCGGTCGGCTGACCCGGCGTCGTTCGGCCACCGGGCCTGTCCGGCAGGGGTGACAGGCGTTGCCGTTGACCCCGAACCTCATCACAATCTATTCTGCTGAGCGAAACATCGTTCGCTTGAAGCGAACGAGCCGAGTTGGGGAGGCCCAGTGCACGACGGACCGCTGACCGGACTCCGTGTCATCGACGCCTCGACGATCCTGGCCGGCCCACTGTGCTGCCAGATCCTCGGCGACTTCGGAGCCGACGTCATCAAGGTCGAACACCCCGTCGCCGGTGACAGCATGCGCGGACACGGCCACGCCAAGGACGGCGTACCGCTGTGGTGGAAGGAGATCTCCCGCAACAAGCGCACACTCGGCCTCAAGCTGTCCGCGCCCGAGGGCGCCGACCTGCTGCTCCGCCTGGCCGCCACCGCCGACGTGCTGGTGGAGAACTTCCGCCCCGGCACGCTGGAACGGTGGGGGATCGGCCCGGAGCAACTCCACGAGGTCAACCCCGGCCTGGTCATCGTGCGTATCTCCGGCTTCGGCCAGCAGGGCCCGTACGCCAAGCGGCCCGGCTTCGGCACCCTCGCCGAGGCGATGAGCGGCTTCGCCCACCTGACCGGCGACGAGGACGGCCCGCCGACGCTGCCGGCGTTCGGCCTGGCCGACAGCATCTGCGGCATCGCGGCGTCCTCGGCCACGATGGTGGCGCTGTTCGCCCGCGACCGCAACGGCGGCAAGGGTCAGGTCGTCGACATGAGCCTGCTGGAGCCGATCATGATGGCGGTCGGCCCCGGCCCCACCGTGTACGACCAGCTCGGCGTGGTCGAGCACCGGCACGGCAACCGGTCCACGAACAACTCCCCGCGCAACACCTACCGCACCCGCGACGGCGACTGGGTGGCCGTGTCCACCAGCGCCCAGTCCATCGCCGAGCGGGTGCTGCGCCTCGTCGGTCACCCCGAGGTCATCGACGAGCCGTGGTTCGCCTCCGGGCGGCAGCGGGCCGCGCACGCCGACCTGCTCGACGAGTACGTGGGCGGGTGGATCGCCGAGCGCACCCGCGACGAGGTCATGCGCGCCTTCGAAGAGGCCGGCGCCGCCGTCGCGGCCGTCTACACCGCCCGCGACATCGTCGCCGACGAACACGTCCAGGCCGCCGAGATGGTCGTCAAGGTGCCCGACCCCGACCTCGGCGAGGTCCTCATGCACAACGTGCTGTGGCGTATGTCCGACACGCCAGGCCGCATCCGTTTCACCGGCCGACCCCTCGGCGCCGACACCGACCAGCTCCTCGTCAACGAACTCGGCTGCACCCCCGACACCGTCGCGGAGCTGCGCTCGCGGGAGATCGTGGCCTGACGGCCGCCACCACCGAAGGTAAGGATTGCCGTGACCACAACGAACATCACCACCGACACCGGCACGGCCGCGCTCCTAGCCGCCGTCGACGCCGGAGTCCGGACGTACGACCTGGGTCGTCGCCTGAGCATCGGCATGCCGCAGTCGCCGAACCATCCGCCGTTCTGGCACGCCCTGCCCCGCCGGCACGGTGACGCGGTGCGCTCCGACGGCGGCTCCGCCGCCAACGACATCATCACCATGGGCACCCACGTCGGCACCCACGTCGACGCCTTCTCCCACGTCTCCCAGGACGGGCGGCTGTTCGACGGCTCCGACGCCTCCGACGCCGGACGCGGCGGCCGGTACGCCGAACTGGGCGCGCACACCATCGCCCCGATGGTCCGCCGGGGCGTGCTGCTCGACGTCCCGGCCGCCCTGGGCCAGCCCGACGGCTGCGACCCCGGCTACGAGATCACCCCGGCGGACCTGTCGGCCGCCGCCGACCGGCAGGGCACCCCGATCCGGCCGGGCGACGTGGTGCTGGTCCGCAGCGGCTGGGGCCGACTGTTCGACCACGAGGACCGCAACCGCTACATCGGGCTCACCACCGGCGTACCCGGCGTCGGCGAGGCCGGCGCCACCTGGCTCGCCGACCAGGGCATCCACGCCGCCGGGGCGGACACGATCGCCTTCGAGTGCCTGCGACCGGGCGCCGGGCACAGCGTCCTGCCCGCGCACCGCGTGCTGCTGGTCGAACGCGGCGTCTACATCATCGAGACGATGGCGCTGGAGGAACTGGCCGCCGACAACGTCCACGAGTTCCTGTTCGTCCTGTCGCCCCTGGCCATCTTCGGCGCCACCGGCTCGCCGGTCCGCCCCCTGGCGGTGATCGCCAATGGCTGAGCAGACCCTCGCCCGGCAACTGGCCGCCTTCGCCGCCCGCACCGGCGACGAACCGCTGCCCGAACGGCTCGCCACCAGCGTGCGCCAACGGGTGCTCGACATCCTCGGGCTGTGCGTGGCCGCGCACCGGCTGCCCACCAGCCGCGCCGCCCTGGACTACGTCGCCGACCAGGGCGGGCGCGCCCAGGCCCACGTCGTCGGGCTGCCCGACGCGGTGCCCGCCGCGCAGGCCGCGTTCGGCAACGGCGTCCTGGCGCACTCCCTGGACTACGACGACACCCACCTGCCCTCGGTGCTGCACCCCAGCGCCGCCGTGGTCCCGGCGGCCCTGGCCGCCGCCCAGGCCGCCGGCGCGGACGGCGTCGCGCTCACCAACGCGATCGCGGTCGGCATCGAGACGACCGTACGGCTGGGGATGGCCGGCTTCGACCCGGTGCTGAACAACTCGGTGTTCTTCGAACACGGCCAGCACGCCACCTCCATCTGCGGCGCGATGGGTGGCGCCGTGGCCGCCGGCATGCTGCTCGGCCTCGACGAGGACGGCCTGCTGGACGTCCTCGGAGTGACCGCCTCCATGGCCTCCGGGGTCATCGAGGCCAACCGGACCGGCGGCACCGTCAAGCGGCTGCACTGCGGCTGGGCCGCACACAGCGCCGTCACCGCCGCCGACCTGGTCCGGCGCGGCTTCACCGGACCACCCACCGTGCTGGAGGGCCGGTTCGGCTTCTTCACCGCCTTCCTGCGCGGCGAGGCCGACCACGACCAGGTCACCGACGGGCTCGGCGAGCGGTGGGCGGTGCCGGACATCTTCTTCAAGCCGTACCCCGCCAACCACTTCACCCACGCCGCCATCGACGCCGGCCTGGCCCTGCGCGCCCGAGGCGTGCCCGTGGACCGGATCACGCACATCGAACTGCGGGTACCCGCCGCGGTGATCCGCACCATCGGAGAGCCGATCGCCACCAAACGCGCCCCGGACACCGGCTACCAGGCCCAGTTCAGCGGCCCGTACGCGGTCGTCGCCGGCCTGCTCGGCGGCGGCGGACTCGGCCTCGGGCTGGGCGACTTCACCGACGAGCTGGCCCGTGACCCGCAGCGCCGCGCGCTGATGGCCCGCGTGGACGTCGTCCCCGACGACGAGTGCAACGCGATCTTCCCGCACCAGTTCCCGGCCGTCGTGGCGGTACGCACCGACGACGGCCAGACGTGGCGCGAGGAGGTGCTGACCAACCGCGGTGGGCCGCAGCGGCCACTGTCCGACGCGGAACTGGCGTTGAAGTTCCGGGACAACGTCGCCGGGCGCGTCGACCCGGACACCGCCGACCAGGTGGTCGCCGCGGTGCTCGGCCTCGCCGACGTCACCGACGTCAGCGACCTGCTGCGCCCCCTGACCCGACTACAGGCCGGCACCGGCGCCGACTGACGCCGTCACCGACTCGCTGTCCGCCAATCCCCAGGAGCACACCGTGGAACCTTTCGACCTCGTAGTGAAGAACGTCAGAGTGGTGCGGCACGACCAGGCCGAGCCGGCAGCGCTGGACATCGGCGTCCGCGACGGCCGCGTGGCCCACCTCGCGCCGTCGATCGACCCCACCGGCGCGAAGGCCGTCGTCGACGGTGGCGGCAAGCTCGCCTTCCCCGGCGTCGTCGACGCCCACCAGCACTGGGGCATCTACCACCCCCTGGCCGAGGACACCGCGACGGAGAGCCGCGCCTGCGCGCAGGGCGGCGTCACCTCCGCCATCAACTACATCCGCACCGGGCAGTACTACCTCAACCGCGGCGGACCGTACCGCGAGTTCTTCCCGGAGGTGCGCAGCGCCACCGACCAGAAGTCCTACGTCGACTTCGCGTTCCACGTCGCGCCGATGACCGCCGAGCACATCGACGAGATCCCCGAGCTGATCCGCGACCACGGCGTCACCTCGTTCAAGGTCTTCATGTTCTACGGTGGCCACGGCCTGCACGGCCGCTCCACCGACCAGAGCTCCTTCCTCATGATCCCGCCGGACGCCCGCTACGACTACGCGCACTTCGAGTTCGTCATGCGCGGCGTGCAGGCCGCCCGCGAGCAGTTCCCAGACCTGGCCGACGAGATCTCGCTGTCGCTGCACTGCGAGACGGCCGAGATCATGCGGGCGTACACCCGCCTGGTCGAGGAGGAGGGCAGCCTCACCGGGCTGGCCGCCTACAGCGCCTCCCGGCCGCCGCACTCCGAGGGCCTCGCGATCAGCATCGCCTCCTACCTCGCCCACGAGACCGGCCTGCCCACCATCAACCTGCTGCACCTGACGTCGGAGAAGGCCGTCGACGCGGCGCTGCGCATGGCCAAGGCGTTCCCGCACGTCGACTTCCGCCGCGAGGTGACCATCGGCCACCTGCTGGCCAGCATCGACACCGCGTACGGCCTCGGCGGCAAGGTCAACCCGCCGCTGCGTCCCCGCGAGGACGTGGAGGCGCTCTGGGGCCACCTGATCGACGGCCACCTCGACTGGGTCGTCAGCGACCACGCGTGCTGCCGCGCCGAGACCAAGTTCGGTGAGCCGGCCGACGACATCTTCGTCGCCAAATCCGGCTTCGGCGGCGCCGAGTACCTGCTGCCGGGCCTGGTCAGCGAGGGCTCCAAGCGCGGCCTGTCGTACGCCCGGGTCGCCGAGCTGACCTCGTGGGCGCCGGCCCGCCGCTTCGGTCTGGCCACCAAGGGGGCCATCGCCGAGGGCCTGGACGCCGACTTCTGCCTGGTCGACGAGAACCACACCTGGACGGTACGGGCCGAGGAGTCGCTGTCGACGCAGGAGTACACGCCGTTCGAGGGCATGGAGTTGACCGCCCGCGTCACCGACACGTTCCTGCGTGGTGAGCAGATCCTGCGTGGCGGCGCCGTGGTCGGGCAGCCGCGCGGCCGGTACCTGGCCCGTCCCACCCGCCCGTGACGGCCGTCGGACGACCCCGGGCCACCGCCCGCAGCTACCTGTACGTGCCGGGGGACCAGCCGGACAAGGTGGCGCGTGCGGCGTCCCGGGGCGCCGACGCCTGCATCCTCGACCTTGAGGACGCGGTGGCGCTGCCGAACAAGACCACCGCCCCGCAGTGGTGGGTACGCATCAACGCGGACACACCGGCGGCCGACATCGCCGCGGTGGTCGGCCCGCACCTGACCGGCGTGGTCGTGCCGAAAGCCGACGTCGACCTGCTGGCCGAGGTGCACCGGCTGCTCGGCGACGCCGAACGCGACAGTGGCCTCCCGGCCGGGCAGATCGCGGTGTTCGCGCTGCTGGAGACGGCCAGCGGCGTGCTGCGCGCCGAGGCCGTGGCCGCCGCCCCCCGGGTCGAGCGCCTGGGCCTGGGCGAGGCGGACCTCGCGGCGGAACTGCGGCTGCAACCCGGCCCGGACCGGGAGGAGTTGTGGCCGTACCGCTCGCGCGTCGTCCTGGCCTGCGCGGCGGTCGGCCTCGCCGCGCCGGTCGGCCCGACCGAGACGGCCCTGCGCGACCCGGAACGGCTCGAGGCCACCAGCCGGCTGCTGCTGCGTCAGGGATTCCGTGGCCGCACGGCGATCCATCCCGCGCAGGTGCCCGTCGTCAACCGGGTGTTCTCGCCGACGGCGGCCGAGATCGACGCGGCCCGCGACGTCGTCGACCGGCTGGCCGACGCCGAACGCAACGGCTCCGGGGTGGCAGTCGCCGCCGACGGGCGAATGATCGACGCCGCGGTCGCCCGCAGCGCGCGGGAGGTGCTGGACCGCGACGCGGCAGGCCGGTAGGCCGGCCGTCGTCGACCGCGTCTTCCCGGCCGGCCCCTGTGGTGGAGGGGCCGGCCGGGAACTACCCGGACGGACCCTTGCTCCCTAAACATCATCATGTTTAGCATGTTAAAACTGGTGGTGGAGGGAGAACCGCATGACCGTCGCGCACCACCCGCTCTCCGTGCAGCGCTACACCTGCCCGGTGTTCACCTGCGAAGTGACCCTGGCCAGCCACGGACCACCGGCCACACCCTTCACCGAGGTGCAGCGGCGGCTACACGCACTGGACCGGCGCTACTCCCGCTTCCGCCCCGACAGCGAACTGTCCCAACTGAACGCCGCCGCCGGCCGATGGCACCCCATCTCCGCCGACCTGCACGCCATGCTCCGACACGCCCTGGCCGTCGCCGCCGCCAGCGCCAACCTCGTCAACGCGGCGATGCTGCCCCGGCTCCTCGCCGCCGGCTACGTACGCTCCTGGGCCACCGGCACCCCACCCACCGCCGCACCCACGACACCGACACCCGTGCCACCACTGGCAGAGCTGCTGGAACTACGCGGCCACACCGCCCGCCTGGCACCCGGATACGGCGTCGACGTCGGCGCACTGGCCAAGGGCAGATGGGCCGACGACGTCGTGACCTGGCTCGGCCCCAACTCGGCAGCCAGCATCGGCGGAGACGTCACCTGCCGCGGCCCCGGCCCCAACGGCGACGGCTGGCCCGTCAACCTGCCCAACGGCCACGTGCTGCTGGTCCGCGACGGCGGCGTCGCCACCAGCGGCACCGGCAAACGCCGCTGGGGCACCGACGGCCACCACCTCATCGACCCGCGCACCGGCCAACCCTGCGCCTCCGACATCACCCAGAGCACCGTCCTGGCCCGCACCGGCGCCTGCGCCGACTGGGTCGCCTCGGCGACGGTGATCGGCGGCAGCCCCGCCGCCGCGCACCTCAACGCCCGCGCCGACGTGCACCGCCTGTGGCTGACCCGAACAACCAAACCCACCGATAGGGGAGCGGCGCCATGAACCCTGACCTCACCACCCGGGACCGCCTCGTCGAAACCCCCCGGTTCCGCGCCGCCTTCCGCCAGGTGCCCGCACCCGTGGCGATCCTTCTCGTGCCCGGCGGCGCCGCCGGCGTCACCGGGCTCACCTGCACCTCCGCCGCGTCCCTGTCCGGCGAACCACCGATGGTGATGGTCGCCGTCGACACCAAGACCGGCCTCGCGCCGCTGGCCGAACAAGCCGGCCGGTTCAGCGTCAACTACCTCGCCGCCGACCGCACCGCCTGGGCCCGAGCCTTCGCCACCCGCGGCCGGGACCTCGACGACCTCGCCGCCGCCGTGGTCGCCGGCCGCACACCGGTACCCACCCTCGCCACCGGCACCACCGCCGTCCTCGAATGCCGCACCACCACCATCCACCAGGGCGGCGACCACTGGATCCTCTGCGGCGAGGTGCTGCACGCCCGATCCCAGACCGACGCCCAGCCCCTGCTCTACCTCAACGGCCGCTACGGCACCTTCCACTCCGAGGCAGGACAATGACCCAACCACGGACCCACACCATCGACGCCGGCGGCTTCACCACCCGCTACTGGGAATGCGCACCACCCGGACAACCCGACGGCACCGTCGTCCTCGTCCACGACGGCGCATTCGGCGGCGACGCCATCGGCAGCTGGGCCAGCGTCATGCCCCTCCTCGCCACGCACTACCGGGTCCTCGCACCCGACATGCTCGGCTACGGCGACACCGACAAGGTCGTCTACCTGGACCGCTCGCCGTACTCCTTCCGCACCGACCACCTCGCCGCGTTCTGCGCCGCCCTCGACGTCGACGCCGCCCACTTCGTCGGCCAGTCCTTCGGCGGATCCCTCCTGCTACGCGCACTCGCCACACCCGCGCCCACCCTGCCAGCCCTGTCCGCGGTGAGCATCTGCGGCACCGGCGGCCCCTGGCGCTCCACCAAGGGCACCACCGAACTCGGCCAGTTCGACGGCACCGAACAGGACGTCCGCCGCCTCGTCGCCCTCATGACCGACGACTACGCCGGCTTCGACGACACCGTCGGCGTCCGCTACGCCAACACCCGCAAACCCGGCCACGTCCAGGCGTGCCTGGCCCCCCGCCTACGCCACCCCACACTGCCCAAGCCCGGCCCCGACGACTGGCCAGCGCCCCTGCGCGACACCCCCGTGCCGATCCTGGTCGTCGAGGCCACCCGCGACGACCTCCTCGAACCGGACTGGGGCCGACACCTCGAGAACCTGTCCCCGCAGGTGCACGTGCACCGCATGGACGCCCGACACGCACCGAACCTCGACCAACCCGAAGCCCTCGCCACCCTCCTGCGAACCTTCTTCACCCGGGGGAGGACCACACCGTGAGCACCCTGCTGTTCCTGCACGACGCGGACGTTCTCCCCGGACCGGTCGGCGCCCTCACCCTCCTCGCCGACGACCTGGACGTCGTCGTACCCCGACACCCCGGCTTCGGCACACCACTGGACGACACCGCACAGGAGTGGGACAGCGTCGCCGACCTCGCCCAGCACTACCTGGCCGGCCCCGTCACCGACCTGACCAACGGCCCCGTCCACCTCGCCGGCGCGGGCTTCGGCGGCTGGATCGCCCTGGAGATGGCGGTACGCGCACCCCACCTGTTCGCCTCACTCACCCTCGTCTCCCCGTACGGGGTGAAACTGTCCGGGGTGACCGAACCCGACTTCGCCGACATCCTCCTGCTCGACCCCACCGAGATCGTCGACCTGGGCTGGGCCGACCCCACCGCCTGCCACGACCTGCGCATGCCCGGCTTCCCGACCGGCCTCACCGACGACGAGTACGAACGGGCCTTCGCCGACCGGGCCGCCCTGTCCCGGTACGCCTGGAAACCCTTCCTGCACGATCCCCGACTACGCCGATGGCTGCACCTGGCCACCATGCCCACCCTCGTGCTCGCCGGCACCCACGACCGGCTGGTACCGCCACGACACAGCGCCGCGCTGGCCGACCTCCTGCCCTGCGCGCGCTTCGTCGAGTTGCCACACGCCGGGCACTACTCGTACCTGGAGCGCCCCGACGAATTCCACCGGCTGCTCCGGTCCTTCCTGATCGGAGAGGCCCCGTGAAGCTCTACCACTTCACCGAAATGCCCTACCCGTTCGTCGCACCCGAGGCCGAAGAGGCCAACCGCGGCCTCAAATACTTCATGCCCAACCGCTACTACGACCCCGTCCTCGGCCACGAGCTCTACCAGCGCTACCTCGACGAGTACGAACTCGCCGACGAACTGGGCTTCGACCTGATGGTCAACGAGCACCACCAGTCCGCCTCCACCCTGCAGGTCTCGGCCACCCTCAGCGCCGCCTCCGTCCTGCACCGCACCCGACGCGGCCGGGTCCTGGTGCTCGGCACCCCACTGCCGCACCGCGAAAGCCCCATCCGCGTCGCCGAGGAGATCGCCTACCTGGACTCGGTCAGCGGCGGCCGCATCGACTGCGGCTTCGTCCGCGGCGTCCAGGGCGAGACGTTCCCCTCCAACCAGAACCCCGTGCACAACCTGGACATGTTCATCGAAGCCCACGACCTGATCAAAAAGGCGTGGACCAGCGGCGACATCTTCTCCTGGGAGGGCCGCCACTACCACTACCGGTACGTCAGCGTCTGGCCCCGCCCGTACCAACAGCCACACCCACCGATCTGGATCAGCGGCACCTCGACCCGACTCGTCGAATGGACCGCCCGACACGGCTACACCCTGTGCAACCTGCTCGGCACCTACGACGACACCGCGACCTCGTTCCGGCTCTACCGCCGAACGGCCGTCGCCGCAGGCCTTCCCGAACCCGGCCCGGACCGGTTCGCCTACATGGCCCTGTGCCACGTCGCCCCGACCGAGGAGAAAGCCCGCGAGATCGGCCGCAAACTCATGTACTACCTCAAGCCCGGAAACCTGCGCCTCGGCGCCGCCAGCCCACCCGGCTACTTCCCACCGGCAGCCGCCGTGGCCGCGCTCCAGGGCCGCCTCGGCGCCGTCCGCCGAATGAGCTACGAAGACCTCATCGACGCCGGCATCCTGCTCATCGGCACCCCCGACCAGGTCACCGCACAGATCCACCGCCTCTACGAGCAGACCGGCGCCGGACACCTCATCCTGATGAACCACGCCGGCGACATGACCAGCAACGAGGTACGCGACCACCTCACCCTGTTCGCCAGGGAGGTCATGCCCGCCGTCAGCGCCCTCGGCACCGACTGGCGCGACCAGGACACCACCCGGCGCGTCGACCAGGACCGCACACCGGTACAGGCGGTGCTGTCCAGCGCACTGTCCTGACCGGCGTCACCACCAGCCGATCACCTCGTCGTGCAGACCGGCGTAGTCGCGTTCGAGGTGATCGGCCAGGGCGACCATGTGCGCCCGCATCAACGTCTCCGCCGCAACCCCGTCGCCGTCGGCGATCGCCGCCGCGACCGCCTGATGCTCCCGCCGCACGTCCTCCCACCGCTCCGGACGACGCTCAGCCGCGACGACCCGCTCGGTGTAGATCTCCTTCAGCGCCCGACCGAACAGATCCAGCACCCCATTGCCCGACAACCCCGCCACCACACCGTGGAAACGCTGCATCACCGCCAGGTAGCTGGCCTCGTCGCGCTCCTCCAACGTGGCGTGCTCCCGCATCGACTCCGCCAACTCACGCAGGTGCGCGGCATCGCGCCGCTCGGCCGCCAACCGGGCCATCAACGGCTCCATGATCACGCGCGCCTCGACCAGCTCACCGAACCGGGTCCGGCCCATCTGCATGAACAGCGCCATCGTCCGACCGAAGGTGTGCGGATCGACCGACCCGACGATCGGCCCACCACCACGACCCGGCCGCACCCGCACCAGACCGTTGATCTCCAGAATCCGCAGCGCCTCCCGCAGGGTGCCGCGACTGACCCCGTACGCCTGCAGCATCTGCGCCTCGGTGGGCAGCGCCGCCCCGGCCGACAGCCCCTGCTCGACGATGTCCTCCAGGATCTGCCGGGCCACCAGCTCACCCATCTTCGCCGCGTGCTGGCGGAACCGCGGGGTCGGCTGGGCCTCAGACATGACCCGATCCTACGGGCCCACGATCTTGCCGCCGGCGACGCCTTCGCCGCCGGTCGACGGGGGAGCGCCCGGTCGTTCCCGAGCTCCCGGCGTACGTGTGCACCCCTCCGACGGTCACGCCGACTCCGGGTTCAGCTCGGCTCCCGTCTGCAGACAGATCAGCGCCGTCGGGGTGCGCACCTCCCAGGGCTCGTCCACGGCGACCTCCTCACCCGGGCGGTCGAGAGCGTCACCGATCAGATCCTCGATCGGCGGGTACGGGTTCCCACCGTCGCGCCAGGGACGCGGCGTCAGCGCCGGGATCTGAGAGGTCTCCAGGTACCGCCCGACCGCGTGCTCGTAACCGGCTCGCACCGGCACCGTCACCCGAGCGGCACCGGCCTGCAAAAACGCCTCATGAACCCCGTCCGAGCTGGTCCGGGTCCGTAACGTCGCCCACCGCTCCCGACCGGCCCACTGGTACGGGTAGAACAGGTAGACCATGTTCTCCCACTCGAAGAGATCCTCACCGAACTGGATCTGGTCCGCCTCCGCGCTGATCTCGACACGGTCGATACGAGGCGCGTCGTCGGCCGGGAACGTCAGACCGCCGAACTGGTCGAACTCGTGGCCGAAGAGCACACTCTGGCAGGCCCGTTTCAACTCCAACTGCTCGACCCGCCGGTTCACCTCCGCCGGCTGCTCGGACCGGTACACCGCCCGAGCCAACCGCAGACGCTGGTCATTCTCGTACGCCGCCACCTGCGCCAGATAGCTGGCCCGGATCGCCTCGTACGCCCGCAACCGCCACGCCTCGTACGCGGCGGCGGTGCGCTCGCAACGCACCCGCACCACCACCGTGAGCCCGCCACGCTGATCGGCGCTGATCCCGACCGGCAGCGCCCCGGGAAGCACCTGGTCCAGCGACACAATCATCCGGCCGTCACCACCGTCGCTGCTGCTGACCCGCTTCTCACCGATCGCGATCTGCACCGCCTGCGGAGGGCTGCCCTCCTCCACGGTGTACTCACCCTCCACCAGCCCCCACGTCGTGGTCACGTACGCCTCGGTCGCCTGGTAACCGGCCGGCACCGGCACCTCACCGACATACGAGCTGTAGCCCCACTCCGGCTGCGACTTGTCCGTGGAGTTGCGGGGATAGTCGAACGGGCGAGCCGGCGGATCGGCGAACGTGATCGTGGCCGACACCTCCGGCTCGGGCGGTGGTTCGACGCCGACCACATCCCAGCGCGCCGCCTTGTCGGCGTAGTTCTCCTCGGTCAGATCAGCCACGTCGAGGAACCAGCCGGCCGGCTTCGCGACCGCACCCTCGTCGGTGCTCAGCTGCGCCAGGTAAACCAGCACGGCCGCCGGCTCCGGCACCACGAACTGCAGCAGCAACCGTTCCCCGTAGTTGTAGACCTGCGCCTGGTCGACCTTCGTGAGCCAGCGGTACACGCCGGTGATGTTCACCGACCCGTCGCCGTTGTCGAACCGGTGCTCGTTGGTCTCGGTCACCCGCGTCGTGCTGGTGATCGAGCGACGCTCGGACACCTCGCTGCGCAGCAACTCCGACGCCCGCTCGGTCAGGGTCTTCGAGTACGACACCGCCGAACTCATGCTGCTCGCGGTGGTCGTGGACCGGTCGGCGTTGATGTCCACACCAGCCTGGACCGGGCCGAAACCACCGGAGACGCTGACCCCCAACGACGTCGACGTGCTCTGCGTCGCCGCGGTGGTCAGCGCCCGGTCCAGGCTGTTCTGCTCCGTGGTCTCCAACTCCTGCGTGGTCTCGGCGATCGACTGCGTCGACGTCGTGACCGACTCCCGGGTGCTGGTGTCGACCACGTGGGTCCGCCCGCGCACCTCGCTGGCCAGCACGTTCTCCACATGCGAGATCTCACCCAACTCGTAGCGCAGATGCGCGGTACGAATGACCATGAGGTCACCCCGGCCGACGACCCGCGCCTGCGTGCCCAGCACCGGCACACGCGGCGGTACGTACTCGATGTCGTCACCGATGGGCACGCTCTCCACCTGCCGCCCCGAGTCCGCCGCGTCGACCCGCCGGTCCACACGACGGCGGGCAGCCTCCCGCTCGGCGTCGAACAGCGTGCGCAGGGCGCGCAGCGTGACGGTGGCCGCAACGCCCAGTTCACCCGCGGCGCGCGACGTCGCCTCGATGGCCGGGCCAAGGTCGGCAAAGCCGGCCGCCCGCACGTCGGCGAGCGTTGGATCGGGGGAACCGGTGACACGCGCCCGGCTGAGCATCCGCCCGACGTGCACCGCCAACTCGGCGAACTGATCGGCAAGTCCGATGTCGGCGTCGACCTGCGGCGCCGGCTTCGGCGCGGACGGCAACTCCAGGTCCCGGCCACCGACCAACGAGCGGACCAGGCAGGCGTCCTCGGCGGCACTGTCAGCGAGACGGACCAGCGTGACACCACGCAGCAGACGCAGAAGGACACCCGACACCACGCCACGCGGCCGCCCCAGGAACCGACCGAGCGCCGTCATGTCCACAGCCCAACGCGTAAGGACGGCCACCGAACCCCCGAACTGTTCCGAGGTCACCTGCCGCTCGGCCGCCCACTCGGCGATGACCCGACGCACCTTCCCGACAGTGAGCCGCGAATCGATCTCGGCCCGCCGCACCAGAGCCACGACCAGACGACCGAGATCCTCGACCGCGTCGTCCTGCTCTCTCCTGCGCGCCGCGTACAACGCCCAGGCCTGCTTCACATCGCGGCTGGTCACCGCGTTGCGGACCGGCGGCGACCAGTCGTCGCGGAAGTCGAGGACCGGCCCGATCACCGTCGGTCCGGCGGTACAGGCACCGTCCTCAGCGCCCGCGGGCTCACCCACCCGACGCACCTGCACGAAACGGAGCACAGCCTCTGGTGTCACCGGCATGGCCGATCCTCCCGTCAAAGTTGAGGCAGACGCAGCGCGGTCGGCATGCCGTAGCCGTCGACGTGGCTGTTGAGTCGTCGCACAAGTTCATTCCAGGCCCCGAGCGCCTCCGGGGTCGAGGCCAACGCCCTCTGCCACTCGTCGTCCCGCAACGCGACCACCAACTCGGCCAGGGTCCGCTGGTCGAACGCGACGACCGGCTCGGCCACCCGAGCGATGTCGGTCAGGGGAAACGACCCCACGGGCGCGCCGTACTTCGACGTGTAATCCTGCGCCCGCGCCGCGAAGTCGTAGTCGGCCTCTTCCACGACGGTCGGGACCACCCGGTTACCCCAGCGGTCCAACCGGGTCATCCCGCCCATCATCCGTCCGGCATACAGGTCGGTCAGCGCGTGGTCCCTGGGGGAGAGCAGGTGCAGATTGCCCGGCTCACTCGCCCCGGTCAGCATCGACAGCCGACTGCTCCACACATCCTCGTCGAGCTTCCTGCGCAACGTCCGAACCCAACGCTGCAACTCCCTGATGAACCGCTGAGGTCTCGCGTGCTCCCACTCATACACACGGATCGCCACGTTCCGCGCCGACGGGAGCCCCATGGCCATCTCGAACAGCTCATCCCGGGACAGCCGGTAGTACGGATCACGGCCGTACCGGCTGCGCATGTCCAGCGGATCCCCGCGCGGCGTGGTCGCACTACGACCGTGGCGATCCCACAACCGCTGGAGCTCGACGGTGTCGCCGGTCAGGATCCGCTCGTCCTCCAGCCGCGCCGCGAGCTCCCACCGCGCCTGCGCCACCGTCCGATCCCGAGGCGGCCCCTTCTCGAACGAGAAGCGGTAGATCGGGGCGTCCCCGGTCGAGATCATGTGGGCGATCTGCACCTCGGACATCAACAGGTCGGGGTCGTAGTCCCAGGCGTGCACCTCGTCGAGACTGCGCACCTGCAGCTCCCGGAACAGCTCCGGACCTCGCGCGGTCAACGGGATCTCCCGATCCCACAACCGCGACGCCACGACCATGCCGATCGAGCGGTGACCCCGGCTGGTCACCGCCGCGCCGTACGCCGGGTAGCGCGGAACCGGGCCGACCGGAGCGTTCATCGGAGTGACGTTCAGATCCTCGGGCAACTCGACGTGGAAACCCTCGTGGTACCGGTACGACCCGTAGGACACCCCACCGTCGAACGGCGTCGCGACCGTCCGGAAATCGGCGTACGAACGCCGCAACGCGTCGATGTAGCGCGCGGGGTCCGACGTGCGCAGCAGCGTCGCGGACGCCTCCCCGAGCAGCGCGTCGACCACACCGGCCAGCAACGACCCCTGAGGCGCACCGGCCAGGAACCCCTCCATCGAGATCGTCGGGAAGTCCCGACGCGTTGCCTCGAAGGCGTGCTGCACGAAGCCGGACCGAAGGCAGACGCCGGACGGATCGACCAACTGCTCGACATCGCGCAGGAACGCCAGCGGCGCGACATCCGGCCGCAGGAACGCCCGAACCTGCGGCGTCACACGCTGGTGCTGGCCCACCAACGCGAGCCGCTCCGGAACGGACAGGCCGTCGCTGCCCGGCACACGCGTCATGGCGCACGTCCCTCGACGCGTTCGACAAGCGAACGGGCCAACACCACATCGTCGGGCACCACCGCCTCCGCCGCCTCGCGCAGACGCCGACCGGGATCATCGCCGAGGGTCGTGACGCGCCGACCCGAGGCCAGCAACGAGCCGACCGCCCGCTCGGCAACCTCGGGAACCACCACACCCCCGAGGGTGATCGCCGCCTCCAGGCCGCCCATCGGCTCGCCGTAGAGGTCCTTCCCGGTCAGCACGTACACCCCGACGCTGCCCAGATCACGCAGGTCGTACATGACCTGCACGGGTGGGAACGGAACGAACTCGCCAACCGCCACGGCGACATGGACGATCTCCTCGATCGTCGCCGGCCGCGCCTCCAGCTGCGGCTCGGTGTCGCCGTCACCGTCGGCGACCATCAGCGGCACGTCGTCGACGTGCGTCACGATCTTCTCCCGGTACTGCACGACACCCTCGATGTCCGATCCGCCGGCCACGCCGAGGGGCAGGTCCACCAACACCCGCACGTTCTTCGTGCGGACCACTGTCAACCGGAAGCACGGCGCGAAAGGCGCGGTCGTCGCCGGCGGCTCGACCGACACCTCACCGTCCGCGTCCAGAAAATCGAGCCGATAGGCGAAGCGGTCCTCCGCGCTCGCCGGATCGACACGCAGACGAATCGGCACGGGTGCGCTCTCCGGCAGCCCGCCGAGCCACTGCACGTACGTGTCGAGCAGACCCGTCATCACCGCGAACACGGCGTCGTCGACGACCTTCGCCGCTTCGACCAACCAATCCGGCTGCCAACTCCACGGGGCTCCCCGGGGCAGCCGACGCAGATCCGGCTTCATCAACACCAGGTCCACCCCGTCCGCCCGGGTCTCCTGCACGGCAACCGGCCGCGGCTCGTCGAGCGCCCGAACCAGGGCCACCGCGTTCGCGACGACGTCCGGCTCCAGCAGCGGTACGGGACGCAACGGCGCTCCGAGCGGCGGCAGCGTCATCGGGTGACGGTGCCGCTCGAACTCGAAGCGCAACGCCTGATCACAGGTGACCCTGCCGTCACTCGGACGGTAGGCCGCCCGGACGGCACCCAGGGCCACCTCGCCCAGCAGCGGTCGCTGCTCGAACGTGACGCCGGGTGCTGCGGCGACCCGCAGCGACATCGCACCCCAGTGGAAGATCATCGATGTGTCCGTCGCCGGGTCGCCCGCCGTATCGGTGATACCGAAGCCACGCGCCGGCGCGAACGCGTAGCCGTAGGGGAGTGGCTCGTACTCGACCGGCTCCCGCCCCGACGGAAACGTGACGGTATGCACCGCATCCCGGATCCTGTGCTCGACGGTCAGGTCGAAGGCCAGGGGACGCGCGGTCGCGAAGTCCAGCACCGTCACGGCAGACACGTCGAGTGGACGGCCCAGCGAGGCGGCCGTCGCCACCTCGTAGAACCAGCCGGGCAGGTAGACGATGGAGAGGTTCTCCGGGCCGAGATACCGCACGTGCAGCACATTGCTCATGGCATCGACGCACACGAACGCCGGGTCGACCGGAGACCCGCGGCACAGCTCCAACCATCGCCCGCCGACGTGATCCGGAGCGTCTATCGCCAGCCAGACGTCCGCCAGCAGGCCGCTCAGATGCTGAACGGCAGATCCGGCGGCCTCAAGTCTGGTGACGTCCACCATGGCAGGAGGCTAGCCCGCATCGACCATGAACACTTGTCATTTCTCAGTTGACCTAGGCCACACGGTCGGCTCCTGATCTGCAGTGGCCCAAGTTAGTGAGAATCCCTGAAGAGTCATGGCTCTCATTATCTCGGGCCAGGTGCAAGCCTTCTCATTATCTCGGGCCCAAACGCGGACTTCGAGTCCAGGGCTTCGCATTGAACGGGTTTGGCCTCTCTGGGGAGCAGGGCTGCCTGTGCGACTGGAGCAAGTGTGGTGAATTGCGAGGATTGTGGCTCCTAACGGGATGAGTTCGAAAGGTTGGTGGGAGTTGCTTCGCAGTGGCGGTCGGTGGCATCACGCACTACGCCACCGGCGGGTTCGGCTGCCTCCACCCGCATACGCCCCGCACGGCGGCCGACAGCCGCAATGTCACCCTCGCCGGCCACGAAGGTCTACGGCCTTCGGTGCTGATGACTACGCGACGACGTCCACGCCCGTCCGCCGCAAGATTGCGACAAAGCACGAGAGACCCGCGGGAGCGGGTCTCTCGGCGGGCGCGGGAGCCCGTGGGCGTCCTGGGCGGTGGCCGGCCGGGGTGCTGGCGGCCGGCAGGACGACACCGGCGTCCGCGTAGTACCGGACGGCGCTGACGCTCAGGCCGGTCCGCCGGGCGACATCCCCGATCGGGTACAGCTCATTCCTGTCCACGACGCCCACTATGCGACCTCAAGCGGCTTGAGACACAAGCCCCCGGTCCAGCATGTCCTCGTACCGCGCATTTTCGAAGTAAGT
This sequence comes from Micromonospora sp. NPDC047527, assembly GCF_040643015.1. NCBI lineage: Bacteria > Bacillati > Actinomycetota > Actinomycetes > Micromonosporales > Micromonosporaceae > Micromonospora > Micromonospora sp. NPDC047527. The sequence goes on along the minus strand of NZ_JBEYTK010000001.1, from coordinate 1,152,978 downwards.
TCGCCGCCGTCGGCCGCATTAAAGTGAGCCCCTTCGATACGACGGCCTCTGGTCGACGTGCTGCTGGAGGTGTGCGTGTACCGTCCGACTCTGGATCCTCTCGCCGACTCACTGGCGTTGAGTGCCCTCGTCGCCGGGCTGCCGATCATCACGCTGTTCCTGCTGCTCGGCGTCGTACGGGTACGGGCGTGGCTGGCTGCGCTCGGCGCGCTTTCCGTCGCACTACTGGTGTCCATCGTGGTCTACGCGATGCCGACCGGTCAGGCGCTGCTCACCGCGAGTCAAGGTGCCACGTTCGCGCTGTTCCCGCTCGTGTGGACGTTCGGCACCGCCATCTGGATCTACCGGATGACCGTGACGAGTGGGCACTTCGACGTGCTTCGGCGCTCGTTTGCCCGGGTCAGCGACGACCGGCAGGTGCAGGCCCTGGTGATCGCGTTCTGCTTCGGCTCACTGCTCGAAGGGCTGGCCGGGCAGGGCACTCCGGTCGCGATCACCACGGTGATGTTGTTGGCGCTGGGCTTCGGTCCGATGAAGGCGGCCACGGTGGCGCTGGTGGCCAACACCGTGCCGGCCGCATTCGGGCCGCTCGGCCTGCCGATCACCACGCTGGCCCGGGTCACCGACCTGCCGGCGGGCGACCTGGGCGCGATGGCCGGGCGTCAGGTACCGGTGATCGCGGTGTTCATTCCGCTGCTGCTGGTGGGCATGGTCGGCGGTCGCCGAGGGCTGCGCGGAACCTGGCACGTGGCAGTCGCCTGCGGCGGGTCGTTCGCGCTGGCGCAGTTCCTCACGTCGAACTACCTCTCGGTTGCCCTCGCCGACATCGTCGCGGGGCTGGTCAGCGCCGTGGTCGTGGCCGTGACCGCGCGGGCGTGGCCGCCCCGGCGCCACGAGGACCAGGTGACCGGTGGCGCGTCCGACGCCCCGCCGCAGGAAGGACCGGCAGGGCCCCGGCCGACGGCCGAATCGGGCGGGCCGGTTGGGTCGGTGAGCCAGCCGGACCGTGGGGTGGCCCTCGCCAGCCGCCCGGCGGTGGCGCCGAACCAGCCGGACGCCCCGGTGGAGGTCTGGCGGGCGTACGCCCCGTACCTGGTGATCGTGGCGATCTTCGGCCTGTCCCAGGTGCCCACGATCGCGGACGCGCTCAACGCGGTCACCGTGACCTTCGACTGGCCGGGACTGCATCTGCTGACCGTGGCCGGCACGCCGTCGTCGCTGCCGGTCTTCCGCTTCAACTGGCTCTCCTCGACCGGCACGCTGCTGGTGCTGGCTGGCCTGGTCACGATGGCGATCCTGCGCGTCACACCGCGCGCCGCACTCGTCGCGTACGGGCAGACGTTGGCGTCGCTGCGCTGGGCGATCCTCACCGTCTGCGGGCTGCTGGCGCTGGCGTTCGTGATGAACGGCAGCGGGCAGACCGCGACGCTGGGCACCTGGATGGCCGGTGCCGGCGGGCTGTTCGCGCTGCTCTCGCCGGTGCTTGGCTGGTTGGGTGTGGCGCTCACCGGCTCGGACACGTCGTCCAACTCGCTGTTCGGCGCACTCCAGGTCACCGCCGCGCAGCGCGCCGGCCTGGACCCGGTGCTGCTCGCCGCGGCCAACGCGTCCGGCGGCGTGGTCGGGAAGATGATCTCGTTGCAGAACCTGACGATCGCGGCGAGCGCGGTGGGACTGAGTGGCCGGGAGGGCGACCTGTTCCGCCGCATGTTCGGCTGGAGCGTGGTTCTGATCTCCGCGATGGCGTTGCTGGTCGGCCTACAGGCGACCCCGGTGTTGAGCTGGATGGTGCCCTAGCGGCCTCCTGACCACTTGTGCGAGGGGAGCGCTTCCGGCCGACCGCCGGTTGCGCTCCCCTCGTGGGTACGGCTTGGTGATGAGTTTTCGCGCCCGCACCCGTCACACCTACGGCGGGACACGACGAGTCGGAAGGATGACGTGATGAGTGCGGACAGCGGCTGGAGGCTCGACGGTCTCGGCCAGCCGGAGGACAGAGACGAACGCCGAGCGGTGGAACCGCTGGAAGCAACTGATCAGCGAGCAGGGAAGACCGCGGCACCCTGACGCCATCGCCGCGCTCCTCGCCGTGCTGTTTCTGTACCTCCGCGGCGCCCAAGAGAACACTTCCTACTCCTCTGAGTTCCGCGAGGACGTGCGGCGGCGGCGCGGCGTGAACACTGTCGCCGATGCGCCAGCTGTCAATCCGGACCGACCTGGGCAGAGATTCGATAATGCACATTATGTAAAGTTGGGGAATCTGGGCGTCCCCTCGATCGGGGTCAGGTGCTTCTCGATCAGGGCGACCCGCTCGTGGACCGGACCGACGGGTACGTCGACCAGTCGGTGCCCGTACGCCTCGTACACCCGTTCATGGACCTTCGCGAAGGCGAGCGACTCGGCGTAGCTGATCCGGCGCGCGGCCGTACGCGTGACGAAGCCCAGCGGCCCGATCAGGAACACCAGCCGCTGGTAGATCCCCTCGCGGGTGATCCGGTCCAGTTCGGCGGCGAGATGGGGCCCGACGTCCCGGCCCAGGTGGCGCGCCAGCGCGAGGGTGCACAACGGTGACCTGTCGTGGATCTGCGGGGCTCCGCGCGAATCGGCCATAATCGGCCATGATCCGGCGCCGGCGCCGGCGCCGGAGCCTGGCAACGGCGTCGACGAATCCGGGTTCCTGCCAGGGCTCGGCGCACCCCTGCGCCTGCCGGGCCTTGATGACGTCGGTGGCCGCCTCCCGGACCACCAGGTGTCCCCGTTGGCGTAGTGCGTCGATCAGGGTGGTCTTGCCGGCCCCCGGTGCTCCGGTGAGCACGTAACGCCTCCGCTCGGTCATGCCCGCTCCACTCTCCCCCCCTTCCAGGCAACGCGAAAATCATGCATAATATCCCTTATGCATGACAAAAAGGACGAATCGCTCGTTGTTTTGATCGAGGAGTTCCTGACCGCCCGGGCCACCCGCAAGCCCTCCCCCCACACCCTCGCGGCCTACCGGCGGGATCTGCGCGCGGTGGCCGCCCTGGTCGCCGAGGACGCCACCACTCCCCTCCCCCTCGACGCGCTGTTGATCACCGACCTCTCCCCCCGGGTGATGCGGGCGGCCTTCGCCCGGTTCGCCGCACCCCGGGCGCCCGCGTCGGTGCACCGGGCGTGGTCCACCTGGAACAGCTTCTTCACGTTCCTCGTGGCCGACGGGGTCGTGGCGGGCAACCCGATGCCGGCGGTGGGCCGCCCACGGGCGCTACTCCCCCAGCCGAAGCCGTTGCGTGGCGCGGACACTCCCGAGGTGCTGCTGGCCTCGGTGGCCCGTGACGAGGGCCGGCAGCGTGACCCGTGGCCGGAGCGGGACGTGGCGGTGCTTGCGGTGGCGCTGTGCGCCGGGCTGCGTCTGTCGGAGCTGCTGGCGCTGCGGGTCGGTTCGCTCGCCGGTCGGCCGGGTGAGCGGCGCATCGAGGTCGTCGGCAAGGGCGGGCGGCCTCGGGTGGTGCCGATCGAGGCGGATCTGGACCGGGTGCTGGTGGACTATCTGGACAGTCGGCGGCGGCGCTTCGGTTCGCGGTCGGTGCGCCCCGACTCGGTGTTGCTGGTGGACCGGCAGGGTGAGCCGCTGCGCCGTGGTGGGCTGCAGTATCTGGTGGAGTCGTGTTACCGGCGGGCGGGCATCGGTGACCGGGTGCCGCGTGGCGCGCGGTTGCACGCGTTGCGGCACACGTTCGCGACGCGGTTGGCCGAGGACGGGGCGAGCGCCGCGGAGATCATGCGGTTGTTGGGGCACGCGTCGTTGGCGTCGTCGCAGACGTACATCGAGGTGACGGCCGGGCAGCAGCGCGACGCGGTGCGGGCCAACCGGACCAACCGTGCGTTGGCGGCGCTCCTGCCGGCGGGCCGGCAGGATGCTGCGGCGCGGTGATCAGTGGGCCTTGTGGTCGGAGTCGTTGGCGGTGGTGGGCAGGGTGCCGAGGACCGCGTTGATGATGTGGATGCGGGTGTTGGTGGCCCGGTAGTCGGCGCAGACGGTGTCGGCGCGGTCGGCGAGGCGCACCGTGGGGGCGGCGCCGGTGACGGTGATGGTGGTGCCGTCGAGGGTGGTGGCGGTGCCGGCCTTGAGCAGGTCGTCGATCGAGTGGGTTCCCGCGATGAGGTGTGCCTTCAGCAGGGGGCGCAGTTGGTCGGTGTGTCGGACCATGAGGTCGTCCCAGTTGTCCTCGGAGAACTTCGCGGCGAAGGCGTCGTCGGACGGCGCGAGGACGGTGAGGCCGTCCGGTGGCAGTTCGGTGAGGACGCCGCTGGTGCGCAGGGCTGCCTCGAAGGTGGTGAGGGTGGGCATCCAGCGCAGCGCCTCGTTGACGGGTTGACCGGCGAGGAAGGTGGGGTTGCCGGGGTCGTCGGCGGCGGGCAGGGCGGCGCAGAGCGGGCCGGTGATCTCGGCTACCGCGACCGGGCGAGGGTCGGCGGGGGCGCCGCTGCACGCGGTGAGGGCGAGCAGCAGGGTGGGCACGAGCAGGCGGAGTCGCCGCGGTCGGATGCCGTTCGAGGTGGCGGGTTGCGACACGGCGTTCTCCATGGGTCTCGGGTCGATGGGTGTGCCGGCGGCGTGGGCTGACGCCCGCGCCGCCGGCACGGTGGTTCACCTAGCTGACGGTCACAGTGCCGCGCACTGGGCGTTGCGCGGGCCGTGCACGGTGTTGGCTACGCCGAGGTTGATCGGGGCGGAGCTGTTCGTGGTGCAGTTGAGCGGGCCGCGGATGATGTTGCCGGCCAGCAGGGGCACGTCGGCGCCGGTGGTGTTGCCGGTCAGGTTGACCGGGCCGGAGATGGCGACGTCGATGATGGAGATCGCGTTGGTGGTCTTCGTGAGCTGGACCGGGCCGTTGATGGTGCTGTCGGCGAGCATGACGCCGGCTGCGCCGGTGGCGGTGATCGGGCCGCTGATGGTGGTTCCGGTCGCGACGAGTGCCGCGCCGGCCTTGATGGTGACCGGGCCGTTGATGGTGGCGTCGGCGGCGCAGGTGAAGCCGGAGATGGTCAGTGGTCCGTTGCGGCGGCCGGTGAGGTTCGGGTAGATGCGCTCGCCGTCGACGAGCTTCTCGACGCCCTTGGTGTCCAGCAGCAGCGGGATGAGGCCGCGTTCGGGCTGGTTGAGGGGCACGTAGTAGCCGTCGGCGGTCTTGACGACCTTCCAGCCGTGTGACGCGATGCGCTGCGCGACGGTGGCGCCGACGCCGCCCGGGCCGTCGGTGCGTGCGCCGTTGTACTGCGCTTCGGTGAGCTTGTAGGCGCACGGCGCGTTGTCGAGGATGAGGTCGGCGCGGGGGGCGTCGAGCCCCGGCGGGCTGTCACCGGGGTGCGGGGCCGGGTAGGCGGGGATCGGTCGGGATCCGCGGAAGACGAGACGGCCGTTGTTGGCGGCCTGGCCCTCGATGCCCTCGGCGCGGGAGGCGAGGATCTCTGCCTTGTTGGCGCGCTGGTAGTCGAGGAACTGGTGGAACGTCCACAGCGCGGAGTAGGTCTTGCGGCGCCGGTTGTTGGCGGTGTTGCCCTCGTCGGGTCGGGTCTGCCCGCCGGAGCTGCGCAGCTCCAGCAGGGAGTTGGCGACGTTCTTGAGGCCGAGGGTGTTGCGCAGGATGGTTTCCTCGCTGTTGCCGACGGTGCTGCCGCCTTCGCAGCCGTAGGGGCAGGCCCACCAGCCGTCTTCGGCGCCCTTGGTGTACATGTGGCCTTCGATCATGTCCTGGGACTGGTCGAAGATGGACTGGGGCACGTTCTGGTGGCGGGGCGGCAGCATCGGCAGGTCGCCGGCGCGGGCGTTGCCGTACTCGTGGCCGTCGTAGCCGGCGACGGGCCGGTAGTCGCGGACCATCTTGATGTACGCGGCGGTCTCGGGCTGACGGATCAGCGAGTAGTCGCGGTTGAGGTCCTGGCCTGCGGAGTTGCCGCGGGTGTTGTTGGCCCGGCCGTCACCGTTGATGGTGGGGACGATCAGCACGTTGGTGCGGCTGAGCAGGTCGATGATCCGGGGGTCGGTGCTGAAGGCGAGTTGCCGGGCCATGATGAGGCAGGCTTCGCGGTCGCCGGGCTCGTTGCCGTGCACGTTGCAGTTGATGGCAACGGGTGCGGTGGCGGCGACGGTCTCCGGGGTGGCCGCCGGGGCGGGGTAGCCGATGACCATCATGTTGACGGGCCGGTTCTGCAGGGTGCGGCCGAGCTCGACGACGCGGACGCGGTCACTGAGGGCGTCGATGGCCTCGGTGTAGGCGTACTCGTTGACGTCGCTGGTGTACTGCGCGCCGCGGGTGGTCTCCCACTGGGTGCGCAGCTGCTGGCCGGGGGTGTCGGGGTTGCCCCAGGGCGCGGTGGTCGTGGCGACGACCGGCGCGGAGTAGGGCTGCTCGGTGGTGCCGGCGCGGGCACGGACTCGCCACTGGAACGTGTCCCCGGGGTTGAAACCGGCGTCGGCGAAGGTGGGTGCCTGCTGGTTGATCTGGCGGTTGGGTCGCCAGATGCCGACGATGGTCGGCGCGCCGGTGGCGTTGCCGTTGGCGTCGACGGCGGTGCGTTCGATCTGGTAGTCAGTCGCTCCCTCGACCGGCTGCCAGGCGAGGGTGGCGTACCCGTCGGCCTGGCGGACGGTGAGGTTGGCGACCTGGTTCGCTTCCGCGGCGCTGGCGGGGGTGGGGCTGATGGTCAGTGTTAATGCGATGACCGTGGATATGGCGATGATCGTGGATCGCTGGCGTCCCATGTGGCCTCCGACTAGTTGATCGTGGGCACGATTCGCTCAGCATGGTTGTCGGAGTACGTCGATGCAATGATCTTGAGGGAATCTTGCGACTTCCCGGGCCGAAGCGTCCGTTTTCAGCCGAGGTCGACCAGCAGCGGGCGGTGGTCGGAGATGGTGGACAGCGGCGCGGTCACGGCCCGTACCGGTGGGAGCTGGTCGAGGGCCTGCCGGTCGGCGAGGACGTGGTCGAGTTGCACGCGGGGCTGCCCTGCGGGGTAGGTGGGGCGGCGGCCCAGGGGGCGCCAGCCGGTAATGAGGCGGGCCGGGCCGGCGGGCAGGTTGAGGTCGCCGAGCAGGACGCGGGGGCCGGGCAGGGTGCGCAGCGCGCGGATGGTCCGGCGGAGTTGGTGGGCGTTCCAGCCGGGGACGAACGACAGGTGGGTCGCGGCGACGGTCAGCGGGCCGTGGGGGGTGTCCAGGATCGCGGCGAGGACGACGCGGGGTTCGTCGTGCAGCAGGATGAGGCCGCCGCCGGGGCCGGGGACGTAGACCGGGGATCGCACCGGCGCGGGTTTGAGTCGGGTGACGTGCCAACTGCGGACGGGGTGGCGGCTGATGAGGCCGATGCCGTAGCAGGGTTCGCCGTGCCCGTCGTCGTCGTGGCGCAGCGGGCGGAACTGTTCGCCGGGGGTGCCGACGACGGCGGCGGCGAAGCGGTGGTGGGGCGCGTCGAGGGCGCGGGCGGCGATGGCGGTGAGGTCGAGGTGCCCGCTGCGGCTCTGGTCGCGGTCGACTTCCTGTAGGGCGAGGACGTCAGCGTCGAGGGCGCGGACGGCGGCGGTGAGCCGGTCGGGGTCGACGAGCCCGTCGGTGAGGGATCGTCCGTGCAGCAGGTTGAAGGTGGCCAGGCGCACCCCTGCACCCTACGTCCCCGTGGCATGGTTGCCCGGTGGTGAAACTGCTGCTGTGTTCCGTGCTGGTCTTCGTGGCGGTCGGCGCGTTGGGGGTGTGGCTGCGGCGTCGGCGGGGTCGGTGACCAGGTGAGACTGGCCACTTGAGTGCCGGTCAGGCGCGGTGGGGTGGGCAGAATTGCCGGCCGTGGACGCCGTGACGCTGAGTACGCTGCTAGCCGCCGCCGCGATGGCCGGGTGGGTCGATGCCGTGGTGGGCGGTGGCGGGTTGCTGCTGCTGCCGGCGTTGCTGGTGGCGGCGCCGGGTTTGCCAGTGGCGACGGCGTTGGGCACCAACAAGTTGGCGGCGATCTTCGGTACGGCGACGGCGGCGGCGACGTACGCGCGGCGCACGAAGGTCGACTGGCGGGTGGCGGGTCCGGCGGCGGGGTTGGCGGTGCTCAGCGCGGGGGTGGGCGCGGCGTTGGCCGGGGCGGTGCCGGCGTCGGCGTACCGGCCGGTGGTGTTGGTGGTGCTGGTGTCGGTGGCGCTGTTCGTGCTGCTGCGTCCGCGGCTGGGGGTGGTGGCGCAGCCGGCGCGGCGTACCCCGGTGCGGGTGGCGGTGGTGATCGGCGTGGCCGGGGTCGGCATCGCCCTGTACGACGGGTTGATCGGCCCGGGTACGGGCACGTTCCTGGTGTTGGCGTTCACGGCGCTGGTGGGTGCGGACTTCGTGCACGGTTCGGCGATGGCGAAGGTGGTCAACGCGGGTACGAACCTGGGTGCGCTGGTGGTGTTCGGGGTGACCGGGCACGTGTGGTGGTTGCTGGGCGCGGCGATGGCGGTGTGCAACATCGCCGGGGCGGTGCTGGGCGCGCGGATGGCGTTGCGTCGTGGGTCGGGGTTCGTGCGGGTGGTCCTGCTGGTGGTCGTGGTGGCGTTGGTGGCGAAGTTGGGTCACGACCAGTGGGTGGCCCGCTGACGGCCCGGTAGGGGTCAGCGGCGGCGGCTGGGTGAGTCGAAGCGGCCGGCGCGGATCTCGCGCAGGGCGCGGCGGCGCACGTCGCCGCGCAGGGTGTCGACGTAGAGGGTGCCGCGCAGGTGGTCGGTCTCGTGTTGCAGGGCGCGGGCGAGGAAGCCGCTGCCGGTGATGCTCAGGGGTTCGCCGTGCTGGTCGACGCCGTGGGCGGTGGCGTGCAGCGCGCGTGTGGTCGGGAAGTACAGCCCGGGGATGGACAGGCAGCCCTCCTCGTCGTCCTGGAGTTCGTCGGACAGCTCCAGGGTGGGGTTGATGAGGTGGCCGCGGTGCCCGTCGGCGTCGTAGACGAACACCTGGGCGCTGACGCCGATCTGCGGGGCGGCGACGCCGGCGCGGCCGGGTGCGCCGAGCAGGGTGTCCATCAGGTCGGTGACCAGGCCGCGCAGGTCGGCGTCGAACGTGGTGACGGGTTCGGCCGGGGTGCGCAGGACGGGGTCGCCGATGATCCGGATGGGCCGCATGGTCATGCGGGTCAGCGTATCGCCGGTGGGGGTGGGTTCAGCGCCCGGCCAGGGTGGCGCGGATCGGGGCGGTCTTCGCGGCGGCTTCGGCGACTTCGGCGTGTGCGTCGCTGTCCCAGGTGATGCCGCCGCCGGCCCAGGTGTGCAGCTTCTCGCCGTCGGCGGCGGCGGTGCGGATGGTGAGGCCGAGGTCGATGCGGCCGGGGGCGACCCAGCCGAGGGCGCCCATGCTGGCGCCCCGGCCGACGGGTTCGAGGCGGGTGATCTGGGTGAGGGCGGCGCGTTTGGGCGCGCCGGTGACGGAGCCGCCGGGGCAGGTGGCGCGCAGCAGGTCGGCCAGGCCGAGGCCGTCGGCGGCGGAGGCGTGGACGGTCGACTCGGCCTGCCACAGGTCGCACCAGCGGCGTACGGCGAAGAGGTCGTCGACGGCGACGGTGCCGTTGCGGGCGATGCGGGCGAGGTCGTTGCGTTCCAGGTCGACGATCATGATGTGTTCGGCGCGTTCCTTGGCGCTGGCGAGCAGCTCGGCCCGGCCGGCGGGGGTTGCTGGGCGGGTGCCCTTGATGGGTCGGGTGGTCAGCGTGCCGTTGTGGACCTCGATGAGGGTTTCCGGTGAGGCGCAGCCGATGGCCCAGCCGTCGCCGGTGAGCACGCCGCCGTAGCGGGCGCCGGGGAGCGCGCCGAGGCGGCTCAGGGCGGGTAGCGGGTCGCCGGTGTAGCGGGCGGCGGCGTGTCCGACGAGGTTGGTCTGGTAGACGTCGCCGCGGCCGATGGCGGCGCGGACCGCGTCGACGGCGTCGGCGTGTTGGTCGGGGGTCCAGCTCTCGGTCCACTCGCCGAGCCACCACGGCGTCGGCGGCCCCCCGGTGGGGGTACGGGTCGGGCGGTGGTCGTAGACGACGACGGCGAGGTCGGGCAGGGCCGGTGCGGGCTCCGGGGCGGCGGGTGGGGCGCCGGCCAGGAGCGCGCCGGCGGCCGCGGACAGGTAGAGGGCGGCGCCGCAGAGCCGGGTGTCGGTGTCGTGGTGGTCGGGGGCGGGTCGGGTCAGGTCGTGCAGGGGCAGGCCGTGCGCGGCGAGGAATTCCTCGGCGAGGGCGGCGGGGTCGCCTCCGTCGGCGAGGCGCCAGTGCAGACGGGCGCGTTCGACGAGCGCGCCCCGGCAGCCGGCGGGCGCGGCGGGTACATCGACCAGCACCTCTGGGAGCGTTTCCACGCCGTATGGCCCGACCTTCCTCATCCGTTCAGTGGATTTCCCGTGTCCAAGACCGACACCTGCTCGGCGTTGGACACATTCGCTTGGTACTGTGCGTCACTGGTCATGTGAACCATGACACAGTGCCCCCACAGTCCGGAGAACCCGATGTGCCAGCACCAACCGACCTGCCCCTCCGCTGAAGCCACCGACCGGGAAGCCGCCCGGGTCCTCGCCTGCTTCCCTGAGCAGGGCTGGAGCCTGCTCTGCAACGGTGTCATCGTCTTCGAGGACACCGGCGAGTTGCTCCCCGACGGCAGCAGCATCGCCCCGCACCGCGGCCCCGCCCGACACGCCCTCGCGGCCTGACCGACCACCCAGCGTTACCGAATCGCCGCCGTCGACCCAGGCTAGTCCCCCGGTACGGGACGTCTGAGCCCAGGTCGGCGCGGTTGCCGGGGCGGCCACGCACCGCCCGCCCCGGCCCGCCGTTGTCAGTCCTCGAACGCCTCCGGTGACGGGCACGAGCAGACCAGGTTCCGGTCGCCGTACGCGCCGTCGACACGCCGCACCGGCGGCCAGTACTTGCCGGCCCGGTCCACCCCGGTTGGGTACGCGCCCACCGACCGCGGGTACGGGTGCGGCCACTCGTCACCGCTGACCATCGCCGCGGTGTGCGGCGCGTTCGCCAGGGGGTTGTCCCCCGCCGGCCACTGCCCCGACCCCACCTGGTCGATCTCCGCCCGGATCGCGATCATCGCGTCGCAGAACCGGTCCAGCTCGGCCAGGTCCTCGCTCTCGGTCGGCTCCACCATCAGCGTCCCCGCGACGGGGAACGACATCGTCGGCGCGTGGAAGCCGTAGTCGATGAGCCGCTTCGCCACGTCGTCCACGCTCACCCCGGTCTCCTTCGTCAACGGCCGCAGGTCGAGGATGCACTCGTGCGCCACCAGGCCCTTGTTGCCGGCGTACAGCACCGGGAAGTGCCCGCGCAGCCGCGCCGCCACGTAGTTCGCGGCCAGCACCGCCACGCCGGTCGCCCGGGTCAGGCCGGCCGCGCCCATCATCCGCAGGTACGCCCACGGGATCGGCAGGATCCCCGCCGACCCGTACTTCGCCGCCGAGATCGCCGGCGTCGCGTCGGCGTGCGCGCCCAGCGGGTCGCCGGGCAGGAACGGCGCCAGGTGGGAGCGCACCGCCACCGGACCCACGCCCGGGCCGCCGCCGCCGTGCGGGATGCAGAACGTCTTGTGCAGGTTGAGGTGCGACACGTCCGCGCCGAACCTGCCCGGCTTGGCGAACCCGACCAGCGCGTTGAGGTTCGCCCCGTCGACGTACACCTGCCCGCCGGCGTCGTGGACCTTCGCGCACAGCGACGCGATGCCCGTCTCGTACACCCCGTGCGTCGACGGGTACGTCACCATGATCCCGGCGAGCGCGTCGCGGTGCTTGTCGATCTTCGTGTCGAGGTCGACCAGGTCGATGTTGCCGTCGTCGTCGCAGGCCACCACGACGACCCGCATGCCGGCCATCACCGCCGACGCCGCGTTCGTGCCGTGCGCCGACGACGGGATGAGGCACACGTCGCGGTGCGACTCGCCCCGCGACGCGTGGTAGGAGCGGATGGCCAGCAGCCCGGCCAGCTCACCCTGCGACCCGGCGTTGGGTTGCACGCTCACCGCGTCGTAGCCGGTCACCTCGGCCAGCCACGACTCCAGTTGGCCGATCATCTCCCGGTACCCGACGGTCTGCGCGTCCGGCGCGAACGGGTGGATGTGCGCGAACTCCGCCCAGCTGACCGGCTCCATCTCGGTGGTCGCGTTCAGCTTCATCGTGCACGACCCGAGGGGGATCATGCCCCGGTCCAGGGCGTAGTCGAAGTCCGACAGCCGCCGCAGGTAGCGCAGCATCGCCGTCTCCGAGTGGTGGCTGCGGAACACCGGGTGGGTCAGGAAGTCGGTCGTGCGGCGAAGCTCGGCCGGCAGGGCCGCGTCGGTGTCGCCGTCGAACGCGGGCACACCGAACGCCGCCCACACCGCCTGAAGGTGCGCCACGGTGGTCGTCTCGTCGCAGGACATCCCCACCCGGTCGGCGTCGACCAGCCGCAGGTTGACGCCCCGCTGCGCGGCGTCCGCGACCACCCGCTGCGCCCGGCCGGGCACGGTCGCGGTGATCGTGTCGAAGAACGCGACGTCCGCGACGTCCACGCCGCCGGCGCGCAGCCCGGCCGCGAGCCGCGCCGCCATGGCGTGGGTACGCGTCGCGATGTCCCGCAGCCCGTCCGGGCCGTGGTAGACGGCGTACATGCCGGCCATCACCGCGAGCAGCACCTGCGCCGTGCAGATGTTGCTTGTCGCCTTCTCCCGCCGGATGTGCTGCTCACGGGTCTGCAACGCCAACCGGTACGCCGGGTTGCCGTCGGCGTCCCGCGACACCCCGACCAGCCGGCCCGGCAGCATCCGCTCCAGGCCCGAGCGCACCGCCAGGTAACCGGCGTGCGGCCCACCGAAGCCCATCGGTACGCCGAACCGCTGGGTGGTGCCGGCGGCGATGTCCACGCCGATCTGCCCCGGGGCGCGCAGCAGCGTCAACGCCAGCAGGTCCGCCGCGACCGTCACCAACGCGCCGACGGCGTGTGCCGCCTCGACGAGGGCCGCGTGGTCGCGGATCGCCCCGGACGCGCCCGGGTACTGCAGGTGCAGGCCGAAGAACTCCGCCGGCAGTTCGTCACGGTCGACGTCGACGACCCGCACCTCGATGCCCAGCGGCTCCGCCCGGCTGCTGATCACCGCGATGGTCTGCGGCAGCGTGTCGGCGTCGACGACGTACACCCGGCTCTTGCTCTTGGAGGCCCGGCGGGCCAGGGTCATCGCCTCCGCCGCGGCGGTGCCCTCGTCGAGCATGGAGGCGTTCGCGGTGGCCAGGCCGGTCAGGTCGGTGACCATCGTCTGGAAGTTCAGCAGCGCCTCCAGGCGGCCCTGGCTGATCTCCGGCTGGTACGGCGTGTACGCCGTGTACCAGGCCGGGTCCTCGAGGACGTTGCGGCGGATCACCGCCGGGGTGTGCGTGCCGTGGTAGCCGAGGCCGATCATCGACACGGCGACGGTATTGCGCGCCGCCAGGGCCCGCAGCTCGGCGATCGCCTCGGCCTCGGTGGCGGCCTCCGGCAGGTCGAGGGTGCCGTGCCAGCGGATCACCTCGGGGATCGCGGCGTCCATCAGCTCGTCGATCGAGCCGTGCCCGACGACCTCCAACATGCGGCGCTCATCGTCCGGTCCGGGACCGATGTGACGGGTGGCGAACTGCTCTACGGTCATCAGGGGCACTCCCGGGCGAGGTCGACGTGTCGGCCTCCCCCTCTGTCGCACCCCAAAAGAGCGCTCCACAGTGCCTGCCCACGAGGTCCTTTTGCCTGAGAGGTTCCGGGGAGGATTTGCCCCTTCGGCGCCGCCCCGGATGCTGTCGGGCGGTCTCTCCCACGTGGGTGTTACCGGCATGGTCAACGCTACCAGCGTCGGTGTTACCGGCAGATGTCCTACCCCCGCGCCGTCACACCCGCAGCCCGCCGGCCACCCGGTCGGCCAGCGCGGGCAGCACCTCACCCAACGGCGCGTCGACGCACACGGTGGCGTGCCCGTCACCCCGGGTCGGCCCCTGGTTGACGATCGCCACCGGAATGCCGCCTTTCGCCGCGCGAATCACGAACCGGCGGCCCGACATCACCGTCAACGACGACCCGAGCACCACCAACGCCCGGGCCTGCTCCACCAGGGCGAAACACCGCGCCACCCGCTGCGGCGGCACCGTCTCGCCGAAGAACACCACGTCCGGTTTCAGCATCCCCGTCCCGCAGATCCCGCAGTCCACCGGCCGGAACCCCACCACCTGCTCGTCGGGGAGATCCACATCACCGTCCGGGTTGACCGCGGCGACCCGGGCCACGAAGTCCGGGTTGGCCTCGCGCAGCCGCCGGTCCACCTCCTCCCGGGAGGTCAGGTTGCCGCAGTCCAGGCAGGTCACCTCGTCGAGGCGGCCGTGCAACTCGACCACCGATCCGCTGCCGGCCGCGCCGTGCAACCCGTCGACGTTCTGGGTGATCACCGCGTCGACCAGGCCGGCGCGTTGCAGCCGCGCCACCGCCCGATGCCCGGCGTTCGGCGCGGCCCGCGCGATCAACCGCCACCCCAGGTGACTGCGCGCCCAGTACCGCCGCCGCGCGAGGGGATCACCGGTGAACGCCTGGAACGTCATCGGGGTGTGCCGGCGGGCCACCCCGCTGGGCCCCCGGTAATCCGGGATGCCGGACTCGGTGGACAGGCCCGCGCCGCTGAGCACCACCACCCGCCCGCCGGCCAGCAGCGACGCCAACACCTCCAGGCTCTCCGTCACCCCTTCATGCTGCCTCAGCGCACCCGCCGACGGCGAACCCCGGTCCGGCGCTCCTGCCCTCCTTGGCGCCGGTCGCGGCGCGCGACGGGCCCGGGCCGCCTGGTGCCGGTAGGTTGAGCGGATGCGCGTCGTCATCGCCGGAGGCCACGGCAAGATCGCCCGTCTGCTGGAGCATCACCTCGCCGAGCGCGGCGACACCGCCGTCGGCCTCATCCGCAACCCCGACCAGGCGCCCGCGCTGCGCGCCGCCGGCGCCACCCCGGTCGTCTGCGACCTCGAACACGCCGACGTCACCGAACTCGCCGGGCACCTCGACGGCGCCGACGCGGTGATCTTCGCCGCTGGCGCCGGTCCCGGCAGCGGCGTCGCCCGCAAGGACACCGTCGACCGGGCCGCCGCCGCGCTGCTCGCCGACGCCGCCACCCGCGCTGGCGTCCACCGCTACCTGCTGGTCTCCTCGATGGGCGTGGACGACCCACCCGCCGACGGCACCGACGACGTGTGGGCGGCGTACCTGCGGGCCAAGCGAGCCGCCGAGGACGACCTACGTGCCCGTGACCTGGCCTGGACGGTGCTCCGCCCCGGCCGGCTCACCGACGACGCGCCCACCGGACGCGTCACCCTCACCCGGCACGCCGGCCGTGGCGCGATCAGCCGCGCCGACGTCGCCCACGTCCTCGCCGCGCTCCTCGACACGCCCCACACCGCCGGCGCGACCCTGGAACTCGTCGGCGGCTCGACGCCGATCACCGACGCCGTCCACGCCGCCCGCGCCTGAGCGGGCCGCCCCGGGTGGGGGCCGCTCGCGGCGGACCCCACCCGGGAAGCAATCACCGCTGGTGGTGACGCGGCAGCGCCGCCTGCCCCGACGCACCGCCCACGAACGGCGCCCCCGGCGTCTGGCTCGCGATCCGGTCCATCGTGCGCGCCAACTGCTCACTGCCGTCGTCGAGATGCCGTGCCGCCGCCTGCATGTGCGACACCATCATCTCCCCGAAGATCCGCAGCGCCTCCCGGGTCGCCACCGTGTCGTCGAAGCTCGACCCGGCCGACGCGCGGTACTCCGTCACCGCCCGCTCGGCCTCCTGCTTCGCCTCCTCCGCCGCGGCCCGCATGTAACTCTCGTACTGCACCCGGGCGTACTCGGCGACCCGCCGCGCGTAGTCGTGCGCCTGAGCGATGATCTGCTCCGCCTCGCGCTGCGCCGCCGAGAGCAGATTCACCTCCTTGGCCGCCGGCGTCTTCGCCGCCGCATCCGCGCTCGGGATCACCCCGTGCCGGTGCAACTCCACCCGGTCGGTGAGGCGCTCATTCTCCGCCCGCAGATTAGCGATCTGCGTCGCCATCAGATCGAGTTCGTCGGCGACCTGCACCCGGAACCGGTCCACGTCGGCGCTGTCGTAGCCACGCCGCGTGAACGGCGCCGCTCCGAACTCCCACCGCCGGACCCGGTCGGCCGTCATCCGCACCTGCACACCACCGGAAACCTGCACACCGTCGTACCGGCTGATCGGGGTCGCGCTCACTGCTCACCCCTTTCGTTTGACTGCTGCTGCACCGACGTACGCCAGGACGCGCCGTACCACTGCGCACCCAGGCCCTCGTGGTGCACCTGACCCGCGTGATAGCCCGCCCGGGCCAACGCCTGCACCGAATGCGACACCATCTCGTCGGACCCGCACACGTACACGTGCCGCGAGCGCCAGTCACCATCACCCAGCGCCCGATCCACCGCGTGCACGAACTCCCCTGGCCGGGTCACGTCCGCACCCTCCACGTACGTCACCGTCAACCACGGACACGACGACGCCAACTTGTCGATCGCGTCGCTGTCGTAGAACTCGCTGCGCGAACGGGCACCCACATACAGGTCCACCCGGCGGCGGGAACCCTCCGCGGCGACCTGCTCCACCAACGCCTTCACCGGCGCCCAGCCGGTGCCCGCCGCCAGCAGCAACAGATCACTGGAACCAGCCGACCACAACGCCAGCCGCTCCCCCACCGGCGCGGCCAGATGCACGACGTCACCCACCGCCGAGCCGTACACCAACCGCGACGACACCGCGCCACCCGGCGCGGCCCGCACGTGCAACTCCAACGTGCCGTCCGCCCGCGGCGCGTTCGCCGGCGAGTAGTACCGCCACGACCGCACCGACGGATGCGACACCCCGATCGACTGACCCGGGATGAACGGCAACAGGTACTGCGGGCGCACCGTCAACACCGCCACGTCGAACGCACGCCGCTCATGGGCCACGATCTCCGCCACCCACCACGGCGGGTTCACCGCCTCCGCGGCCTGCGCCGCCTCCGTCATCACCTGCGCGATCAGCCCGTACGCCGCCGCCCAGTCCTGGGCCAGCTCATCGGTCCACTGCTCCGCCAGGAAATGCTGCAACGTCGCCAGCAGCGCCTCACCGACCGCCGGGTAGTGCTCCGCGCGTACCGCGAACTTGCGGTGGTCCGCGCCGAGATCCTGCAGGTAACCCACCACCCGGTCCACCTGGTCCACATGCGACACGATGTGCCCCAGCGCGGTCACCAGGCGGTCCCGCTGACCGGCCATGTTCGTGGGGAACATCTGCCGCGTCTCGGGATGGGCCAGGAACAACGTCGAATAGAAATAGAGCGGCACCTGGTCGCCGTGCGCGGCGACCAGCGACCAACTCTGCTTGAGTCGGGACGCGTCCACGCTCAGGCGCCCGGACGCGTCCCGGTGGCCACCACCTGGTCCTGCACCTGCGCCAGCACCGCCTGCACATCGGTCAGGATGTCCGCCGGCACACCCAACTCGGTCAGCGCCGCGCTCAGGTGCCCACCCACCTTGGCGTAGTGCTCCAGCGTGATGCCCATCGGCTGGTGGGCCTCGGCCAACCCGCGGCCGGCGTACTCGTTCGGGCCGCCCAACACCACCGCCAACATCAGGGCGAGGTGCCGACGCTGACCCACCATGTCCACAGTGGCGAAGTAGTCAGCCAGGTCGGGATCGGCGAGCACCTTGTCGTAGAACAGCTCCACGGCCGCCTTCACCGCGTTCGCACCGCCGATGCGGTCGTAGTGCGAGACGGGAGCGGTCTCCTGGGTAACCGTCACGGTCGTTCCTTCCAGGGTGAGAAATCGCGCCGGGCAGCGCGGAGGGGCATCGGCCCATCGGAGCGGCCCCGCTAGTCACGACGTCGCGCCAATTGGCCGTTCGGACCATAGCGTGCCGCCGACCAGCGGTCAGGCCCCCCCTATCCAATTCTCACCAGAGCACACACACAGAGTCACCAAAGGTGGGCTCATGCTCCACAAACGGCAACCGCGCAACCACCCACGGCATCCACTGTGGAATCAACCGCCCAGGGAACCACCACCCGGGCCTCCCGGCCTGACTTACCGCCACCAGCCGGTCACGCGAAACCCCGTGAACTCAGCCCGCGCGACGCCGCGCCCGCCGCGCCGCCAACTCGTCGCCCACCGGATCCACATCCGACGCCACCGCCGGCTCCACCGGACCGCTCACCGCCGGCTCCGCCGGCAGATGCGACAACGACCCCTGGATCTCCTTGAAAGCTCCACCGATCGCGATGCCGAACACGCCCTGGCCACCCTGCAACAGGTCAACCACCTCCTCCGGAGACCGGCACTCGTACACCGTCGTCCCATCAGAGATCAGCGTGATCCCGGCCAGATCCTCCACGCCACGCGACCGCAACGCCTCAATCGCCTTACGGATGTTCTGTAGGGACACACCCGCGTCCAACAACCGCTTCACGACCTTCAACACCACCAGGTCGCGGAACGAGTACAACCGCTGCGTCCCCGAACCCGACGCGTCCCGCACGCTCGGCACCACCAGCGTCGTACGCGCCCAGTAATCCAACTGCCGATAACTGATGCCCACCGCGTGACATGCCGTCACACCTCGGTAGCCCACCGAACCGTCACTCTCAGTTGCCGCGCCGGGCGACGACGCGCCCGGCTCGCTCAACTGTGTACCCGGATCGGAATCCTGCGGTTCGTGCATCCGGACAACCTCCCCGTCAGTGCGGCGACGCGTCGTTTCCGGGACGCGCACCCCTCGACACGGCAACCCTATCGCCACGCTCAGGGGTTACCGCGGAGGAACCGGCACGACACGCCGCGCAGCCACCGAGAAAGATCACCAACCGCCCGGGGCATCACCCACAGTGACAGCCACCCGGAACCGAGCCCGTCAGCCCGCGAAATCCTCCGGACGCACCTGCTCCAGGAACTCGCGGAACTTCTCCACCTCGTCCTCCTGCTCGTCAGGGATAACGATCCCCGCCTCGCTGAGGACCTGCTCCGCACAACGAATCGGCGCACCAACCCGCAACGCCAACGCGATCGAATCGCTCGGCCGCGCCGACACCCGCACCCCATCGCCGATCAACAGATCCGCGTAGAACACGTTCTCCTTGAGCTCGGTGATCTCCACCGCCTGCAACGGCGCCTTCAACGCCGCCAACACGTCCCGCAGAAGATCATGCGTCAACGGACGGGCCGGCTTGACCCCCTGCTGCTCATAAGCGATAGCCGTGGCCTCGACCGCGCCGATCCAGATCGGCAGATAGCGGTCGCCCTCGACCTCCCTGAGCAGGACGATCGGCTGGTTGCTGGGCAGCTCCACCCGAACTCCGACCACGCTCAGCTCGCGCACCGCCGCCTCCGTGTCGTTGTCACCTACGCCGCACCGCGCCGTTCCCTGCACGGTACACGGACCGCGACACGGCCGTCCCATGCGCTACAGCACCACGCCCGCGCCAGAAAGGGGTTACCCCGGCAAGCCTACGGCACGCTTCCCGACAGAGATCTTTCCGCTCCGCCGCCGCCCACCGGGCACCCTCACCGACCCAACGTCGACCGCAGACCCACCCGCACCAACGCCGCGTGCAGCTGCTCCGACAACGCCACCAACTCCCGCGCCGTCTCCGCCGCCCGCGCCCGCGCCGCCGGATCACTCTGCCGCGCCAACGGCGCCACCAACTGCGCGAACAACCCGACCTCACGGTCCGCCGCGCTCCGGTAACCCCGCAGGTGCCGCGGCTCCAACCCGTACGCCGCCAACCCCGCCACCGCCGACGCGATGATCAACGCATCCGCGTCATACCACCCCGGCGGATCCGACACGAGCACACCGAGCCGCTCCAACTCCGTCAACGTCGACTCGTCGATCCCACTACGGGCCACCAGATCAAGCCGGCCGAGCCGCACCTGCGACGACTCGGCCGGCTCCCGACCCGGCACCGCACCATCAGGACCCACCGCGACCAACGACGGCCGCGAACGCCCCGGCTGCTCACCGGACGAATCCCACTCCGCCAACTGCTCACGGATCACCCGCAACGGCAGATACCGGTCCCGCTGCGCGGCCAGCACGAACCGCAACCGCGCCACATCATCCCAGCTGTACTTCCGGTAACCCGCCGCCGTCCGCTGCGGCTCAACCAGCCCCTCGGCCTCAAGGAACCGCAGCTTCGAAATCGTGGTATCCGGGAAATCCACCCGCAACTGCCCCAGCACCTCACCGATGCTCATCAGCGGCTGGGACCGGGCCGCCCCGGGTGGCGTGGAGGCCGCAGGCTCGTTCACCCCCGGCCGGCCTCCTCCTCCGGGCGCGGACCGGCGATGAACACCACCCGGAACTTACCGATCTGAACCTCGTCACCATTGCTCAACGTGGCCGCCTCGACCCGCTCACGATTCACGTACGTGCCGTTGAGGCTGCCCACATCCCGCACCGTGAACGTGCCACCGTCCCGATGGAACTCCGCATGCCGACGCGACACCGTCACGTCGTCGAGGAAGATGTCACTGTCCGGGTGCCGGCCACTGGTCGTCACATCGTGGTCCAACAGGAACCGGGCACCCGCATTCGGACCGCGACGAACCACCAGCAGCGCCATACCGGGCGGCAGCGAACCGGACATCCGGCTCGGCACCACATCGGTGTCCGGCCCCTCCAGCACTTCGTCGAGCGAACCGAGATTGAGCGTCGAAGTGACGTCGAGCGGGGGGAACTCGTCGTCTGGCCGCGTCATGGGACCACCTCACGGATCTGTTCGGTCGGCGTCGGGTAATGGCGGGTCTGGCCGCCGGGCACTCGAACACCCGGCGGCTGGCTCCCCGTGCCCGGGAAGGCAATTCCGCAACGCTCAACTAATGGTTTCTTCTCGGTCGACTGGGCGAGCCTAGCCAGCGCCGAAATGCAGGGCAACCGGACGCGCGCAGACAACACGCCCGCCGGATCAAGCACACTCAGCCTTCGGTGATCTTCTGGTACGCACCCGCCGTCAGCAACCCGTCCACCGCGGTCGGATCATTCGGCGTGATCTCCACCAACCAACCCGCACCATACGGATCAGTGTTGATCAGCTCAGGAGTGTCACCCAGCGCCTCGTTGCGCGCCGCCACCGTACCCGCCACCGGCGCGTAGATCTCCGACACGCTCTTGGTCGACTCGATCTCACCCAACGAATCACCGGCCGCTACCACCGCACCGACCTCGGGCAACTGCACGTACACGATGTCACCCAGCGCGTCCTGCGCGAAGTGCGTGATGCCGATCCGGGCCGAACCCGTGCCGTCACCCGCCACCCACTCATGCTCGGCGGTGTATCGCAGATCCTCGGGAATCACCAGACGCGTCCTCATCCATCGGTGCCCCGGACCACCCGGGCCCGGCGCGGCCGCGCCGGTCAGGAGACCGGACGGGCGTGTTCCAACTTGATCGGCAGGTGCAGCGCCGAAACCTCGGCAACCTCACGCTCCCCAAACGTCACGTTACCGCCGTCACCCCGGACCGACGCGACCACCCCGCCAGGAATGTTCAACGCCGTACGCATCGTCGCCGGATCACCGATCACCGTGATCGTGAACGGCGCCGACAACCGCCGCCCCTCCACCACCAACGACCCGTTCTCCCCATCCAGGAAGTACGTCGACGCGATGACCCGCACCGTCGCCCGGTCACCACCGGAGATCTGCATCGCCTCCGCGCCGGCACCCCGCAACTCCTGCACCGCGTCCAACACCCGGTTCGCCGAGATCGGCTTGGTTCCACCGTAGAACTGCACCGTCAACCCCGGGCCCACCGCCGGCAACGTGCCCGCCAGCACACCCAGCTCGTCCGCCCGACGGGTCGCCTCGTCCAACGCCGCCTGACGACCCTGCTCACCCGAGGCCAACTGCCGCTGGCTGTCCTCCAACGCCCGGATGTCCTGCTGAAGACGGTTCTCCCGCGCATCCAGATCCGACAGGATCCGCACCAGGTCCTCCTGACGCGTCGCCCCCAACGTCGGATCCGTCGACGTCGTCTTCAACTGCACCACCAGCGTGAAGCCCAGCAACGCCAACAACGCCGCGATCATCACCCCGGCCGTACTCAACCGCCACCGACCCGCCACCACCGGCCCGGCCCGCCGCACCGGCAGCTCCTCCAGCCCGTCCGTCCGCTCGACCGGCTGCTCCGACCGCGACACCGCGCTCAGATCCACCGTCGCGCCCTCGTCATCGACCGGCGCCGCCCCGGGCTCCACAGCCGGCGACTCCGGCTCCACCGGGCCGTGCGGCGCCAACGGGCTCAGCTCGTCCGGATCCGGCGCATCCGGCCGAGGATCCGGCTCACCCGCCGGCCCACCCGGACGCGCCGGACCCGCCGGCTGCGGCCAACCCGTCCCCGTCTCCGTCTGCTCGTCGCTCATCGCGTCAAACCTACGCCCGGAACAGGTGCCGACGGATCGCCGCCACGTTCCCGAAGATCCGCACACCCAACACGACGACCACACCAGTGGACAACTGCCCGCCCACCCCCAACTGGTCACCCAGATACACGATCAGACCCGCCACCAGCACATTCGAGATGAACGACACCACGAACTGCTTGTCGTCGAAGATGCGGTCCAACTTCGCCCGCACCCCCCCGAACACCGCGTCCAACGCGGCAACCACCGCGATCGGCAGGTACGGCTGCAACGCCGCCGGCACCGTGGGATCAAGCCACACCCCGAGCACCACACCGGCGAGCAACGCCAGCACCGCGATCATCGGCCACCTCCGGAAGGGCTAGCGGTCGCCGGGGAACCCGACGACCCGGGACTGCCGGGACTGCCGGACCGGCCACCCGACACGGACGGGCTCGGACTGACCGACGGCTTGGCGTAGCGTAGCTGCGGCTCCGGAGCCGCCGGCAGGGTGAGGTCATCGGCACCCCGCACACCGAACGACAGACCGGTCTCCTGCGCCACCCGCCGCATCAACGCCGCGCTACGGCTGTCGTCGAACGCGCGCCGCATCGACCCCGGCCCGATCGCCGACACCTCGTACGGCCCGGTCACCGGCCGGAAATCCACCAGGATCGCCTCACCCGCCGAACGGATCGTCGACGTCGAGGTCAACCGCTGCCCGTTGATGGCGACCGCCTCCGCACCGGCACTCCACAACGCGTTCGCCACACCCTGCAGGTCGCTGTAGAGCACCCGCGGCGGCCCCGCGCCCGCACCGGTCACCGCGTCCGCCTTACCCGGCGCGTCCGCCAACCGCACCACCACGCCGTCGCCGCGCACCCGACCGAACCCGGTGCCCGCCTCCAGGTCCCGCAGCCGCGCCGCCGCCGACCCGCTCAACGCCGCGTCCCGCTGCCGGTTGACCTCCTCGCGCAGCTGGTCCGCACGCGTGGACAACCGGTCGGTCTGACTCTCCCGATCCTTGATCTGCGTCACCAACCCGGAGCGCGCCTGCGCGCGCCCCGGCTCGTCGGCCATCGTCTGCCGGTACGCGATCGCGAACAGGAAACCCAGCACCAGCACCACGAACAGGCTGATCGAACGCCCCGACCAGGCCTGCCAGCCCTGGGGCGGCTCCGACGAACCCCTCCGCCGGCGCGCCGCTGCCGCGTCGGCGTACCCCGGGTCCAGCGGGTTGCGGAACAGTTCGGTGAGGAAGTCCGGCGCGTACACCCGATCTGGGCGGGGCCGCTCGGGCGGCGGCGCGCTCACGCCGCCGCTCCCGGGTCACGCGCCGCGCGCACCAGGCGCGCGGCCTGCACCACGTACATCGCGCCGGCCACCCAGTAGAGCACCAGACCCCACCAGGCCAGGCCCCAGCCGATGGCGGCGGCGGCCGTGGCCACGCCGGTCGCCGCGGTCGCCAACAGCAGCACCGGGAACGCCGCCAGCAGCAGGAAGGTGGCGGTCTTGCCGACGTAGTGCACCGGAGGCGGGCCGTACCCGTAGCGGCGCAGCACCGCCAGCGAGCCGAGCAGCAGCAGCTCCCGGGCCAGCAGCGCCGCGGTGAACTGCCACGGCACCACCTCCCGGACGGTGAAGGCGATCAGGGTGGCGAGAATGTAGAGCCGGTCGGCCAGCGGGTCGAGCAGCTCCCCCAGCCGGCTCACCTGGCGCAGCCGGCGGGCGATCCAGCCGTCCACCCAGTCGGTGGTGCCGCCGATGGCCAGCACGACCACGGCCGCCACGTCCGCGCGGGCCACCAGGAACAGGTAGAGGAAGATCGGCACGCCCAGCAGTCGCCCGAAGCTGATCAGGTTGGGCAGGGTGAGCACCTGGTCGCCAGGAGTCTGGTCGTCGATGTCCCGTGGGTGCTCTTCCCGAGCCGGCCGACGCGACACCGAACCTCCTCCACGGCACGCTCCGGCACCCGGCCGTCGTCGGGCGCGGCGGAGGTCGTACGCGCTGTCGGGCCGGCAACCACCGGCTCCCCTGCGGCCCCGGGACGGGACCTCTTCCCTGACGCGGCCCGCGATCGATGATCACGGGCCGGGTAAGTGCGCTGCCACTATATCGGGCTCGCGTCCGGGCCAGGGGTGCCGTTACGCGTGGGTCGGTGCGGCGTTGCCGCATTGTGGCGTGGGTCACCACGCGTAGTGCGTCCTAGGATACTAGTGGAGGGGTGTGGTGCCTCAGGCCGTCTGCACGGCCGACTCGGTCTGCTGCTCCGGCACCGTCTGGGTCGCCGCCCGGGCGAAGGCACGCAGCGCCTGCAACAGGTCGTGCTGCATCCGAGGCGGCATCCGATCCAACACGACCTGCACCGCGTGCTGTCGCCGCTCAGCCAACTCCAGCAGCAGGGTCTGCGCGGCGGCCGTCGGCACCAGCCGCACCTCCCGCCGGTCCCGCGGATCGGCGACCCGGCGCAGCAGACCTGTCGCCTCCAACCGGTCACAGAGCCGGCTGGCCGACGAGGGCACCACATCCAGCAGCTCGGCCAACCCGTTGACATTGGTCTCCGGCCGGCTGCTGATCAGCGTCAGCACCCGCAGCTGGGTCGGCGGCACCGGATGCCGCGACGCCGCCGAGTCCAGTACGGCGATCAACGTCTCGGCGGCCGCGTCGATCGCCGAGGCGAGATCCTCAGGTCGCTCCACCCGATGTCCCCTGCCGTCGTCGCGCTGGTGCCCGCCCGACGCGGCGGCGATCCTCATGCGCCGTCCCGCTCGCGCGGACCATGCCAATCCAAGCAGACCACGACGGCGTCGTCGCGCAAATCGGAATCCGCGTGATAGGCGTGCAGTTCGCGCATCACCGTACCAACCGCCTCCGTCGCTGGCTGCAACCGCGTGGCACGCAGGGAACGCGCCATCACCCGCTGACCGTACGGCTCCCGGCCCGCCGGCTCCGCGGCCCACACCCCGTCACTGACGACGAAGACCCGCTCACCCGGCGCGAGCTGGAACTCCTGCAGCTCGTAGCGGGTCTCGGCGAACATGCCCAGCGGCAACTGCTGCTCCAGCTCCATCGGCTCGACCGTCGCGCCGCGCATCCGCAGCATGCGCGGCGAGCCGGCGTCGACCGCCCGCGTCAGCCCCGTCCGGATGTCCAACTCCAGCAGCAAGGTGGCCACGTGCCGGCGACCCCGGTGCTGGTAGAAGACCGTGTCCGACGCCAGTTCCGCCTGCTCCACGAGACCACCGCCGGAGCGCCGCGCGTTGCGCATCGCGTTCACCGTGACCGAGGTCAGCAGCGACGCCGCCAGCCCGTTGCCCTCGCCGTTGAGCACCGTCAGGGTGAGCCGGTCACCGTCCAACGACCAGTCGAAGTGGTCGCCACCCACCGTGTACGCCGGCTCCAGCTGACCGGCCAGGTGAAACGCGCGGTGCGCCACACTGCGACCCGGCAGCAGGTCCCACTGCATCTCGGCAGCCATGCTGAGCCGCTCGCGTCGGCGGACCCGCCGGTAACGGTCGGTCTCCCGGTCCGCGGCCCGCAGCGCCACCGCCAGGTCGCCGGCGATGTCGGTGGCGCGACCCGTGACGGCAGGGCCGGGCACGGCCGGCAGCTCGATGAGCAGCACGCCGAGCCGCTCCCCCCACACCGTCAGCGGCAGGTAGAGCCGGCACGCGCCGCCGTCGGCGTTGTCGCGCACCGGTTGCTGACTGCTGAAGCAGCGCTGCGCCACGGTGTGGCACGCCAGGAAGCCGGCCGCCGGCAGGTCCGGATCCAGCACCGGCCAGAGCCCGCTGATGCGGTAGTCGGCGACGAACACGTCGGTGCGCACGGCGCCCAGCGCTGCGCGGATCGCCCGGTCCGCGGCTTCCGCCAACTGGTCCGGCGGCGCCTCACGCAGCGCCCGCGACACCACGTCCGGCGCGTCCACCATGCTTGCTCCTCCAGAAACTTGCTGTAGGGCAAGCATCATACGGACGCCGCCGGACCACCGGTCGGCGCGGGTCAGTCGGCGTCGCGCGTGGCCAGCACCCCGTGGAACGCGTCCGGCACCTCGGCCGGCGGGCCGTCCGGCCGCCACCGGTTGACCGGGACGATCCCGTCCGACGTCGGCGTCCACCGCCCCAGCAGTGCCGGGAACGCCGCCGGCGGGCGCATCCGGAACGCCGGCCCCATCATCGCCAGCGCCTGAGGATGCCCGGCCAGCTCCTCGGTGTCGAAATCCACCGCCAGCAGACTGCCCGGCGCCGCCGCCGCGTACAACTCGTCGAGGGTGCGGGTCAGGGTGTCGTCGTCGAGGAACGCGGCGAGACCCAGGAAGACAACCCCGACCGGCCGCCGCCCCCAGCCCGGCACGAAGCGGTGCAGCTGCGCCGGGTCGATGGTGCCGATGTCGGTGGCGTCGCCGTACCCGTAGCCGGCCCGGTCGCTGCCGGCGAGGATGCGCTGCCCCAGCCGGATGGTGACCGGATCCACGTCGGTGTAGAGCACGGTGGCGTCCTCGGCGACCTCGTGCACGTTGCCCATCGTGGGCACCCCCGCGCCGAAGACCAGGAAACCGTCCACGCCCTGCTCGGCGATCGCCCGGACCGCCCGCCCGAGAAAGGCCCGCAGCTCGCGAAAGACCGGCGCACATGGCCCGTACGCCTGCTCGAAGGCGTTGGCGGCGGCCACGTCGACCGGGAAATGATGCTCCCCGCCCAACCAAAAGTCGATCATGCGGGCGGTGCTCGGCTCGGCCGGTTCACCCATCGACGACGCTCCCTCCGGCGATCACCGCCCAGCGTACCGACCCGGACCCGCTGGGCGGTATCGCTCCGCCGACTCGCCCCGCCCGCGATACTGGCCCGGCGGGAGGTGCGCGGTGAACTCGGCGAACAGCGCGGCGGTGGTGGTCGGCGTGGACGGCTCGGAGCCGTCCCTGCGCGCGGTGCGTCTCGCCGCCATGGAGGCCGCCCGTCGGCACCGGCCACTGCGGGTCGTACACGGGTTCATCTGGCCGCTGCTGCACGTGCCGGTCTCCCCCGCGCCGGACGCGCCGCCCGGCGGCGGGCTGCGCCACCAGGCCGAGGAACTGGTCGCCGCCGCGGTGGCCGAGGCCGAGGCTGCCGTGCCCGGCCTGTCGATCTCCGGCGAGATCATCGACGGCGAGGCCGCCGCGGTGCTGGTGGGCGAATCCCCCACCGCGGCGCTCATCGTGCTCGGCGACCGAGGGCTGGGCGGTTTCTCCGCGCTGATCGTCGGCTCGGTGGCGGTGCAGGTCGCCGCGTACGCCGACTGCCCGGTGCTGGTGGCCCGCGGCGACCCGCACCGCCCCGACGAGCCGGTGCTGGTGGGGATGGACGGCTCGGCGGCGTCCCGGCTCGCCGCGGAGTTCGCCGCCGAGACCGCCGTGACGCGCGGCGTGCCGCTGCACGCGGTGCACGCCTACCGGCATCCGGGCAGCAGCGGCCCCGGCGACATGCAACCCCTGGTGTACGACGAGACCGGCCTGCACACCGAGCAGGAGCGGATGCTCACCGGATGGCTGTCCGGGCTGGTCGAGGACCACCCCGGGCTGCGGCTGACCTGGCGGGCCACACACGGCCGTGCCGGCGCCGTGCTCGCCGAGGCGTCCCGCTCGGCCCAACTGGTCGTCGTCGGCGGGCAGGGCCGCGGCGAGGTGACCGGGTTGCTGCTGGGGTCGGTGAGCCAGTCGGTGCTGCACCACGCGCACTGCCCCGTCGCCGTGCTCCGCGCCCCGCGCTGATACCCGGGGTTGGCCCGCCGCGAGACGGGTAGACGGCCGCGGTATGCCAACGGCGACGAAGGAGGCAGCAGATGCCAGGACCACGGCCGGGAAGCAACGCGTACGACAAGCAGCGGGCGCGGTTGCGCAACGCGATCGACGACTCCGGACGGCGGGTGCCCGACGGCAAGGCCAACCAGGTCGCCAACAAGATCCTCCAGGAGGATCGCGGCCAGCGGGGCGTCGTGCGCGGCGAGCGCACCTACGGCCCCAAGGGTGAGCGCGAACCGGGCGACCCGAAGTGAGGAGGGTCGACCTGGCCGACGGCGCCATCGCGGGCGCGGTCGGCAGCACCGCGCTGAACGTGGTCGGCTATCTGGACATCGCCCTGCGGGCACGGCCGGCGAGCACCACAGCGGAGCAGACCGTCGGTCGGCTGGCCGACATCGCGCACGTGGACCTGGGGTCGGGGCCCCGGGCGGCGACCCGCCGCTCGGGGCTCGGGCCGCTGATCGGCTATGGGCTGGGCATCGCCGCCGGCATGGCGTTCGCGCTCTACGCGGGCGGACGGCGGCAGCCACTGCCGATGGCCAGCGGCGTGCTCGGCGCAGGCGTCATGGCGATGACCGACGGGTCGATCACCGCGCTGGGCATCAGCAACCCGCGGACGTGGGGGCGCTCCGACTGGATCTCCGACATCATTCCGCACCTGGCGTACGGGCTGACGGCCGCCGCCACCTGGAACAGGTTGCGGCGGCCGTCAGGTCGCGACCGTTAGGCCCGGGTGTCGCTGTCGTCCTCGGCGACGGGCTCACCCGCCGGGCCGTACGGCGACACCTGGCCCTTGGGCACCGGCCGACCGGCGTCCCCGCGCGACGAACCACGGTTGAGCGGGTGCCCGGTCGGCTGGGGCCCCTTGCTGTCCTGACTGGTTGCTCCCTTGGCGTTACGCCGGAACTCCTCCTGCTGCGGGTTGACCACGGGTGTCTCCCTCCAGGTAGGGCGGGCGGTATCGACCGCCTCCACCGCACGCATACCCGCCCGGCCCGGGGCCATTCCGGCCCCGCCGGCCGCCGGGAGGGCTACTCGCCCTCCCGGCGGGTACGCACCGGGCGTGGGCGACGATCGAGCGGTGGTGCGGGTCCTGCTGGACCGGCGTGGCAACACGTACGCGGAGGAGGCCGGGATCCGGCTCTCCGACCGACCCGGGCCGCTGTACCAACTGCTGGTGCTGGCCACCCTGCTGAGCACCCGGATCCGGGCGTGCGTGGCCGTCGACGCCGCGCGGGAGCTGTTCGCGGCCGGCTACCGCACCCCGCAGGCGATGGAGGCGGCCAGTTGGCAGCAGCGGGTCGACGCGCTGGGCCGGGGTCACTACCGCCGCTACGACGAGCGGACCGCCACCATGCTGGGCACCGGCGCCCGACTGTGCCTGGACCGCTGGCACGGCGACCTGCGCAGGCTGCACCGGGAGGCTCAGGGCGATCCGGCCGGGCTGCGTCGCCGGCTCACCGAGTTTCCCGGCATCGGGCCCACCGGCGCGGACATCTACCTGCGCGAGGCCCAGACGGTCTGGTCCGACCTGCGCCCGTACGCCGACCGGCGTGCGCTGGCCGGCGCGAAGCGGCTGGGTCTGCCGGGCTCACCGGACCGGCTGGCCGGGCTGGTCGACGGCCCGGACTTCGGTCGCCTGGCCTCGGCGCTGGTCCGGGTGGCGCTCGGCGAGGAGTCCGCCGGTGAGGTCACCCGGGTCGCCGCCCGGTGAGGCGCTCACTTGACCGTCTTGTCACCCGGGCGGGTCAGGTGCCACACCAGCAGCGCGGCGAGCAGCGCCAGGACGACCAAGCCGCCGGAGATGCCACGGCCCTCCTCGGGGCTGCGGCCGGCGGTGCCGAAGTAGATCACCGCGAGGCCGGCGAGCACGGCGACGAACTTGCGAAACCCTCGGTCCTTCACATACCGCACGCTAGGCGGCGCGACGTCACTTCGGGATGTTTTGGGCGGATCAACCCCCGATCGGGCGACGGTCACCGGTCGGTGGCGAACCCCCGCAGCCGTACCCGCCGCACCGCCCGGTCGGCGACCTCCACCACCTCGATGGTCAACCCGGGCAGCCGCAGCGTCTCACCCGGCTCACTCGGCAGGTGACCCAGCCGCGCCAACACCAGCCCGGCCACCGTGGTGTACTCCCGGGACAGTGGAAAGCTCAGCCGCACCCCCAGGTCGGGCAGGTCGTGCAGCGGGAAGTCACCGGGCACCAGCAGCGACCCGTCCGGCTCCCGGGTCGCGCCGCGCACGTCGCGGTCGGTCTCGTCGTACAACTCGCCGACCACCTCGGCCAGCAGGTCCTCCAGGGTGACGATGCCGTCGATGCCGCCGTGCTCGTCGACGACCAGGGCCAGTTGCTGGTGTTCCTGGCGCAACTGCCGCAGCGCGTCGGCGACCGGCAGGGTGACCGGCAGCAGCAGCGGCGACCGGCACCACTCCCCCACCGTGCCCGTGCCAGCCCGCACCAGGTCGCGGATGTGGACCACGCCGCTCACGTCGTCCAGCCCACCAGGGCCGGTCACCGGCGCACGGGACCGGCCCGCGGCGGCGAGCCGACGCACACCCTCGTCGACGGCCAGGTCGCCCGGCAACGTGGTCACCTCCCGCCGCGCCACCAGGATCTCGCGCAGTGTCCGGCCGGCGATGTCGAACGCGCCGCTGAGGATCTCCCGCTGCTGCGCCGACAGGCCGCGCTGACTGACCAGCATCTCGCGCAGTTCCTCCTCGCTCATCTCCTCCCGGCTGGCCCGTGGGTCGCCGCCGGCGAGCCGGACCACCAGGTCGGTGGCCCAACTGAGCAGCCAGACCGCCGGCCGGGACACCCGGGCGAGCAGGTCCAGCGGCCCGGCGCTGAGCAGCGCCCAGCGCTCCGCCCGCTGCATGGCCAGCCGCTTCGGCGCCAACTCACCGAACACCAACGTGACGAAGGTCAGCGCCACCGTCACCAGCAGGACCGCGGCGGGACGGGCCGCCGCGCCGAGGAAGCCCAGCGGGGCGACGAGCGGCTGGGCCAGCGACACGGCGGCTGCCGCCGAGGCGAGAAACCCGGCCAGGGTGATGCCGAGCTGGATGGTGGCCAGGTAGCGGTTCGGGTCGCGGGCGAGCCGCACCAACCGGTCGCCGGCACGGGTTCGCCGCCCCAGCCGCCGCAGCTGCCCCTCGCGCAGCGTCACAAGCGCCATCTCGCTGCCGGAGAGCGCCGCGTTGATCAGCACCAGCACGGCCACCAGCGCCAACTGCCCGAGATGGCCGCCCATCGCGCACCCCCGTCCGCCGCCTCAGGTCACTCAACCGCAGCGGACCCGGCCCCGGTCCGGTTTCCGGCGCTCAGTCGACCTCCAGGTCGTCCAGCGAGATGGCGTGCGTCATCAGCCACCGGGCCAGCGCCGACATGCCGAACAGCCACAGCGGAACCGACTCGGTGGGGCCGTTTGTCGCGTAGATGGCGAACCGCAGGTCCGGCGCGCGGTACGCCTCGATCCGCCACCGGTGCTGCCGGTCCCGCCAGACCGCCGAAGGGTCCATGGCGTCACCGTAGGTGACCGCCGCTGACCTGGGAGGCCATTGGCCCGACACCACCGCGCGCACGAGCGCTCAGGTCACGACGATCCGGGCGTCGTCGGGCAGTCGGCGGGTGGCGCCCCGGCGGTCCAGCAACTCCAGCAGTGGCACCGCCACCCGGCGGGTGGTGTCAAGCGCCTGCCGGGCCGCCGACAGGGTGAACGGCTGGGGCAGCCCGGCCAACACCCGGACCGCGTCGTCGAGCGCGTCGGGCAGCAGCACCACGTTGTCGGCCAGTCGCAGGAGAGCCCCGGCGCGCACGGCGGCTCCGATCTCCCGGGGACCCAGGCCCAGGTCGACGAGGTGGTCCGCCTCGGGGGCACGGAACGGCCGGTCGCCGTACTCGTCGCGGACCCGCTGCACGGCCCGGGCCACCGGCTCGGGCAGATCGGCCACACCCGCCGCACCAACCCGACCCGCGTGGACGCGCAGCGGCGGCCGGATCAGGGCCTCGACCAGCACCCGGTCGGGCAGTGCCAGGCGCTGACGCAGCACGTCCACAGGCATCCCGGGCTCCAGCGGGTGTTCCCGGGCGTAACGGGCGACCTCCTCGGTCACCTGGTCGCCGAGCCGCCGCCAGTGCGCGGGGTCGGCCAGCCAGTCACCGGCCACGGGCGCGACATGTGCCGGCACACCCATCCGGATGAGCGTGCCGGCACGGATCAGTCGACGGCGGCGCAGTTCCCCGGCCAGGTCGGGTCGACCGTCCAGGTCGGCGAGGACCTGCGCGCGGGCCGCGGCGGCACCTCTTCGGGCCAGCGGTGGTGGCGCGACGTCCAGCACGCGTACGCCACCGGAGACGTGGTGTCGACCCGGATCGCGCAGCAGCGCCCGGTCGCCGACCAGCAGCGGCAGCGGCCGGGCCAGCCGGAGCCGGACGGTGTCCGCGCCGAGCGGCCGAACCCGCACCGGCACCGCCGCCGACCCGACGTGCAGGGTGAGGGTGGCCGGCAGGTCGGCGGCCGGGTCGCCGGTGAGCCGGACGTCGACGACGTCGGTGCGGTGGAACCGGCCCGGGGTGAGCAGCGCGTCGCCTCGGCCGATCCGGTCGCGGGACGTACCCCGGAGGTTGACCGCCACCCGGGCGACGGCCGCGGCCTCCGGTCGGGCCTCACCCAGCGAGTGCAGGCCACGGACCCGGACCGTCTCCTGCGTGTCGGCCAACTCCAACTCGTCGCCCACCCGGAGGCGACCGGCGCCGAGGGTGCCGGTGACCACGGTGCCGCTGCCGCGCACGGTGAAGCTGCGGTCCACCCAGAGCCGGACCGGATCGTCCACGGCCGGCGCCGGCAGCCCGGCGGCGAGCCGGTCCAGGGCGGTGCGCAGCTCCGGCAGGCCGGCGCCGGTCAGACCGCTGACCGCCACCGCCTCCACCGCGCCGAGGCTGCTCGCGGCGATCTCGGCGCGGGCCTGGGCCGTCGCCGGCCCCGGATCGGCCAGGTCGGCGCGGGTCACCGCCAGCAGGCCGTGCCCGACGCCGAGCGCGTCGAGCGCGGCCAGGTGCTCGGCGGACTGCGGCATCCACCCCTCGTCGGCGGCGACCACGATCAGCGCGGCGGGCACCGGACCGACCCCGGCGAGCATGTTCGGCACGAACCGCTCGTGACCGGGCACGTCGACGAAGGCGATGGTGCCGCCCGACGGCAGCGTCGTCCAGGCGAAGCCCAGGTCGATGGTCATTCCCCGGCGTCGTTCCTCGGCCCACCGGTCCGGTTCCATCCCCGTCAACGCCCGGACCAGGGTCGACTTGCCGTGGTCCACGTGCCCGGCGGTGGCGACGACGAACACGTCAGTCGTCCCCGGGCACCCGGAGCACGGCCGCTCGGACGGCCTCGTCGGCGTCGGCGGGCACACAGCGCAGGTCGAGCAGGAGTCGACCCCGCACCACCCGGCCGAGGATCGGCTGGTCTCCGGTGCGCAGCGGCGCCGCGTACCGCTCGGGCAGGCTCAACGCCCACGAGTCCAACTCCACGCCGGGGGCGCCCCCGCCGCCGACCACCGCGACGGCCGGCACCACCTCCGCCTTGCGGCCGTCCGCGCCGAGCCGGTCACGGAGCCGCTCCACCCGGCGGCGCAGGGCACCCGGGTCGGCGTGCAGCGCCGCCCGGGTGGGGGTGTCCGGCTGGTGCAGGGTGGCGGCGAGCGCGGCCAGGGTGAGCTTGTCCACCCGCAGCGCCCGGGCCAGCGGATGGCGGCGCAGCCGGTCGATCAGCTCGACGTCGCCGAGCAGCAGCCCCGCCTGCGGCCCACCGAGCAACTTGTCACCGCTCGCGGTGACAAGCGCGGCGCCGGCGCGCAGGGTGGTGGCCGCGTCCGGTTCGTCGGGCAGCAACGGATCCGGGGTGAGCAGACCGGAGCCGATGTCGGCGACCACCGGCACGCCCAGCGTGGCCAGTTGCCGCACCGGCGTGGCCGAGGTGAAGCCGGTGACCTGGAAGTTCGACGGGTGCACCTTGAGCACGAAGCCGGTCTGCGGGCCGAGCACGGCGGCGTAGTCGGCGAGGGTGGTGCGGTTGGTGGTGCCCACCTCCCGCAGCCGGGCACCGGTGCTCTCCAGCAGGTCGGGCAGGCGGAAGCCGTCCCCGATCTCGACCAGCTCGCCCCGGCTGACGACGATCTCCCGGCCGGCGGCCAACGCGGTGGCGGCCAACACCAGCGCGGCGGCGCCGTTGTTGACCACGTGTACGGCGCCCGCGTCGGGCACGGCGGCGGCGAGCGCGGCGAGCGCGTCCCGGCCGCGGCGAGCACGTCGCCCGGTGCTCAGGTCCAACTCCACGTCGGTGTGACCGGCGGCGGCCACGACGGCGGCGACAGCGGTGGTCGACAGTGCCGCCCGACCCAGGTTGGTGTGCAGCACCACGCCGGTCGCGTTCAACACCGCGCGAGGGCTCGGCGCCGGCAACGCCGCGACCGCCGCGTCCCGAACCTCGTCGGGCCTGATCTCGCCTCGGCGGGCCCGCTCCTGCGTCCGGACGACGAGCGCCTTGACCCGATCCCGGCCAAGGGTCGAGGTGGCCGCGGCCAACTGCGGATCGGCCAGCAACGTGTCGGTGCGAGGCACCCGGCGTCGCGGATCCACCGCACCGTCGCGCATCGCGTCATCTCCTGCCCATGTTGGCGGAGACGGACGGGAATCGAACCCGCCTGGCCCGGGTCCCGGACCACACCGGTTTTGAAGACCGGGAGGGGCACCAGCCGCCTGAACGCCTCCGTCGGCCATTCGATCACAACGCCGACGTGGGCGCTCAGTCAGCCGGCAGATCCGCCCCGGCCCGCCGGGCGTTCACCCGCTCGCGTTGCGGCACGACCGTGTAGCGCGGGTCGCGGGCCGACGCGACACCGCCGTAGAAGATGCCGAAACGGGTGGCGACCGACGCGCCCAGCAACGCGGCACCGGAGAGCGCGCCGACCGTCCTGCTGCGTCGGCCGAGCAGCGCCCCGGTGACCCCGGCGGCGGTCAGCCACCGGCCGGCGCGCAGCAGCCGACCGGGCCGACCCCGCCGGTAGGGCTCGCTGAGCAGCCCGAGCCGGGTCTCCACCCGGTGCGCGCCGTACAACTCCAGGGCCGCCCCGGCCACCGCCATCCGCCGGGCCGGCCCGGCCTCGGCGGGCGGCGCGGCGAGCAGACCCACGCCGGCGCCGCTGGCCAGCGCGCTGCCCGCGAAGACGATCGGCAACTCGGGGTACGCCTCATGCCACGACGGCACCGCCGTGTCGGCGAGCAACACCCCGGTGTACGTGGCCAGCGCCGGTGCCGTGGCGGCGGCGAGCAGCCCAGCCGCGTGCCCCACCGGTGGCAACGTCCGGCGGGCGAGCCCGAGCAGCCCACGCCGGGGCAGCAGACCGGCGCTCTCGGCGATCGCGGCGATCGCGGCGGCCGGCCCGTACGCGGTGAGGATCCAGGTGCCCACCGACATGGGCGAGGTCGGCTTCGCCACCCGCAGCATGTGGTGGAACCGCGCCGGCCGACCCAGGTCTCTGATCAGGAACACGGCGCTGGCGGTCACGGCGGTCAGGGCGGTGACCCGGCCTGCTCGGCGCAGCGTCGGCCGGCCGGTGACCTGCCCTCCGGCGGCGAGCAGCGACGAACCGGCGGCCAGACCTCCGGTGAACAGGTACGCGGCGATGTCCCACTTCCAGACCGGCGCCTTCAGGATCGGCCGGCCGTAGTACGAGGTGAACTCGGCCTCCGGCACCCGCAGTTCCTCGCCGCCACCGCGCCGGCCACCGCGCCGACCGCCCTGCCGGCCGGAGCCTCGGGCGGTGGGTCGGGCGGCCCCGGGTGGCGATGGAGCCGGGTCCGTGGGCGTGTCCGCGCGGCCGGTGCTCTCGGCGGCAAGCTGGCCGGTGCTCTCGGCGGCGAGGCGGTCGCGGAAGCGGCGGAACAGGTCGCCCACCGGGGGGCGGTGTGGACTCACGAGTTTCTCCCGACGAAAGCGACGACGGTTGCCGCCGCCATGGCCAGTGCGGCGAGGCCGGCGCGTTTCCACATCGCCGGCAGGTCCCGCGTGGTCACCACCGGATCCGGCGGCAACCCATACACCTCCGGCTCATCCAACAGCAGGAAGAACGCCCCATCCCCACCGACACCGTCGTTCGGGTCATGCCCATACAACCGCGCCTCGGACACCCCCCGCTCATGCAGCGTGGCGACCCTCGTCGCGGCCCGCTCCCGCAACTCATCAAGGACCCCATACTGAATCGACTCCGTCGGACACGCCTGCGCACACGCCGGCGTCATCCCCGCACCCAACCGGTCATAACACAGCGTGCACTTCCACGCCCGACCATCACCCTTACGCTGATCAATCACCCCATACGGACACGCCGAAATGCAGTAACCACACCCATTACAGATATCCTCCTGCACCACCACCGTCCCGAACTCCGTCCGAAACAACGAACCCGTCGGACACACATCCAGACACGCCGCATGAGTGCAGTGCTTACACACATCCGACATCATCAACCAACGAAAATCACTACGCCCCTCCGCACCGGTACCCCGACCCGGCGGCTGCGCCCCCGGCATCCCCAGGAACTGCGGTCCCGCGCCCGCGTCGACCGACCGCTGCGGGCCGGCGTTCACCGGCTCGCCGAGCACGTCCGCCGACGGCGGGTGCTGCCCAGCCGGGCGGGGCTGCTCGATGAACGCGACGTGGCGCCACGAGTTCGCGGTCAGCGCGCCGGTGTTGTCGTACGACATGCCCAGCAGGTCCAGGCCGGAGCCGGGCACCCCGTTCCACTCCTTGCAGGCGACCTCGCACGCCTTGCAGCCGATGCAGACGCTGGTGTCGGTGAAGAACCCCATCCGCGGCGGCGCGTCCACATAGCCGGCGTCAGGCGCCGGGTCGAGCGGCCCGTACAGGCTGTTCGGGTCAGGAAGCACCGTGTCCCTCCCCATCGCTGTCCGTGGTGACGGCCGGCGCGTGCCCGCCCGCGGTGATCCCGGCCCGGCGCTGGTAGTCGGCGACCAGGTCCAGCAGGTGTTGTCCTCGCGGGCGACGGCCGGGCCGCACGTCGCAGGTGCCGACCTTGCTCTCCTGGATCAGCACGTTCGGGTCGAGGCTGATGCCGAACAGGTCGTTGGCCGAGTCACCGGTGACCAGACCTTCGAAACCGAAGTGGTACGGCAACCAGACCTGGTGAATCACCCGGCCGTCCACGCGCAGCGGGGTGAGCCGATCGGTCACCAGCACCTTCGCCTCGATGGCCGCGCGGGCAGTCACCAGATGCGCCCAGTCGAGATGGGTGAGGCCACGCTCGACCGCCAACTCCGGCGACACCTCCACGAACATCTCCGGCTGCAACTCGGCCAGCGGCGACACGGTACGGCTCATCCCGCCGGCCGTGTGGTGCTCGGTGAGCCGGCTGACCGTGAAGACGTACGGGAAGACGTGGCTGTGTTCCTCCGGCGGGCTCGGGTTCACCGAGTTCACCGGGTGCGCGTACGACTTGCGGGTCGGGTTGGCCTGCTGCCGGTAGAGCGGGTTGCGCACCGGCGACTCGACCGGCTCGTAGTGCGTCGGCAGCGGCCCGTCCAGGACGCCGCTGGGCGCGTACAACCAGCCCTTGCCGTCGCCCTGCATGACGAACGGATCGTCACCGGCGATGCCCTCCGGCCCGGAGGCACCGGGCGGCGGCCGGTACGACGGCGGTTTGGTCTTCTCGAAGTCCGGCACGTCGTAGCCGGTCCACTCGCCCTTCTCCGGGTCCCACCAGACGTACTTCTTACGTTCGCTCCACGGATTTCCGTCCGGGTCGGCGGAGGCGCGGTTGTAGAGGATCCGCCGGTTCGCCGGCCACGCCCAGCCCCACTCGGCGGCCACCCAGTCCTGCTCGTGGCGGGACTTGCGGCGGGCCGCCTGGTTGACGCCGTCGGCGTAGACGCCCGTGTAGATCCAGCAGCCGATCGCGGTGGAGCCATCGTCGCGGGCATCGGCGAACGTGGACAGCGGGCGGCCGGTCGTCACGTCGTACCCGTTGATCTCGCGCAGGACCGCCTCGGCGCTCGGCTCGTCGTGCGGACCGTGCGTGGGATAGTCCCAGGTGAGGTCGAGCAACGCCCGGTCGCGGGGCAACCGCGAGTCGGCCAGCTTCTCCCGTAGCTTGCGGCCGAGGTGGTAGAAGAACCACAGCTCGGAGCGGGCGTCGCCCGGCGGTTCGACAGCCTTCTCCCGCCACTGCAACAAGCGTTGGGTCTGGGTGAACGTGCCCTCCTTCTCCACGTGTGAGGCGGCGGGCAGGAGGAACACCTCCGTGCGGCACTCCTCCGGAACGATTTCCCCGGTGGCCACCTCGGGGCCGTTCTGCCAGAACGTCGCGCTCTCGATCATGAACAGGTCCCGGACCACCAACCAGTCCAGGTTCGCCATCCCGAGCCGCTGTGCCCGCCCGTGCGCCGAGCCGACCGCCGGGTTCTGGCCGAGCAGGAAGTATCCCTTGATCTTCCCGTCGATCATGTTCAACACCTGCTGGTACGTGCCGTGATCGCCAGTCAGGCGAGGCAGGTAGCCGTAGCAGAAGTCGTTCTCCGGTGTCGCCGCGTCGCCCCAGTACGCCTTGAGCAGGCTGGCGGCGAACGACCCGGCGTTGCCCCAGAAGCCCTTCTGGCCGGGGTGGCGGATGCTGTCCACCCACTCGTCGAAGGTCGGGTGATCGGCGTGGTGCGGCATAGGCAGGTAACCCGGCAGCAGGTTGAACAGCGTCGGAATGTCGGTGGAGCCCTGGATGCTGGCGTGCCCGCGCAGCGCCATGACCCCACCACCGGGGCGGCCCATGTTGCCCAGCAGGAGCTGGATGATCGCGCCGGTCCGGATGTACTGCACACCCACGCTGTGCTGCGTCCACCCCACCGAGTAGATCAGCATGCCGGTGCGGTCCCGGCCGGAGTTCCGCGTCCACGCCTGGGCCAGCTCCAGGAACTGGTCCTGGGGGATGCCGCAGACCCGCTCCACCATCTCCGGGGTGTAGCGGGCGAAGTGCCGCTTGAGGATCTGGTAGACGCAGCGCGGGTGCTGCAACGTCTCGTCGCGCTGGGTCTGCCCGCCCACCGGCGCGCCGTGCGACTCGTGCTCCAACCCGGCCGCGGTGTCGCGCTCCTTGGCCGTGTGGCCGCTGCCCGAGGAATCCTCGTTCCCCGCGTACTGCCAGCTGTCCTGCACGTAGCTTCCGGTCTCCGGGTCGAAGCCGGAGAAGAACCCGTCGCCGTCCTCGGTGTCGCTGAACTGCTCACTGACGATCGTGGCCGCGTTCGTGTACGACAGCACGTACTCCCGGAAGTCCAACTCGTTGTCCAAGATGTAGCGCACCACCCCACCGAGCAGCGCGATGTCGGTGCCCGCCCGGATCGGCAGGTACGCATCAGCCACCGCACTCGTCCGAGTGAACCGTGGGTCGACATGGAACACCTTCGCACCACGACGCTTGGCCTCCATCACCCACTGGAAACCCACCGGATGCGCCTCGGCCATGTTCGAACCCTGAATGACGATGACGTCAGCGTTGGCGATGTCCTGCTGGAAATCCGTCGCACCGCCACGACCGAAGCTGGCCCCCAGACCGGGGACGGTGGCGGAGTGTCAAATACGGGCCTGGTTCTCGATCTGGAGTGCCCCCATCGCGGTGAACAACTTCTTGATGAGGTAGTTCTCCTCGTTGTCCAGCGTCGCCCCACCCAGGCTGGAAATCCCCAGCGTCCGGTTGAGCGGCCGGCCCTGCGTGTCGACGTCCTCCCAGGTCTGCTCGCGTGCGGCGAGCACCCGGTCGGCGATCATGTCGAGCGCGGTGTCGAGCTCCAGGTCTTCCCACTGCGTCGAGTACGGCCGGCGATAGCGGACCTTCGTCTGCCTCAGTGGACTGGTCACCAGGCTCTTGCTCGCCGAGCCCTTCGGGCAGAGCCGACCCCGCGAGATCGGGCTGTCCGGGTCACCCTCGATCTGCGTGACCTGCCCGTCCTTGACGAACACCCGCTGACCGCAACCCACAGCGCAGTACGGGCACACGGACCGCGCGACACTGTCGGCGATCTCGGTGCGGGCGGTCAGCCCCGCCGAACGGGCGGACTGCGCCGCGGCACCCCGGCCGAGCGGATCGGTGCCGGTGAGCTGCCGATAAACCGGCCAACCCTCGATGAACGTCCGCAGACCCATCTCCGACACCCCCTCCCACGCGAGCGACCTCATGAACATAAGTCAGACGAGCCATCTTCGCGAACCAGGGTTTCAGCAGCTGGGCACAGACAGCGCCGCCCTCGACCGGGTGGGTCGGGGGCGGCGCTGGTGTCGGTGTGCAGGTCGCCTCTCGGCGAGTGGCGCGACGCGGCTCCAGCCTGACGGTATTCCGCGACGGCGATATTAGGTGAGGCCCGGGGACACTGAGTCACACCGACACTCGTCCACAACCACCCAGCGCCCCACCTTGTTCCCCACCCCGCCGACCGCACCGTATTGCGGCCCCTCATCGCCCAAGCCCCGCGTCGCCACGAGATCTTGGACAGTTTCAGGTGCGGCAGGCCATCCACCTACCCCGCGCCAGCCAGCGACGCGTCGCGCGCCAACCCGACCTACACCAGACGTCGAACCCCGTCGTGGCGTTGGCGTCTGGGTCTGGACATGCCGCTGGCCGGCACCCCGTGGTGGGGGTGCCGGCCAGCGGTTCTCTCGTGGTGCTGGGGTCAGCTGTTCCAGTACTGGCCGACCAGATCGGCGGCCTGCTGCTCCCACTGGGCGTAGGCGTCCGGGTAGGCCGAGACCTGCACGGTCTGCGCGGCGACGGTCAACGGCATGTCCTGCCAACCATCAACCTGCTTCAAACCCTTCAGGAACGCGGTGGTCGAGTAGTCCGGGTCGGTGATCTGCTCCGGCGTACCCCAACCCGAGCTCGGGCGCTGCTGGAACAGACCCAGCGAGTCGTGGTCGTTACGGTCACCCAGGTGACCCAGGTTCTCCAGCTTCGACTCCTGCAGACTCGTCGCGATCGAGATCACCGCGGCCCGCTCGGGCAGGCCGGCCTTCTTCGTGGCGGCGATGATCGCCTTCACGTTGGCGGTCTGCTCGTCGTTGAGGGTGATGTGCGACTGGGCGCCCTGCACGCCGTGCGGGATCAGCTTGGCGGTGTCGGGCTTGTCAGCCTGCACGGCGACCGCTGCCGGCTTGGCATCCACCGGGGTGGCGGCGTGGGCGATCGGGCCGGCGAAGACGCCACCGGCGAACGCGAGACCAGCAACAGACAGCACGCTCTTACGAATGATCGTGTTCATGAGGGTTAGCTCCTTCGGGGGTAAGGACACCCACCCACCAGGGGACGGTGGCGCGGGTGTGAGCACCTCGTCCGGCGCTGCACAAACGGGGGAAAGTCTTGGGGTTCGGCGGCCTACGGGCGGGCCTCGTGGCGCCGGGTCCAGATGTAACGACCGACGGGCCAGGCTCATTCCGGGGGCGGCCCATCCACACGTCGAACCTCGATCGTGGGGGATGTAACG
Organism: Micromonospora sp. NPDC047527; assembly: GCF_040643015.1. Lineage (NCBI taxonomy): Bacteria > Bacillati > Actinomycetota > Actinomycetes > Micromonosporales > Micromonosporaceae > Micromonospora > Micromonospora sp. NPDC047527. Next base: position 1,111,288 of record NZ_JBEYTK010000001.1, on the reverse strand, counting down.
ACCCGAGGGCCGAAGTCATTCCGGCGGCCCGTCGAGCCAGTGCGGTCGGTCGTGGGGGATGTAACGACCGGGCCGGGCCTGGCATTCCAACCCCCGGTACGCGGGGTACGCGGGGCGGGCCGGCGGCCGGTGGTACTGCGATCGTCAGGGTATGTAACCCGTCCGGGGCCGCCTCGATTCCGGCCTCAGGATGCCACCGGTCACACCCAGAAACCACCCACGAGCAACATTTCGCCCAGACCGGCATGGCTCGGCCCGGCCAGACCCCGCCGGTCGGGGATGATCCACACCACATCGCCGATATCGGTGTATCAACGGACCGGTGATACCGCGATATCGGCGATGTCGAGTCGATCAACCCGCCTTGCCGCCGCTGGGCGCTGGGCGCGGTGCCCGAACGGGGGCGGCAACTCCCGCAATCCGCAGAAAATCACCCAAAAACCCCAGACCACGCCGCCCACACACACCCCAACCCCGGCCGCCCGAACACCCGAACCCAGCGCGCGGGTCGGCCCGTGCCCAGCGCACGGTCGGTGGCGTCGTCCCGGCACGGTCGGCGGCATCGTCCGACACGGTCGGCAGCATCGTCCGACGACCCAGGGCCGCACAACACGCGTGACCGGTCCAGAGACGGACACGGCGAACACGGCCCCATTCACGACAAACCCGCCACAGCCCGCCACCCCTCACCGACAACCGCTCACCACCGGGCGGTATCAGCCACACGCCACCCCGGCAACTCGGGCACGACGAGGAGCCGATCCGAGGCGGTAGGTGCGCGGTGAGCGACACCGGCTCGGGCGGGCGTTACCCTGACACCATGCAGGCCGTTTCCCCCACCGCGACCGGCGTGGCCTTCCTGGCCCGTCCGGGTCGCCCTGCCGTGGTGGCGCGGACGCTCGCCGAGCTTGCCGGTCCCACCCAGGGCGTGGTGGAGCTGCCGGTGCGGTTGATGTGGAACGCCGAGCGCACCTTCGACCTGGGCGACCCGGACCAACTGCTCTGGATGTACGAAAACGTACTCCGGGAGACCACCCGCGCTGAGGACCTGCGCGTCCTGATCAACGGGCGGACATTGCGCCGGGTGTGGCGGCTGCTCAACCTGCCGCGAGGCGTACGCCTGGCGTGGGAGAGCCGGCACCGCGGCCTGCGCGCGGCGTGATCGCGCCCCATTTGCACGAGTTCTACCGGGAGGTGGCCCGGGTCGCGCTGACCGCCGCCGGGCCGCACCGGTTCGTCCTGGGTGGCGGGGTGGCCTGGGCCGCGCACGGGTTGGTCGCCCGCCCGACGGAGGACGTGGACCTCTTCGCCGACGTGGAGGGCGCCGCGGCGGCCGCTTCCAACGGAGTACGCGTGGCGCTCGAGCGCGCCGGGTTCACCGTCACCGACGCCGACCCTGACAGTGAGCTGGCCGAACTGTTCGACGGGTACGACCAGGACATGAAGGATTTCGTGGTGAGCCGGGACGGGCGGCAGATCCGGCTCAGCCTTGCCCGGCTCGACCGGCAGCAGAGCCCGGTGGTGATGGACCTCGGCCCGGTGATGGACGTCCGCGACCTGGTCGCCAACAAGATCGCGGCGTTGGTCAACCGGCGGGAGGTCCGTGACTTCATCGACGTGGCGGCCGCCCTGGAGCACTATGACGTGACGGAGTTGCTGGAGCTGGCCCGGCAGGTCGACCCGGCCCTGGATCCGGCGGACGTGCGGGCCGCTGGCCGTTACCTGGACCGACTGTCCGAGCAGCGCTTCGGCCGCTACGGGCTGAGCGCGGTCGACGTCGCCCAGGTCCGGCAGCGCTTCGCCGCCTGGCCACGCTGACGCCGACACCGGCTGAGGCCCGAGACCGAGGCGAACGCGAACGACCCACCGAAACGCGCTGCGCTACCGCACCGCCGTGTCAAACCACAGCCGGACCGCCGCCGCACCAAACGGCACCGCGCCAAACCGCTCGGCCAAACGGCCCCCCAGCCAAGGCGCCGCACTGCCGCACCGAAGGCGCCGCACCGCTGGCCCAGACGGCCGCCGGGCGGACGACCCGGGGAACGCCCACCCGGCGGCGGATCACTTGGTCGGTCGACCGCCGGTGACCCCAAGGATCTCGCCGGTGACGTAGCTGGACTCCTGGGACGCGAAGAAGACGTACGCCGGGGCGAGCTCCGCCGGCTGACCAGGCCGGCCCTGCGGGGTGTCGGTGCCGAACTGCTCGACCTTCTCCTTCGGCATGGTGGCCGGGATCAGGGGCGTCCAGATCGGACCGGGCGCCACCGCGTTGACCCGGATGCCCTGCTCGGCCAGGTCGGCGGCGAGGGCCTTGGTGAAGTTCGCGATCCCCGCCTTGGTGGTGGCGTAGTCCAGCAACTGCGGCGACGGGTCGAACGCCTGGATCGACGCCGTGTTGATGATCGCCGACCCCTCGGGCAGGTGCGGGACGGCGGCCTTGCAGAGCCAGAACATCGCGTACAGGTTGGTCTTGAGGACGCGGTCGAACTGTTCGGTGCTGATCCCGAGAATCCCCTTGTCCTGCGACATCTGGTAGGCCGCGTTGTTGACCAGGATGTCGATGCCGCCCAGGTCACGTACGGTCCGGTCGATCAGGTCCTGGCAGTGCGCCTCGTCGGTGATGTCGCCGCGTACCGCGATGCCCCGCCGCCCGGCGCCCTCGACGAGGCGGATGGTCTCCCGGGCGTCGGCGTCCTCCTCCTCGCCCAGGTACGAGATGAGGACGTCCGCGCCCTCGCGTGCGAAGGCGATGGCGACGGCCCGGCCGATCCCCGAGTCACCGCCGGTGATCAGCGCCCGCTTGCCGTCGAGCTTTCCGCTGCCCCGGTACGACTCCTCGCCGTGGTCGGGCTTGGGCGTCATCTCGCCGGTCGAGCCGGGCGGCGTCTGCTGCTGGCCGGGCTGGCCGGACTGCTGGCCGTACTGGTTGGTCGGGTCCTGTTGGGTGTGCTGGTCCTTGCTCACCGACATCTCCTCCTGCGGCGCGACTCGGTCCCTGACTGCCCTACCCTGCGGTGGCCTGCGGAAACCGTAGGGTCGGCGGGGCGGGCATGGCGGCAGCGACCGGCGCTGGTTATGGTGCGCGAGGCGCTCACGAGGCGCATCGACCCCCATGGAAGGGCACGACATGACCTCTCCCTCCGGCCCGTCGCGTCGCCGGGTGCTCGCCGCCGCGGCCGCGGCGGCGAGCGCGCCGCTGATCGCCGCCGCCCCCGCGCAGGCGGCCGGCCCGGCCCGGCCCCGCACCTGGGACCTCACCCTGCTGGGCACGTCGGACACTCACGGCAACGTCTACAACTGGGACTACTACCGCGACGCCGAGTACGACGACAGCAGGCAGAACGACATCGGCGTGGCGAAGCTGGCGACCCTCATCAACCAGATCCGTCGGGAGCGCCGCGGCAAGGCGACGCTGGTGCTCGACGCCGGCGACACCATCCAGGGCACTCCCCTGGCGACGTACTACGCCAAGCAGGAGCCGATCACCGAGACCGGTGTGAAGCATCCGATGGCGCGGGCGATGAACATCATCGACTACGACGCCGTGACGCTGGGCAACCACGAGTTCAACTACGGCCTGCCGCTGCTGGACCTGTGGATCCGCCAGCTCGGCTTCCCGGCGCTCGCCGCCAACGCGGTCAACGCGAAGACCGGCAAGCCGGCCTTCCTGCCGTACGTCATCAAGAAGGTCTCCCTCGGCTTCGCCGCGCCGACCCTGCGGGTGGGCATTCTCGGCCTCACCAACCCCGGCGTGGCCATCTGGGACCGAGGCAACGTCGAGGGCAGGCTGCGCTTCGACGACATGATCGCCACCGCGGCGAAGTGGGTACCGGTCATGCGTGCACGCGGCGCGGACCTCGTGCTGATCTCCGCGCACGGCGGCGACAGCGGCACCTCCAGCTACGGCCCGGAGCTGCCGAACGAGAACCCGGTGGCGCTGATCGCCCAGCAGGTGCCGGGGATCGACGCGATCCTCTTCGGTCACGCCCACAACGAGGTGGTGGAGCGGTTCGTCACCAACGAGCGGACCGGCGCGCAGGTGCTGCTCTCCGAGCCGTCGAAGTGGGGCCAGCGGCTCACCCGGATGGACTTCACCCTCGCCCGTGAGCGTGGCCGGTGGACGATCACCAAGAAGGCCGCCAGCATGCTCAACTCCAACACGGTGGTCGAGGACCCGAAGGTCCTCGCCGCGGTGCGGGCCCAACACCAGAAGACCGTGGCGTACGTCAACCAGGTGGTCGCCCAGTCCACGGTGGAGTTGTCGGCGGCCGAGTCGCGGTACAAGGACACGCCGATCCTGGACTTCATCAACCACGTGCAGACCGAGGTGGTGGGGGCGGCGCTGGCCGGCACCGCGTACGCCGATCTGCCGGTGCTGTCGATCGCGGCGCCGTTCAGTCGTACCGCGGTTTTCCCCGCTGGCGACGTCAAGATCCGCGACGTGGCTGGGCTGTACGTGTACGACAACACCCTCGAAGCGGTCGTGCTCAGCGGCGCCGAGGTGCGCGCGTACCTGGAGTACTCGGCGAAGTACTTCCGCACCCTCGCCCCGGGCGCCCCGGTGGACCCGGAGCAGATCAGCGACCCGGCGGTACCGGACTACAACTACGACGTCTTCTCCGGCCTGGACTACGACATCGACATCTCCAAGCCGGTGGGTCAGCGGATCACCCGGCTGATCCTGCCGGGAACGGACACCCCGGTCGCGGACAACGCGCAGTTCGTGGTGGCGGTGAATAACTACCGGCGCAGTGGCGGCGGCAACTTCCCGGGCATCGTGAAGAGCCAGGTCTACAACGCGCAGCAGGAGATCCGCCAGTTGCTCATCGACTGGGCGCAGGAGCACGGGACGATCAACCCGGACGACTTCTTCCAGCCCAACTGGCGGCTGGTACGCGAAGGCGTGCCGGTCTTCTGACCGCGGTACGACAGGCGGGCCGTGGGTGGCGACACCCGCGGCCCGTCGCGTGTTCTCAGCCCTGCACGTTCCAGCGCACCGGGTCCTCGGCCTTCTCCGGGCGGTCACGCCCGGGATCGGTTTCGGTCAGCGCGACCCGCTCGTCCGGACGGACGGCGGGCGGCAACTCTCCGAACCGGATGTGGCGCAGGAACGCGTACTCGTCGTCGGTGAACGGCTGCTCGGCCATCGGCGCCTCCCCTGCTCCCCGTCATTGTCCGGCTGCCGAGCGGTCCGGTGCCACCTGTCACGTTGCTGTGGTTTGCGCGTGCCCTTCGGGTGCGGCCGCACACCCCGCGTAAGGCGTCCTAGGATCCTGGGTGATTGATGAAGGCTGGTCGATCAGGCGCGTCGCCCCGGTCAGGGAGCCGCAAAGACCGGCCTGCTTGCGGTCGTCGATTTCCTGGTGGGCGCCGCGGCCCAGGTGGCGAGCGCTCGTTGGGATACGGCGGATCAGCTGTGGGCGTCGGCGAGCGACGGCCGGCGAGGTTCGGGCAGCCGTTCCAGCACCGCGAGCGCCGCCCGGATCGGCCGGCGGTCCAGCATCTCGTCGAAGCTCGCCCGGCCCTGGCAGAACCGGACGAACATCCGCCACCCCGCCGGGGTCGCCAACAGGGCGTGGAACACCGCCGGGCGACGGGTGAACAGATCGAGCAGCCGGAACCCCGCCCGCATCGACGGCACCAGTCGCTCGGCGACCGCCCGCTCGTAGCCGGCCAGGTCCCTGTCGGCGACAGCCACACCGGCCAACTCACCGGAGCGCAGCGCGAAGCTGATGCCCTCTCGGCTCCATGGCTCGAGCAGCCCGGCCGCGTCCCCCACCACGAGCACCCGGCCGTTCCGCAACGGCGAATCCTCCTCGCGGCACCGGGTCAGGTGACCCGAGTCGTGCTCCGCCGGCAACCCGGTCAGCCCCAACCGGTCCACGAACTGCCGCAGGTACGCGCGGGTCCCCTCCCCCGCACCCCGGCCCGCGATCACACCGACGGTCAACCGGTCGCCCTTCGGGAACACCCACGCATAGGAGCCGGGCATCGCGCCCCAGTCCAACAGGAGCCGCCCCCGCCAGCGCTCCTGCTCGGCGGGCGGGACGGGCACCTCCAACTCCAGCCCCAGATCCACCTGCCGGTACCGCACGCCCACGTGCCGGGCGGTCACCCCTGAGGAGCCGTCCGCGCCGATCACCGCACGGGCGGTGAGGGTCGTACCGTCGGCCAGCCGCAGGCGTACCCCCTCAGGGTCCTGCTCGATCGCGCGGACCGCGACCCGCTCCCGCATCTGCGCGCCGGCGGCGACCGCCGCCGCGCGCAGCCGGTCGTCGAACTCCTCGCGGCGCACCATGGTCAGCACCGGACTGCCGTTGCCACGGGTGAACTCCCGACGGCCGTCGCGGGTGAACGTCACCCGGTCCACCCGGTCGTTCGCGGGCACCTCGATCCGGTCCCGCACGGCCGCCAGCGAGGTGCCGATCAGGCCACCGCCGCAGGTCTTGTAGCGCGGGTGCTCGGCCCGCTCGACAACCAGGGTGCGGACGCCGGCACGGGCGGCGGCGTGTGCCGCGGAGAGCCCGGCGGGGCCGGCGCCGACGACGACGAGATCCCAGACGATCACGGATGCAGCCTAGGGCACCATCCGGCCCCCCCGACCCGGGCACGGCGGGCCGCCGACCGCCCGATCGGGTGGGCATCTTCGGCTACCCAGGGGGTAATCGACGCGGCGCAACCGTCCGCGCTGAGGCGGACGGGTCGAGAAGGAGGCGATCATGCAGCAGGTGCCGCTGTCGGAGATCGAGCAACGGGTGTACCAGGCCGTCACCACCCTCGAAGCACGCGGCCAGGTGCCCTACCCGGATCTGATCGCCGAAGGGTCCGGGCTCACCGAGGAACAGGTGCACGAACCGCTGCACATACTCACCGAGAAGGGCCTGCTGCACCGCGAGGACTCGCCGATGGCCGGCCTCGACTTCGGCCCCCGGTTCTGCGCCCGCCAGATGGCGTGACCCGTCGCTCCACCCGCGACGATTCGCCCCCCGCTGGCCCGGGTAGCGGTCAGGAATGCGTGATCGACCGTCAGCGGGGGGCACGATGAGCACGGCACAACCGCCCCAGCCGGTCGACGCGGCGGAGAACCGCAGACGCTGGCAGGCCGTCGGCGTCGGACTCGTCGCCGCGTTCATGACGCTGCTCGACGTGAGCATCGTCAACGTCGCGGTACCGTCCATCGACCGCGCGCTGCACGCCTCCCCGAGCGACCTGCAGTGGGTCCTGTCCGGGTACGCGCTGACCTTTGGCCTGGTCCTCGTGCCCGCCGGCCGCTTCGGTGACGCCCGAGGCCGGCGCAACGCGTTCGTGTTGGGCATCGCGCTGTTCACCGCGACCAGCGCCCTCGCCGGCCTGGCCACCTCCCCCACCTGGCTGGTCGCCGCCCGGCTACTCCAGGGCGCCGCCGCCGGTGTGGTCAACCCGCAGGTGACCGGGTTGATCCAGGAACTGTTCCGGGGGCCGGAGAGGGCCCGCCCGTTCGGGCTGCTCGGCGCGACCATCGGCATCTCCACCGCCATCGGGCCGCTGCTCGGCGGGCTGCTCATCGCCATCGGCGGCGAGGACCACGGATGGCGGTGGGTCTTCTTCGTCAACGTACCCGTCGGCATCGTCGCGATGATCCTCGGCTGGCGCCTGCTGCCCGAACGCGCCGCGGGACGGGCTGGCCGACGGCGGCTCGACCCGATCGGGGTGCTGCTGCCCGGCGTCGGAGTGGTCCTGGTCCTGCTGCCCCTCGTGCAGGAGCAGCAGTGGCGGACCCCCTGGAAGTGGGCACTCATCCCCGCCGGCCTGGCGGTGCTGGTCGCCTTCGGACTCTGGGAGCGGTGGTACGAGCGACACCGCGAGCCCCTTTTCGACCTGCGGCTGTTCACCTTCCAGTCGTACACACTGGGATCGATCATCGCGCTGGTCTACTTCGGTGGCTTCACCGCGATCTTCTTCATCTTCACGCTGTTCCTGCAGAACGGCCTCGGCTACAGCGCGCTCATCGCCGGCCTGGCCATCACCCCGTTCGCCCTCGGGTCGGCCGCCGCGTCCGCGCTGGGCGGACGCATCGTCAACCGCTTCGGCCGGCCCCTGGTCGCCATCGGCCTGCTCGGCGTGGTGCTCGGGCTGGCCGCGACAGTGCTGGCGCTACGCCTCTGGCCGCACGCCCCCGCACCGTGGGTCACCGCCGGGCCGCTCCTCATCGCCGGCATCGGCAGCGGCCTGGTCATCGCCCCCAACCAGACCCTCACCCTCGCCCAGGTGCCCGTACCCCAGGCCGGCAGCGGCGCCGGCATGCTCCAGACCGGTCAACGCATCGGCGCGGCCGCCGGCATCGCCGCCGTCGGATCGATGTTCTTCTCCTCGCTGGCCGACAACCACGGCAACTGGGCCACCGCCTTCGAGATGTCCCTCCTGCTCGCCACCGGAATCATCGCGCTGGCGCTCGTCGCCGCGCTGATCGACATCTTCCGCAGCCGCAACCACACCAAAACCTGAAAACCTCAGGGGTACGCCGCCAGCCCCGGTCCCGCCGCCAGCCCGGTCCTGCCGTTGCCCAGGTCCCGCCGCTGCCCCGGTCCCGCCATTAGCCCGCTCCCGCCGCCAGCCCGGTCGCGCCGTTGCCCCGGTCCCGGCGTTGCCCCGGTCCCGCCATTAGCCCGGGCCTGCCGTTACCCCGCGCCTGCCGTTACCCCAGTCCCGGCGGCTGCCCGGAGCCACCGGCTGCCCGGGCCAGCGTCGAACCCGTCATGGCGCTGGCGCGCCTGGGTCTGGACATGCCGCTGGCCGGCCCCCCGTGTTCGGGGTGCCGGCCAGCGGTCGGTGTCATACGGGCGGGGTCAGCTGTTCCAGTACTGGCCGACGAGGTCGGCGGCCTGCTGCTCCCACTGGGCGTAGGCGTCCGGGTAGGCCGAGACCTGCACGGTCTGCGCGGCGACGGTCAGCGGCATGTCCTGCCAACCATCAACCTGCTTCAAACCCTTCAGGAACGCGGTGGTGGAGTAGTCGGGGTCGGTGATCTGCTCCGGCGAACCCCAACCACTGGACGGGCGCTGCTGGAACAGGCCCAGCGAGTCGTGGTCGTTACGGTCACCCAGGTGACCCAGGTTCTCCAGCTTCGACTCCTGCAGACTCGTCGCGATCGAGATCACCGCAGCCCGCTCCGGCAGACCAGCCTTCTTCGTCGCGGCGATGATCGCCTTCACGTTCGCGGTCTGCTCGTCGTTGAGGGAGATATGCGACTGCTCGCCCTGCGGCTTGACCGACTGCACGGCCACGGCGACAGGCTTGGCATCCACAGCCGGCGCGGCGGCGTGGGCGGCGATCGGACCGGCGAAGACGCCACCGGCGAACGCGAGACCAGCAACAGACAACACACTCTTACGAATGATCGTGTTCATGAGGGTTAGCTCCTTCGGGGGTAAGAACACCCACCCACCAGGGGGACGGTGGCGCGGGTGTGAGCACCTCGTCCGGCGCTGCACAAACGGGGGAAAGTCTTAACGTCGGCTGCCTACGAGCGGGGGGCTCGTGGCGCCGGGTCCAGATATAACGACCGACAGGCCAGGCTCATTCCGGGGGGCGGCCCATCCACACATCGAACCGGTGCGGCCGGTCGTGGAGGGTGTAACGACCGGCAGGCCGGGGGTCATTCCGGGGTGGCCCGTCGAACCGGTGCGGTCGGTCGTGGGGGATACAACGACCGGGGGCCGGGGGTCATTCCCGGAGGCGGCCCATCCGCTGGCACGGGCGAAACCCATGCGGTCGGTCGTGGGGAATACAACGACCGGGCGCGGCCTGGCATTCCAAACCCCGGTACGGGGCCGGCCAACGGCCGGTGGTACTGCGATCGTCAGGGTATGTAACCCGTCCGGGGCCGCCACCATTCCGGCCCCAGGATGCCGCCGGTCACACCCAGAAACCACCCACGAGCGACATATCACCCAGGCAGGCATGGCTCGGCCCGGCCAGACCGGCCGCTCGGAGATGATCCACTCCACATCGGCGATATCGGTGTATCAACGGCACCGGGATACCCCGATATCGGCGATGCCGAGTCGATCAACCCGCCTTGCCACCGCTGGGCGCTGAGCGCTGGGCGCGGTGCGCGGACGGGGGACATTTACGCCCGCGATCTCCAGATACCCGCCCAAACACCCCAAGCCCGCGCCGTCCACACATCCCACCCGGGCGGCCCACACCCCAACCCAACCCGAGCCGCCCGAACACCCCAAGCCACCGCACGGGTCGGCCCGTGCCAGGACACGGTCACGCCTGACCGGCCCAGAGCCGGACACGGTGGGCCCCTGCCACGTCCCGCCCACGAGGGCGGAGCCCGGACACGCCCACGCCCCGCCCACGAGGGCAGAGCCCGGACACGCCCACGCCCTGGCCCTGTCAACGCCCACGCGCACGCGCACGACGAACCGCAACAGCCGGTCGACGCCGGTGACGATCTCGCGTACGGAGCCGCTGCCGGGTGATGGTCAGAGGGTCGCCGTGCGGGGTCGGATCCGTCGACGTCGTCTTCAACTGCACCGTGACGACGCCACACGGCTGGGTCGACGGTACGGACGAGGCTGGCGCCCGTCGGAACACTCCGACGGGCGCCAGCCTGAGGTGCGATCCGGGCACTGCCCGGTTGGGGGTGCGGATCAGTGCGCGACTCCACCGAGGCGCTGGCGGCGACGCCAGGCCAGGGTCAGCAGCAGCATGATCGCGCCGGCACCGACGAGGCCGCCGCCGAGCTTCATGGGAGTACCGATGCTGTCACCGGTGACGGGCAACGGCTGCTTCTTGTCCAGCACCCGCAGTTCGGCGCTGGCGGACCGGTCCCGGCCGCTGGCGGTGAAGGTCAGCAGACCCGTCACCGACGGCCGGTAGCTCTTGGTGAAGCTGCCCTGGGCGTTGGTGCGCGCCGTGAAGGTCAGCGGGGCGCTCGCCTGGTAGGCGACCGGGGCCATGGCCACGGTGCTGCCGTCGCTGCGGCGGGCCGGCGCCTGGCCGCGGGCCGGGGCCGCCAGCGGCGTGACGGTCACCGAGATCGTGACGGTCTCGTTCCCGCGGAAGCCGGTGCCGGTGAGCACGACCGTCTCGCCGAGGTAGATCGTCGGCCGGTTGACCGTCAGCGAGGTGAGCTGCGGCGTGTACGGCGGCGGCTGGGGTGGGTCCGTGGTCGCGGACGGCGTCGGCTGCGGCGCTGCCGCCCCCGCTGCGGTCGGCACGGCCACCACGGCCAGACCGACCGTGAGCGCCATGATGATGCGGGATAGCCGCATGATTGGTTCCCTCCTACTGGTCACATCGTGGTGCGGAATGAACTTGGGTGGTCCATGGGCTGGCTGTCGGCGTCAGCCACAGCTCGGCCTGCCCGACGCTGGTTTTGGCGGTCAGGACCGTCATCTCCAACGTCCGCTCGGCGCCGGGGCCGACCTCGAGGTTGGCCGTGGCGACCTGGCGGCGTCGTTCGGTGCCGCTTCCGAGCGCGGTGTCCGACCCGTCGAGCCGGGCGTCGAGCACTGCGCCCCCTGCCGGGCTGAAGACCGACACCAACGTGCGAGCGGTGTACGGATCACCAGCCATGCCGAGGCCGAGGACGGACTTGCTGAGTCCTGACTTCGGCGCCGTGGAGCGCAGGGTGACCCGCAGCCGGAGCTCGCGGCGGCCGTCGGGCCGGCATTCGCCGACTGTCAGGTTCGCCGTCGGCCGCAGGTAGTAGCCGAGCTTCGCGCCGCTGCCGTCGTTGAGGAAGACGCCGACCGTCGGCACGGTGTCCTGTTCCGGGAGCGTCCCGGCCATCCGGCTGTCGCCGAACGTCCGTTGTTCTTCCGGTCGGGCACTCCAGAACAATATCCGGCGTTCGGTGATAGCACGGTCGAATGCGGACAACAACACCCGTGGGTTGACATTCTTCGTAAAGAAGGCGTCGAACACCGCAGCGGCGGACGCGGCGAAGAACTCGTCCTGCTGCTTCACGTCCAGCCGCTGGTAGCTCTCGTTGAGCAGGGTCTGCACGACCTTTTCGCTGGCCAGTGACACTCCGCCGGGCACCGTGACCGGGCCGGTCGCCTTGAGCAGGTACGACAGCACCACCGGGTCCACGGCGAGCACGCCGTCGACCGTGGTGCCGGTCCTGCGCCGGAACATCTCCCGGTACAGGGCCGCGGCGGTCGGGAAGTGCGGGGTCAGGTTGACGTCGGCGGGGTACATGCCGGGCAGATCGGTCCAGAGGGCCCGGATTTCGGCGGACAACTTCAGCGGCGGCACGAACCTCTCGAGCGAGGAACTGCTGCCCTGCCGGCCCATCCGGACCGAACCCTTGTCGGCCTCGATCATCGCGTACGCGCCGAACATGCCGCCGGTGGCGCGCAGCTCGGCCAGGTTCTGCGAGACCAGCAGGTATCGCCGCGGGCCGTTGGCGCCGAGCAGCGGCGGCAGCAGCCGGGCGCCCTGGTCGGCGGCGGCGGTGAGGCTGGCCAGGCGGTCGATCTCGCCACGCAGGTCGGTCAGCGCCTGCCGGATCTGGCTGACCAGGCGGTCGGCGGGCACGGCGGCCAGGTCACGGCGTGTGGTCTGCACGGCGGCGTCCGCCCGGGACAGCTCGGCGGAGACCGCGGTGAGCTTCGCCAGGTCCAACCGGTTTCCGGAGGGCACCAGGCTGGTCAGGTCGGCGCGCAGCAGGGTGGGGAACGCCTGCCGGGCCAGCTCGTCGATGGCGACCGCGATCCGCCGGACCGCGTCGAGGTCGTCGCCGGCGAACGGGGTACGGCGTCCGACGTGCCAGCTCGGGTCGGCCGTGGCGGCGCGAGCGGCGCCGGCCTGCTCCTGCAGGGCGGCCAGGGTGCGCAGGGCGCGGTCGGTGTCCCCGCCCACCACCTGCGCGCTCAACTCCCGCGCCAGGCCGGCGGCGTTGAGCAGGTGAGTACGCGCCTGCCAGCCACGGAAGCCGACCCATCCGCCGCTCGCCAGCAGCAGCGAGCCGACCACCAGCGCACCGAGCAGAGCCCGGCGCAGGCGCGCCCGTCGGCGCCGCCGGGATCGGCTTCGCCGTCGACCTGGCCGTTCGCTCTCCGTCACAAGCACACTCCGTTTCGCGGAATCGGACAGTAGGCCTGATTCCCTGACGTTCTTAACATGCTGCGGGCAATCTCGTACCGTTATGGCATTTATGGCCTATTACGCGAGGTTTCCTCGCGGCTCCTCGGCGGGCTGCGGAACCCGGCCGGCCGCCTCGTGCAGCAACCGCTCGATCCGATCCACCCCGGCCGGCAGGGACATCTCCCGCAGGTACGCCTCCCGGCCCCGGCGACCCATGTCGACGCGCGTCGGCGGCGGGATGGTGGCGGCCAACCAGAACCGGTCGGCCAGCGCGGCCCAGTCCTCCGGCGGGCAGGACAGCCCCGCTCGCGCACGTTCGACCAGTTCGGCGGTGTCACCACCGGCCGAGGCCACCACCGGCACGGCGCAGGAGAGCGCGGCCTGCAGCTTGGCGGGCACCATGCCGCGAAGCTCCGGCAGGTCGCGCAGCATGACCAACTGGTAGTCGGCGGCGGCGTACAACTCGGGCATGTCGACCGGGGACCGTCGCTCCAGGAAGCGGACGTTCTCCGCGCTCAACTCGGCGGCGAGCCCCCGCACCCGCCGCTCGTCCGCGCCCGAACCGACCAGGACCAGGTCCATCGTGCGGTCCAGCGCCGCAGCGGCCCGTACCGCCGTCTCCAGCCCCTGACGGGCGCCGATGGTTCCGGCATGCATGACCACGCAGCGGTCGTCGCGGCGGACCAGTTGGCGGGCCGCCGCTCCGGGCGTCGCCGGGTGGAAGATCCGCTCGTCGGTCCAGTTCAGCACCAGTCGGACCCGGGCCGGGTCGGCGCCGGCGGCGACGACCAGATCCCGCATCGAGGGCGCGGTCACCGCGACCCGCGCGGCGGTCCGGTAGATCCGGGTCATCGCGGTGCCCATCCGCGCCGACCAGCGGCGGTCGTTCGCCTCGTCGGCGCCGTCGCGCGCCCAGACGTCCTGCACGTGCAGCACCGCCGGCACCTTCGGCAGCAGCCGCAGCACGGCGGCGGTGGCGAACGTGGTGGCCGGTAACTGGAAGACGTAGAGCACGTCCACGTCGCCCAGGAACCGGCGCGCGGCCAGCGAGGCGCTGCCGGCGAAGGAGAGATAGCTGGCCATCCGCGCGCCGGTGGAGCCGGCGCCGGCGGAGTATCGCGGCACCCGCCGGACGGACAACCGTTGACTGTGCGTCTCGTGGTGCCAGCGCTGCCGCCAGCCCGGATAGACGTGGCCGCCGGGGTAGTCCGGGAAGCCGGTGAGCACCCGGACCTCGTGACCCCGCGCGGCCAACTCCTCGGCGAGGCTGCCCGGGATGAAGGCCGGCTCGGGCGGGAAGTGGTAGGACAGGATGCCAACCCTCACCGTGCCACCGCCGTCGGCCGCGCAACGGCGTCGCTCGGCGCGGCACCGCGCCGGGCGGGCACCCGGCCCGCGTACGATGCCAACAACCCCTCCCCGCGCGGCCACCGGCGTCGACGCACCGCCCCCGCGGTGCGGCGGCCCGCGTCCGCACCGACGAGAGGGCCACCGATGGTCGACCACGTGCTGTTCGTCTGCCACGCCAACCTGTGCCGTTCACCGATGGCGGAGTACCTGGCGCGGCGGCTGCTGGCCGACCGCTCGGTGCTGGTGTCCAGCGCTGGCACCGACGCGATGGACGGCATGGCCATGCATCCGTACGCCCTGGAGATCGCCGCCGAGAACGGCGCCGACCCGACGGTGTTCGCCAGTCGGACGCTGCGCCCAGAGCACCTGGCCGACGCGACGCTCGTGCTGACCGCGACCCGCCGGCAACGCTCCGTCTGCACCGCGCTGGCGCCCGGCGCGCTGCACCGCACGTTCACCCTGCGGCAGTTCGGCCGGTTGGCGGCGGCGGCCGAGACCCCCGCCGAGCCAGCCGGCGACCCGCTGCGGGCCGCGATCGTCGCCGCCGCCAACGCCCGGGGACGGCTGCAACCCGCCGCCCCGGATGCCGACGACCTGCGGGACCCGATCGGCGGCACCGCCGCCGACTTCCGACGCTGCGCTGAGGAGATCGAACGGTCGCTACGACCCCTCGCCGCGCTCATCGGGGCAACCGGGTGAGTTCCTGGGTGCGGTCGCTGACGCCGTTGACTCCGGCGTCCTCGCTGTGCCGGGCGGACGTGGCCCGGTCGGCCGGCACCGACGGCTTGACCGCGGACGCGACCACCCGGTAGGCCTCGTACTGGTAGGCCTCGGCCTTGGCCACCTTGGCCATGTTGAGCACGCAGCCGAGCAGCCGCACCGACACCGAGTGCAGCGAGCGGGCCGCCGCCGCGACCTGGGCCCGCGAGGTGCGGCCCTGCTGGCTGACCAGCAACGCGCCGTCGGCCTGGACGGCCACCACGACACCGTCGGTCACCGCGAGCAGCGGCGCGGTGTCGATGATCACGATGTCGGCCGACTCGCGCAGAGCGAGCAGCAGATCCGCCATCGCCTTGGAGCCAAGCAGTTCGCTCGGGTTCGGTGGGGCGGAGCCGCTGGGCAGCACGAGGAGCGACTTGTCGCCCCAGCGCTGCACGACGTCACCGACCAGCACGTCACCGACCAGCACGTCGGTGAGGCCGACCCCGGCGTCCAGGCCCAGGTACTCGTCGACCTTCGGGCGGCGCAGGTCCGCGTCGACCAGCAGCACCCGCCAGCCCGCCTCGGCCAGCGCGATGGCCAGGTTGCAGGAGAGCGTGGTCTTGCCCTCGCCCTGCAACGCGCTGGTCACGGCGATGACCCGGGCCGGCTCGTGCACGTCCACGAACCGCAGGTTGGTACGCAGCTTGCGGACCGCCTCGGCGCGTGCCGAGGTCGCGGCATCACCGACGATCAGCGGGGCGGTGCGGGCGGTGCTCTCGAACGGAATCTCGCCGAGCAGCGGGCTGCCGGTGGCGCGTTGCAGACCGGCGGAGTCCCGCAGCCGGATGTCGGCGACGCCGCGCAGGATCGCCAGGCCGATGCCGAGCACCAGACCGAGCAGTCCACCGAGGACGAGGTTGCGCACCGGCTGCGGCGACACGGGGCTCGCGCTGACCCGGGGGCCGCTGACCACCTCGATCTTGATCGGCGCCTTGCCCTCGGGCGTCGTCTCGACCTTCTGCACGAGGTCGACGAACTTGGCGGCGAGGGTCTCGGTGACCCGCAGCGCGCGGGTCTGGTCGGTGTCGGTGACCGACGCGCGCAGCAGGACCGTGCCGGTCTCAGTGGAGGTGCTCACCCGACGCTGCACCTGGTCCGCGGTGAGCCCGACGGGGGTCTCGGCCACCACGCTCTGCGCCAGGCGGTCACTGGTGAGCAGATCGGCGTACGACTTGACGCGCTGCTGCAGGAAGAGACCACCCTGGTAGGCGTCGGTGACGCCCGAGTTGGGAGTGGTGACGAAGAAGGTCACCGAGGCGACGTACCGGGGCTGGGCCCGTACGGTCAGGAACGCCGAGACGCCCAGGGCCACCATGACCGTGACCAGTACGACCCACCAGTGCCGACGCACGTGGCGCAATTGGCGGAGCAGGTCCATCAGGTGCGCCTCCGTGCCGGTCCGGTTACGCCAAAGAACTTCACGAAAACCCCCAAGGTCGTTTGTTAACTCGTGAAACCATTAAAGCGGCTCATACGCCTTATGTCCGGAGTTACGTATTTTCGGCGGCGCTAGGTGCGCTCGCATGCCCAACCCGGAAGACGACCATTCGGCAGCGGTGACAGCGCGGAAAAGTCCACAGCCGATCTGACGGCAACCGCACCCATCCGCGCCGACGACCGGAGGCCGATCGACGCCGGTCAACACGGGTGCCCGCGCTCCTCGTCCCCCCGCGGCCCGGATAGGGTCGAGCACGGTGTGCCGGGAAGTCTGGTCGGCGATTGGCCCCCTGCCGTCCCGATGCCCGAGGTGAACCCGCCAGATGCCCGACCGCACCCCGCTGCCCGATCGGCCGTCCGACCGTCCGCGCGCCCGGATCCTGACGCGATCGTCCTGGCCCGAGGCCCGACACCTGGCCGACGTGCTGCGCACCGAGACCGTCGGCGGCGCCCTGCTGCTGGTCGGGGCCGTACTCGCGCTGGTCTGGGCGAACTCCCCGTGGGCCGCGTCGTACACCCGGCTGTCGAACTGGGTGCCCTGGCCCGGCGGCGAACGCTGGCACCTCGACCTGACGCTTGCCACCTGGACCGCCGACGGCCTGCTGGCCATCTTCTTCTTCGTGGTCGGCCTGGAACTCAAGCGTGAGTTCGTCGCCGGTGACCTACGGGACCCGCGACGCGCGGCGCTGCCGGTGGTCGCGGCCCTCGGCGGGATGGCGCTGCCCGCGCTGATCTACGTGGCGGTCATCCTGACGGCGGGCGGTGACGGTCTCCGCGGCTGGGCGATTCCCACCGCCACCGACATCGCGTTCGCGCTGGCCGTACTCGCGGTGGTCAGCTCGCACCTGCCCCAGGGCCTGCGCGCTTTCCTGCTCACCCTCGCCGTCGTCGACGACCTGTTCGCGATCACCATCATCGCCGTCTTCTACACCGCCGACTTCCACCCGCTGCCTCTGCTCGCCGCGCTCGCGCCGATCGGGCTCTTCGCGTGGCTGGTGCAGCGCGGTCGTACCTGGTGGTGGGCACTCATCCCCCTCGCGCTGGCCACCTGGTCCCTGGTCCACGCCTCCGGGGTGCACGCCACGGTGGCCGGCGTCCTGCTCGGCTTCACCGTGCCGGTGCTGGCCCGCCGACGCGTGGGCGCAGCCCCGGCGGGCGACGACAGCGGGCAGGTCGGCGGGCTCGCCGCGCGCCTGGAGCACCGTTGGCGGCCGGTGTCAGCCGGCATCGCCGTACCGGTCTTCGCCCTGTTCGCCGCCGGCGTGACGCTGCGCGGCACCGACCTGGGCGCCCTGCTGACCGAACCCGTGGTGATCGCCATCGTCGCCGGCCTCGTGCTCGGCAAGAGCATCGGCATCTTCGGCTCGACCTACCTGCTGGCCCGGTTCACCCGCGCCGAGTTGGACGAGGACATCACCTGGCCCGACCTGCTCGGTATCGCCCTGCTGGCCGGCGTCGGGTTCACCGTCTCGCTGCTCATCGGCGACCTGGCCTTCGGCGCCGGCAGCACGGCCGACGACCGGGTCAAGGCGGCCGTGCTGGCCGGTTCGGTGATCTCCGCCGGCCTGGCAGCCATCGTGCTGGTCCGGCGCAACGCCGCGTACCGGCGGGTGGCCGAGCGGGAACGGCTGGACGCCGACGGCGACGGGGTGCCCGACGTCTTCCAGGAACCGGGCCGGGGCTGACCGCCGCCGCGCGGGCGCCGGCGTTGTGGTCATCCCCCGGCGGTGCCCTGCTTCGCGGCTGCCGGCGGCCGGTGGTGATCGTCGGCGCTGCCCGGCCCGGATCCTCGACTCGACCACGAGGGTGCGGCGCTCATGGCCGCCGCGAGCAGTTGGCGCAGCGCGATGATCGCCGCCGCGGCGGCCAGGCCGCTCCAGGTCGGGGTGCCGGCGAGGCGCAGCAGGCCGGCCGCCGTCAGCAGGTCCAACAGCACCCGGACGGCGGAGCGGGCCGCGCGGGCGCTGAGCACCGTGACCACACCGGCCAGCAGCGCGAGGGCGGTCACCACGTCGACCAGTACGGCGATCACGTCCCGCGCTCCCCGTCGGCCACCTGCCGCTGCTCCTGACGGATCTCCCGGCCCAGGAAGTAGTTCAGCGCCGTCCGGATCGTGGCGATCGCCGCCAACTGACCGATCTGGGTGAACGACGGCGACACGGCGGTGCGCAGCACGTCCGCCGCGAGCTGGAACTCCAGGCCGAGGGTCAGGAACCGGCCCAGGGAGAGCCGGATCGGGGTGAAGACGGCGGCGGTGCGGTGTCGCAGCCCCTCGACCACGAACCGCACCGCCGCCCAGAGCGCACCCACGAAGATCACCAGTGCTCCGGCGACCTCCACCACAGCGACCAGCACCTCGTCGCCCTGGCGTAGCAGCTCCGCCGGCTCCACCCGGAGCCGTTACCCGCCACCGGGGCGGGTAGTCGGTGCTCAGGTCAGGTCGTTCACCGCCTCCAGGATCAGCCAGAGACCCGAGATGGCGAAGAGCACCGCCGCGCCGTACTTGATGGTCTTCTCGGGCAGCCGGCGGCCGAGCATCCGGCCGACGAGGATGGCCAGCGCGTCCGCGGCCACCATGCCGACCGTGGAGCCGAGCCAGGTGCCGAACCAGCCGTACTGGGTGGCCAGGGTGATCGTCGCGAGCATCGTCTTGTCGCCCAACTCGGCCAGGAAGAACGCCACCGAAACCGCCACGATGGCGGTCTTGCTGGTCTTCTCGGCCTTGCGCTTCTCCTCCTCGGTGAGCTTGTCACCGCGCAGCGTCCACGCGCCGAAGCCGAGGAACGCCACACCGGCCACCAGGGAGATCCACTCCGTGGGGAGCACAGCGCCCAGACCCGAACCGATGGCGACCGACGCCAGGTGCACCACCGCCGTGGCGATGGTGATGCCGATCAGCACGGGCATCGTCTTGAACCGCGTGGCGAAGGTCAGCGCCATCAGCTGGGACTTGTCTCCCAGCTCGGCGACGAAGATGACGCCGAAGCTGACGACGAGCGCGGCGAAAAATCCCTCCATGACGTCCTTTCCCGATCATGCCGGGAGGAGGTACGGGGCGCCCTCGACCCGGCTGCAACAGCCTGAGTCGAAGGTCTCGCCCGCCTCGGATAACCGAGGCCGCGTGGCCGGATGCGGAACGCACCAGTATGTCGACCACGACATTGGGGGCTACTCCCCTTCGCGCGACCAGCCTAGCCGATCACCAACCGACCCGACGGGACGGGTGAGCAGCCTCAACGCGCCCGGGCGAGGCTCACCCCGAACAGCCCTCGCGGGTCGGTCCAGAACTCCGACACGGCGAAGCCCGCACCCGCCAACTCGGTGGCGATCCCCTCCGGGCGGAACTTCGCCGACACCTCGGTGCGCAGCTCCTCCCCCTCGGCGAACTCCACGGTCAGGTCCAGCACCCGGACCCGCATCGGCCGCGTCGCCCGCAGCCGCATCTCGATCCACTCGTGGCCCGGATCCCAGCACGCGACGTGCGCGAACGCCTCCGGGTCGAAGTCAGCGCCCAACTCCCGGTTGATCACGTGCAGGACGTTGCGGTTGAACTCGGCGGTCACGCCGGCCGCGTCGTCGTACGCGGGCACGATCACCGACGGGTCCTTCACCAGGTCGGTGCCGAGCAGCAGCCAGTCGCCGACCTCCAGCGCGGCGCGCATCGCGGCCAGGAACTCGGCCCGCTCGGCCGGCAGCAGGTTGCCGATGGTGCCGCCGAGGAACACCACCAGCCGCCGACCGCCCGCGGGCAGCCGGTCGAGCTGCCGGGTGAAGTCCCCGACGATGCCCCGGACCCGCAGCCCCGGATAGTCGGCGGCGATCTGCGCGGTCGACCCCAGCAGCGCGCTGACCGACACGTCGAGCGGGACGAACGTGCCCAGCCCGCCCTGGCGGGTGAACGCGTCCAACAGCAGCCGGGTCTTCTCCGACGAGCCCGAACCGAGCTCGATCAGGGTCTTGGCACCGGTCAGAGTCGCGATGTCGTCGGCGTGTTCGGCCAGCACCACCCGCTCGGCCCGGGTCGGGTAATACTCGGGCAACCGGGTGATCTCCTCGAACAACTCGCTGCCCCGGGAGTCGTAGAACCACTTCGGCGGCAACCACTTCGGCTCGGCGGTCAGCCCGGCCCGGACGTCCTCGCGCAGACCATGCTCCACATCCTGCTGCTCAAGGTAGATCTCCAACGGCTCAGCGGTCATCGGTCCTGCCTCTCTGCTTCGTCAACACGTGCCCGACCGCCCGGCTCACCGGGCCGGCAGTGGGCGTACCCGCACCTCGTCCGCCGTGGCGGTGACCAGGTGCCCCTCCGGCACCGACCGCCACCCCGGGTCGTCGTCGTGTGGCTCGGAGGCGAGCAGCACCGAACCCGGCTGCGCACGCACCGACAGCGCGTGCCCGGACACGCTCGCCACCACCCGCCGCCCATCGGTGAGCAGCAGGTTCAACCGCGACCCCGGAGCCGCCGCGGCCACGTCGGCCACCGTCCGGGCGACTGCCTCCGCCGGGTCGTCACCGGCGCGCAGCCGATGCCGGACCAGCGCCCACAGCAGCGCCGAGTCGGTGGCGGCGTCCAGGGTCAGCAGGTCACGCACCGGCAGGCCTGCGGCGAGCGGCACCACGGCGTCCGGCCAGCCCCGGACCACACCGTTGTGGCTGAACAGCCACCGCCCCTCGGCGAACGGCGCGGCGGCGCCGTCGAGCACCGCCATACCGACGGTCGCCGAGCGGACCGCGGCCAGCACCGCGCCGGCGCGGGTCACCGCCGCGAGATCGGCGATCGTCGGGTCACTCCAGATCGGCTGGGCACGCCGGTACCGCACCGGATCACCGTCGCCCGGGTACCAGCCGACGCCGAACCCGTCGGCGTTGATCGTGCCGCCACCACGCATGTCGCGCGGCGCCCACGACTGCCGCACCAGCGAGTGCTCCGGGTCGAACAACAGCTCGGCCAGCGTGACCGGCGGGCCCAGATAGGCCAGGTGGCGACACATCAGCGCGCCCCACCCGCCACCCGGTCGGCCCGGCGACCGCTCACCGGCGCGACTCGTCCGGGCCGGCGTCGCGGGCGCAGCGGAAGCCGCTGAAGATCTGCCGTCGGATCGGATAGTCCCAGTTACGGAAGGTGCCCCGACAGGCCGACCGGTCGGTGCCGAACGAGCCACCGCGCAGCACCCGGTAATCGCCGCCGAAGAAAACCTCCGAATACTCCCGGTACGGGAACGCGGTGAAACCCGGATGACCGGTGAAGGTGCTCGACGTCCACTCCCACACATCGCCGATGAGCTGGTGCACGCCCAGCGGCGAGGCGCCGGCCGGGTACGCGCCCACCGGCGCCGGCCGCAGATGGCGCTGGTCGAGGTTGGCGTGCACCTCGGTCGGGTCGTCGTCACCCCACGGGTAGCGCCGAGACCGCCCGGTCGCCGGATCCCACCGCGCGGCCTTCTCCCACTCCGCCTCGGTCGGCAGACGCTTACCGACCCACGTCGCGTACGCCTGCGCCTCGTACCAGCACACGTGCACCACCGGCTCGTCGGCGCGGACCGGATCCCACCGGCCGAAGCGCCGGTACGCCCAGCCGTCGCCGTCACGACGCCAGTGCATCGGCGCGTCGAGCTGCTCCCGGACCCGGTGCGCCCAGCCGGCCGCACTCCACCAGCGCGGATCGGAGTAGCCGCCGTCGGCGATGAAGGCCTGATACGCGCCGTTCGTGACCGGTGCCGCGTCGATGACGTACGCGGGCAGGTCGACGCGGTGCGCGGGGCGCTCGTTGTCCAGCGCCCACGGGTCGGCGTCGGTGCCCATGACGAACTCACCGGCCGGCACCAGCACCTCCCCGCCGACGCGGGCGGTCGGCTCGGGCGGCGGCGGGGCGTGCAGCACCGCCGGCCCCGAACGCAACTGGTGGGTGGCGAGCATCGTCTCGTCATGCTGCTGCTCGTGCTGGACGATCATGCCGAAGGCGAACCCGTCGGCCACCAGCGGCCGATCCGTGAAGCGCACCGCGTCGAGCAGGTCGTGCACCTTGTCGCGAACCGTGCCCAGGTAGGCACGCGCCTCCGCGGGCGGCAGCAGGGGCAGCGCGGGGCGATCACGGCGGGGCTGCTTGAACGCGTCGTACAACTCGTCGATGTCGCACCGGACCGGCTCCCGGCCGCCGACATCGCGGACCAGCCACAACTCCTCCTGGTTGCCGACGTGCGCCAAATCCCAGACCAGCGGCGACATCAGCGGCGAGTGCTGGCGCATCAGGTCGGCGTCGTCGACCACCTCGGTCAACAGGGTCGTACGCGAGCGGGCACGAGCCAACTCCGCCGCGATGCGGCCACGCAACTGCTCACCGTCGGCCTGCCCCGCCAGGCTCGCGCTCACCGCGATCTCCCTCGTTCCCGACTGCGGGGCTCGCAACCCCGGCTCACTCCTCGCGGTCACCGCGACGCCATCCGCTCCCGACTGCGGGGCTCGCAACCCCGGCTCACTCCTCGCGGTCACCGGTCTCCCCTCTCTGTGGCGGCCAACCGCCGCCGTACACCTCGGTGGATCTCGTCGTGGATGGCGGCCGGCAGCTCCAGCCGGGGCAGTGCGGTCAGGGCCAGCTCGAGCAGCGCCGCCGCGGTGGCGGCCAACTCGGGGTCGGCCAGGCCGTGCCGGGCCGCGGCCGACCATCGGTGCGCCGCCGGAGCGCCGATCGTGTAGGCCGCCCGCACCGTGCCGGGGTCGGCGAACAAGGCACTCAGCACCGCCAGCGGAAGGCGCCAGTCCCGGCCGGGTTGGGCGTCCAGATATCGCAACTCCAGGTAGCCGCGCGGGCGTACCGGCGGAAAGAGCGTGCTGACGTGGTAGTCGAGGTCGTCGGTGGTCGGCGGGTCGGGCAGCGCCCCGTCGAGCCAGTCGGCGAACGTCACGCCGGGCGGTGGAGCCCAGTCGGAGCTCTGGCGACGCAGGCAGAGCAGCGGCGCCGCGAGGACGTACCGAATCCAGGTGGCCGACGGGTCCTCGTCGGCGCGGCCCGGCGCCCAGACCGGCCGGGTGCGGGCCGGGTCGATGGCCAACCAGGCGGCCATCCGCGCGGAGGCCCAACCGGTGCGCCGGCCCGCGTGCCGGTCGGCCGAGGCGAACGCCGCGAGCAACGGCGGCCCGACCGCGTGGGCCGCCGCCCAGCGTGCCGCCACCTGGTCGGGCTCCCCAGCGTCGAGACAGACCTGCAGGCCGGCGGTGCTGTACATCATCGTCCGGCCGGCCGGACCACGCCTGTCGAAGGCGCCGCGCATGGCGCGGTAGCGGGGAGTTTCCAGCACCGGGCGGGGCCGACGGTGTGGGTCGATGCCGCTGCGGCCGAGAATCAGGCCGGCGGCGGCCAACAGGCCGGTGACCTGGGCGATGTCGGCCTCGGTGGCCTGGATCAGCGCGGCGGTCGAGGAACGCGGCGGGGTGGAGATCTCCAGCTGACCGCCCGGCTCCAGGGTCACCGCGCCGCCGTGTCGCAGCGGCTCGGCGGGGCTCGTGGCGTCCAGCGTGACGGGGCTGTGTCGGCCCAGTGCCGCCCGCAGGCGCCCCAGGTCGACGGGCCGAGCGGGATCGTCGGCGTCGTGCACGGTCCATTCCAGTTCGACACCCGTGCGTGTCGGTGGGCCGGTCTTGAAGCAGATCCGGGCGAGATGCCGGCCTGCGGCAGCGGACTCCCGCAGGATCGCGCCGCGGTCCAGCTCGGGCGATGTCACCACCAGTGGTGCCTCCTCTCCGTGCGTCAGGTCCGAGACACTGTGCCACCGTAAACCCGCCCTGCGACACCGTCGGGGCGTCGACGACGCCACCAACCCCTGTCTAACAGACGAATTTCCCCCCGCAGGGCGGAACGAACCGCGCCGACCACCGCTCAGTGCGGGACATGCCCCGCCGGTTGCGACGGCTTGACCTTCGCCGATCCGGGCGGGTTCGACGACTCGGACGGCTCCGCCGAGGGCGCTGGCTTCGCCGGGCCGGGCTTCGCCTCGGGCACCAGCCGCTGGCAGTACGCCTCGATCGCACCGGCCCCGCCGGCGGCCTCCACCAGCCGCTGGAAGGCCGGCGTCCGCAGGGCCTTGTCCCGCTGCGCGGGCTTCTTGGCCTGCCAGGCACGGCACAGCCCGCGCAACTGGCCGTTCGGCGCCGCCCCGGCCGGCGGTGTGGCGGGGGTCGACGGCGTGCCGGACGGCCTGGCCGGCGGCGCCGACCGGCTCGGCGCGACGGGCGGGGTCGTCTCGGTGCCACCGGAGGTGGGTGGCGCGCTGGTGGGTGTCGGCGGATCCGGATCCGGTGCCAGGTCCAGGCCGGCGGCGGCGAACGCGGCGCCTGCCGTGGCGGTGACCGCCAGCGCCCCGATCCAGGCCAGCGCGCCGGTGGTCAGTCGGCGGCGACGCGGTCGGCGGGCCACGGCCGGCGCGGCGGCGGAGGCCCGGGCGGCCCGGAACGCGGCGAGCGCGGCCTCCTCGCCGGCCAGTTCCCCCGGTCGAGCCGGTGCGGCGGCGGCGGCGAGCAGCCGGGCCAGCGGGTCGGCGGCCGACGCGGAGTTCCGCTCCGGCACGGCCTCCGAGGCGCCGGCCGTCGGCGGGTCCACGCCCGCGCGAGGGTGGGCCGGCGTGGCAGGGCCGCCGGCCCCGCCCTGGTCGACCGTCGCGTCGGCGCGGGCCGCGTCGAGCCGCCGTTCGGTTTCGGCGCGGCCGGAACGCCGGTCCGGCCGGTACGGGTTGATCCGGAATCTCCTCATGTCAGCCGTCCACCTGCTCGGCCTGCGACGTCCGGCGGGAGCGACCGGTCCGCGGTGCGACACCGTCGGCGCCGACCGCCGGGACCGCGCCGGCCAGCGGGATGACGCGTGTGCCGTCCGCGCCGGCCAACGGGGTCGTGACGTCGACGCCCGACGATGGCGGGGCGTCGGCACCCGGCGACGGGGCGTCGGCACCCGGCGACGGCAGGTCCGCGACCGCCTGCCGGTCCAGCAGGGCGGCGAGTCGTCGCAGGCCACGGTGGGCGGCGGTCCGGACAGCGCCGGCGCGCCGGCCCAGCACCCGGCCGGCGGACTCGGCGTCCAGCCCGACCACGGCCCGCAACAGGACCGCCTCGGCCTCGCGGGGCGGCAGGGTCGCGATCAACGCCAGGGCGGCCTCGGTGCCGATCGTCTCGCCCGCCCGCTCGGCGGTGTCCGCGTCGCCGGCCAACTCGGTGAGCGCCTGCACCGGAACCGGAAGCGACGGTCGTCGGCGCAGCCGACGCAGGTGGTCCATCGCGCGGTTGCGGGCGATGGTGACCGTCCAGGCGCGGAACTCGCCGCCGGTGAAGCTGGGCAGGTCGCGGGAGATCTGCAACCAGGTCTCCGAGGCGACGTCCTCGGCATCCGCGCCGACCAGGGCGGTCAGGTAGCGCAGGAGGCCCGGCTGGAGGCTGCGGTAGAGGATGCGGAAAGCGTCCTCGTCCCCGGCCTGGGCGGCGGCGACCGTCTCGGAGAGCTCGGCGGTCATCCGCGGCTCAAGGGTCGTCCGGGACCAACCTGCCGTGCCCCCCGTACGGCGCGAACCGGCGGCCGGACCAGCTCCCGCACCCGCACCGCCCTCCGCCGAATCCGATCCCGCCCGCCTCCGGGTCGGCCGGGCGGAGTGTCAGGGCCAGCGCCATGGTGGTCAGCTCTCGACGCGCTGCCCGCCGGGGCGGCCCGAGCCGGGCTAACGGTAGGAGCGGACCACCGGGGCGACAAGTCGGCACCGTGTCACGGATGAGTGACAATTCTCAAGCCAGTGGGGCGGCGTGCCGCCGTAACGGGCGATCAGCGGCGGACGCTCCGCGCGCTGGTGACGGCGGTCGGTGGTGATCACGCGGGGGTACGAGCAGCCGTGACGGGTTTCGTCACGCGGTGTCGCCACGGCGTTACACAGAGGGGCCTGTCCACAGAGGTCGGACCGGATGGGGCAGCGAGTACGACCATCTGGACGGTCAGCCGCGGCGCGCCGTTGCGCGCCACTCTGGGTACGGTAAGGCTGTGTTGTCACCGGAGGTTGTGCTCAGCGGGCGGTACCGCCTGGACGTACGTGTCGCCACCGGCGGCATGGGCGACGTCTGGCGTGGCACCGACCTGATCCTCGGCCGGCAGGTCGCGGTCAAGGTCCTGCTGCCGGCACTGGTCTCCGACCCGGATTTCATCGCCCGGTTCCGGGCCGAGGCACGGATCATGGCGGCGCTGCGGCACCCCGGGATCGTGCAGGTGTACGACTGCGGCGAGGACGACCTGCCCTCCGGCGGTCGAGCGGACTATCTCGTCATGGAGTTCGTCGACGGCGAGCCGTTGTCCAGGCGGATCGAGGCGGCCGGTCGACTGGACGTGGCCGAGACGATGTCGATCGTGGCCCAGGCGGCTCACGCGCTGAGCGCGGCGCACCGGGGCGGCATCGTGCACCGCGACGTCAAGCCCAGCAACCTCCTGGTCCAGGAGGACGGCACGGTCGTCCTGGTCGACTTCGGCGTCGCCCGTTCCACCAACGTGACAAGCATCACCAGCACCAACGCGGTGCCGGGCACCGCCCTCTACATGGCACCCGAGCAGGCCGCCGGGCGCCCGGTCAGCGGCGCCACCGACATCTACGCGCTCGGCGCGGTCGCGTACTGCTGCCTCACCGGCGGCCCGCCGTTCACCGGCGACAATCCCCTCCAGGTCGCCGTCCGGCACCTGGACGACGAGCCGCCGGAGCTGCCGCACGACATCCCGGAGGCGGTCCGCGCGCTGGTGTCGCGGGCCCTGGCGAAGGATCCGTCCGACCGGTTCACCAGTGGCTCGGCGATGGCCGAGGCTGCCCGCACCGCGGTGACCGGCGGCGAGCCGCCGACGGCGATGGCAGCGGCGGTCCCGCTGCGCGAAGCCGGGCCGGGCACCCGCACCGATGCGCCGATGGGCGCGGCGGTGGCGACCGCGGCAGAGGCGGGGCGTCGGCGTCGTCGAGGGCCGTTGGTCGGCGCGGCGGCGGCGATGCTTGTCGCGCTGGTCGGCCTCGGGGCGGCGTTGGGCGCGGCGGGCAACGCCGGCGACTCGCCGGCGGTCAACCTACCGACCAACGCGCCGACGCAGGCGCCGACCGAGCAGATGGAGGTGCCGGCGGCCAACGAGGAGATCACCGAGGACCCGGGCCGCCCGAACCGGCCGCCCGTCCCGGACCCGACCCCGTCGGCCTCGGTCACCGCCACGCCGAGTGTGCAGCCCAGCGAGTCGCCGACCCCGTCGCCGACGGCGAGCGCCCCCAGCACGCCGCCAACCCCGCCGAGCTCGCCGCCGGCGCCGCCACAGACCACCGACACCCCGTCGCCGCCTACCACGACCACCCCGGCGGCACCGGAAGGCTCGGTCGGCCTCTGAGTCCCACCGGCACCACTATCCCCAAAACGGACTTACGTCGCCGAAATCCTCTCTAGGCTCTCAGCAGGTCATTTCCACCATCTGCCGGGAGCCTGCGTGAGCGCTGAGAAACTGGTCGTGATCGGCCAGGGGTATGTCGGACTGCCGTTGGCGATGCGCGCCGTCGAGGCCGGGCTCGACGTGATCGGCCTCGACGTGGACGCCGACCGCGTGAAGCGGCTCGCGTCCGGCGAGTCGTTCGTCGAGGACATCCCCACCGATCGGCTGGGCCGGGCGCTGGGCAGCGGCCGATACCGCCCCAGCACCGAGTACACCGACGCCGAGGGCTTTGACATCTGCGTCATCACCGTGCCGACGCCGCTGCGCGACGGCACCCCCGACCTGAGCTTTGTCGAGCAGGCCGGCATCGGCATCGGCCCGTACGTGCGGCCGGGCTGCACGGTCATCCTGGAGTCGACCACCTACCCGGGCACCACCGAGGAGTTGCTGCGCCCGCTGCTGGAGTCGGCCAGCGGGCTGACCAGCCCCGGCGACTTCCACCTCGGCTACAGCCCGGAGCGGATCGACCCGGGTAACCCGACCTGGCGCCTGGAGAACACCCCGAAGGTTGTCTCCGGTGTGGACTCGGCGTCGCTGGCCCGGGTGGACGGTTTCTACCAGCGCCTGGTGGAGCGCACGGTGCCGGTGGACTCCACCAAGGTCGCCGAGCTGACCAAGCTGATCGAGAACACCTTCCGCCAGGTCAACATCGCGCTGATCAACGAGCTGACGATGCTCTCGCACCACCTGGACATCGACGTGTGGCAGGCGATCGAGGCCGCCGAGACCAAGCCGTTCGGCTTCATGCCGTTCCGACCCGGCCCCGGCGTCGGCGGGCACTGCCTGCCGATCGACCCGTGCTACCTGTCGTGGCAGGTCAAGCGCCGCCTCGGCCGACAGTTCCGGTTCATCGAGCTGGCCAACGACGTCAACCACGAGATGCCCGAGCACGTCACACAACGGATCATGGCGGGTCTGAACCGGGACGGCCGGGCGGTGAGCGGCGCGCGGCTGCTGCTGCTCGGTCTGTCGTACAAGAAGAACACCGGGGACATGCGGGACTCCCCCGCCGTCGACGTGGCCCGCCGCCTGCAGGGGCTCGGCGCCGAGGTCCACGCCGTCGAGCCGTACGCCGAGGCGCACCAGATCCCGGCCGGGGTCACCGTCGTCGGGTTGACCGAACGCGAGGTGCGGGCCGCGGACGCGGTGGTGGTGGTCACCGACCACGACACCTTCGACTACGACCTGGTGGTCCAGCACGCCCGCTACGTCTTCGACACCCGCAACCGGTGCGCCGGCCCGATGGTCGAGCGCCTCTAGGCCCGGCACCGCTGGCCGGTCCCGCCGCCGGGGAAGACGGCGGGGCCGGCCGGCGGATGTCGACCTGACCGGCACCGCCGCCCGGCCCGGCAGACCGCCGTGAGGTCACTGCTCGGCGAGCGCCTCGACGACGGGTCGGGACAGCGCCCGGCGTGCCGGCAGCACCGAGGCGAGCAGGGCGGCCAGCACCGCGACGCCGAGGATCAGCCCGAGTTGGCCGAACGGCAGCACCACGTGGAAGTCGCCACCGATGCGGTTCAGCACGGCCATCGCCGCCGCGCTGACCCCGGTGCCCAGCCCGATGCCGAGCACCGCGCCGACCAGCGCCATCAGCACCGCCTCCACGGCGAGCATGGCCCGCATCCGGCTCCGGGTCAGCCCGACCGCCCGCAGCACCCCGTTCTCCCGGGTGCGCTCCACCACCGACAGGCTCAGCGTGTTCGCCACACCCACCAGGGCGATGACCACGGCGAGACCGAGCAGCGCGGTGACGAACGCCAGCAGCATGTCGACCGTGCCGGTGAGCATCTTCTTGTACGCGCCCTGGTCCAGAATGTTGGCCGTCGGGTAGCGGGCCAGCACCGCCTCGATCGCCTCCCGGGCGCGTTCGGCGCTCACCCCCTCGGCGGGGTCGATCTCGGCCAGGAAACCCCGCCGGTCGGGAAAGAGGGCCGCGAAGTCCGCGTCGACCAGGTCGATGACGTGACCTGCGGGCACGGCATCGGCGACCATGGCGGCCTCATCGTCGGCGACCACCGCGGCCACCCGGAACCGCCGCCCCTCGACGGTGAGCGGGGAGCCCGCCTGCCAGCCGCGTTCCTGCGCCAGTTCCCGGTGCACCAGCACCTGCCCCGGCCCGAGCCGTCCGACGTCGCCGCCCAGCACACCGCCCAGCGTCCGACCGACCAGCGCCGGGTGGGCGCTGCGGATTCGGACGTCGTCGCGGATCACCGTGCGCTGCTCGTGCACCACGCCCAGTTCGGGCCGGGCCGCCAGCTCGCCGGTGAGCGGCACGGGCAGGCTCTGACCGATGCCGCTGACCACGAAGTCCGTCCCGATCTGGTCGTCCACGCTGCGCTCGATGCCGTCCTTGGTGCTGCGTGCCCCGACCACGAACGCCGACACCAGCCCGATCCCGATCACCAGGGCCGTCGCGGTCGCGGCGACCCGACGCGGGTTGCGGACCGCGTTCTCGACCGCGAGCCCGGCGGTCGTCCCGACGAGCCGGCGGACGGGCCAGCCGATCACGCGGACCATCGCCGGGACGAGCACCGGCCCGAACAGCACGATGCCGAAGAAGGCGAGCACTCCGCCCAGGGCCACCAGCAGCACCTGCCCGGCGCTGGCGGCGCCGGCCAACGCGGCGACGCCGAGGCCGAGCACCACCGCGCCGAGGAACAGCCGCACCTCGCCCGCGCCCCGGCTGGGCTGCACCGCGGCGTCGGTGAGGGCGGCCACCGGGGCGACCCGGGTGCCCCGCCAGGCCGGCAGCAGGGCGGCGGCCACGGTGAGCGCGGTACCGAGGAGCAGGCTTGTCAGCACAGTCGAGCCGGCCACGGTCAGGCCACCGGAGAACGGCACGTCCAGCCGGGACATCAGCGCCCGCATCGCGGCGGCGAGGCCCACCCCGAGCAGCACCCCGAGCGCGGAGGCGACCAACCCGACCAGTGCCGCCTCCAGCAGGGCGGCCCGGAAGACCTGCCCTCGGGTGGCGCCGACCAGGCGCAGCAGCGCGGTCCGCCGGGTGCGCTGGGCCAGCACGATCGCGAAGGTGTTGGCGATCACGAAGCCGGCCACCACCACGGCGACGCCGACGAACATGAGCAGCAGCATGGTGAACTGGTTGAGATCACGGACCGCGTCGTCGACGGCCTCGTCGAGGATCTGCTGGCGGCCCTTCACCTCGACGTCGGCGCCGACGGCCGCACGCACCCGCTCGGCCAGCGCCGCATCGGAGGTGTCCGGTCGCGCCGCCACCATGATCCGGCCGTACCCCTGCTCGTCGGTGACCGCGAGGGCGTCCGGCCCGACGAGGCCGATGAACGGTCCGCCGATGTCGCGGACGGTGCCGGCCACGTCGACGGTGCCGACCAGGGTGTACGGGCGGGCGGCGCCGCCGGTGCCGCCGATCTGGACCGGGCCGCCGAGGGTGAAGCCCTCCTCGGCCACGGTGGGCGCGTCGAGCACCACCTCTCCCGTGCGGTCGGGCAGGCGACCGGCGACCACGTCGTACGAGCGCAGGGCGGCTTCGGTGGGAATGGCGGCGAGCACCGCGAAGCCGAGGACCGGGCGACCGTCGAGGCCGACAATCCCGGCTGTGCCGGTCAGTTCCCCGGCCGCGGCGGCCACCCCGTCGACCGTCCGGACCCGCTCGACCAGGCTGGCCGGCAGCGGAGTGTCGCCGCTCGGGTAGACACCGAGGTCGGTGTGCCGGTCGAACGTGCCGGCCCGGTCGTACGCGCCGGAGCGCATCCCGTCGACGAAGATCAGGGTGCCGGCGATGAACGCGACGCCGAGCACGACGGCCAGCGCGGAGAGCAGTATCCGCAGCGCCTCGGCACGCAGTGAACGCAGCGTCAATCGGATCATGGAAGGGCTCCCGGTGCAGGCGCGGATCGGACCCCTCAACGCTAGGGCCGGCGCAGGCTAGTTGATCTCCACCTACGCGCTCGACCTGCGTACGGCTTGAGTCGCGGTCGACCCCGCCGGAGGTACGACCCGGGTCGTACGTCGGCTCACCTGCCGGGGGTGACCAGCCCGCTCTCGTACGCCAGCACCACCGCCTGAACCCGGTCGCGGAGCTGGAGTTTCGCCAGGATCCGTCCGACGTGGGTCTTCACCGTCGCCTCGGCCACGTGGGCCTTCGCGGCGATCTCGGCGTTGGACAGCCCTTGCGCGACCAGCAGCAGCACCTCGTGCTCCCGCTCGGTGAGCTGCGCCAGCCGGGGGTCGACGGTCGGGCCGGCGGCGAACTGACCGGCGAAGCGGTCCAGCAGTCGCCGGGTGATCGACGGCGCGACCACCGAGTCGCCCTGGGCCACCACCCGGATCGCGGACAGCAGCTCCTCCGGCGGGACGTTCTTGAGCAGGAAGCCGCTCGCCCCGGCCTGCAGCGCCGCGAACGCGTCGGCCTCGGTGTCGAAGGTGGTCAGCACCAGCACGCGGGGCGGGCCCGACGGGCGCTCGGCGCAGAGCCGGCGGGTCGCCTCCACGCCGTCCATGGTCGGCATCCGGATGTCCATCACCACCACGTCGGCCTCGGTGCGGGCCAGCACGCGCAGCGCGTCCGCACCGTCGATGGCCTCCCCGACCACCTCCAGGTCGGGCTGGGAGTCCAGCACCATCCGGAACCCGGCGCGCACCAGCGCCTGGTCATCCACGATCACCACCCGGACCGTCATGCCGCGATCACCTCCGTTGCGGGCTCTGACGGTAGCGGTAGCCGGGCGTCGACCTGCCAGCCCCCGGTCGGTCGGGGGCCGGCGGTGAGGGTGCCGTCGTACACCGTCACCCGCTCGCGCATGCCGAGCAGACCGTGACCGCCGGACGGCGCCGGGCTGACCACCGGGCGGCCCTGACCGTCGTCGATCACCCGGACCGCGACGGCGTCGTCGGTGTAGGCCAGGGTCACCTCGACGCCGGCGCCGACGCCGGCGTGTTTGAGCGCGTTGGTCAGCGCCTCCTGCACCACCCGGTAGACGGTCAGCTCCAGGCCGGGCGGCAGCGCCAGCGCGTCGCCCGTGACGGTGTCCCGTACGACCAGTCCGGCGTCGCGGAACCGGGCCAGCAGATCGGGCAACTCGGCCAGGGCGAGGCGGCGGTGCTCCGGGTCGGCCACCACGGAGTCGCCGGAGTCGGACGGTCCCGCGTCGCGCAGTACGCCGACCAGCCGGCGCATCTCCTCCAACGCCGCCCGGCCGGTGTCCGCGACCACCTTCACGGCGGTGCGGGCCTGCTCGGGGTCGCGGTCGAGCATGAACCGTGCCCCGTCCGCCTGGACGATCATCACCGCCATGCTGTGCGCCACCACGTCGTGCAACTCACGGGCGATTCGGGTGCGCTCCTCGGCGACCGCCGCCCGGGACTCGGCCTCCCGCTCGCGTTCCAGGGTGGTGGCGCGTTCCTCCAGGCTGAGCACATACAGCCGGCGGGTCCGCACGTTCAGCGCGACGAGCCACACCGCTCCGGTGACCAGCGCGTACCACAGCGCCGTGGCCCACCATCTGATGCCGCTGGGGGTCTGCGCCGCGGCGAGCAGCACGCCCACGGCGGCGACCGCGCCGGCCAGGAGGCCGTCGCGCAGACGTCTGCCGTATTTGACGACGCTGTAGAGCGCGATCAGGACGGCGATGTCGAAGGCGAGCGGACCCCACCCGGCGATCACCTGGACCAGGGCGAGCGCCGCGACCACCGTGGTCGTCACGCCCGGGTGCGTGCGGCGGAACAACAGCACCACCGCCATCGCCGCGCCGATGCCGGTGGCGGCCCAGCCGCCCGGCTGGTTGGCCGCGCCGGCAAGCCCGAAGAGCACCACGGCGGCCGAGACGGCCACGTCGAACGCGACAGCGCGCAGCGGGCGGCCAAACATCGTGCGTCTCACGGTCAGCCAGCGTACGTGCCGGGTGGCCGAGCCCCTTCGCTCAGCCGGCGAGGGCCTGGCGCATGCGGTGGATCTCGACGGCCTGCTCGGTGGCGACCGAGTTGGCGAACTCGTTGAGCGTCAGGTCGGAGCCGACCTTCAGCAGGTCGGTGGCCATCTGGATGGCACCCTCGTGGTGGTCGGTCATCATCCGGACGAAGAGCTGGTCGAAATCGGCGCCGCGGGCGGCGGCCAGTTGCTTGATCGCCTCCGGTGACTGCATTCCGCGCATCGTGCCGTGGTCGTGGCCAGGGGCATCCGCCGCGAGGCCACGGGTCTGCAGCCAGCCGCGCAGCATGCCCATCTCCGGGCCCTGGCTGGCCCGGATCCGGTCGGCGAGGGCGCGGATGGCCGGGTTGGCGGCCCGCTCCGGCGCCAACTCCGCCATCTCCAGGGCCTGCGCGTGGTGCGGGAGCATCATCCGGACGAACCAGACGTCCAACGAGTTGTGCGGGGCGGGGCCGGCGTCGCGGACCTCGTGGGCCAGCCGGGTGGCCGCCGACTCGCCAGGCCGGCCGGGTGCGATGACCGTCAGGTCGGTGGGGACGGGACTGACCGTCGGCGCGGCCGTGGTGGGCGCGGAGACCGGCGGCGCGGCGCTTGTGCCGGAGTCGTCCCCCGCGCGGACCACGATGAACGCCACCAGCGGCAATAGGAGCACCAGTGTGACGATCGTCAGGGTCCGTGCGCGCCGACTGGTCATGGGCCACTCCCTGGGGTCGAGGTCATCGCGATGCTATCCATTGATAAAGACGACAGGAAGTGACCCACGTCACATCGACGCTCTTCGTCCGGCGGTAATGTGCGGGCCATCGTCTCCCCCTTGCGAAGGGCCTCGCCGATGATCAGACTCCACAAGCCACGGTTACGACAAATCCCGATCGTGGCACTCGCTGCCACCGGCCTCCTCATCGCCAGCGTCTTCGTCGCACCGGCAGGCAACGCGCAGGTCGCGTCGCAGTCGGCGCCGGTGGCCGCCGCCACGAACACGATCCCCGGCGTCGACGAGATCCGGAGCAGCCCCAACCTCCGCCAGATCGCCAACGTCCCCAAGGTCGCGCCTCTGGACGCGACCAACAGCGACATCGCCTTCCAGGGCAAGTACGCCTTCGCCGGCAACTACAACGGCTTCGTCATCTACGACATCTCGCGGCCCAGCGCGCCGAAGGTCACGTCGCGGGTGCTCTGCCCGGGGTCGCAGAACGACATCTCCGTCCACGGTGACCTGCTCTTCCTCTCCACCGACTCGTCCCGCAGCGACGACTCCTGCAACAGCACCACGCAGCCGGCGTCCGTGAAGGAGTCGTGGGAGGGCATCAAGATCTTCGACATCAAGAACAAGGCCAACCCGCGGTACATCAAGTCCGTCGAGACGGCCTGCGGATCGCACACCCACACCCTGGTCCCGGGCAAGGACCGCAAGGCCATCTACCTGTACGTCTCGTCGTACAGCCCGCGGGCCGAGTTCCCGGACTGCCAGCCGCCGCACGACTCCATCTCCATCGTCAAGGTGCCGCTGAAGAAGCCCACCGACGCGGCGGTGATCTCGACGCCGAACCTCTTCCCGGACGGCGGTTTCCCGGGCAGCGAGAACGGCTCGGCGACCACCGGTTGCCACGACATCACCGCCTACCCGGAGAAGGACCTGGCCGCCGGCGCCTGCATGGGTGACGGCATCCTGCTGGACATCCGCAACCGGGAGGCCCCCCGGGTGATCAACCGAGTACAGGACACGACCAACTTCGCGTTCTGGCACTCGGCCACGTTCAACAACGCCGGCACCAAGGTGATCTTCACCGACGAGCTGGGCGGCGGCGGCGCGGCGACCTGCAACGAGGCCATCGGCCCGAACCGGGGCGCGGACGCCATCTACGACATCACCGGTCGCGGTGACGCCCGGAAGATGAAGTTCCGCAGCTACTACAAGATCCCCCGCAACAACGCCGACACCGAGAACTGCGTGGCGCACAACGGCTCGCTGATCCCGGTGCTCGGGCGGGACATCATGGTCCAGGCGTGGTACCAGGGCGGCATCTCGGTCTGGGACTTCACCGACTCGGCCAAGCCGAAGGAGATCGCGTTCTGGGAGCGGGGCCCGCTCTCGGCCGACACGCTCGTCGGCGGTGGCACCTGGTCCGCGTACTACTACAACGGATACATCTACTCCAACGACATGGTGAAGGGCCTGGACGTCCTGGAGCTGAACGACTGGCGCACCTGGACGGCCAAGCTGGTCAAGTACAAGGAGCTCAACGTGCAGACCCAGCCCAGCTACCTGGGCTGGTAGGCACCGCGCACCACGCCGGGCCCGGTCCCCGAATCCCGGGGGCCGGGCCCGGCCACGTTCCAGGGGTCCGGGGATCAGCCCATCGGCAGCTGATAGTGCCGCTCGCCGCCGCCGGTCGCGGTGACCAGCCGGACCTCGCCGCCGCGCAGGCCGTACGTCACCGACCAGCGGGTGTGCCGGGTGGGACTGGTCACCACGACGGGGCCAGCGCGGGCGGCGCGCCGGAGTTGGTGCGAACGTGGTCAGCCGTGAAGCCTGTCGCCGTCGCCGTCGCCGACGCACCGCCCTCCCCGCCCGAGCCGACCGGGCGCTGGCGTCCCCACCCTCTCGACCTGGTCGCGGTCGTCCTCGCGGTGGCCGGGGCGGCCTGCGTGCTGGGCGGGTTGCTGCCCCGCGCCGAGACCGCCGACACCCTGCACCGGGTCCTGCCGCTGCTGCTGTTCCTCGGCACCGTGATCGTGCTGGCCGAGCTGACCGCCGTGGCCGGGGTTTTCGACGTGCTGGCGAGTCGGCTGGCCATCGCCGCCCGGGGCAGCTGGGCGGCGCTCTTCCTGCTCTGCGGCGGCCTGGCCACGCTGACCACCATCGTGCTCAACCTCGACACCACCGCCGTGCTGCTCACGCCGGTGCTGCTCGCGCTGGCCCGCAGCCTGCGCGTCCCGGCCGGCCCGCTCGCCGTCACCACGGTCTGGCTGGCCAACACCGCCAGCCTGCTGCTGCCGGTGTCCAACCTGACCAACCTGCTGGCCGCAGACCGGGTCGGGCTCGCACCCCTGGCGTACGCGGTCCGGATGGCGCTGCCACAGGCCGCCGCCGTGGCGGTCACCATGGTGGTGCTCTGGTACGCCTGGTGGCGGCGGGACCGGCCGGCCGGTGGACGCTTCGATCCACCGGCCCGCCACGTGCCCGCCGATCCGGTGCTGCACCGCACCGCGCTGGCCGCCTGCCTGCTCTTCGTCGCCGGCATCGTGGCCGGAGTGGAGATCGGCGTCGCCTCCACCGTCGCGCTCGCGCTGGTGCTTGTCGGTTTCCTCGTCCGCTCCCCCGCCACGCTGCGCCCCGCTCTGGTGCCGCTGCGGCTGCTGCTCTTCGTCACCGGTCTGTTCCTGGTGGTGCAGACGCTCGGCCGCTACGGGCTGGATGACCTGGTCGCCGGGCTGCTCGGTGCCGACGACGGGCCCGCCGGGGCGTTGCGCGCCGGAGGCACCGGGGCGCTGCTGGCCAACGTGGTCAACAATCTGCCGGCGTACCTGGCCGGTGAGTCGGTGCTTCCGGCCGGCGACGAGACCCGCCTGCTGGCTCTGCTGATCGGCACCAACGTCGGCCCGCTGGCCGCGCCCTGGGCGTCGCTGGCCACCCTGCTGTGGTTCGAGCGGTGCCGGGCGGCCGGGGTGACCGTGCCGGTGCGCCGGTTCGTGCTGACCAGCATCCTGCTCGCGGTCACCGGCACGCTCGCCGCGGTCGGCGCGCTGCTGCTGGTGAGCTGAGCGCGGAGCGCCCGCTGTCATTCGGCGGCGCGCCGCACGGCGAACATGAAGCAGCCGTAGACCACGTTGCGGCTGTGCAGTTGGTGCACCGCCGGGTCGGCGAACAGCTCGCCGATCACCGCCTCCGGATCCGTGCCGTCGTGCAACCGGCCGCCGCAGATCCGGCCCTGCCGGTCGTACGCCCGCAGGACCTGGGGTCGCCCCCGCCACGCCGGCGGGTGGCCGCCCGCGGAGGCCGGGCCCGGGCAGGCGGCGGCGTGCGCGAAGACCGGGCCGACCTCCCGGTACGGGCCGGCGGCGACCGGCGGCGCGTAACCGAAGAGGAGCAGCTCTTCCCCCTGCTCGGCATCGCGCAGGCAGCAGCGCAGGGGTTCCCCGCCCCCGGCCGCGAGCACCTCGACGGGTCGGTCGGCGGCGTCGCGGCCGGTACGGCGGACGGTGTCGAGCGCCGCGGCCGGCAGGGCGTGGACGCGGAACGTGCTGTTCGTCATCCGTCCAGCCTGGCCCGGCGACCGCGTGGACGCTGGCGGCGATCGGACCTCACGCTGTGCGGGTCAGTCCCGGTACACGGCGAGCTGAAGCTCGGTGACGCCCTTCTCCGGGGTGTCCTGGCAGTACTCCAGGTACACCTCGCGGGCGAAGCCGTCGGTGCGGTAGCCGTTCTCCTCGATCCACCGGGCGAGCGCCTGCATGCTCGGCTCGACGTCGTCCATCGCGCCGTGGTGGATGATCGTCGCGGCGCTGCGCAGCTCCGGCAGGTCACGCACCGAGACGTCCGGAGCCGCGGACGGCTCGGCATCGACGATCACCCCGGCGTGCACGACGACCGCGTCACCGCCCGGGTCGACGGGCTCGTACCAGGCGATGGCCGGCCCGGTCGGGGTGACACCGGCGGCCGACAACCGCCCGAACAGCTCAGGGTAGAGCGGCTGGATCACCGGGCTGATGTCCTCGCTCTGGTAGCTCGACGCCACGGCGGTCAGCTCAGCGACGCGGACCGGCGCGATCTCCTTGAGGACGACGTCCTGGGTGGTCATGGTTCCCTCCGACTCGATCATCCGGAGTCTCGCCTCGACGGCCGCCAACCGTGCGGTGTCGGCGGCGAGCTGTTCGGCCAGCTGGCTCCGGCGCAGCCGGAGCATCCCGCGCAGCTCGACGACGTCGACGGCGTCGTCGAGGATCGCCCGCACCTGGTCGAGAGTGAGACCCAGGTCCTTGAGGGCGATCACCCGGTTGAGCCGGCGCAGTTGGTCCGCCCGGTAGAACCGGTATCCGGTGTGCGGGTCGACGCTGGCCGGGCGGAGC
This sequence comes from Micromonospora sp. NPDC047527, assembly GCF_040643015.1. NCBI lineage: Bacteria > Bacillati > Actinomycetota > Actinomycetes > Micromonosporales > Micromonosporaceae > Micromonospora > Micromonospora sp. NPDC047527. The sequence goes on along the minus strand of NZ_JBEYTK010000001.1, from coordinate 1,072,205 downwards.
AGCCCGATGCTGTCGTAGTGGCGCAGCATCCGGACCGACACCCGGCCGAGTCTGGCGAAGTCTCCGATGGTGAACATGGTCCCCCCACGCTCGTCCCTGACACCGTGTCAGAGTCAAGCGCGCCGCACCGGCCGGCGGTTGCGCGGGGGCACCGGTCAGCGGCGGGGCGGGCGCGGGCCCACCAGCCGGCGGACCATCGGCGCGGCGTTCCACTTCGCCGCACCGACCAGGTCACGGGCGTGCTCCAGGACGGTGTAGTCGGGCCGGTTCATCCCGTCGGCGATCGCGCGGTCCAGGTCGTTGCCGCACCGGCTCAGCACCGTGTCGAAGTCCCGGCGGACCGGTTCCAGCAGGTCGTAGCCGAACGCGCGGTGCATCCGGGCGAACAGCGGCTTGTACAGGCGGACCCGCTCGTGCAGCCCGGACGAGTACGACATCGGGTTCTTCGGCCGCCGCAGGACGTAGTCGGGCAGCGCGTCGGCGAACGCCCGGCGGACGATCCACTTCTCCTGACCGTCGCGCAGCTTCAGCTCCAGCGGCAGCCGCATCGCCAACTCCACCACGCTGAGGTCCAGAAACGGCACCCGGGCCTCCACGCCGTGGCCCATGGCGGCCCGGTCGACCCGCTGCAACTCCGTGCGGCACAGGTTGCGGATGCGGTGCAGGAACAGTCGGCGGGACGCGAGCGAACCGACCTGGTGGTACATCGGGTAGCCCCCGAACAGCTCGTCGGAGCCGTCGCCGGTGAGCACCACCTTGACGCCCAGATCCCGCAGCCGCCGGAAGATCGGCACCGAGACGACCGCGTTGATGATGTCGCCGTACTCGGTCAGCTCGGAGATCCGGATGGCCTCGCGCACATCGGCGAGCCGGATGTCACGCGGGCGCAGCTCGACCACGACGTGCGGCACGTCGAGGTCGGCGGCGAGCCGCCGGGCGTACGCGACGTCGGGGCTGTCCGGCACACCGACCGTCACCGCCACGCAGTCCGGGTGGATGTCCCGCACCTGCCGCAGGGTCAACGAGCTGTCCAGCCCGCCGGAGAGCACCACCCCGACGGTCAGGTCGGTGTCCACCCGCATCCGGATGGCGTCGGTCAGCGCGGCGCGGACGAGCAGGGTGGCCTCGTCCGGGTCGTCGATGACCGGCAGTCCCTCGCCGATGGTGAGCAGGTCGACGTACGGGCGCAGCCGCACGTACCCGTCCGGCTCGGCCCAGCCGTGGTGCCCGGGCGGCACCTCGGCGATCGGGGCGTGGTGCCCGACGAGCGCCTTCACCTCGGAGGCGAGGTGGAGGCAGCCGGGCCGCCGCGACCAGTACAGGGGCTTCACCCCGAGCGGGTCGCGGGCCAGGTACGCCCGGCCGGTGGCCCGTTCGACGACGGCGAACGCGTACTCGCCGCGCAGTCGGGTCACCGCCGCCTCGCCCCACTGCTGGAACGCGGCGAGCAGCACCTCGGTGTCGCTGTGGGTGCGGAACACCTGCCCAAGGCGGGTGAGCTGTGCGCGCAACTGGAGATGGTTGAAGATCTCGCCGTTGAAGCAGAGCAGCCAACGCTCGTCGGTGGAGGTCCAGGGCTGCACGGCCCGGTCCCGGTCCACGATCCGCAGCCGACGGGTGCCGGCGAGCAGCCCACTCTCGGAGCGGGTCTCGGTGACCTCACCTCGCGGGGCGAGGGCGGCGAGCATCCGCCGGAAGGTGGCCGGGTCGGCCTCGGGGCCGATACTCAACGCGATGCCGCACACCGGCTCAGACCCCCAACTCGGCCTCGTACGCCCGGCGCAGACGACGCCGGGCGGTGGGTGCGAGGCACAGGTGCCAGGCCTGTCCCTCGTCGATCACGTTCAGCTCGCCGGCCTCCTGCCGCGCCAGCAGCAGCTCGGCGAGCGTGTCACGCGCGCCGAACCGTTCGAACCAGGCCAGCTCGACGTCGACCGAGTAGCCGAGGCAGTGCCCACTGGGCAGCATCGCCGCGTAGCCCAGGCGACGCAGCCGGTACTGGTGTTCCGTGCTGCGGACGAGGCTGGTCACCCACAGGGGCGGCGTGGCCGGCGGCGCGGCGGCGGCGAACTCCCGTCCGAGGTCGTTGAGCAGCGCCACGACCTCCCGCCGGGCGCGGCGGAACAGCAGTCCCGCGGTGCGCGGGGTCGCGTCCGGCCGCAGTCGACGGCGTAGCCCGCGTGCGGCGCGGCCCAGCACGGTGGCGGGCTGCTCCTGGTACCGGAAGCGCAGCAGGTCGCGGCGGCGCAGCCATTCCAGGTCGACCAGGTCGGCGCTGCCGTTGACCTGGTCGTCGGTGACGAACGCCGGTGCGTCCTGCCACCACAGCACGTCGATGCGGGAGAGCAGGTAGATCCGGACCAGCGCCGCGAGGTCACGCGCCGAGGTGCGCTCGTTCGGCTGGTAGCGGGCCATCTCCAGCAGCAGCGTCTCGCGAGCGCCGAGCAGACCCTGCGGGGTGGCGTCGAGCACCGCCGCCAGGGCCGGCTCGCGCAGCCGTTGGTCGATGAGCACCTGGCGGGCCCGGGTGCTGGCCGCGTCGGCCAGGGCGCCCACCTCGACCAGCAGCTCGGCCACTGCCGCCCGGTAGGCGGCGAGGTCGGGCTCGGTGGTGGCGGGCCGGCGGGGGGCGGCGCCAGGTGGCCGGCGGCGGGCCGGGGCGGTGGGCGACGCGGGCGTGCCGGGCTGCTGTCCCGGACTACGACTGGGCACTCGCATGACGGGGTCCCTTCTCCGGTCACGGCACTGGCGGATCGCCCTGAAACACACCGTAATCATCGGGACCGGGATGGACCGAACAATCCTCCTATCTGCCCCGAACGGAGCGTGTCAACCGGCTGCGCGGACAGGACCGCCGAGGTCGGGCATATGCCCGTCAGTCACCGTCCGTCGTCACCAGACCCTGCACCTCGGCGTACGACAGCAGCCCGACGCGGGTCACGGACCCTCCGGAACGCACCTCGTCGGCAGCGGCAAGCGCGGCGGCCAGCGCGGCCCGGAACAGTAGGGAGCCGGTGCTGACCCGGGCGACCCCGGCGCGGGCCAGCTCGTCCAGGCCCGGCCCGCCCGGCTGGTACAGCGCGTTCACCGGCGCGTCGATCCGCTCGGTGAGCAGGCGCAGCGTCGACTCGTCGACGACTCCCGGCACGAAGATCCCGTCGGCCCCCGCCGACCGGTAGGTCCGGGCGCGGGAGAGGCTCTGCGGCAACGGGTCGGCCACGCCCAGCCACCAGGTGTCGGTACGGGCGTTGACAAACAGGTCCGGCACCGCCGCCTTCACCGCCGCGATCGTGTCGGCGATGCCCTCGGAGTCGGCGAGCGTGCCGTCGGCGCGCCCGTCCTCCAGGTTGATCCCGACCACGCCGAGCCCCGCCAACTCCGCCACGTACCCGGCGACCGTCGACGGATCGTCGCTGAACCCGGCCTCCACGTCGACGGTGAGCAGCACCGGCAGCCGGGCGAGCCGGCGGGCCAGGGCGAGGGTCTCCACGGCGGTGGCCGCGACGCCGTCGGGTTGGCCGGCGGCCGCCGCGACCCCGAGGCTGGTGGTGCCGATCGCCGGGTGGCCGCGCGCCACGAGCGCCGCCGCCGAGGCGTGGTCCCAGGCGTTCGGCAGCAGCAGCGGGCGGCCGGGGCGGTGCAGCGCGCGGAACATCGCACGGCGCTCGGCCGCATCTTGGCGCTCGGTCATCGCGGGTTGCTCGGTCATCGCGGGACGGTCGGTCATCGGACGGTCACCTCCAGGGTCGTCGGAACGCGCAGGGTGGGATGGGGCGCATAGCCCAGGGCCGCTTCGGTACGTCGGCACCGCTCACGCAGCACGTCGAACACCCCGGCGGCGAGGGCCAGGGCGTGCCGATCACCCGGGCAACCGCGCTCCCCCGCCCCGAAGGTCAGCATCCGCACACCGGGCCGGCCAGGCCGGAACACCTCCGGATCGGCGAACTCCCGCGGATCCCGGTTGGCCGCGTCGAACCGCAGGAGCACCGGGCTGCCCGGCGGCAGGTCCTGCCCGCCGAGCCGTACCCCGGCGACGGTGACCCGACGGGTGGCCCGTACCGGCGGGTCGAGCCGCAGCACCTCGGCCAGCAGGTCGGTGCTCCTCGCCGCGACCGGCGGTCGGGCGGCGGTCGGTGCCAGCAGGTGATGGGCGGCCGCGCCGATCAGACCGGCGGTCGCGTCGCACGCCTGGACCAGCAGGCCGATCAGGTTCGCCCGTACCTCCGGCTGGCCCGGCGGCGCGAGCGCCAGCAACGTCGCCACCGCCCCATCGGCCCGCGCGGCCAACGCCGGGTCGACCCCCGGGTGGTACGCGGCAGCGACGACCTCGACCGCCGTTGCGGCGGCGGCCGGATCGGCCCAGCCCAGTCGCCCGGCCAGCACCCGCAGCGGAACCGCTCTGGCCAGGTCACGCATCACGTCGAGACGGCCAGGCGGACGGTCCACGGCGGTGGTCGTCAGGCGGGTCGCCTCGTGCCGCAACTCGTCCGGGTCCAGGGCGGCCAACGCGCTCACCCCGATCGCCCGGCGCGCGGCGTGCCGCTCCGGCGGGCTGAACCTGCTGACCTCGGCGCGCAGCCAGGCGAGGGTGCCCTCCCGGCCGGTGTCGACGGCCGGCACCTGAAGTGCCGGGCTGGTCAACGCTGCCCGGACGTCCGCGTGGCGCGTCACCCACCAACCACGGACGGGCTCGAACGAGGGCGGGCCGCACGCCGGCGTTCCGGCGGCTGGCGCAATAACGGGCCAGGTCTCAGTCACCGCCCGACCGTAGGGCCCGAACCGTTCGCCCCCGACCGAACAATCCCGCGCACCCCGCGCACCCCGCGCACCCTGAGCGCCCCGACGCGGGGCGGACGTCAGGCTCGGCCGCTGGTGAGGGCCGGGGAGCCCGTGGTGGCGAGGGTTTCCTCGGGGACGCCAAACGCCCCGGCCAGGGCGGTCCGGCCGGTCGGGGTGAGCCGGAGCGCGCGGCCGGCGCCCGGCGTCGTCCAGCCCACCTCGGCGAAGCGGCGACAGAGCGCCGCGCCGAGTCCACCGGCGAGGTGTGGGCGGCGTTCGGTCCAGTCCAGACAGTCGCGGACCACGGGGCGACGGGCGGTACGCAGCGCGTTCACCGGTACGCCCAAGCCCGCCGCCCACGCCCACCCGTCGGGGGTCACTGCCAACCCGCTGGTCCGGTCCAGGCGCCCGTCTGCCAGCAGCGCGTCGTACATCAGCACTCCCAGCCGCCCGGCGAGGTGGTCGTAGCAGGTTCGGGCGTACGCCATCGCGGTAGCGGCGGTGGCCGCGCGCAGCGTGCCGGTCGGTGGGGGTGCGGCCGGGACGTGCCCGGCCAGGTCCTCGATCAACTGGGCGACGGACGGCCCGGCGAGCCGCAGGTAGCGGTGCCGGCCCTGCCGCTCCTCGACCAGCAGCCCGCCTCGGACGAGCCGGGTGAGGTGGTCGCTGGCCGTCGACCGGGCGACCCCGGCCCGCCGGGCCAGCTCGCCGGCGGTCCAGGCGCGGCCGTCGAGCAGCGCGAGACACATGCCGGCCCGGGTGCCGTCGGCCAGCAGGGCGGCCAGCTCGGCCATCGCCCGTCCCTCGGTGCCACCACTCATGACCCCATCATCACCCCGGCCCCCGACGCACCGGTCAGGCGGATCCCCGCCGAGCCACCCGTGCGACGAGCACACCCCTCGCTCAGCCCCTCGCCCAGATCGGGCAGGAGGACGACGGGTGCTCCCGGGCCGTCCGGGCCGACGCGGTGCCGGCGACGCGACGGCGCTATCGGAGTCGGGTCAACGGCGTCACCGAACGGTCCGTGCCGTCGTAGCTGCGGGCCGCGACGAACGAGCCCGTCGGCCGCTGCCCGCCGGCGACCGCGCGGGCCAACCGCAGGTCCGCGTCGCGGAACCGCAGCGCCAGACTCAGGTGCGGCACCCACGCTCCGGGCGCGTGCCAGGGGCGGTGTCCGTCGGCCTGGTCGAGGACGTCCCAGACGGCGGCGTGCAGCGCGCGCAACGCCGGTGTGGGCCGTACGAGCCAGACCAGCGGGGCGCTGCCGTCGAGGACGACCACGCGCTCGAGCGTGACCGGCACCGGCAGCGCGGCGTCGAACAGCACGGCGAGGCGGTGCTCGACCCCGGGCGGAAACTCGTCCACCGCCGCGAGGGTCAGGTGCGGCCGGTTGGTGGGATGGGTGTTGCGGGCCAGGCTCGGCAGCCCGGCCGCGGCCAGCCGACCCCAGGCGGCCCGGACCGCGTCGTCCATCTCCGCGGAGCAGATCAACTCGACCGTACGCACCTCCGCACGCTAACCCCCGTCGATCATGAAGTTAGCGTCACGACACGCCGGTACGAACGCCCTCAACCTCATGATCACGAGGGGGCGGCGGCCCACCGGGGTGGGGTTAGAGCCAGCCGTTGTCGCGGGCGGTGCGGAGCGCCTCGGCCCGGTCGGTCGCGCCGAGTTTCTGCACGGCGGCGGAGAGGTGGTTGCGCACCGTCCCGGTGGACAGGTGCACCCGCCGGGCGATCACCGCGACCGGGGCGCCGAACTCGGCCAGTCTCAGCGTCTCCAGCTCCCGAGGTGTCAGCGGGCAGGCGGGCAGCGTCAACGCGTCCGCGGCGAGCGACGGGTCGACGTACCGGCCGCCTGCGTGCACCCGGCGGATCACGTCGGCGAGCGCGCCACCGGGCGAACCCTTGGGCAGGAAGCCCCGGGCACCGGCGGTCAGCGCCTGCCGCAGGTGACCCGGCCGGCCGTGCCCGGTGAGGACGACCACCGCGCAGTCGGGCCGGGCCCGGGCCAGTTCGGCGGCGACCGCGATGCCGTCCAGGCCGGGCATCTCCAGGTCCACCACGGCCACGTCCGGCCGGTGCGCCAGTGCCGCGGTCACCGCCGCCGGCCCGTCCGCGGCATGGGCCACCACCTCGATGTCCGGCTCCAGGCTGAGCAGCGCGGCGACCGCGACGCGGATCAGGTCCTCGTCGTCGGCGAGCAGGACGCGGATCACGCCGGCACCGGCACGGTGGCCTCAAGCGTGAACACCGCACCCTCCCGGCGGACCCGCAGCTCGCCCCCGGCGGCCGCGAGCCGGTCGGTCAGCCCGCGCAGGCCGTGGCTGTGCGCGTCCGGCCCCCGATCGTCGGCGCCGTCGTTGGTCACCGTCATCCTGGCCACGTCGTCCTCCCGGTCGATGCGGATCCGGCACCAGTCGGCCCGGCTGTGTCGCAGCACGTTCGTGCCCGCCTCCCGCAACACCGCCGCCAGTTCGGCGGCGACGGTCGGCGGCAGGTCCGCCGGGGGCGGCAGGACCGTGCAGCGTACGCCGCAGGAGCGCAGCACCCCCGCCACGGAGGTGAGTTGTTCGTCGAGGTCGACGGCCCGGTAGCCGTGCACGGTCTCGCGGACCTCGGTGAGCGCGGACGCGGCGAGCCGTTGCACCTCGGCAGCCTCACGACCGGCCCGCTCGGGGTCGACCGGGGCGAGCCGGGCGGCGAGTTCGGCCTTCAACGCGATGACGGTGAGACTGTGCCCCAGCAGGTCGTGCACGTCGCGGGCGAAGCGCAGCCGTTCCTCGGCGGCGGCCAGCCGGGCCTGGGCGGCCTGCCCCTGCCGGGCCTCCACGAGCAGGTCCCAAAACCAGACCTGGAACCCGTTGACGGCGGCGACGGCGACCCCGATCCCGCCGGTCACGGCGAGGTGGCGCGCGATGGAGCCACCGGTCCACACGGCGACCGCCACCGTCACCAGCAGGACGCCGGCCGTCATCGCGACGGCGGCCCGCAGCCGGAGCAGCAGCGGCGCCATGCCGATCAGTGCGGCGCCCAGCCAGGCCCAGGTCGGCCAGGCGCCGGCCGCCACCGGCCCCACCAACGGGACGCTCAGCGCCGCCGTGCCGGCCAGGCTCAGCTGGGCGCGGCGCCGCCAGCGCGGGTCGAGCCACGGCGTCACGGCCGCGTACAGCACGGCGGTCTGGGCGATCATGAAGGCGAGGATGCCGGCCGCGCCGAGCGCCACCCGGCCCGGGTCGGGTTCGCGGGTCAGACCGACCGCCGGTAGCAGGACGCTCGCCCAGACGCCGGTGGCCAGTGACAGCAGGGTCGCCTGCCGGGCCCGGTGCAGTCGACGGTCCGCCCGGGGGGTCACCGCCTCGCTCGCCACGCACCGATCCTAGGACCGGTCGACGCGCGGTCCGCCCCCGCGAACTGTCACGGTTGGACCGTGCGATCCGCACGGTTTTCCGGTGACGCGCGAGTCTGCCCACTGTGCGGGGACGCCGGCAGGGTGAACGCCATGGGACAGACAAATTCACACGCTCTCGTCATGCGGAAGACCGGGCCGCCGCCGGTCGACCGGCCATCGCCAACCACACCCGCCGAACCGCCGACAGCAGCGCCGCCGGGAACGGCACCGCCGAGAACAACGCTGCCAGGATCGGCGCCGCTGGGAACAACGCCGCCGGCAGCAGCGCCGCCGGGATCGGCACCGGCCGGCGGAGCGCGGCGGCTGCTCCGGCACCTCGGTGAGATGGCGATCGCGATGGTCGCCGGGATGGTGCTGCTCGGCCCGCTGTGGGACATGGCCGGCACCGCCCTGGGGATCGGCGGGTCGCTGGGCCGCCCCGAGGTGGCCGCCCTGGTGATGGCCACCAACATGACCGCCGGCATGACGGTGTGGATGCGCTACCGGGCACACCACTGGCGAGGGGTGGGCGAGATGGCCGCCGCGATGTACGTGCCGTTCCTGCTGCTGCTCGTACCCTTCCGGGCCGGCCTGCTCGACGGTGACGCCCTGCTGATCGGCGGCCACCTCTTGATGGTGCCGGCGATGGTGCTGGTGGCGGTGCGGCACCGGCACGAGACACCGACGGCGATTGACCGACACCCCGCCGTGGTAGCGCTCGCCCGCCGCTGGCCGACCGGCCTGGCGCTGCTGATGACCGCCGACATGTGGCTCGACCCGGGTGTGCTCAGCCCGTGGACGATGCTGGTGCTGCCCGGGGCGTACCTGCTGATCGGCCTTGCACGACGGACGCTGCGCGGGCCGGGCGTGCTCGCCACCCAACTGCTCGGCCTGGCCGGCTGGGTCGCATTGGTGCTGGTCGCGGTCGCGGCCGGCGGGCGGACCGCCGGGTGGCTGGTGGCGTTCGGGTGGCTGGCGCACGCCGGCTGGGACCTGTTCCACCACCGCGCCGGCCGGGTGGTGCCGCGCGCCTTCGCCGAGTGGTGCGGGGTGTTGGACGCGGCCCTCGGCGCATCGATGGTGGTGGCTCTCCTCAGCACCGGCGGCTGACCGGCCCCGCCCGCCGTCACGGGGCGGCGGGCGGCCCGCCGGTCGATCGTGGGCCGGCCCCGCACACCGCCGGCCGTGGGCGTTGTGCCGGTCGGCGCAGCGCCCACGACGAGGTGATGAAAAGCTTGGCACATGAGTTCCGCACCTGCACAGCACGACGCACCGACCGACACCACCCCCGACGGCACCGACGAGGCGAACGCCTTCACGGAGCTGGGGCTGCGCTCCGAGCTGTTGGGCGCGTTGGCCGCCCTCGGTTACGAGGAGCCGACCCCCATCCAGCGGGAAGCCATCCCACCGTTGCTGGAGGGGCGGGACCTCCTGGGTCAGGCGGCCACCGGCACCGGCAAGACGGCGGCGTTCGCGCTGCCGCTGCTGAACCTCATGACGGCACACCGCCAGGGTGGCGACCCGGTCGCGCTGGTGCTGGTGCCGACGCGGGAGCTGGCGGTGCAGGTGTCCGAGGCGTTCCACCGCTACGGCAAGGACCTGGGCGCGCGGGTGCTGCCGATCTACGGTGGGCAGCCGATCGGGCGGCAGTTGCGGGCTCTGGACAGCGGGGTCGACGTGGTGGTGGCCACCCCGGGTCGGGCGCTCGATCACATCGCCCGGGGCACCCTGCGCCTCGGCGGCCTGGCCACGGTGGTGCTCGACGAGGCCGACGAGATGCTCGACATGGGCTTCGCCGAGGACATCGAGGCGATCCTGGAGCACGCCCCGGCGCAGCGACAGACGGTGCTCTTCTCGGCCACGATGCCGGCGCGGATCGACGGGATGGCCCGTCAGCATCTGCGCGAGCCGGTCCGGATCGAGATCGGCCGGGAGCAGACGGTGGCCGGCGAGGCGCCCCGGGTGCGGCAGAGCGCGTACATCGTGACGCGGGCGCACAAGCCGGCCGCCCTGGGTCGGGTGCTGGACGTGGAGTCGCCGACCGCAGCGATCGTGTTCTGCCGCAGCCGGGAGGAGGTGGACCGGCTGACCGAGACGATGAACGGCCGGGGCTACCGCTCCGAGGCGCTGCACGGTGGGATGAGCCAGGAGCAGCGGGACCGGGTGATGGGCCGGCTGCGGGCGGGCACCGCCGACCTGCTGGTGGCCACCGACGTGGCAGCCCGTGGGCTGGACATCGAGCAGCTCACCCACGTGGTCAACTACGACGTGCCGTCGGCGCCGGAGTCGTACGTGCACCGGATCGGCCGGGTGGGCCGGGCCGGGCGCGAGGGCGTGGCGATCACCCTCGCCGAGCCGCGTGAGCACCGGATGCTCAAGACGATCGAGCGGGTGACCGGCCAGCGGATCACCATCGACAAGATCCCCACCGTGGCGGACATGCGTACCCGCCGGTTGGAGCTGACCCAGGCGGCGCTGCGGGAGAGCCTGCTGGAGGACGACCTCGACCCGTACCGGGTGATCGTCGAGACGCTGACCGACGAGTTCGACCTGATGGAGGTCGCCCTCGCCGCCGTGAAGCTCGCGCACGAGCTGACCTCGCCGGGCTCCGACGACGAGGAGGAGATCCCGCAGGTGCCGGTGCGCGGCCCACGCGAGGGTCGACCGGAGACCGGCGGCCGGGGCGGCGATCGGCGTGGCGGGGGTCGACCGCGTTCAGGCGGCGGCAACACCGTCCAGGTCTTCGTCGGCCTGGGCCGGCGCGCGGGGGTGCGCCCGCAGGATCTGGTCGGCGCGATCACCGGGGAGACCGGGATCCGCGGCCGCGACATCGGCTCGATCGAGATCGCCGACCGGTTCTCGCTGGTGGAGGTGCCGCAGTCGGTGGCGGACGACGTGATCTCCGGGCTTCGGTCCAGCACAATCAAGGGCCGCAAGGCCACCGTGCGTCGCGACCGCGGGGGCGACGAGCGCTGAGCACGCCGTCGGCGACCGCCGGGGTACGGCGGTCGCCGACGGTGCCGGTCAGAAGGAGTACGGGCCGAAGCGGCCCCACACCACCACGGCGGCGAGGACGAGCAGCACCGCGCAGGTGATCGCGCCCTGGATCTCCGTCCGCCGGCCGTCCTGCGTGTCCTGCTTCTTCAGATCGCGCAGGTGCACCAGGATGCCGCCGATCATGACGATGACCAGCCCGAGGGCGGCCAGCGGGGTGAGCACGGTGGCGATGCCGGTGAGGGCGGGCAGCACGAGCCCGAGGGCGGCCAGCACCTCGACGGCGCCGAGCGCCTTGACCTGGGTCGGCGGAACGGGGTCGACCCAGCCCATCCGGTCGCGCAGCTTCTCCTTCGGCTGGGTCAGCTTGGCCAGGCCGGCGCCGGCGAAGACAGCGGCGAGCAGGATCTGGATGATCCAGAGCAGCACGTTCACGGGGGTTTCCTCCAGGGGCACCGCCTCGCGGCGGAGAGGTAGTTGAGGGCTCAAGCGAGACAGTAGCCCGCTGTGCGCGTACATCAATGGCCCCCGCCGTCTCTAAGACGGCGGGGGCCATTGCGGTGGAGCGTCAGGCCGCGGCGAGCGCCGGGCCGTCCAGCGCCTCGACCTCGGCCGGGCGCAGCGCCAGGGCGAGCACGTCGGCCACGTCGGCCAGGGTGTGCACGGTCAGCGCCTCGCGCACCTCGGTCGGCAGGTCGTCCAGGTCCGGCTCGTTGCGGGCCGGGATGATGACCTCGGTGAGGCCGGCCCGGTGCGCGGCGAGCAGCTTCTGCTTCACCCCGCCGATCGGCAGCACCCGACCGGAGAGCGTCACCTCGCCGGTCATCCCGAACTCCGGGCGGACCGGTCGGCCGGTGACCAGTGACGCCAGGGCCGTGACCATGGTGATGCCGGCGCTCGGGCCGTCCTTGGGCACCGCGCCCGCCGGGAAGTGGACGTGGATCCGGCGTCCGGCCAGGACGTTCGGGTCGATGCCGAACCGCCGCCCGTTGGAGCGCAGGTACGACAGGGCGATGTGTGCCGACTCCTTCATCACGTCACCGAGCTGACCGGTCAGGGTCAGCCCCGGCTCACCCTCCATGCTTGTCGCCTCGATGAACAGCACGTCCCCGCCGGCGCCGGTGACGGCGAGGCCGGTGGCCACGCCGGGCACCGCGGTGCGCTCGGCCGACTCCGGGGTGAACTTCGGCCGCCCCAGGTAGGTGGCGAGGTTGTCGGTGTCGACACGTACCGGCGTCGGGTCGGTCGCCAGCGCCACCGCCACCTTGCGCAGGATCTTGGCCAGGCCACGTTCGAGCTGCCGGACGCCGGCCTCCCGGGTGTACTCCCCCGCGATCAGCGCGAGCGCCTCGTCGGCGATGCTGACCTCGTCGGCGGTCAGCCCGGCCCGCTCCCGCTGCCGGGGCAGCAGGTGGTCCCGGGCGATGGCGACCTTCTCGTCCTCGGTGTAGCCGTCCAGCATGACCAGCTCCATCCGGTCCAGCAGCGGGCCGGGGATGGACTCCACCACGTTGGCGGTGGCCAGGAAGAGCACGTCGGACAGGTCCAGGTCGACCTCCAGGTAGTGGTCCCGGAAGGTGTGGTTCTGCGCCGGGTCCAGCACCTCCAGCAGGGCGGCGGCCGGGTCGCCGGCGTAGCCGGCGGCCAGCTTGTCCACCTCGTCGAGGAGCACGACCGGGTTCATCGAGCCGGCCTCCCGCAGCGCACGGACGATCCGGCCGGGCAGCGCGCCGACGTACGTGCGCCGGTGGCCCCGGATCTCGGCCTCGTCGCGCACACCGCCGAGCGAGACCCGCACGAAGTTCCGCCCGAGCGCCCGCGCCACCGACTCGCCGAGGCTGGTCTTGCCGACCCCGGGAGGGCCGGCGAGGGCGAGCACCGCGCCGGAGCCGCGACCACCGACCACGCCGAGGTTGCGCTCGGCCCGCCGGTTGCGCACGGCCAGGTATTCCAGGATGCGGTCCTTGACGTCGGCCAGGCCGGCGTGGTCGTCGTCGAGCACCGCACGGGCCGCGGCCAGGTCGGTGTTGTCCTGGGTACGCGTGCCCCACGGCATTTCGAGCACGGTGTCCAGCCAGGTGCGGATCCAGCCCGCCTCCGGGGAGGCATCACTGGCCCGCTCCAACTTGCCGACCTCCCGCAGGGCCGCCTCGCGGACCTTCTCCGGCAGCTCGGCGCTCTCGACCCGGCTGCGGTAGTCGGCCGAGCCGTCCGGCTCGTCCTCGCCCAGCTCCTTGCGGATCGCGGCGAGCTGCTGGCGCAGCAGGAACTCCCGCTGGGACTTCTCCAGCCCCTCGCGGACGTCGCTGTTGATCTGCTCGGTGACCTCCTGCTCGGCCAGGTAGTCCTTCACCCAGCCGACCAGCAGCTCCAGTCGGGCGGTGACGTCCGGCGCGGCGAGCAGCTCGGTCTTCTGGTCCAGAGTCAGCCAGGGCGCGTAGCCGGCCGAGTCGGCCAGCTCGGAGAGGTCCGTCATGCGTTCCACCGCGTCGATGACCTGCCAGGCGCCCCGCTGCTGGAGCACGGAGGTCACCAGGGCCCGGTACTCGCGGGCGAGTTCCCGGGCGCGGCCGGCGGGCGCGGGTTCGTCGAGTTCGGTCGCCTCGACCCAGAGTGCGGCGCCGGGGCCGGGCACGCCGGAACCGATCCGGGCCCGGGACAGGCCACGGATGACGGCGGCGGGCTCGCCCTCGGGCAGCCGGCCGACCTTCTCGATGGTGGCGACCACTCCGACCGGGCCGTACTCGCCGTCGATACGCGGCACGGCCAGCAGCTTGCGGTCGCCGGTCGCCCGCGCCGCGTCGATGGCGGCCTGGGTGGTCGGGTCGAGGGTCACCGGGATGACCATGCCGGGCAGCAGAACGGCGTCGGTCAGGGGAAGTACCGGAAGAGTTGCCATCGAACACCTGCTATCGCGTTGAGTTGAGCGTGTACCACTCAAGTAACAAAGCGTTCCCCTTGTTCCGGGGTGTGACCCAGACCACTGCCGACGTGCCGACGACGAGTCGGCGTCCGGCGAACTCGGGGCCGGTCGCGCCGCTGCTGCCGTCGTGGCCCGTGCCCGTCGACTTGAACAGCGCGGAGCGCCGGCTGCTGCGGGCGATCGCCGCCGGTCGCAACGCCGCCGACGAACTGCACGCATCGGAGCGGACGGTGAAAATGGATGACCGCCGCACTGCCGCGCAAGCTGCGGGTTTCCACGCGGGCGGAGGTGTCCGTCGCCGGCGGGCTGGCCTGGCCTGCTCACGAATGACATTGCGTCCGCGCCGTCGATTCAGCACCCGATCCCGGTTTTGCTGAGCACTCAATCGCGACGCGCCGAAATGAATGGCACGCATATTGTTGCGGTTTCCCCGGGTAGTAGGTCAGACTTTGGACACATCCCGCCACACACAGGGAGTAATTGGCAATGGCGAGAAAAGTAATCACGGTGCTGACGGACGACCTCGACGGCGGGAAGGCCGACCGCACCGTCGAGTTCAGCCTCGACGGCGTGGCCTACACCATCGACGTCTCGGACGAGAATGCTGGCGTCCTGCGCAAGGCACTGGATCCGTACATCAATGCCGGTCGGCGGATCGGTCGCGGTCCGGCGGAGAGCACGCGGACAGTCCGGCGCCCAGGGCGACCCAGCGGCGCGGGAATGGACCGGGAGCAAAACCGCGCCATCCGGGAATGGGCGGTCAAGAACGGCTACAAGATTTCCGAACGGGGTCGGATCCCGGTCGAGGTCGTCGAGGCGTACAAGAACCGCTGATCGGGCGACACAGGACGGGGTCCCGCCGGTAACGGCGTGACCCCGTCAGTTTGTGTACGGCCGGTCACCCGAGGCTGCTCGCCCCGGGTGACCGGCCTACTCCAGAATCAGTTGACTTCGATACGTACCGCGTCGAACGCCGGGGTCTGGTTGGCCCGCTCCATCATCGGCAGACGGTGTGAACCGTCACCGGCCCAGACCGCGCACTGCGCCGTACCCGACTCCGGCAGACCCGGGATCTGGATGGTCACCTCGTCCGGCTGGGCACCGCCGCGACCGTCCTCGGTGGCGACGAAGAACGCCGGCACCTCCTGCGGCTCCGGCGGCGCGGTCAGGCTGTCCAGCATCCGGCAGGCGGTGTGGAAGTGGCCCCGGACCAGGCCCTGGCCGTTGAGCAGCGAACTCTCCACGTAGTACCCGCCCTGACCGGCCGCGAGGAAGCGATCCCGGACCAGGTTGCGGGTGCTGATCCGCAGGGTGAAGGACTGGTCGCGGGCGACCTGCTGCGGGAACTGGGTGATCAGCAGCGACGGGTTGTTGGCGGCGGCGCCGACCTCACCGAACGCGGTGCTCACGCAGCGGTTGCCGTTCTGGAAACCGTCGTGCGCCTGCAACTGGCTCTCGTCGCAGTTGTTGGCGAGCACGCCGAGCCCGGCGCCGGGGGCGTTCCCGCCACCGTTGTTGCCACCACCGTTGTTGCCACCGCCGGTGTTCCCACCGCCGCCGTTGTTGCCACCGCCGTTGTTGCCACCGCCGTTGTTGCCACCGCCGGTGTTGCCACCGCCGGTGTTCCCACCGCCACCGTTGTTGCCGCCACCGTTGTTGCCGCCACCGTTGTTGCCGGTCGGCTGCACCTGGCACTCGGCGAGTTGCGCCAGACCCTGCGGGCGAGGCCCGACCCGGTCGATGGCGAGCGTGATCCGATCCAGCACCGCCTTCCGCTTGGAGGCCAACGGCTGCAGGATCGCGTTGCGGATGAACGCCTCACCCTTGTTGCCCTCGGCGGCCAGCCGGCGGTCGGCATCCGCGATCTGGGTCTGCAACTGCGCCAGGTTGCGGTCGACCTCGGCCCGCGCCCGGTCCGGCACCTGCGGCAGCTTGGCCGCCACATCCGGACAGGCGATGGCCGAACCGGTGCCGACCGTGCCGTCCTTGCCGTCCTCGCACTCCGCGACCGTCTGCTGCCCGTCACCCCAGTGATTGCGTACCCATCGGCCGTTCTGCCAGGTCCGACTGGTCGAGGCGCCGCTCGGCGCGGTCGATCCCGGGCTCGGCTCCACGCATTGCCCCGAGGCCGGACGGGGCTTGTTCGTCCGCCGGTCCTGGGCCGACGAAATCTGGGTGACGGCGACTACTCCGCCGAAGACCACGAGCGTGCCGACAACAGCCAACAGACGCTTGCTCCGCGCGATGCCGGATGGCCGGCGCGCCCGAGTGGACCTGCGCATCGAATTGCTCTCCTTCTCGATCCGGTAGTGGATTCCTGCCCTCGGCGGACCGACGGATGTCAGATGGCACGCCACGGCGGCGACCACCGCGACCTACCCGGTAACGTGTCGATGGCCGACGATGCCCTTTCCGCACCGTCTCCCGCGTCCCGTCGACGCGGATGGGGAGATCCTGTTCATTCGCGCAGGAGTACGGGACCGCGCTCGGGAAGGTTCAACCGGCGCACAGAAAATTGGCCCCTACCCGACGCGGATCGAGTGCGGGGCAGGGGCGAACGCGGAAAGTGTTCGGTCAGTCGACGCAGAGGTGGTCGAAGGCGAAACCACCCACCAGTTCGTGACGGCGACGGCTCAACGCGACGATCTCCGCGGTGAGATCGGCCCGAGCCAGCAGTGCCGGGCCGTCGGCCTCCAGTGCGCGCAGCCGCGCACCGACGGCGACCGCCGCGAGATCCTCGGCCAATCGGGCCGCGTCGACGCCACAGGAGAACCGCTGCTCCGTCACCGAGACCCGCTCCACCAGACACACGTCCGGGCGCACCTGCACCCAACCCCAACCCTGCGCCGGGCCGTCCACCCAACGCACGTGCAGCGCGCGGACGATCGGGTCGGCCAGCCGCCCGGCCACGTACGCCTCGACGGCCGCCGCGCGGGTCACCGCGCCGAGGTCGTTGACCGGGCCGGTGCGACCGTCCGGAAGCCGCCCGAGGATGTCCCGGAAGCCCACCGGGGCGGGCTCGTCCTCGCCACCACCCAGCCCGGCGCCCGCCGCGTAGGCCCGCGCGTCGATCACGTACTCGACCAGACGCCGGCCGTGCTCGGCGGCCCGCAGCGTGGGCGACCCGACCCGCAGCACGGGCAGCCCCACCGCGGCGCTGACCGCGTCCGTGAGTCGCTCGGCGCGCTGCTGGGCCGAACCGGGCAGCGCGACCGGGCCGATCTCCACCGCGACGACCGGCCGGCCGGAGTCGGCGGCGCAGACCACGAGGTCGAACGCCGTCCGGCTGGCCGAACTCCACTGGCTGCCGGTCACACCCGGAGGACGACCCTGGACCAGATCGCTGAGTCGGCGTGCCGCGTACACCCGGTGGCCGGCGCGGGCGAACAGCGCATCGCGCCCACCGTCGGCGGGCAGGGCCCGCAGCCAGCCGCGATCGTCGCTGCTCGTCATCTGCCCCATCCCCCGGTCGGTCGAACCGGGCCGAGTCTAGGTGCCCGATCATGGCGAGCCGAGGCGTGATGTGATGCGGATCACATCGACGCGACGTTCCAGGGATGGCCGCTCGGTGTATCCAGCGGCATCGCCGGTAGCGCACCGGCCGGGAGGTGACATGTCGCGACAGCAGTTCGGCTTCCTCGCCGGCTTCCTCGGGGTGGCGGTCTGGGCGCTCGCCGGCGTCGAGGTGACCGCCGTCGCCGTACTCGCCGGCCTGCTCGGCTGGCTCGTCGTCCGGGTGCTCGACGGCGACCTCGCGGTCACCGGGCTGGGCGACCGCACCGGCTCCCGGCGCCGCCGATGACCACCCGCCCGTCCACCACGACCGGCGTCGCCCCGACCGACATCGACGTGCCGACCGTCACGCGGATCGCGACCGAAGCGGCCCGTCAGGTACGCGGCGTCTGCGCGGTCAACCCGGCGTCCGTACGCCTGCACGACCGGTCCGTGGGCCTCGACCTGCATCTGATCACCTGGTACGGGCACAGCGTGGCCGCCGTCGCCGAGTCGGTCCGGGCAGCGGTGGCCGACGGGATCGCCGCCCGCACCGGCCTGACCGTGACGACGGTGACCGTCACCGTGGACGACCTGCTCGTCCCCGGCGTGGACGTCAGCGCCGCGGGGACGACCGGCTGAGATGCGTACCGTCAACCGGGTCGCCTCGGTGTTGCTGGCCGCCGCGCTGCTCGTCGGCGGCGCCCTGCTGGCCGTCCAGGCCCTGTTGGTCAGCCTGCACCGCCCGGCGTCGGTCCTGGACCGGACGGGCTGGTACGCCACGCTGAGCGCCGCCCGGTGGCGCGACCCGACGGTCCGGGCGGTCGCTGGCGCGGCCGTGCTGCTCGGCCTGGCCATCCTCGTCGCCCAACTGCGCCGGTGGACACCGGTGCGGCTGCGGGTCGACGAGGCCGACGGCTGGCACCTGCACCGCCGCAGCGTGGAACGGCGACTCGCCGACGTGGCGGGCGCCGTCCCGGGCGTACGCCGGGCCCGCGTCCGGGTCCGCCAGCGCGGCGGCCGGTGGCGCCCCCGGGTCAGTGCCACCGGCGATCCGTCGGCCCGGGCCGAGGTCGAGTACGCCGTACGCCAGGAGTTGCACCGGCTGGCCGCGCCACGGACCGGCCGGATCGAGGTCCGGTTGCCCCGTCGTGGACGGCCGGCATGACCAACGCCGCGCACCGCCTGCTGTGGACCATCCTCGCGCTGCTGCTGGTGGCGGGCGGCACGACGGCGCTGGCCCTCGGGTTCGGCGGGATACCCGGAGGTGATCCGGGCACGGCGTTGCTCAACGCCGGGCTGCTGGACCGGTGGCGACTGGCCGCCCCGTGGAGCACCCTGGCAGCGGCGGTCGCCGGCGTGCTGCTCGCCCTGACCGGGCAACGCATGCTCGCCCGAGAGCTACGCCGGCCCGGCACCGCACTGCACGGAACGCTCAGCCAGCCCGGTCGACGTCCGGGCCGGACCCGACTGGCCGCCGACGTTCTCGCCCACGCGCTGGAACGCGACCTGACCGCCGCCCCGGGCGTACGCCGGGCGCGGGTCGTGCTGACCGGCGCACCGCCGCACCCCGACGTGTGGATCAGCGTGGACCTGACGGCCGATGCCGGCAGCGTCCGCGAGCACGTCGACGCCGCCGTCCGCCGGTTCGCCGTGACGGCCGACTGCCACCCGGCGCACCTCGACGTGACGGCCCGGATCGAGCCCGGTCGCCCCTGACCCGCGCATCATCGCGGTGGCTGGCGGCTGGGACGCCCGGATTCAGCGGGCGCGCCGGGCGGCCAGGATGCTCGCCCCGACGGCTACCGCCAGGGTCAGCACCACCACGGCGAGCGTCAACCAGATCGGCAGCTTGCCCACCGGCGTCTCGGCCAGGATCAGCTTCAACCCCGCGAAGGCGAGCAGCAGAGCCAGCCCGTAGCGCAGGTAGCCGAAGTGCCGCAACAGGCCCGCGAGGCAGAAGTAGAGGCTACGCAGCCCGAGCACGGCGAACGCGGTCGCCGTCCAGACAAGGAAGATGTTGGTGGTGATGGCGAGGATCGCCGCCACCGAGTCGATGGCGAAGATCACGTCGGTGGCCTCGATGGCGACCAGCGCCACCAGCAGCAGAGTCGCCACCCGTCGACCGTCGACCCGGGCGGTGAAGTGGTCGCCGTGGAACCGGGCGTCGGTGGGCACCACCCGACGGAACAGCCGGACCACCACGTTGCGGTCCGGGTCGACGTCCGGCTCCCCGCGTACGGCCAGCCGCCACCCGGTCCAGATCAGGAAGGCGCCCAGCACGAACCCGGCCCAGGCCAGCCGCTCCAGCAGCTCGGCGCCCGCCACGATGAACAGCAGGCGGAACGCGAGCGCGCCGACGACCCCCCAGAACAGCACCTTGTGCTGATAGCCCGACGGCACCCGAAAATAGCCGAAGAGCAGGGCGAAGACGAAGACGTTGTCCACCGAGAGCGCCTTCTCCAGCAGGTAGCCGGAGTAGTACGCGATGGCCGCGTCCCCGCCGAGGCCCCACCAGACGCCCAGCCCGAACAGCAGGCCCGCGCAGATCCAGGCGGCGCTCCAGAGCAGCGCCTCGGGCAGTTCGATGACGTGGCTGTCCCGGTGCGACACCAGGTCGACTGCGAGCAGCACGATGATCACCGCACCGACCGCCACCCAGGCCCACAGCGGCACCGCGACCGTCACGTCAGTCACCGGCGCCCACCGCCTCGACCACGGCGCACCGCACTGCCACCTCGCTCGTACGCCGCCGCTGACAGCTGATCTGGCTCGCCGGCGGGCCGTTCCCGAGCCTAGGCGAACGGCCCGCCCGTCGTCGGCGCTCCGGCGAAAGCGCTGTGCGTGGCGGCCCGGCGGTCCTCAGGCGACCGGCATCACCTGGCCCGGATCGGTGACCGTGTCGTCGGCGTTGTAGGCGATCGCGTTGATCACCCGCACGACGCCGCTGACCTGGCCCGCGAGCCGGCCCGCGAGGTCGACGGCGGAACGGCGGTCCAACCTGCCGGCCAGGGTCACCTCTCCGTGGCGGACCTCGACCGTCACCAGGCCGTCCCGCACGGCCAGCACCCGGCGCAGCACCTCCTGCACCACGTCCTCGCGGATCTCGGCGTCCGACCGCAGGTGCACCCGCAGCAGGTCGGAACGGCTGACGATGCCGACGAGCCGGCCCAGGTCATCCAGGACCGGCAGCCGCTTGACCTGCTCACGGTCCATCAGCCGGGCGGCGGCCGACAAGGGCGCCTCCGGGTACGTGCTCACCGCCGGCGCGGTCATCAGGCCGCCGGCCAGCAACGCCTCGCTCTTGTCCCGCGCGCCGCGCCGACGGCGGCTTTCGAAGACCCGCCGCTGCGCCGGCTCACCAGCACGCTCGACCCGGTGCAGCAGGTCGGCTTCGGACACCACGCCCAGCACCCGACGGAACCCGTCGATCACCGGCACCGCGCTGACCCCGCGGCGCAGCACCACGTCGACGATCTCCCGGTACGGGGTCCCCGCCTCCACGGTCACGACGTCCCGGGTCATCACGTCGCCCACCTGCCAGGTCCTCATCACGGCCTCCCTCTCAGTCCTCCACCTCGGACGTTAGGGCCGCACAGTGACGGTGGTCAGTGCCGTCGGACCGGGCCATGAGGGGTACAAGGTCCCGGGTCATCGCGGTCCTATCGACCCTGCTCAGGCCGACGCGACGAGTGTCCAATGGAGATGCCACCGGGAAGCGCGGTGCGAGGCAACGAAGGGACGTGGAGACCATGACCGCGACGATCGAGCGGAACACCGGCGAGACCACCGCTCCGGCGGCGGGCACCACCCGGGAGAGGGCAGTCCGGTACATCCTGGCCGGCACCCGGATGGCTCTCGGCTGGATCTTCCTCTGGGCGTTCATCGACAAGCTGTTCGGCCTCGGGCACGGCACCGAGGCGAAGAACGCCTGGATCAACGGGGGCAGCCCCACCAAGGGTTTCCTCACCTTCGGCGTGGCCGGGCCGTTCAAGGACCTCTACACCGGGATCGCCGGCGCGGCCTGGGCGGACTGGCTGTTCATGCTCGGCCTGGCCGGGATCGGCGTCGCTCTCCTGCTCGGCATCGGCATGCGGGTCGCCGCCGTCGCCGGTGGGCTGCTGCTGGTGCTCATGTGGACCGCCGTCCTGCCTCCGGAGAACAACCCCTTCATGGACGACCACCTGATCTACGCCGCGGTGCTCGCCGTCCTGGCGCTGGTCAACGCCGGCGACACCTGGGGCCTCGGCGGGGCCTGGGCGAAGCTGCCGATCGTCCGACAGGCGCCCTGGCTGCGGTGACCACACAGACCGCACCTCCCCCACGGCGGACGTCACCACCGGTGACGTCCGCCGACTCGTTTGCCCGCACTCCCGCAGGAGGCGCGCACTCGCACGGGAAGCCGGCCCTCGCAAGAGGGCCGCACTCGCGAGGGGTGCCGGCGACCCGACCCGGCTGCCGGCCTCCGCCGTCGATCATGAGGTCGACCGCGGTCACGCTCATGATCGACACGGCGGTCCGGTAGGTCGCGCCCAGGGGTGTTGCCGGGCCGGCCTGGGCAGGTGGCGGGACCGCCGGGCATCGGCGACAGGCGATCCGGCAGGATCGAGGTGACCGGACACATCACCCAACACGGCAGGAGTTCCCGCATGAACCAGGCAGCAGGCGCCCGTTCGGGCAAGCCCGAGGTGGGTCCGATCGAGGGTGCGCCGCCGGCCGACCTCGTGATCGAGGACATCACCGTGGGCGAGGGCCCGCAGGCCGAACCGGGCCAGCTCGCCAGCGTGCACTACGTAGGCGTGTCGCACTCCACCGGCGGCGAGTTCGACTCGTCCTGGAACCGGGGCGAGGCGTTCGAGTTCCCGCTCGGCGGCGGTCAGGTCATCGCCGGCTGGGACCAGGGTGTCGTCGGCATGCGCGTCGGCGGTCGGCGCCGGCTCACCATCCCGCCACACCTGGGGTACGGCGACCGGGGCGCGGCCGGCGTCATCAAGCCGGGCGAGACGCTGATCTTCGTCGTCGACCTGCTCGGCGTGCGCTGACGGATCATCGGTGGGGTCGTCGGCGCACGCCGGTGACCCCACCGCTTCGTCTTCACTGGCCAGGCGGCGACCGCAGGCGACCGGGCTGTCAGACGACCGGGCGGTCAGGCAGCGACCGGCAGACGGCCGGGCTCAGGAGGCCGGGCTGTCAGGCTGCCGAGTTGTCAGGCTGCCGGGATGTCAGGCTGCCGGGATGTCAGGCTGCCGGGATGTCAGGCTGCCGGGCGACCGGGTTGTCAGACTGTCAGGAGGCCGGGCGGTCAGGCGGCGACCGGCAGACGGCCGGTGGTCACAGTCGGCGGGCGGTGTGCGGCCACGGCCGGAACCGAGCGACGCGGCGCCCCGACCACCCCGGCGGGAACCGGCCGACGTGCGGCCTCGACCACCCGAGCGGGCTCCAGAATCGTCATCACCCGGTGCAGGCCGGTGACGCGCAGCACCCGGGCCA
The DNA here is from genome assembly GCF_040643015.1 of Micromonospora sp. NPDC047527. Taxonomy (NCBI): domain Bacteria; kingdom Bacillati; phylum Actinomycetota; class Actinomycetes; order Micromonosporales; family Micromonosporaceae; genus Micromonospora; species Micromonospora sp. NPDC047527. The sequence continues at coordinate 1,049,137 of NZ_JBEYTK010000001.1, read as the reverse complement.
CCACCGGCGTCGGGTCGACCAGGACGAGCTCGCCGCCCCGTGCCCGGATCCGCAGGTGCGCGGCGAGCAACGCGCGCACCCCGGCGGCGGAGAGCAGCCGCAACTCGGACATCTCCAGCTGGACGACCGGACGGGCCGGCGCGGACCACAGCGCGGACCGGAACGCGGCCACCGTGGCGATGTCGACCTCGCCGGCCACCCGCACCTGGACCACCCGGTCGCCCACGATGACCTGCACGTCGATCCGGTCGCTGCGATCTTCCATGCCATGAAATCTAGCCGCCACCACCGACAGTTTCGTCCCTCGACGGGGTGATTCCGGGTACGTCCAGGGTCAACCCCCGGGGTACCCCCTACTCCCTCTCAGGGTGCAGGCCAGCGCTCCCGCCTCGGGCCTTTCGGCCACCGACGGCCATTGATCCACTCGACATCGGCGATGTGGGTGTGTCCAAGTCTCGGGACACCCCCACATCGCCGATACGGTGTCGATCACTCGTCGCCTTGGGCACCCCGTCACCGTCGACGGGCACGCCGGCCCGGGTCGGCGCCGAACACGCCACCAGGCACGCCGACACAGGTCGCCGAAGCGGCGCGGTCGTGCGCCTCGCGGGCGGTGTTCCGGGTGGAGAATGACCCGATGGTGATTCCCCGGCCCCGGCCGCCCCGGCTGATCCGGCCCGTCCGCGAGCCGGCCACCGTTCCGCCCCCGCTCACCGGAGCGTGGGCCGCCACCGACCGCCGGCTCGACCACGTCGACCTGCTGCCCCTGCCCGACGGCGCCGTCGGGCCCGAGGACGTGCTGGTCGACGCGGCTGGGCGGGTGATCAGCGGCGACGAGGACGGCAACCTCTGGTGGTGGCCGACCGACGCTCCGGCGGGCACCCGACCCCGGTTACTGGCCGAGACCGGTGGCCGGCCGCTCGGCATCGAGGTGGACCCGTCCGGTGAGGCGCTGGTCGTCTGCGACGCGTACCGCGGGTTGCTGCGGGTCACTCCCGACGGGGCGGTTCGCGAGCTGACCGGGACGGCACCCCCGGTGCACCTGGCCAACAACGCGACGGCGGCCCGCGACGGCACGGTCTATTTCACCGACAGCTCCGACCGGTTCCCGGTCTCGCACTGGAAGCGGGACCTGCTGGAGCACCGCCCCAACGGCCGCGTGCTGGCCCACCATCCGGGCAGCGGGCGCACCGACGTGGTGGTGGACGGGTTGTACTTCCCCAACGGGATCGCGCTGACCCCGGACGAGTCGGCGTTGATGGTGGTGGAGACCACCACCCACCGGCTGCTGCGCGTCGAGTTGGGCGGCGGGGTCCGGGTGCTCGCCGACCTGCCCGCGTACCCGGACAATCTCTCCGCGGTGGGCGACGGGACGTACTGGATCGCGCTGCCCAGCCCTCGGGTGCCGATCGCCGAGCGGCTTCTGCCGCACCCCCGGCTGCGCCAGATCGCCGCGTTGCTACCCGACGCGATGCAGCCGCAGCCGCGCCGCTACGGGCTGGTCGCCCTGGTCGACGGGGAGGGCGCGGTCCGCCGGACGCTGCACGGCCCGGCCGGGCACTACTGGATGATCACCGGGGTACGCCAGCACGGCGACCAACTCTGGCTGGGCAGCCTGACCGGGTCCGGCGTGGCCCGCGTACCGCTGGATTGAACGCGCCTCGGCGCTGCGCGCCGGCAAGGGTGGCGGCCTGACGGGCCGGCCCGCCGTGCTGGCGGGCCGGCCTGGTCGACCGTGTGTCAGCGACCGCTGACCGAGGGCGCCGGGGCGGGTGAGCCGCCGGCCACCGCGCCCGGGTGCGCCGGGGCGACCGGCGCGGGCTTGAGCCCGGGCGGCACCGGCAGGGCGCTGCCCTTGACGAACTCGTCCCAGCTCACGTTCCACGCCGTCCAGCCGTTGCCTGGCTGCAACTCGACCTCGGTGCCCTTGACGGTGACCAGGTCGCCAACCTGGGTCACCCCCATCAGCCAGTCCGCGGCGGCGGCGGAGACGTTCGCGCAGCCGTGCGAGACGTTGGTGTTGCCCTGGTCCCCCTCCGACCATGGGGCGGAGTGGATGAACTCGCCGCCCCAGGTGTAGCGCTGGGCGTCGTCCACGTCGACCACGTAGCCACCGTTCGGCTCGCCCCGGGTGTCGAAGGTGGTCCGCTCGTGCTTCTCCATGATCACCATCTTGCCGCTGGAACTGGGCGTGCTCGGCTTGCCGAGGCTGACCGGGATCCGGCGGATCTGCTTGCCGTCGCGCAGCACGGTCATCTGCTTGGTGGCGTTGTCGATCTCCAATGCGACCTGCTTGCCGATCTTGGAGGTCGCGGTCCGCTCGGCGTCACCGACGAGCTTCTTGCCGATGGGCAGCCCCTCCAGCCCGGCACGAACGCTGATCGTCGTCCCCGGCCGCCAGAAATCGGGCGCCCGGTAATACACCTGGCTTCCGTCCTCCAACCACGACCAGGCCCCCGGTTGCGGCGGATTCGTCTTTACGAACAACCGACGCTGGACATCTGCCCTGGCCTCTTTCGGAATTGCCGGGTCGAACGCCACGGTTACCGGCATCGCCGTGCCATACGTCCGGTTACCGACGAAATAGAGGGTGCTGGTGATCTGCGGTTTGGTGGACTTGGGCATCGTGGTGAAGGTCGTGGTCCGGGTGGTCGTCGCACCCGAGTCACCGGTTGCGGTCACCTCCGCCGTGTACGTACGTCGGGGTTGCAGCGGCGCGCTCGGCACCCACCCCGAGCCGTCCTCCCGCGGCTCAGCCGAGACCTGCTTACCCTTGTCGTCGGTGAGCCGGACGGCGGTGACCCGCCCGCCCTTGACCACCGTGCCCACCTCGGCACTGACCGGAACGTCCCGGGTCTTGTCCCCCGGCGTCACGGCGAGCTCCGGCGGCGGGGCGTGTTCCTTGGCCGTCTTGGCTGCCGAGTCCCGATCGGCGGTGCATCCACCCAGCACGAGCGGTGCGGCTGCGATGGTTACCGCCAACAGCGTCAATCGCCGCCTAGGCGTCATGTTCAGTCCCCCCGTTTCGACTTCCCTCCGCCACATTCTGGCGGCCCGGCCAGGGTCGTCCATGCCATTCGGAAATAATCGGCGGCGCATTTATCGGTGCATTTTCCGGCGCTGTGCCGTTGACGAATAAAGCGCACAACTGCCGCCTGTGGGTCCCGCCCGACCCCCGCCAACCCACCCGGCCCGCAACGTCCCGTCCCATCCTCGGCACGCCGCCGTCGCACCTGTTGCCACGGATGCGCCGCTTTCGGCCGTGCGGCGCGCGACCCCGCACGGCGGGGCGACGAGCGACGCGAGATCGACGATGCGGGGCACGGGCTGTGGGCCGTGCGACCGACCGCCGCACCTGGTGGGCGCACTTTTGTCAGGTGGAGCGAAACTTCTGCCAATCGATACAAAGCTTTGCCTTCGTCCGGAGGCAAGGGTAGGGTCCCGATTCAGATAGAGGGTTGCCCATCCGTCGATCAGCCTGCCGCCGCCCACACCGGGTCGCCGCGTTCCGACCCACACGGGTCCGGGCCGCACCCGCGCGCCGTCCCGCACCGTCCAGCCGGAGTCCGCCTCCGGCCGGTTCGGCGCGCCCGGACGGCGGCAGCCGGTCGACTGCCGCCGACGGCACACCAGCCGTCAGGAAGGGACCACCACCATGGATCACCAGAGAAACCAGCCGGTGCCGACAACGGCGTCCGAGCCGGTCAGCAGACGCGGTGTGCTCCGCGCCGCGACCGTCTCCGCTGCCGCCGTCGGCACCGCCGGCCTGCTCGCCGGCCCGGCCAGCGCCGCACCGGCGGGGCACTCCCACGGCCGGCGCCGGGTGCCGACCGACCGGATCAGCATCCAGCTCTACACCGTGCGCGACCAGCTCGCCGCCGACCTGCCCGGCACCCTGGCCGCCCTGCGGCGCATCGGCTACCGCAGGGTGGAGCACGCCGGCTTCGTCGGGCGTACGGCCGCACAGTTCCGCGCCGCGCTCGACGCGGCCGGGCTGCGCTCCACCTCCGGGCACGTCGGCATCCCGCAGCCGTTCGACGCCGCCACCTGGGAACGCGCCCTCGCCGACGCGAACGTGGTGGGCAGCAAGAAGATCGTCCACCCGTACTTCGGTCGCGACGCGCAGGGGCGCCCGATCCGGGACCCCGCCGTCTACCGTGCCCTGGCCCGGGACCTCAACCAGGCCGGCCGGCTGGCCGAGCGCGCCGGGCTGGACTTCGGGTACCACAACCACCAGTTGGAGTTCGTGCCGCTGACCAACGGGTCGACCGGCTTCGAGATCCTCGCCGGGCAGACCGATCCTCGGCTGGTGCACTTCGAACTCGACCTCTACTGGACCTGGCGAGGCGCGCACGACCCCGTCGACGTGATCCAGGCCAACCGTGGCCGGATCCGCCAGGTGCACGTCAAGGACCTGGACGTCGAGGGTGGCTTCGCCGACCTCGGCGACGGCGTCATCGACTTCGGCCGGATCTTCGCCCACGAGCGGGAGGCGGGCATCGAGGAGTACATCGTGGAGCGCGACGACGCGGGCACCCCGCCACGCGCCCCCGCCGACGCCCTGGACACCGCCCGGGTCGGCTTCGACTATCTCGCCTCACTCCGGTACTGACCACCACTTCGGGGGACTACCTGATGAACAGGACCGCTTTCGCGTCCGCCCTGCTCCTGGTGACGGCCGGCCTGGCCGTACCGACGGCAGCGGCGGCAGCTCCCGCGGCGGCCGCCGCGCCGCCGGACAGCAGCTTCCAGAAGGTGACGCTCAACGACTTCCCCGGCGAGCCGATGAGCCTCGCCGTCCTGCCCGACCTGCGCGTGCTGCACACCTCCCGCACCGGTGAGGTCCGCATCCACGACCCGCGCACCGGGCTGAACACCCTCGCCGCCGACATCCCGGTGTACGAGCACGACGAGGAGGGGCTGCAAGGGGTCGCCATCGACCCGAACTTCGCCAAGAACAAGTGGGTCTACCTCTACTATTCGCCGCCGATGAACACCCCGGTCGACGACCCGGCCACCCCCGACGTCAACGAGGGGGACGCGCCGCTGGTCGGCACCGAGGCGGACTGGCAGCGGTTCCGAGGCGCGCTGCGGCTGTCCCGGTTCAAGCTGGAGGGGATGAAGCTCAACCTCAGCACCGAGCAGCAGATCATCGACGTGCCCACCGACCGCGGCATCTGCTGCCACGTCGGCGGTCAGATCGACTTCGACAGCAAGGGCAACCTGTACCTGTCGACCGGTGACGACACGAACCCGTTCTTCTCCGACGGCTACATTCCGATCGACGAACGGGCCGACCGCAACCCGGCGTTCGACGCCCAGCGCACCTCCGCCAACACCAACGACCTGCGCGGCAAGCTGCTGCGCATCAAGGTGAAGGCCGGTGGGGGTTACACGGTGCCGGCCGGCAACCTCTTCAAGAAGGGGACGGCGCAGACCCGCCCGGAGATCTACGCGATGGGGCTGCGCAACGCGTTCCGGTTCGCCGTCGACCGGCGCACCGACAACGTGTACCTGGCCGACTACTCCCCGGACGCCTCCACGGCCAACCCGCAGCGCGGGCCGGCCGGGCACGGCCGGTGGATGCTGATCGACAAGCCGGCGAACTACGGCTGGCCGTACTGCGTGACACCGACCATCGCCTACCGCGACTACGACTTCGCGACCGGCCAGTCCGGCCCGAAGTTCAACTGCAAGCGCCCGGTCAACGACTCGCCCCACAACACCGGCAAGCGGCAACTGCCGCCGGTCGAGCAGCCGGAGGTCTGGTACCCCTCCGCCGCGTCGGGTGAGTTCCCGCAGCTGGGCACCGGCGGCATCGGCCCGATGGGCGGCCCGGCGTACGACTACGACGGGACCAGCACCTCGCGGACCCGCTGGCCGGCCTACTACGACGGTGTGCCGCTGTTCTACGAGTGGACCCGGGACTACATCAAGGAGTTCCGACTCGACTCCCGCGGTGACGTCAAGGACATCCGGTCGGTGGTGCCGTCCCTGGTGGTGGACAACCCGATGGACATGGAGTTCGGCCCGGACGGCGCGCTCTACGTGCTGGAGTACGGCGACGGCTACTTCGCCGAGAACCCGGACGCCCAGCTGTCCCGGATCGACTTCGTCCGTGGCAACCGCACGCCGATCCCGAAGATCAGCGCGACCCCGACCGCCGGGCAGGCGCCGTTGACCGTGGCGTTCTCCAGCGCCGGCACCACGGACCCGGACGGCGACCGGCTCAGCTACGCGTGGGACTTCAACGCGGACGGCTCGGTGGACAGCACCGCGGCGAACCCGACCTGGACGTTCCAGGAGAACGGGGCGTACACCCCGACGGTGAAGGTGACCGACCGCACCGGACGGTCGGCCGCGGCCACCCTGCCGCTGCTGGTCGGGCCACGCGCGCCGGTCGTCGAGTTCGTCGCCCCGGTGGCCGGGCAGCCCTTCCAGTTCGGGCAGACGGTCGCGTACGAGGTGCGGGTCACCGACGACCTGCCGGTGGACTGCTCACGGGTGAAGGTCACCTACGTGCTCGGCCACGATGAGCACGGGCATCCGCTCTCCTCGGCGACCGGGTGCTCCGGGACCATCGCCACCTTCGTCGACGGTGGGCACGGTGGGGCGGACAACCTGACCGCGGTCTTCGTCGCGGAGTACACCGACGCGCCGACCGATCCCGGTGTGCCGGCGCAGACCGGTACGGCGACTGTCGTGCTGGATCCCGACCCGGTGGCCGGCCTGGCCGGCTGACCGACGCGGACTGACGGTGGCGGCGGCCGGACCACTCCGGCCGCCGCCACCGGACGCCGCTCAACCCCAGGCCGCCGCCACCGGACGCCCGCTCAGGCCCAGGCTGCCGCCGAGCAGCCCGCCCAGATCCAGTCGTTCAGGCCCAGTCGCTGTCGACGTGGTTGTCGCGCCAGCGTCCGCCCACCGGCGGAGTGTCCAGCCGCATCCCGTCCTCGGCGTTGCCGGCGAGGTCGTTGTCCTCGACCCGGCAGTCCACGCAACTGCCCCGCTCGGTGATCCACAACCCGTGGGTCTGGGTCTTGTCCTCGTGGTTGTCCCAGATCCGGTTGCCGCGAATCGTGGCCGAGTCGAACGCCGCGTCGATGGTGATGCCGGCCCGCCGCCCGGGTGCCGCGGACAGCTCGTACCGGCAGCCCGGTGGCGGGACGTCGCCACTCCACGCGCCTATCGCGTCGGGCCGGACCGGCGCCAGCACCAACTCCTCGCCGGTGTTCGAGGCGACCACGGCCACCGACCGCCCGACCCGCAGGACCTTTCCCCGGTGCCCGTCGGTTGGCCAGTGGGCGGCCCGGTCCACCACGGACCGCTCGGCGTAGCGGACGCTCTCGCCGGCGCCGCCGGTGCCGTCGGCGCGCTGCTGGCCGTTGTTGCGGATCCGGTTGTTCAGCAGCACCGCGTCGGTCATCTGGTGGTCGATCCGGACGGCGTCCAGCCCGTTGTTCCAGAACTCGTTGCTCTCGATCACCACGTCCCGGATCGGGCCCAGGTAACCACGCCCGAGGTCGTGCCCGTGATAGCCGTGCCGGCCGTTGCCGCTGATCCGGTTGCCCCGGATGGTGTACGGGCCGGGGCTGTTGCCGATGCTGACGCCGTCGCGGAGGTTGCCGTCGATGACGCAGTCGCTGAGCAGCCCACCTCGTCCGGCCACGCCCGCCGTGCCCTGCGCCGAGATGTCGAAGCCGGCCTCCAGGTTGCCGACCATCGTGCAGGCGGAGACGATGAGACCGTCGGCGCCCCAGTCGGAGATCCCGAACCGGTTGCCCTGGCTGTGGCAGCCGATGATGCGGTAGCCGCGTGGCGGCGTCCAGTAGTCCTTCTGAAGCTCCAGGAAGATGCCGTTGGTGCCGTTGGCCAGGGTGGTGCAGTTGGCGATGGTCAACCGCTCCATGTCGCCCCACCCGCCGATGCCCACACCGATGCCGGCGCCGCCCATCTGCTCGCCGTTGTCCAGCCGGCCGCAGCCGACCACCACCACGCCGTCGATCAGGCTGTCCTGGAGGAAGTCGCAGCCCAGGCCGGTGGCCGCGGTGTGGTGGATGAAGAGGTTGCGGAAAACACCGCGCACCATGTACTGCAGGCCCAGGCCCTTGGCGAGGTAGTTGTACTCGGCCATCGCCACGCCGGATCCGTCGATCTCGAAGTCGGCGAAGGTGCAGTCGGCGATGTGCCGGTCCCGGTCGGCGCCGTGCTGCAGGGTGGTCCAGAACGCCAACGGGGTGGGGTCGGTGCGGTTGCCCTCGTTGCTGAGCAGGAACCGGGTCGCCGCCGGGCCCGCCCCGATCAGGGAGACGCCGCTGCGCCACACCGTGCCGGCGTCCCGGATCGAGTAGATGCCCGGTGGGCAGTAGATGACCCGGGCTCGCCCGTCCGACGCGTAGCCGGCGCCCAGGCGGTCCACGAGGGCGGCCAGCGCCGGCTGGTCGTTCGTCTCGCCGTCGCCGCGCAGGCCGTACTCCCGCGCGTCGCAGTGCAGTGGAGCGCCGGCCGAGGCGGGTCGTCGCTCCCGGACGGCATTACGAAGCTCCTGGTACGTCACGGACCGACTCCCTTCGACGCGCCTGGTGCGCTCCGGCGGAGCCGACTTCCCGATCCGACGTCCGGGAAACCCCCGGGACGCGGACGGCCCCGGCGCCCGCACAGGGCGGCGCCGGGGCCGGGGTACGTCGTCTCAGACGGCGGCGATCAGCAGCGCCGGGCGCTCCACGCAGTCGGCGACGTGCCGCAGGAAGCCGCCGGCCACCCCGCCGTCGCAGACCCGGTGGTCGAAGGTGAGGCTCAGCTGGGTCACCTTGCGCACGGCCAACTGCCCGTCGACCACCCACGGCTTGTCCACGATCCGGCCCACGCCGAGCAGGGCCGCCTCCGGGTGGTTGATGATCGGTGTGGAGCCGTCCACGCCGAACACCCCGTAGTTGTTGAGCGTGAACGTGCCGCCGGTCAGCCGGGCCGGCGGCAGCGTGCCCGCCCGCGCCTGCGCCGTGGTGGCCGCCAGCTCGGCGGCCAATTCGGCGGTGGTGAGCCGCTGGGCGTCGCGCAGCACCGGAACGAGCAGACCCCGGTCGGTCTGCGCGGCGATACCCAGGTGCACGCCTGCGGACTGGACGATCCGCTGCCCCTCGGTGTCGACCCGGGCGTTGAGCTGCGGGAACCTGCGCAGCCCGCTGAGGCAGATCCGGGCCAGCAGGGCCAGGATGCTCACCGGCGCGTCCGGGGTCGCCGCGTTGATCGCGGCCCGGGTCTCCAGCAGGCCGGTAGCGTCCACGTCGACCCAGATGGTCACCTCGGGGATCTCCCGCCGGCTGCGGGACAGCTTGTCCGCGATCACCTTGCGCACGCCGGTGAGCGGAACGATCACGTCGCTGTCCCCGGCGGGGGCCGGGGCGACGTGCGGGTCCGGAGCGGCGGCGAGCCGGGCCGCGGGCGGGGCCAGCACCGCCTCCACGTCGGCGCGACGGATCACTCCACCGGGGCCGGTGCCGCGTACCGTGCTCAGGTCGACGCCCCGGTCGCGGGCCAGCCGCCGGACGATCGGCGAGATGACCAGCGCCGCGCCCGGCACCGCGGCGCGTGCGGCCGGGCCTGTGCCGTCCGCCGGGCTGCTCCCGGCGGCCGTGTCAGGTGCCGCGCCCTGCGGGGAGTCGGTCGGCTCGGGCGCCACCGCCAGCCGGGGCCGGCGTCGACGGCGGGTCGCGCCGCCGTGCCCGGTGCCGTACCCGATCAGCACGTTGCCGGAGCCGGCCCGCTCCTCCTCGCGGTAGGTGGCGTGCCCGGCCGGCTCGTCGCCGTCGCCGTCCAGCGGGGCGATGGTGATCAGTGGTTGGCCGACCGGACGGACCTCACCGGCCGCGCCGTGCAGGGTAACCACCCGTCCGGCGTACGGGCAGGGCACGTCGACGACCGCCTTGGCGGTCTCCACCTCGACCACGCTCTGGTCGACCGTGACCACGTCACCCACGGCCACCCGCCACTCGACGATCTCGGCCTCGCTCAGCCCCTCGCCCAGGTCGGGCAGGAGGAAGACCTGCGTCCGCTCGACCGTGGTCATGCCGCGCTGCCCTGCGTCGACCAGCGCGCGTCCGGCTGGTCGTCCCACTGCAACCGGGCCACCGCGTCGAGCACCCGGTCCACCCCGGGAAGGTGGGTGTGCTCCAGCATCGGCGCCGGGTACGGGATGTCCAGCCCGGCCACCCGCAGCACCGGCGCGTGCAGCGCGTGGAAGCAGCGCTCCTGCACGCGGGCGGCGATCTCCGCGCCGACACCGGCGAACCCGGGCGCCTCCTGGATCACCACGCACCGGCCGGTACGCCGCACCGAGGCGGTGATGGTGGCGTCGTCGAACGGCACGATGGTGCGTACGTCCACCACCTCCAGGTCCCAGCCCTCCTCGCGGGCGGCCTCGGCGGCCTCCAACGCCACCGGCACCGCCGGCCCGTACGCCACCAGGGTGGCGTCGCGTCCCGGCCGGCGCACCACGGCCCGGCCGAACGGTTCGGCGCGCGTCGGCAGCTCAGCCTCGGCGCTGGCGAAGTAGAGCTTCTTGGGCTCCATGAAGACCACCGGGTCGGGGTCGTCGATCGCCTCGCGCAGCAGCGAGTACGCGTCGGCCACGGTCGCCGGGGTGACGACCTTCAGGCCGGGGGTGTGCGCGTAGTACGCCTCGGACGAGTCACAGTGGTGTTCCACCCCGCCGATGCCGCCGGCGTACGGCACCCGGATGACGATGGGCACGCTCAGCGCACCCCGGGTCCGGTTGCGCAGCTTCGCCACGTGCGAGGCGATCTGCTCGAACGCCGGGTACGCGAACGCGTCGAACTGCATCTCGACGACCGGCCGCAGCCCGGACATGGCCAGGCCGACGGCGAAGCCGACGATGCCGGCCTCGGCGAGGGGCGTGTCGAAGCAGCGCTTCTCACCGAAGCGGGCCTGGAGGCCGTCGGTGATCCGGAAGACGCCGCCGAGCTGGCCGACGTCCTCACCGAAGACGACGACCCGATCGTCGGCCGCGAGGGCGTCGGCGAGCGCGGTGTTGAGGGCCTTCGCCATGGTGGTGGCCATCAGGCGGCACCGTCCTCGTCGCTCGCGGCGGCCAGTTCGGCGCGTACCTGCTCGCGCTGCTCGACCAACTGCGGAGTCGGCTCGGCGTAGACGTGGTCGAAGAGGCTCAGCGGGTCGACGGTGGGTTGGGTGTTCATCCGGGCCCGCAGGTCCGCCGCGTACGCCTCGGCCTGCTCGGCGACCTCGGCGACCGCCGCGTCGTCGAGCACCCCGCGCGCCCGCAGGTAGGTCTCCAGGCGGGCGACCGGGTCGCGGTCGCGCCAGGCGTCGACCTCGGCGCTGTCGCGGTAGCGGGTCGCGTCGTCGGCGTTGGTGTGCGGCTCCATCCGGTAGGTGTGCGCCTCCACCAGGAACGGCCCGTTGCCGGCGCGGGCGTGCTCCACCGCGCGGGTCAGCACGGCGAGCACCGCCACCGGGTCGTTGCCGTCGACCTGCTCGCTGGGCACCCCGTAGCCGACGCCCTTGTACGCCAGCGACGGCGCGGCGGTCTGCCGGGACAGCGGGACGCTGATGGCGTACCGGTTGTTCTGAACGAAGTAGACGACCGGCGCCTTGAACACGGCGGCGAAGTTGATGCCCTCGTGGAAGTCGCCCTCGCTGGTCGCGCCGTCGCCGATGAAGGCCAGCGCCACGGTGTCGCGGCCCTGGTACGCCTCACCGTGCGCCAGCCCGGCGGCGTGCACGCACTGCGTCGCCAGGGGGGTGCACTGCGGCGCGGTCCGCACCTCGGTCGGGTCGTAGCCACAGTGCCAGTCGCCGCGCAGCAGGGTGAGCACCTCGACCGGGTCGATGCCCCGGGCGACCAGCGCCATCGACTCCCGGTAGGTGGGGAACACCCAGTCGGTGTCCCGGACCGCGAGCACCGCGGCGACCTGGCAGGCCTCCTGGCCCCGGGAGGACGGATAGACGGCCAGCCGGCCCTGCTTGGTCAGGGCGGTCGCCTGGGTGTCGAACCGGCGGCCGAGCACCATCCGGCGGTACAGCTCGCGCAGCGCCTCGACGGGCGGCTCCGGATAGTCGGTGCGGGCGGGCAGCGGCGTGCCGCGCTGGTCGAGCAGGCGGACCGGTTCGGCGGTCGGCAGCAGCGGGCGCGCCGGGTCGGGCGGGGTGGCCGCCCGACGGGTGCGCGGGGATGCCCTGCGGACCGCCTGGGGTGTGGTCGTCACGGCGGGACCTCCTGGGACGTGTGGTGGGCCTATGCTTCCGCCATCGGATGATTGACTCAAGATCCACGGCGAAGGCGGGACGATCGGCATGGAAAGGGCGCTTCGGTGAGCCAGGAGGCCGCCGACGGGGTGGGCCGCGCCATCGGATCGGGACGTTCGGCCCGAGCGCTGGACGAGGTGGACCGCCGGATCCTCGACGAGTTGGCCCGGGACGGGCGGACCTCGGTGCGGACCCTGGCCGAACGGATCCACATCTCCCGCACCAACGCGTACGCCCGGGTGGAGCGCCTGCTGCGCGACGGGGTCATCACCGGGTTCCGGGCCCAGGTGGCGCCCGAGGCGGCCGGGTTGGGCACCTCGGCGTACATCGCGTTGACGATCCAGCAGAACACCTGGCGGGAGGTGTCGGCCGAGCTGGCCCAGGTGCGCTACATCGAGCACGCCGCCCTGCTCGGCGGCGACCACGACGTGCTCGCGCTGGTCCGCGCGCCGGACAATGCCGCGCTGCGGGACGTGGTGCTGGGCCGGGTGCAGAGCATCCCCGGAGTGCTGTCCACCCGCACCTGGCTGGTCTACGAGGAGTTCGACGGGGCCGGCAGCCCCTGGGCGTGACCGCTCAGCGCTCCGGCGGAGCCTCCACGCCGTCCCGGTCGGCCAGCTCCAGCAGCGGCTCCAACGAGTGCCGCTCGCCGTCGAGGCCGGCGTGCGGGTCACCCCGCTCGGCGAACCGCGCCGGCACGGACAGCACGTCGAAGTCCTCCGGCCGGGCGTCGTCCAGCTCCGCCCAGTCCAGCGGCGCCGACACCAACGCCCGGGGCGTCGGCCGAATCGAGTACGCCGAGGCCATCGTGTGGTCCCGCGACATCTGGTTGTAGTCGACGAACACGGGCCGGTCCCGCTTGTCGCGCCACCAGGTGGTGGTGACCAGCTCCGGCAGACGGCGCTGCATCTCCCGGCCCAGCGCGAGCACCGCCCGGCGGCACTCGCCGAAGCTCCAGCGCGGCTCGATCGACAGATAGATGTGCAGGCCCCGCCCGCCGGTGGTCTTCGGGTAGCCGGTCAGGCCCAACTCGGCGAGGAACGCCCGCACCTCCCGGGCCACCGGCACCACCTGCTCGAAGCCGACGCCCGGCATCGGGTCCAGGTCGATGCGCAGCTGGTCGGGGCGTTCCACGTCGGCGGCCGACACCGGCCACGGGTGGAAGCGCAGGGTGCCCAGGTTGGCCGCCCAGATCACCACGGCCAACTCGCTGGGCGCGACCTCGTCGGCGGTGCGGCCACTGGGGAAGGTGATGTGCGCGGTACGCACCCAGTCGGGCGCGCCCGCCGGCAGCCGCTTCTGGTAGAAGGCGTCACCCCGGTTGGTCTGCCGGGTGGCGATCGTCGCGCCCTCGAAGACGCCGCGCGGCCAGCGTTCCAGCATCGTCGGCCGGTCGCGCAACGCGCGCAGGATGCCGTCGCCCACCGCCAGGAAGTACCGCACCACGTCGAGCTTGGTGAGCCCACGCTCGGGAAAGTACGGCTTGTCGGGGCTGGAGACGCGGACCAGCCGCTCCCCCACCTGGATCTCCTGCGCCGCCGTGGCCACGCCCCCGAGGGTACGACGCCGACGGCGGGCCCGAGGGCTACCGGCCGGGGACCAGCGTGGCGCGCTGCTGCGGCAACTCCTGCGTCACGTCGCCGACCGACACCGGCGACGTGGAGGGCGGTTCCTCGGCCACCGCGGTCTGCTGCTCGACCGGCACCGTCTGCGACGACCGGCGGGCCACGAAGCCCGGCGTCCAGTCCTTCAACCGCAACGCCGGCCGCTCGACCAGCTTCCAGGACACGAACGCCGCGGCGAAGGCCGCCGCCACCGACATCGCCGCGAACGGCACGTACCCCCAGCGGCTCCAGCCCAGGCTCGCCATCACCTGCTGGAAGATGAACCCGTAGATGTAGATGCCGTACGAGTAGTCGTTCTTGCGACCCACCCAGTGCAGTTGACGCGGCATCCGCACCGACAGCCAGACCAGCAGGTACGCGAATGCGGGCAGCCCGATGACGAAGAAGCCGCCGAAGAGCAGCGACAGCCCGAGTGCCAGCGCCGAGCCGATGCCGAGCGCGTCGTTGATCGGCACCCGCTCCCGGTAGAGGTCCAGGGTCGCGCCGAAGGCGAACAGGAAGCCCAGGTAGACGATGTAGTGGAAGCTCATGACGCCCACCAGGGGCGAGTCGAAGGTCCAGGCCGCCGTGGACACCGGGCCGCTCACCCGCCCCGAGCTCACCCAGTCCTGCAGGATGCTCAGGTAGAGGGCGACGGTCAGGAACAGCACGAACCGGCGGGCGTTGCGCAGCACCGCCGTCACGGCCAGCACGCCCACCACGACGTAGCAGAACATCTCGTACTTGAGCGACCACAGCGCGCCGTTGAAGACGCTGGAATTGCTCTTCTCACCCCACGGGGTGGTCTCCTTGAGCAGGTCCTGGATGCCGTACTGACGGACGCCGGTCCACCAGTTCGCCTGCAGGTACGCCAGCGGGCCGCCCCGGTCCCAGGCGTTGTCGAAGAAGCCGCCGGTGGTGCCGTGCTCGCGCAGCGCGACCAGCGGGGCGACCACCAGCGCGGTGATCAGCAGGCAGACCCAGAGACCGGGGAAGATGCGCAGGGCGCGGTGCCACGTGTAGCGGATGATGCCGGTACGCCGGGCGCTGCGGGTGATCAGCAGGCCGGAGAGCACGAAGAAGCCGTACACGGCCATGGTGCCGACGTTGGTCTGCCGACCGGTGAGGTGGTAGCCGAGGTCGCTGGCGCCGAAGCCGAGCGGCTTGGAGTGCGACAGCACGACGCCCACCGCGAGGCAGAGCCGGATCAGCCCGATGCCGTTGCTGCGGCCGGAGAGCATGTCGGCCAGCGTGCCGCGGGACCGGACGAGGGCGGGGGTAGTCATGCGGCCAGGAACCTCTCGACCATCAGGCGGGCACCTCGGCGCCGGCGTGCTCCCACAACTGCTTCATCTCGGTGTGCAGATCATCGCTCGGCGCCCAGCCGAGCACCTCGGCGGCCAACCCGACGTCCAGCCGCTGCCAGGTCGTCTCGGCCGGGCCGGTGCGCTCGCCCTCGATGAGGTCGGTCGGGACCCCACTCACATCGATGAGAAGCTGGACCATATCACGCGCGCTGGCCGCCACCCCCCGACCGATGTTGATCACGCGACCGGCCGCCTGGGGTCGGACCGCGGCCAGCAACACGGCGGCGACGACGTCGCTGAGCCCGACGAAGTCACGGCGGGAACCCAGCGGGGCCAACTCCAGTCGGGCCCGCTCACCGGCCCGCTGGGCGTCGCGCAGCTTTCCCGCGACCACGCCGAGCAGGCTGTGCCCGGGCTGGCCGGCGCCGATGACGTTGCCGACCCGCAGCGTGACGCCCTCGATCAGACCCCGCCGGTCGGCCTCGGCGACCGCGGTGGTGCAGCGCACCTTGAACTCGCCGTACGGCATGACCGGGGCGGCGGGCAGCGTCTCGGGCATCGACGTGTCGACCGGGACCAGCCCGTACTCGTGCACGCTGCCGAGCTGGATCACCCGGACCCGCCGGGGCAACCGGCCGGCGGCCTCGATCAGCCGCTCGACCAGGGTGACGTTGACCGCGAGCATCTGCTCGTCGGTCAGCCCCCACATCCCACCCGCCGCGTTGATCACCACGTCGGAGTCGAGCTCCCGCAGCACGTCGGTGATCTCGTCGACGTCGGCGGCGGCCAGGTCCAGGGCGCGGACCACCACCCCCGGGCCGAGGTCCCTCGGCTGGCGCGCGACGGCGACCACGGCGTGCCCCTGGTCGGCCAGCGCGCGGCAGATGGGACGACCGAGGAAGCCCGTACCGCCGAGCACCGCCACCCGCAGGGACGGCCCGGCGTCCTCGCCACGGTGCCACGGTCTGACGTTCATGCCGCTCCCCTGGCTGTCGCTCATCGGCCCGGCCCGAACGCGTGCCGCGACAGGCTGCGCACGCCGGTCATCTTGCCCGACCGGACGGCCGCCGGCAGCAGCGTGATGGCGTGCAGTCGCGACGAGGTGTAGCGGCGGGCCGCCCGGGCCGCCCGGGGCCAGCCCTGCTCGTCCATCCGCCGTGCGACGTCGACGAAGTAGGCCCGTGCCTCGGTGAACCGGGAGCCGTTGACCGCGTCGGCGGCGGACTTGCTGACCGCGTGTCGGCGGAACTGGAAGCAGAGGGTGCTGTCGACAGCCATCTGCTCGCCCCGCTGGACCAGGTCGATCACCAGGGCCAGATCCTGGATGACCTGGAACTCGTCGCGGAAGTTGACGGTCTTGAGCGCGTCCGTCCGCCAGCAGATCGACGGGAAGTAGAACCAGCAGCCGCGCAGCAGGCTGGCCGCCAGGTCTTCGCCGCCCATCAGCTCCCGGGTCTCGATCCGGGGGGCGTAGAGCCGCCGCTTGGCCTCGTCGACCATCGTGTTGACCACGTTGCCGTCGGCGTCGATGATCTCGACCCCGGGCTGGATCATGCAGACGCCCGGGTACTCCTCGATCACCGATCGCACGGTCGCGACGTAGTTGGGGTGCATGATGTCGTCCGTGCCCATCATCACCAGGTACTCGTGCTCGGCGAGGCCGACGCACTTGCGGTAGTTGCCGGTGACGCCGAGGTTGCGCTCGTTGCGCTGGTAGCGGACCCGCTCGTCGGTGATGCCCGCGAACCACTCCGGCACCCCCGGCTCCCGGCCGTCGTCGACTACCGTCAGGCGCCAGCCAGGGTCACTCTGTGCCATCACGCTGCGTACCGCCGCCTGCATGAGGGGCACACTCCCGTAGTACGGCAGCATGATGTCGACAATCATCGGTCCGCAGGCCTAACTGTGCGTGGTGGAAGTGCGCGACAGGCGCGGGCCACATTATCAGGCATCCCGTCCGGATCGGTGACGGGCGAACCGCCGACGCGACGCGCCGCGACACCGCTGCGGGCCACGCCACGGTGAGGGGTCCGACGGCGGGCCCGGTGACGGCTATCATCGTCGCGCCCGCTCCGCACGCCCCCCGATCGGATGCCGATGTCAGACCGCGCCGTCACCACGGACGCGCCTCCCGCGCAGACCGACGTGGGTTCGCCCTCGCCGACCACCGGACCGGACAGCCGGTCACTGCCACTCCTGCGTCGGCTGGCGCTGAGCGTCTGGTTCTGGCCGACGGCGTTCGCCGCCCTCGCGGTCGGCTGGCGCATCGGCAGCCCGGAGATGTGGCACGACGAGCTGGTCACCGTCGACGTGGCGACCCGCTCCACCGGGCAGATCATCGACATGCTGGCGAACGTCGACGCCGTGCACGGGGCGTACTACCTGTTCATGCACGGCTGGACCACCCTGTTCGGCACCGGGCCGGCCGCCGTGCGCCTGCCGTCGGCGCTGGCCATGATCCTGGCGACCGCGTGCGTGGCGCTTGTCGGGCGGCGGGTCTTCGGTCAGACGGCGGGGGTCGCCGCCGGTTTCGTCTTCGCCCTGGTGCCCACCGTCACCCGGTTCGGCCAGGAGACCCGCTCGTACGCCTTCGTCGTCCTCGCCGCGGCCGTGGCCACCCTGTTCCTGCTCCGGGCGTTGGAGCGGCCGGGGTGGCTGCGGTGGGCGGCGTACGTGCTCGCCGTGGCCGGAATCGGCCTGGTGAACGTGGTGGCGCTCACCCTGCTCCTCGGGCACGGCGTGGCCGTTCTCCTGCACTGCTGGCGCCAGCGCCGCTGGTGGTCGCTGGCCTGGTTCGTGCTCGCCTCCGCCGCCGGGGCGGGCATCGCCGCGCCGGTGATCCTGCGGGGCATGAAGCAGGCGGGGCGGCAGATCAGCTGGATCCCGGACAGCGCGCCCTGGACGGTCTGGGAGCAGGTCCTCGGCTCGACGTTGCTGGCCGTCGCGGTGACCGCGCTGGCCGTGGTGGGCGTCCTGACCCACCTGCGGCGCGACGCCGCGTCCCGGACCGTCATGGCGGCGGTGATCGCCGTCCTGCCGCTGCCGGTGATCCTGCTGGCCTCGACCGGCGACATCAACTACTTCTTCTCCAAGTACCTGCTCTTCCTCGTGCCGGCCTGGGCGGTGCTCGCCGGTGCGGGGATCGCCGCGCTGCGCCGCGCGCCGCTGGTGGCGGCGGCGCTGGTGGTGCTCGCGGCCCTGTCCGTGCCCGGTCAGCTCGCGCTGCGCGACGAGTTCTCGCATGGCTGGTACACGTACCCGCAGGCGCGGGCGTTCACGCCGCTGTCCTACTCCGAGGCGGCGCGCGTCATCGAAGCCGGCTACCAGCCCGGCGACGGCCTCGTCGCGGGCGGCCCGTGGTGGTGGATGCACGAGCCCGGGGTGCGCTACTACCTCCCTGACGACGTCTCCCCCCGCAACGTCTTCCAGCAGCGGTCGGCGGCCCAGCGCGACGAACTGTTCGGCGCGGACTGCGCCAACCCGGCCCGCTGCCTGCGAGACGAGCCCCGACTGTGGGTGCTGCTGCCGACCGTCACCGACGCACCGCTGACCGGGCTGCCGAAGAAGCAGTCGGCGGCGCTCGCCGAGCGCTACGACGTGGTCCGCGTCACACACGTGACCGGGCTGACCGTGGCACTGCTGCAACGGCGCGGCTGAGCGACACGACGGCCGGCGCGGTGCCGGCCGTGACACGGTTACCGTCGGCGGCACCCGGGTAGGGGGTCGGGCATGGCGGAACTGTCGACGCTCTGGATCATCCGGCACGGGGAGAGCACCGCGAACGTGGCGGCCACCCGGGCCGAGGCCACCGGCGCGGAGCTGATCGGGCTCGGTCACCGCGACGCCGACGTGCCGCTCTCCCCCACCGGCGAGGAGCAGGCCCGGGCGACCGGCCGCTGGCTCGCCGGGCTGCCCGAGGACCGCCGCCCCGACGTGGCGGTGGTCTCGCCGTACCTGCGGGCGGTCTCCACCGCCGAGCTGGCGCTGCACGACACCGGGGTCCCGGTCAGCCGGGACGAACGGCTGCGCGACCGGGAGCTGGGCATCCTCGACGGCCTGACCGGGCACGGGGTGCGTCAGCGGTTTCCGGACGAGGCCGAGCGCCGCGCCCGGCTGGGCAAGTTCTACTACCGGCCGCCCGGCGGCGAAGCCTGGACCGACGTGGCGCTGCGCCTGCGGGGCCTCCTCGGTGACCTGCGCCGGGACCACGCCGGTCAGCGGGTGCTGCTCTTCGGCCACGACGCGCTGGTGTTCCTGCTGCGTTACCTGGTCGAAGGGCTGACCGAGCCGGAGCTGATGGAGCTGACCCGCGAGCACGTCATCGCCAACTGCTCGATCACCGACTGGTCGGCCGACGCCCAGGGCCGGCTGACGCTGGGCGGTTTCAACGAGATCGGCCACCTGCGCCGGCAGGGCGCCGAGCCGACCAGGGAGGACGAGGTCCATGCCGAGCCGGTCTGAGGTGCAGGTGATCACGCCGGGACTGCTGCGGGAGTGGGCGCTGCCGGTGCCGACCGGCGGCAAGGAGAGCCGGGGCACCGTGCTGGTGGTCGGCGGCTCCCGCTTCACCCCCGGCGCGGTGCTGCTCGCCGGGGTGGCCGCGCTGCGCGCCGGCGCCGGGGTGCTCCAGCTCGCCGCCGCCGAGTCCACCGCCGCCACGCTGAGCATCCAGGTGCCCGAGGCGCTGGTGGTCGGGCTCCCGGAGACCTCCGACGGCGCCGTCGTCGCCGACCGGGGCGGCCAACTCGACGAGCTGGTCGGCCAGGCCGACGTGGTGGCCCTGGGCCCCGGCCTCACGGGCATCGACGAGACCGTCCAGCTGCTCGGCCTGGTCCTGGACGCGGCGGGGCCGCGCACCCCGCTGGTGCTCGACGCGTACGCCCTCGGTGCGCTCAGCCACGAGCCGACGCTGCTGGTCGGCTCGGGCCGCCCGGTGGTGCTCACCCCCAACGTCACCGAGGCCGGGCACCTGCTCGGCCGGGAGCCGGGCGACGACCTGGACGCCGAGGCCGCCGAATTGGCCGCCCGGTACGAGGCCGTCGTGTCGCTCTACGGGCATGTGGCCGCACCGGACGGGCGCGGGTGGCGGGAGGAGAGCGGGGACGCCGGGCTCGGCACCTCCGGCAGTGGGGACGTGCTCGCCGGCCTGCTGGCCGGGCTGCTCTCCCGGGGAACCGACCCGGCCCAGGCCGCCTGCTGGGGGGCCTTCGCGCACGCGGTGAGCGGTCAACGGCTGATCCCCCGGTACGGGCGGATCGGCTTCCTGGCCCGGGAACTGCTCGACGAGATCCCCCGCACCCTCGCCACCGTCTGACCGGACGGCTGCCTCGTCCCCACGGGCTCGGCAGCCGTCCGGGCACCTTCGGTGGTCACGTCCGGAGGCCGGCCGGGTGGGCCGTGGCCGGCCCGGTAGGATCGGCGCGGGCCGTTACTGGCGCGTGGGGATGGACAACCATCAGGGAGCGGCCCCGTCACGAGGACGTTTGCCGAGCGCCTGGGCCTTCCGCACGTCTGTAGGAGGTCGTATGTCGCACAACGCCGAGTCCACCGCATTCCGGAGTGCCCTTGAGGTGATCCGGGCTGTCGAGCCGCGGGTCGCCGACGCCATCGGCGCCGAGCTGACCGACCAGCGAGAGTCGCTCAAGCTCATCGCCAGCGAGAACTACGCCTCCCCGGCCACCCTGCTGGCCATGGGCAACTGGTTCAGCGACAAGTACGCCGAGGGCACCGTCGGGCGCCGCTTCTACGCCGGCTGCCAGAACGTCGACACCGTCGAGGCCCTCGCCGCCGAGCACGCCCGCGAGCTGTTCGGCGCCGCGCACGCGTACGTGCAGCCGCACTCGGGTATCGACGCCAACCTGGTCGCCTTCTGGGCGATCCTCGCCGACCGGGTGGAGGCCCCCGCGCTGAAGAAGGCGCAGGTGCGCCAGGTCAACGACCTCACCGAGGCGGACTGGTTCGCGCTGCGGCGTGAGCTGGGCAACCAGCGGATGCTCGGCATGTCGCTGGACGCCGGCGGTCACCTGACCCACGGCTTCCGGCCGAACATCTCCGGCAAGATGTTCGACCAGCGCAGCTACGGCACCGACCCGACGACCGGCCTGATCGACTACGACCGGGTGGCCGAGGCAGCCCGCGAGTTCAAGCCGCTGATCCTGGTCGGCGGCTACTCGGCGTACCCCCGGAAGGTGAACTTCCGGATCCTGCGGGAGATCGCCGACTCGGTCGGCGCGACCTTCATGGTCGACATGGCGCACTTCGCCGGCCTGGTGGCGGGCAAGGTCTTCACCGGCGACTTCGACCCGGTGCCGCACGCGCACATCGTCACCACCACCACCCACAAGTCGCTGCGCGGCCCCCGTGGCGGCATGGTGCTCTGCGGGCCGGAGCTGGCCGACCAGGTGGACCGGGGCTGCCCGATGGTGCTCGGTGGCCCGCTGCCGCACGTGATGGCGGCCAAGGCGGTCGCCCTCGCCGAGGCCCGTCGCCCCGACTTCGCCGACTACGCGTCGCGGATCGTGGCCAACTCGCAGGCCCTGGCCGAAGGGCTGCTGCGGCGCGGCGCGAAGCTGGTCACCGGGGGCACCGACAACCACCTGGTGCTGATCGACGTGTCCGGCTACGGGCTCACCGGCCGGCAGGCCGAGCAGGCTCTGCTGGACTCGGGCGTCGTCACCAACCGCAACTCGGTCCCGCAGGACCCGAACGGCGCCTGGTACACGTCCGGCATCCGGATCGGCACGCCGGCGCTGACCACGCGGGGGCTCGGCACCGCCGAGATGGACCAGACGGCGGAGCTGATCCACACGGTGCTGACCCACACCACCGCCGGCGCCAACGCCGACGGCACCCCGTCGAAGGCCAAGTACACCCTCGACCCGGCCCTGGCCGACAAGGTGTCCCGCCAGGCCACCGACCTGCTGGCCCCGCACCCCCTCTACCCCAGCATCAACCTGTCCTAAAGCCCAGCCCTCAACCAGCCAGGCGCGTCGATCATGGAGTTGTGGTGCCCGATAAGGGCCGGTGGGCGACTTTCGTCCACCACCACAACTCCATGATCGACGCGGGCGGGGGCGGGGCGGGCAGGGGTGGGCAGCGCGGGGTGGGGCGGGTGGTCAGGCTAGGGGGCGCTTTAGGTGGTAGCGGTGGACTTCGGTGCTGCCCTGGACGTTGTTGACGTCCTCGGCGGCGGAGACCAGCTCCCAGCCCTCCCGGCCGGCGCGGTTGAGGTGCGCGATGGCGGTGTCCCCGAAGGCCGTGATGTCCTTGCGTGACCCGTCAGGGCCGTACCAGACGAACGAGACGTGAAAATTGCGGCCCTGTCCCTGATAGCGACGGACGAGCAAGGCGTACTCCCAGGCAACCATGCGTCCCATTATGACCGTCCAACAAGGACGGCGGTGAATCGGCCGTCGCACATTGCTATCCGGTGAACGCGGTGTGTCAATCCGCAGAGCGGGCCAGCACGTCGGTGATCAGGGCGGCGAGGCGGTCGAGCCCCACGTCGATCTGCTCCGGTGTCACCGCGCTGACCGACAACCGCAGCGCACGCACCGGCACGGTGTCGTCGTAGAAGTGCGCCATCGGCGTCCAGAGCACTCCGTAGTCGCGCGCCGAGATGTCCAGCAGCGCGTCGTCGACCTCGAACGGCACGGTCACCACCACGAAGAACCCACCGGCGGGCACCGTCCACCGCACCGCCGCCGGCCGGTCCGGGTCGGCCGGGAAGCGCCGGGTCAGGCCGGCGACCAGGTGGCGCATGTTCCGGGAGTACGCGGCCCGCTCCCGGGTGTTCGCCGGCACCAGACTGCACCCGTGCTCCAGCAGACGGCCACCGATCACCGCCTGCGCGATCGGCGAGGTGTTCACCGTGACCATGCTCTTGATCATGGCGAGTTGGTCGGCGAGCGGGCCGACCCGGCCGTCCGTACCCGCCACCCGCTGGTCGGCGACCACGTAGCCGACCCGCGCGCCGGGCAGCACGGTCTTCGCGAACGAGCCGAGATAGACCACCCGCCGGTCGGTGTCCAGCGCCTTGAGGGTGGGCGGGCGCGGCCCGTCGTCGACGGGGAACAGCCCGTACGGGTTGTCCTCCAGCAGCAGCAGGTCCTCCTCGGCGGCCAGCGCCAACAGCCTCCGCCGGTCGGCGGTGTCGATGCTGACCCCGGACGGGTTGGCGAAGTCCGGCATGACGTAGCAGGCCCGCGGCCGGTGGCCCTGCGCGCGTGCCCGGCGCACCTGGGCCCGGAGGTCCGCCAGGTCCACCCCGGTTGGTCCACCGGCGACCGGCCACACCGGCAGGTCCACGAGCCGGGCCGCGCCGGTCAGCCCGACGTAGGTCGGGGCGACCGCGAGCAGCACGTCGGCCGGCCCGGCCCGCAGCGCCCGCAACACCAGGAACATCGCCTCCTGGCAGCCGACGGTCACCACCACAGCCTCCGGGTCGACCGTGATCTGCTCGTCGACGGCGAGGTTGCGGGCGATCAGGTGGTGCACGATGCCCTTGGTCCGGCCGTACTGCAGCAGCAGCCGCCGGGCCTGCTCGGGCCGGTGGCCCAGATCGTCGACGAGGTGCCGGTGGAACGTCTCCAGGTGCCGGTGCACCGCCGCCACGTCGAAGAACTCCTCGTACGGCCGTCCGGCGGCCAGCGACACCGCCGCCGGATAGCGTTCGGACACCTCGTTGAGGAAGTTCATCGACGTCAGCGCCGGGTCACCCAGCGCGGGGTGCAGGTCGGCGACGAGCAGGTCGACCGCTTCAGTGGTCACGCCCGCTCAACCCGCCCCGAGCGTACGCAGATCGGCCGCCGCCGCCGGGTCGGCGCAGCCGGCCAGGGTGAGGGCGTCGCGCAGTTCGGCGGCGAGCAACACCAGCGCGTCCCGCGCGCCCTGCTGCCCCCCGACGGCCAGCGCCCAGAGCATCGGCCGGCCGACCAGCACCCCGGCGGCACCCAGCGCGAGCGCCCGCAGCACATCGGTGCCGCCGCGGATGCCGCTGTCCAGCAGCACCTGGCAGCGGTCACCGACCGCAGCGAGGACCTCCGGCAGCATGGTGACGCTGGCCGGCACCCCGTCCAGTTGCCGACCGCCGTGGTTGGACACGACCACCGCGTCCGCGCCGACCCGCACCGCCTCGATCGCGTCCCGGGGGTCCAGCACCCCCTTGACGACCAGCGGCAGGTCGACGTGCTCGCGCAGCCAGGCCAGATCCGTCCACCGCAGGGCCGACTCGAACGACGCGTCGGTGTGCGCGGCGATCGCGGACACGCCGGGCGCGCCGCTGTGCGCCAGCGCGTCGCGGCCCTGCGGCAGGTTCGCGGCGACCACGTCGGGGGGCAACTGGAACGCGTTGCGCAGGTCACGGGGGCGCCGGCCGAGCACCGGGACGTCCACGGTGACCACCAGCGCCCGGCACCCCGCCGCGACGACCCGGTCCAGCAGGTCGCGGACCAGGGCGCGCTCGCGCAGCCAGTAGAGCTGGAACCAGACCTCCGCGCCCGCGCCCGCGACCTGTTCGATCGGCGTGCTGCTCAACGTGCTCGCCAGGTAGGGCACCCCGGCCGCGCCGGCCGCCGCCGCCAGGCCCAGCTCCCCGTCCGGGTGCACGAGCCGCTGGTACGCCATCGGCGCCACCCCGACCGGCATCGCGTACGGGCGGCCGAGCAGCCGGGTGCCGAGGTCCACGGTGTGGCTGGCGCGCAGCACCCGGGGCAGCACCGCGACCCGGTCCAGCGCGGTCCGGTTGGCGGCCAGGGTCACCTCGGCCGCGCTGCCACCGGCCACGTAGTCCCACACGTCCGGGGCCAGCACCGCGCGGGCGCGCCCGGCGTAGTCGTCGAACGACACCGGCGGCGTCTCGGCGCGTACCCGCTCAGGCACCACGCACCCCCGCCGCGTCGGCCGGTTCGGGCGGCAGCCCGAACACCTCGCGCAGGAACGTCGCCGCGACGCGCTGTGCCCGCCGGCCGTCGGTGAACGTGCCGGGCATGGCGAAGAAGCCGTGGATCATCCCCGGGTAGTGGTCGAGGCGGGTGGGCACCCCGGCGGCGCGCAGCCGCTCGGCGTAGCGCTGCCCCTCGGCGCAGAGCGGATCCAGCTCGGCGGTGACCACCAGCGCCGGGGGCAGGCCCGACAGGTCGTCGGCGAGCAGCGGCGATGCGAGGGGGTCCCGGGCGTGCGCCGGATCGGTCAGGTAGTGCGCGCGGTACCAGGCCACCGACCGACTGTTGAACAGCGCCGGGTCGTCGCCGACAGGGCCCTCCGGCTCGCCGCTCTGGTCGGTGTTCGGGTAGACCAGCAGCTGCGCGGCGAGGGCCGGCCCGTCCGCGCGGCAGAGCAGGGTCACCGCGGCGGCCAGGTTCCCGCCCGCGCTGTCCCCGCCCACCGCCAACCGATCCGGGTCCGCGCCGAGCCGGTCGGCGTTGTCGGCGATCCAGGCGGTGGCCGCGTGGCAGTCGTGCACCGCGGCCGGGAAGGGGTGCTCCGGAGCCAGCCGGTAGCCGACGGTCACCACCTGGCACGGCACCGCGTTGGCCAGCCGTCGGCAGATGCCGTCGGCGGTGTCGACACTGCCGAGCGTCCACCCGCCACCGAAGAAGTACAGCAGGGTGGGCAGTGGTCCCCGGCCGGCCGGCCGGTACACCCGGATCGGCAGGTCCCCGGCGGGGCCGGGGATCAGCTCGTCGCGTACCTCGGTCACCGGCTCGACCGCGCCGCCCCCGGCGCGGATCGCCGCCAGGTCCGCGGCGCGTGCCTCGGGCAGGGTCTGGGTGTACAGCGGCGGCGTGTCGGCCGCGGCACGCGCGGCCCGGTAGGCCGCCACCTCCGGGTGCAGGGCCATGCGGGTCTCCTATCCGCCGGTGCTGACCAGCAGCTTGTCGATGCCACGCAGGAAGAGACTGCCGCTGTACGGCGGCTTCTCGGTGACTGCCAGCCGGGGCATCGCGAGTGGTCCCTCCAACCGGGGTCCTCCCCCGATGCCGGCACAGGGGGCGGCGCGTCATCCGCCGCCCCCTGCAGGTGTCACAGCCCGAGCAGCCGCAGCGGCACGGAGTCGGCCAGCGCCTTGTTGCCGGCGTCGTTCGGGTGGATGTGATCCCCCGAGTCGTACGCGGGCCGCAGCTGGCTGGGTCGCGCCGGGTCACGCAGCACCCGGTCGAAGTCGAGCAGCCCGTCGAACTCCCGGCTGCCGCGCAGGTAGGCGTTCACCGCCTGCCGGGTGGCCTCCTTCTGCGGCGTCCACACGCCCGGCGCGCCGTGCCCCTCGTACGGCGTCAGCGTGGCCACCAGGCTGGTCAACCCGCGCTGCTGGAGCTGCTGGTTGATCTGCCGCAGGGTGGCGATGATCGCCTCGGGTGAGTCGTTGGACATCCAGATGTCGTTGATGCCCAGGTGAGTGACGACGGTCCGCACGCCGGTCTGGGCGAAGACGTCCTCGTTGAGGCGGGCCGCCGCGTTCGGGCCGAGCTGGAAGTAACCGGGGTAGTTGCCGTCGCCCGGCTCGGTGCCCTCGTGGTTGAGCCGGTTGCCGGCCAGGCTCAGGTTGAGCACACCCGGGGTGCGCTTGTCCGGCCGGTCGGCGAGCAGCCGGTCGGAGAGCAGGTCGGGCCAGCGCCGGTTGGCGTTGACGGTGCTGCCGTTGCCGTCACCCATGGAGTCGCTGAGCACGACCAGCGCGCCGGGGCTGGCCTTGCGCTGCACGTCGACTCCGGAGAGGAAGAACCAGCAGCAGGTGGGCCGGATGGTGAAGCCCGCACCGTCGGCGGCACCGGTCAGGTCGCCCGCGCCGATGAAGTTGTTCTGCTGGGACTGACCGTGGAAGGTCGTCGGTCCGGTCGGCGTCGGGAAGTGCAGGGTGATCACCAGGTCGCTGTCGTCCGCGACCGGGAAGGTCAGCGGGTCGCTGAGCAGCTCCGCGCCCCGGAGCATGGTCGCCGAGGCGCCGCCGTTGAAGCGCAGCGGACGCAGCGAGGCCGGGTCAATGTCGGAGACGTCGTCGACGGTCGCGGTGTTCGGACGGGCGATGGTGGCCCGACCGACCTCGACCGCCTGCTCGCCGTAGAGGTTGCTCAGGCGGACCCGCAGCGCCGGGCCGCCCACCGAGACGTGCACGACCATCCGGACGCTCTGGTCGTTCAGGCCGGTGTTGGTCAGCCCGACCGAGTTGCCCCGGGTGACCGCGGCGGCCCAACTGCCCGCCCATACGGCCTGGTCAGGTCGGCCGGCGGTCCCGGACGGGCCGGCGCTCGCGACGACAGCGGGTGTTCCGGCGACCAGCAGTACGGCCGCGGCGGCGATGACGTGCCATCTCTTCGGGATTGACATCGAACCTCCATCGTGTGGAAGCCCAGGGCCGTCCGCTGACAGCTCCTGCCTGGACGATGGTCCAGAAACCTAGCCGCCGCCGATGATGAGCGTCAATCGACCTGATCGACGCCATCAAATGTCCGCCGGGCCTGCTGGACCGCCCGTCGGCCCGGTCCCGGGCGGCCCTCGCCGGCCTAGGCTCGCAGGCGACGGTGCGGTCGCCCGAGGGGTGCCCACCGCCACGTCGTTCACCGGGGTGCTGCCCGGAGACCGCCGCTTTCGTGGATGGGGGCTGCCGGATGACTGACGGACCCGGGCACGGGACGACCTACGTGGACAGGGCGCTGGACCTCTTCGCCGGCTTCGGTGACCGGGAGGCGCTCGTCGGCGGGGGCCGTCGCCTCACGTACACCGAGGCTGCCGCGCTGGTGCGCGCGATGGCCGCGACGCTGACCCGGCAGGGCGTGCGGCCGGGCGCGGCGGTGCTGGTGACCGTGGCGAACGCCGTGGAGGGGCCGCTGCTGCAACTCGCCCTGCACCTGATCGGCTGCCGAACGATGTGGGTCGCCCCGGTCACGGCCCGCCGGGAGGTCGACGAGTTCATCGGGCTGGCCCGCCCCGACGCCCTGGTCTACGACGCGCGGGACCCGGCCAGTCTGGGTCCGGCGCTGGCCGCCGCCCTGCCCGGCACCCCGGTGTGCTGCCTCGGCCCCGGCGGCGCCGGCCCGGACCTCACTGCCGACGCCGGCGAGGCCGTGGCGCCGCCGGCGCGGGTGCCGGCGCCCGAGTCGTTCCTACAGACCAGCGGCACCACCGGCAGTCCCAAGCTGGTGCACCACCGGGAGAGCTTCTACGACCAGATCCTCACGCTGGCCGCGGACTTCCGCGCCGCCGGGTTCCCGCTGCTGCGGCACCTGTCGCATTCGCCGATGTGGCTGGCCAGCGGCCAGATCACCACCCTGTTCAACCTCTTCACCGGCGGGGTGCTGGTGCTGCGCGACGACTGGGACCCGGTGGCCTTCGTGGACACCGTGCGGCGCGAGCGGATCAACTCCACGTTCGTCACCCCGCCGATGCTCTACGAGTTGCTGGACCACCCGGCGCTGGTCGGCGCCGACTTCTCCGCCATGTTCATGTTCAACGTGGGCGCCGGGCCCGCCGCGCCCGCCCGGCTGCGCCAGGCCATCGCGCGGTTCGGCCCGGTGCTGCGCATCGTGTACGGCCTCAGCGAGGCCGTCGTGATCACCGCGCTGCCCGGCCTGACCGACGATCCGGAGCACCCGGAGCGGCTGCGCTCCTGCGGCCGCCCCTACGGCGACGTACGCATCGAGATCCGCGACGACGACGGTGCGGTGCTGCCGACGGGCCGCGACGGCGAGGTGTGGGTGCACACCCGGCTGAGCTTCGCCGGCTACCACGGTCAACCGGAGCTGACCGCGCAGACGATTGTCGACGGCTGGGTGCGTACCCGCGACATCGGCCACCTGGACGACGACGGCTACCTCTACCTCGTCGACCGGGCACACGACATGATCGTCACGCATCGTCGGAACTGGGCCATCTTCTGCCGCCCCATCGAGGACGTGCTGGCCGGGCATCCGCAGGTACGGGCCGCCGCCGTCATCGGCGTGCCGGACGACGCGGTCGGCGAGGTCCCGTACGCGTACGTGGTGCCGGCCCCGGGCGCCACGGTCACCGCCGCGGAGCTGATCGACCTGGTCACCACCGAGCTCAACGAGATGTGGGCGCCAGCCGGGGTGAAGTTCACCGACCGGCTGCCGCTGAACCGGTCGGCAAAAATCGACAAACGAGCGCTGCGCGAGGACTACGCCGCCCGTCGGGCGGCGACGGTCGGGGCGTGACCCCCCGTCGGCAGCTGGCCGTCCTGGTCAGCGCGGACCTGATCTCCAACCTGGGCACCCGCATCTCGGTGGTGACCATCCCGTGGCTGGTCCTCGTAACCACCGGCAGCCCCACCAAGATGGGCCTGGTCGCGTTCGCCGAGACGCTGCCGTACCTGCTGTCCAGTGCGCTGGGCACGCCGTGGGCGGACCGGATCGGGCTGCGCCGCACCTCGATCCTGTGTGACGCGGGCAGCGCGGTGGCCATGGTCGTCGTCGCGTTGACTCCGTGGCTGGGGTTCGTTCCGCTGGTGGCGCTGGTGGCGGTGGCCGGCGCGCTGCGCGGCATCGGGGACCGGGTCAAGAACGTCATGTTCCGGCCGGTCGCCGAGGCCGCCGGGGTGCCGCTGATCCGGCTGACCTCGGCGTACGACGGGTTGAGCCGGGTGGTGACCCTGTTCGGCGCGGCCGTGGGTGGCGTGCTGATCGCCGCGTTCGGGGTGACCGAGGCGCTCCTCATCGACGCGGCCAGCTTCGGGATCTGCGCGCTGCTGATCGGCGTCCTGGTCCGGCCACCGGCGGCCCCGGCGCAGGCCGCCGAGCCGGTGAGCTACCTGCGCGCGCTGCGTGCCGGGTTCGGGTACCTCGGGCGGGACCGGCCCCTGCTGGGCATGCTGGGGGTCGTCTCGGCCCTGAACATGGTGGCCAACGCCAGCGTGGCTGTCTACATCCCGTTCTGGGTCGCCCGGGAACTGCACGGCCCGAGTGGGCTCGGCGTCGTGCTGGCGACGTTCTCGGCGGGCGCGCTGCTGGGCAACGTGCTGTTCACCGCGCTCGGGCCCCGACTGCCGCGCCGGTTGACGTTCCTGATCGGCGCGATGGTCGGCGGCGCACCCCGGCTGGTCGCGTTGGCGATCAGCGACGAGTTGCCGGTGGTGCTCGTGGTGACCTTCCTGTCCGGAATCGGCATCGCGGCCGTCAACCCGCTGCTCGGGGTGGCGCTCTACGAACGGGTGCCGCCGGATCTGCAGACCCGGGTGATCGGCATCTCCGGTTCGCTGGCCTTCGTCGGGCTGCCGGTCGGCGCGCTGCTCGGCGGCTGGTCGGTGGACGCGCTCGGGTTCACCCCGGCGCTGCTGGCCATGGCCGTGGCCAGCCTGCTGGTCAGCGCGTTCTCTCTGCTGACCCGTGTGGACGACTCAAGCCCCCCACGACGCCCCACCCCCGCCACCACCCCGGCTGCGGCGACCGACGGCGGCTGATCGCCAAGGCGCGACCACCCATGGGTCGGCTCACCACCTTTGCTCTGCTTCACCCCACGCAACGGATTCGGCACGTCAGTGTTGCGTCCGTTGAAGCAGAGCAAAGGCGACGAACGAGGTGGCCCCGGGGCAGCGGCCGGTTTGGGTGGGGCGGCGTTCTTAGCGCAGCCGCCTCCCGCCCAGGTCGCCGAGGGTGCGCAGGTGATCGTCGGTCCCGCCCCCGTCGCGTCAGCGGCCCGCCGGGGTCGGGACGGCGTGTTCGGCGCCGCAGCGCGGGCA
Source organism: Micromonospora sp. NPDC047527 (assembly GCF_040643015.1). Classification (NCBI taxonomy): domain Bacteria; kingdom Bacillati; phylum Actinomycetota; class Actinomycetes; order Micromonosporales; family Micromonosporaceae; genus Micromonospora; species Micromonospora sp. NPDC047527. Next base: position 1,018,256 of record NZ_JBEYTK010000001.1, on the reverse strand, counting down.
GCGCAGCCGCGCCCCGGCGGCCCGAGGCACCCGGAGCCGCTGGCCGCAACCACAGGTGAACACCGGCCGGGTCGACCGCAGATATTCGTCGCGCTCACGCCGTGGCCAGCTGCCCTGGCAGCGGTGGCACCGCTTCGGCGGGTAGCTGTGGTAGTAGGCCAGCCCCAACGCGCCCGCGATCATGACGGTGGCGGCGAACGGCAGACCCAGCAGCGCGACGAGGACGGTCATCTCGCCGACGCCGTCGGACAACACCGCGCCGACCACGACCAACACCGTCGCCGGCACGCCGAGCAGAAGGGCCGCGAAGCCCCACGTGAAGACCAGCAGGGACGGCACGAAGAGCAGCCGCACCCGACCGGGCGCCCAGCGGGCGACGCCGTACCCGCCGCAGCGCGGGCAGTTCGGCGAGGCGGAATGCGGAACGGACCGCAGCGCCTTCGGCGCGAGCCACTCGACGACCCGCTTGAGGATCTCCTCGACCAGTTTGGTCGCCAAAGACTGCAGGAACGAACTGAGCACGGCTGCCACCTCCGCACCGACGTGACCGGCACGAACGCATCCACAGCGGACGCGGTGCGAGCCCTCTGCACCATCGTGACCGCCCGACACCACCTTCCCCGCTCAGCGCGCCGACACCGTTGGGCCGGCGACGCCTATCCGACAGGCGGGGAGTTCGACGCGCGTTCGTCTCGTGGCCGTGTGGGCGTCGTCGGCGGCGGCTAGCGTCGTCGCGCTCCCCCAGCGCCAGGAGGCAGTCGCCCATGACGTCGTCACCCACCCGCCGCACCACCGCCGAGGTCGCCGCCGTCCACCGGATCGGCGACCGCGCGCCGCACAGCGCGTTCACCGACCTCGTCCGGCACGACGGACGGTGGTTCTGCGCCTTCCGCGAAGGGCGGACCCACCTCCTCGACGACGGCGTGATCCGGGTGCTGACCTCCACCGACGGGCGATCGTGGACCGACGCCACGACGATCCGCCAGGCCGGCGCCGACCTGCGCGACCCGCGTTTCGTCGTACGGCCCGACGGACGCCTGCAACTCCTGGCGGCGGCCGTCACCGGCGCGAGCAGCAGGACGTTCGACACGCTGACCTGGCTCTCCGGCGACGGGCGCGCCTGGGGCGACCCGACCCCGGTCGGTGAGCCGGGCGTCTGGGTGTGGCGGGCCGCCTGGCACGACGATGCGATGTACGGCGTCGGCTACGCCACCCGGGAGCCCCGGTTCGCCCGCCTCTACCGCAGCGCCGACGGCATCGACCTTCAGCCGTGGGTGCCGACCCTGTTCGAGGGCGGCTATCCCAACGAGTCGGGGCTCGTCTTCGAACCGGACGGCACCGCCCTCTGCCTGCTGCGCCGCGACGGGGACAGCGCCACCGCCCAGCTCGGCCGGTCCGTGCCGCCGTACCGGGACTGGTGCTGGACCGACCTGGGTGTCCAGGTGGGCGGCCCGGCGCTGCTCCGGCTGCCCGACGGACGCCTGCTGGCCGGGGTACGCCTGCTCGACGGCGACGTGCGTACCGCGATCTGCGCCGTCGACCCGGAGCGGGGCGAGCTGACCGAACTCGTCGCGCTGCCCTCCGGCGGCGACACCAGCTATCCCGGTCTGGTCTGGCACGACGACCTGTTGTGGGTCAGCTACTACTCCTCCCACGAGGAGCGGACCTGCGTCTACCTGGCCGAGGTCACCGTGACCGGCTGAGCGGGCCATGGCCGAGGCGTGCCGCGTCGGTTAGCGTGCCGACATGCCATCGACGCTCACCGAATCGACGGACCCGTACTGCCTGCGCCCCGGCGAGGCCGCCGAGCTGCTGCGCGGGCATCCGTGGCGGCGGTTCGTGGCGCTCGGCGACAGTGTGGTGGAGGGCATGTGCGAGCCGACGCCGGGCTACCCGGACGTGCAGTGGGCCGACCGGATCGCCGCCGAACTGGCAGCCGTCCGCCCCGAGCTGGCGTACCGGAATCTGGGCCGACGCGGGCTGCGCGCGCACCAGGTGCGGGCCACCCAGCTCGCCCCGGCGCTGGCCTTCGAGCCGGACCTGGCGCTGGTGGTCTGCGGCGGCAACGACGCCTTCCACCCGGCCTACGACGCCGATGCGGTGGACGCCGAGCTGACCGCGATGATCAGCGCGCTGCGCGGGGCCGGCGCCGACGTCATCACGGTCGGCATGTTCGACGTGTCGCACAGCCCGGCGGTCCCCGAGGCGCTGCGCGCCGGTCTCGCCGAGCGGATGCGCCGACTGTCCGCCCACACCGCAAGGCTGGCCGAGCGGCTGAGCACCCTGCACGTCCACCTGACCGACCATCCCCTGACGGCCGACCCGACCCTCTACAGCACCGACGGCCGCCACGGCAGCGCCCGCAGCGACGCCATAGCAACAGCAGAAACCCTCCGCGCCCTGTCCACCCGCCCCCACCCCACCCCCGGACCCCACGGTGATCATGAAGTTGTTGCCCCCAACCTCGGCGAGTCGTGGCAATAACTTCATGATCACCGGGGGGCCGGCCCGGGGGTGGGGGTGTTAGGTTTTGAGGAGGATTCCGGTTAGGAGGACGCCGTGGGCCAGGTTGAGGACTCCGTCGCAGCCGGGGTAGCCGACCCTCGCCAGGGCGCCGGAGGCTTGGCGGCCGAACAGGTACGGGGCCAGGGTGTACGGGACGTCGGCCGTGACCGTCTCGCCGGTCTCGATCTGGACGAAGTCCATCGGCACCCGGTCGGTCGGCAGGTACTCCTGCAGGATCGTCCCGCCCTGCTCCACGGCGGCGCGTAGGCCGTTGGCCCAGTCCGCCGGGCTCAGCTCCGGGCCGATCAGCACCCCGTGCCCGGCGGAGCCGTCGGCCGGCTTCGCCACCAGTTCGGCCTGCTCGGCCATCGCCCGGTCGAGCACCTCGGCGGTCAACGGCACCGTGTACGGCACGTGCCGGCGGATCAGCGCCTGGTCGTCGGCGGGCAGCGCGTCCACGTCCTCCCACAGCCAGGCGAACGTGGTCTTGTTGCCGAGCAGCCAGGCCGCCGTCGACACGAACATCGGCAGCGTGCCGGCGGCCAGGGCCCCGGCCACCGCGTCCAGGCCGTCGGTCGGGGTGACCCGGTTGGGCACGAAGAGTCGGAACAGCGCGTCGACCGGCGCGCCGTCGACGACGAGGCGTTGGTCGGCGTCCAGGGTGGCCGTGGACACCGGTGCGATGACCAGGTCGATGCCGAAGTCCCGGGCGCGTACCGCGAGAGGGCTGAGGATGCGGATGAACGTCTCGGGGTCGTCGAGGCCCGGGTAGTCGGCGTCGAAGTCCATCAGCAGCGCCACCCGGGCGCCGTCGGGCAGCCGCAGCTCCTCGCGGATCGCCACGAACCGCTGGTCCAGCAGCGACGGCGCGGCCCGCACCGGCAGGTCGTCGAGGATGCCCCGCTCCCGGTAGAGCTGGGCGAACCGCTGGATCACGGTGTCGGCGTCGAAGCCGCCGCCGAGGCTGCTGTCGATGTTGTACTCGACAAACTTCGGCACCCCGTCGGTGAAGAGCACGTCCGGCCGGTACGCGGCGAGCAACGCCTCGGTCAGTGGCTCGGACTCGTCGAGCAGCCGGGTCTCCCCCGCCGGTACGCCGAGCAGCCGGCGCAGCTCCCCGGCGGTGCCCACCCGACGGCGGCAGGTGTCGAGGATCAGGTGGGCGAGCCGGTCGCAGACCTCGTTCAGCTCCCGCCACGCGTCGGCGCTGAGCACCGGGGGCCGGGCCAACCGCCACTGCTTGTTGTAGGTCGCCCGGCCGTGGAAGACCGACTCCCAGGCCGCCGCGCCACTGGCCACCATGGCCTGGCGGGCCTGCTCCGGCAGGTCGGCCCAGGCGCGGTCGGCCGGCGGCCACGAGTAGCTCGGGTCGATCATGTTCCGTCCTTCATGGTCAGGTGGATGGCGGTGGCGAGGTGGTCCCGGCCGGGCTGCACCGCCCGGTCCAGCGCCGGGGCGAACGGGAGCACCGCCCCGTCCGGCCGGGTGACCCGGCGCGGCGGCGCGAGCAGCCGCACCCGTTCCACCACCGACGCGATGATCTCGGCGGCCATCCCGCACGAGCGGTTGGCGTCGTCGAACACGACCAGGCGCCCGGTGCGGGCCACCGACTCGGCCAACCCGTCCCAGTCGAACGGGTAGAGCGTGCGGGGGTCGAACACCTCCACCGAGACCTGGTCGGCCAGGTCCTCGGCCACGGCGAGCGCGTCGTGCACCAGGTGCCCGACCGCGACCACTGTCACGTCGTCGCCGGCGCGGTGGATCCGGCCCCGACCCAGCGGCACCGGCGCCAGATCGACGGCGTCGACGTCCTCGCGTACGTCCATCGCGCCGGCCGGGGCGAACACCACCACCGGGTCGTCGTGCCGGATCGCCGTGACCAGCAGCCCGTACGCGTCGGCGGGGGTGGCGGGCACGACGGTGACCACCCCGACGTGGGCGAAGAGGCTGTACGGGTGGTCGGAGTGCTGCCCCGCCCAGCCGGTACGCGAGCCGGAGCCGGGCACCAGGTAGGTGACCGGCACGGCGCACTGCCCACCGGTCATCAGCGGGAACTTGTGGGCGTGGTTGACGATCTGCTCGAAGACCAGGAACAGCAGGGACGGGATCTGGAACTCGATCACCGGTCGCAGCCCGGCCAGCGCCGCCCCGGTGGCGAAGCTGGTGAACGCCTGCTCCGACAGCGGGGTGTCGCGTACCCGGTCGACGCCGAACCGCTTGGCCAGCCCGGTGGTCACCAGCGAGGCGCCGACCTGGATGTCCTCGCCGAGCAGGAACACCGCCTCGTCGCGGGCCAGCTCGTCGGCGAGGGCCCGGGTCAACGCCCGGCGGTACGACAGTCGGGGCACTAGCCACCTCCGGTGCGGGCGGTCATGCCGCTGGCGTACAGGTACGCCAGCGCGTCGGCCGGGTCGGGTTCCGGGCTGGTCAGGGCGTACCGCACCGCCGCGTCGAGGGTCGCCTCGACCTCCGCGTCGACGGCGGCGCGGTCGGTGTCGGTGAGCCGTTCGCCCTGGATGAGCACCGGGTCCCGGGACCGGCCCCGGGTCACCTCGTCGGGGGCGCGGTAGTCGAGGCGTACCGCGTGTTCGAAGGTGTGGTGGGCGTCGAAGCGGTAGGTGAGGGCCTCGATCAGTTCGGGGCCGCCGCCGGCGCGCATCCGGTCGACGGCGGCGGCCGCGCTGGCGCGTACCACCTCGGGGTCCTGGCCGTCGACCTGGACCGCCGGGATGCCGAACGCGGCGGCGCGGCCGGCGATGCTGCCGGCGACCGCGCCGGCGACCGGCATGGTGGTGGCGTAACCGTTGTTCTCGCAGACGAACAGCACCGGCACCCGCCAGAGCGCGGCCAGGTTGAACGCCTCCAGCAGCATCCCCTCGTTGACCGCGCCGTCACCGAAGAAGCTCACCCCGACGGTGTCGCGCCCCCGGCGGCGGTGGGCCCAGACCGCACCCGTGATGATCGCCCCGGATGCGCCGACGATCGCGTTGGCGCCGAGCACGCCGAGGCTGAGGTCGGCGGCGTGCATCGAGCCGCCGCGCCCGGCGTTGAGGCCGGTGACCCGACCGCACAGCTCGGCGAGCATCCGGGCCGGGTCGGTGCCGCGGGCCAGCACGTGCCCGTGCCCGCGGTGGGTGCCGGCGAGCACGTCGTCGGCACCGAGGGCGGCGCAGACGCCGGCGGCGATCCCCTCCTGACCGAGGTACGGGTGGATGCCGCCGACGATCTGCCCGCCGTGGACCAGCTCCACCGCCCGCTGTTCGAACCGGCGGATCAGCCGGACGGTGCGGTAGAGCCGGACCGGGTCGGCGTCGGTCACGCCGGTCCCTTGATCGCGTTGAGGATGTCGTCCCAGAGTCGGGCGCGGGCAGCGAGGGCGGTGTTCACCGTGTCGGCGCACTCCTGCCACTTGGTGTCGTCGTCGCCGCACAGGTCGGCGAGCATCTGCATGGCCATCGGGGTGTGCTGCTCGCCGTCGACCTCGATGTGCCGTTCCAGGTAGTCGACGAACGTGTGCAGCCGGTTGCTGCGCTCGTTGACCGCGACGACCTGGGTGAACATGTCCGGGATCAGGTCCTCCCGGCCGAACGCGAACGCCGCCGCCTGGCAGTGCACCGGGGTGGACTCGATGATCTGCCAGGTGGTGGCGGCGAACGCGGTCGACGCCGCCGGCACCCCGGCCTCGGCGAGGGCGTCGGTGACGGGCCGGCCGGCGCGCAGCAGGTCGATCAGGGTGTTCACGGCGGTGGTATCCGCGCCGGCCTCGGCCATGCCCTGCACGTACAGCTCGAAGTGGCTGATGTAGCCCCCGTCCAGCTCGTCGCTCTCCTCCACCATGACGATGTCGTTGATGAGGCGGCGGCTGCCGGTCGGGCCGGTCGGGATCCACGGCACGCTGACGCAGGTCAGCTGCCGCTGCAACGACTTCAGCAGGGACATGAAGTCCCAGACCGCGAAGACGTGGTGCTCCATGAACGTGACAAGCGCCTCGTGGGTGTCCAGGTTGGCGTAGAGGGGGTGCTTGACCACGACGTCGCGCCGCTCGGTCACCGCCCGCTCCAACCGCTCGATGCCCGGGTGCGTCTTACCCCAGTCGTACCGTGACATGTCAGCCTCCCTGCTGGGCGCGGTGGCGCCAGATGACCGGGCAGTAGTCGGGGTCCGCGTAGTCCGGCCGCCCGTCGTGGGTGCGGCGGACCAGCACGTCGTGGTTGTACGAGGCGAACGTGCCGTCGGAGAGCGGAAACTCCCGCCAGGCGTTGTCGCCGTCCTGTAGGTGCAGCGAAATCGCCTGTCGGGGGCGGCCGCTGACGTTGGGGCCGCTGCCGTGGTAGGTGCGGCAGTGGTGGAAGCTCATGTGTCCCTTGGGGATCACCATCGGGATCTTGCGGATCTCGGCGTCGTTGTGCGCCGCGTTCTCGGCCAGCATCGCCTCCAACTGGCCGTGGTCGCGGTCGGCGAAGTGCCGCACCACTGTGTCGTCCGCGCCGAACTCCCTCCACCGGTGCGAACCGTCGACCATGGTGATGGTGCCCATCTCCTCCCCGCAGTCGTGGAAGGGGATGAACGCGGTGAGCATCTTCTCCGACGACGACGCCGCCCAGTAGTGCTTGTCGAAGTGCCAGGGCACGATGTTGCTCGGTTCGCCGGAGATCGGCGGCTTGTAGATCAGCGTGGACTGGAAGATCCGGATCTCGTCGGCCTGGGCCAGCCGGGCGGCGACCGCGCCGATCAGCGGCTTGCGCAGGATCGCGCCGAACCCGTCGTGCTCGTGGTGGACGTAGTCGTTGTGCCGCTGCACCGGCCCCCGGGACGGCTCCCAGTAGGCGAGCTTCGGCGGCCGGACGGGCAGCCGACGGTCGCGCTCCCCGTCGTAGTAGCGCCGCGCGGCGGCGGTGAGGGCGTCCACCTCGTCGTCGGTGAAGAGCTTCTTCGACAGGTACCAGCCGTGCTCGGCGTAGTGCCGCACGTCGTCGTCGGAGGGCAACAGCGCCCGCTCCTGCGCGGTCAGCGTCGGCTCGTACTCCGTCGCGGTCATGCCCCCACCCCCTGTGGTGTGGCCGCCGCTGCGGCCAGTTCCCGTTCCTTGGCCTCGTAGAGGGCCTTGATGTTGCCGCTGCCGAAGCCACTCGCGCCGCGCCGCTCGATCAGCTCCAGGAAGAGCGTGCGGCGCACGTGCATCGACTCGGCGAAGATCTGCAACAGCTGGCCGCCGTGGTCGGAGTCGACAAGCACGCCCAGCTCACGCAGTCGGTCCAGCGGCCCGTCGACCCGGCCGACCCGCGCTTCGAGGGAGTCGTAGTAGCTCCCGGGGGTGCCCGCGAAGCGCACCCCGCGCCGCGCCAACGCCTCGACGGCGGCGACGATGTCGTCGGTGCGCAGCCCCAGGTGCTGCACGCCGCCGCCCGCGTGCTGGTCGAGGAACGCGTCGATCTGCCCCGGCCGGCGGGTGTTGTCCGGTTCCAGCAGCACCACGGTGACCCGCCCGGACGGGCTCTGCACCACCTTGGAGTTCATTCCCTGCCCGTCGACCTCGATGTGCTCCTCGAAGATCTGGGAGAAGTCGAACAGCCGCTCGAAGTGCCGGACCGTCTCGTCGAGTTCGCCGGGGGGCACGCAGACGGCCAGGTGGTCGACCTCGACGAGCACCGGTGGTGGCGCGTCCGTCGTGGACGGTGTGATGACGCCCGGCAGAAAGTCGCTCCGGTCGCCACGGCGCTGCACCAGGCGGTGCCGCACGTCGGCGAAGCCGTTCACCTCGGCGGTCACCACCTCGGCGTCCGCGCCGGTGACGGTGGTCGGCGGCGTCACCCCGGTCGCCCCCCGACCCACCAACTCGGCGTACGCGTCGGCGACGTCGTCGACCTCGACCGCGATCACCGCGATGCCGTCGCCGTGCCGCTGCACGTACCGGGCCGCCGGATGCTCAGCGCTCAGCCCGGAGGTGAGCAGCAACCGGATGTCACCGTGGCAGAGCAGCAGTGAGCGCTGCCCCGCCAGCCCGGTCTCCGGGCCGCCCTGGCCGCAGAGCTGGAAGCCGACGGCGGTGCTGAAGTAGAAGGCCGCCTGCCGGGCGTCCCCCACGTAGAGTTCGATGTGGTCAATGCCACGGATGTCCATGTCTCCTGTGCCCTTCCCACGGATCCCCCGTGTTGCCGTCCGGACGCGCCCCGCCCGGGATGCCGCGTCGATCACCTCCTCGGCTCGGCGACGCGCGCGAGCAGCAGGCTCACGTTCTGGCCGCCGAACCCGAACGAGTTGGTCAGCGCGTACTCCGGGTCGGCCTTGCGGGGCGTGCCACGGATGTGGTCCGCCGGGCAGGCCGGGTCCGGGTCGTCGAGGTGGTACGTCGGTGGCAGCAGCCCCCGACCGAGCGCCAGCGCGGTGGCCGCCGCCTCCAGTGCCCCGGAGGCGCCGAGCAGGTGGCCGGTGAGCGCCTTGGTGGAGCTGACCGGCACGCCGCCGACGCCGAAGACGTCCGCGAGGGCGGTGGTCTCCGCGATGTCGCCGAGCTTGGTGCCGGTGCCGTGCGCGTTGACGTAGCCGACCGCCGCCGCGGGCACGCGGGCGCCGCGCAGCGCGTGGCGGATGCACGCCGCCGCGCCGGCGCCGTCCGGGCGGGGCGCGGTCGGGTGATACGCGTCGGTGGTCGCCCCGTAGCCGGCCACCTCGGCGTACCCGGTGACGCCGCGTGCGGCGGCGTGGTCGGCGGCTTCGAGAACCAGCAGCGCGGCGCCCTCGGCCAGCACGAACCCGCTGCGGGAGGTGTCGAACGGTCGGCTCGCCCGGGCCGGGTCGCCGCCGGCGCGGGCCAGTGCCCGCGCGTTGCCGAACGTGTCGGCGAAGGTCGGGAAGAGCGGGGCCTCGCTGGCACCGCAGACCACCACGTCGGCCTCCCCGGCCCGGATCAGCCGGACCGCGTCGGCGATGGCCTGGGCGCCGGACGCGCAGGCGGTGCCGACCGACGAGCTGTAGCCCCGAATGCCGTGCGCGATGGCGATCCGCGCCGCCGGCATGTTGGGCAGGATGCCAGTGAGCAGGTACGGGCTGACCGCCGCGCGGCCCCGGGCGGCGCGGGCCAGCACCTGTGACTCCAGGGTGGCCATCCCGCCGACACCACCGACGATCACCCCGATCCGGTCGGGGTCGACGTCGCGGCCCACCTCGATGCCGGCGTCGGCGAGCGCGTCGGCGGCGGCCAGCAGCGCGAGCACCACGATCCGGTCCAGCACCCGGGTCTCCGGCCCGGACGCGACGGTGCGCGGGTCGATGTCGGGCAGCAGGCCGGCGACGTCGAGTGACTCGCGCGCCGGGTGTCCCTCGGGTGGGCGGGTCAGCCCGGACCGGCCGGTGGTCAGCGCGTCGAAGGTCTCCTCGACGCCCCGTCCGACCGGCGTGAACAGGCCCATCCCGGTGATCAGGGCGGTCACGACGGCGCTCCGGACCGCCCGGTCACGACGACGCCTCGGTGAGGTAGCGCTCGCGCAGGACGACCTTGCGGACCTTGCCGGTGACGGTGACCGGGATGTCGGCGGAGCGGACCGGCACCACCCGGCGCAGCGTGGCGCCGACGTCCGGGCCGAGCGCGGCGCGAACCCGTTCGGTGCGGTCCTCGGCGTCGTCCGCGCCGGCGGCCAACTCCAGCAGCACGTCGGTGACCACACCGGCGGCCTCGGCGACGATCACCACCGTGCAGTCGGTGACGTCCGGGCAGGCGGCCAGGATCCGCTCCTCCGACAGCGCGGTGTAGAAGCGCCGACCGTCGCCGACGTCGACCGAGTCGACCGCCCGGTCCAGGTGGTAGTAGCGACCTTCGGCGTCGGCGCGGACCAGGTCGCCGGTGAGGTACCAACCGCGCTGGCGGAACCGGTACGTGGTGACCGAGTCGTTCCAGTAGCCCCGGAACAGCGACGGCGAGTCGATGCCCAGGAAACCCACCTCGCCGACCGGCACCGGCTCACCGTCGGCGTCCAGCACCGCGACCCGGGTGAACCGGTACGGCCTACCGATGCAGCGGCCGTACCGGTCGGTGTCGGCGCGGTGGGTGATGTGGAACATGGAGTGCCCCATCTCGCTGGAGCCCAGACCGTCGATGAAGACCGAGCCGGGCACCCGCACCACACCGTCGCGGGTGACGGTGTCCCGGGAGCCGACCGCGACGAGGCGGCGGATGTGCGGCTCGTGCGAGGCGTCGCCGGTGTTGAACCAGAGCCGCACCGACTCCAGGTCGTACCCGGACAGGTCGAACCGGGCCAGCTCGGCCCAGGTGACCGAGAACCCGAACACCCCGTCGGGACGCCACCGTTGGATCGCGTCCAGCACCCGCTCACCGCCCTGCTCGGACAGCAGGAACATCTCCGCTCGGTTGCCCAGCGCCTGGTTGACCATCAGCACCGTCGCGGTGTGCGGGGCGGGCAGCGCATTGAGGATCCGGCTGGTGCCCTGCGCCTGCGGCATGGTGAGCAGGTGCCGGGTGGCGGCGAAGAGGCTGGCGTGCGAGTGCAGCACCGCCTTGGGCACCCCCGTGGTCCCGGAGGTGTGGGTGATCACGATCGGGTCGTCGGGGTGGTGCCGGTAGTGCGCCGGGGCGGCGGCCGGGTCGCCCGTGCCGGCCCGCGCGGGTGTGCCGAGCAGCGGTACGCCGACATCGTGCCCGGCCAGCAGCGCGGTGTGTTCGTCGTCGGCGAGCACACCGACGCCCCGCAGGCGGCGGATGTACTCGGTGGCGATCTCCGGACGGAGCTTGCCGTTCATCAGCGCCGGGATCGCCCCGAGCCGGGCCAGCGCCAGGAAGCTGAGCACCATGTCGGCGGCGGCGGTGGCCCAGACGGCGACCGGGTCGCGGGGGCGTACGCCGCGCTCGTGCAGCCAGGCGGCGCGGGCGGCGACCCGCTCGTCGAGCCGGCCCAGCGTGAGCGGCGCCTCGGCCGGGTGCCCGTCGACGGCGGTGTCGAACGTCAACCCCGGTCCGTCCGGGTCGGCCCCGTGCGCCAGCACCCGGGCCAGCATGTTGCCCGCGCCCAGCTCGGTGTCGGCGGCCAACGCGCCGCGCAGTCCCCTGGTCCTCATGGCTGTGCTCCTTCACCCAGCAGCACCGCGACCGCCTCGGTGGGCGTGTCGGGTGCCTGTTCGATCAGGATCAGCAACACCTCGTCGGCGTCGCCGTCGTACCGCAGCAGGTCCGCCTCGGCAGCACCGTCGGCGTACGGGTCACCGGTCGGGCTCAGGCAGACCACCGGACCGCGCAGCCCCCATCGGGCGGCGATGTGCCCGGCGACGCTGTTGGGCACGGACTGGAAGAAGAACAGCGGACCAACCCGCCCGCCGGTCTCCACCGTGGCCCGCACGTGCTCGGCGCTGGCGAGGTCCCCACTGGCACTGACCAGCACGATCCCCGTCCGCACCCCGGAAGGCGCCGGTGCCGCCCCGTACCCCCGCCGCAGACACCGCTCCGCGACCGCCACCACCGTCGGCGCGAACCCCGAGTGCACGAACCCCGGAACCCCCGGCGCCTCCCCGTCGCCAACCTCAGGCCACCGCGCCCACGCCCGCACGCCCACCCCCTCCCCCGGCGATCTTGCAGTTTCGGTCGCCGAATCGGGGCTTTTGTCGGCTTCGCCAGGGCAGGAAGTGCAAGATCGCGTTGGGTGTTGGGGGGCGGTCACGGGATGCCCACCAGCAGGGCGGTGTTGGCGCCACCGAAGGCGGCGTTGAGGGTCAGGGCGTGGGTCGCTGTCGAGCGGCGGGACGCGTCGGTGACGACGGTGACCGGGCACGCCTCGTCGGGGGCCAGCCAGCCGGCGTTGACCGGCAGTTCGCCGTGACGCAGCGCGTACGCGGTGACCACCAGTTCGAGCAACCCGGACGCCTCCAGGGCGTGCCCGTGCACCGACTTCGTGGAGCTGACCGGGACCCGCGCGGCGTGACCGCCGAGCGCCCGGTGCAGCGCCGCCGCCTCGGCCGCGTCGCTCTGCGCGGTGCCGGTGGCGTTGGCGTTGACGTAGCCGACGGCCTGCGGTGGCAGCCCGGCCCAACGCAGCGCGGAGCTGACCGCGTGGGCCAGTCCGGTGCCGCTGGGGTCCGGCTGGCACGGGTGGAAGGCGTCCCCGGCGCGTCCCCAGCCGACCACGGTGGCCAGGGGATCGACGCCACTGCGACGGCTGACCGCGCGGGATTCGAGGACCACCGCGGCCACCCCGTCGCCGAGCAGCAGCCCGCGCCGGCCGGCGCTGAACGGGCGTACCGCCCCGTCGTCGGCGAGGGCGCGGCCGGCGTCGAAGAGCGCGAACTGGTCCGGCTCGACCAGGTAACCGGCGGCCACCACCACCCGGTCCAGGTCACCACGGCCGATCAGTGCCGCCGCGTCGGCCACCGCCGTGCTGGCCGACACACAGGCGCTGGTGTAGACCCGGGTACGACCGCCGAGTCCACAGTGGTCGGCCAGTTGACCGGCCAGCACGGACGCCACCGGCCCGCCGTGCACGGCGAGCAGCAGCGCGCACTCGGCCCGTCGCGGGCGGTCCAGTCCGGCCGCCGCGCAGGCCGCGTCGATCGCGGCGGCCAGCTCGTCGGCGAGGGTGCCGACGTCGGGCAGGGTGGCCGCCACGGTCACCCGGCGGGCTGCGGTGTCGAAGCGCCGTACCGGGGCGAAGGCCGCCGCGCCGGCCAGGACGCCGGTGAGCTGCGCGTCCGCGCCCCGGCCCAGGGCGCTTACCGCGTGCACACCGGTGAGCTGGGCGACGCGTGACTCAGCCATCTGCGGGAGCGGTCAACGACGCGCGGAACACCGCGAGGGCGTCGTCGACGGTACGGATACCGGCCAGGTCGTCGTCGGTGAGGTCGAGTCGCCGCTCGTAGCGCTGCTCGACGAGGTGCACCAGCCAGGCGAGCTCCATCGACCCGATCCGGTCGGGCACCTCGGTGGCGGGTTTCGCGGTGAGTTCGGCGAGCATGGTCAGCAGGTCAGCTCGCCCCAGGTCGGGCTGACCGGTCATCAGGCGTTGTCGCTCGTCGCCTCGGCGACACGGTCGGCGACCATGGTGGTGAACTCGCCGACCGTCATCAGGGCCAGCTTCTCCGACTCGTCGTCGGCGAACGTCAGGCCGTAGCGGTCCTCGACACGGACGGACAGGTCGGCCAGGGCGAGCGATTCCAGGTCGACGCCGGACGGGCCGAGCGTGGTGTCGTCGTCGAGCCCTTCGACGTCGTAGTTCATGTCGGCGAGCTGCTCGACGACGAAGGCGCGGACCTCGGCTCTCATGGATACCCTCTCTGCGTGGGCCAGCTGACGATGTCCGGTCGGGACACCGCCTACGTGTGGGTCGGTCGGGACGCCGGCGGTCAGCCGGGCCCGGCCGGAGGGTTGCTGCGGCGGGCGGGTGCCGCGCTGCTCGGCGGTGCGGAGTCGGAGGTGGTGCTGACGCACGACACCGGAGGACAACCGCTCGTCCGGGTCGACGGGAGGGCGACCCTGCCGGTGAGCGTCAGCCGCACCGCCGGGATCGTGGTGGTCGCCGCCCGCGTCGCCGGCCCGGTCGGCGTGGACGTGGAGCGGGTCCGCCCGCTGCCGGCGCTCGCGCTGGCCCGCCGCTGGTTCCCGCCGGCCGAGCTGGCCTGGCTCGCCGGTCGGCCCGAGGCCGAACGGGCGGTGGACTTCCTGCGGCTGTGGACCGCGAAGGAGGCGGTCGGCAAGGCGCTCGGGCGGGGTCTGCGCGACGGCGGGCTGCTCCGGCCGATGCCACCACCAGGGCGGTCGTTGCGGCCGGTGCCCGGTGGCGAGCCCCTGCGGGTCGGCCATCCGGAGCTGGGCGGGGGTCTCGTCGTGGCGGTCGCGGTGCAGGCGCAGGCGTCGGTCGACGTCGAGGTGGTGCAGTGGACTGGTCACGGTGTGGCCGCCGCGCGCAGGGCGTCGATCGAGCGTACGAGCTTGCCGGTGGTGGTGCGGGGCAGCTGATCGAGCAGGCGCAGCACCCGGGGGCGCTTGAAGCCGGCCAGCCGTTCGGCCAGGAGCTTGTCCAGCGTCTCCTCGGACAGCGGGCCGTCGGGTTGGACGTACGCGGTGATGCCGTCGTCCCACACCACCACGGCGGCGGTCACCCCGGGCAGCTGGGCGACCGTGGACTCCACCTCGGTGAGGTCGACCTTCAGGCCGCCCACGGAGACCTGCGAGTCGAGCCGTCCGCGGACGGTGACCAGGCCGCTGTCGGGGTCGACGGTGCCGGCGTCGCGGGTGCGCAGCCAGCCGTCGGCCCACCGGGTCTCGTCGCTGAGCCCGACGTACGGCGACGCCGGGCAGGAGACCCACAGCTCACCGCCGGACTCGCGGACCTCGATGCCGGGCGCCGGGACGATCGACGGACGGTGTGTGCCGTGCAGGTCGGTGCCGATCACCCCGACCTCGGTCATCCCGTACATGTTGCCCAGCGGCACGCCGTACCGGTCGGCGAACGCCCGGGCCACCGCCGCCGGCACCAGCTCCCCGCCGGTGGTCATGCGCCGCAGCTGCGGCAGCGGGCCGGCGGGTCGGGTGGAGGCGAGCAGGCCGATGTGGAACGGCACGCCGAGCACGGTGGCGGGCGTCGGGTCGGCGGCGATGGCCGCCAGCACGGCGTCGCCGCTGAGCCGCTGCGGCGGGACCAGCTCGACGCCGGCGTGCAGGCCGTAGAGCAGGCCTCCGACCAGCCCGAGAACGTGCACCATGGACGGCAGCAGGATGATCCGCTCGCCGGGCAGCGCCACCCCGTCGATCCGGGTGTAGCGGTGCACCTCGGCGACCAGGTCGGCGGCGGTGCGGCCGATCACCTTGGAGGGTCCGGTGGAGCCCGAGCTGAGCTGGATGACGGCGTGGCCGCTGACCGCCGGACGGTCGGCGTACCGGGTGATGGTCTCGGTGACGTCGACGAAGATCTTCAGCGCGCCGCCGCCGGTCCGCAGGGGCGCGACGACCACCTGCGGGGTGAGCCGGGCCAGCGCCCGGTCCACCTCGTGGTCGGTCAGCCGATGGTCGAGCAGGATCGCCTGCCCCCCGGCGCGCCAGGTGGCCAGCAGGTTGACCACGTACGCCAGCGAGGGCGGCAGCCGCAGCGCGGCGGCGCCGCCGGGGCGCAGTCCGGCCTCGGTGAGGCGGTCCTGTGCGGCGGTGACCAGCCGGTGCAGGGTGGCCCGGTCGATCGGTTCGGACAATCGGAGACAAACATCCGTCGGGCGGCCGGTGAGGAGGACTTCGTCCACCCATCCGGGGTCTGCCGCCGGAGGATTTTCTGCCACCACTGTCGATCACCGCCCAGCATCAATGAGGGCAAATCTGCCCATAGAGTGCGCCTGTCGGGGTGTTGCGGGGAACCATACGGTGCCCGCAAAGCCATCGCCAGATGCAAATGGCTGGATCAATAGAGGCGGCTGGCCGGATTGCCGACCGCCCGTTCGACGGGCAACATCGGGCGGATGTGCCGACACAGTGTGATCGGTGAATGACGCCTCGTACAGACGTCGCGCGCCCTGAGCCGGATGGCCGATGGCGTCGCGGTCGTACCGATCCGGCTCGTACCACGAAATAGTGGCCTCCACCCGAGGGCGAGGCCACTACATCATGGATCGAGCGCGATCGACTCGGCGGCGTGCGGACCCTCAGGCCAGGGCCGGCGTCTGGGCGTGGATGTGAAAGCGCAGCGAGCGGGCGTCGGTGAAGCACTCCCGCATCGGACGCACCAGGTCCCGATGCTCGGGGCTGCGCTCCCAGTTCTCGAAGTCGGCGAGACTCGCCCACTCGCTGGTGATCAGCCACTGCTCCGGGTCCGTCGACGAGCGGCAGACCTGGTCGACCAGATGCCCCGGCACACCACCGGCCACCAGGTGCCGGACCTCCTCGTACGCGGCCAGGAACGCCTCGGTGCGCGGCACCGGCACCCGGACCAGAAAGACCACCCGCGCCCGCTGCTCGCTCATGACGTTCCTCCCGTCGTCGGCGCGGCCCCCCGCAGGACCAGCGCGCTGTTGAACCCGTCGAAGCCCCGCGCGCAGACCAGCGCGAGCCGACCACGCGGCCGGCGGTGCTCGCGCAGGAAGTCCAGTTCGCACCCGGCGGCCACCTCGTCCGGGCCGGCGGACGCGGGCAGTGTGTCGTGCGCGAAGGCGAGCAACGCGGTGGCCACGTCCAACGCCGACCCGCCCTGGTGCGCCCGCCCGGTGAGCGGCTTCTGCGTGGTCACCGGGGGCGGCCGGTCCGCGAACACCGCACGCAGCGCCTCGGCCTCGCTGCGGTCGTAGCGGGGCACGCCGAGGGCGTCGGGCAGCACCACGTCGATCCCGGCCGCCGCGACGCCGGCCCGGTCCAGGGCCAGCCGCATCGCGCGGGCGTACTGGGCCGGATCGCCGGCGCTGTCCGCCGTGGTGTGCGCGGCGTCGTGGGTGGAGCCCCAACCGCTCACCTCGCCGTAGACCCGGGCGCCCCGCGACAGCGCGTGCCCCAACTCCTCCACCACGAACACCGCGCCGCCCTCGGCCGGCAGGTAACCGCTGGCCGTGGCGTCGAACGGCCGGTACGCCCGCTCCGGGTCGGCGACGTCGCTGAGCAGCCCGGAGCGCAGCTGACAGGCCAGCGCGTACGGGCTCAGCGGGCACTCGGTCGCCCCGGCGATCACCACCGGGGTGCCCCGGCGCACCGCCCGGGCGGCGTGCGCGAGGCTGTCCAACCCACCGGCGGCTTCCGCTACCAGCACGCCACTCGGGCCCTTGAACTGGTGGTGGATGGAGAGCTGCCCGACGCTCGCCGCATAGAACCAGGCGATCGACTGGTACGCGCCGACGGTGCGCGACGTACCGCCCCAGAGCCGTTGCAGCTCCCGCTGGCCGAACAGGTTGCCGCCGGACGAGCTGGCCAGGGTCACCGCGTAGCCGTACGGGTCGGGTGCACGGTCGGGCAGACCCGCGTCGGCCAACGCCAGCCGGGTGGCGGCGAACCCGAGGTGCGTCCACCTGTCGGTCTGCACCAACTGTCGGCTGTCGGCGTACGAGTCGGCGGCGAAGCCGGGCACCTCCCCGCCGTGGCGGGTCGGGTAGCCGGACGGGTCGAACAGGGTGATCGGCCCGGTCCGGCGGGTGCCAGCGAGGACCGTACGCCAGTGCGCGTCCGCGCCGATGCCGCTGGGCGCGACCACCCCGATGCCGGTCACCACCGCTCGGGCGGTCACGCCACCGCTCCGGTCAGGCGGCGGAACACCATCGCCGACTGGAACCCGCCGAACCCGCTGCCCACCGACAGGGCCACGTCCACCGGGACCTCCCGCGCCTCGTTCGGCACGTAGTCCAGGTCGCACTCGGGGTCGCGGGTGCTCCAGTTCGCTGTTGGCGGCACCACGCCGAACTCGATGGCGAGGGCGCAGGCCGCCATCTCGATCGACCCGATCGCGCCGAGCGAGTGCCCCACCATCGACTTGATCGAGCTGATCGGCACCCGGTAGGCGGCCTGGCCCAGCGCCCGCTTGAACGCGGCCGTCTCGTGCCTGTCGTTCTGCCGGGTGCCGGAGCCGTGTGCGCTGATGTAGGAGACCTGCTCGGGGGCGATCCGGCCCTGCCGGAGCGCGTCGGTGACCGCCAGGCCCATCTCCAGCCCGTCCGGGCGCAGCCCCGTCATGTGGTAGCCGTTGCTACGGCTGGCGTAGCCGGCGACCTCGCAGTAGACGTGGGCGCCGCGCCGCCGGGCGTGCCCGGCCTCCTCCAGCACCAGCACCGCCGCGCCCTCGGCCAGCACGAACCCGTGCCGGTCGGCGTCGAACGGGCGGGAGGCGTGCGCCGGGTCGTCATTGTCCGGGCTGGTCGCCTTGATCGCGTCAAACGAGGCGACGGTGACCGGCGAGATCGGCGAGTCGGCGGCCCCGGCGAGCACCACGTCGGCCTCGCCGTCCACGATCATCTGATGGGCGTAGCCGATGGCGTCGATGCCGGAGGTGCAGCCGGTGGAGACGACCTGCGCCGGGCCGTGCAGCCCGTGCCGGCAGGCCACGTCGGCGGCCAGGCTGCTGGGCACCAACGCCTGATAGAGGTACGGGCCACCGAGCGCCGCGTCGACCAGCCAGCGTCGACCGTGCTCGCTGACCCGGACGTACTCCTGTTCCAGGGCCATCGTGCCGCCCACGGCGGTGCCGAGCACCACCCCGGCCCGGTCCCGCTCGGCGTCGGTGAGCACCAGGCCGGCGTCGGCGATTGCCTCCGCCGAGCAGGCCAGCGCGAACTGCACGTACCGGTCGGCCCGGCGTCGCTCGGCGTCGGTCAGCCCGGCGGCGACCGGGTCGAAGTCGCACTCGGCGGCGATCTGCGAGCGGAACGCCGACGGGTCGAAGAAGCTGATCCGCCGGGTGGCCGTACGCCCCTCGGTGATGGTCTTCCAGAAGCGGTCCCGGCTGGCCCCGCCGGGGGCGACCACCCCGACGCCCGTCACCACCGTGCGACGCCCGCTCACGGTGCCTCGACCAGCTCGGTGTCGACGTGCCCCAACTCGGGGCGGGGCGCCAGCGGGCCCAGGTGGAAGACCACCTCGGCCGGTTCGACGCCGGTGTTGCGCAGCCGGTGTCGCACGTTGACCGGCACGAACAGCGCCTCACCGGCGGCCAGCAACGTGGGCTGGTCGTCCAGGTCCACGGTGATCGCGCCGCGCGCCACGTACAGGAACTCCTCGCTGTACGGGTGGTAGTGCTCGGCGATCCGCTCCCCCGGCGCGAGCGTCGCCACCCCGAGGAAGCCCGACGTGCTGCCGACGGTGCGGGGGCCGAGCAGCACCCGCAGCTCACCGCCGCGCCGACGGTCGGCGGGTACGTCCTGGGCGGCGATCGGCCGGGTGCTCAGGTCACTCATCGCCGGCCTCCGTCGGCTCGTCGCGGTCGGTGGGGTCGCCCTGCTCGGCGCGGTGCCGGGCGATCCGCTCCACCCGGTCCTTGATCACCGTGAGTTGGATGACGCTGTTGGTGTTGATCCGCTCGGTCATCGCCGCGTTGTCGACCGGCGCGGTCGGCTTCATCGCGAAGTCCTGCGTCCAGGCCATCCGGGTGCCGCCGGCCTCCTCGGTGTAGCGCCAGTGGATCCGCATGTACTCGAACGGCCCGGTCTCGACCCGGTGCGCCCGGACCTGCCGGCTCACCGGGTCCGCGGTGCGTTCACTCACCCAACTCCAGGACACGCCGTTCTCGTCGGGGTACATGGTGAGCCGGAACCGCACCGTGTGCCCGTCGCGCTGCAGGATCTCCACCACGGCGTACTCGGTGAACAGTTCGGTCCAGTTCGCCACGTCGTTGGTGACCTCCCAGACCACAGGCAGCGGCGCGTCGATGACGATGGAGTTCTCGGTGTGCCCGGGCGGGTCGGCGCGGCGGGCCACCAGGTCGGCCACCGCGGGGATGCTCAGCTGCCCGGCCTGCTCCGGGATGCTCACCTGCCACCGGTCGGCGACGACCGCGGAGAGTTCCAGCAGGGCGAGCGAGTCCATGCCCAACTCCTCCAGCGACGCGGCGGGCGCGCGGGCCGCGGCGTCCGCGTCCAGCCCGCAGTGCGCCACCAGGATGTCGGTGATCTCGGCGGTCATCGGGCGACCATGGGTGACGGTCATCGGGTCCTCCTGTGGGGTACGTCGGGCTCCGCGGCGGTCGCGGTGCGGGCTGCGGTGGTGGCCGTCGACCGCTGCGCGGGCGTCGGAGGTGGTGTGGCGAGCAGGCGGTCGACCAGGCCGGTGGTGTAGCGGCCCTTGCGGAACGCGGCGTCGTCGAGCACCCGCCGGACGAACGGGATGGTGGTGTGCACGCCCGGCCCGGCGATGTCGAACTCCTCCAGGGCGCGCTCCAGCCGGTTGAGCGCCAACTCCCGGTCGGGCGCCCAGACCACCACCTTGGCCAGCAGGGAGTCGTACCACGGGCCGACCAGGTAGCCGGCGCGGGCGTGGGTGTCCACTCGGGTGAACGGGCCGCCGGGCGGGGTGAACCGTTCCAGCCGGCCGGGGGTGGGTGCGAAGTCGCGGTCGGGGTCCTCGGTGTTGACCCGGCACTCCACGGCGACGCCGTGCAGCCGGATCTCCTCCTGCCGCCAGCGCAGCGGCACCCCGGCGGCGATGTGCAACTGCTCGTGCACCAGGTCGATCCCGGTGATCATCTCGGTGACCGGGTGCTCCACCTGAATCCGGCAGTTGATCTCCAGGAAGTGGAACGCCTCCTCCGCGTCGACCAGGAACTCCAGCGTTCCGGCGCCCACGAAACCGACCTCCAGCGCACCGCGCAGCGCCGTCCGGGCGATGGTGTCGAGGGTGGCGGCGGGCAGCGTCGGGGCGGGTGCCTCCTCGACGAGTTTCTGGTGCCGGCGCTGCACCGAGCAGTCCCGGGTGCCCAGGTGCACACCGTTGCCGTGCGAGTCACAGAGCACCTGCACCTCGACGTGCCGGGCCGTGCTGAGGTACCGCTCGACGTACACCCGGTCGTCGCCGAAGGCGGCCTGCGCGGCGGCGCGGGTCCGCGCGTACGCCCGGGCCAGTTCCCTCGGGGCGTGCACCACGGTCATCCCCCGGCCGCCACCTCCGGCGGCGGCCTTCACGATCACCGGGTAGCCGATCGCGTCGGCCACCTCGGCCGCCTCTGCGGCGGTCGGCACCGGCGCGACGCTGCCCGGCGGCAGCGGCAGGCCGGCCCTGCTCATCAGGGCTCGCGCGGACGACTTGTCGGCCAGCGCCGCCATCACCGCGGGCGGCGGGCCGATGAAGATCAGCCCGTTGTCCGCGCAGATCTCGGCGAAGTCGGCGTCCTCGGAGAGGAAGCCGTACCCGGGGTGCACGGCCTGCGCGCCCACCTGCCGGGCCGCCTCCACGATGGCGGCGGCGTTGAGATAGCTGCGGCGGCTCGACGCCGGGCCGATCCGGACGGCCTGGTCGGCGAGGCGAACCGCCGCCGAGTCCGCGTCGGCGGCGGAGTAGACGACCGCCGTCCGGACGCCGAGTTCGCGGCAGGCCCGCAGCACCCGTAGCGCGATCTCGCCCCGGTTGGCGATCAGCACGGTCTCGAACATGGTCATTCACCCGCGCCGTCAGGCCGGATCCAGTTCGACCAGCGGCTGGTCGTACTCCACCGGCTGACCGTCCTCGACGAGGATCGCGACCACCCGACCGGCACGGTCGGCGGTCACCTCGTTCATCAGTTTCATCGCCTCGACGATGGCGACCGGTTGTCCCGGGCGGACCAGGTCGCCCACCGCGACGAACGGTCCGGCGCCGGGTTCCGGCGCCCGGTAGAAGGTGCCGACGATGGGTGCCCGGACGGCCGTACGCCCGGGAACCGGCGGCCGGATCAGCGACACCGGCGGGGTGGGAGCCGTCCCACTCGGCGGCGGATCCGGGGGTACGTCCGGCCGTGCCGCCGCCTCGCCGGGGTGCCACTCCACCTCCAGCACCGTCGGCCCGCTGCGCAACTGGATGCGGCGTACCGGCCCGGCCAACTCGGCGATCAGGTGCCGTGCCTGTCGGCGCAGCCCGGCGAGCACCTCCTCGCCGTCCACCGCGTCGTCGGCGGATCCGGGCTCGTCCTTCGGGCGGCGCCCGTCGAGGCGGACGCCGCCGTTCGACGTCGTGGCGACGGGGCTCGGGTCGCGCGGCGGGTGGGTGTCGCGACGGGGTTCGTCGTGCCCGCCGAGCCGGTCGTCGAGGCCGACGAGGCTGTCGGTCGCGGCGATGTCGGCGCCCGGTCCGGCGGTCACCGGGCACCCGCCCGGGTGCCGGCGCGGGCCGCGCCGAACCGGCGGAACCGCTGCCTGCGCTGGCGGACCAGGATCGCGGGCGGCACGTCCAGCAGCGGCAGCAGGTTGGTCAGCAACGCGGCACGCAGCCGCTGGGCCGTCTCCGCCGGGTCGTCGTGCGCCGCCGTCGCCGGCTCCGGCACGATCTCGTCGACCACGCCGAGGCGGCACAGCTCGGGCGCGGTCAGCCGGAGCGCGCGGGCGGCCTGCGGCGCCGCGGGTCGGTCCGGCCAGAGGATGGCCGCGCAGCCCTCCGGGCTGATCACCGAGTAGACGGCGTGCTGGAGCATCAGCACCCGGTCGGCGACCGCCAGGGCCAGCGCGCCGCCGCTGCCACCCTCCCCGGTGATCACCGCGAGCACGGGGGTGGGCAGCACGGTGAGGGCGAGGATGTTCTCCGCGATCGCCGCCGCCTGGCCGTGCTCCTCGGCACTGACGCCCGGATCGGCGCCGGGCGTGTCGACGAGGGTGACCACCGGCAGGCCGAGCCGGGCGGCGAGGCGCATCAACCGCAGCGCCTTGCGGTGCCCGGCCGGGCTGGCCATGCCGAAGTTGCGGGCCACCAGCTCTGCGGTGGTGTGGCCCTTCTGGTGGCCGATCACCATCACGTGCCGGTCGGCCAGCCGGGCCACGCCGCCGACGACGGCCGGGCAGTCCCCGCCGAGGCGGTCGCCGTGCAGCTCCACGAACCCGTCGAAGACGGAGTCGAGATAGTCCAGTGTGGTCGGTCGGCCCGGGTGACGGGCGATCCGCACGGTGTCCCAGGCGTCCTGTCCCGCCGGCTGCGGGCCGCCGTCGACGGCGGCCCCGCGCGTCGCGTCCACCACCGGGCCGCCGCCGGTCAGGCGCCCGCGGTACGACGCCGGCTCCTGCCGGGGTACGGGCGGACGGGCCGGGCGGCCACCGGGAGCGGCGGCGAGCAGCGCCGCCAGTCGGCCGCGCAGTGAACGGCGCTGCACCACCATGTCCACCTGGCCGTGGCGCAGCAGGAAGTCGGCGGTCTGGAACCCCTCGGGCAGCGCCCGGCCGGTGACCTGGCGGATCACCCGAGGGCCGGCGAAGCCCATCCGGGCACCGCTCTCGGCCAGCACCAGATCGGTGTTGGTGGCGAACGACGCCGCCACCCCACCGTAGGTCGGGTCGGTGAGCACGCTGACCGTGAGCAGACCCGCCTCGCGCAGCGCGGCGATGGCCTGGCTGACGGTGGCCATCTGCATCAGCGACAGCGCGCCCTCCTGCATCCGCGCCCCGCCGGACGCGGTAACGAGGATGAGGGGGATGCGGTCGTCCAGCGCCCGCTCGGCGGTCCGGGTGATCATTTCGCCCACCGCGCAGCCCAGGCTGCCCCCGAGGAAGCGGAAGTCCATCACCGCCAGGGCCGCCGGGTGCCCGCCGATGGTGGCGGTGCCGCAGACGACCGCCTCGGGCAGGCCGGTGCCGGCCCGCGCGGCGGTGAGTCGGTGCGGGTACGGCAGCACGTCGACGAAGTCGATCGGGTCCACCTCGGGCAGCAGGTCGGGCAGGAGGCACAGCGACCCCGGGTCCACGAGCTGCCGCAACCGTTCCGGGGCGCCGAGCCGGGCGTGCTTCCCGCACTCCGGGCAGACGTCCAGGTTGCGCCGCAACCGCTTGCGGTAGAGCAGGCTCGCGCAACCGGCGCAGCGGGACCACAGCTGCTCCTCCCGAGGCGCGGTGGCGGTCACGAGCGCCGCCCGGCGTCCGCGGCGTCGAACCGGTAGAAGCACTGCGCCATCGCGTCGCGCGGCGAACGCCAGGTCGGCAGGTACGGCGAGACGTACGGCCGGAGCCGATCGCTGACCCGTACGAACTCGGGGTGGTCCCGGACGGCCTCCACGGCCCCCTGCGCCGGATGCTCGGTTTCGAGCAGGTGCACGTAGAGGTCGTGCAGTCGGTACAGCGAGCGGTGCCGGACGCCGACCAGGCGCGGCAACTCCGTCGCGTCCGACTCGGCGAAGATCTCGGCCACCTGTTCCTCGGCGGTCGGGACGACCTTCGCGACAATCAACGATCGGTCCATGGCTGGGCCTCCCCCCACGGCGTCCGGCCGGCGGGTGAGCCCCCGGGCGCGCTGGACGACTGCCGACACGATGCGGCAGCCCTCGTCACGACGGCGTCACCGCGACCGACCGGCCAGCGACGCCAGATGGTGACGCTGCGTTGATTCAACCTGTGAGTCAGCTATGTGCACGCTGCCCCTCGATCAATGTTTGAGCAGTTCAGAACCGATCTCACGGTTGCCCGACTATCGACAGAAGGCTGACGCCGCCGTTGACTCACCGTGACCGCGATTGATAATCTTCACCGCGGTCAGCCCGGCGGCTCCGGCGGGCGGCGCCGCGCCCGGGTGGCCGTGGTCGCGCCCCACCGCAGGGGTCGACAGCGGCGTCACGGGCAACCATCCGGGACACAGCAGACAGTCGGGACGAGCGTTCCGCAGGGGGTGCCGCCGTGACCGCTGATCCGCCCATGCCGACCGCCGGAGGTCCTCAAGCAGCCGACGTCTCGCTGCACCTGCTCGGCGGCTTCCGGCTCCTGCGCGACACCACACCGGTCGTCGTGCCGCGCGGTCTGCAGCGCGTGATGGCGCTGATCGGGCTGCGCCCCGGCGCCCCTCGCAGCCAGTTGGCCGGGCTGCTCTGGCCCGACGCGTCGGAGGAGAGGGCGCTGTCGTCGCTGCGCACCGCGCTGTGGCGGCTGCGACAGGACCCGTGCTGCCCGATGACCATGGCCGGCGACACGGTCCGGCTGCACCCGACGGTCCGATTGGACGTCGACGAGCTGGTCGGCACGGCCGCCCGGGTCCGCGACGGCGACGACGTGCGGACCACCGCCGGGGCGCTCGCCGCCGGCCGCCACGACCTGCTGCCCGGCTGGTACGACGACTGGGTGCTGCTGGAACGCGAGCGACTGCGTCAACTGCGCCTGCACATGCTGGAGCAGGTGGCCGCGCAGCACCTCGTCGCGGGCCGGCACGGCGAGGCGTTGCAGGCCGCGCTGGAGGCGATGGCCGCCGAGCCGCTCCGCGAAACGCCACACCGGCTGGTGGTCCGCATCCATCTCGCCGAGGGCAACGCCTTCGAGGCCGTGCACGCCTTCTACGTCTACCGCGACCTGCTGCGCCGCGAGCTGCGGCTGGAGCCCAGCCCGGCGATGAGCGCCCTGCTCGACGACACGCTCGCCCCGATCCGCGCGGCCTCCCGCCCGGTGGGCACCGGCCGGGAGGTCTCCGGCCGGCCGTCACCGGCGGGCCGGCGCACGTGACGGCGAGGTGACACACCCTGCGCGACGGTGGGCGAAACGAGCACGTGACCGCCGGCCCGAGGGCCGGAAGCGGCCACCGGCGGAAGGGGTTCCATGAGTCGTCTGCTGATCGTCAGCCGGATCGTCCCGGGCGCGGAGGGTCGGGTCGCGCAGATCTTCGCCGAGTCCGACGCGACCGAGTTGCCGGGTCTCACCGGTGTCGTCCACCGATCCCTCTACAGCCTGAACGACCTGTACGTGCACCTGATCGAGACCTCGGACGTCGACCCGGACGCGCTCGCCGCCGCCCGCAACCATCCGCTCTTTCGGCAGGTCAACGAGCGGCTCGCCGCGCACACGTCGCCGTACCTGTCGACCTGGCGCTCCCCACAGGACGCGATCGCCGCCTGCTTCTACCGATGGGACGCGGTCGACGCGACCGCGGCGCACCCGGCCGGCTGACGTGTCCGCCACGACGCCCCACGTCCTGATCATCGGTGCCGGCACCGGCGGGCTGTGCCTGGCGCACGGCCTGCGCCGCGCCGGGATCAGCGTCGCCGTCTACGAACGGCACCACCACCGCACCGAAGGGCTGCTCGGCTACCGGGTGGGCATCGGCCCGACCGGTAGCCGGGCGCTGCGCGAGTGCCTTCCCCCGGAGTTGTTCGCCACCTTCCTGGCCACCTGCGCCCGGCCGCCGCGCTACTTCAACGTGGTCACCCAGAAGCTGAGCGAAACCGCCTCGTTCGCGCTGCGACCGGATGCCGACCCGGTGCACACCGAGCACTCGGTGGCCCGGATGACGATGCGCCAGGTCCTGCTGACCGGCCTGACCGACGTGGTGCACTTCGACAAGACCTTCGTCCGGTACGAGCAGCGCGACGACGGCACCGTCACCGCGTACTTCGCCGACGGCACCAACGCCACCGGCGACCTGCTGGTGGCCGCCGACGGCACACATTCGGCGGTACGCCGGCAGTACCTGCCGCACGCGGTCATCCGGGACGCCGGCACCATCAACATCGCCACGAGGATCCCGCTCACCCCGCACACCCGCGACCTCGTTCCGGAGCGGGTCCGTCAGGGCATCTCGCTGATCTTCGGCACCGGCGGGATGATGGGCGTCCTGCACGTCATGGAGTTCAAGTGGGGCGCCGACCGGGCGATCAAACCTGGCGTCGGTGACGCCGACGCCGCTCTGCTGCGCGGCTGGCCCGGCCTGGCCCACGACACCACGACCGACAACATCAACCTGATCATCTGGAGCACCGCCCGCCGTTTTCCCGCCGATGTCATGCAGTTACGGGGTGACGCCCTGATCGGGCTCGCCCTGGACCTCACCCCGAACTGGCATCCGCACCTGCGGGAACTGCTCAGTCGCGCCGATCCGGGCAGCGCCCTGCCGATCAGGGTGGCCACCTCCGTGCCGGTGCCGCCCTGGAAGAGCACCACTGTCACGCTGCTCGGCGACGCCATCCACACCATGACACCGGGACGCGGGGTGGGCGCGAACACCGCGCTGCGCGACGCCCGCCTGCTCTGCCAGCAGCTCACCCGCGCCGTCGACGGCGACAAGACGCTGGTGCAGGCCGTGGCCGACTACGAGGCAGCGATGGTGCCGTACGGCTTCGCGCGGGTCACCGAGTCGCTCAACCGCAGCGGCACCAACGGCGACGACCGGATGTACCGGCCGGTGGTGGGTCGGCTCGCGCTGCTCGGCGCACGCGGCTACTTCGGAGTGACCAGCCGGGTCCCGCGCCTGCGTCGCCGGTTCGTCGACGACTTCCACACCTACGAGGGCGACCAGGACTGAGCCCCGCCGCCACCGACCCGGGCACGGCGTCCCCGCGCCCGGGTCGGTTGCCGCGCGAGGGCGTCCCGGCGCGACGCTGCGTCACCTGTCACGCACCCCGCGAGGTGCTCGTCCCACCCACACCCTCCCCGACCGATCCCTCCTGTCGTCGTCACAGCGCATGTGCGAAGCTGCGGCGAGTTTTTCTCGTGACTTTTCCGACGACAGGAGAGGGAGGTTCGCCGTGGAGTGGTCTATCGGACACTCGCTGATAGTGGTACTGGCACTGGTGCTGGGCCTGGCCGCAGGGTGGTTGCTGCGCGGCCGGCAGGACGCACGGGCCAGCGGGCAGGGTCCGTCGATCGTGGATGGTGACCCGGTCGCCGGCCTGGCCAGGGTGGCCACTCCGGTGGCGCCGGCCACCACCGACGAGGCCCGGCCGGCGGCGACCGTCGACCCCGCCCCGGTAGCGCTCGTCGACGAGCCGGCCCCGGTCGACACGGTCAGCGCTCCGGCCGCGGTGACCACGTCGGACGATCCCGCCCCGGCGGACGCCCCGAACACCGTCGACCTGGGCGACATGGCCCTGACCGACGCCCCGCCGCCCGTCCCGGCCGCGACGGCCACGGACGTGGCGGACGCGGCGGACGCGGCGGACGCGGCGGACGCGGCGGACGCGGCGGACGCGGCGGACGCGGCGGACGTGCGCGCCGAGCCGGAGCCTGCCGCGACCGAGGAGCAGCCCGCCCCGGCGACCATCGTCGCTCCCCGCGAGCCGGCGGACGACATCCCGCACACCGACACCCCGGCGGCCGAGGCCACCCAGGCCGACGCCCCGCAGGCCGAGGTCACGCCGGCCGACGCCACGCCGGCCGACGCCACGCCGGCCGACGCCACGCCGGCCGAGGTCGCGTACACCGAGGTCATCCCGGCCGAGACGACGCCGGCCGAGGTCGCGTACACCGAGGTCATCCCGGCCGAGACGACGGCTGCGGTTGCGGCGGGCGCGACGTCGGCGGACGCCGACGACGCCGAGCCGGCGCGGGCCACGCCGCCGGTCCGGCCGGCCGCCACGCCGCTGGCGCCTTCGGTCACCGACAGCGCACCGGATGCCACGGACGCCGGCCCGGCCGACGACTTCCGCCGGATCCAGGGGGTCGGGCCGAAGATGGCGGCGGCGTTGCAGTCCGCCGGAGTCCGCACGTACGGCCAGCTCGCCGAGCTGGACGAGGCGGCGCTGCGGGACCTGATCCGGGCCGCCGGCCTGCGGGCCGCGCCCAGCCTGGCGACCTGGCCCCAGCAGGCGCGGGTGCTGGCGGGTGCCGCGGACGAGGCGGTCGCGGTGCTGCCCGGCGGCGACCAGGGCTGACGGTGACATCGAGCCCCTGGCGGCCGTTCCCACGGGACGGCCGGCCGGGGGCTCGGCCCGTTCGGGCGGGCAACCGCACGCTGCCCGTGATCGGCTCGGCCGCACGACCGTGGACAGTGCGCCGCCCGGACGTCCAGGGGACCAGAGGGATCACCCTCGTTCGGGGGGGAAACCGGACGAGTCCGGGCAGCGCGGCCGTCTGCTCGCTAGCGTCGGTCGACGTGGACCGGATGGTCCGCCGAGTCGACCGGCACCGCAGGAGCGACAGTGCCCCACTCCGCGTCGGAGCCCGGGCCCCGCGAGGCCCGGGTGCGGGCACGCGACCCGGAGGCCTCTCGCCGGGTGACGCTGCTCGAACTCTTCTTCGACCTGGTGTACGTGGTCGCGCTCGCTCTCATCTCCCGCGAGTTGGTCGAGCGGCTCGACTGGCACCGGGCCGGCGAGGCGCTGATTCTGCTGGCCGCCGTCTGGTGGACGTGGGCGATCACCACTCTGGTCACCGACCTGTACGACCCGGAACGAACCGAGATCAAGCTGCTGATCAGCGCGGTGATGTTCGGCGCGCTGCTGATGACGACCGCGATCCCGGAGGCGTTCGGCGCCCGGGGTCTCGTCTTCGCCGGCGCCTACGTGGCGATCCACCTCGGGCGCGGGCTGTTCCTGATGCCGACCGTGCGTCACGACCCGCAGTTCCAGCGCCGGGCGGCGCGGATCTTCACCTGGTTCGCGGTGTCGGCGATTCCCTGGCTCGTCGGCGCGTTCGTCAGTGGTGATGCCCGGCTGGCCTGCTGGGCTCTCGCGCTCGCCATCGACTACGTCGGCTTCCGGCTCGCGTACCCGGTGCCGGGCCTCGGAGTGGTGCCGGAGGCGCAGCGCAACGTCACCGCCGAGCATCTCTCCGAGCGGTACCAGCAGTTCTTCATCATCGCCCTCGGCAACGCCATCCTGACCATCGGCACCATGTTCAGCCTGGCGCACTCCGAGGCGGTGAACATCGGGGCGTTCGCGGTGGCGTTCGGGACCACCCTGCTGCTGTGGCGGATCTACGTCCACAAGTCCGGCCAGCTGCTGCCGGTGGCCATCCAGACGGCCCGGTCACCGAGCAGGTTCCTGGTCAGCGCGCCGTACACCCATCTGCTGATGATCGCCGGAGTGGTGGCCACCGCCTCCGGGTTCGAGCTGCTGCTGCGCGAACACCCCGGCCGTACGCCACCGGCCTGGCTGACGGTGATCCTCGGCGGCCCGGCGCTGTTCCTGGCCGGCCGGTCCGCCTTCGAGTACGAGGTGTTCAGCCGGGTGTCGCTGTCCCGGCCGGGCGGCATCCTGGCGCTGCTGACCATCGCGTCGCCGGCGCTGTTCCTGCCGCCGTTCTTCGCCTCGCTCGGCGCCATGCTGGTGCTGGCCGGCGTCGCCTACGCCGACTATCGCCGCAGTCGGGGCAGACCACCCGAGGTGCCGGTCCCACCGCACTGAGCTGGGCGGTCCCCCTCACACCAGCGCGCCCGCGTACCCCCGGACCCGCAGCCGCTGCCCGGCGGCACCGCCGAGGCGCACCTGCAGGCCGAGCGGCGCCGCGGCCCGGCGTACGTCGTCCAGGTGCAGCGAGCCGTGCCGGTCCACGGTGAGCACCGGCGGCTCCTCCAGCTCGCCCTCCGGTGCGTGGAAGGAGAGCAGGGTCACCGAGGTGGTGAGGTAGCCGGGGTAGGCGGCGCGGGCCGCCGCCTCGTCGCGGTGCACGAGGACCACCAGGTCGTCGAGGTCGGCGAAGTCGGCGGCGAGGGCCCCGGACTTCCAGTGCGCCGGCTCGTCGGTCGCGCCGGTGCGGTGCCGGGACCGGTTCGCCGAGGTGATGTAGAGGTGATCGGAGCCCGTCTCGGCGAGCGCCCTCTCGAAGAAGGCGTTCGACGGGCAGGTCAGTCCGGGCGCGATGACCTGGGTGGTGCGCAGACCGCAGTCGACCTGGGTCAGGTGCTCGGGCAGCCCGTCGGTGGCCGGGCCCCGGAAGCCGAACGGCCCGGCGCCGTAGAGGGCGTCCATCAGGGCCCGCACCCGGCCCACCGGCAACCGGGGCGAGATCCGCGACCAGTCGAACATCGCCGGAATCCGCCCGACGCCGGTGGTGACGCTGCCGACCTGGTTGATCGGGCGACCCTTGGCCAGGTTGACCCGGCGCACCGTGGCGGCGTCCGGACGGGTGACGATGGCGTAGAAGTTGGCGAACGCCGCCGCGACGACCGCGCCGCCGGCCAACGCGCGGGCGGCGACCGCGACGTCCTCCGGGCAGTCGATGTACAGGGGCGGTATCGGGGCGTCCATGAGTCCTCCTGGGCAAGGCCGTGACGCAGTTCTACGTCCAGCGACCCGTGCGACGGCGAGGTCCGTCGTCGATCCGATAGCCGGGCACCGGTACGCGGTGCGGGCGGCCGATGCCGGTGCGGTACCGACGGGCCGATGGCATCGGCCGGACGGATGAGCCGGCGGGGTCGTGGGCGACCACCGTTAGCCGCGCGACCCGATTGGGTACAACGCGTACACCTCAGATCCACCACATTCCTTCAGGAGGCAGCGATGCGCGGCACCTCGATACTCGGAGTCATCGTCGTGATCTGGTTGGTGATCGGCGCGGTCGCCGCGGGCCAGCGGGGCTACTACAGCGGAGACGACACCAACTGCGCCGAGGCCGGCACCATCCTGGTCACCATCGTGGCCGGGCCGTTGAACTACATCGGCGCCAACCCCAAGGTCGACTGCAAGCTGCCCGAGCCGTCCAAGTAGGACACCACGAGCCGCCGGCCCGCGCCCGACCAGGGGCGCGGGCCGTTCGCTGCCCGCCAGTCGTCACTCCGCACACACCGCCTTGGGCGTCCTAGGAGGCTGGCCTGCGCTCCTCCGGATCGCGTTTGTCGGCGCGGAGGGCGGGAACCGTGCCGGTCGCCCGGACGATCGATGATCGTCCGGGCGACCGGCAGCGTGCTCGGGGTGGGTAGCGCGTCTGACGCTCAGCGGAAGCAGTGCGAGATCGGCACGGCGCTGCCCTCGCAGTTGGTCGGCTCGTTCTCGACGACCACGCTCTCGTCGTCGAGCTTGACCTGGGCGTGCGAGGCGAAGATGCCGCCGGGCTTCACCGTCGCCGCGTTGTGGGTGACCTTGCTGGTGTAGAGCGCCACCGAGCCCGCCGTGGCGTAGATGCCGCCACCCTTGGACGTCGCGCCGACCGCCTCGTTGCGGGTCACGTCGCTGCCGCGTACCAGCAGGTTCGCCTTCTCGGCGTAGATGCCGCCACCGAGGCCGTGGGTGGTGTTGCCGTCGACCACGCTGTCGTCGAGCGGCGTCAGGCCCTTCACGGTCGAGATGCCGCCACCGTTGACGGTGGACGTGTTACCGCGGATGGTCATCTTGCGCATCACCAGCACCGCGTCGGAGTTCGCGGCGCCGCCACCGATCTGCGCGGTGTTGTTCAACAGCTCGGTGTCGAAGACCTTCGTCCGGGCCGAGAAGCTGGCAAGCCCGCCGCCCTGCACGGCACTGTTCTGGGTGAAGGAGGCGCCCTCCACCTCGGCCGCGCCCCGGTAGTTGCCCAGCCCGCCGCCGTACGCGTTGGCACTGTTGCGGTGGAACTCGGAGCGCTTCAGCGTCAGCACACCACCGTTGAGCAGGCCCCCGCCCTTGCCCGCGGCGCCGGCGGCGCTGTTGCCGATGAACGTGGAGTCGGTGACCACCATGTTGCCGTCGTTGAAGAAGCCACCGCCGCCACCCTCGGGCGACAGCGACGTGCTCTGCGTGACGGTGACGCGCTCCACCACGGCGGTGGCGCCGTGCACCACGTGCAGGCTGCCACCCTCGATGGCCGAGCGGCCGTTGTGCAGTTCCACGTCGCGAAGGGTCAGCTCGCCACCGTCGCGGACGGTGAAGAAGCGGAACGCGGCGGCCTGGGCGTCCCGGGCGATGGTGGCGCCCGCCCCGTCGATCGTGATGGGCTGGTAGATCACCGGCAGGCCAGCGGTGTCGTCGGCCGGGTTGCGCGGCGGCGCTTCCGCGTCACCGGGGGTCTCCGCGGCGTCGGCCGCCTCCCGTGCGTCGCGGATCCCACCGTCGTACTGGTCCTTCTCCTGGAACGCGTCGGCGAGGGTGTAGCGGCACTTCGGCGCGAGCCGCAGCTCCCCGCCGCCCTCCGCGTTGGCCGTCACCAGCGCCGCCACCAGCTTCGCCGGGTCGCAGGGCACCTCGACCACGCCACGCCTGCCGGTGCCCGGCGCCTGTCGTGGGGCCCGCGCGGCGTCGTCGCCGGCACGCTCCGGCCGGTCGTCGACCCGCCGGTCGTCCTCGCGGGCCGCGGCGCTGAGCCTGCCCAGGCCCGGGAGCGAAAGGTCGCGGTCGGCCGCGGCGGCGACGCCCGCCACTCCGGCCGCCCCCACCACCAGGCTCCCGGCCAGGAAGCCGCCGGCTAAGAACCATCGGGACCGCCGTCTGGGTCGTGCCGGGTCTCCTCCTTGGTACGTGGACATCAGGGTGCCTGCCTTCCTGGCTGCGTAAACGTGACCGCGCGCCGATCCGGGCGCGGGGCACTCGACGAACCGCCGACCACCAAACGTCACGATATGTCCGCAATACGGACAGGAAGGTGTGAACGTGAAGAACGCTGTCATTCATCTTTTCTTCACCAGATGGTGCGCAACTCACCCGCCGACGTGGATGCCCGGTCGACGTGACGGATCCGGCTCGGTACGGCGCAGGATCTCCCGTACGACCGGTGGGGTGTCACCCCGGCCGAGGATCAGATAGCGCAGCAGGTGCGCGATCGGGCTCCCCTCCGACCACTCGAAGTGCGCGTGCGGCCGGACCCCGGTGGCGTCCCGCAACGCCAGCAGGATCGCGGCGATCGCGTTCGGCGCGGCCGGGCTGCTGGCCCGCAGCAGCCGGAAGCCGCCCACCTCGACCCCGTGCACCCGCAGCACCTGACTGAACTCCGACGGGTCCACCACGTCGATCTCCAGGAACAGCACGTCGGCGGCGCCGGGCACCGGGTTCATCCCCCGCTGCGCACGCTCCTTGATCGTGTACTCCTTCAGCGAGCCGTTCTGCCGCTTGTTGGCGATCAGGTGCAGTTGCCCGTCGTGGGCCAACGACTCGGTGATGAACCGGCGGGCCGGCTCGTCGAACTCGATCCGCTCGGCCCGCAGTTCGGTGGTCCGGGTGATCCGGGAGATCAGCGACACCGCGACGATGCCGAGGATGAACAGCGCCGAGATGGTGATCCCGTCCGGCTGCTCGAAGACGTTCTCGATCAGCGCGTACAGCAGCACCAGGCTCAGCACGCTGAAGCCGACGGCGGCACGGCGTTGGTGGCGGCGGGCCGCGGAGATGGTCACCGCCACCGCGCCGGAGACCATCATCGCCAGGATGCCTGTCGCGTACGCGCCGGCCTGGGCGTTGACGTCGGCCCGGAAGGCGATCGTGATGGCGACGCTGACCACGGTGTAGACGATCACCACGGGGCGCACCGCCCGAGCCCACTCCGGGGCCATGCCGTACGACGGCAGGTACCGCGGCACGATGTTGATCAACCCGGCCATCGCCGAGGCGCCGGCGAACCACAGGATGAACACGCTGCTCACGTCGTAGATCGTGCCGAAGGCCTCGCCGAGGTAGGCGTGCGCCAGGAAGGCCAGCGCCCGGCCGTTCGCGCCGCCGCCCGGGCGGAACTCCTCGGCCGGGATGAGCGCGGTGGTCACGAACGTCGTCGAGATCAGGTAGACCGACATGATCAGCGCGGCGGTGGTGAGCAGCCGGCGGGTGTTGCGGATCCGGGCCGCCAGCCGGGCCTGCCGGTCCGGCCCGTCGGCCGCCACCAGGGGCATCATGCTGACCCCGGTCTCGAACCCGGACAGGCCCAGCACCAGCAGCGGGAAGGCCAGCACGGCGGTGAGGAGCACCTGGCCCGGGCCAGCGCCGCCCTCGGTCAGCGCCGCGGTCCAGTCCGACACGATGGCCGGGTCGGCGACGATCCGGGACACCGCGACCACCACGATCACCGCGTTGAGCAGCAGGAAGACCGCCACCAGCGGGATCGCGACCACCACCGCCTCGCGGAACCCGAGCAGGAACACCCCGCCGAGGACGAGCAGCAGCACGACCGTGACCACGACCGGGACGACGGGGCCGTGCATGGCGTCCGGCAGGTACGGGTTCTCCAGCAGGTGCACGGTGGCGTCGGCCGACGACAGGGTGATCGTGATGATCCACGAGGTGGCCACGAACCCGAGCAGCACCAGCACGAAGATCTTGCCCCGCCAGAACGGCAACAGCCGCTCCAGCATCGCCACCGAGCCCTGCCCGTGCGGGCTCTCCTGGGCCACCCGGCGGTACATCGGCAGCATGCCGAACAGGGTGAGCGCGACGATCAGCAGCGTCGCCAGCGGGGAGAGCGCACCGGCCGCCACCGCCGCGATGCCCGGCAGGTACGACAGGGTGGAGAAGTAGTCCACCCCGGTCAGGCACATCACCTGCCACCAGGCGTGCCGGCGGTTCTGCCCCTCGGCCGTCTCCGGGCCGGGCGGCTGCACCTGGTGCTGGAACAGCCACCGGCGCAGCGGGCTCGTCGGCGGCGCCGACCGGGCCGGGCTGGCGACCCGCTCGGGCACCACGACACCCCGGCGGCCGCCCCGATGCGGGCGGGCCGGGTCGCGGGCGGCGCGCAGCGCCGGGTCCGGCCCGGTCGATGTGTGGCGTCGGCCGCTCCACCGTCGCGGTCTCCCCTGGTGCTCGTCAGCCATCGCCCGTCCCACCCTCGCAGGTTCTGATCCGACGGTAGGCGGTAGCCCACGGCCCGACCGGCGGAACCGGGCACGTGGATGGCCTGCTCAGGGTCGGTCCGGTGCGCTGAGCAGCCGGCTCAGCGCGGGTGGGTCGGCCACGGTCACCGTGGCCGCCGGATGCCGGGGCCACCCCCCGGGCGCCAGGGCCGGCACCGGTACGCCGAAGCGCAGGCAGAGGCCGCCGGCCGTGCTGCTGCCGAAGCTCACACCACCGTCGGCCAGCGACAGGTGCGGGCCGATCACCCGCCACCAGCGGTACGGGCCGGTCACCTCGGCGGCGGTCACGTTCCGTCGGTCGGTCCGCAGGCGCCACGGCCCGTACCGGATCAGCAGATCCCGCTCGGTGACCGCGACCCAGGCGGTCGCCGGCCGGACACCCAGCAGCGCCAGCGCGGGGCGGAACACCGGGTCGAAGCGGAACGGAAACCGGATCGGGGTGCCGGTCATCGCGCACCCGGCCGGGCGGCGGGCCGGGGCACCGGGCCACCCGGGCGCAGCGGGCCGGGTCGGGCGGGCCGGGGTCGGGCGGCGGGCCGGCGCCGGGCCAGGACGGTCATGGCGCGGGCGTACCCCGTACCGGCCCCCCGACACCCGGGATTTTCGGCCGACGCCAGGCCGCTCCCCCGCCGGCCGGCACCCCCCGGGCCGGCCGACGGCGGCGGACGGTCGACACCCCCCGGGGCCGACCGGCCACCTCCCCCCGCGCCGCGGAACACGAACGCGGGGTGGGCGGAGCGGACGGGACGCGCCCCCGCGCTCCGCCGCCCCCCACCGGGCGGAACGCGGGGACCCCCCGTCCCGGCTACTGCAGGAACGCCCCCAGGGGCGAGAGCAGCAGCCGGCCGAGCGCGGCGGCGTTGTTGTCCAACCGCCTGCGCTCACGTTCGTGGGCGTCCGGATCGTGCCGGCACCGCCAGATCCTCTGCGCGTTGCGCCAGGCGACATCGCGGGTGTACTCGACCAGTTCCCCCTGGTACCAGTCGTCGATCTCACCGTTGAGCATGTCGATCAGCAGCTGCCACCGCTCCAGGTAGCCGCGGCGCAGACCGGGGATCTTGTCCGCGAAGATGTTGTTGATCTCGAGGTAGTCGTGGTGCTGGTCGCTGCCGTCGACCGGCTCCGACTCCAGGTGGTCGAACGTCGTCACCAGCGCGAACGGCAGGTCGAAGTTGATGTGCGCGTTCACGCCGGCCGCCGCCGACGGCAACGGACGGGCGTCCGGCCCGCGCATCCGCTCGAAGAGGCACGACCACGCCTTCGGCGTGCCGGGGCTGGAGTCGGTCCACAACCGCATCGCGTCGAAGTACCGGGCGGCGAACTCGACGTCCAGCCGCGAGAGGAACACCGGGTCGACGAAACGGTCGTCGTACAGGCCGTCGAGCACGCTGCTGGTGATCGTCAGGTAGAGCTTGTTGAAGTCGGCGAGCGGGCAGCTCTCCTCCAACGGCGGCAGTCGCACCAGCATGTCCTGGAGCTTCGTGAGGTGATCGACCACCGCCGGCACGTCCGCGGGGTGATCGGCGAGCAGGTCGACGATGTCCCGGTGGACAGGCCCCCAGACCGGTTCGGTCATCTCTCCTCCATGGTGTGCGCAGCACCACTGTGCCGCCGTCGACGGGGCACAGCCTCTCAGCCACCACCCGTACGCGGGATCAGTAGAACGACGTATCCGGCGCGCACAGGCGCCGCTGACGGACCGGCCGGTCAGCCGCGCCCGTTGCGCAGCTGGATCGCGCTGGCCTGGACCCGGGTGCGGACCTGGAGCTTGTCGAAGATGTGCGACACGTGCACGCCGATCGTCCGCTCGCTGATGAACAGCCGCTGCCCGATCTCCTTGTTGGTCAACCCCTCGGCGACCAGGGCGAGCACCTCCCGCTCGCGCGCGGTGAGTGCGGCCAGATCGTCGTCGACCGACTCGGCCGGCGCGCCGCCCCGGGCGCCGGCGTTGTCGTGTTCCTGCAGCGGCACCCGGGCCCGCCCGGCCAGCTCCCGGATCTCCGAGGTCAACGGCACCGCGCCCAACCCCTGCGCCATCTGGTACGCCTCACGGAGCAGCCGGCCGGCGGTGGCCAGCCGACTGCGCCGGGCCAGCAGGGCCTCGGCCTGCCGCAGCCGCGAGTACGCCGCCGGGTAGGGGTGGTTACGCCGGTCCCACTCGGCGGCCGAGGTGGCCCACAGCTCCGGGTCGCTGCCGTCGAGGCGGCTCACCTCGGCGGCGCAGAGGGCCAGGAAGCCGTCCACCACCGACCGCACCGGCGGGGCCGCGGAGAGACTCTTGCGAGCGACGCGGTCGGCCACGTCGCGCAGCCGACGTACCGCCGTGGGGTCCACCTCGACGGTGCGGCTCGCGTGCGCCTCCGCCTCGGCGCGCAGGCCGTGCCAGACCAGCGCGGACAGGATCGTGACGTCGTCCGAACGGCTCTCGATCAGGCCGCGCTGCACCGCCTGCCGCGCCACGTCGTGCCGGCCCTCCCACATGGCCAGTCCGGCGCGCAGGGTGAGCAGCGGGATGACGTGCC
This sequence comes from Micromonospora sp. NPDC047527, assembly GCF_040643015.1. Lineage (NCBI taxonomy): Bacteria > Bacillati > Actinomycetota > Actinomycetes > Micromonosporales > Micromonosporaceae > Micromonospora > Micromonospora sp. NPDC047527. Next base: position 980,237 of record NZ_JBEYTK010000001.1, on the reverse strand, counting down.
GGGCGCCGCCACCGGCGAGCACTGTCGCGACCGCGTCGAGATCCCGGTCGGCGGCCTCGATGTCGCCGTAGCCCACCGAGAGTCGGCAGCGGGCCAGCAGCAGCTCGACAGCGTCCGCTCCGGACGGTCGGTGTCGCAGCGCGGCGGCGACCACCTTCTCCGCCTCGGCCCACTGGCCCACCCGGAACAGCCCGTTGGTGGCGATGGCCAGCAGCCGGGTCTCCCAGGTACGGCCCAGACCCAGCTCGGCCACCCGCTCGGCGCCCCGCCGGGCCACCACCACCCCCTCCTCGAGGATGTTCAGTGGCCCGGTCAACAGCTCCGCCAGGTGCAGGTACGCGCAGGCCACGTCCTCCGGCTGACCGGCGCGTTCGGCGGTGTCGAGGGCCTGGCGCATGACGGCCAGCCCGGCCTCCGGGTCCTCCAGGCAGGCGTCGCTGAAGCCCAGCGCCGAGCTGGCCAACACCACCTCGGTGGCCGAGCCCTCCACGTCGGCGGCCAGTGCCAGCGCCTCCCGGGCCCGCTGCCCGGCGTCCGCGTACCGGCCCAGGTGCAGCAGCAGCTCGGCGAGGCGCGCGGCGGCGGTGGCCCGCTCGCGCGGCGAGCAGTCCGCCGCCTCCAGCGCCCGCTCGTACTCCTCCTCGGCCAGCGCCGAACGCCCCGCCGCGGCCAGGTAACGGGCCCGGCGGATGTGCAGCGCGCAGGTCGGCTCCCCGCCCTGCACCTCGGCCAGCTCCTCCAGCAGGGCCAGCGCGCGGGCGTGCTCCCCGCAGTGGTGGGCCGATTCGGCCGCGTTGCCGAGCAGCTCGACGCGGTCGGCCGCCACCGAACCCGAGTCGCCGGCCAACTGCAACGCCGCCGACCAGTGCCGGTGCGCCTCGGCGTAGCCGTGCAGCCGCTCGGCCTCCTGGGCCGCGGCCACCGCCGCCGGCAACGCCCGGGCCGGCTCGCCGGCCAGCCGCCAGTGATGCGCCAACCGGGCCTGGTGCAGCTCGCCCGGCGCCGCAGTCAGCGCCTCGGCGTAGCGACGGTGCAGCCCGGAGCGTTCGGCCGGGAGCAACTCGTGTGCCAGCACCTCGGCGACGAGACGGTGTCGCAGCCGGTAGCCGTCGTCGGCGCCGACCAGCAGCCGGTGGGCGACGGCGGCGCGGGCCGCGTCGATCAGCTCCTCCTCCGGCAGCCGCAGCACCTCGGCCAGCAGCCAGTGCTGCACCGGCTCGACGCCGGCGGCCACCGCGTGCACCACGGCGTGCGCGTGCTGCGGCAGCGCGTCCACCCGGTCGAGGAAGATCTCCCGCAGCGTCTCGGACAGCCCGTCCCGCCCGTCGCGCAGATCGCGCGCCAACTCCTCGACGACGAAAGGGTTTCCGCCGCTGCGCTGCCACACCTGCTCGGCCGCCTCGGCGGCTAGCGCACGGCCGACCACCGCGGCGGCGAGCACCTCGGTGTCGGCGCGATCCAGCGGCGCCAGGTCGAGCACCCGCACCGTCCGCAGCCGGCGCAGCTCGGTGAGCACCCGGCGCAACGGGTGCGCGCCCTGCAACGACTCGGCGCGCACCGCGGCCAGCACGGACAGCTGGAGGTCACCGAGACCGGCCAGCAGGTAGAGCAGGAGTTGCCGGGTGCTGCGGTCGACCCACTGCAGGTCGTCCAGGATCAGCACCAGCGGTCGCCCCTCGGCGATCAGGTGCAGCCCACGGGACACCCGCTCCAGCAGCGCGCCCGCGCCGTCGGGGCTGCCGGTCTCGTCGGCGAACATCTGCAACAGGCCCCGCACCGCCGCGGAGGTACGCGTCTGCGAGGGGGCCAGGTCGTTGTCGAAACGCCGCAGCGCCTGCAGCAACGGGTGCAGCGGGGAGGCGTCGCCGATGTCCAGGCAACTGCCGGTCAGCACGAGTGCGCCCTGGTCACGCAGGCCGGCACCGATTTCACCGAGGAGGCGCGTCTTGCCCACACCGCTCTCGCCGGTGAGGAAGACGGCGGCCGTCTGCCCCTGTGCCACGTCACCGATCAGGGCGGACCGAACCGTCTGCACCAGCTCGGCCCGGCCCACGAGCGGTGCGGTGTCCACATCGCTGGCCATGGCACGCAGCCTAATCACACCGCCCCGGACCGTTCTACGGCCATCTGCCGCTTGTGGTACTCCTCGCGTCGACATTGCGACTAAAGGTTGCGTGTGGCCGACATACGTCGTTCAGCAGATCCCCTGTCAGCCCACAGATGCCAATCTCCGGAGGTCGTCAGCCGTCAGCGGGGAAGGACCGGTGCGCTACCCATGATCACCATTGTCGCCGACAGTCCGCGGACCGACCACCCACACTGGCCGGTGCCGGCGGAGAGACGCACCGTCACCGTGCTGTTCGTCGACATCGTCGGCTCCACCGCGCTGGTCGACCGGCTCGACCCGGAGGACGTCCGCGCCCTGCAACGCGCGTACTTCGACACCGTCGCCGGCGTACTGCACCGCTGGCAGGGCGTGGTCGAGAAGTACGTCGGCGACGCGGTGATGGCATTGTTCGGGGCACGGCACTCCGACGGCTTCGACGCGTACCGGGCGGTGCGCGCGGGGCTGGAGATCCAGGCCGCGCTGGACCGTCGGCCGATGGTCGACGACATCAGGCTGCGGGTCCGCGTGGGCGTGGCCACCGGCGAGGTGGTGGTCGACCTGGGCGACGCGGTCAGCGGCGGCCACGGCGTGGCCAGCGGCGCGGTGATCACCACTGCGGCCCGCCTCCAGGAGTACGCCCCAGCCGGCGCCGTCGCGCTCTGCGCCACCACCGCCCGGGCCACCGCCGGCCTGATCGCCCAACGCCAACTGGCGCCGGTGCCGGTCAGCGGCCGGGTCCCGCCGATGCCCGTCTGGCACGCCGTCGGCCCGGTACGCGCCAGAGCCGACCGGCACGACGGTCCGCTGATCGGCCGCCGCCGCGAGCTGGCCACCATCTCCGAGCAGCTCACCCGGGCGCTGCACGAGCGCAGCCCCCGCTGGGTGTCCCTGGTCGGCCCCACCGGCAGCGGCCGCAGCCGACTGCTGCACGAGCTGACCCGGGCACTGCCCACGGTGGACGGCACGCCGGTGCGCTGGTGCGTGGTGGCCTGCCCGCCGTACCCGGACCAGGTCCTCGCCCCGGTCGCGGAGCTGCTCCGCGGCCTCGCCGGGATCCGTCACGGTGACGGCCTGGCAACCGTCCGCGAACGCCTGACCGGCACCCTGACGCCGCTGTTTGCGCCGGACCGGGTCGCCACGGCGGTGCCGGCGTTGCAGCGCCTGTTGGCCGCCCCGGACGGCACGGCCGAGGCGCTGACCGGCGCCGCGATCTGCCGGGACGTCCTGCTGCGCCTGGCCGCTGACCGACCGTTGGTCGTCGCCGTGGACGACGTGGACCGGGCTGCGCCCGCGGCGAGCCGGTTCCTGCACACGCTGTTCAGCGCGGCGACGGCGCGCGGGCTGCCGCTGGCCGTCATCACCGTGCACCAGCCGCAGTGGGCCGACACCCGGCCCGGCCCCGCCCGCCGGGTGACGGTCCGGCCGCTGGCCACCGTGCAGTCCGGCCGGCTGCTGCGTCATCTGCTGGCCCGTGCCGGCCAGCCGGTCGCCCTGGTGGATCGGCTGCTGCCGTTGGTGGGCGGGCGAGCCGGGCACGCGGTCGCGTACGTCGCGGCGGTCACGGCGGGCGCGGACCCGGCGGCGCCCGAGCTGCCCGAGGCGGTCCGTCGGGACGCCGGCGCGGAGCTGGACCAGTTCGGCGGTGAGCACCGGGCGGTGCTGATGGCGGCCGGCACCCTCGGCGGCGAGATCTCCGGAGCGACCGTCGACCGGGCCCTCGGTTGGACGCCCGGGCGGTCGACCGAGGCGCTGCGCGACCTGGTCGCCGCCGGCCTGCTGCTCCCCCGCCGCGCCGGCGGCTACGTGTTCGCCGCGCCCGCTCTGCGCCAGGTCGCCGCCGAGCGGCTACCGCGCGCGCTGCGGGCCGTCTTCGTCCGCCGGGGCGCCGACGTCCCTCGCCTGGACACCCCGCGCCTGGACACCGTCCGGCCGCGCGCCGTCCCGCGCGAGGATCGCGCTGGTGCCGTTCGTGCCGCCGCCCCGCACGTGGAGGATGTGCACCAGCTCATCCCCACCGCGACGACACTCACCCGAGCGGCCACGCCGACTCCCGGTATCAGCCGTCCGCCGTCCTACCGCCACCTGCGAGCCGTCGCGGCGGCCGGTGCCGTGCCGCCGACCCACTCGTCCGGGCCGCCCGCCAACACGGGTGTTCACCGGTCCCCGGGCCGCGACCGACGCCCAGCGTCGACCCGCACGCCGCCCGCTGTCCTGGGATCAGCCGGACGCGGCCCACTCTCCGGCGTCGGCGCTCCGCCTGGCACCGCACACGCGGTGCCGCTTTCGCCGCTGATCCGCCGTTCGGGCCATCTGGCCGCCGCCTGAGGTCAGGACGGCCGCCCGCCGAACTGCCAGTTGTGCACTTCGATGTCGGCGTACCGATCCCGGGTCAGGATGGCACGCGCCGCGTCCGGGTCCGACGCCCGCACCAGTGCGGCGGTACCGAGCCACGTGGCGGCGTCGTCGGACAGCATCGGCCCGTACGCGATCAGGTCTTGCGAGTCGGGCGGCACGGCCAGGTCGGCGGCCTGCCCTCGACCGAGGCCGAGCACCAGGTACCGGTCGCCGCCAGTCCGACCTCCAGGAAAATCCCACATCGTGCGGCCGAGCGCGTTGCGCCACCGGCGCAGCAGCACGTCCCGGTACGCGCCGGCCTGATAGTTCGGCTCGTCGAAGGCGAACGCCCGAGCAGCGGCCGGATCGGGCACACCGACGATGTGCACGCTCCCGGTGGGCGTGTCGCCGACGAATGTCGGGCCACGGGCGATCATCGTCGCCGCGTACCGGTCCATGTAGGACCAGTGCTCTTCCCGCAGCTCGTCCCGCAGCGTCGCCGAGCCGGGCCGGTCACGGTGATAGCACAGAAACTCCATGCCCCCCATTCTCGACGCGGTGGCACGCCGCCACGGGACGGGCCCTGGTTGGTCGTCCTACGGCACGGACGCCGAGGCCAGCAGCGCCGCGGTGGGGAGCGCCAGCAGTCCTTCCGTGTTGCGGTAGGCGGTTGTCAGCTCGTCGTATGCGGCACGAATGCGGGAGATCATCTCTGGCGGCTGGGCCTCCATCACCAGACCCGGCGTGCTGATGCCGTTGGCCGGGCCGCTCCACCACGCCTCCGGGTCCGTGCGATGCGCCCAGCTGACCGTCCTGCAACGCACTCCGGTGAGCCCGGCGGCGTCGAGCAGACCCGCCAACCCATCGGACGTACGCGGGAAGTCCTTGTCCGCGTCCACCTTGGGCGCAGCCGTCAGGCGCGCGACCCCGGCGGCCTGGAAGATCTCGGCCCAGAGACCCTGTGCCCGGGGCGGACCTGGGTGAGGCCCCAACGTATCGGATCGAAGGTGCCTTCGATGACCGCCGCCGGTCGACAACCGACCGGCGGTCAGCAGGCCGCCAGGAACCCCAGCACCCTCGGCCACGCCTCCGCGGCAGCTTCCGGGGCGTACTCGGGCAGGTCCGGGTCGGTGAACAGGTGTCCCACGCCGGGATAGCGGAAGACCGTCAGGTCGGCGCCGGTGTCGATCATCGCCTGCTGCCACTCATCGACCTCGTCCGGCGCGTCGTACGGGTCGGGGTCGGCGAGGTGCAGGTGCACCGGCAGCCCGGCGCGGACCACGTCCGGCGCGCCACCGGTGCCGTGCAGCAGGAGCAGACCGGCGGAGTCGGGGCGTTCGGCCAGCAGCGCACCGGCCACACCGGCGCCCATCGAGAAGCCGGCGAGCACCGTCTCCGCTGGCAGGTCGCGCAGCGCTGCCCGGGCCCGGTCGAGCACCACCTCGTGGCCGATCTTGTCGAGCAGCGCGAAGCCGTCCTCGACGGTGTCCGTGGCCGCGACGCCGTACAGGTCGGGGGTGGTGACCCGGTGCCCGGCGGCGCGCATCCGGTCGGCGGCGGTACGCACGGCGGGCCGCAGCCCGTACACGGAGTGGAACAGCACGACGTGTCGCATCCGATCATCCTGCCGCAGCCGGGCGTCCGTCCGGTGTGGCCACGCGGGACGGACGTCGGACCAGCCCCTGCGTCGCCGACCGGTCACGACATCCGAGGGACGGTCCCGGCTCGCACCTCGCGTGATCGACACCGCATCGCCGACATGGGGGTAACCGGGCGCTCGGATACCCCCATGTCGGCGACATGGAGTCGATCACCGGGTGGCCGGACGGTGCCGACCAGGCGCGGCCGGCCGTTCAGCCGGCCTGCCGTTGGTCGCCGGACGGCCGGACGGGCCAGCGGGCAGCGGGTCGGGCCGGGGTAGCGAGGCGGGCCGGGGTAGCGGGCCGGAGCCGGGGTACCGGGCCGGGCCGGGTGGCGGCAGGCGGCAGGGCGTCGACCGGCGACGCCGCTCGGGACCTCCGTCGACCGGGCAACCTGACCCGGGAATGCGCGGTGCGCCGGGCCGGGCGGATGACCGACCCGGCGCACCTCTGATCATCGCGTTGCCAGTCTCTCGCAGTTGCAAATTATGTGCAACAAGCTCTGGACATCTGCCGCGAGACGTAACTAGCCTGTTCGGCATGACTCCTTACATGATGGATTCCTGGGCGTGGCAGGAGAGCTGGGACCGCCAGCAGGAGGCGTACATGCCGGACCGGGAGCACCGGTTCACCGCGATGCTCGACGCCCTCGACGCGGTCCTCGATGGCCGGCCGCCACGCCTGCTCGACCTGGCCGGCGGCACCGGCACCATCTCGCTGCGGGCCTTGGCGCGCTTCCCCGGGGCCGAGGTGACCCTGCTGGATCTGGACCCGGCGCTGCTCGCCATCGCCGGCGCCTCGCTGGCCGATCGGGCCACCATTGTCACCGCCGACCTCGGCACCCCGGAATGGCGCTCGGCGCTCCCCCACCGGGAGTACGACGGCGTGCTCACCGCCACCGCGCTGCACTGGCTGCCGGGCGACCGGCTCGGCGCGCTGTACGGCGAGATCCGCGACGTGCTGCGACCGGGCGGGATCTTCGTCAACGCCGACCACATGCCCGACGACACCCTGCCCGAGCTGACCAAGCGGCTGGCCGACCGGGCACGCGACCGCCGCAACGCGCGGTACGCCGCCGGCTCGGTGCCGTCCTGGTCGGACTGGTGGGCGCGGGCCGGCGCGGACCCGACGCTGGCCCCGCTGGTCGCCCAGCGGCACGCCATCTACCCGAGCGGGCACAGCCCCGAGTGGAACCCTCCGGCGTCCTGGCACCTGACGGCGCTCACCGCAGCGGGGTTCACCGAGGTCGGAACGGTGTGGCGCGGCGGCTCGGACGCTGCCGTCGCGGCCGTGCGCTGAGCCGCCGCCGTCGCGCCGGCACGGCAGCACGGCAGCACGGGCACGCGGGCACGACGGCACTGCGGCACAGCGGCACAGCGGCACAGCGGCACCGCAGCACCGCAGCACTGCGGCACGGCACCGCACGGCAGCACGACGGCACAGCAGCACCGACGGCACGGCAGCACGGACGACGCCGCCGCGTGCGTTGACCTGCCGTCGAGCGCGCCGCTGAGCGGGCGCGGCGATATGCTGACGCCCGGAACCGCAGTGGTTCCCGGCGGTGGGGCCCGCCGTCCCGCGCAGGTCGGGAGAACCGCGACGTCGCTCGCCAACGGTCCCTGCCAGTGATGCCCGTGCTGGTGGGGAGGCCCCGTGTCAGAGCCGTTCGAGCCGCGTACCGACCCCGACGTCGACCTACGCGTCCGCGCCGACCGGCGGGAGTTGACCGCGCGGCCGGCGACGATCCTCGCCACGATCGCGGTCGGCGGGGTGCTCGGCGCGCTGGCCCGGGCCGGCCTGCAACACGCCGTCCCGCACCCGCCGACCGGTTTCCCGTGGGCGACCTTCGGCGTCAACCTGTCCGGCTGCCTGCTGATCGGCGTGCTGATGGCGGTGCTCGGGCACCTCGGCGGCGGGCACCCGCTGGCCCGCCCGTTCCTCGGGGTCGGGGTGCTCGGCGGGTTCACCACGTTCTCCACCTACGCGGTGGACGTCCAGCAGGCGCTGGTCGCTGGTGCTCCGGGCATCGCGTTGGCGTACCTGGCCGCGACGGTGCTCGGGGCGCTCGTCGCCGTCGGGCTGGGCGACGCCGTCACCGGCGGACTGCTGCGGCGCAGGGCAGCCCGATGAGCGTCCTGCTCATCGCGCTGGGCGCGGCCGTCGGGGCACCGCTGCGCTACCTCACCGACCGGGCCGTGCAGTCCCGGCACGACTCGGCGTTCCCCTGGGGCACGCTGACCGTCAACGTGGTCGGCTCGCTGCTGCTCGGCGTACTCGTCGGGTTGCCGGCCGGCCCGGCGGTCACCGCGTTGCTCGGCACCGGGTTCTGCGGCGCGCTTACCACCTACTCCACCTTCAGCTACGAGACGCTGCGCCTGGCGCAGGCCGGCAGACGGCTCCTCGCGCTGACAAACGTGTCGGTCAGTGTCGCCGCCGGGCTCGCCGCCGCCACTGCCGGCTTCGCCCTGGCTCGCGCCCTGACCGGCTGACCGACTGACCGGCTGACCGACTGACCGACTGACCGCCCCACCCAACCCACGCCCGAGACCCGTCGCGGCCCAACGTACACCGAAGGTATATACGCGAGGTATACCCTCGGTGTAGTCTCCTGGCATGAGCGTGCCACTGACCCTTCTCGGCCTCCTCGAACGGGAGCCCAGCCACGGCTACGACCTGAAGCGCGACTACGACGCCTTCTTCGGGCGGGGCAAGCCGCTGCCGTTTGGCCAGGTCTACTCCACCCTCAGCCGGCTGGCCCGGGACGGGAAGGTGGTGATCAGCGACGTCGCACCCGGCTCCGGCCCCGACCGCAAGCGCTACATCATCACCGACCGGGGTGCGACCGAGGTCGAACAGTGGCTGATCCAGCCGGTCGATCCGGAACCGCACCTGCAGACGGTGCTCTTCGCCAAGGTCGTGCTCGCGCTGATGCTGGACCGTCCCGCCGACGAATACCTCGACACCCAGCGTCGCGCGCACCTGCGGCGGATGCGCGAGCTCACCGAGATCAAGCGCGCCGGCAGCCTCGTCGACGCGCTGCTCGCCGACCACGGCCTCTACCACCTGGAGGCGGACCTCCGGTGGATCGAGATGACCGGCGCCCGACTGGACGCCCTGAGAAAGGCGGTGCGGCCATGAGCGTCGTGATCGAAGCACGCGACGTGGAGTTCTCCTTCGGCCGGACGCCCGCGCTGCGCGGTGCCAGCATCGCCGTGGACACCGGCGAGATCCTCGCCGTCATGGGCCCCAGCGGCTCGGGCAAGTCGACCCTGCTGCACTGTCTGGCCGGCATCCTCGTGCCCGACTCCGGGGAGGTCCTCTTCGACGGGGCCCGGGTCGACACCCTGGCCGAGACCGCACGCAGCAGCCTGCGTCGGGACCGCTTCGGCTTCGTGTTCCAGTTCGGCCAGCTCGTCCCCGAGCTCACCGCGGCGGAGAACGTCGCCCTGCCACTGCTGCTCAGCGGGGTACGCCGGACGGAGGCGCTGCGCAGGGCGTACATCTGGTTCGAGCGCCTCGGCCTGGACGGCATGGAGCAGCGCCGCTCGGGCGAGCTGTCCGGCGGGCAGGCGCAGCGGGTCGCCCTCGCCCGCGGTCTGGTCGCCGAGCCGCGGGTGCTCTTCGCCGACGAGCCGACCGGCGCGCTCGACTCGCTCACCGGCGAGCAGGTCATGGACCTGCTGGTCAGCGCCGCCCGCGAGCAGGGCACCACGGTCATCCTGGTCACCCACGAACCCAGGATCGCGGCGTACGCCGACCGCGAGATCATGGTCCGCGACGGGCGCGTGAACGCGCCGGACCGGATCGCCTCGTGATCGGCTTCGGGCTCCGCCTCGCCGTGGCCGGTGGCCGCGAGGCGCTCACCCGGCTGGCCATCATCGCCGCCGCCGTGGCGGTCGGCAGCGGGCTGCTGCTGACCACCCTCGCCGGTGTCAACGCCGTCAACACACAACTCACCCGGTACGCATCGATGTATCCCAGCGCCTCGGCGGGCGGCGGCGACGTCGACCCGCTGTGGTGGTCGACCCGGGAGGACTACTTCCACGGCAAACAGATCATCCGGATCGACGTCGCCGCCACCGGTCCGGACGCGCCCACCCCGGTCGGCATCCCCACCACTCCCGGTCCCGGGGAGTACTACGCCTCGCCCTCTATGCAGAAGCTGCTGGCCACCCACCCGGCCGACCAACTGGGCGACCGCTATCCGGGGCGCGACCTCGGCACCATCGGGCCGGCCGGACTGGCCTCCCCGGGCAGCCTGCTCGTCGTCATGGGCGGCACCCCCGATGCCGTCGCCAAGCTGCCCCTCGCCAAGCGGGTCACCAGCGTCGGCGACGCGCCCGCGCTGCCCGAGACCACGGTGAACCTCATCCTGGGTGTGGTCGCCGGTGGGCTGCTGTTCCCGGTGTTGATCTTCATCGGCACGGCCACCCGGCTCAGCGCCGCCCGACGCGAGCAGCGCTTCGCCGCGATGCGTCTGGTCGGCGCGACACCGAAGCAGATCTCGGTGGTCGCCGCGGTGGAGGCGGCCACCGCCGCCGTCGCCGGCACCGCCGTCGGCTTCCTGCTGTTCGCCGCGTTCCGGGGCTCACTCGCCGGCATCCCGTTCACCGGCATGCCGTTCTTCCCCAGCGACATGTCGCTGGGCGTGCTGGACGTCTTCCTCGTCGCGCTCGGCGTCCCGGCCGGCGCGGCGGTGGCGGCCCAGGTCTCCCTGCGCCGGGTACGGATCTCGCCGCTGGGCGTCACCCGCCGGGTCACCCCGGGCGCACCGAGCGCGTACCGGCTGATCCCGCTCCTGCTCGGCGTCGGTGTGCTGGTGTTCGCGCTCGGCTACCGGCCCGAGACGTCCGGCGGCCAGACGGCCATCTTCCTGCCCGGTCTGCTTCTCATCATGGCCGGCCTGGTCCTCGCCGGCCCGTGGTTGACGATGGTCGGCGCCCGCGTCATGGCCCGGTACGCCGGCCGCCCCGCCACCCTCATCGCCGCCCGCCGCCTCGCCGACAACCCGAAGGCCGGTTTCCGGGCGATCAGCGGAATCATGCTCGCGCTCTTCGTCACGAGCGTGGCCGTCGGCACGATCACCACGATCGTGGCCGAGCGCGGCCCGGCGCCGATCGGCTCGACAGAGGCGGGCACCGTGTCCATGTACTTCGGGGAGAAGTCACCGTCGGCGCCCGACACACTGCTCGCGGATCTGCGCGCGGCCACCGGCGTGCGGCACGCGACCGCGGTCGTCGAGAACCCGGACATGATGAGCGCCAGCGAGCCCGGCCTGATCGCGTGCACGGACCTTCCGAGCGCGTACGGCCGGTGTGTCGACGGCGCGGATGTGGCCGAGGTGGCGACGGGTCTCGTCCCCTTCCGGGAGTCGGCGTCGTCCACAAGGGTCTGGCCGGCCGCGTCGGTCCCGCTCGGCGACCTTCAGCGGCTGCCGGTGATGTCGATCGTCGTCGGCACCGACGGGTCCGCCGCCGCCGTAGAGCGCACGCGCACCGTCCTCGAGACCACCTTCCCGGCCTTCCGGGTGGCACCGAACGTGCCCGGCGACTTCGAGTCGGAGTTCGCCAACACGCTGCGCGGTTGGGAACAACTGGCCAACGTCACCATCATCACCAGCCTCGCGCTGGCCGGGTGCAGCCTCGCGGTCAGCGTGATCGGCGGCCTCACCGAACGCCGACGCCCGTTCAGCCTGCTGCGCCTCAGCGGCGCACCGGTGCGGGTCCTGCGTCGGGTGGTCGCGTTGGAGAGCGCCGTACCGATGCTCGCCGTCGCCGGGGTCGCCGTCGGGATGGGTCTGCTCGCCGCGCACCTGTTCCTGCGGGCGCAGATGGCCTACACGCTCATCGCGCCGGGGCCGGGCTTCTACGGGATCGTGCTCGTCGGGTTGGCGGCCTGTCTCGGCATCATCGCGTCCACCCTGCCGCTGTTGGAGAGCATCACCGGCCCCGAGACCGCCCGCAGCGAATGAGCGCCGGGCCCGGTGGTCGTGAGAGCGACCACCGGGCCGAGGACGGCGGCCAACCGCCGCCGGATTTCAGCGGGCGTGGCGTTCCGGGTGTGCCCGGTTCCACACCCGCATCCGCTCCGGATAGCCGGTGCGGGCCGCCTCGTAGAGCGGCACCGCGTGCTTGCGGGCGATGGCACCCGCCGCGCGCGGCGTGCCGGTCCGGCGGCGGATCCACTCGCCGTCGTGGGCGATCGCCATCACTGTGGTGTCGGTCGCGGTGGTCTCCGGCTCCAGGTAGAACTCCACCCCCTGCCGGCTGGTGACGAACGCCTCCAGCGCCGCGAGGTCCTCCCGGGTCGCCTCCCGGTCCAGCTTCGTCGGGGTCGCCTCGGTGCCCCGGGACCGTCGACTGAACCAGCCCATGCCCCACCCCTCTCCTCGACGTCCTCCAGTGCACCACCGAATCCTGGCAATACGCTGCACGCCAGGTGGGAGTGACCTGGTCGAGCCACGGATGGAACCTCCGGAGCGCGGGCGGTGTCATGAGTGTGACCCAACCGGAGGCACCCCTGGACGACGACGTACTCGTCACCCGCGCTCGGGCAGGTGACCTGGAGGCGTACGACCTCCTGGTCGCCCGGCACACCGCGTCCGCGTACCGGACGGCGGTGCTGCTCGGCGCGGGCTCGGACTCCGAGGACGTCATCCAGGAGGCGTTCGTGAAGGCGTACCGCAGCCTTGTCCGTTATCGGGGCGATTCGTCCTTCCGGTCCTGGCTGCTGGCGATCGTCGCCAACGAGACCCGCAACCTGCACCGGTCGCGCAACCGGCGGGACGGGCTCGTCCTGCGGGCCGCGGCGGCGAGCCCGGCGTCCGGGATCGCCGGGGACGACGCGGTCGACGCGGTCCTGGCCGGGGAGCGCCGGGTCATGCTGGTGGGGGCCCTGCGTCAACTGCCCGAGCGGGATCGCGAGGTGATCGTCTGCCGGTTCCTCCTCGACCTCAGCGAGGAGGAGACGGTGGCGATGCTGGGCTGGCCCCGGGGCACGGTGAAGTCGCGGACCTCGCGGGCACTGGCGAAGCTCCGCGGCCTGCTCGACGGTGCGGAGGTCCGGCATGGGTGACCTCGAAAGGGAGCTGCGCGACCTCACGGCCTGGTTGGAGACACCCGACGCGCCCGACGTGACCGCGCGCGTACGCGCACAGCTCACCGCGCCCCGTCGACGCCGGTGGCGCCGGTACGCCGTCGCGGCGCTCGTCGCCCTGCTGGTGGCGGTGCTGCCGCCGGGACGGGCCGCCCTCGCCGACGCCGTCACCGGGCTGCTGCGCTTCGCCGGAGTCACCGTCGCCACGTCGCCCGCCCCGGAACCGCCCACCGGCACTCCGTCGACGTTGCCGTTGCAGCGGACCGCGGCCCTGGATGAGGCGCAACGAGCGGTGCGCTTCCCCATCCGCCTCCCGGCAGGGCTGGGCGTACCCGAGCGGGTGCTGGTCGCTGACCCCGACGGCGCGGGCAGTTACCGGGTGGCGACGCTGCTGTACGACGGGGGCGCGCTGCGCATCGACGCCTTCGATGGTCGTCTCGACCTGGCCTTCCACAAGCAGGCCAGCAGCCCGGTGGCGGAGTGGACGCAGGTCAACGGCGACTTCGCCGTGTGGGTCGACGGCCCCCACACCCTGACCTATGTGGACCGGACCGGGCAGGTGAGAACGGAGACCGGCCGGCTCGCCGCCTCGACCCTGATCTGGCAGGACCGTGGCGTGAGCTACCGACTGGAGGGCGACCTCACCAGGCCCGAGGCGATCGCGATCGCCGAATCGCTGCGCTAGCGGAACCTGGCGGGCTCGGCCGGTGTCGTGCTGGTGAGACGTACGTCCACACTGGTCGGGAGGGGCGAGATGGGTTCCTGGGGCAGAGTCCTGCTGGTGTCGGCGGTCCTGCTGGCGGGCTGCACGAGCGGCCAGCCAGCCACGCCGGACGGCGCTCCGGCCACCGGCACGTCGGCCGGATGCGGCTCGCGGGTCGAGACCGGGGCCCTGCCGGACTGGGCGGACGCCGGGTTCAGCGGGGACGCCCGCGTCCCGCACGTGTTCGGCGCGAAGGGCGACATCGTGGCCGTGCTGTTCGGCCACCCGCTGACGCAGGTCAGGCGGGACGGGTCGAACAACAAGATCCTGTGGGTCCCCCGCCCTGCCCCGACGTCGTCCGACACGCTGGCGATCACCGCGACCCTGGACGGCACCGACACCAGGGTGGCCCGGGAGGTCGCGGGCGGCCCCGGTCCGTCGATCATCGACCTGCCTCAGGCGGGCTGCTGGCACCTGGAGCTCCGATGGGCCGGGCACACCGACACGATGGCCCTGGTGTACGCCGAACAACTGCCCTGACCGGGTCGAGGAAAAGGGAGGTACCTACCCACTCCCTTCCACTCTCAACATATACCGCAGGCTGGGCCTTGTGGCAAGACCCGGGTGATCCCCCAGAATTGCCCAGCCAACGCCATAACCTGCGGAAATGGGAGTCACAAGAATGCGGGCTGATGACGTCACGCCGCTGACCACAAGCGTGTTCGACCTCCCCGACCGCCTCCGCGCCAAGGCCGACCCGACGCTGATCGCCCGCGACGAGCACCACTTCACGGCCATCGCGGAGAGCCTGGAGCAGGCGTTCGCCGACCTGTCCGACCGCCTCGACACCGCGCGCAGGGCGCCCGCCGGCAAGGGCCGGCAGGCATCGGACCGGGACCAGGAGGTCCGCCGGTTGACCGGCCGGCTGCGGACGCTGCGGCGCTTCGGTCTGGACCTGTGCCTCGGACGCATGGTGAGCGCCGACAACCTCGACCCGGTGTACGTCGGACGACGCGGCCTCACCGACAGCACGGGCCGACGGTTGCTCCTCGACTGGCGCTCCCCCGCCGCCGAGCCGTTCTTCGGGGCGACCCACGCCAACCCGATGGGGCTGGCGAGCCGCCGCCGGTACCGCTGGACCCTGGGCCGCATCACCGACTACTGGGACGAGGTGTTCGCCCCGGACGGGCTGGAGGGGCACGTCGCGCTCGACGACCAGTCCGCCTTCATCGCCAGCCTGGGCAGCAGCCGGTCGAGCCGGATGCGGGACGTGCTGAGCACCATCCAGGCCGACCAGGACGCCATCATCCGCGCCGGATCCAGCGGCGCGCTCGTCGTCGACGGCGGGCCGGGTACGGGGAAGACCGTCGTCGCGCTGCACCGCACCGCCTACCTCCTCTACGCCGACCCGCGCCTCGGTCACCGACGCGGCGGCGTGCTGTTCGTCGGGCCACACCAGCCCTACCTGGCGTACGTCGCCGACGTCCTGCCCAGCCTCGGCGAGGAGGACGTGCAGACCTGCACCCTGCGGGACCTGGTCCCCGA
Organism: Micromonospora sp. NPDC047527; assembly: GCF_040643015.1. Lineage (NCBI taxonomy): Bacteria > Bacillati > Actinomycetota > Actinomycetes > Micromonosporales > Micromonosporaceae > Micromonospora > Micromonospora sp. NPDC047527. The sequence continues at coordinate 964,813 of NZ_JBEYTK010000001.1, read as the reverse complement.
GGGCGTCGGAGCCACCATCGAGACCGACCCCGACGTGGCCCGGCTGAAGTCGTCCGCGGAGCTGGTGACGGCGATCGAGGCGGCCGTCCGGTTCTACGAGGAGCCACCGTCCACCGCGATGACGGTCGAGACCGAGGACGCCGATCTCAGGCTCGGCGCCGACGACTGGGCCGAGGCGTTCGAGGCGCCGGGTCCTGGCACGCCGCACAACGAGGCGCGGGACGAGATCTGGGAGGCGCTACTCACGATCCTGCTGGACAAGTACGACGGCGACGAGCCGGAGGGCCTGGTCCGCGGGTCGCTGTCGCGCAACCGGGAGCTGCGGACGGCCTTCAACCGCGCGTGGCCGCTGCTCGACGCGGCCGACCTCGTCGGAGACCTGTGGTCAGTGCCCGCCTACCTGCGCAGATGCGCTCCCTGGCTCAGCACCGACGAGGTCCGCACGCTCCAGCGCGGCGACGCCCGAGCCTGGACGGTGTCCGACCTGCCGCTGCTGGACGCGGCACGGCAGCGGCTCGGCGACCGGGAGGCGTCCGGACGCCAGCACCGGCACGACGCCACCATCGCCGTCGAACGCGAACGCATGGCCGAGGTCGTCGACGACCTGATCGAAGCCCACGCGTACGACGACGGTGAAGGTGTGCTGTCGAGCCTGCGCCAACTGGACCTCCAGGACGCCCTGGTCGACGAGGCCGCGCTGCCCAGCGTCGAACCGGACCTGCTCGCCGGCCCGTTCGCACACATCGTCGTGGACGAGGCCCAGGAGTTGACCGACGCCGAGTGGCAGATGCTGCTGCTGCGCTGCCCGTCGCGGAGCTTCACCATCGTCGGGGACCGCGCCCAGGCCCGGCACGGGTTCACTGAGTCGTGGCGGGAACGGCTCGAACGGATCGGGCTGGACCGGATCAACCTGGCCACCCTGAGCATCAACTACCGGACGCCCGAAGAGGTCATGGCGGAGGCTGAGCCGGTCATCCGGGCCGTACTCCCGGACGCCAACGTGCCGACCTCGATCCGCGGCAGCGGCGTCCCCGTCGTACACGGATCTGCTGTTGATCTGGATTCGGTCCTCGACACCTGGCTCGCCGCGCACGCCGAGGGCATCGCCTGCGTCATCGGCGATCCCACCTTCGCGGCGACGCCCCGCGTCCGGTCGCTGACCCCGGAGCTGGCGAAGGGGCTCGAATTCGACCTGGTCGTGCTCGTCGACCCCGACGCGTTCGGCGAGGGCGTCGAAGGCGCGGTCGACCGCTACGTCGCGATGACCCGCGCGACCCAACAACTCGTCGTCCTCACCTCGCCCTAAGCCCCCGCCCCACCCCCGTTGATCATGAAGTTAGCGGCGCGACACGCCGGCCTCGACGGCTCTAACTTCATGATCGACGGGGTTGGGCGGGCGGGGCGGGGCGGGGTCAGGTTAGGAGGGTTAGGTCTTCTTTTGTCAGGTTGAGGTTGGCGGCGGCGATGTTGGCCTCCAGGTGTTTCGGGTTGTTGGTGCCGGGGATGGCCAGCACGTGGGGGCCCTGGTGGAGGGTCCAGGCCAGGCGTACCTGGTGCGGGGTGACGCCGTGGGCTCGCGCGACGGCTTCCACGGCCTCGCCCTGCTCGGCGCTCGCGCCCGCCTCCCGGCCGGTGCCGGCCACCGCGAAGAACGGCACGTAGGCGATCCCCCGCTCACCGCAGAGCCGCACGAACGCGTCCTGCTCCCGGTAGGCGTCCACGCCGTAGTTGTTCTGCACGCAGACCACCGGCGCGATGCCCGCCACCTCGTCCAGCTGCTCGGGCCGGACGTTGGAGAGCCCGAGGTGCCGGATCAGCCCGGCGGCGCGCAGCTCGGCCAGCGCGCCGAAACGATCGGCCAACGGCACCGGGCCGACCCCCCGGCCGAGCCGCAGGTTGACCACGTCCAGGTGGTCGCGGCCGAGCCGGCGCAGGTTCTCCTCGACCTGGGCACGCAACTGCGCCGAGGTGTACGCCTCGGTGAAGCCCTCCACCGGGTCGTACCCGAAGCCGACCTTGGTGGCGATCGCCAGATCCTCCGGGTACGGGGAGAGCGCCGCACGGATCAGCTCGGTGGCGTACCGGGCCGGCCCGGTGCCCACCCGCAGCGTCCCGCCCGGCGAGACGTAGAAGGCGGCGGTGTCGATGTGGTTGACGCCCAGCTCCACGGCGCGGCGCAGCAGGGCGACGGCCCGGTCCCGGTCGGGGTTCGCGGTGATCCGCATGGAGCCGAAGCCCATCCGGTGGACCGTGCGGTCGCCCAGGGTCCAGCTGCCCGCCGCGGCGGCGGTGATCTCCTCGATTGGCACCGGGCGACCGTAGCGAGCCGGGGCGCGGCCCGCAGTCGGCCGCGCACCCGATACCGCTGAGCTGCCGGCCGGGTTAGATTTTGGGGGTAGGGCGGGCCGGCTCGGCGGTGTGCGACGGACGTAGCACCGGCACCAGCAACAGGGTCGGCAGCAGCAGCAACGGCACCACCAGCAGCGCGCGCAACATGCCCACGTGGTCGCCGAGCAGCCCCAGCAGCGGCGGGCCGGCCAGGAACGCCGTGTAGCCGATCACCGCGACCACGCTGACCCGCACCGGTGCGTGCGCCTCCTCGTCGGCTGCCGCACTCATGCCGACCGGGAAGCCCAGCGACGCGCCGAGGCCCCACAACGCGACACCGACGATCGCCACCGGCCCCGAGCCGGCCAGCACCGCCAGGCCCGCGCCGAGCACGGCGAGCCCGATCGTGCCGCTGAGCACCGGCACGCGACCCCACCGGTCCAGCGCGACGGTGCCCGCGGTGCGCCCCAGGGTCATGCCGACGACGAAGACACCGAAGACGGCCGCTCCCGCCGCCTCGCTCATGTCCCGGCCATCCACGAACGCGACCGCCAGCCAGTCGTTCGCAGCGCCTTCGGTGAACGCCGCGACCAGCACGAACAGCCCGATCAGCAGGGTACGGGGCTCCCGCCACGCGGCGAGTTGCGCCCGGCGACGGCCTGCCGGGGTGGCGTCCGCCGGGTCGCCGACCGGATCGTGCACCGACTGCGGCAGGTACGTCCGTGTGGCGAGCAGGGTGCCGGTCAACACCACCACCGCCACCGCGCAGAGATGCGCGCCGACCGCCACGTCCAGGCGGGCCGCCCCGGCGCCGAGCCCTGCGCCGGCCACCGACCCGAGGCTCCACGCCGCGTGGAAACGAGGCAGGATGGTACGCCCCAACCGTCGCTCGACCGCCACGCCCTCCACGTTCATCGCCACGTCGCAGGCGCCGGAGCCGTAGCCGAAGAAGAGCAGCCCCACCGCGACGACGACCACCGACCCGGCGACCGTCGCGCCCAGCCCGGCCACGGTCAGGCCGACCGCCACCAGCACCGTGGCGAGCGTCACGGTGCGGGCCGGGCCGAGACGCTGGGCGAGCAGGCCAGCCGTGGGCATGGCGAGCAGCGCGCCGACGCTCATCGCCAGCAGCAGCAGACCGAGCCGGCCGGCGGAGAGATCCAACGCCTCGCGGACCGCCGGCACCCGGGAGAACCAGCTGCCGACAGCCAGGCCGTTCAGGGTGAAGGTCACGGCCACACCGTTGCGGGCGAGCCGGACGACCCTCGACGGCAGGTCGGTGTCCGGGGCGACAGTTGAGCTGGTGGGGGCGCTCACGTGGGGTGGTTCCTCTTCCTCGGGGGGCGATCTTCTTGCACGATCGCACACCTGAGAGCGCTACCACCACAAGCGGGTTACGGCCCCTTACCAGGGACGCCACGGCCGGGGATGATTCCTGGCAGGCGTACGTTCACCCGGACGGCGACCACGGGGAGGGCACGATGACGACAGCGGCACACCGACCGGCCACCCTGGAGGACGTCGCTCGCATCGCCGGGGTGTCCCGGTCCACGGCCTCGCGGGTGATCGCCGGGACCGGGTTCGCCTCGCCGGCCGCCCGGGAAAGGGTGGCGGTGGCCGTCGACCAGCTCGGCTACGTGCCCAACCCGGCCGCCCGAGCGCTGGTCCGGGGCGGCGGCGTACGACTGGTGGTGGCAGTCGCGGGGACCAGCGAAGCGGTGCTGGACGACCCGTACGTCCACCGGGTCGTCGGATCGGCCGCCCGGGTCTGCGGGCCAGCCGGCGTCGGGGTGGCACTGCACTGGTTGCCGCTCGGCGAGCGGAGGCCCCTCGACCAACTCGCCGGGGACCGCAGCGTGTGCGGCGTGGTGCTGGTCAACACCACCGAGGATCTGCTGGCCGCCGTGCCACGATCGCTGCGCGGCCGGGTGGTCTCGATCGGCATCGGCTCGGCCACCGTCCCGTCGTTCGACGTCGACAACGCCAGCGGCGCCGGCGACGTGCTGCGCCACCTGTACGCCACGGGCTGCCGCCGGATCGCCATGGTGACCGGCCCCCAATGGCTCCCGTGCTCCCAGCGCCCGGTGGCGGCGTACCGCCGGTTGATGCACCAGGCCGGCCTGCCGGAGCGGGTGCTGCCCGGTGACTTCACCGCCGCGCGTGGCCGGGTGGCGGCCAACGAGGCGATGCGCCGCTGGCCGGACCTCGACGCGATCTACGCGATCAGCGACGAGACCGCCCTCGGGGTGATCGCGGCGCTGCGCGGCGGCGGGGTACGCGTGCCCGGCGACGTCGCGGTGGCCGGCTTCGACGACATTCCGTTGGCCGGCCTGACCACCCCGGCGCTGACCACCGCGAGTCACCCGGTGGGGCGGATCGCCACCGCCGCGGCCATCGCAGTGCTGGACAGCCGCCCGGCCGCACCGGTGACCGTCTTCCCGTCCGCCCTGGTGGCCCGAGCCAGCGCCTGACGCCAACAGTCCCCCTCCCCCGGCCCACCCGGCCCGGTCGATCATGGAGTTGTGGTGCCTCGCAAAAGCCGTGCATCAGCCTCAATCGCCCACCACAACTCCATGATCGACGCGCGAGGGGGGCGGGGCGGGGCGGGGCGCGCGGGGCGGGGCGCGGCGCGCGGGGGCACGGGGCGGCGCGCGGGGGGCACGCGCGTGGGCTTAGCTGGCGGGGGTTGTGTCGGCGTACTCGGGTGAGGTGAGGAACCGGGTCAGCACCTCGACGGTGCCCGGCGTGTAGGGGCGACCGTCGAGAACCTCATCACCGGGCACGAAGAGCATCGCCGCGCCCTCGCCGAGCACCACGTCCTCCTGCCGGGCGTGGGTGCTGCCGACGAAGTAGTGCACCTCCAGGCCCAGCTCGGTCAGCGACTGCACGGCGAGCGGGCGTAGCGGACCGTCGGCGCGTAGGCCGGTCTCCTCCCACAGCTCCCGCTCGGCGGCCTGCTGCGGGGTCTCCCCCGCCTCGCCGTAGCCACCGGGCAATCCCCAGACGTTCGGGTAGAAGGCGGCGTTGCCGTCGCGCAGTTGCAGCAGCACCCGCCCGTCGGGATCCACCAGTAGCACACACGCGTTCATGAGCACCCCCGCAGCCTATGCCAGCGGGTGCCCCGAGGGTCGAAACGGCGATCTGAAACGGCGCTGGGCCCAAAACTCCAGAATAGCCATTCGCGCTGGGATCGACCTCATCCTAATGTGACAGCCCACCGGTAAGATCGGCGACTGCGTTGTGACTGATCGCTGACTGCTCATGGTGAAAGCGATCACACACACTGACTCCATGAACAGGAGAGTCAACCGCGGTAAGGCACTCCGCGTCGCGGTGTGCCTCCTTCTTCTCGCCGCTCTGAGCGGCTGCATGCAACTCAGCATGGGTCTCACCGTGAACGCCGACGACACGGTCGACGGGCAGCTCCTGCTGACCGCGCAGAAATCCCTGCTCAGCTCCCGGAACAAGAACATCCCGGCGGCCTTCGCGGAGCTGCGGCAGAACATTCCCGCGCTGCCGCCCGGCGAGGAGACCGGCTACGAGGACAACAAACTCTTCGGCACCCAGATCAGTTATCACCGGGCGCCGCTGGCGGGCTTCGACAGCGACAGCGTCAAACTGGTGCGGGATGGCGATTTCTACCGTTTCACGTTGTCGCTCGACCCGAAGAAATACGGCGGGAAAATAGCCCAGCAGAATCCCCAGCAGCAGCAGGCCTTCCTCAAGTTGATGTCGTTCGAGATCTCGGTGACATTTCCCGGCCGGGTGATCGACACCAATGGCACCGTCAACGGCCGGTCGGTCACCTGGAAGGTGGACTCCAACCAGGACAAGCCGACCGAGCTGCGTGCCGTCGCCGAGGCGCCGCCCCGACCCTCGGGCTCGCCGGTCGCCGCCGCCGACGCAGGCGGGTTCCCGTGGCTGCTGATCGTCGGCGGCGTACTCCTGGTGCTGGTGCTCGCCGCGGTGGGCGTACTCCTGCTGCGACGCCGACGCCCGACGGCGCCGGCCGCCGGCGCCCCGACCACGCCGCCCGCCTCCGGCCCGACCTCGTCGGGGCCGCCCGGCTGATCCACTCGGTGGCCGGCTCTGCCGGCCGCGCCCGGCCCCGGCCGCCCCGCGACGACGGCGACCGGCGTCGGTGCTCCCAACCGGGAGCACCGGACCTCACCACCACCACATCCCGGTCGCACCATCGCAGAAAAGGGGGATCGCCGTGAACGATCTCTTCACCTGGGCCGCCCTCGGCAGTCTGGCCGGCGCGAGCGCCGCCACCCTGCTGGCCACCAACGTCATCGGCGGGCTGATCGGTCCCAGCGGGGACAAGGCCCGCAAGTGGATCGCCATCGGCATCGCGCTGCTGTTGTCCTATGTGACCGCGGCGTTCGCGGACGACGCCGGCGGCGAGAAGTGGATCATCGCGTTCTTCAACGCGCTGGTGATCTTCTCGGCCGCGCTCGGCGTCAACCAGATCCCGCCCGGCAACCGGCAGGCGACCCAGGCGTCGCCAACCCAGCTCGCGCAGGGTCGCGAGCCCCGTGTCTTCCGCTCCTGGGTCTGAGGAGTGTCATCATGATCTTCGGAATCATCAGCGCGGCGCTCCAGGTCATCCTGGGCGCCCTGTTCGGTCTCCTGGCCGGCGGCCCGATCGGGCTGCTCATCGGCGCCGTCGTGGGCCTGCTGGTCGGCGCGGTGTTCGGCTGGGCGGTCGCCTCCGCCGGGGTGTACGCGCCGGACGCCCGCGGCATCTTCCTCTTCGTCGTCGACCACACGTGGAGCCTGCCCAACACGGTCGTCGGGGCCATCTACCTGGCCGTGCACCTGATCTTCGGGCACTCGCTGGACCGGCCCACCTCGGCCGGCAGCGGCCGGGTCAGCGTGGTGGAGGGGGTCTCGCCCCGCTACGCCACCACCATCGGCACCGTCTGCGCCGGCTCCAGCTCCGGCATCCAACGGCACGAGGACGTGCACATCTTCCAGGGCCGCCTGCTCGGCCCGCTCTACATCCCGCTGGTGCTGGCCAACTACGTGCTGTTCACCATCGCACCGGTCTGGCTGCTCTACCACGACCACACCAACGCGCCGATCAACCGCTTCACCCGCTACTTCGAGATCGGCGTCTACCCGCACGTGTGGAACGAGGCCATCGCGTACCGGATCCAGGGGACGCCGCCGCGATGAGCACCGACGGGCGCGGACCGATCGAGACGGCCACCGCCGAGCTGGCCGCCTGGCTGACCAGCGCGGCGGGGGAACCCGTCCCGATCGGCCCGCCCCGCACCGACGGCGACGCCGCCGGGCTCACCCTCTGGCCCCTCGACCTGCGCCCGGCCCGGCAGACCCGCTCCAGCGGCGTGGTCCGCGAGCCGTACCGGTTCACGGTCCGCTACCTGCTCTGCGTGAGCGGGCCGGCCGGGCTGCCCCGACTGGATCGGGTGCTCACCGCCGCGACCAGTGACGGCAGGTACCCGGTGGTGTTGGAGGCCGGCGACGCTCCGCTGTGGAGCGCGTTCGGCGCCGCGCCCCGCCCGGCGCTGCTGATCGACGTACCGGCACAGGTGGACCACCCGACGCCGGCCGCGCCGCCGGTCCTGCAACCGCTGCGGCTGCGCCAGCTGGAGGTCCGCACGCTCACCGGCCGGGTGGTCGGCCCCGAGGACCAACCCCTTGCCGCCATGCGCGTCGAACTGCCCGCCACGGCGTCCGCCGTCCGCACCGGCCCCGACGGCCGGTTCCGCATCGGCGGGGTGCCGCACGACCCCGAACACCCCGCGCCGGTACGGCTCCGACTGAGCGGGCGCGGGCTCGTGCTCACCGCCGACGTCGACGCGGGCGAGGACGACATCGTCATCGTCTGCGCGCCACCGACCCACTGACGCTCACCCGCACAGGAGGACCGATGCCCAGCTACTTCTCCCCCGGCATCTACGTCGAGGAGGTCCCCAGCGGCGCCCGACCGATCGGACCGGCGAGCACCAGCATCGCCGCGTTCGTCGGCGTCGCCCCGAACCGCACCGCCCAACTGGGCAGGGCGGTGCCGGTCAACAACTGGACCGAGTTCCTGCGGCTCTTCGCCGACGGGGACCAGACCGAGAGCACCCCACTGGCGCGAGCCGTCTTCGGCTTCCTGGACAACGGCGGCGCTCGTTGCTGGGTGGTAAACGTCGGCGAGGGCGGCGCCATCACCGGCACCGGCCAGCGCCGCGCCGGCCTGCAACTGCTGGAGGCGGTCGACGAGATCTCCATCATCGCCGCGCCCGGTTTCCACGACGTGGTGTCCCACGAGGCCCTGCTCAGCATGGCCGAGCGGACCCGCACCATGGTGGCGATCTGCGATCCGGCTCCCGACATCGACGACATCGCCGCGCTGACCAAGGTCGCCACGCCGTCCTCCGGCAAACCCCCGAAACCCGCCGAGGGTACGGGCTCTGCTGGCTCGGGGGGCTCTGCTGGCTCGGGTGGCGCGGAGGGGGCGGCGTACCGGCCCCGGCAGTCCGAGTTCGGCGCGTTCTACTACCCCTGGCTGCGGGTGCGCGACCCGATCAGCGGGGAGTTGGAACTCACCCCGCCGAGCGGGCACCTCGCCGGCATCTGGGCCCGCACCGACGCCCTGCGCGGCGTGCACAAGGCACCGGCCAACGAGCCGGTGCGCGGCGCCGTCGACCTGGGCTACCTGGTCACCCGACCCGAGCACGACGTGCTCAACCCCAAGGGCGTCAACGTGATCCGCTACTTCGCCGGCGAGGGCATCCGCGTCTGGGGCGCCCGTACGCTCGCCGCCGAGGCCAGCGAGTGGCGCTACCTCAACGTACGTCGGCTCAGCATCGCCATCGAGCAGGCCATCGCCAACGGCACCCGCTGGATGGTCTTCGAACCGAACGACTTCACGCTCTGGCGCTCGATCCGACGCGACATCGGGGCGTTCCTCACCCGGGTGTGGCGTGACGGCGCGCTGCTCGGGCGCAGCCCCGAGGAGGCGTTCTTCGTCAAGTGCGACGAGGAGACCAACCCGCCGGACGTACGCGACGCGGGCATGGTCATCGCCCACATCGGCATCGCCGTCGTCAAGCCCGCGGAATTCGTGGTGTTCAAGCTGAGCCAGTGGGCCGGCGGCACCGAGACCGAGACGATCGGAGGCTGACCTATGCCCACCACAGCCACCCCGCAGCCCGGCGCCCCGGTCGACCCGTACCGGGCGTACAACTTCCGGCTGCTCATCAACGGCGTCACCAACGGCCACTTCACCGAGATGAGCGGGCTGGAGGTGAACATCCCCGGGCAGCCGTACCGCGAGCACGGCCTCGGCCGGATGCGGATGGTGCCCGGCCAGGCCGAGTACGAGCCGGTGACGCTGCACTTCGGCCTCACCGCGTCCCGCGAGCTGTGGGACTGGGTGAACGCCACCGCCCAGGGCACCCTCAACCGCCGCAACGTGTCGGTGGTGCTGCTGGACTCCGTGGGCACCGCCGAGGTGCTGCGCTGGAACCTGATCGACGCCTGGCCCACCCGGTGGCGCGGCGCGCACCTCAACACCCTCAGCCACGAGATCGCCGTCGCGTCGCTGACGCTGCGCTACGAAGGCCTTGAGTTGGAGTCCGGCGGTGCCACCGCGCCGACCCCCGCGTAGCTGGCTGGCCGGTCAGCTGCGCTCGGCCGCCGGGGCGGTGCTGCGCCTCGCCGGCCAGGTCGAGCACGCCGACGCGACCACGCACCGTCCATCGGATCGGCCGTCGGATCGGCCGTCGGCGCAGAGCCGGTTGACCGTGCTACCCGGCCCGGCCTCGGGCAGGCCTGCGCCGACGGACGTCCGCGAGGCAACGCCACGCCGGTTCGGGGAACCACCGCGGCACTGGCTGGACCTCGTCGCGGCCCACGCCCCCGGGCTGCTGCGCGAACTGGACCTCGACCGGCCCCCAACCGGCCACCAGGACGAACGCTCCGGCGTACCCCATTCGACCGGGTGGGCCAGCGAAGACGTCGGCCCGGGACGGCCGTCCCCCGCCGATCCGGCGGGCCCGGTCGCGGCGGAGGTTAGGTTCCCGGAGTCAGGCACCAGCAGCTCGCTCGGCGTGGCCGGCTCGGCTGTTGTCGGTGGAGCTGACGGTTTCGGTGTGCCGGGTGACCCGGCGAGCGGCGGAATGCCGCTGGGACGCTCGTGGATGGCCAGTTCGACCGACCGTGGCAGCTCGACAGGGAGTCACTCTGCCGCCCCAGCCAGAGAATCCACCACGCGAACCCGCCCGACGATCCGCCCCGCAGTCCCCCACCCCACCAGTACCCGCCCCCCGTCCGACTGGCCAGCGCAGATCTTGGAAGATTCCGGCCCCTCCAGGGGCGGTTTCCTTCCAAGATCTGCTGCGACCCCGGACGGCGGTCGGTACTCAGGGGGCTGGGGTTGGTTTGGGACGGGTTTGCGGGGTTGGGGGCGCTCCGCATCGGGTGGACGAGGGCGTTCGGTGGGGGCGACCGCGCACGAGGGCGGTGACGAAGGGTTCGGAGGCGAGCGAAGCGAGTTCGGGCGCAACCCGCGCGCCTTCCAGGACGACCCGCGAGGGCTCGGGCACGACACACGATGGCCTGGTGACCAGCGCGGCTTGGCGAGCGGCCAGCGGCGGTCCAGCGACAGCCAACGCGAAATCGACGGCGACCAACGCGCAGCCGACGGCGAGCAACACGGGATCGGCGGCGACCAACGCGCAGTCGAGGGCGACCGACGCCGAGTCGAGGGCGGTCAGCGCGAAGTCGAGGGCGAGCAACACGGAATCGGCGGCGGCCAACGCGGAGTCGTAGGCGACCAGCGCGAAGTCAAGAGCGACCAACGCGGAGTCGAGGGCGGTCAGCGTGGAGTCCGGGGCGGCCATCGCGGAGTCGAGGGCGATCGGTTCGCACCGAATGATCCGGGCGCTCGTGGTGATCTCGGCAGGTCGGCGGTGGACGGCGGATGGTCTGAACGGGGTTCGCGCGAAGTCCCCTGGCCGGCCGGGCAGAGCGGTTCGGCCGCTGCCGCGTTCGCGGCGGGCGCGAGGCCGCCCGGTACGAGGGCCGTCGAAGGTTCCGGGGCGACCGCCGCAGGGTTGACACCAGAAGCCGGGCTCGCGGCAGAGGCCGGGTTGACGGCAGGGGCCGGGCTCGCGGCACGGAACGGGTCGACAGCGAGGGCGGCGCTCGCGGCAGGGACTGGATTTGCGGTAGGTGCGGGGTTTGCCGCCGGCGCCGGGTTCGTAGCTGGAGGCGGCTTGGGTAGCCGGTTCGTAGCGGGTGGTGGCGGCGTCGCCGCAGCGAGCGCTAAGGGCGGGGCTGGCGGCGGGCCGCTTGAGGTGGCTCGCGCCGCCGGCAGCGGGCCCTGGCCTGCGCTGCCAGACGAGACGGTGTGGCCCGGACAGCGGGCCGCTGCGACTGGCGGGGCCGATGGACTGAGGAACGGCGGATGGGCGTCCAGGACTGCCGACCCGTGGCCGGCGTTGCCGGATGACCGACCGCTGTGGGCGGTGCCCGGCGAGACGCTGGGCGCGACCCAGGTGGACCGGCTGGATCGGGAACAGGCGGGCGGCTGATGGAACGCGTCGCCTTCCTCATCGACTCCTCCGGGGAGCGGGTGGACTGCCTGCTCAACCCGGAGACCGTGCAGGTGACCAGGCTCGCCGGGGTACGCCATCGGGGCGTGGCCGGCGGGCAGCTCACCGGGTCCGGGCTGGCGGACGATCCGCTGGTCTTCACCGGAGGCGGTCGCACCGAGCTGGTGCTCGACCTGCTCTTCGACGTCGACTTCGTGGAGGCGCAGGTCCGCCCGGCCGACGTGCGGGTGCTCACCCGTCCGTTGTGGATGCTGGCGGAGAACTCCAGCGCCGAGCACGGGTGGCTGCGACCGCCGCTGGTGCGGCTGGTCTGGGGCAAGACCTGGAACGTGCCGGGCGTGATCATCGCGGTGGCCGAGCGGTTCGACGCGTTCACCGGTACCGGTTCACCGCGGCGTTCCTGGTTGCGGCTGAAGCTGGTCCGGGCCGCCGAGACGGCCGACCAGGCGGAGGCCGGATTCGCCGAGGAGTTGGCCGCCGCGAGCACCCCGACCGCCGCCCCCGGCAGCGCGGTGGTCGCCGCCGGTGACGGTGCCGCCGAGCCGGGCCGCACCGGGGTGCGCTTCGATCTGCTGGCCAACGACGCGCTGGGGTCGCCGCTGCGCTGGCGGTTGCTGGCCGAACACAACCGGATCACCGATCCGCTGGCGGTGCCGGCCGGCACCACACTGGCCGTCCCGCCCCCCACCAGCACGCCGGGCGGCGGCATCGGCATCGGGGGCGGCGGCATCGGCGGCGGGGGCATCGGGGGCACGGACGGCGGCGGCGGGTTGACGCTGACCGGGATGGCCCGGGCGGTGGCGGGCGCGGTGGGCGCCGGCGCGTCGTTCGTGGGCACGTCCGTCGCCACCGCCGCAGGCTGGTCCCCGACCACCAGCCCCACACCCACCCCCACCCCAACCAGCCCGAGCCCCGGCAGCACCAACCCAGGCGGCACCGACCCGAGCAGCACCGAGCCAAGCGGCACCAACCCGAGCACCGACCCGGGGGGTACGCCATGACGAGCATCGCGCCCCGGGCATTGACCGTCCTGCTGGACGGCGCCGAGCTGAGCGCAGCGGCCCGCCAGCGGGTCCGCTCGCTGCGGGTGTCCGCGCGACTCGACCAGCCCACCCAGGCCGAGTTGGTGCTCGCCACCGGCGCCGGGATCGGCGCGTTCGACCCCCCGGTGCGGCCAGGCACGACCCTCGGCGTGCGGCTCGCCGACCATGCCGACGCGCTGTTCACCGGGGAGGTCACCTGCGTGGAGGTCGAGTACGCCGCCGATGGCGCGGCGGTGCTGCGGCTGCGGGCGTACGACGCGTTGCACCGGCTGCGCAAGCGGCAGGGGCTGCGGGTCTTCACGTCGGTGACGGCGGCCGAACTGGCCGGTGAGCTGTGCGGCGAGGTGGGGTTGAGCGTGACCGCCGACAGCGACGGGCCACGGCTGGAGCGTCTGTTGCAGCACCGGCACAGCGACCTTGAGCTGCTGTGCGAGGTGACCGGCCGGGCCGGGCTGCACCTGGCCGCCGACGGCGACGGGGTACGCCTGATCACCCTGGCCGGCTATGGCGAGCCGGTCGCGTTGGCTCTCGGCGTGGACGTGCACACCCTGCGGTTGGCTACGAACGCCGACCAGGCCAGCGGCGCGAGCGCGGCGCTGGGCTGGCATCCGCAGCGGGCCGAGCCGATCAGCCAGCAGGTCGACGAGGCGCGCTGCGGGCGGCCGGCCCGGGACCGGCCGGACCCGGCCGACGTGGGCGCAGACGGGGTACGCACGGCGGTGGACCAGCCCGGCCGCAGCGACGACGAGTTGGCAGCGCTGGCCCAGGCACGGCTGGACACGCGCGCCGCCGCACTGGTCACCGCCGAGGGGGTGGCCGACGGCGATCCGGCGCTGCGGCCGGGCCGACGGATCGCGCTGACCGGCGTGCCGGACCCGGTCGCCGGGGCGTACGTGCTGACCGAGGTAGTGCACACCGTGGACGGCAACGGGCACCTGACCCGGTTCTCCACCGTGCCGCCGGCAGCACCGTCCCATCCGACGAGCGCCGGTGCGGTGGTCACGCTCGGCACCGTCACCGACGTCGCCGACCCGGACGGGCTGGGCCGGGTACGGCTGACCCTGCCGGCGTACGGGGACCTGGACGCCGGCTGGCTCGGCGTGCTCTGCCCGGGTGCGGGGCGCGGGAAGGGGCTGGTGGCGCTGCCCGACCCGGACGACACCGTGCTGGTGGTGCTGCCGGGCGGCGAGCCGGCCTCGGGCATCGTGCTGGGCTCGCTCTTCGGCGCCGTCGAGCCGTACGACGCGGGCATCGACGACGGGCGGGCCCGACGCTGGTCGCTGCGCACCGCAGGTGGGCAGTCGATCGTCGTGGACGACGTCCAGCGCAGCCTGCGGCTGGGGACCGAGGGCGGCAGCTTCCTGGAGCTGACGCCCGATCTGGCGACCCTGCACGCGGCGACCGACCTGGTGATCTCCGCGCCCGGGCAGGCCATGGTGGTCCGCGCCCGCAGCGTGGACTTCCTGCACGCCGAATCGCCCGAGGATCCGACCACCGCGGCGCAGCGCGCTCGTGCGCTCGCCCGCGCACATCACGAGGGAGGCGGCTGATGCGCTGGATCCACCGCGACTCGGTGATCACCTGTGACCACGACGGCCGGGTCGAGAACCAGCCGTCGCAGCGGTGGGTGACCGTCACCGCCGTGCCGGTGCTGGTGGACGACGACCCGGAGGGCCGGAAGATCGTCGCCTGCCCGAACTACGGCCCGACCATCAAGCCGTGCACGAACACGCTCACCGTCCGGGTCGGTTACAGCGACTGGCTGCGCGTCGACGGGCACCGGGTGGTGCTGTCGCACCTGGAGGGGTTCACCAACGGCACGCCGCCAGGGCTCGTCAAGCACACGGTGCGTGACCCGCGCCAGCGGTTCCTGGGGGCGGACCGGTGAGGGCGTTCCGGTTCGTGGGCGCCGGCTTCGACGCCGGCCGTACCGGCGGGCTGGCGCTCACCGCCGCGGGCGGCCTGGCCATGACCGACGGCGACGAGAGCGTACGCCAGGCGTTGTGTCTGTTGTTGTCGACCACTCCGGGCGAGCGGTTGATGCGGCCCGGGTACGGGTCACGGCTGCACCGGCTGATCTTCGCGCCCAACGACGACACGACGGCCGGCCTGGCCATCCACTACGTCCGGCAGGCCATCGCCCGCTGGGAGCCCCGCGTCGAGGTGATCGATGTGGACGCCGGGCCGGACCCGGACGACGCGTGGCGGCTGGTGATCCGGCTGGACTACCGGGTGCGGGCCAGCCTGACGCCCGGGCAGTTGGTGTTCTCCGTGGATCTGCTCCCCGCCGACGACCCGGAAGGACCGTCATGACGCTGCCCGTGCCGCACCTGGACGACCGTGGGTTCCTCGACCTGGTCACCGAGGCCCGCGAGCGGATCCGCCAGTCCTGCCCGGCCTGGACCGACCTGTCCGCGCACGACCCGGGCATGGCGCTGGTGGAGGCGTTCGCGCACCTGACCGAGGTGATGATCTACCGGCTGAACCAGTTGCCGGAGAAGGCGTACGTCTCGTTTCTGAACCTGCTCGGGGTGGCGCGGCACGCGCCCACGGCGGCCTGGGCGGACGTGCGGTTCACCCGCAGCGGTACCGACCGGGGCGCGGTGCGGATCCCGGCCGGCCTGCGGGTCGCGGCGGCGCGCGGCGCGGATCCCCGGCCGGTCGTGTTCGTCACCACCGAGCCGGCGCTGCTGCCGGCCGGCGAGGCGTCGGTGACGGTCCGGATGCACCACTGCGAGCCGGTGGAGGCGGAACTGCTGGGTGTCGGCACCGGCCAGCCGGGGCAGGTGTTGCGAGCGTCCCAGGCCCCGCTGGCGCACACCGCCGAGCCGCTGGACCTGCTGCTCGGGGTGGAGGTGCCGGCCGGCTCGGTGGAGCTGGGGACGGCGGCCCGCGAGCACGACGGGCGCACGTTCGAGATCTGGCGGCCGGTGGACAGTTTCGCCGGGCTCGGCCCGCAGGCCAAGGCGTACCTGGTGGACCGCTGCTCGGGCACGATCACCTTCGCCCCCGCCCTCGACCTGCGCCCGCCCGGCGAGCCCGCGCCGGCCGGCCCGACGGTCGTCACGGTGGCGGCGGTGCCGCCGGCCGGGCGGCAGGTCCGGCTCTGGTACCGGGCCGGCGGCGGGCCCACCGGCAACGTGGCGGCCGGCACGTTGACCAGCCTGCGCGACCCCCTACCCGGGGTACGCGTCGACAACCCCACGCCGGCCGCCGGCGGGCGGGAGATGGAGGCGCTGGAGTCGGTGCTGCTGCGCGGCCCGTACGAGTTCTTCGCCCAGCAGCGCGCGGTCACCGCCCGCGACTTCGAGGTGCTGGCCACCAGTTCGGGCGCGGTCGCGCGGGCGCGGGCGTTCACCCGTGCCGCGGTGTACAGCTTCGCCCGGCCGGGTGAGGTGGAGGTGGTGCTGGTGCCGTACGTCCCGCCGGAGGCCCGCCCGGGAGGCCGGCTGTCGGTGGCGGTGCTGCGCGAGCACGAGGTGCCCGAGGCGCGGCACCGCGTGGAGGCGGATCTGGAGCAGCGCCGGATGGTGGGCATCCGGTCCCGGGCGACGTGGGCCCGGTTCAAGGCGGTGTCGGTGCGCGCCCGGGTGGTGGTGCGGCGTGAGGAGGACGTGGACGCCGTCCGTCGCCGGATCCACGACCGGCTGCACCAGACGTTGAGCCCGCTGCCCACCGCGCTCAATCCGACGGGCTGGCCGTTCGGCGAGCCGCTGCGGGCGTCCAACGTGTACCGGCTGCTGGAGCACGCCGAGCCGGGTGTGCGCTACGTCGAGTCGGTGCGGTTCGTGGTCGACGAGGCACCCGACGCGGAGGTACGCGCCCTCGCCGTCGACCAGTACCAGCCCCGCACCTGGTATGCCGGGCGCGGGCCGGTGCTGTTCCGCTCCAGCAACGCTGGCGCGGGCTGGGAGCCGACCGGCCGGTTCGACGACGAGACGGTGCTGCGGGTGGCGCCCGCGCCCGCGCCGGTGCGGCCGGGCATCGTGCCGCGTCCCGGCTCGGTGGCCGTGGTGACGCTGCGCGCGTCCGGCGGCTCCCGGGTGCACCTGAGCACCGACCTAGGTGAGACGTGGTCGCTGCTGACCGACCTGGACTCGCGCATCTCCGACGTGGCGTGGCTGGACCGCGACGGCGCGGGCGCGCTGCTGGTGGCGACCGACACCGGCCTGTACGAGGTGTCGCTGCTGCCCGGCGCGGTGCCGTTGCAGATCCTCGTCGACCCGTCCGACGCCGACCGGGGTTTCTACGCGGTGCGGGCGTTCGTCTCCGAGCGGGGCGCCCCCGGTGTGGCGGTGGCGGCGCAGGCCAGCTTCGGGGTGTACCTGTCGACGGCCGGTGGCCGGCCGGGCAGCTTCGCGCACGTCGGTCTCTCCAATGTAGACAACCGGGTGCTGTCGGTGCAGTACGACGGCCCGGCGACGCTGTTGTGGAGCGGCGCCGGTGAGCCGGACCCGAAGAAACCCGGGCAGGGTTGCCACCGCACCCGGCTGTTCGAGTCGGACGTGCAGTGGCAGTCGGTGCAGGCCGGGTGGATCGGCGGCACCTGCCGGGATCTCGCGTTCTCCGGCCCGATGGCGCTGGCGGCCACGCAGAGCGGCGGGGTGCTACGGCTGGACACCCTTGCCGCGCAGCCGCAGTGGCAACCGGTGTCGGTCAACTGCGGGCTGCCACTGCGCGACCGGACCCGGTTCGTGCCGGTGGACGCCATCGCCGTGAGTGGCGCGGCAGCCAGTGGCGCGGCAACGGGCGGCACGGCCGAGCGGCTGATCCTGGCCGGCGGTGAGCGCGGCGTCCACCGCAGCACCGGGGCCGTCGACTGGACCCCCAGCGCCAACCAGGCCACCGCCGACGTGGTGACCGTCCCGGATACCTGGCTGCTCTGCTCCGGCGAGCACGACATCGAGGTGGTGCGCCAGGATGCGACGCTCGGCGATTGAGCGGCTGCTGCCCGCCGCGTACCAGCGGGCGTGTGTGCCGGGCAGCGTGCTCTGGGCGCTGCTGGACGTGATGGAGGGGCTGCACGCCCCGGACGAGGCGATCCTCGCCGAGGTGGACGCCCTGTTCGACCCGTACCGGGCGCCGGACCATCTGGTCGTGCGGCTGACCCGCTGGGTGGCGATGGACCACGTGGTGGCCGCACCCCGACCGGACGCCGCGCTGCCGCTGCCGGTGGGCCGGCTGCGTGACCTGGTGGCCAACGGGGCGCTGCTGGCCCGGTGGCGCGGCACCCCGTACGGGATGCGCCGGGCCCTTGAGCTGGCCACCGGCGTGCCGGGCTTCACCATCGACGAGCCCGCCGAGCAGCCCTTCCACGTCGTGGTGCGGGTGCCGGCCGCCGCCGCCGGCCAGCTCGCCGTGGTCACCCGCATCGTCGAGGCGGAGAAACCCGCCTCGACCACCGCCGAGATCGTCCTGGAAGAGGAGTCGTCATGACCACCGAGTGGGCGGTCGTCGCCGCCGCCGAGCAGTTCACCCTCGACCCGCGCAACAGCGGCGAGTTGACCTTCACCGTCTCCAACCCGGGCAACGCGCCGGACACCGTGGTGTTCGACGTCGCGCCCGGTGACGGTTCCCAGCGGGCGTGGTTCACCGTCGCCGAGCCGCAGCGGGTGGTCCCCGGGCAGGGCTCGGTGTCGTTCCTGGTCAAGCTCGCCGTGCCGGCCGGCACCCCGCCCCGGCGCTACGACATGACCGGGTTCGCGTACTCGGCGAACACCGCGCCGGAGGAGAGTTCCCGCTCCAGCGGCCGGGTCACGTACGAGGTGCGGGCGGTCGCGCCGCCACGGCGTACCCCATGGTTGTGGATCGCCGCCGCGGCGGCGATGGTGCTGGTGGTGGTGACCGTCGGGGTGGTGCTGTTGACCCGCGACGGCGAGCCGGCCCCCGGCGAGCCGAGGGTGGTCACCGTCGAGGCGGAGAGCCTGGCGGACGCGGCGGTGGTGGAGTCCCCACGGACGAGCGGCGCGGTCGTGGTGGCGCAGCCCAACTGCTGCGCGGTGACCTGGTCCGGCGACGAACAACTCTTCTTTCAGGGGCTGGCCGTCGGCGACCAGGTCACCGTGACCGTACAGATCCCGGCCGACGGCACCTGGCGGTTCGCCGCGGTACGCACCACCTCGTTCGACTACGCCAACACCGTGTTCGTCATCGACGGGGACCAGGTCGGCGGGACGTTCCTCGGCTTCACCCCGAAGGTGCAGAAGACGGAGTTCCTGGACGTCGGCACGGTGCGGCTGACCAAGGGTCCGCACCAGGTCACCCTGCTGGTGGTGGGCAAGACGCAGGGCACCAACCGCTACTTCGCGGGCGTCGACGAGATCCGGTTCACCGAGATCCTGGCGCAGGCCGTCCCGCGATGAGTGGCCGGCAGAAGGCGTTGCTGGGGCTGCTCGCCGTCGCCCTGGTGGCGCTGTTCGTGGTCGCGGCGGGCACCGGCCGCGACGACCAGGGCGATCCGGGTGCCCGGCACGGACTGGTCGACCGGTTGGGGGCGCTGGGCGGCGAGCGTGCCGCGGTGGACCCGGCGACCGTCAGCGCCGACTGTGCCGACGAGCCGGGCCGGCTGGTGTTCTCCGGCAGCTGCGTGGTGCGGGTCGCCGACCCCGGTGGGCTGCGCACCCTGGTGCTCCGCAGCGCGGCACGGTTCACGGTCGTCGCACCGGCGCCCGGCGACGCCGACCTCACCATCCGCGACGAGGTCGAGCCGGCGTCGGACGGCACGGGCGCGGTGGCGAAGGTCGCCGTCGACCAGGCCACCGAGGTGGGCCTGACCTGCCCCGGCCTCGGTGGCTGCACGGTCGTCGTGGCCACGTCCTGACCCGATCGTGACCTGAGAGGAAGGTGCCGTCGTGGGTGACCTGCGCAAGCCGTTCCTGCTGCTGGCCATGCTCGCCATCGTCCTGGCGATCGGGGTGGAGTTGGGTGCCGGGCTGCTGCTCGGCGGCGCCGACGCCGGCGCGGCCCTCGCGGACAGCGCCGGGGAACTGGACGTGGAGATCGGCGACGTGTCCGGCGTCAGCGAGCCGTCCGGTCGCGGCACCGGCTATCTGGCGTTGATCGACGCGGTGGCGGTCTGGAGCACCGGGCTGTTCTGCCTGGGCCTGCTGCTGCCCGAGCGAGTGCAGGGCCGGGTGCAGGGCGTCGCCGGCCTGATCTTCTCGATCATCCTGATCATCGTCGGGCTGATCGCGCTGATCATCGCGTTCGTCGAGCTGATGATTATGGTTTCGCTGTTCCTGGCCGTGCCGTTCGGCACCCTGGCGTATCTGGCGCTCTGGGGGTTCTTCCCGGTCGGCGAAGCGTCGGTGCTGCTGGGGTTGGCGCTGCTGCTCAAGCTGCTCTGGGCGGGTCTGCTGCTGGTGGCCCAGCCGCGTTTCCTGCAGAACAAGGGCCTCGTGCTGCTGATCCTCACCACGCTGCTGTGCACGGTCGTGCTGGAGTTCCTCCACAACCTGGTGCCGGTGATCCTGGTCAGCATCGTCGACGACGTGGCGGCGCTGATCTTCGCGGTGATCGCGATCATCTGGGGGCTGGTGCTGCTGATCGGCTCGATCCCGGCGATCGTCAAGGCCATCCGAGTAACGGCCGCCCTGCCCACCCGGATCGGCGGCGGCGGCACCTCCGGTTGATCATGAAGTTATTGTCGACCCGCACGGCGTGTCGTGGCTACAACTTCATGGTCAACAGGTGGAGGCGGCGGCGGTGGCGCGGTCGAGCGCGCCGTCGGCTATCACCACCCGGTGGCGGCCCCGCCGCTTCGCGCCTGCCGCGATGGTGACCGGATGGTCGAACGCGAAGGCCACCCCCACGCCCGGATACATCGCGGTCCGCGTGAACCACCGGTCGCCGTCCCCCAGACCGGAGAAGACCAGGGTGTACGCCCTACCGTCCGGCCCGGTACCGCGCAACGCGACCCACGGCTCGGCGGAGCCGTTGACCGCCTCCTCCCCCGTCGCCGAGGCGCTGAACACCGACGCCGGTTCGGTCGAGACCGCCCGCCAGAAGAACCCGCCGTAACCGGCACCACCGGGGCGGCCGTTGGTGGCCGGGCTGCCCAGCCGCACGTCCTGCCCAGCCGGGGCGGTCAGCGTGTAGTCCATCTCCAGCCGCCAGGCCGACAACCCCCCGGGCGGCCCCTCTCCGGTCAACTCGCCGTCGCCGCCCAGCGGTCCGCCCGCCGTCAGCGGGACGGCGGTGAGCCGGCGGCGCTCGGTGAGCAGCACCGCCCCGTGCGGGTCGCGCCACTCCAACCGGTGTTCCAGCCGGTCGGCGGCCCGCTCGGTGAAGCCGGTGTGGGCGATGACGCCGTGGTCGTCGCGCCACGTGTAGCCGACGTCGCGGACGTAGGTGCGCCCTCCCCACAGGTTGCTGCCGTTGACGTCCTGCACGGCCAGGGACGCGCCGAGGTGCCACACGTGGTCGGCGGGCAGCGCGTCGGTGACCACCGTGCCGCCGAGGGTGCGTACCGGGTGCAGGTACGGCCGGGGCCCGTGCCGCGCGTCCAACGCCGGGTCGACCACGTACCGGGCCACCTCCGTCCCGTCGACCAGCAGCCGTGCGGGCTCCTCGATCGTGGTGGCCGGGCCGGGGTCGGCGACGCGGTGGCGGGACGGAGGCTCGGCGCTCACGGCAGCTCCGGGTGGGCCAGGACCGGACGGCGGCCGGCGACGGCGTGCAGGGCGGCCACGGTGTAACCAGCGAGGATCGGCACCGCCACCGGAGTGACCAGGACGGCGAGCAGCCCGGCCAGCGCGGTCACCCCGCTCAACGCGGCCCAGCGGGTGGGCGCGTCCAGGCAGGCGCGGGCGGCGCGGCGGGCCGCCGCCCGCCACCGCCGGCACCCGCCCACCTCCACGACGACCAGCCCCGCGTACCCGGTCAGGCCGACCGTGACCAGCGCGGTCACCGCCAGCGCCGGTGCCCCACCGGGCACCCGGCCGGTGGCCAGGGCCGCCAGGTCGGCGGCGAGCAGCCCGGCCACGGCGAGCGCGAGCAGGCTGACCGGCACGCCGGGCAGCACCGACCGGCCGAACCGGCGCAGGGTGGTGCGCGCCGACGGCCAGCTGCCGGTACGCGTCCAGTCGTGCACGGCCGCGCTGGCCGTGCCGGCCGCCGCGGCGGCGGTGAACAGGGGTGCCGCCGCGAGTGTCAGCAGGATGCCGAGCAGCGCCAGGTCGGCGGCGTCGCGGGCGACGTCGCGCCAGTCCCGCCGCCCGGCGGTGTCGGCCGCTTCAGCCCTTGATGCCACTGGTGTTGATCCCCTCGACGAGCATCCGCTGGAACGCGACGAAGAACAGGAAGACCGGCAGCAGCGACAGCACCGACATGGCGAACATCGGCCCGACCGCGCTCTGACTGGTCGAGTCGATGAACAGGGTCAGCGCGACCGGCACGGTGTAGTCCTCCAGTTGGGACAGGAAGACCAACTGCCGGAAGAAGTCGTTCCAGGTCCAGATGAACGAGAAGATCGCGGTGGTGACCAGCGCGGGACGGCTCAGCGGCAGGATGACGTACCGAAAGATGCCGTACGGGCCGGCGCCGTCGATCCGGGCCGCCTCGTCCAACTCGCGTGGGACGCCCCGCATGAACTGCACCATCAGGAAGACGAAGAACGCCTCGGTGGCGAGGAACTGCGGGATCAGCAGCGGCAGGTACGGCCAGTCGCCGCCGACCAGCCCGAGCGTGCGGAACAGGATGTACTGCGGCACGATCAGCACGTGGCCGGGCAGCAGCAGCGTGCCGATCATGACGGCGAACCACACGCCGCGCAGCCGGAACCGCAGCCGGGCGAAGGCGTACGCGGCCAGGAGGCAGGAGAGCCCGTTGCCGACGACGGTGAGCAGGCTGACCATCACGCTGTTGAGGAAGAACCGGCCGAAGCTGACGTCGAAATTGGACCACCCGTCGGTGTAGTTGCCCGGGGTGAACCGCTCGGGCAGCAGCCCGATGTTGTTGACGATCTCCTCCTGGGACTTCACCGAGGTGCCCACCATCCAGATCAGCGGATAGAGCACCACGGCGACGATCGCCAGCAGGATCAGCAGTCGCAGCACCGGCCGACCGCCGGGTCGCCGGCGGGCAACCGGCGCCGTTGGAGTCGGCGTGCCGGCCGTCGAGGTCACCGCCACCATCACCGGTCCTCCCCGTCGGAGTAGTGCACCCAGAACCGCCCGGTGCTGAAGAAGATCGCGGTGATCACCGCGATGGCGAGCAGGAACACCCAGGCCATCGCCGAGGCGTAGCCCATTTCGAGGTCGGTGAAGCCGGTGATGTAGAGGTTCAGCGTGTACATCAGGGTGGAGTCGACCGGGCCGCCGGTGCCGTTGCTGAGCACGAACGCGGCGGTGAACCCCTGGAAGCCGTTGATCGTCTCCAGCACCAGGTTGAAGAAGATCACCGGCGAGAGCATCGGCAGGGTGATGTTGCGGAACTGGCTGAACCGGTTGGCACCGTCGACCGACGCGGCCTCGTACAGCTCGGTGGGCACCTGCTTGAGCCCGGCCAGGAAGATCACCATCGGGGCGCCGAACTGCCAGATGGCCAGCACCATCAGCGTCTGCAGGGCCCAGTCCGGGTCGTTGACCCAGGGCTTGCCCTCGATGCCGACGAGGCTCAGCAGCGAGTTGAACGCGCCGTCGCGGTTGAACATGTTGACCCAGACGATGGCCAGCGCGACGCTGCCGCCGAGCAGCGACGGCAGGTAGAACAGGCCACGGAACAGCCCGACGCCGCGCCAGGCGCGGTTGAGCAGCAGCGCCACGCCGAGCGCCGCCGCCAACTTCAGCGGTACGGCGACCAGGGCGAAGGTCAGGGTGACCCGCACCGAGTGCCAGTACGACGGGTCGGCGGTGAACATCCGCTCGTAGTTGGCCCACCCCACCCACTGCGCCTCGGAGAAGGGGGTGAGGATGTCGTAGTTGGTGAAGCTCAGGTAGAGCGACAGCAGCATGGGGACCGCCGTGATACCCATCAGGCCGATGAGCCACGGCGACAGGAAGACGTACCCCGCCAGACCTTCGCTGTGCCGGATGCGCCCGGGCCCACGCCTCTCGGCGTGGGCCCGGTCGGTTCCGGGGCCGCGTCGGGTCGGGTCGGGTGCCGTGGTCAACGCCACGAACAACTCCTCTCCTCGCCTGGTGGGGCGGTCAGGTGATCGCGGCCTTGCACGCCTCGACGAACTGGGCGGCGGCTTGGGCGGGGGTGGCGCGGCCGTACTGGGCGTTCTCGGCGGCCTTGATCAGCTCGGACTTGACCTTGCTGTGTCCCTTGATCGGCACCTGCGGGGACTCGCCGAACTTCTGGGTCAGCTCCGCCTCGACGGCGATGGACTGCTTCATCGCCGGGTCGGTGGTGTCGTCGCTGACCACCCGGCGCAGATCCAGGTTGGACGGCAGGCCCCGGTCGGTGCCGAGCAGCTTGACCGCCTCGGTGTCGTTGTTCAGGAAGTTGATCACGTCGACAGCGATGTCCTTGTGCTTGCTGCCCTTGAACACCGACCAGTACATCGAGGCCCGGGCCCACTGCGCGCTCGGGTCACCCGGGTAGGCGATCACGCCCAGCTCGTCCTTGGTGTTCTTCTTCAGGTCCGGCATCTGGTTGGCCCACACCCAGGAGGTCGCCGACTTGCCGGTGACCACCAACTGCTTGCTGATGTCGCTGGAGTTGCCCTCGTGGATGACGTCGGGGGTGGGGGTGGCCTTGCGGTCCCGGGCGCCCTTCCACAGGTCGAACCACGTGGTCACGTCCTCGGCGGTGAAGCCCAACTCCTTGCCCTTGTAGAGGTCCTTGCCCTGCTGGCGCAGCCAGACCCAGAACGCCTTGTAGTCGGCGCTCGGGTCCTGGGTGCCGGGCACGCCGGTCTTCTTCGAGACCTCCTCGGCCCAGGCGATGTGCTGCTCCCAGGTCATCCCGGTGGTGGGCTCGGGCAGGTTGTTCTTGGTCAGCAGCGTCTTGTTGTAGACCAGACCCTGGGTGTTCTCCCCGGCGGCCAGGCCGGCGAGCTTGCCGTCGACCACGCCGTACTGCCAGAGGCTCTTGGGGAACTTGGAGGTGTCCAGCTTGCCGGACTCCTGGTAAGGGGTCAGGTCCAGCGTGGTGTTGCGTCCCGCGTACTCGGACAGGTAGTTGTCGTCGATCTGGAACAGGTCCGGTGGGTTGCCGCCGGCGGTGAGCGTGGCCAGCTTGTCGAAGTAGCCCTGGTTGGCCTGCCAGGTCTTCTCGAAGGTCACGTTCGGGTTCTTCTTGGTGTAGAGGGCCAGGGCGTCCTCGGTCAGCTTGGCCCGCGCCTCGGCGCCCCACCAGAAGATGGAGAGCTTGACCGGGGCGTTCGGGTCGGCGGCGGTCTCGTCGTCTCCGCAGGCGGCGGCGGAGAACATCAGCGGTAGGGCGACCGTCACGGCGAGCAGGCCGCGCAGCAGCCGCCGCCGAGGTGCAGGGGTACGGTGAGTGCGCCCGACGGGCGCGTCAGTGGTGGGAGGCGTTGCGGGGTGCATGTGCGCTCACTCCTCGGCATTAGGAGGCGACGGCGTCACCGTTGGCAGCGGTCGGGATGCCCGGGCCCGCAGGGCAATGCGGGTCCGGGCCAAGCGGTGCGGCCAGGGGACGTGCCGGTCGGGCGTGTGGGCCCGGGCCGGTCGAGTCGCGGATGACCAGGTCGGTCTGGAGCATTACCTGTGCGGTGGTACGACGGACGCCGAGCGCCGTGCCGGCACCGGACCCCCGCGCACCGCGCGGTGACTCGGTGTCCTGTTGCAGCAGCATGTCGACGGCCGTCCGGCCGGCGGCCCCGGTGGGTGTGGCCACCGTCGTCAGTTTGGGGCGGGTGAGCCGGCTCAGGGCGATGTCGTCGACCCCGACGACACTCACCTCCTGCGGCACCCGGACCCCGAGCGCGTCCAGCCCCTCGATGAGGCCGATCGCCATCAGGTCGTTGTAGGCGAGCACGGCCGACACGCCGCTGCGCCGCACCTGCTCGGCCACCGCGGAGCCACCGGTCTCGGTGGGCGCGTTGGGGCCGAGCAGGGTCAGTTCCGCGCCGCCGGCCCGGGCAGCCGCAGCGGCGGCCCGGCGCATCTCGCGGTTGGTCCACGAGCTGCGTGGGCCGCCGAGCAGCGCGATGGCGCGGTGACCCAGGCCGATCAGGTGCTCGATCGCGGCGCGGGCGCCCTGCCCGACGTCCATCAGGACGCAGGGCAGGCCGGTCACCTGACGGTTCACCACGACCAGCGGCACCTCGCGGCTGAGCTGTTCGATCAGGCTGTTGCTCATCCGCGGGCTGCACAGCAGCACCCCGTCGACCTGCTTGGCGAGCGCGTGGACCAGCTCCTCCTCGGCGGCCGGGTCCTCATTGGTGTCGGCCACGAAGACGTGGTAGTCGCGGTTGCGGGCCTGGCTCTCCGCCGCCTTGATCAGCGGCGGGAAGAACGGGTTCGCGATGTCCGCGATGATCAGCCCGATGTTGTGCGTCCGGCCGGTGATCAGCGCGCGGGCAGCTCGGTTGGGCCGGTAGCCCAGATCCTCCGCGCAGGCCAGCACCCGGACCCGGGTCTCGGGGTTGACCAGGTGCGGCGCGGAGAAGGTGCGGGACACGGTGGAGATGTGCACGCCGGAGGCGCGGGCGACGTCCCGGATGGTGACTGGCACGGCGGCCCCTTCGTCCGATGTGGCGGCGGTCACGTGGGTGTGGCCCATTAATGCAAACGGTTGCTCCAGTGTCAACGGTGAATGGTTGCGGTTCTGTTGCGCCAACGTCCTCAGTGGTGACATCCAACCCCGCAAACACTGACATTTGACGCCGATTGTGCCGCCGTCGTTGACGACGTTGGATCGATCGTGGTTACTTCACTGCAAACCTTTGCAGGATCACCCGGGGAGGCGACCGAATGTCACCGAGATCCGACGGGCGGGTCCGGTACGCCGTCGTGGGCACCGGCGCGCGGGCCGAGATGTTCGTCCGCGCCCTGGTGCTCGACCACGCCGAGACCACCGAACTCGTCGCCTTCGCCGACGTCAACCAGGCCCGGATGGACGCGCACAACAGGTGGCTGACCGAGCTGAGCCACCGCCCGGTGCCGACCTACCCGGCCGCCGACTTCGCGGCGATGCTGGACAAGGAGCGCGTCGACGTCGTGCTGGTCACCAGCGTGGACGTCACCCACGACGAGTACGTGGTGGCCGCACTACGCGCCGGCCGGGACGTCGTCACCGAGAAGCCGATGACCGTGGACGCGCCGCGCTGCCGGCGGATCCTCGACGCGGTGGCCGAGACCGGCGGGCGGGTGACCGTCGCCTTCAACTACCGCTACAACCCGCTGCACGAGCAGGTGCGCCGGCTGCTCGCCGACGGCGCGGTCGGCGAGATCGGCTCGGTGCACTTCGAGTGGCTGCTCGACGTGCGCCACGGCGCCGACTACTTCCGCCGCTGGCACCGCGACAAGGCCACCTCCGGCGGGTTGATGGTGCACAAGGCCAGCCACCACTTCGACCTGGTCAACTGGTGGCTGGCGGCCACCCCGGTCGAGGTGTACGCGGCCGGCCGGCTGTTCTTCTACGGCGAGGACGGCCGCCGACACGGCTACGCCCGCGACTACGACCGCGCGTACGGCTCCCCCGCCGCCGCCGACGACCCGTTCGCGTTGCGGCTCGACGCGCACCCCCGGCTCCGCGAGCTGTACCTCGACGCCGAGGCCGAGGACGGCTACCAGCGCGACCGCAACGTCTTCGCCCCCGGCGTCAGCATCGAGGACGACATGGCCGTGCTGGCCCGCTACTCCACCGGCGCCACGATGACCTACCACCTCACCGCGTACGCGCCGTGGGAGGGCTACCGGGTGATGGTCAACGGCAGCCGGGGGCGGCTGGAGCTGGAGGTCACCGAGAACGACTTCGTCGACCGGGGCACCGCCGGCGCGGTCAAGGGCGCCGCCCTGCACGGCGTCGAGGCGGCACCCGAGGGCGGCGGCGCGACGCTCACCGTGCGCCCGTTCTGGGCACCGCCCCGGCAGATCCCGGTCGAGGGCCGTACGCGGCATGGCCACGGCGGCGCGGACGCCCGGATGACCGGGGTGCTGCTCGGCGGCCAACCCGACCCACTGGACCGCGCCGCGACCGCCGAGGACGGCGCGCTGGCCCTGCTCACCGGCCTGGCCGCCAACCGGTCCTTCGAGACCGGGCAGCCGGTCCGGGTGGCCGACCTGCTCACCCCCCGCTGACCAGGAGACGAGGAGTCCCTCTCCGTGCCGACGTTCGACCACACCGACCTGCTCCTGCCCGCGGAGCCCGGCCAGCGCACACTGGCCCGGGAGCTGTACGCCCTCGCGGCGCAGCAGCCCATCATCTCGCCGCACGGGCATGTCGACCCGGCCCTGCTCGCGCAGGACCAGCCGTTTCCCGACCCGGCGCGGCTGCTCATCGTGCCCGACCACTACCTGACCCGGATGCTGCTCAGTCAGGGCGTACCCCCGGCGCAGTTGGGGGTGCCCACCCGCGACGGCAGCCCGACGGAGACCGACGGCCGGGTGATCTGGCGGCGCTTCGCCGCGCACTGGCACCTGTTCCGGGGCACCCCGTCGCGGCTCTGGCTGGAGCAGACGTTGCGCACCGTGTTCGGGGTGGACACCCCGCTCGGGCCGGCCACCGCCGACACCCTCTACGACGAGCTGTCGGCGCGGCTCGCCCAGCCGGACTTCCGGCCCCGGGCGCTGTTCGAGCGGTTCAACATCGAGGTGCTGGCCACCACCGAGTCACCGCTGGACGACCTCGGGCAGCACGCCAAGCTCGCCGCCGACGGCTGGGGCGGGCCGGGCGGCCGGGTCGTCACCACGTTCCGCCCCGACGACGTGGTGGACATGGAGTTCGAGGGCTGGTCGACAAACGTGCAGCGCCTCGGCGCGCTGGCCGACGAGGACACCGGCACGTACACCGGCTACCTGGCCGCGCTGCGCGCCCGCCGGGCCGCGTTCATCGCCGCCGGGGCGACCTCCTCGGACCACGGGCACCCCACCGCGCGCACCCTGGACCTGACTCCGGAGGAAGCCGCCCGGCTGTACGACCGGGGCCTGCGCGGCGAGGCCGACGCGGCCGACGCGGAGGCGTTCCGGGCGCACATGCTGATGGAGTTCGCCCGGATGTCGCTCGACGACGGCCTGGTCATGCAACTGCACCCCGGCGCGGTGCGCAACCACAACCGCTGGCTGCACGCGCGGCACGGCCGCGACGTCGGCGGGGACATCCCACAGGCGACCGAGTACGTGCACGCGCTCGCCCCGCTGCTGGAGCGCTACGGCAACGACCCCCGGCTGCGGGTGGTGCTCTACACCCTCGACGAGGACACCTTCACCCGCGAGCTGGCCCCCCTCGCCGGCGGCTACGCCGCGTTGCTGCTCGGCGCGCCCTGGTGGTTCCTGGACTCCCCCGAGGTGCTGCGCCGGTTCCGGGAGACGGTCACCGAGAGCGCCGGCTTCTACAACACCACCGGGTTCGTCGACGACACCCGGGCGTTCTGCTCCATCCCGGTACGCCACGACGTGGCCCGCCGGGTCGACGCCGGCTTCCTGGCCCGGCTGGTCGCCGAGCACCGGCTGCCGATGGACGAGGCCGCCGAGACCATCGTCGACCTCGCGTACCGGCTGCCCAAGCGGGTCTTCAACTTCGGAGGCGCTGACCAGTGACCATCACCATCACCTCCGTCGAGGTGCACGACGTGCGGTTCCCGACCGCGGCGCGGGGCGACGGCTCCGACGCGATCAACCGGGGTGACTACTCGGCGACGTACGTGGAGCTCGGCACCGACGCCGGGCCGGTCGGCGCGGGGTTCACCTTCACCAACGGCCGGGGCAACGAGATCACCTGCGCGGCGGTCCGCGCGCTGGCCCACCACGTCCGGGGGCGCACGGTCGAGGAGATCGCGGCCGAGCCGGTCGCGTTCTGGCGCTCGCTCAGCGCCGACGTGCAACTGCGCTGGCTCGGCCCCGAGAAGGGCGTCATCCACATGGCGACCGGGGCGCTCGTCAACGCGGTGTGGGACCTGCGGGCCACCCTCGCCGGCAAGCCGATGTGGCGGTTCCTCGCCGAGCTGCCGACCGACGAGCTGGTCGCCAGCGTCGACTTCAAGCACATCACCGACGCGCTCACCCCGGACGACGCCGCCGCGATCCTCGACAAGGGACGCGACGGCCTGGCCGACCGGTTGGCGACGCTGGAGCGGGACGGTTTCCCTTCGTATACCACCTCCGTCGGGTGGCTCGGCTACCCCGACGACAAGGTGCGGGCGCTGACCCGGCAGGCGTACGACGACGGGTGGCGGGCGATGAAGATGAAGGTCGGCGGCCCGCTCGCCGACGACCTGCGCCGGGCTCGGATCATCCGCGAGGAGATCGGCCCGGACGCGCTGTTGATGATGGACGCCAACCAGGTCTGGGACGTCGACGAGGCGATCACCGCGATGGCGACGCTGGCCGAGGTGGACCCGTACTGGATCGAGGAGCCGACGCACGCCGACGACATCCTCGGGCACGCCCGGATCGCCCGCGCGGTGACCGAGCTGACCGGCGGCCGGTGCCGGGTGGCGACCGGCGAGGTGGCCGCCAACCGGGTGATCTTCAAGCAGCTGCTCCAGGCCGAGGCGATCGGTGTGATGCAGATCGACGCGTGCCGGGTCGGCGGCGTCAACGAGGTCCTGGCCGAACTGCTGCTGGCGGCGAAGTTCGGGGTGCCGGTCTGCCCGCACGCCGGTGGTGTCGGCCTCTGCGAGTACGTCCAGCACCTGGCGGTCTTCGACTACCTGCGGGTCGGCACCGCGCTGGACGGCAGGATGGTCGAGTACGTCGACCACCTGCACGAGCACTTCGTCGACCCGGTCCGCACCCGCGACGGCCGGTACCTGCTGCCCGAGCGCCCCGGCTACAGCGCCACCATGAAGCCGGCGTCGATCGCCGAGTTCCGCTTCCCGGACGGCCCGGCATGGCGGTGACCGTCGGCGCGTCCCGGCTCGGCCTGGGTGTGCTGCGCCGGCTGCCCGTCGAGGCCCGACCGCTGGTCCGGCCGGGCACCGTGCCGACGGGCGTCGTCCACCTGGGGCTCGGCGCGTTCCACCGGGCGCACCAGGCCGTCTACACCGAGGCGGCGATCGGCGCGACCGGCGGCGACTGGGGCATCGTGGCCGTCGCCCCGCGCAGCACCGCCCTGGTCGAGGCGCTCACCGCGCAGGACAACCTGTTCAGCGTCAGCGCCCTCTCGGCCGCCGGCAGCACCACCCGGGTGGTGGGCGCCCTGAGCGGGGTGCGGCACGCTCCGAGCGACCCGGACGCCGTGGTCGCGCTGCTCGCCGACCCGGCGGTACGGGTGGTGACGCTGACCGTCACCGAGAAGGCGTACCAACTCGATCCGGTGACCGGCCGGTTGTGCCCGGACGCGGCGCTCGCCGCGGACCTGGCCGGCGGCCGCCCGCCGGGCACCGTGCCGGGGTTGCTGCTGCGCGGGCTGGCCGCCCGCGCCGCCGCGGACGCCGGGCCGATTGCCCTGGTGAGCTGCGACAACCTGCCCTCCAACGGCCGTCGGCTGCGTGGCCTTGTCGACCAGGCGGTGGGCCGGGCCGCGGGGGTGCCGGCCGGGCTGGTCGACTGGGTGGCCGCCAACGTGACGTGCCCGGGAACCATGGTGGACCGGATCGTGCCGGCCAGCACCCCGGAGACGATCGAGGCGGCCCGGCAGTCGCTCGGCGTGAGCGACCTGGCGGCGGTAGCCGCCGAGCCGTACGCCCACTGGGTGATCGAGGACGACTTCCCCGGCGGCCGGCCCGGCTGGGAGCACGCCGGGGCGGTCCTCACCGGCGACGCCGGCCCATGGGAACGCTTGAAGCTGCGCACGCTCAACGGCGTCCACTCGGCCGTGGCGTACCTGGGGGCGCTGGCCGGTCGGGAGACGATCGCCGACGCGCTGGAGATCCCGCACCTGACCGACGTGCTGCGCCGGCTCATCGCCGAGGACGTGGCGGAGAGCTTCACCCCGCCGGACGGGGTGCGGGTGGTCGACTACGGCGAGCAGGTCCTCGCCCGGTTCGCCAACCCGGCGATCCGGCACCGCACCCTCCAGGTCGCGATGGACGGCTCGCAGAAACTGCCGCAGCGCGTCCTGCACACCGTGGTGGACCTGCGCGCGGCCGGCCGGTCCGCGCGCTGGGGCGCGCTGGTCGTGGCCGCCTGGCTGCGCTTCGCGCTGGGGTACGCCGACGACGGCCGGCCGCTGCCGTTCCAGGATCCCCTCGCCGGGCCGATCCGGGCCGCCCTGGACGCCGGAGCGCAGAGCCCGGCGGGCACCGTGGACGCGGTCTTCGCGCTGCGCGAGGTCATCCCGGTGGAGGTGGCCGAGGACGACGAGGTACGCGCCGAGGTGATCGCCTGGCTGACCGCGCTGGAGCGACACGGCGTCGAGGCGACGTTGGCCGGTGCGCGGTGAGCGGGCTGAGCCCGGTCGGTGGCCGGTGAACGGGGCGGCGCCGGCGCCCCGGGTGGCAGTTGTCGGCGCGAACGGGCACGGCCGGTGGCACCGGCGGGTGATCGCGCCGCTGCACGCCGACGGCCGGCTGCGGCTGGTCGCCCTGGTCGACGTCCACCCCATCGAGGACGAGCCGGCGGCGCCGGTGCCACCCGGGGTGGAGGTGTTCACCGACCATCGGGCGATGCTCGCCGCCACCCGGCCGGACGTGGTCGTGATCTGCACCCCGCCGCACACCCACCTGCCGATCGCCCGGGACGCCCTGGCCGCTGGCGCGGACCTGCTGCTGGAGAAGCCGCCGGTGCTGTCGATGGTCGAGCACGAGGAGCTAACCGCGGCGCTCGCGGCGACCGGGCGAGTGGCGCAGGTCGGCTTCCAGGCGCTCGGCTCGGCGGCGCTGACCGCGCTGACCGACGCGCTGTCGGCCGGCCGGCTCGGCACGGTCATCGGCATCGCGACCGTGGCGGCGTGGCAGCGGCCGGACGCCTACTACACCCGCTCACCGTGGGCCGGTCGGCGGAGTCTGGACGGCCGGCCGGTGCTGGACGGCGCGCTGGCCAACCCGCTCGCGCATGCCGTGATGCAGTGCCTGGCGGTCGCCGAGGCGCTCGGCGGCGCCCCACCGTGGCCGATCGCGATCGAGGTGGAGCGCTACCGGGTGCGGCCGATCGAGGTGGAGGACACGGCGGTGCTGCGGGTCCGGTTCCGGGCCGGCCCGCCGGTGCTGGCCGCGGTCACCCTCGCGGCCGAGGAGTTCGTGGCGGGCGAGGTCGTGGTGACCGGCGCGGCGGGACAGGCCGTGCTGGAATATCCGACCGACCGGTTGCGGCTGCCCGACGACGTGGTGGTCCGCCGGATCCCCGGTCGGCGAGGGCTGTTGGAGAACCTGCTCGCCCACCGCGCCGACCCGGCCGGGGTGCCGTTGATCGCCCCGCTGGCCCGTACCGCGCCGTTCACTGTGCTGCTGGACGCGTTGCGCGCCGCGCCGGAGCCCCGGCTGCTCGACGGCGACCTGGTGACGGCGGTGGGCGACGGCCCGGACCGGGTGCTGCACCTGCGGGGCGTCGTCGACGTGCTGCGCCGGGCGGCCGAGCGGGGGGCGCTGCCGAGCGAGCTGGCGGTGCCGTGGGCGGCTCCGGCGTACCGCGCCGAGCTGACCGGCTAAGGGAACGACGGCAACCTGACGAGCTTCTGCGGGCCGCATTGGAACAGATCCTCCACCACCAGCGAT
Source organism: Micromonospora sp. NPDC047527 (assembly GCF_040643015.1). Taxonomy (NCBI): domain Bacteria; kingdom Bacillati; phylum Actinomycetota; class Actinomycetes; order Micromonosporales; family Micromonosporaceae; genus Micromonospora; species Micromonospora sp. NPDC047527. The sequence goes on along the minus strand of NZ_JBEYTK010000001.1, from coordinate 931,142 downwards.
GGGAAGAAACGATGCGCAGAACACTCACCGGCGCGACTGTGGTCGCCCTTCTGCTCGGTGCCGCACCCGCGCCGGCCATGGCCGCCGGCCGCCCCGACCCCGCCGACCGTCTCTCCTGGTCTGCCCGTCAGCTCGGGCGACAGGCCCTGCCCGAGCGGGACGGCTGGGCGGCCGAGGGCGCCGGCACCACCGGCGGCTCGACGGCGGCGCCCGAGCGGACCCGGGTGGTCCGCGACCGGGCCGAGCTGATCGCCGCACTGGGCGGTGACAACGCCAGCAACGCCACCGACGCCACCCCGAAACTGATCTACGTGGACGGTGCCGTCGACGGCTTCGAAGGACCCGACGGCACGCCGCTGGGCTGCACCGACCTGGCCGACCCGGAGTACCGGCTGGACGCCTACCTGGCCGCGTACGACCCGGCGGTCTGGGGTCGGGTGACGCCGACCGGGCCGCTGGAGGAAGCCCGGGTGCGCTCGGTGGCCAACCAGACCCGGCAGACCCAGATCAACGTCGGCTCCAACACCACGATCGTCGGGCTGCGTGGCGCACGGCTGACCGGCCTCACCCTCATGATCGACCGGGCGTCGAGCGTCGTCGTGCGCAACCTGACCTTCGCCGACGCCCGGGACTGCTTCCCCGCCTGGTCACCGACCGACGGCGAGAGCGGCAACTGGAACAGCCAGTACGACCAGATCTCGGTCCGCCGCAGCGAGCACGTCTGGATCGACCACAACACGTTCACCGACGGCGACAACCCGGACAGCGCGCAGCCGACCTACTTCGGACGGCCGTACCAGGTGCACGACGGCTCGCTGGACGTCACGCACACCGCCAGCCTCGTCACCGCCTCCTGGAACCGCTTCACGGGACGGGACAAGCTGATGCTGATCGGCTCGTCCAACACCGTCGGCCCGGACGTGGGCCGGCTGAAGGTCACTCTGCACCACAACCTCTTCGACGGTGTCCTGCAACGGCTGCCCCGGGTGCGTTTCGGGCAGGTCGACGTCTACAACAACCACTACCGGCTCGGCGGCGACGCCTTCGAGTACGCGCTCGGCGTCGGTGTCCAGTCGGCGATCTACGCGCAGAACAACTTCTTCACGCTCGACGCGGCGGTCGACCCGGCCGACCTGCTCTACGACTGGGGCGGCACGGCGCTGACCGAGCGGGGATCCTGGGTCCGCCGGGGCGCCGGCCTGGCCCGACCGGTCGACCTGCTGGCGGCGTACAACGCGGTGCACGACCCCGACTTTGGTGCCGACGCGGGCTGGACGCCTACGCTGCGCCGCGACCCGCTCCTGCCGACGCCGCTGGTCCCGCTGCTGGTCGGCCCGCTCGCCGGCGCCGACCGACTGCCGATCTGACCGCCCGTTGATCGACTCCGTGTCGCCGACAGGGCGGTGTCCGCGTGCTCGGATACCCCCATGTCGGCGATACGGAGTCGACCACGCACCGGGACGTCCTGGTTGCCTCTCAGATCTCGTGGTCGGGTCGGCGACGCAGGGGATCATCGATGTGGTGAAGATCGGCTATAAGTGACGCATGGACTTCCCGCCACACCTGGGCAGCATGCCGATGCACGCGATCACCGAGATCCACGGCGAACCCGGCCTGCTGGAGCGCTTCCGGTTGGAAGTCCAGCAGTTCGACGACACCGCCCGGGCGCGGCTGACCGCCGCGCTCGACCTCGCCGCCGAGCTGCACCGCGACGACCGTCGGGTACGCGAGCCCTACCTCAACCACCTGCTGCGGGTGGCGATCCGGCTCATGCACCACTACCAGGTGCGGGACGTGGACGTGATCGTCGCCGGCCTGCTGCACGACGCGGTGGAGGACCACCCGGTCGAGCTGGCCGACGGCGACCCGGGGGCCGACCCGACCGAGGCCGCGCTGACCGCGCTCGCCGCGCGGTTCGGGCCCCGGGTGGCCACCCTGGTCGCCGCCGTCACCAACCCGGTGTACGACCCGCGGCGCGACCGCAACGAGCAGTACCGGGAGCACCTGGCGGTCAGCCTGGACCGGGAGCCCTGGGCTCGGGTGATCAAGGTGTCGGACTTCACCGACAACGGCGTTGGGGTGATCCACACGGTCGGTCCGAAGGTCGTCTCGTCGGCCCGCAAGTACCGGCCGCTGGTGCCGCTCTTCCGGGACCTGATCGGCCGGCCGGACACGCCGCTGTCACTGGCGGTGAAGCGGCACATCTTCGGCCAGCTCGATCTTGCCGAGGAGCGGTTCAGCGCCATCCTCGACCAGCCCGCCCACCCGAACTGACCTGCCGCCGCGTCACCCGACCGGGTTCCGCGACAAGTTCTCAGATCTTCGAAGAGCCCTCTGCACTTACGGTTGGTTTGCGCCTGATCAGAGGCAATGAGCCCTCTTGACCGATTTCGGCGTACCCCGATCGAGAGGACTCTGACCATGCGTGACCTTTCTCGTCGTGATCTGCTCAAGGCGACGGCCGCTGGCGCCGGAGCGGTCGCTATCCCAGGCGCGCTGGCGGGCAGCTCGGCGATCGCGGCCGACGGCCCCGGGTCCGGGTCCGGTGCGAAGTACCCCCCGGCGGAGCTGACCGGCCGCATCGTCCGCCCCCAGAGCCCCAACTACGCTGACGCGAGCCTCGGCTGGGACGAGCTCTTCGTTCACTATCCGCTGGTCATCGTCTTCGCCCAGGAGACCCGGGACGTGGTCAACGCCCTCACGTGGGCACGGCAGAACAACGTCGCGCTCCGGGTCCGCAGCGGTCGTCACAGCCTCGAAGGCTGGTCGAACGTCGACAACGGCATCGTGATCGACGTCAGCGAGTTGAAGAGCACCCACATCGACCCCGCCAGCCGCATCGCACGGGTCGGCGCCGGGCTCAGCCAGTTGGAGGCGGTCACCGCGCTCGGCGAGTACGACCTGGCGGCGACGACGGGAACGGAGGGAACCGTCGGCCTGTCCGGGGCGACCCTCGGCGGCGGCTTCGGTTTCCTCACCCGCTACCTCGGGATGGCCTGCGACAACCTGGTCGGGGCGGAGATCGTCGTCGCTGCGGGCGCCGACGGCGCGAAGGTGCTCGAGGTCGACCCGTGGAACCACCCGGACCTGCTCTGGGCGCTGCGGGGAGCGGGCAACGGCAACTTCGGAATCGTCACCTCGCTCACCTACAAGGTGGCCCCACTCAAGAGCGTCGCCTACCTCCAGGCGACCTGGCAGGGCCTCGGCGACCTGCACGGGGTCTTCGACACCTGGCAGCGCAGCGCACCGTTCACCGACCCCCGCCTCGGCAGCCAACTCGAGGTCCACCGGAACGAGATCCTGCTGTTCGGAGTGCTCGCCGAAGGCTCGGAGGCAGAGGCCAGGCGGCTGCTGGAACCGATCCTGTCAATCGGCAGCCCCGAGGTGACGGTGCAGATCGGAGGCTGGGGCGAGACGTACGCGGGATTCCAGATTCCGACCGAGGACGAGCCGGCGAATTGGAAGTTCTTCTCGCAGTTCACCCGAGAGCCGTTCCCGGCGAAGGCGATCAGAGTGATCCGCGCGTTCATGGAGGACGCTCCGTCGGACGACAGCAACTTCTTCACCCAGGCGTTCGGCACGGGGGCGCAGCGGCAGGAACCGTTCGGTGGCACGGCGTTCCCGCACCGCGACGCGCTCTTCTACTCCGAGCCCGGCGCTGGCTGGGGCACCCGCGGAGAGCCCAACAGCGGTGACGACGTCACCCCGATCGCCCAGACCTGGATCGCCGAGTTCAGCCAGGCACTGCGGCCCTACGTGAGCGGCGCCTACGTCAACGTGCCGAACATCGGCATGGCGGAATGGGAGACCGCCTACTGGGGACGCAACTTCGACCGGCTTCGCCGAATCAAGGCGAAGTACGACCCCCACAACGTCTTCCAGTACGAGCAGAGCATCCCGCCCGCGACACACTGACCGGCGCGGCGGCAGCGCCGGTCACGCCACCCACACGGCGGGGCCGCCCCACCCCCGCGCAGCCTTTGCTCTGCTTCAACCGACGCAACACTCAAGCGGTGTAGGCGTTGCGCCGGTTGAAGCAGAGCAAAGGCCGTGGGGACGGTGGCCGCCGCCCGGCCTGGTCGGGCGCGGAGACCGGCGGGAGCGGGAGCCGGCCGGGGGCGGCGCCGGAGTCTTTCAGGGATACGGGACCGGGGCGCCGGACTTGCCCGCCCGCACGAGGTGCTCCAGCCAGGGCGTCGGTGCCACACCCAACTCCCGGCCCAGGTCGGCGCGGAACAGCTCGAACCGCCGTACCGCCTCGTTGATGTTGCGCTCGGCCAGGTGCACGGCGATCAACACGCGGGTGGCGCTCTCCCGCAGCGGCTCCAACTGCACGGCGGTCAACGCCACCTGCACCGCCTCACTGAAGCGGCCCTGCGCGGTGAGTCGTTCGGCGAGGGCTTCCAACGCGTACAGCCGTGTCTGGCGCAGCCGCTCCCGCTCGGTCAGCACCCAGTCGTCGTACCAGCCGGGCAGCAGCTCGCCGGTCGCCAGCGCCGGCACGCCGAGGCCGACGCCGACCGGTGACCCGCCGGCCAGCAGTGCGGCCGCCGCCGCGCCCAGAATGGCCACGTCGCTGGTCACCCCGGCGGCAAGGGCGAGCCGGTCGTCCTCGGCCACCAAAGGCTCGGGGGTGACCCGGTGCAGCCGCCACAGCATGGTGCGCAGGTTGGCCCGAGCCCGCTCCTCGTGGGAGCCGGGCCAGAGCGTGCCGGCGGCCTCCGCGCGGGCGCACCGCTGGCGTACGCCGAGGTAGGCGAGCAACCGGCGGGCGCCCTGCGGCACCGCGACCGACCGACCGTCGCGCTCCAGCCCGAACCCACCGAGCAGGCGCAGCACGTACCGGGGTGGCTGCCCCGCATCGGCCTCGTGCGGCGCGGTGCGGAGGTCGTGCGGAACCTCTTGAACAGCCATGCATGCGCCTTTCGCACCCGATCGAGCCGTGGCAGTTCCACGCTCGGGTGTGGAAGGTCGGCACGCCAGCGCAGTGTCGTCACACCGACCCGGCGAGCGGCGCGGATCACCCGTTCGCCGGAGTCGTGGCCGTCCGTTCAGCGCAGCTTGCTCAGCGTCTGGGCGTACCCGGTCCACTCGGCGGCGTCGCCGACGTCGGCGCGTACCCCGGCTTCCTTCATGACCGCGAGCACCTGCTCGGGCTTCGCGTTGGCCAGCTTGCCGAGGGTGCTGATCCCGGCGCGGGTCAGCGCCGCACGGGCCTTGGTCGGCACCCCGGCGAGCATGGCGATGTCGGCGTCGGCGACGTTCTCCAACTCGGCCTCGATGCCGAGCGCCGCCGAGACCGCCGACGAGGCGCCGACCGTGGTCCGGACGATCGCTGCCTCACGCTCGCTCACCTCGCCGAACATCGCGTCCAGGCTCGGGTAGCTGGTGTCCGCCGGCAGCACCTTGAGCACGTCGCGGACCAGCCGACCGTCGGCCAACTCCTCCTCGCCGAAGAACCGGATGAACTCCACCAGCTTCACCTCGCGGGGGAAACGCTGCCGGACGTCGCTGTGCTCGGCGGCGTGGCGGGCGAGCTGGGCGGCACCGCGGACCTTCGGGCCGACGACCACGTCCACGCCGAGGGTCTCCACGGCGGGCAGCACGATGGTGCCGGCCTTGGTCTGCCAGATGCTTACCTTCTTGTCCATGAACATCGTGGTGCCCATGTACTTACCGAAGTCCAGCGCGCCGATGTAGTTGGGGATCTGCTCGATGGCGTGCGGGCCGAGCGTCACCTTGTTCTCGTGCACGGCGGAGTGCAGCCGGTTGATCTCGGCGCGGATCTCGTCGAGCAGCCGGCGCAGGCTCACCCGCATCGCGGCCATGCAGGTGAACGCCTTGGCCAGGTCGGTGCCGAGGTGGTCCAGGTCGTGCTCGATGCGGTGGAAGCGTTCGTTGAAGCCTTGCTCGCCAGGTGTCTGTCCAGCCTGTACGACATCCTCGCCGTCGACCCAGTCGGTGTGCGCGAAGGTCCGGGCGAACGGCGGCGGCGCGCAGCCCGGCTCGACCGCCGGGAACGACTCGGCGTAGCTGAACACCCGCTTCGCGGTGCCCACGTTCTCGTAGATCCAGGAGGAGACCAGCACGCTGGCGTCCGAGGCCGGGATGCCGTGCTTGGTGAACGCCTCGTACAGCTCGGTGACGGTCACCCCGTCGTAGTTGATCTCGCTCGCCATGGTGGTGTCCCTCTCAGAGCTGGTCGTACACGCCGCGGTGCCGGCGTTGCTGGAAGGTGCGGAAGGTACGGGCCACCGCCGGGCGCAGCGGCTCGGCGGTGCCGTTGCCGTCGAGGTCGACGTGGTCGCGCCGGATGCCGAACGTGTTGATCTCCACGCCGAGGGGGCAGACTCGCGTCAACGCGTTCATCAGCCGCTCGTACTGCGCCAGGGTCAGCGCCACCCCGTCGGGCAGCTCCACCCGGAACTCGTATGGGTCGGTCAGGCCGGTACGCACATAGGAGAGCGCCACCACGGCGACCAGCCCGGCGTGGGTGGGGCGCAGGGTGGTCCGCGCGCCGACCGCCTTGATCTCCGCCGTGCCGCCGCCGAGTCCGACGGTGTACCAGCGGAACCCGGTGGCCCGCCGCTCGGCCAGGTTCAGCCCGGCCTGCGGCAGGCCGATCACACTGCACACCAGCAGCACCCGGTTGCCCGTCTCGACAAGCGGCAGCGCGGCGGCCAGGTGCTGATCGCGCAGCAGCCCGACGAGCCGGGCCAGCCGGACTCCGGCGGCCGGCTGCCCGGCGATCAAGGCGGAGGCCAGCGCCGCCGGCAGCTCGATGGTCTCCACCAGCTCGTCGGGCAGGCGGTTGAGCGCGGCCACCACGGGCGCCGGCTCCCGTACCGCGGGAAGACCGGCGGCGGCCAGCACCTGATCGACCGGCTGCCCTGCCGGCCGGGTCGGCACGGCCGCCCACCGGGTGCGGGCCACCGCGTCGGTCAGCGAATTCCACGTGGGTTCCCCGGAGTTGGTCCACGCCGTCCGGGCCGCGCTGAGCCCGGCCAACAGCAGCGCGTTGCCGCCCGGGTCGCCCGGCGCGTGGAACTGCGCCTCGACCGTCGCATCGGCGGCGACCGGCGCACTCAGCGGCGCGGTCACCGCCAACCCTCGGGTGGGCAGGTGGGACAGGTACATCCGGGTGGTGCTGATCCGGTGCGTGGTCGGCAACCCGCACACCCGCCACAGCCATGCCAGCTCGCCGTCGGCCGCCACGGTGGGCACACCGCGTGCGCGAGCGGCGACGATCAACGCCTCGGCGGTCCGGTCAGCGGTGACCGCCCGGCCGGTGTCCAGCACCCGGTTGCGCAGGTCGGTGGCCTGCGCGGGGGTCGGCCAGCTCACGTCCACACCGAGACCCAGCTCGTAGCGGCTGCCACCGGCGTCGTCCTGCGCCCGGGTCACCTGCCACACCACCGACGATCCGAGCGCCCGGCACACCCGCCCGGCGCGGTCCAGGGCGGCGGCCAGCGGCGGTGCCACGGCGTGCCCGCTGTCGAAGGCGTACGACTGGCGCAGGCTGGCCCGCAGCGCGGTGACCTCGGCCAGTCGGCTGGCCGGCAGCGCCCGGCCGGCGTGCGTGGTGTTGTTCGGCGGGGTGTTCGCCGGCAGGACGAGCCGGTCGCGGCGCAGCTGGGCGAGGAAGTTGGTGCGGTGCTGCGGATCGCCGGCGGCGACCAGCCGGATCGCGACGGCGAACCGGTCGTCGTCCTCGCGCAGGGTGAACCGGGCGCCGCCGGGCAGGTCGGCGAAGAGCCCGGCGTTCGGGTCGGTGTCCGCGCCGGGCCCGTTGAGCAACCGGCGCACCGCGCCCGGGGTGGGCAGCAGGAACCGCCGGTAGAGCCCGAGCCGGTGGGCGTACGCCGAATCCGGCTCGCGGGCCGGCGGGGCCAGCCGGCGGGCGTACACCTCGCCGCGGGTTGGCTCGTGCACCAACTCGTCGACGAAGCGGGCCACGCCGACGTCGGCGCCGATCCGGTCCAGCGCGTCGCGCCGGGCGTGCGCCAGGGTCCGGTACGCGTGCACCTCCCGGGCCGCGCGACGCAGCCGGTGCTTCTCGTACGACATCAGGTACAGCAGCCGCCCCAGGTTGCCCTCCAGTACGGCCAGCTCGACCAGCCCGCCGAGCGCCGCACCGGTGACCGCCGTGGCGGCACCACCGTCGACGGCCCGCTCGGCCGTCACCGCGACGGTGAACGGGGCGACCAGCGGCTCGTCGGCGGTGTCCGGCGCGTACGCGGGCACCGACGCGCCAGCGGCCGACCAGGGCGCGAAGACGACCGGCGGCAGCACGCGCTCGCCGGTGCCGCCCGGCGCCACGGTGACCGTCACCCGGACGGTCTCCTCGACCAGGTCCCGGCGCAGCACGACGGTGAGCAGCGGGTGTCGGCTGGTCCAGTCCACGGCGGCGGTGCCGGCGGCGGCGATCGGCACGACGACCCGCCGCACGGTGCCCGGGTAGGGGCCCTCCAACTGGTCGACGAGGTTGCGTTCGACGGACGGGTCGGCACCGTCCACGGGTACCCGGATGTCGGTCATCGCGCCCCCGCTCAGACGATCCGGAACGGCCGGGGATCGTCCCGGTCGACGTAGACGGGCACCTGGTTGGCGGCGAGCACCGCGTTGTCGCCGACGGGCAGCCGCTGCACCCCGTCGCCGGTCGGCGCGCTGCCGGTCACCACCACGGCCGAATCGGCCGGGAAACGGACCAGCCGCAGCGAGCGGACGTCGGCGACACCTGGCTCGTTCATCAGCGTCCAGATCACCTCGGCCGCCCGGACCGGCTCGCCGAAGGGCAGCTCGTCGACGTAGCGGCGGAGCCGGGCGTGCAGTCGGGCGCGCAGCTCGGCGGCGGCCGTGGAGGCGTTCACCGTCTCCGTGGAGCCGGTGGGCAGCGGCAGGCCACGGATCACCAGGTCGGCCTCGACACCGATGCCGACCTCGTCGGCCCGGTCCACCGAGGCGAAGATGCCCACCGGGCGCAGGTCCTCGATGACCGACTCGACGGCGGCGTGCAGCCCGTCGGGGCCGTCCCAGATGGCCGCGGCGGTCGGCGCGACGAGCACCGTGACGTAGTACGGGTTACCCAGGTCACGTTCGGTGCTGAAGACCCGCTCGATGAAGTTGAAGTTGCCGAAGATGGACTGGTTGAGGTCGAGCCCGCCCCGGCCGTCGAAGACCTGCACCTGGCGTACGCCGGGGACGGTGGCCACGGCCAGGCCGATCGCCTCGGCCGTCCAGATGGAGCGGGGCGCGGCCAGCAGCAGTTGTCGGTAGCGGGCGTCGGAGACCTGCTGCTCGCCGCCGGTCAGCGCGATGGTGTGGGTGATCTCCACCAGCTCCTTGCCGGCGGCCTGCTCGGCGTCGTCCAGGTCGGCCAGCAGGGTGTCGGCCCGGTTCCACCGGTCGATCTTCTGGCTGGCCTGGGCGGGGTCCAGGTTGTGCGCCGGGCCGGGATAGAAGGCCGCGACGGCCGGCGTCCGTTCACCGACGGCGGCGGTGAGCACCACCGTCTCGTCCAGCGCGACGTGGTGCCCGCCGGGGGTGGAGAGCCGTGCGCCCCGGGGCAGCGTGAGCTGGGTGCGGCCGGTCGGCAGCGCGGCCTTGAGCTTCAGCTTCACCGTGCCCCGGGCCGGCAGGTATGGCCGGGGGATGCCGAGTTCCTCGCCGAGGCGGGTCAACGCGTCGGCGGTGGCCGAGACGACGTACGAGTTGTCGTAGACCGCGCCGAGCGCCGCCCACAGTCGGGCGTCCTCCAGGGCGGCCAGTTCGAGAACCTTGCGCAGGACGGCCCCGCTGGTCAGGTCGACGTCGTCGCCGAAGAGCAGCCGGGCGGTGGCGAGCTTCTCGGCGAGCAGCCGGGCGAAGGACTTGGGCACGAAGCCGGTCTCGACGATGCCGAAGCCGGTCGAGCCGGTGGCCCGCAGCGCGGCGGCGTCGACGGCGAGGACGTCGGCCAGCTCGGCCGGCAGGGTGGGATCAGACACTTGGTAGCTCCCCGAGATGCACCGAGAGTCGGTCGTCGGTGATGGTTTCGAACTGGACCTGCACCTGCAGGGTGCGCGAGGCACGCAGTGCGGCGCGGGCCGCGTCGTCGGTGCCGTTCGCGCCGAGCCGTCCGTCGTCGAGGTTCACGTCGACGATCTTGCGAACCCGGGGATCGCGGTCGAGCAGCGTGATGATGCCGATGCGTACCTGCTCGCGGATCAGGTTCGGCTCGATCTGCTCGGCGAGGGCGTTGAGCCCGTCGAAGCCGAAGGTGGCGTCGAAGACGTTCGAGCCGCGCAGCGTGGTCAGCGCCACGGCGAGGCTCTGCGCCACGTTCTGGGTGCCGGCGACAAGGGCCAGCACTCGGCCGTTCGGGCCGTCGTCGAAGACGACGTCGCGGGCCAGGTCCACGCCGGGCATGGTGGGTTCGAAGGCGAGGCCCCAGCCGAGGTACCGGCGCTGGGCGGCCTGCCGTTCCCGCTCGGTCCGGTCCATCTCAGACCGCCTTCAGCTTGCTCTGCCCGGCGCTGGCCGAGAGGGCGGGTGTGCTGCCGTTGGTGGCGCCGCTGAGGGTGTCGAGCGCCACACCGACGTTGCCGACGAGCAGCTTTCCGGCGGCGCCGGTCGCCGAGACGACGCTCTTGCACTGCATGGTGGAGTTGCTGTCGGTGATCGTGCAGCCGGTCACCGACTTCCCCGTGATGCCGTCGAGTCGGGTCACCTCGGCATCGGCCACGATCAGCTTCGCCTGCCCGGCCGGGGAGACCTTCCCCTGGGTGGGGCAGTGCACGTCACTCGACGTGGTGAGCACGAATGCCATGTCGTTCTCCTCAGTGGACGTTCATCGCGTTGCTGACCTGGACGTCGACGTCGTCGGCGGCGATGTTGACGGTGCCGCCGCTGATGTTCACCGCACCGTTGCCCGCGTCCAGGTCGATCCGCTTGGCGGTGATGGTGATCGAGCCGTCCTGCTTCATGACGATCGACGACCCACCGGCGGCGTGCTCGATGGTTATGCTGTCGGCCACCCCGGCGCGTGCCGGGCGCTGACCCCGACCGTGCAGCTGATCCCGGCCCACCCGTACCGTCAGCTCCCCCAACTCGATGACCCGGTTGCCGTCGCCGTCGGTGAGGTCGTGCGTCACCTTGCCGGCGTGGTCGGCGGGCACCACCGTGTCGCCGATGGACGAGCGGCTGTTGGTGGCGACCCCGACCGGCAGTGACAACCACCAGTCCCCCGGCTCGGACACCGGGGCGTGCCCGGTGGGCCAGAGCGCGCCCACCTCCACCGGGTCGTCCGGAGCGCCGTTGCGGTAGGCCAGCGCCACCCGCGTCCCCGGGTAGCGGGGCAGGATCAGCCCGCATCCACCCCACGCGAACGGGGTCAGGTAGGTCACCCCGGGCAACGGCGCGGGCTGCTCCCGGCGTACCGGCAGCCGGCGAGCGCCGTTGGGTCGGCCGTCCGGGCGGGCCAGCCCTTCCCACACCGTCTCGGTCTGGGCCGGCGGCTCGACCGCGCCGCTGGCGTTGGTGGCCGCCGCCCGGACCTCGCCGATCTCCAGGCCACGCGTCTCGCCCCGGGCCGCGCGGACGGCACGGCGCACGGCCTCGGCGGCGGCCACCCCGGGCGAGGACGCCGGGCCGGCCGGCTCGGTGGCGCCCACGCCGGAGGCGTCACTCCAGCTGTCCCAGGCCTGCGCGGGCGAGGCGACCTCCACGCCCTGCACGACAGTGACGAACCCGGCGGTACGCGACAGCGTGTGCCGGGCCGCGCTGAGGTAGAGCAGCTTCGCCCCGGCCCCCAACTCCCCGGTCGACGGGGCGAACGGGGCGGCGAACGAGCCGAGCAGCGCCGCGCCGACGCTGCCCAGCGTGGTGGCCTCGTCCACGGCCGGCGGGTCGAAGAGCACCACGTCACCGGGTTTCAGATCGGGGCGGCCCTTGAGGGTCAGCGTCCACGCCCGACGGCGCGGCGGCGCGGTCCCACCCGCCTCGGTGGCCGCGTACGGGTCGGTGTCCTGGCCGCCGCTCTCGGTGCACTCCAGCAGGCCGGTGGCGAGGGTGAGCGGCTTCGGCTCCCCCTCCGGGTACGGGATCGGCCGCTTGCCGACGTGCACGGTGCCGTCGCGGATCAGCAGCATCCCCCGCCCGTACGCGTTGAGCGACTGCTGCAACGCGCCCCCGAGCCGGTCCAACGCGGCACGGTAGAGCAGACCGGCGCCGAAGGCGACCCGCTCGTCACCGGCCGCCTCACTGGCACCCCGGGTCATCGTGCCGTCCGGGTTGGCGCCCCAGGTGGAGATGTCCACCCGGGTCCGCTCGGCGATGGTCCGGACGGCCGCGGTGAAGTTCGCCGCCTCGAACCGTTCGGCGACCCGCTGCCCGAGTCGGGCGTACGCCTGCTCGACGAGGGTCAGCTCGGTGTCGTAGGTCCGCTGGCCGGTGAGCCGGCGTACCTTAGTCACCCGCAGCACGGCGACAAGCGCCTGCGTCAGCTCGGCCGGCGACGGGCCGGCGTTGACGCCGACCAGGTTGGTGAAGAACGCGCCGACGGAGGTGTTGGCGTCCCGCCAGTACAGGTGCAGTTTCGCCACCAGCGGCGGCTGCCCCTCGGCGGTGCGCAGCGCGGCGAAGTGTTCGTCGATCAGCCCCTGCACGGTAATCGTGTACGCGCCGGGGCCGAGCCCGTCGGGCAGCGCGGCGTCGATGGCCGCGTAGTAGTCCGCGCTGGAGAGGGTGAGCGCGGTGTCAGGGCTGAGGCCGGTCGGGGTTTCCCGGTGGAAGGTCAGGGTCCAGCCGGCGTCGTTGCCCACCGCGCCCTGGCGCACCTGACCGGTCTGGAACGGCGTGAGCGTCATCGCAGAACCCTCCGCAGCTTCTTGTCGAGCAGGTAGCGGTAGCGCAGCTTGCCGGGGCCCAGCTCGGATTCGACGCGCTGCGCGGGTGGGCGGCGACGCCAGACGAACTCGTTGATCGGGGGCGGCCCGAACTGGTCCACCGCCCGGTCGGCCCGACGCCACGCCAGCGTCAGCGACGAGCCGTAGTCGCCGGAGCCGCGTACCGTCCCGGCGTGCAGCAGCCAGCCGAGCACCACCACCTCGACGGCGACCGGGGCGGACCCGGCGGTGTCAGCGGGCGTGCCGGCGTCGGGGCAGACCCGGCGCAGGCCGGCGGCGAGCGGCACCGAGCCGAGGATCCGGGTGCCCTGGCGGACGACCAGGCGCAGCGGCACCCGGCCGACCAGCGCCGGCGCCCGAGGTGTGGCCGGCGGTGCGGGCCGGGGCGCCAGGTCGTCGGCGGAGCTGGTGACCACCGCCAGGGGGTCGGTGTCGAGCCACTGCCGGGCCAGGCCGGTGGGCAGGATCAGCACCGCGTGCACGCCCGCGCCGAGTTCGACGCGGTGCGGCAGGCCGGCGGTGAGGCTCTGCCGGACCTCGGTGAACCCGTCGGGCACCTCGATGGGGGTCTCCGGCAGCAGGTAGCGGTCGATCGGGAACGGTGGCATCAGTTGCCCAACCCGTCGGCGAGCGCGCCGACTCCGATGCTGGCCACGTCGAGCAGCTTGCCGAGCAGGCTGGGACGGGGCACGTGGACGAGGGTGATGGTGGTGTCCAGGACGTCCCGGCGGGCGGCCGAGGCGTTGAAGGTCAGCGACTGCACCTGCATGTCGGTGCGGATGGTCATCGACGTGACGAGGATCAGCCCGCCGAACTTCCCACCGGAGTACGCGGCAAGCGCGGTGCCGCGTTTGCTCGCCTCGGCCATCGTCTCCAGCGCGAACTTCCAGGCGTAGCGTTCCGCGCCGACGAGCACCCCGGTCAGCGTGATGGTGTCGTCGTGGGTGGCCACGATCGCCTTGTGCGCGGTGGAGCCGATCGGCGGCAGGTGGTACGTCTGCGCGAGGGAGATCGCGGTGACCGCCCACAGTGGGATCGGCAGCACCCCGTCACTGATGATCGCCGACGGCACCGTGCCGTACCGCATGAAGCTGCTGGTGATGGCCATGCTCAGCGCCCTCCGGTCGGTGGCAGCGGCACCGGCGTACCGGTGGGTTCGACGGCCAGGCCCAGGTCGCGCAGCGCCTGGGTGATCTCGCGGACCTCGCCGGCTGCGCTGGTGACCCGCAGCCGCAGCCGGCGCTCCGCCATTGCCGCGCTGATCCGCGCGGGCCGGGTGGACGCGGAGCCGCGCCGGTTGATCCGGTCGATCTCGGTGGCGGCGTCCTCCATCCGGGAGATCGCGTCGAGGATCCGCGGGTCCGGGGTGAAGCCGGGGTCGTCGCGTTGCAGCCGCGTGATGGCGTCGCGGAAGTCGGCGGCGTCGCGGCGCAGGTTGGTGGCCAGGTTCTCGGTGAGCGCGCTGACTCCGCTGACGCTGGCGGCCCGGTGCGACTTGTCGTCGATCAGCCACACCCAGCCGTCGTGGCCGATGCCGACGAGGTCGGTGCCGGCGACCTTGACGTTGGCGTCCGGCCCCTTGAGGAACAGCTCGATGCTGCTCAGCGAGAACGCCGCGCTGTACTCGCCGAGCACGCCCCGGCCGTAGGTGACCATGTCGTGGCGCAGGTAGGCGCGGAAGCCGGGGCCGTCGTCGGCGCGTCCGCCCCGGTCCCGGAAGCGTTGCCACAGGGTGGCCAGGGCCTCCGGGTTGTGCGCCGCGAGCTGCTGGGTAAGCCACGCGTCGCCACCGGCCACCACCGCCCGCAGGTCCGGGTCGGCGATCCGCGCCAGGATCTCGGCGAGGCGGGCCTCGCTCATCTGCAGGCCGCGCGAGCGGGCCCGACCGAGGTCGTCGACGGCGGTACGCAGCCGGGCCAACTCGTCGGGGGTGAGCCGGCCGCCGAGCCGGGTCTCCAGGTCCGCGACGGCGGCCCGCTTGCCGCTCTCGGATTCGGCGGCCACCGCCCGCCACAGCGCCTGCGGCTCCAGCTCGGCGGCGCGGCGCAGCGCGGCCTGCCGGTCCGCCGGCATGGCACGGAACGCGTCACCGACCACGGCGGCCGGCTCGGCGTGCCGGCCGCCCGCGCCGCCGCCGGCCTCGAACTCCCGCAGCAACGACTCGGCGTACGCGGCGGCGTCGTCGGCCAGCCGCAGCGGTGCGTCCCCGACGATGCCGTCGCGGGGTCGGCTCAGCTCGCGCATCTCGGTGCTGAGCTGGTCGAAGTACTCGCCGAGGGTCTCCACCCGGACCCCCTCGGGCAGGGTGCCGCCGTCGAGCACGTGGTCGAGGATCGCGGCGATGTTCTCCCGCAGCACGGCGATCCGCTCCAGCCGGCTCACCGCGTTGCCCAGGTGCAGGTCGCCGACATCGTCGACGATGCGGCGGATGAGGTGCTCCAGCAGCCGGCGAGAACGCACCTCGCCGGCCTCGCTGTGCCCGGCCACCGTTCGCATGAACCGGCGCAACCGCGGGTTGGCGTCGGCGGCGGCGTGCACCGCCGCGGCGTCCAGGAAGCGGCCGGCGCGGAACCGGCGGGGCGGGGTCACGGCCGCACCACCGGGACGCGCGGACCGGCGGCGGCGGGTTGGGAGTCGAGCACCATGAGGATGAACCGGGCGCCCTCCGGGCCGCCGACCGCGCTGCGCAGCATCGCCTCCCGCTCCACGTACGCCAGCACCGGCTCCATCAGCTTCTGCACGACGCGTTCCAGCACCTCGTTGAGCAGGATCTCGGTGATGAACGCCTGCAGCAGGTCCCGGGAGGCCGCCTCGATGACCTGGCGGGCGACCCGGCGCGCCACGTACCGGCCACCGGCCCGCAGCCCGGCGCGCAGCCCGTACCGCAGGGCGACCCGGCCACCGCGCACGACCGCGCCGCCGATGGTGCCGACCTCCGGGATCAGGGACAGTCCCAGCCCGAGGTACGCGGCGAAGAGTTCCACCTCCACCTCGGCGCGGGTCAGCACCAGCTCCGGGTCTATCAACGCCCCGTAGAGCCGCTCGCGCCGGTGGGCGTGGATCACGTCGCCCACGGCGACGGCCACCCCGACGACGAAACCCAGCGGTGGGCAGAGCACCGACAGGGCGATGATGCCGACGGTCAGCGCGAACGTCGACAGCGCCTGCCGGCCGAGTTCACCGCTGAACAGGTCATCGACGCCGAGGGTGTAGTAACTGCTGCCGCCGAAGAACTCGCCGAGCTGCTGGTGGGTGACGAGGTGGATGCCCTGCAGTGCGTACCGGCCGCCGGGGATGGTGGCCGACGGGATGTGTTCGCTGATCCGGCTGGACCGGAACGCGAACCCGGCGTCTTCCCGGGCGCGGTCGAGCATCTCGGCGTTGTTGCGCCGCATGTCCTGCAGCACCCGCCACAGCTCGTCGCGGATGGCGCTGCGGTCACCGGCGAAGCGGGCCAGCACGTCGGGCAGGTCGGCGATCTGCTTGACCAGCGGGTCGATGCCCTCGGCCTCGCCGCGCTGGATGACCATCGCCTGTTCGATGTCGGCGACGGTCCAGAGCACGCCGTGGGAGTCCCGGATGCGGGTCACCCCGTCCCGCTCGACGATCTCGCCGGCCGCCCCGGCGCTGGTGAAGGCGGCCTCGGCGGCGAGGAACGCGCCGGCGAGCGAGTGCGCCGCGCCGTACCAGGCCGTGGAGGGGTTCACCAGGCTGGCTGTGGCGAGTGCCTCTCCCCCGGTGCTGGTGTAGGTCAGGAGGGTCCGGGCCGCCTCGTGCCGACGCAGCCGGTCCCGCAGTCCCTGCAACTCGACGTAGTCGGTGAGCTGGGAGACGATCAGCCGCTCGAAGATCGGCGCGTACGCCGGGAAGTTGGTGATCCGAGCCTGGATGCCCTGCCGGGAGGTGAGCAGCAACTGCACCAGCATGGCCTTGTTGCCGATCACGAAGATCGTCCCGACGGCGTCCTTCACGGCCGGGGTGAACCTGTGCAGGAAGTGCAGGTTCCAGGCGGCCGGGTGCTCGAACGAGGCGCTGCGGATCCGGGCCCAGTGCTCCGGCTTGCGATAGACGGCCATGATCCGCTGGGCGAGGTGGTCCAGCCGGGGAACCACCCCGGCGAGGTGACGCAGGAACTGGATGGCGGGCGAGGCGACCGGCCGGAAGTCCAGCGGCCCGAGCCGACCGGTGCCCTCCGGAACGGGCCGACTGAACGCCTCCCGTTCCGCCGTGCCAACGAGTACGCCGATCGCGGCGGCCCGGGCGCGCAGCACCGCGGCGGCCTGTAGGCAGAAGGTCGCCGGGTAGCGGCACGGTTGGTTCATCTGCAGGCGGAACGCGATGTCGTCCATCAGGCGACGCAGATCGTCGGCGTCCGCGCCCAACGCGTCCAGGTCGGGTTCGCCGTTGAGCGACCCGCACGCCGGGATCTCCGCCCGTTCGCCGGTGACCAGCGGAAACCGGCTCGCCCCGGCGCCGGGTGGCGCGCTCGGGACGCTCGGGTCGAAGACGAACCCGCCCCGTGGCGTACCGCCGGCTCCGGCACCGGACCCTCCCCCGGCGTCCGTACCATCGCCCGTACCGTCGCCCGCCCCGGTGCCACCGCCTCCGTCACCCGTGCCACCGCCGCCATCAGAGCCAGTGCCGCCGCCCGCCCCGGTGCTGGTGCCGCCACCGGGTGGCGCGTTGGGGTCGACCGGCGTCGTGGGGTGCTGCTCGACGCTGATCGGCAGCAGGTTGGCCCGCCCGGTCCAGTGCAGCGTCGCATCGGTGGCCTCGGTGCCGACCAGCAGCAGCGACGTGCCACCCACCTGGACGATGATCAGGCTGGTCGGTGTCGCACCGCCCAGCGAACCGAGGATCCCTTCGACGCGCCGGTTCACCTCCGCCTCGACGGCCCGCTCGATCTGCGCCGCGTACTCCTCGGCGGTGGTGGTCTCACCACGCGGCTGCGCGGTGCGCAAACGGGTCCGGATGTCGGCGCCGATCTCCTCGTCCACCATGGCCACCAGCGCGGCCCGGTCGGCGACGGGTCGACGGTCCACCGTGCCCGGCTGCGGGCTGGGCGTACGCGCCTCGATCTCGAAGTGCGGTTGCGGGGTGGCCCGGAAGACCGTCTCGCCGAACCGGTCGAAGGTGAGGTACGACAGCGGCGTGGTGGTGACCATGACCAGCCACACCTGCCGTCCCTCCGGGCTGGTGACCCGGGCGATGATGCCGTGTGGGGTGCCCGACGGCAAGCCACCGTGCTGTCGGACCGCCTCGCGGGCCAGTTCGGCGAAGTGACCGACCAGGTCGGCGACCGGGCGCAGATGCCAGTCGTAGCGCATCGGCGGCGGCTCGTCGCCGTCGACCGGCACCTCGGCGGCGTCGCCACCGTCGTCGTAGGACGGCACCCGGTAGACGGCCAGCAGGTGGCGCATCCGCTGCGGGTCGAACAGCTCGGCCGGTGGCCGGCTCAGCGGCGCGGCCACCCCGGCCGGCAGCCCCGGGTCCAGCCGCGCGGCGGCCACCACCTCGTCGATGCGCTGGCGCAGCCGGGCCTCGAAGGCACGCCGGTCGTCCGGGGACACCCGCTCACGGCCCGCGCCGGTCCAGCGGAACTCCGGCGCGCTGGGGCGTACCTCCAGGTAGCCGCCGCGTGGCGCGACCACCTCGCGGCGGGAGCGTTCCAGGGCGCGGGCCAGGGCCGCGCCGAGCGCGCCGGTCACCGCCTCCGGCCGCTCGGTCACCGAGCGGGCGTCCAGCCGGATCCGCACCGGCACGTGCACCGAGATGGCCACCGTCAGGCCCACCCGTCCAGGTGCTCGGCGAACCGGGCCAGCGCGAGGTCGGCGAGGGCGTCGGCGTCGACCGCGCCGCCGGCCGCGACCACCTCGATCTCCACCGGGAAGTGGTACGCGATGACCGCGCGGTCGTCCTCGGCCACCTGCTCGGCCTCGGCCTCGCTGCCGGCCGCCGGCAGCACCAGCTCACCCGCGTGCACCAGGGCCAGCCCGGTACGGGTGACCCGGGCGGCACGGCCAGCACCGGTCGCCATCTGCTACCTCCGGTTCGTCGTCGGCGGGCTGTCGTTGGCGGCTGCGGTCGGCGGGTTACGGCAGCACGGACTGGTCGCCGGTCTTCGGGTCGACCGTCGCGGCCAGGCTGAAGCCGCTGAAGGTCGCCGCCGGTGCGCCGGAGATGGTGGCCGTGGTCGGTGTCGCACTGGTGATCAGGCAGTCCTGCAACACGAAGGACGAGAACGCCCAGTCGTCGCCGGTGTGCTCCAGCAGCGCGATGTCGAACAGCTCGCCGTCGAGGGCCAGTTTGGTGAGCCGGCCGGCGACGTCCCCGATCGCCTTGACGGTCATCGTGAAGTTCATCGACACCGGCGCGTGGATGACGCCCAGGTGGGTCACCTCGCACGAGTGCAGCGCCTCGACGTTGAGCGAGAAGGACGGGCTGAACGAGTCGATCGGGCTGATCAGCACCGTCTCGGTGCCCTTGGTGTACTGCACCGCGAGGCGGGTCTTCCACTCCATGGTCTGGTTCCTCCGGGTCAGAACTTGGCCACGAGCGTGACCAGCAGGCGGCTCACGGCCGGGCCGTACGTGACGGTGACGACCAGGTCGACCGTGCGGTCGGCCCGGGCGGCGGTGACGATCGAGGTGTCGGTGGCGGTGCGGGCGACCTCGGGGATGCTGAGGATCTCCAGCACCGGGATCTCGATCCGGTAGTCGTCGATCACCGCCTGTCGCTTCAGCGGGCCGAGGATGCCGTCCACCTGGGTCTTCAGCAGGGTCATGCCCGGCTTGGTGATCCGGGCGTCGCCGACCAGGCCGATCAGGCCGGCGCGGAGCATGAACTCGATCTGGTCCAGGGTGCGGACCAGGTCGACGTGCAGCAGGCTCGCGTCGGTGGTGAAGAGCCTCCCGTCGGCGAAGTGCAGGCTCTCCCCGGTGATCAGGGTCGGGTCGATGATCGGCGTGAGGTTCGCCTCGGACAGACCCTTGATCTCGGCCGGGCTGTACTGCTTGGCCACCGAGATGGCCACCCCGCGAATCTTCTTCAGCACGATGCTGTGGTGCACCGGCAGCCCGGCCACGGCGGCCATCGCGGCGGTGGCCGCGTCGCCGTCCGCGCCCCGAGCCGCGATCATCAGCATCCGGCTGGTGCTGCTCTTGAGCGGGTTCGCGGCGGCGGTGATGTCGGCGACGTAGGTGGGCACCTTCTCGGTGGCCGGGTTGACCATGGCGAAGCCGATCCGCCGCTGGCCGGCCGCGGACATCGTCTCCACGTGTGCCTTGAGGGCGTGCAGACCGGTCGGTGCGCCCGCCCCCGCCGGGTTGCCGACGCTCGTCTCGTTGGCCAGCGACACCATTGTCACGTCGTCGGCGGCCTCCAGGGCGCCGAGCGCGGCGGCGTAGTCGTCGCCGGCGACCTTGACCCCGTACACCTTGGCCGGGCGCGGGTCCTGTAGGAACGCCAGTTCGAGGGAGTTGTAGAGGGCGTTGCGGACTACGTTGCCGGCCTGCCGGCGGGCGAAGTTGGTGACCGCGTCGTCGAGGGTCTCGATCCGGACCGGCGTGTTCGCCGGCGCCGAGCCGCCGTCGGCGGTGGACGGCGCCTTGCCGACCACGGCGATGACGCCCGGTGAGCGCTGGGCCAGCGGCGCCGGTGGTGGCACGATCCGGACCTCGATGAACGGGAATGCTGCTGTCGGTGCCACGGGTCCTCCCGGACGGAGTTTCTGCTGTGGTCGGTGGGCGACTCCCGGCCGCTGCGGGCTGCCAGCGGCCGGGAGTCTCAGGTCGTCACGGCGGCGAGCCCGATGCCGCTGCGGGCGAGCCACTGGCCGGCCCGCGCGAACCGGGCGGCCCGTTTCTGCGCGTCGGTGCCGGTGTCGCCGCCGGGCCAGCCGTCGTCGTCGAACGTCTCGATGGGCACCACCCAGACGGCGACCACCCGGTGTCGGCGCCGGACGTCGTCCGGCGCCGGCACGTCCAGCCCCAACTCCTCCGCGCGGGCCCGCACGAGCCGCGTCTCGACGAGCAGGTCGGCCAGGGAGAAGCCGCGGTCGCGGATCAGCACGGCGGCGGCGAACGGCAGCGGACGCGGGGTGGGTGGTGCCGCTGGCGGGGCCGCGTAGCGCAGCTTCACGGTGGCGCCGGCGACCTGCCCGCGCATCCTGGCCACCAGGTCACCGGCGGTCGCGGCCCCCACGCCGGCGAGCAGCCGGTCCAGGTGCGCGTCGGTGAACGCGGCCGGCTGGTGCAGGCCGGCCCGCAGCCGGGCCACCAGCCGGGTCCGGCGCTCGGTCTCCAGCACCGCCGGGTCGGCCGGCAACGCGCCCAGGTCGGCGACGATCTGCGGGTCGACGTCGAAGGCGGGCACCGCCACGTCGAGGTCCTCCACCCGGTCCCGGGCCGCGCTGGTACGCACCACCAGGCTGCCCCGCCACAGCGCGTCGATGCGCAGCGCCGACCCGCCGAGGCCGTGCAGCCGGACCCGCAGCTCGGTACGGGTGGTGCCGCCGGAGCCCAGCCACTCCCCCTCTGCCAGGGTCACCGGCGCGGCAGCGAAGCCGAGGGTCAGCTCGTCGAACACCGCCGCGTACGGCGGTGCGACAGGCATCGCCTCGGTGTCGTACGCGGCCTCGACCAGGTGGGCCAGCGAGTCGTCGTCGAAGACGGCGGCGCGGGTGCCCGGATCGGCCAGCCGCACCAGCACACCGTCGACGAAGTCCACCGCACCGGCCTCCCCACTGCCCGCGCCTGGGCACGCCGCCCGGCTCGGCACGAGGATCGCGAAGGGGCCGTCACCCGACCGTCACCGCCACCGTCACCGCACCCACCAAAGGCCCGGACTGTCGGGAACTGAGCACCCGCACAGCGACAGCGCCCCGCCCCCAGGCCGCCGAAGCGGCAACCGCGGCCACACCGCGCAGCGCACCCCGACGCAGCGCACGGTCAACGCAGCACACCCCCACGCGGCCCGGTCGGCGCGGCGTGGCCCCCAACGCGGCGCCGGTCGACGTGGCGTGCTCCCAACGCGGCGCCGGTCAGCGCAGCCTGCTCCCAACGCGGCGCCGGTCGACGCAGCCTGCCCCCGACGCGGCTCCGGTCGATGCCTGCCGCGCCAGGTCGGGGTGTCGGCGAGGCGGGGCGCGTCACCGCGAGCGCAGGCCCAGCCAACGCCCGGGCTGCGCGCGCAGCGGCCCGGCCAACGCGTGGGCCCGGCCAACGCACAGGCCCAGCCAACGCACAGGCCGGCCAACGCGCAGGCCCCGCCAACGCGC
Organism: Micromonospora sp. NPDC047527; assembly: GCF_040643015.1. Lineage (NCBI taxonomy): Bacteria > Bacillati > Actinomycetota > Actinomycetes > Micromonosporales > Micromonosporaceae > Micromonospora > Micromonospora sp. NPDC047527. The sequence goes on along the minus strand of NZ_JBEYTK010000001.1, from coordinate 908,981 downwards.
AGGCCCCGCCAACGCGCAGGCCCCGCCAACGCGCAGGCCCCGCCAACGCGCGGGGTGCCGGTGTCGCTGTTGAGCGTGATGTCACACAGACATCAAGATGTCTGTGTGACATCACGCTCGTACGAGCATGCTCACTCCCGCACCGTTACGCTCCGTAAGATGCCATCCGCACCGAGTGACTCGCGGCTGGCGGAACCCCCCGGCGGCGTCCCGGCTACGTCGGCGACGAAGCGATCCTGTCGGCCGGTCGGCGCCGGACGCCATCGCGGCTCGTGGGAGCGGGACGGCGCGAGGCCCGTGCGCGAGTCCCCCGTTCGCGGCGGCGGCAGCACTCAGGAGGGTGAGGCGTCGTGCAGGACGACGCGCAGCGGGTGCGCGGCGGTGGCGGCCAGGTTGCCCAGCACGGCGAGCAGCAGGGCGTACTGGCCGGCGGGCTCGTCGGCGAGAAGTTGGCCGGCGTCGTCGATCAGCAGGGTGAGCGGGCCGGCGTCCAGCCGGTCGCGCAGCACGTCGGCGAGGGCGTCCCAGGTGCTTCCCAGGTGGGCCGGCAGGGCAAGCGCCTCGGCCAACGCGGCGAAGAGGGCCGGTCGGGTACGGGTCGTCGCGCCGGCCAGCACCGAAGCGCCGGGCACGTCCGGCGTTCCGGCACGGCACACGGTCAGCCACTCGGGCGGCTCGCCACCGCTCGGATCGACCATCACGTACCCCCTGATCTGGCCCGGTCGCCGGTGCCGGCCGGTCGGGACGGCCGGCACCGGCGTTGGTCAGAGCCGGTAGAAGTCGGTGTAGTGGTTGGGCGAGAACCAGGTGACCCCGGTGCTGCGGTTCACCACGATCCGGTACGCGTCCCGGGCAGCGCCCTGGGTGCGCGGGTACACGTCGTACTCGTAGTAGGTAGCGTTGGTGGGCAGTTGACCCTCGTAGTTGTAGAACCGGCCGCCGGCGAAGTTGGATTTGCCGCCGCTCCAGGAATACCAGGCACGGCTAATCGGGAAGCCCTTGGCGGACCATCCGGAGCGGGCGGTGCGGGCGTCCGCGCAGCGGCTGATGGTGCAGGAGTTGTAGACCGCCGCTGACGCGGAGTCGGTCAACCGAGGGGTCACCACGGCCGGGCCGACCAGCGTGGCGGCGACCATGGCGAGGAGCAGGGCGAGGGTGGTGGTACGCCGGCGGATCGCGCCGAGCGTGGCCAGCGGGGACACGAGGGTGGGCACAGGCTGCCTCCAAACCATCCGATCCATCGATCCGTGTCGTTGTCGGATCGGGACCAGTCTCACCGCTGTCGGCCGACGGCAACACCCCTCGACGCCTCAACGGCTCCACAATGCTGGGTGAACCCTTGATGGCGGCCCCGCCGGGTGACGGCGTGGCTACGGGCAAATCGGTCACCGGTTGTTAGCGTGAAATGCGGATCCGTGACCCTGGAGGGGTGCCATGACGGACGCTCCCGACGGGAGGCCGAGGCCCGCGGACCAGTGGCGGCAGCGCGGCATCCGTGGGCTGACCATCACCCGGGACGTGAGTGTCGGCGCGTGGCGCTGGTGGGCGCGAACCTGGGACCGGCTGGTCGCCGCGCTCCAGGACGAGGCGCCTGTCGGGGCCGGGGCCGGCCCGTCGCCGTCCGGCCCGCTCGTCGAGCAGCGCAGCGCGCCCTGGCAGATCGTGGTGCCCGCCCAGGGTTACGTGTACTCCTTCCACATCCGCGCGACGTTCGCCTGGTCGTCGACGGTCAGCCTGCGCTCCGAGGTGTTGAGCTGGTACGCCGACTACTTCATGCCGCAGGCAATCCAGCGGCTGACCCGGCTCGCCGCCGACGCCGCCCGGGAGTTGGCCCCACACCGCGCGGCGGACCTGGAGAAGCACCTGCAGCAGGCGCTCGCCGAGCAGGGCCCCTGGTGCTACCAGCGAGGCGACCTCGAAGTCAGCTGTGCACCGGACGTCGCCGTCCGGCTCGACGAGCAGATCAGACGGGCGATTCAGCCACAGATCAATCGGTTGATCAAACTCGAATGCCGCCTCGAAGAGCACTTGCAGCAGGCACGGTACGCCGAAGAACTCAGCCGCCGGTGGGTCGTGATCCTGGATGAACACCTCGCGGTGGCCGGTGGCGACCCGGACCTGGCCAGCGCGCGCCAGCACATGCTCAGCAGGCAGCGGGATGCCATCCGGTGGATCGACGAACTGCTGGACGAGCGCCGCCGTCCGCAGCGGGGCCAGTTCGAGTCGCCGAACGTCCCACCCCAACAGAATCGCCCCGCCACAGGTGGCGACCTGCGAAGTTGAGGCGGAGCGAGCGGCTCGGCTGTCGGATTTTTGTCATTCTCGACGCCTTGATCGGCATGCAAACATCGAATTGCGAAGGTGCGCGGCTCTCTACGGTGCCACGCCCAAGAAAACAACTCCAGGACGGGTGGGCTAATGCGTAGAACCTGGCTGTTCTTCCGAAGGAGTCCACTTGTCGCCGTACTCACCGCCGGGATCGCGTTCACGCTCGCGGTGCTCGGTCAGGCGTTGGTGGGACAACTGGGTCAGAACGTCGCCGACAAAGCCACCACTCAGACGACGTGGCTCACGATGGTTCTCATCTTCATCCTCATCGTGGCGATCGCCATCCTCGCCTCGCTACGGGGCAGCGTCGAGGAGTTGACACGACGCGCCGGCCTCTCCATCCAGTACTACCCGCTGGATCCCGGCCAGCACTCGCCGGAGCGGGACGAGAAGGCGCGTGCCCTCTACGCGGCCGCGCGGCTGGTCATCGAGTCGGCACACGAGGACGGCGACTCCCGCATCTACGCCGTCAACTCGTTCGTGGAGGTCGGCATCCAGCCGGGCGACGCTCACGTGAAAGATCACAGCCTGCGCTACCTCGAATCACTCAATCGGAAGCTCGGAAAGGTCACGTACCACCGCATCGTGCAGCTTTCGCACATCGACATGGACCGGCTGGAGCGCCACCCCGACGAATCGATCGCGGAACTCGTAGCTGAGAACTACCTGGCGCACTATCGGGAAATCGTCAAAGCCGGCCAGCAGGGCAAGGAAGCCGTGCTGGAGGCGGTGCTCGGCAAGTACCCGACCTGTTTTGTCCTCGTCCAGAACGCCGCCGACGGAAAGTACGGTGGTCGGTTGATCTGGCAGATGCACCAGCACGTCGACGGGAAGGCCCGGGATGACATCGTCGAGCTGACCGGCATCTACATCATCAACGACCCGGACGGCATCTTCATCGGCACCTTCGTGCGATGGTTCAGCGACCTCCGGGCGGCGCAACGGCCACGCCGGCACCTGACCCTGGCAAACCTGAACGGCACCGCACCGATGGAAACCACGGCGACTGCTCCCGTCAGCCCACGGCCGCGCCGGCCCTGGTGGAACCTTCGTCAGAGCCAACGCTGAGGCCGCCACGGACAGACGTCAGCCGCTGCGCCAGACGGCGGCTACCGGAGCCGGCAGGTTGACCGGCAGCTTCTCCTCGGCGAGGGTCTTCGTCCGGTCTTCCTGCATGTCGATACCGCCGGCCCGACTCGACGAATCTATCGCCGTTCGTAGGCGGCCATGAAGACACGAACCGCCTCGTCTGCATAGCGCTGTAGTTGCCGACGGCTGTATGGCTTGCCTCGGCTCCTGAACATGGCCTCGTTCACGGGGACCGACAGAATTAGATAGTTCAAATGCTGAGCGGCGAGCAGTGGGTCGGCCACCTGCAGGAGCCCGCGGCGTGCGAGCTGCTCGATCTGGTCGGCCAGCTTGGCGTGGCCACGCTCGGGGCCGGCATGGTGCCAGGTCCGCGCCAACTCCGGAAAGCGGTTGGCCTCGCCGATGATCATTCGCCGCATCTGGACGAGGTGGGGCTGCGTCACCAGAACGATGTGCTGGCGGGCGAAATCCCGGAGGTCTTTCTCGACGTCGACGCTCGTGGCGAGGCTGCCGACGAGTGACTGCGAACTCTCCTCGGCCTCCTTGATGGCCCCTGTCACGACGGCGATGAACAAGGTCCGCTTGTCAGCAAAGTGTTTGTAGACGGTCACCTTGGACACCACGGCGATGGCGGCGATATCGTCCATGCTGGCGCTCGCGTAGCCGCTCTCTAGAAACACCTCGCGCGCTGCCCCCAAGATGGCGCGCCGCTTCTGGGCGGAACGACCTTCGACCGCGCTCAGCTCCTGCTCGGTCTGCTCTACTCCGCGCATGATCTCTCCCAAACCTCCTCGCACTGTACTGGACAGTACAGGAGCAGCTAGGTACCGTACTGAACTGAACCGTTCAGTACGGTTGCTGCGGGGAGCGAGTGGATGACGATGCCAACGACCAGCAAGACGGTGACGTCCAGGGACGGCACCTCGATCGCCTACGAGCAGTCGGGCAGCGGGCCCGCGGTCATCCTGGTAGACGCCGCCGGGCACTACCGCGGACTCAGCTCGTTCGGTGGGCTGATCGGCCTTCTCTCGGCCAACTTCACCGTCTACCACTACGACCGCCGCGGCCGAGGGGACAGCACAGACACCCAGCCGTACGCCGTCGAGCGCGAGGTCGACGACCTCGCCGCGCTCATCGACGAAGCCGGCGGTTGGGCCTTTCTCTATGGTTTTTCCTCCGGCGGCCTGGTCGCCCTACACGCTGCCGCGAACGGACTCACGATTCCCAAGCTGGCGCTTCTCGAGCCGCCCATCGAGACCACCGAGGACAGGTCGGCACAGGCAGCCTTCACCACCGAACTCGCTGAATTGATAGCGGCGGAACGCCGTACGGCCGCAGTGGAGCACTTCCTGAACAGCGTCGGCGTCCCCGACGAGATCATCGCCGGGATGCGCGAGAGTCAGTCCTGGTCAGCGATGGAGGCGGTCGCGCATACCCTGGTCTACGACTGCATGGTCAGCGAGGCAACCTCGCTCCAACTCCTGGCATCGGTGAGCGTGCCGACCCTCGTCCTGGGCAGCGAGGCGAGCGGTGACGATCTCACCGGAATGGCTGCAACCGTTGCCAAGGCGATGCCCAACAGCTCCCACCGGAGCTTGCCCGGTGGATGGCATGGGATCCCTGACGACGTCCTCGCGCCGGTGTTGACCGAGTTCTTCGAGCACTGAGCGTAGTTGGGGCGCCGTTGCGGCCTGGACCATTCGGTACGGCAACCCCTGTGGCGACCCGCCGGTAATCCAGCCCGCTACCTACGGCTCTCGCATCCAGGTCTTCGGGTCGGTCACGAAGACGCCCTTGCCCTGCTGCCGCCGGATAACCCGCAGCGCCTCCAACCGGGCGTAGGCCATCTGCATTGTCCCGTGGCTGACGCCATAGCGAGTACGCAGCTCAGCGATCGAGGGCAGCTTGTCCCCCGGCTTCAACTTCCTCGACCTGACGTCGGCGATCACATCATCGGCGATGCGCCAGTAATCCGTCCGGGGACGAGGCGCGGTGGATCGCCAGTTTCGTCAATCGCCGGACCAAGCAGCTTATGGCGGAGGAGGGCACCGCTGACCCGTAGTTCAGTCCGCCCGATCCCAGTCTGCCCACCTCTCGCAGCCCAAGCGCCCGGGCCAAGTAGTCCCATGGCCGACCGAAGGCGAATACGTCCTTCACTGGCAGCTCAGCGATCGGCTGCCACACGAACTCGTCAATGACCTCTGGCGGCGACCTCAGCGGAGCCGTGATGGACTTCGAGTGCCACGGGTAGCACTCGAAGATCAGCAGATCGCGGTGGTCGGCGCGCTCGGGTCCTGGAGGCACCGGCGGGTGAACTCAAGGCGCGCCCGGTAGTACAAATTGTCGCCCGCCGCCGTCCGCCTCGACGAGCGGATCCTGCCGGCGCTCCAGCCGCACGTCGACCGGATGGTGAAGTTGGAGTACCAGTTCGACGAGCAGCTCCGCAAGGCGACGTACGCCGAGGAGCTGAGCCGCAGGTGGGTGGAAATCCTGAGCGCCCACGCCGACGACCAGGACATCGCCGACGCCCGCGACGCCACGCTCACCACCCAGAAAGGAGCCGCCCGCTGGATCACCGAACCCCTACGCCGCCACTCCGAGCACCCCACAGACCCGTCCCAGGTCCCACCGCAGCAGAGCCGCCCCAGCCCAGCTCCGCCGCCTGAGTCGCCACCCCGGCCGATCCCGTAAGCCCGACCCAGCCTGAGTGCTGAGTTCCGCCACGATGGGATAGCCAAGCCAGTCGGCCGATCTCGCAGTAACCACGCGGCCGCAAACGGTCACATTTTCGGCAGACCCCGTAGGACGAGCGCTGGACGACCAGAGACGCAGGGCCGGCCGGCGCTCCCCTGGAATCCGGTTCCCATTCCGCCGACCGTCCCTACTGGTAGACAGATCTTGTACAACCGTTCAATCAAGGCTTGCGATTCCTGAGCCGGTCGGATGCACTCACTTTTGTCCACCGCAGATGAAGGAGTCTTGCATGGCGACCTGGGCTGACCTCACCTCCTACATTCGATCGAATTACAAGATTGCCGAAGAGCGGCCGGGCCTGATCAAGCTCGTCTTCGAAACTGGCAACCTGCGCTCCCAGGTAGTGCTGATCTGGCACCTCACGCTCGCCGACGCTGAAGAAGAGTGGGTCCAGATCGAATCGTCCTTTGGTGACCTGGGGTCGGTGAATCTGGCGCGGGCACTACAGGAGATCGGGAACACCGTCTGCGGCGGAATGGCCCTCACCGGCGACCTCGTCACGTTCCGGCACGCGGTGCCCCTGCTGAATCTGAACATCAACGAGTTCGAGCGGCCGCTGGCACTGGTGACGACGACCGCCGACCATCTCGAGCATCTACTCACGGGCGCCGACCGGTACTGAACACCATCCGAGGATCGGTTTGGTCAAACAGGACAGGTCGGTTGGGCTGCCCGACCGACCTGTTCACCGACCCCCACCACCGACTCGATCAAAAGCGGCGGCTGGCGACTCGTCCGACGCCCGATAATCCGATTCTTTCATCGCGCCTCCCAGCGATTGCGGTCCGCAGCACATTCGGCAAAGGTGGCACCAGAGCACGACAACTCCGGCCACTGGGTGACGCCATCGAGGCGACGGCGGCACGGTGCCGACGATCGAACCGGTGTGTGCAACGAGCGCCGGCCAATTACGTCGGGTCTAGCCGCCGAAGCTCAGCGCCTGCCGCAGGTCCGCGTCGAGGCTTTCGTTGTACTGCGGATCGGGTTCAGCCCCGGCAGCGCTGAGGACCGTGCTGAAGAAGCATCTGGCACCGACGGCGAGGATCACGCGGAATATCTCCGTGTCATCAAGACCGTGACTGCGCAGGCCCGCGATGTCGGCCTCGATGACCGAGTTCGCATCGGCCGCGACCTTTCCGGCGAAGTTGACGACTGCGACCTCCTGCGCGGAGAGGCCGGTGCTGCCGTGGTCTGACGCGATGGCGGCGACGGTCGGCGCGTCGAAGAACTTGTCTCGCAGGACCTTTCCGTGCGCCAGTCCGCAGTAGGAGGATTTTAGGGCCCGGGCCGCGGCGAGGGTCGCCAACTCGTAGCGGCGCAACTCCATCTCGGCTTTCACCGCACCGTTTAGCTGCTGCCAGGCCAGGTAGACGGCCGGGCTGTGGGCGAACAACCTGGTGTAGTTGGGCAGGTAGCCCATCGCCTTCGTGTCCGCGTCGAACATCCGCTCAGTGTCCGGCGACTGCTCAGCCTGCTCCAGATGGCTCATCCGGCTCCCCCTCCGCTCGACCGCGAACGGTACGCCGCTGGGACGGCGGACGCTGTCGGAAAGTGGCGCCGCGCGGGCCGACGAGCGTGATCGTCGCTCACCGGCTATCTGAGCACACCCAAGGGTGACCGCACCCCGCTCTCCCCTGCGATAGTCGATGGGCACGCCTGACCACACGATCCGGTCCAGGCCGTTCACCGTACGCGGAGACATCGCGACAGGGCCGGGCGTGATCGATCGAGCCCCGACCCGCACCCGCACCTGACGGGTGAAGCGCGGCATACCCGGGCCGGTGAAACGTGGTCGTGGCCCGAGATATCCAGTGGGCTGCGGCAACCAGCGGCGAGCCGATCTAGCAGACCCCGCAGCGCCATACAGTCCGTCGTCCTCGGCACCTCGGCAAGGGCGACGACCAGCCGCTGCGACGTGGTCAGCCATTCGTTGACAGCGCGAATGAGCGGTCCAGCCCGGTCGCGGTCCGCCGACTTCCGCCCGGCCCACGTAGGCACCCTCGTCGAGCATTGCACCGCTCTCTGCCATGTTCCATGTCAGCTCGGAGCCGCAAGGTGGGTCATCCGCGTAGGCTCGGCGAGAACTGCCCGCGCTGCCGGCGTGTCCGCCAGTCGGGAAGCCAGGGTGGCGACGGCTAGTCGCTCCGGCAGGGCGGCGCTGAACTTGAGACCGGCAAGCGCTTTTTCGGTGACGTCGGGCAGACAGATCCGGTTGACCGCGTCTTCCATTGCCTTACGCACCATGGTGCGGTCCAGTTCTGGCCGCAGTCGAATGGAAGCGTCGTCGTACCGCTGGGTCGGATCGGCGAGTTCACTGAGAGTAGCGATCAGTGTGGCGTTGGCCCGGAAGCCAGCCCAGGTCCACCATCGCACCTCACCGTCGCCGTCTCTGAGGACCACCGTGCCCGCAGGATGGACGATAGCTGTTGCGTCTTCCCGTAGATCAGCGAGCCTGCTCTTTGCTCGGCTGGTTAGAGTGACCGGCGGGTCGGCGCCGAGCAGCACATCACGGATGGCCCGGACCATTCGGTACGACAGCCCCTGCGGCGAGCCACCGGTCATCCAAAGCGCCTTTCCGCCGCCTTCGGCCGGCTCGACGAAGCAGCGTTGGCGTTTCCAGTCGATGTGAGTAACGCGCCAACTTCGGCCGGCAAGCAACAGCAACCGGGGGCCGAGCACCCTCGCCGTCAACAGTGCGGGATCGGTCCGGCCAATCTCGGTGCGACCAGCCAGCACAGTGAACTGCGGTGGCGCGGTGAACACCGCCAACATGTCCATGAAGTGCCGACGTCCGAAGCGCAGCTCCGCTTCCGGCCCGATGAAGAGCATCCCGGAGTCGACATCGAGGTAACCACGGTCGACGAGGTGGCGCACGATCACGTCAGCACTCTTGTCGAAGGGCGCCAGCGCGTTCCACTCTTGCGACCAGAGGTTGTCGCCGACTCGATGCTGTTGCAGCGAGAGCGCCAGCATCTGCTGAGCCACAATGTGCCGCGGTTCGGGCGGAGGTACGACTGCCTCGACCCAACCTTGTGCCCACAAGTTCAGCAGCCCGGCGGCGTGCAGCAGTCCTTCCCCGTCCAATGCGAGAAAAAGGCAGTTGCGGCTGCTGCCGGGGCGCCGACCGGTCCGGCCGATACGCTGCAGAAAGGCCGCGACGGTGCGCGGGGCATTGATCTGGATGACATGGTCAAGGTCGCCTACATCAATGCCGAGTTCCAGCGTGCTGGTGGCGACGATGACGCAGTCGCGTTCCTGCGCGAAGGCATGTTCCGCCCGCCGCCGCTCATCGACCGAGAGCGACGCGTGGGAGAGGAAGGTCGTCACGTTGAGTGCACGCAGTCGTTGGCCTAGATCCTCGACCAATGCACGGGAATCGCAGAACACCAGGCGCTTCTGTCCCTGGTGAAGCGCAGCGATGACCTTGGCCGCATTGTGCACGGACCCGACGTAGTCCAGCTCGACCTCCCCGGCTGGACGCGGCACCGCCGTCGCTGAAGCCACCGGGGGGAGATCGGGGGCCACCACCCGCGCGGACCGCTGGCCACGACCCGAGCCCTGCAGCCACGCCAACAACTCGTCCGGGTTGCCGACGGTGGCCGAGAGCCCAATTCGCTGCACGGGTCGTCCCGCCACCCGGCTGAGCCGTTCCAATACGGCCAGCAAGTGCCAGCCTCGATCATCACCAGCGAACGCGTGGACCTCGTCGACCACGATTGCCTGAAGTTGACCAAAGAAAGCGTCGTGATCGACGGTGGCGCTGACCAACATCGACTCCAGGGACTCCGGCGTGGTCAGCAGGATGTCAGGTCTCTCGCGGAGGATCGCGCGGCGCCTGCCCATCGTCACATCGCCGTGCCAGAGCGCCGCGCGGCGTCCGAGCCACGCCGTATAGCTCTCCAGCCGGGGCAGAAGATTGTTGAGCAACGCCTTCAGCGGGCAGACGTAAAGGATGGAGGTGCCCGACCAGCGCTCCTGCGCCATCCGGGACAGCAGCGGGAAGACCGCCGCCTCGGTCTTTCCACCGGCCGTGGGCGCGAGGAGGAGGGCATCCTCGCCGGCCATCAGTGGCTGCACCGCGGCTTGTTGCAGCGGCCGCAGCGCTGGCCACTGCAGGGAGTTCACAATGTGGTGCAGGACGACCGGATGCAGCAACTCCTCACCCGTCATGACGGTTGCGCGGGTAGGTCCTCGAGCCGCTGTAGGACCTTCTCGCTCAGCGACTTGAAGTCCTGGTAGCACCGTTGCACCAGGGTCTGGGTGCTGCCGAGAGCGCCGTCAGCCGAACGGAGGTCGAACATCGGCTTGCGCGCATCGTGGGCGAGTGGCATCAGACTTTGGTAGTTGCGCAACGTTGCGACTTCGTACGATCCGCTACTGCCTTCCCCTGGCAGGTTCAGAACCGAACTCGCGAAGACAACCGGCACTCGGTCGAGCCAACGCTGATATGCCTTGACCGGCCTGTCGAGCCTCATCTTGGGCTGCATGACCACGTAGCCAAGGGGTGTCATAGTCCCCCGGGGTGCTGAAATGTCCGGTGGGACGTGAGGGAGAACGTTCGTCTGCCATACCCGTCGCCAGTCACGCAATGCAGGCCCCAGATTGCGCAGACCGCGCAGTGAGAAGAGGTCGGCTGCCAGGGGCATCAGTACCGTGTCAGCGGCAAGCAGCGCGGCTCGGTTGATCGCGCCGAGGTTGGGGCCGACATCGACCAGCACGATCTCGGCACGAACCCTGCGTGCAGCATCAGCGATCAGTCGGTGAAATGCCGTGGTCGTCCTAAGAGCCGCAGGATCGCCAATCAGGCTGTTTGGCCATGCCGCCGAAAGCTTGTCCTCGAAGGCACTCAGGTTCAAATCACCGGGCACGAGCCACAGGCCGTCGGTGATGGTGATCGGATCATTGAAGCGAACATCACCCAAACCCTGCATAATCGGCTCGACGGCTGACGCCACCGTGCCCGAGTCACGGTACGCCCGTAGGAGAAGCTTCTGTTGGCCCTCCGCAAGCGGCCAGTTCGACTCGAGCCCTTCTTGCCAGATCTCGCTCAACTCGTCCTCGTCGAGGAACGCCGCGGTCAGGTTCGACTGCGGGTCCAGATCCACAGCGAGCACGCGATGCCCCAGCCGCTGCAGCATGTGCGCAAGGTGGTAGGTCAGGGTCGTCTTGCCGACACCGCCCTTGTTGTTGAACAGCGCGACGGAGATCACGGGGCACTCCCGACAATGACAGTCCAGGACGAGTCGTCGACCACGAACTTGGGCGGCGGGTTACCGTTGCGTGCGAGGGATGCCCGAATTCGTCCGATGCCGCGTCCGAACTGGTTGACATAGCCCAACGACTTCATCGCGGCGGCCAGCGACGGGTTCCGGTAGTCATTGACCCGGTCGAAGTTGTCGGCCCGGACCTGACCGAAGGGCCCACCGGGGTTGGTCACCTCGACCCGGTCGTCGAACCAGGCGACGCGTACCGGCGCGTGCGAGGACTCATAGTTGCGGTGCATCAGAGCGTTCATGCAAGCCTCCCGCAGCGCCTCGATGGGATAATTCGGGCGGGACTCCTCGCGGAACCCGCTCACCTCCACCAGTCGGGTCCGAAGGTGGCCCTTCAAGACGCTCTCAAGACGCTCAGCGACATCGATGAGGTTGATTCTAAGTTCGTGCTCGTCCTGAATGGGACCGCCCACGTCGATGCCTTCGTAACGGACGAACTGGAGGTAGGCGCCGGGAATCCGGTTTGTCGGATCAAGACCGACGAGCAGCAGGCCGAGCACCGTCGGAGAGCCATCCGGATCGGCGAGGCGGAGCGACGCGAGCTGCTGTGCGGGCGGCCGGTGGTTCTCCTCAAGCACAGAGATGTCAACCGCCTGGCGCAGGTACTCGGATCGAAAGAGTTCCAGGTCGAGTTCATCGAGAGCGCCGCCGATGATCGGGCGGACGTCAAACGGGATGTCGTAGGCGCGGCGCCGCTCGGAAAGCACTCGCTCGTCCGTGCTGCTCGCCGTACGGGTGGAGGGGCCCGGCCGAACGTAGACGACGTTGTCGAACCGGACCGGTGGCGTGTGTGAGGCGTTGACTCGTACCCGGATGACCTGCTCACCCTGGTACGACTCGCGGGAGACAACCATCGACGGCCGGTCGAGGATTCGTCCCTCATCTCGGATGTTGGTGAACGTCAGCAGTGCCTCGTCGGAGGTGTCCAGGCCGCTGACCGGCTGGCCCTGTTTGTCGACGCCGATGAGCAGATCGCCACCTCCGAGCCGCGGTAGGTCGTTCGCGAGCGCGCAGATTGCCTTCCTGATCGCGTTGCGGTCCTTCGCCTCCCGCTTGAACTCGAGTACGGCGGTCTCCTGCGTGCCGAGGAGTGTGGCGAGGTCGTTGCTCATGAGCTGATTCTTTCCTAGAGGTCGAGCGAGATCTCGTCGGCACTCGTGGCGTTTCGCTCAACGTCTGTCATCTCGGCCGTGGACAGGGTGAGCGCGTAGTGTTGCCGAGGATTGAATTCAGGGAACTGGTCCACCCGGTCGAGCACCTCTCCCACAAGCTTCTTGAGGAACAGCCGCGGCGCCACCCCGACCTTGCCGCCGAGGCCGCCGGCTACCGCCCGCGCCAACTCGCCGAGGTACCGGTCGTCGACCAGCGCGGAGACCCGCTCTGACGCGGCGGACCCGTCGGCGTAGAGGTCCCGGACTCGGCCGCCGAGTTCTACGAGCGAATCGACGGTGAAGCCCGACAGCCGGATCTGCACCGCGCGGGGATTGTCGAACCGTGGGTCGGTGCGGAAATCCACGGCGAGGCGCTGCGCCAGCGGCGCGAGACGCTGGACGCCCTGCGGGCCGTCGTAGAACGCTGGCGTGCCGGTAATAACCAGGTAGAGACCGGGGAACCGCCCGGAGTGCACCTCGTCGATAAGTTGCCTGAGGGCGTTGAGTGCCTTGTCCCTGGCATCCGATCTGACTCGTTGCAGCGTCTCCACCTCGTCGAGCACCAGCAGCAGACCGGGATGTCCACTGTCACGAAGCACGGCCAGCAGACCCTGCAGGAAGCTGAGCGCCGCGAAATGGTCAAGGTCGCCGCGTACGCCGGCCGCCCGACGTGCGGCGGCCGCGACGTGCGGCTGTCCGCCGAGCCAGGCGAGCACAGCGTCTGCGGTCGCCGCATCTCCTTGGGCGGCAGCAGTCCGGTAGCCGCGCAACGCGGCAGCGAAAGCAGGAGCGCTGCGACTAACCGTGGCCAGCCGTTGGTCGAGCAGGTTCTCTACCGCTCGGTCGAGACCGTCGGCGTCATCACCAGCGATCTGCCCTGCCGCCAGGACGTCCTCCTCCAACGCATAGAACCAGCCGTCCACGATCGGACGGAGCGCGCTGGGCGGGAACGTCGAGGTGGTGAGTCGCTCGCTGAGCCTTCGGTAGACGGTTTCCAGCTTGTGCAAGGGAGTCTCGTTCTCGGAAATCTGCACTTCGGCGACAGCGAGATTGGCCTGCTTCGCCCGCTCGGCGATCCACCGGGCGAAGAACGTCTTTCCGGAGCCGTACTCGCCACGAACCGCCTTGAAGACGGATCCGCCGGAGGCGACGCTGTCCAGGTCGTCACCGATAGCGCCGGCGAAGCGGTCCAACCCCACCGCGAAGAGGTCCAGCCCGGCCGATGGCACGGCGCCGCGCCGCAGCGCGTCGATCACCTCGCGGCGGCGGGCCGGGCTTACTGTCGTCATGCCGGACCCCCGGGGAGGCGGAACTGCTCCTGAAGCAGCCGAAGATCCAGCCGGACGGTCCGGCCGTTGTCGGTCAGCGACAGCACCGGGTAGTTGTCCACGTTGAAGATCCGTTGCAGAGTGGTGGCGAAGCCAACCGCCCGTACCGGTGCCTCGCCGGCCCGCTGTGCGAGTACTGCAACGGGCAGCACCCCCTTGGCGTCGACCAGTGCCCGCAGCGCCGCCTGGATCTTCTTCAGCTCCAACCGGCGCGGCGTCAAGCTGTGCTGCGCCTCGAACAGTTCAGTCGCCAGCAGCGCCGTTACCAGGTCGTTGTCACTGGCGGGCGGTGCGGCCTGCGGCACGGCCGCCGCCTCCGGTACGTCGAAGAGCGCGTCTCCGGCGATGACAGGCGGTTTACGTCGTGTCTTCGGCGCGGTGGTCGGCCGGAGGGGCGCGGTCGGCTCCGGCGTAGCGGCGCTTGCCTGCCACCACTCCGGGGTGCGCTCCTCGACGGGCGCCCAGCCCGCCGGTGGTTCGACCACGTTGGGCAGCAGGTAGGCCAACAACGGAATGGTCACCTCCGCCAGCGATGCACCGCCGTGGTACCCCGCCCGGCTGGGGCGGTGACGCAGCAGCGGATCCCAGAGCGCGATGATGCGGTTGCCATCCGAGATGACCCTCGGACCGGTCAGTTCCACCTCACCGGGGCCGGCCGGGCCAGCGCCGATCCGGTGCCGGGCAGATGCCGCATCCGGTGTCTTGAGGTGCTGACCCCCGCGCTCGAGAATGTGTCCGTGGTCGCTGGTGATGATGACGGCTCGGCCGGTGCGGCGAGCCTGGTCGAGCAGGCTCCGTAGGAAGCCGAGATCGTTGACCTGCCACCCGGCTTCATCGCCCTCCCGACCGTAGGCCAACGAATCGTCGACCGTGTTGATCACGACGGCCACCACCGGAGCGGAACTCGCCATCGCATCGGTCAACTCGGCGGCAATAACCTCGCCCGCACCGCCACGCGCCGGGCCCTTGTGGAAGATTCGGGAATCCCGGCCCCAACGCCCCTCGGCGAAGAGCCTCCGCTCAAGATCCTGATTCCCGGTACGCAGCGCTCCAGCGAAGAGCGACGTGCGGGAGACCGCCGTGAGGGTGGGGAGCGCGGCGACGATTCCCCGCCGCCTGGCCGCTCCCGATCCTGCCAACGGGTCGTACTCCACCCAGTGCGGGGCCAACTCGTCGGCAAGCTGCACGGCGACCGCTGCGCTCATGCCATCGAGCACGGCGAGCAACAAGGGGCGACCGGCACGGATCAGCGGATCGACCACGCGGGGCAAAAGATTCTCGACGGTGAGCAAGCTCCCGTCGCCGCCCGGTCCGGCGGTGGCCCACGCCGCGAGCCTGCCCGCGAAGGCGCCATCGAGTTCACGCCGCCGCTGCTGCGCCAGCTCATGAATGTCCCGGTATGCCCGTTGCAGCTCAGGGTGGGTTTCTTCGCCAGCCCAGACGTGATTGAGCGCTTGGTCCACCCATCCCCACTCGGCGATGTGCCGCTCCACGCCGTCCGCGACGCTCTGTGGGGGCGCCACCGTCGTACCGAGCCAGCGCACGAGCCTTTGTGCCATCTCGACCCGACGTACCCGTTCCGCCTCGGCCTTGGCGAGCCGGTGCCCGGCGAGATCGTCGACGGCGAGATCAAGCTCCGGATATGCGCGGTCCCCCAACCCGGCGAGCAGCGCCTCCGCCACCGCGCCCACGCGATGAGTGAAGCCGGTCCGCAGGATCGGACTGTGGCCGGCGCTGCTGACCGCGGAGAACTGGATGAGTAGTTGCTCCGCCCGGTCGAGGATCGCATGCCCATCCCGGCGGACCGCGGCCTGCGGCGCGTTCAACAGCGCGGTGACCACCTGCACAGCCGCCTCCGCGAAGCCGCGCACGGTGGCGTCGTCGTTGAGGTTGCCGAAGTACTGGTCAATACGTCCCTGAGCACGCACCGCGTCGGCGCCCTCGGTGCTCCAGAGCGCGTCACAGACCAGACCCAGCGGCAACGCCTCGTCGCCATGCCCGGCTTCGAGCAGTGCAAAGAGGGCCTTCGCTGGCCGGCCGAACTGTTCCAACAGCCAGCGTGCGAGCCCTTCCCGCTCAGCCTCCCGTAACAGTCCATACGCCTCGACGGCGCCGGGCTGGGCACTCCACCGCAGCAGCGCGGTCACGTCCAGGTCGTCCGGGCCGATGCCCTGCCGCTCGAGACCGAGCCGCGCCGCCGCGAGATGCCGCAGAGCGATGTCCCGGGTCAGCACCGACGTCGCCAGCCTCGGCCAGCCGGCCGGCGGCATGGCGTCGAGCAATGCCTCCCCGGCCCACACCTCGCGTTCCAAGGCGGTATCCGGCAGGTGCGCACCAAACGCGTCGACGACCAGGTCCCACGGTTCCACCGTGATGACGCGCTGACGGAAGACCCGGCTGCGCACTCCGTGGTGCAGCACCGACTCCGGAACATCGGTCAGCAGGACAAGCACCTCCTCCCCGCGGTCGGCGACGAGGTGCTCCCACACGGCCAACGGGGAAACGCACGGCACTACCCGGACCGGGCGTCCGTCCGACAACAGCACCGTCGGATCATGCGGCCACACCGGCTCGGCCCGGATCACCATCACCGGGTACGCGTCGCCGTTGCGATGCCTTTCGAGCTGCTGCGCCACCTTCTGGCGCAGCGCCACGGGGCTGATCCGCAGTGCTTGAGCCGGTGCAGGTGCCTGAGTCACGAAACGATTCTCCAGGTCACCTCGATGGTGGCGTCCGGGTGGGCGGCTACGTACTGGCGAAGCTCGTTCACCGCCTCCTCCGGAAGCCCGGCCGAAACGACTGCCTTACCCCCGACGGGCGGGGGCGGGGGCGGCGGCGGAGGGGGCGGCGGGAGTTTCTTGGTGGCCCGCCGGATGAGTGCCACCGCGTCGGACTGCGCGCGCCGGAGAGCAGGGCTCAGCGGAGCCGTCAACTCGTCGGCTTGGCCGACGCGGCGCAGATCGGCGAGGATCGCGTCAGCCTCCGCGGCGTAGGGTTCGCCGAGGCCGGCAATGATCTCGAAGTTGTCCCAGGCCACGCTCGCCAGGTCCGTAGACACCTGCGTCGCGCTCTTGATGCTCTTCCCTACCCGGTCTGCTGGCCCAGAAAGCTCCGCCTGTGCCAGCCGCTCGATGGTTTCCACCGCGGTACGCCCAGGCGTCAACCGCTCCAGCAGGTCGGCCGCCGAACGAGCGGTGGCGAGCCGACCTGTCGGGGACGTCTGGTCGATACCCAGCCACTTGCTGTGCTGCTCGAGGCGGGACGTGAGGCTGTGTGCGGGTTCCCGGTAGCGGCCGGCCTCGTTGCTGAGGTCGCGACCGAACATCGCCACCAGCCGCCCCCGTCGCAGGTTCAGGTTATGTACGCCGAAGATCGCGCCAGCTCGCGCACGAGCCTCTGCCCAGTCCTCCTCGCTGGGCAGCCGCTCCTCGCGCAGAGCATGGTCGGCCGTGATCTTGCCGGGCTCGGGAGCAGGTGTGACTGCGCTTCCGTGCAGGTGGAAGGCACGGTCGGTTTGCTCGGCGAAGGTAGCCACAACGAGCTGCGCGACTATCGGGTCAAGACCGCGTGGGCTGGGTTCGTCGATCCAGCGCAGCAGGTCGGCAACGCGCAGTTCACCGGTGACGCCCTCGGCAGCAGCCTTGTGGTGGAAATGCTGCGCCCACTGACCCTCGACGACGAACGCCGCCTCGTGCATCGTGCCGAGCCCGAGCGGGTTGGCGATCCTGCGCATGGTCTGCCGGTGCACCCGCTCGACCTCGACGCGTCCCTCGGGCGACTCCACCGCCCGCCGGACGTGGTCGAGTACGACCTTCACGTCGGGCAGACGCACAGGCTCGCCCTTGCGATCCGGGTCGAAGTCAGGATGAGCGGGGAACTGCTGACCGAGCATCTGGTCGCCAAGACTGCGCAGCGCGTCAGCGAATGTGGCGCCCATCGGCAGTTTCGGCTCCAACGCGCGAGTGAGCGACTGCAAATGGTCATCGAAGCCGAGCTGGACATCCGAGGGCTGCTTGCCAGCCAGCCCGTACGCCTGGCGCAGCACGGCCTGCATCTTGTTGAGCAGCGCGCTGCGCTGGTTGGTCAGCGCCGCGTGTGCCCGCCGGCGGTCGTCGGGGTTGAGGTGCTCAGCGTGGCTGTCGAAGCGCTGGCCTTCCAGCAGCTTGTCGATGATGGCGAGCTTGCCCAACTCGGTACGGCGCTCGATGGTCAGGGCGGCCGGGATCCAGCAGACCGTGCGCGGGTTCATCCGGCCGCTCAGCTCCTGGACCCGCTGCCGGTCGTCGGCCGGCCCGTGACTGCCGTCATCGAACGGATAGTCGACGATCAGCCGCCAGCCAGTCGGGTCGTTCGGGGGAAACGCCTCGTCCCGGATGTCGTGGGGGTCCCGGACGTTGCCGTACACCAGCTCGATCGTGCGGCGACTCCCCCGCCAGGTCAGCCCGGCCTCGGCGAAGAACGAGTCGCTCCACGGCACGCCGAGCTGCTTCCAGAGCAGTCGCTGCACGAGGTGCTTGCGGGCACCCTCGTTGTCGTAGTGCTTGGCGGTGGCGAGCACGCTGTCGACGTCCACGCCGACCAGCTCCAGCGACACGATCGGGTCGTCGCCCTCCCCGATGCGGATCTCGGCGAATCGGCCCGCCCAGTCGGTCAGCTTCCGGCTGACCTGGCCGACCTCGCCTCCCGGGATCGGGCTCGTGATGCTGCCGTGGTTGAGGGCCGAGAGCCGTCGGGCAGTCAGATTGCGCAGCGCCGGAACGCTCGGCGCCAGCGCGGCCAGCAGCAACGTCTTGATCAACCGGTCGTCGCCGGTGAAGGCGCGGATTCGTCCGGCCGTCTCGGCTGGCTGGGCGTCACCGCGGCGGGCCGCGTCCAGGTCGTCGTCGGTGAGGTCGTACTGGCTGAGCAGGTACGGACGCAGCTTCAGGTCGTAGAGCTTCTGGGCCATCTCGAACTCGGCCTTGAGCTTCTCGGTGAACGGCTGATCACCGCCGGTGCTGATCACGTCGTAGAGGTCGCCGAGAGGCACGAGCTGACCGAGGCGGAGAGTGTCACGGCGGTCAACCAACAGCTGGCGCATCAGCTTCAACGCCGTCCGGGACCGCTGCAACGCACTGGAGACGTGCACCAACGTAGAGAGGAAAGCCGGGCTGAACGGGTACGTCGACCGGAAGGCGTCGATGTCGGCGCCGCTGCCGGAGTCGGTGCCTAGCAGAGTGTCGAACACCTCCCGGCGTACCTTGGTGGTGGCGTCGAAGGCGCGGGTGATGGCCTCGCCAGCCGTGGTGTCGAGGGGTTTGAGCAGCCGGCGGCGAGCGATCTCCGGGAGGTTTCGGTCCTCCAGCTTGATCACGTCGAACCGGCCGCTGGCGAGGTTGAGAGTGTCCTGGTAGCTCAACTCGTTGGCACCGGTGACCTCCTCGCCGACCAGCTCGCGCAGGTCGCGCTGGCGGGCGATGAAACTGACCACCGGGATCGGCCGGCGGGTGTCGCCGCCCTCGACGAAGTTGGTGATCTTCTGGATCTCTCGGGAGACGAACTGCTGGTCGCCGATCGAGTTGGCCAGCCAGAGGATCAGCTCGTCGAGGAAGAGGATCAGCCCGTGGTAGCCGAGTTCCTTCGCGTGGCGGCTGATCTCGGTCAGGCCTCGGTCGAGCGAGACGAAGGCTTCGGCGTCCTCCCGCGCGTTGCTGAAGAAGCCGACGTTCCAGCTCGTCAGCAGGTCATTGACCAGTTTGCGGCGTAGCTCTTCGGAGTACGCGCCACCGAACGCCCCGTCCAGACGCTCCGGCGTCCAGAACGTCTCGCTCTCGCCCCACTCGTCTTCGACGTTCCCACCGGGCAGACCGTCGATGAACTGCTTGTCGCCGATCTTCTCGCGCAGCGAGGCGGCCTGCTCCAGCAGCGCGTCGGTGCGATGGACCGCAGGGATGGGCGCGTCAGGGTGTAGCGCGCGGACCCGGTCGACGTAACCACCGAGCACTCGCTGCTCCAGCGAGCGGGCGTCAAGCAGGTGGTATGGGATCAGCAGAAACTTGCGGCCGTCCAGCCAGACGCTGTGCTTGGCGACCAGCGGCGCCAACTCATCGCGGCCCCGAGCCGCGGACTCACCACGCAGCAGGGCGTGCAGCACCGCCATGAAGTGCGACTTGCCAGAACCGAACGACCCGTGCAGGTAGGCGGCCTTGGACGCGTGCCCCTCGACGGCGGAGCGGATCAGCCCCAGTGCCTCGTCGAAATTACCGAGCAGCCGGTCCGTGACGACATAGTCGCGCAGGGTCGCATCGGCGTCGGTAACGCTGTCGGCAAGCTTGAGCACGAAGTCGCTCTGGCTCGTGCGCTCCGGGATGTGGATGAACTCCCGAAGCAGCGGCGCGGGGCTGGGCGAGGACATGGTGCATACCGTACCGATCACCGAACACGGCGTCATGACCCGACCAGGTCAACACACCTCGCAATAACGCCGCCATGCGTGAGCGTTGGTCCTCTACTAGCCAATGCGGGCCGGCAAGTCGCCACGGGCGAGGCTTACGTCGAACGGCCATTCTGGTAGACGATCCTGAACCCATAGTGCTGCGCCAGCGCTGCCCAGCGCGACGACCTGACCAGCCGCTCCACGCTGTCGACCTTGCCACCGTTGACCATGCTGTTGAGGACTACCGTCTCAAATGCCGCAGACTCGATCCAGTCGATTTCCTTCGTAAAGCCGCACAGCATCGCTGCCTTCGTCTCGCGAAGGAACTCGGCGAGCGTGGTATCCGAGGCGCGAAGCACCGAGCAGCTTCCGAAGTAGAACCGCTTACCCTCGCACTGACCTGACATCCAGCTCGCGATCTCGGCGAGCCCCACCGAGTGCGAACCGGACAAGTGCAGCCGAGTGGGCGAGCCATGCAGCGCAAAGAAGCCGACCTGGTAGGCGGAGTACTTGCGAGACAGCCACCGTTCCAGGAAGTAGCGCAGTTCCTGTGGGGTCGCGGTGTCACGGTGGATGAAGCGGATGCTGCCGAGCCGTTCAAGCAATTCGAGGGTCGGCAAAACGGATCCTCGCTCCGCCAGATCATCCTCCCACTCGCCCTCGAAGCAGAAGACACCACCTGGCTTCGCCACACCGGCTCCCCTCGCCTGGTCCCGGACGTTGACCTTAACGAATCCGATGGACGTCGGCGTACCGCTGATGGTCCGGCCGCCTACAGGCCGCCCGTGGCCCCGGCCTAGCCGATCGGACGAAGCCTGCGCCCGACGCCGGCAAATAGGCTCCCTCCTCACCTGACGAATACAACAGGGTGCCGATTTCCGGACAAGGTCGACGGTGGACGACATGTCGAAGTACAACGCCCTACGCGATCACCTCCGGTGCCGGACAGGTGAGGTCAGGTACACGCTGAAGGAGGTCTCTGATTTGGTCCCGGGTGGGCTTCCCCCGTCGGCGTATCGGTACGAGGCGTGGTGGGCCAACGGCGACCCAAGCCATCCGCACAGCCGGTCGTGGGGCGACGCCGGATTCACAGCTCATCCGGATCTTGCCCGTGGCACAGTTCGGTTCGTCCCACAGCAGAGGACGTCCCGGTGACGGGGACACCAGCTTGCACGCCGCTCTTCGATGAGGAACCACCCCCACGTGAGACGTACATCCTTGATCACGGCTTCCGGTTCAATCCGGATACCTGGCGACGGCGCTTGCCTGACGGGATCGACCTGCCGGCCTGGTTCGGTGATCTCCCGCGCGCCGGTCGCTGGCCGCGTATCACACGGGGTGACCTGCTGAGGGGCGGCGCCGCAGCAGACACTGGCCGCCTGGCAGTCGACGTTCTGATCGGAGCGTATGCGTGGGGCCACGGGTTGCCCGCCCGGCGGGGGCCTGCACGCCTACGCCAAGTGTTCGACCGCAACATCGGCCGCGTCGAGCAGCACCTTGGTGAGACCGTCCGCCTTCTGCGAAGTGGAGGCCCTTTCGCCGCCTACGAAGGCCTTAATCACGGCGGCGACCACAACTTGAGGCGGTTGGGTGCTTCCTTCTTCACCAAGCTGCTCTATTTCCTCGGCTGGGATTCAGCGGCGGGAAATCATCGGCCTCTGATCATGGACCAGTACGTTGTGATCGGCCTGAACGCGTTCCGGAACACAGCATGGAAGCCACTCGGCCCGTGGACGGCGGATCAGTACGGTGAGTACCTCTCCTGGGCCCAGGAGACAGCAAGGGGATGGGGTGCCGGTACGGAGACTGACGTCGTGGAGCGGGCACTCTGGGAGTACGGGAGGTGCCTCGCAGAGAGGCGACGCCGACGCCCCTTGACCTGAAACAAGTGCCTACGACCGCAACAGGCGGGCGACGTTCACGATTGGGCTTCGACCGGTTCGTAGTCATACCCGGGCAGTTGCGCGAGCGCTAGTAGCGCGTCGAGGCCGTCCACGGTGTCCGCACCCCACATCTTCGACAGCACCCAAGTCTTGCCGTCCCGGTGGAAGGGCCGCTCGAAAAACCACCGCTGAAGTTGATTGGCATACCTGGGGTAGGCCCGGGCGAACGCTTCCTCGTGCACTTGACCGGTAAGAGTGCCGTCGACCGGCAGTAGTCGTGGCCATCTGGGAAGCACTTTCGTCATGTCGGCGACGTCCACACCAGCCTCGTGCAGCGCGGTGACGAGCGCGAGCATTGCCCGGCGCTTTGGCAGCGGTTCTGTCGCTCCTAAGGGGGTAACGACTGCGTACCGGGTCAGGTCTCGACCGCTGCTCGCCTGTGCGGCTCGTGCCGCCGTCTCGCGGCGGCGCAACTGCACCGTCAGTTCCGCGGCCTCGGGTAGCGGAATGACCTGCTGCACGTCAAGGAGTCGCCTCTCGCCGATGCGATAGGGAGTCAGGCGGACGCAGGTGATGTCCAAACCATAGATGTCATTCAACCAGAGAACGGTGGTGGTGATCTGAGGATCGAAGCCGGCGGAGGCGAGGACGATCCGGACCTGACGCTGGATGACGGCGGCGTCCCCGCCGGCCTCCTCCAGCCATTCGGCGAGGCGCTCACGGGCGCTGTCCGCATTCTCGGGATCGGTCTGCGTCAGATGCCGTTCGTACGTATCGACGAGCTGGTCAAAGGTCATCGCCGACACCATCGCGGCATAGCGGAGCGCCTGCAACTCCATGTGGCCACCGTCCTCGGTGCGCTTCAGTTCCACGACCACCAGCCGGCCACTGCGGTCGACGCAGAGTAGGTCGACGCGGCGGCGTACTTCGAAGTCACCGAACTCCTCCGCGACGACGAGCAGGTCCTCGCCGAGGGCGGCGATGTGTTCCCGAAGGGCTCGCTGAAGATCCGCTCGCTCCAGGATCTGTTCAGCGGCGAAGGTGGAGGACGGCACGGGAACGAGTTCCCCGTCGGCGGTCATCTCGAACAAACCCATCCGGAAAGTCTGCCGGAGGACGAGCATTCGTCAAGACCGCTCCGCTGACGCTTGGCCGATCCGTCAGGTCCGGCTCCTCAGCCGGACGCAGGTCGTCGGCTGACTCACCGCTTGCGATGGTGGGGGCGCACGAACGTATGGCCGTCGGGCAGTGGGCGGTTCACTATTTGCTTGGAGCGGACCGCCTCATGATGCAGTTCTTTCTGTTCATCGGATGCCTGCCGTCCGGCCGGGAGGCGACGGACAAATCCGTTCACCACCTCTTCGCGGCCAGTGGATTGCGCTGCCGGGCGCGTGGGTGAGGGCGGGGCGAGGCGTTCCAGTCGCGGTGCGTAGCGGAGAAGTCGGACTCGGGTTTCTCCGCGTCGCGGCGGATAGTTGGGTTGATCGCTGCCGTCTAGGCTGCCCCACACGCGCCCGATACGCTGCTCCTTCAACAGCCGCTCGACCGCAGGATGGACGCGGTTCACCCTCTGCTGCGGCAGGCCCAACTCCAGGCAGTTACGCACGAGCGCTTCCTCAGCCAGGATCGCGCTGCCGTCCGCACTGAGGTGACCCAAGATTCGCAGGGTACGCATCACCCAGGCGACATCCGACAAATCATGGCCTTGCCCACCCTGTTCCGCTCCGGGTGCGTTCTCCCTGGTGACAACCCGTATGTCATACCGGTGTCGGTAGGTCAGCGCATCAATCCGCTCTGGTTGCGGCAGCAGTTCGCTACTCGCCCTGATGAGGCGTTCGCTCGAACGCCAGCGGTAGGTGACCAGCGTTCCCGGAAGCACCCCTCCGGGCCAGCTCACGCCGTGCAACTCCCATCGTCGGCCGGTACGACGTAGCAGCACCTCGCTCTCGATCTGAAGGGGCGCGGACCCTCGACGGGGATGGTCAAAGACGAGGCGAAGGCGCTGCCTGTCCTCGACCGTGTCCTTCAGCCCGTCGGGAAGTTCGGTCCAGCCATCGGCTAGGTGAACCCGAAGCAACGCGCCTCGCCAGTGGAGTTCGCCCGCGTTGGACCCACCCGGCACCCAAAGGGCCCTGCCGCTTTCCTCCGGTGACTGCAAACTGGTCTTCTCTGACAGACTGCGAAGCTCCTCTGCGATCTTGTCCCCCGCAGCCTTGATGACATCTGGCCCGCCCGGCTGGCGAGGGCGGATCGCGAGGTCGGCCAGTCGCCCTGCCGCCTCGGCTCCACGATGGCACTCCTGGCAGCAGTTAGCTGAGGCCGATACTTTTCCGCGACTCTCAATCAGCTGTGTCAGCAGCCCGCGGGTCTGCTCGGTGACCGGAAATCCCAGAGCATCAGCAACGAACTTGGCCTTTATGACGTGGTTAACCACGGAGGCTGCTCGCTGGTCGCGACCGAGAACATAGATGCGAGACACCCCACTGCCAAAATCCAGAGCCGTACGGCAGACGGCCTGTAGCCACGCGTCATGCACATTGACGGCCTCTCCGACTCCGGTGCCCCACTCCCCGTGCTCGGTCACCCAGCCATAGCCGAAGTGCCCCGTTCCACTGTCATGCCGCAGCTCAGTGACTCCGACCGTCCGCTCGAGATTCGTCGACAGTTGCCGGCGAATCTCGGGGCAGGTAAAGGAGTCGGGTCCGCCGCTACAGGTGCTCCCAGTGACTTCCTCGGCTTCGGCCCCAGGTGGCTTGGAGGTCAAATTCTGTGCCTTGCCCGCACTCGCACCCGCCCGTGCCGGCAGGCGCTCTCGTACGACGGCCGCCACTACTGGTGCGCACCTCAAACAGGGGTTACGCGGGGACCACCGAGGACAGTTCCTCCGGTGCTCCGTGCTGGCCCGCGCCACCTCGGCTGCCATCGCCGGCTCGGTCCGATAGACCGTCTCTGCGGCCTCCTTCAGGAGTGCGGCACGGAACTGCTGGAATCGATCCTGCCCGTACTTTTGCAGCACCTCCAGCCGAAGCGACTTCAGCGCGAAGTCAGCCATCAGGTTGCGTGCCGACGCCATCGCGTATGCGCCTGCGGCGGCGCGCAACCTGCCGATTTCCTTAGCCCGCTGTTGCTTCGACACCTTCCCACGCAGCGTCCGGTCACATTGGTCACGGGCAGACCTCAACCGAGACTCGACCTCGCCGGTGCACGCCGCCCAGCGCTCTACAACAGCGGGATGTTCAAGAGCTGACTCAGGTTGAATGCTCTTCGCGTCGGCCACGACGGTCTGCACGAAGGCCACGTCGGGCATACGCAGTAGTCGGCGGACCTCTGGGGGCACAGCTCTGTCGCCGGACGTCCGCGCGCCTGCGGCTTTGTTGAGCCAGGACCAGAGGTGAACGGTAGGGAGACTGATGTCCTCGGAGCTCAGACCATGTCGTCGCAGGACGGAGGCGAGTGCCCGGTCGTACTCTTTTCCAGCTAACTCCCGCATTACCAGAACGCTTAGTCGATCTGGAGGGCTGCTCGTGCCCCGGACGCGTGAGAGCCGTTGCTGGTGGTTGTTTTCAAATCTCAGCACAGCATCGATACGTTGCCGAGTCAGCGACTTGACGTGCTTGGTGACGGAGCGTCCGCTGTGCCTGGCCACCATGGCTTCGCCCTCATCGAGCAGCTCCGCATAACGCAACGCCACCGGAAAAATGGGCTCGCCCGCGAGGACTTCAAGCGCCTGCCGCTCTTCGGTGTTCAGCTTCACCCCGGCAGCCCGGTCCCGCAGGACGGTGGCCAGTTGTACGAAGTTCCTGCGCAGGCTCCCCTGTGACCCCGTCCGGCCCTCCCGCTTCTGCGGCTTCGCATTGGTTGATTCAGGTTTCCGCGATTCCGGAGCGGACGGCTTCCACGGCTCGGGAACCACCGGCCAGATGGGATCGGCATGCGTGGTCTTGGACAACTCGCCGTGGCAGACCTCGCACATCGGGGCTGACCAGTCCCAATCAAGGGTGGCGACTGTCTGAGTCGACGTATCACGGCCGCAGCGGCCGCAAGGAAAGGTCACAGATGACTGAAGCCGGTACTGCTGCAGTCGCCCCCGGACGGGAAGCATTTCCCTGATGCGCCAGCCGAACGGGATGTCTCCCACTACTACCGCTCCCTCCATCCCGCCCGGCCGCTGAGACCGACTTCACGGTGAGGACAGTTCAGGTCCTTCAGTTGACGCAGACAGCCCCGCCGTCACATTGCTCGGAGCGCGGCGCCCAGTTAGGCAGCGACTGCAGGGAACACTACGAGCGACCCGTCGCTGCTTCGTTCGATCTCAATCGCAACGTCGGCTTGACGGATTCCCAAAGCGAGGCCATCACCCAAGGCGCGAAGGCGATATGCGGTTTTGAGAAGGTCATCGACCTCACCTGGCGTGAACATGATGCTTCGGAAGCCACCGTGGCGCCTCAACTCGAGAGTCGACAGTCGAAGGAGGACCGAGTTGATGCCTGACTCCAACTCATCGACGCGACGCTCGTCGTTCTGCAAGTTTCCGATAAAGCTCTTGAACGGATTGTTCGTCTCGACCTGCTGAGCGTGTTCGACTGCCTGGAGCACGAGCACTCGGCGTTTGAGAGCAATAGCGAGCCGCGCAAGCTCCAAGTGGGCGCGGAATGCGCCACCTTCCTCGTTGATACCGGGGAACGATTTCGTCAATGCGCTGACCTCAACCGGACCGTCGGGCAGCGTCGCTAGCGCATCTTGCCATTTTAAGAGTCGGCGCTTGGTTCGTTCGATCGCCGTGCTGATCGCGTACGACGAGGAATCCAGCCCTAGCGACAGGCCGATTCTTCCCTGGTCGAGGAGGACCGACGTCGCCTTGTCGATCGCGTCACGACAGCCGTCCAGCTCGCTGCGTTCCTTCTCCAGGCTGTCTTCGTGCAACTGCTCCAAGAGGTCGGTGATTCGCTCGATCGCTTGCTGGCGTTGATTATCTGCGTAGGCGCTGACGCCGACCGCCACGGCCATCAGCACGAGTGGCGCGGCTACTGTCAACGCTCCGGCGCTGGCTGCGGCCACACCAGCTGTGGCGGCCGAGCCGGTTGCCGCACCTGCAACCGCAGCCTTGCCGGCAACGGGCACGAGCGTTGCTTTGGCTACGATGCCGGTGGAGTTGACCAAGTCACCGTAGACACCTCCTGCGGATGCTTTCGAAATCATGGGGCGGACAAGCCCTTTACCGACCTGTGCGGCGACCTTTGCCGGCACCACCATTCGGTAGAGCACGTCGCCCGTAGCGGCGACATTCACGGTCGGAGGTGCCGACTTCGCTGTCTGAGTCACAAGCTGCGATAGCTGCTGAGCGAGCGGGCTGGCCGCATGCAGCGGAATCCCGCCGTTCCGATCGCGCTTGGTCGACACGGGATACGCTTCCAGCGTGGCGATGGGGGAATCCGCAAGTGTTGCCAGGACTGTTCTCAATTCTGTGAGTCGGGCCGGGGTCATGCCCTCATCACCCAGCACATCCGGCACGCTCACAGCCTCTGTTGTGAGTGTCCACACTGGCACGGCTGCCTGGCTATCGGTTGTCACGTCTTGTCCCCTCCCCAAACTGACATCACCATAGGCGGTGGTAGCGAGACCAACAACAGCCTCAAGCCGCTGATTGCAGCTCAGCGGTCCAATCCGAAGTGGTCTCACCCTGTAGCAGGACGACGCGGTTCTCACCGCAGATGGCCAACCAGGCCCGGTCCGTGCATCGCGATACGACCAGGACCGGCGTCGCGACGATTCCGCACGCCGCGAGGCGGTGGCGGTATTCGAGGACCTGACCGAGGCCCAGCCGAAGCTGCTCGACCTCATTGACTCCGACCACGCTCTTCACCTCAGCGATGAACGGCCGCCCTTCGGCATCCCGCCAGGCCAGATCTACCGGTACGCCACGCAATCCCGCACCAACCCGCAGGCCCTCGGCGGTGAGGTGATCGATCAGTGCGCGGCACAGCCGATCGTGTTCACGCACCCCGGCCCGGTAGGCGTCCGCGTCGAACGACCGTTGCGCCGGCAGGTCGACCGGCGCTGCCGATCCGGCGTACTCCCGGTCGAAGCCCTTCTCCCCGGCGGCTTGGACGGACGCCGCATCGACGAGCGGGGTCTCGGCAGCTTGCCAGGCACGACCGACGACCTCGGGCCGGTACCGGCTCTCGAACGGGAACGGGCCGGCCGACACCCAGGCGTTGAGCATCCGGGCGGCGGCCATGACCGGCGGCTGCCGGAGCAGCCACAGCGCCGTGCCGATGTCGGGGCAGGTGAGAAGCAACTTCTCCTCGGCGAGGGTCTTCGTCCGGTCTTCCTGCACGTCGATGCCGCGCCGTCCCCACTCCTCCAGGTCTGCCGCGCCCGCGTCCATGGCGAGGACGATCGGCGCTCCTGCCACACGCAGCCACACCTCCTCGCCGGACTCGTACACGCCGAGGGTTTCCAGCACTCCGACGGTCAACCGCAGCAGCGGACCACGGCCCTCGTTCACCCGCGACAGTAGCCAGTGCCTGCCGGCGGTCGGCGCGGCTTCGGGCACCGCCATCCGAGCCACCCATCCAGCCAGGATCCACGCCGCGCGCTGCCGCTCGTCCAGCCCATCGGCCCAGTTGCCGTCGAAGGCGGTCGGCGGCGGGTCGAGCGGCGCAGGCTCTGGATCGGCGAACACCCACGCCGCGAGGTCGGCCGGCTGGATGATCTGCCACAGCCGGGAACGGCGGGCCGCCAGGATCCCGGTCAGCTCCTCGACGTCACCCGTTGACCAGAGGCCGGTCGGCACTGACTCAGTCGTCACGCCTTGGCCTTGCGGCCGCGGGTCGCCTTCGGCGGGCGCCACGACGTGAGCGCCTCGTCGGTGAGGTGCAGGCGGTTGGTGGTCTCGGCGAGGAAGCCGTCGTAGATGTCCGCCGGCGAGGCGCCCCACTCCGGGTCGAACTCGCCGTGCCACTGGCGTACCCAGGGAAGGATCTCGCGCAACCCCGCGACCAGCGGCAACAGCCGGTCGTCAGCCCAGCCGTCCTCCTGCTCGCGGGCCACGATCAGGGTGGCGAGGGCCTGGGCCTGCTCGCGGTGGTCCCAGCCGGCCCAGCCGACCAGCAGCGACGGGTCACCGTCGCGGCTGGCGCCGGGGTACGAGACGAACCGCTCCTTGGGTACGTCGAGCTTGCCCCGATGCTTCCAGAAGCTGCTCTTGAGGAAGTCCGCCGAGGTGTACTTCGGCGGCACCGGGATCTGCTTGCGGAACTCCCGCTTCGCCGCCTCGTCGGGCAGTGCGTCCTCCTGCCGCTGCAGGTCCCACACCTGCTCCCAGTCGGCCCGCTTGGCCAGGCCGGTGTCCTTGTAGCGCAGCGCGGCCAGGTGCGGCACATGCTCGTCGGCGACCAGGTCGGCGATCACCTTGCCGAGATCCTGACCGGGCGCGTAGAGGTTGGCGACGGTGAGCACGTCGACGTCGCGGCGCAGTTCGTCGGCGAGCTGCGCGGTGGTCAGCGGACGTGGCTGTTCGAGGCCGTCGACGTGCTGGTACCACAGCTCCCGCGCCTCACACCGGTCCAGCAGCCAGTCACGCAGCGCCTTTTGCTGCATCGCGTCCCAGCCGTCGGTGGCCCAGCGGCGCTTGCACTCCGGCCGCTCGATCAGCCCGATGTTGCGATTGCCCTCGATGATCGCGATCCGCCGCTCCACGATCGCCTTGTACTCGTCCGACCAGTGCGCCGGCAGCTCCGTGATCGGCGTCGACCCGTGCCGGGCAAACCACTGCGTCTCCGCCTCACCGGCGGCCACCTCGCGGGCGAGCACGATCTCGAACGCCCGCTCCCCCAGCTTCAACTCCGGCACGGAGCCGGTTCGCGCGGTCAACTCCTCGTCCAGCAGCCCGTAGAGCGAGTAGACCTGCCAGTCCAACTCCTCCTGCAACGCGATCATCCGCGCCCGGATCGAATGCCACTCCCGCTCGCCGACGTAGAGCCGCTCGCGGGTGGGCACTCCAGAAGCCGCGACCGCCGCCGGGGTCACCGTGGCGAGCCGCTGCGCCAGGCCGTCGATCTCCCGGCTCAGTTCAAGGGGGTACGCCGAAGGCAGTGGAAACGCCTGCAACTTGGTACCCGTGAACTCGTAAAAACGTTCCCAGTCCTCGCTTGCGATGCCACCTCCGATGCCACCATTGCCCTTGTCGTGACAAACCTCCTTCAGCCAGTAACAAGCTGTCGAGCTATTGAGGACGCTTAACAACTGAAGATAATCATCTTCAGAGGCCCCGGAAGGCAAAGTTAGAACTGGCGCAGAGTGGTTCAACACATCGCGAGAGCGTCGAAGGTAGAAATGGTTATGCGTCGCGAGGAAAGCAAACCCAATGAGAAATTCTGAGGTCAGGCGGGCCGAGGAGAGCATCGTATACTCGTGCCATGACAGGCCACGCTGTTCGCGGGTCTTGCCAAACGCTAGACCAGCGCGGAGAACCGATCGAAGCTGCCAGTAGGGTGCGCACTCCTGCTCCCTGGTTGTCGGTTCAAGCCCTGCGGAGTAAGGGAAGAGCGCCCATCGATGGCTAGAACTCCATCCCCTGACACCGTCGCCAATCATGAAGGGCCGGATGCTGAGCCCTGAGCGAGACCACTGTGGTGGCAGGTTGTTCTGGGAAGCATAGGCCTCATCAAAGCCAGTAACGGCCATGAACCCAATCGAATCCGCGACTACTTTAAGCCGCTGTTTCCCCATTTCTTCTACGCGGGAAGTCAACTCCTTAGCGCCGCCCCCGCTTAGGCTCCACGGGTACTTCGCAAGGCGATCACGTGGCAGGTCAGCGACACTAACCCATTCGGATTCCGATCCCGGGTCGGCAAGCTGAGCAAGGATCGCCCCCCAGACAAGGCCCAACTCCGGCCTCTCCGGCACACTCGGCTCGCCTCGAATTCCCATGACCGTACGGATGGTGCTGCCACGGTTCAGGTTGGTGTTGCGCCCTACCACAATGACAGTCGGGGTACCGTGTCCGGGAACGTGGACACCAGACGTGTCGATAACATGAGTGAGGTTGACTCGGACACCGAACAAATCTCCGATCATCCTTTTGCCAAACTCACGCTTCATGAAGGAGTTGGCAGTAATTTGCCCGACGTAGCCGGCGCTCTTGCCGTCTGAATCGCCAGTCTTAGCGAGCTCAAAGAACCGTTGAGCGAAAGGCACCGATAGGGCGTACTTGCCGGAGCAGGCGTCGTACATCTCCCGGTAAGCCTCGTTGAGGCCCTTGTCCTTGACCGTGATGTAGGGCGGGTTGCCGACCACGACGTGATAGCTGCCAGGGCTGAGGATGCTCGGGTGCTCCTGCACGTCCTCGGTCGCGTAGGCGAACTCGGTCATCGGGTCCTCGCCGAACAGCATGGCCTGTCGCCGCTTGATCAGCGAGTCGCCGACAGCGAGGTGCATCGGGAGGACGTACCCAGCCGCGTCAGCGAGGGTCTTGACGCCGCTGGCGCGGAGGGCGGCGACCAGGAGGCGGAAGCGGGCGATGGCGACGGCGAAGGGGTTGATGTCGACGCCGTGGACGGCGTCGAGGGCGAGGCGTGCTCGCTCGTGGGGGTCGCGGTTGGGGGCGTGTTGCTCCCACTCCTTCAGCAGACGGTGAAAGACGCCGAGGACGAAGTGGCCCGAGCCGCACGTCGGGTCGATCATCTTGACCACGTCGTGGCCGAACTCTTCGATCGCTGGAGTCAGGGTCAGGTCAAGGATGAACTCTTCGACGAACTCTGGAGTCTGGAGCAGGGCGTAGGTCTTGCGTGCCGACTCGGAGAGATCCTGGTAGAGGTCGCCTAGGAAGCGGGTGTCCCACTCCGGGTCGGTGAAGTCGTGCACCAGGCCACCGGTCTCGCCGCGACGGCGCCAGAAGGCGATGAGGTTCTTGGCCTCGTCGTGGGACAGCGGAATCTGGTACAGCGGGTTGTGCCGCTTGTCGAAGAGTGAATTGCCGGCCTGGGTGCTGGCGATGGCAACGTAGCCCTGGTGCAGCCAGTCGCGGAGGGTCTTGTCGGGCTGATCGCGGAAGAACTGCGCCTCGGCCTCCTCGGCCAGGACCAGGCGGTCCCCCGGGCCGGCCAAGTAGGGGTCGGGCAGCAGACCGTTGTCCTCGCAGAAGCGTACGAAGACCGTGCCGAGCACCCAGGCGACGGCGGACTGGGTGACACGCTCGTCCCGCCAGGCTGCCCAGGTGGCGGCGGTGCGTCCGACCTTGAAGGCGTGGTCGTACTCGCCACGCAGTCGGAGGCGCACCTCCTCGACCGACTCGGCCTGCTCTCGCAGGTCCTTTTCCAGGTTCTTGACCTGCTTCTGCAGGTCGGACAAGAGCAGTTTCCGGTCGATCACGCGCCGACTCTAGTCGTCGCCTGGGCGGGAGGGGGGTACCCGTAAGGACCGTGTTGGCTGTCGGGCCGCTACCTATGGCTCCCGCATCCAGAGCTTCGGTTCAGTGATGAAGATGCCCTTGCCCTGATGGCGTCGGATGACACGCAGGGCTTCGAGCCGCACGTAGACCATCTGGATGGTGGACGTGCCGACCCGGTAGTCCGTTGCCATCTGCGCGATCGGCGGCAGCTTGTCTTCAGGTTTGAGCCTCTTCGCCTTGACTCCAGCGATGATGTCATCGGCGATGCGGATGTAGTCAGGTGTTGTAGGCATGGCGCTCCTTGCGTGGCTCGCCAATTCGATCACGAACCGCCCAGGAACGACAACAATCAGTGGTTGACTTAAACGACTAAGTCGTTACTCTTGAGCCTGAGCTGCTCCTCGCGTGGCAACGAGTTCGGCTCATCCCCTGGTCGGGGCGGGTGTGCGTGCCCGTCCCGACCCACCGGACTGCTCTGCTGTCGTACCGCTGCATTGGGCTGCGGCGGCGGAGCGGGCGGGTCGTCCGCAGCCCCCGCGCGGACGACCCGCCCTTCCAGACCCACCACCGGGACCTTCCGCGCTCCCGCCTGCCCTCAGAGAGGATCGTCGTGGCTCAGGTGTATCGAGGTGGCCAGCCCTACCCCGCCGGCTACCCGGCCCGGTTGACGCCGCACGAGGTGCGGACCCACGACTTCGCCGCATGCCGGCGCGGCGTCGACCCTGATGAGGTACGCGAGTTCCAGGCCCGAGTGGCCGACGAGCTGGCCATGCTCAACGAGGCGGTACGGCTGCTCAGCCAGGAGAACGACCGAATCAAGCGGGCGCTGCGCGACTGGCAGACGCTGCACGCGCGGGAGTGCGGGCCGCCGCAGGAACACCCCCACAACTCCGGTCACTGGTGACCGTGCGGCCCTCCCCCGGCGACCTGCTCACCATCGACGGTCGGGCCTCGGTGCAGTTCGCCGGGAACCGCGCTCTGACCTTCCGTGTCGTCTCAGTGTCCGACCAGCCGACGTACTACGGTTGGATCTGGCTGACCGGCTACGTCCTCAACCGGCGCGGCGAGGCGACCGCCAAGCGCGAGGTCTACGTCCAACTCGCCGGCCTCCGCCCCGCTACCAGCACCCCGGCCCCGAGACGGTCCCGGGCTACCCGCCCCTATGCTTCGCGGAATGACCAAGGTGACGGCAGAGCAGCTCGCGACCGCCCGGGGCTGCGTACTCGGGCTGATGCTCGGTGACGCGATCGGCGCGACGGGCGGCAACGTGCCGGCCAGCGGAAGCTTGCGGGCCACCAGCGCCGGCCAGCTCGCCTGCTTCACCGTCGAGGGCCTCATCCGCGCTGATGTGCGCGGCGCCCACAAGGGGATCTGCCACCCGCCCAGCGTCGTCTGGCGTTCCTACCATCGCTGGGCCACCATCCAGGGCATCTCCGGCCTGGAGCCGATGGCGGACAAGAACCCGCCGACCGGTTGGCTGTCCATGGCGCCGGCGCTGGCAGCGCGACGTGGTTCAGCGCCGGCGACGGTAGCGGCGTTGCAGCGGCAGACGATGGGCACCATCGCCAAGCCCGGTGGCACGAGCACCGGGGCGCACGCCCTCACGCGGACTCTGCCGGTCGGCCTGTACCCGTCCTGCAACCCGGTGGACGTCGCCGCGCTCACGCACTCGGGTGAGGCGCTGGGGGCGGCATGGCTGGGTGCCACGGTGGTTCGCCTGGTCGCGGCTGGACATCGCCTCAGCGACGCCCTGGAAAGTGCTCGGCTGCACGCTGCAGAGTGGCGCGAGGTGGCGGAGCGGTCACTGGCGCCAGCCGTGGCCGCGGCCAGGTCCCGCCCAGGCACGCTCCAGGAACTCACCCGCCTCGCACCCGACGCGAGGGCCGTTTCCGCGCTGGCCGGCGGGGTCTACACGGCCGCATCGTTTGCTGCGCGGGAAACGGTCCGCGAAGCGCTCCTGTTCGCCGCCTCGGCCGGCGACGGCGGCCACGCCGCGACGGTTGCCGGCGCATTGCTGGGAACGGCACACGGACCCGACGCGCTACCGGTCGACTGGCTCTCCCGGCTGGAACTGGCGTGGCCGGCTGACACCCTGGCCCGGGACCTCGTGACCCAACTGGCGGACAGCCCGTCCGGTGGCGAGTACGTCGACGCGACCGACCCACACTGGTGGAGCCGCTACCCCGGCGGCTGACGATTCGTGACCGCCGGCCTCCGTTGCTGCTGCACAGTGGCGTTGCCGGCCGCGTCGGATCGGCCCGCCATCAGCCGGTGCGCGGCCCAGAGCGCAGGAACGACCGTCTCGTAGAGGTACGGAACGCCGGTCAACCGTCCCCAGCGGTGAATCCCTCGGGCGGAGGGGTGGGTGAATGCCGCGACGAGCATGTCGACGCCCGCCAGTCGCGCGTGCTCCAGGTGCGGGGCAAGCTGACGGCGACTGGTCATCAACGCGGTGATTGTCTTGTAGACCTCGACCCCCTGCACGATGCACAGGGTCGGCTGGAGAGTCTTGATCGTCGCGGCCATGTGCGGGAGACAGTTACGGCTCATCGTGGGATTGCTCAGCGACTTCATCGTCTCCCCGACTGTGGCCGAGCAGAGTCGCATGTTCGCCATGGCGTAGGCGTCAAAGAGGTGCACGGGCGCTCGTACGCCGTCCAGGTGAAGCAGCTCGCCTGCTCGATCGGACCCCGTCTCACGGCCCACCGCCAGCCTGAGAGCGCTGGCGACACCCTGCATATGCGGATTGCGGCTGTTGAACGGCAGCCTGGCGGATTCCATCACCTCGGCGTGCCGCTGTTCGAGGGTCACGCTCTCTCGCAGTCGCGCCGTGTCCATGGCGATGACCAGGATCCGGATCGGTACCCCGTCGAGCGTCAGGTCGTAGTGGCGGCCGACGTGCGAAAGCTGCCCGGCAGCGAACTCCACCTCCGGGCGGCGCACCCCACGTCCGTCGAACAGGACGGCCCGTTGGCAACTGCCTAACCTTCGGCAGACGCAGTTGCCCGATGGTCCGAGAACCTGCTCAGCCATGTACCGGCGCAGCTTGTCTACCCGCCCGGCTGTGGCCAACGCGTCGCTGGCGACGCTCATGGCGAAGGCTCCTCGGCCGCGCTGACGAGGAGTCCAGGTTCGACAGAGCCTCCGGCCGTGGGTCGAGGCGCCGGTAGCTCGCTGCCATCAACTCCCTCTCCGGTGAGCGCTTCTCGGAGGAGCGCAGTCTCTTCCGCGCTCGGCGGTCCGGCCGCGCCGGCGTGCCACTCGACGACGAGCCGTTGGCCCGAGGGCAGCGAGTACGCCCGCACCGCCCGGCTTGGCACCGCTGATCCGTAGTCGGTGCCGCCAAATCCC
Source organism: Micromonospora sp. NPDC047527 (assembly GCF_040643015.1). Lineage (NCBI taxonomy): Bacteria > Bacillati > Actinomycetota > Actinomycetes > Micromonosporales > Micromonosporaceae > Micromonospora > Micromonospora sp. NPDC047527. The sequence goes on along the minus strand of NZ_JBEYTK010000001.1, from coordinate 873,016 downwards.
AGGCTGCCCTTCAGTGGCAGCCCGAGCGCTTGGGCAAGGTTGTTCCAGGGCCGGCCGAAGGCGAACACGTCCTGCACCGGCAATTCGGCGATCGGCTGCCAGACAAACTCCTCGATGACCTCGGGTGGCGGCCTCAGCGGAGCCGTGATGGCCTTCGAGTGCCATGGGTAGCACTCGAAGATCAGCAGATCACGGTGGTCGCCGCTCGGGTCCTGCAGCCATCGGCGGGTGAACTCAAGCCGCGCCTGGTAGTACTGGTTGCGCCCCATCTCGTGGGGCAGGGTCCACGGCGGCCGGTTGTACGGGCAGGTTGTAGTCCACCTGCTGTACGACCCAGCCTCCCGAATCTCGTCGGCAAAGATGCCCTCCCGCGATTGGAAGCGCTGCCGGTACTCGCCCGGGTTCAGCCCGAGCACCACCATCCGGGGCGTCTGTTCCAGCCCGAGCAGGTCGCCATGGTAGGGCTCGGGGAATCCATCTCGGGTGACCTGTCCGGGGCCGACGCCTGCAAGCGAGCCGAACCACTCGGGCAGTGGTGGCGGTAGTGGATCTTCGCCGTTGAGCCAGGACTCGATGCGGGCGTCCCAGAAGGCCGCAACGCGCTGCCGTGCGGAGGTCGTCATGACGAAAAGTTATCGATGCCTCACTGGTCAAGCCAGCGCGCAACGCAGAGAATCACCCCCGTGACCGAGAAGTTGCACCAGTTGGCGGCGCTCCTGCAGGCTCGCGACGACCTGGACGCCAGGATCGCGGCGCTCACCGGGCGATCAGCCCGGCCGGGCGACATCGGCGAGTTCATCGCCGAGCAGGTGTTCGACATCGACCTGGCAAGTACGGCGATCCAGGCCGGCTACGACGGCATCTTCCGGTCCGGTCCGTTCGCCGGCCGGACCGTGAACGTCAAGACCTACGGCGACGTCTTCACCGGCATCGACATCAGCCCTCATCCCTGCGACTTCTACCTGGTATTCAGCGGTCCGCCGCGGCCACTCGATGCCGTACGGCACCATCAGTGGCAAATATCCGCGGCGTACCTCTTCGACACCCGCCGCCTACTCGAAACGCTGACGAGTCGGGGCGTCAAGATCGGCATCGCGACGAGCATCCGCCGGGCAGACCTCGACGCGGCTCGGATCTTCCCCGGCACCAACGGAACACCCCTGCTGCGTCTGACGCCCGAGCAGACGGCCCTGCTGAACCTGTACGGCGCACACGTCATGTGAGACGTCGCGATCGGGCGTCGTGAGCGGCGAACGCTACCTCCTCGACAAGTCCGGCTCGACCGCTGGCGCTGGGAGCGTGGTCGGTGCGTTCTCTCTGGGTCTAACCGCCGAAGCTCAGCGCCTTCCGCAGATCCACGTCCAGGCTCTCGTTGTACCGCGGATCGGGCTCAGCCCCGGCAGCGCTGAGGACGGTGCTGAAGAAGCATCTGGCGCCAACGGCGAGGATCACGTGGAAGATCTCCGTGTCATCGAGACCCTGGCCGCGCAGGCCCGCGACGTCGGCCTCGGTGACGGAGTTCGCATGGGCCGCGACCTTTCCGGCGAAGTTGACGACTGCCACCTCCTGCGCGGAGAGACCGGCGCTGCCGTGGTCCGACGCGATGGCGGCGACGGTCGCCGCGTCGAAGAACTTGTCGCGTAGGACCTTTCCATGTGCCAGGCCGCAGTAGGAGGATTTCAGGGCCCGGGCCGCGGCGAGGGTCGCCAACTCATAGCGGCGCAGCTCCATCCCGGCCTTCACCGCGCCGTTGAGCTGCTGCCATGCCAGGTATACCGCCGGGCTCTGGGCGAACAACCTGGTGTAGTTGGGCAGGTAGCCCATCGCCTTCGTGTCGGCATCGAACATCCGCTCGGTGTCCGGCGACTGCTCTGCCTGCTGCAGGAAACTCATCCGACTCCTCCCCATGCTTGACCCGGGACGGTACGCCGTTGGGACTGCGGACGCTGTCGGAAAATCGGCCGTGCACGGGGGGCCCGACACTCAGCGACCGTCAGGTGTCGGGCCGCCTCCTCACACTCGATCCGCACCTGGTCACGGACCGCTCGGGGACACGCTGATCCCACCACCGGCGCACCGGGCTATGTCCGCTGCCGGTAACTCTTGAGGTGCCGCCGCTTTGGCCTCCCGCCAATCCGGTCGACCACGGCAACCGGTCAGGAGGCTGCCACTGTGCTGCGGTGGGCGTTGACGACCCAGGCGTCCGGTAGGGCGATCCACTCGTTGTCGCCCACCCGCACCACCGCACCGTCCAGCTTTGGCAACAGCGCCGGATCCTCCATCGGGCAGAGCAGCCAGACGTCCCCCGCCCCACCGCGCGCCGCATCAGCCAGCTCGTGCAGCCGCTCCATCGCCCGGTACCGCGCCAGCACCGCCGCGTCGTGCAGCAGCACCGGCCCATCCGCAGCCGACAGCGATTCGCGCAGCGACGGCACGGTCAGCTGCCACGCCTGCTCGACGTACTCCCCCAGCTTGATCGCCGGCCGCGACCCCTCCTTGGCGATGTCCGCGCTAAGCACCGTCTCCCAGGTCGGCTTCGGGCGGGCGTCGACCAGGGCGTGCAGGTGATCCAGGAAGTGCGCCGCCACGTTGACCGGTCGAGCGTCGAAGCGCCGCGCCAGCTCCTCGCGGGCCAGGTGATAGCGGCTGAGGCGTACCGTCAGCGCCCGGAACCCTCCCGCGGACCGCGCACCGGCAAGCCGCTCCTCGGCGCGCATCGCCGCCGCCAACTCCGGCGACTCCGCCGCCCACCGGCTCGGCGCGGCCGTGGCCGACGGCCGCCGCTGGACGATCGACACCGACGACGAGGCCGCACGCGGCGGCGGCGAGACGTACCGGTCCCGCTCCCAGCGCAGCTCGAAGCCCGCCTCGGCGAGCAGCCGGTCCAGTTTGGGGTGACCCGGCAGCGGGTCTAGCTCCGGGAAGCGCGCGGCGACCCGGTCGGCGACGTGCGTCGGAGTCAGCCCACGCCGACCGTCGGAAGCGACGGTGGGCGGCACCACGCCCGCCTGGGCCAGCCGCAGCGCCCGCACCGGGTCAAGGTCACGCGGGTAGAGCTCCAGCCGCGCGGTGGCGGCGGCCCGCTCCGAGGCCACCGCGGCGAGCAACACACGGCGTCGCTCGTCGAAGGCGTCGGCGGCTCCGCCGGGCGCGCTCACTGCCGCGAGGGTACGCAGCACAGTCGCGGGGCTGGGCAGCACCTCACTGGCGGCGAGCTTGTCGGCGGCCTTGCCGAGCGCGTCGGCGTAATCGAGCAGCGCCGGCGCGGCCGGGGTGTCCGGTGCGTCGTCGTCGCTGACCTCCAGCGCCACCAGCAGCCGGTCGCCGCGCGGGTGCGGCTTGCCGTTGATGTCGGCGCGGGTGTGCCGGCGCAGCAGCAGGCGCGGCTCGTCGGCGAGCGCGTCGACCTCCACGGCGGCGCGTACCGCCGCGACGGCCACCGCGAGACGCAGGCCATCCCCGGTGCGCACCGAGCCGCGGCTGCTCAACAGCGCCGCAGCCAACTCGGCGACACCCATCACCCGGCCACCGTCGTGCAAAAGCTCGATGATCTGGGTACGCACGCTGCCGACCACCGGAAGGTCGTGCCAGCGTTTGCGCTGCTTGCCGAGGATCTGCGCGACCCGACCGGCGGTGACACCCAGCGCGTTCGCCACCTGCGGCTGCTGAGGCCAGAGCGGCAGCGCCGGCAGCGCCCCCGACTCGTCGGGCAGGTGCAGCAGCAGCCGGATGCCCTCGATCTCGGTGGCGTTGCGGCCGTTTTTCGCCGGGACGAGCAGGGTGGCGATCGCGTCCAGGCCGACGCGTACCAGATCGGTGTCGCCGTGGCCGGCGGTGGTTTCGGTGGCCGCCTCTTGGCTGGCAGCCTTGCGGGCGGCAGGCGTGGTGGGCAGCGTCTCCCGCTCCCCCAGCCGTTGGCGCCACTCCTTGACCCGGCGTTGCAGCTCCTGGCGGGTCTTCGCGCCCAGGCCCGGCAGGTGCGCGAGCTTGTTCGCGACCACGAGCAGCTCACCGACGGTCGTGGCATCCAAGCGGTGCGCGGCCGAGACCGCGCGTGGGGTGAGACCGGCGGCCTCCAGCGCGGTGGCCCGGGTGGACTTGCCGGCGGCCTCGTCGCGTGCCGCCGCGGCTGCCTGCTCGTCCAGCTCGTCGACATCGACGTCCGGATGCTCGGTGCCGACCGGAGTGCTCGCATCGGAGCGGCGGAAGACCTGCTGCCAGTCGTCGCGCAGGTCCTTCAGCGAGGCTGGGCGCTGGCGGTGGTCGCGGTGTAGGGCTCGCTGGAAGAACTCGGCCAGTCCGTCGCGGATCGCCGGGTCGAACGCCTCGGCGGCCAGCGCCGGAGGACCTTCGGTGAGCTGCGGTTCGGTGCCGCCGTCGCCCCAGACCGGCAGCTCCCCCGATGCCATCTCGTGCAGGGTGACCGCAAGGGCGTACCACTCGGCGTGCTTGTCGTAGACGGGGCGATTGGCAGTGCCGAGGAACGGGTCCAGGTAGCGAGGCGTGCCGGCGCTGATCTCCTTGACCGAGACGCCGGCCAGGGAAAAGTCGAAGAGCACCAGTTGTCGGGTGCGGTTGGGCCGGATCCGGATTGCGATGTTGTCCGGCTTGATGTCGCGGTGGTAGACCCCCTCGCCCTCCAGGTAGTCGAGGGCACCAAAGAGGTAGTCGCTGTAGGTCTCCAGCTCGTCGACGGTGAGCCGGCCGTCGTCGCGCAGCTTGCGCGCCAGAGTGTGGTCCCCGGCGTGCTCCAGCACCACGACCGTGCGGTTGCCCAGCTGCAACGGCTCGGGCCGGGCCAGCCGGATCACCCGGGAGTCGGTGAGCGGGCCCAGCACCCGGGCCTCGTGAGCCAGTCGGGCACCCTTCTCGTCGGAGAGCCCGACCTTCAAAACCTCTTCCCGGCGGGTGCGCTCGTTGAAACCGAGGAACGCCCGGCAGGTCGAGCCGGTGCCGAGGCGCCGAACGATCTTCCACTCGCCGATCCGGTCGCCGCCTCGCGCCTCCAGCGGGTCAGGCTGCTCGGGCTCCGGGTCCTGCGGGTGCACCGAACCGGGGGGTGGAGTGGTCAGCTCGTCCTCGACGAGTTGGAGCATCTCGACGAAGTCGGCGACCGTGGTCAGCCGCTGCGCCGGAACCGGCGCGGTGGCAGCCTGGATCAGCTCGTCGGCGAACTCACTGATGCCGTCAGCGACAGCGCCGGCCCGCAGGCCGTTGTCCCGGGCCAGCCGGGCGAGCAACTCCGGGCGCTTCGCGGCCGGCGGTTGGCCGGTCAGGATCAGGTACGCCAGGGCGCCGAGGCCGAAGACATCCATCGCCACCGCGTCAGGCGTCGGCGCGGTCAACTCCGGTGCGAGGTACGCCTCAGCCGAGCGTTCGATGTGCGCGGTCGCGTGCGAGGACAGCGCAACCGGCTCACCGCTGCTGCCGCCGGCGCTGTCCGCGCCTCGCGTCGCCGCCTGCCAGTCGCTGATCTGCAGTTGAGGTGTCAGCCACGCTTCGTCGTCGCTGCCACCGCGCCGCGTCCGGCCAGGGTTGACCAGCACGCTGCGCGCAGAGAGCGCACGGTGGTGAAGCCGCCGACCGTGGGCGTACGCCACTGTCTCGGCGAGTTGTCGGATCATCGCGAGTCGGCTCAGCCCGTCGAGGCGGTCGCCATACTGCGCCATGTAGTGGTCCAGTCGCACCGAGCGACGATCGTACCGGAAGATGAGTGCGGGGCCGGCCTCGTGCGACTCCATCGAGTCGACCTGCACAATGCCCGGGTGGTTGATGCCGTGCAGTGCCAGCATCTCCCGCCTGGCGGCGCGTTCGATGCTGGCCCGTTCGGTCTGCACGGCGTTGCGCTCGACCAGATAGATCCGCACCCGGCGGCGTTCGCGCTCCAGGTCACGGTGCCGCGCCTCGTGGTCCTGCCAGGTGGGGCCGACGTCGAACGGGCGGGGCTCCAACTCCCAGGCGCCGACCTGGTAGTGCCGGCGGCTACGGGCGATGCCGACAGCCTCGAGGAGGTCGGGCAGGGCCGCGGACATCTCCTTGGTGACCCGCTGGCGTTCGTCCTGCGGCGGGCGCTCCAGCAGCGAAGTGATCGTCGGCAACGGCCCAGGCTCGTGACCCTGAGCGGGCTCCGGACCGAAGATGCCATGCAGGTGATGCTCCGACAGCTCCACCCGCAGGCCGGGCTTGGAGAGGAACACCGCCGCCTGCACGAAGGGGATCTTGACCGGCTGGCCCTTGCGTCGCGTCGCGGCCACCTGGAGCAGGGACTTGAGCTTCTTCGCCTTGCCGTCCGCGAGGTGCAGGGGGTTGTCGAAGGTACGGGTGCTGTTCGGCCCTTGGAGGATCCAGTTGGAGCCGCTGGAACGCAGCCTGCCGGTCAGGCTCTTGATCTCGATGAGGTAGAGCCCGCCCGGCGCGGCGACCAGGAGGTCGACCTCGTAGGGGTGCCCGGTCTGGGCGGTGAACGTGAAGTTCGACCAGGCACGGTAGGGCTCGCTGTCCGGCAACAACGCCTGGACGTGCGCCAACGCCTCCCGCTCGTGCGCGAACTGCGACGGCGTGATCGTCGTCCACCGACCCTCCTGCATGTCAGAGATCCTAGGGCCCGTCAGCAGGCGGCGAGGATCGCCACCACGCCAGCGCTTGCGCGTATCGCCCAAGCAGCCACCACCGGCACCAGATCAAGCGGCCGACGGCGAACCGCGGCGGCCAACCGCTTCACCCGTCATCTGAGCACAGACAAGGGTGACCGCACCCCGATCCCCCTGCGATCGTCGATGAGCACGCCCGGCCAAGCCCGTCAGCCGTGCAGTTGGAGGGATCGATGGAGCACCCGCGCTGTCTGCTCGATGCCGCTGAGAAGTTCCGAACCGAGATGGTCGACCGACTGGGCGCGCTCGTCGCCTGCGAGTCGGCGCCGGGCTCGCTGCCCCACCTCGGGTCCTGTGCCGACCTGCTCGCCCGCTGGGGGGAGGAGGCGCTCGGTCGGCCCGTCCATCGGGTCGTGGTCGACGGCCTGCCGCACCTGCTGTGGCCGGCCGCTGACCAGCGTGTGCTGCTGCTGGGCCATTTCGACACGGTCTTCCCGGTCGGCACGACCCGATCCAGGCCCTTCACCGTACGCGGGGACGTGGCGACGGGGCCTGGCGTGTGTGACATGAAGGCCGGGATCGTGCAGATGTTCACGGCACTGCGCCTGATCGAGGACACCTCGGCGGTCGGCGTGCTGCTCACCTGCGACGAGGAGAGTGGCTCCGTCACGTCACGGTCCCTGATCGAACGTGAGGCGCGGCGCTCGGGTGCGGTGCTCGTCTGCGAGGCGGCCACCCCGGACGGGCACGTGAAGGTGGCTCGCAAGGGCGGCTCGGTCTACCGGCTCACCGTCTCGGGTCGCGCCGCGCACGCCGGTGTCGAACCGCAGCGCGGGGTCAACGCCACGGTGGAGGTCGCCCACCAGGTTCTCACGTTGGGTGCGCTCGGCGCGGCGGACAGCGGCGGCACCTCTGTCACACCGACCCTGCTCTCCGCCGGCACCACGACGAACACGGTGCCGGAGCGCGCCAGCCTGGCCGTCGACGTCCGCGCCTGGACCAGGGACGAGCTGGAACGCGTCGATCACGCCATCCGCGGGCTGGTGCCGTTCCTGCCGGAGGCGACGCTGGCGGTGGAGGGCGGGATCAACCGCTACCCGATGTCCCCGGAGCTCGCGCGACCGCTTCTGGAGCTGGCTCAGTCGATCGCCTGCCAGCTGGGCATCCCGGGGCTCGTCGGCGCGTACGCCGCTGGCGCGTCCGACGGCAACTTCACCGCCGCGCTGGGTGTGCCGACCCTGGACGGCCTGGGCGCGGTGGGAGGCGGAGCGCACGCCGCCGACGAGTACGTCCGCCTCGACCGAATGCCCGAACGGACGGCACTCTTGGCCGGACTCGTCGACGCGTTGTCCACCATGGAGCGTTTCGAATCGCAACCCATCGACGAAATCCCGTAACGTGCTGACCGCCGGCGCACGACCGGCAGCGAGAGGTCGGCGTCGGCATGACTGTGGGACAGCGCTCGGGACCGCCCATTCCCCTGCTCGGTGTCGAGGAGGAGTTCCTCGTCGTCGACACCGATCGGGGTGAGGTCGTGCCGGAGGCGGCCACCGTCGTCGGCCGCGCGAGACCGGCCCTCGGCACCCGGGTGGGTGGTGAGATCACCAAGTTGCAGGTGGAGACCCGCACCGACCCGTGCCAACGCGTGGACGATCTCCACGGGCAGCTCGTCGAGGGCCGCGCCGCCGTCCAGGCCGCGGCGCTGTCGGCGGGTCTGCGGGTGATCGCCAGCGGCTCGCCGGTGCTGGGCCGTGCCGTGCCGCCGCCCATCACCGAGGGGCCTCGCCAGGACCGGGGCACCGCCACCTTTCGTGGGCTGCACGACGAGCTGGCGATCTGCGCCGTCCACGTCCACGTGGAGCAGCCCGACCGGGACCGCGCCGTGCTGATCGGCAACCATCTGCGCCAGCATTTGCCGGCGTTGCTCGCCCTCACGGCCAACTCGCCCTACTGGCCCGAGCGCGACACCGGGTACGCGAGTTGGCGCAGCGTCACGTGGGGGCGCTGGCCGGTTGCCGGCCCGCCGCCGTTCCTGACGTCCGCGCGGCAGTACGACGAGCACGTCGACATGCTGCTCGACGCGGGCGCGCTGGTCGACCAGGGCACGATCTTCTGGGATCTCCGCCTGTCGACGAACCATCCCACGCTCGAGGTGCGGGTGGCCGACGTACCCCTGACCGCCGCCGAGTCCGCGGCGCTCGCGGCCCTCGTGCGGGCTCTGGTGGTCGTGGCCGGGGATGCCGTCGACGGCGGCGACGAGGGCCCGGAGCTGGTCCCCGAGCTGCTGCGGCTCGCGTACTGGCGGGCAGCCCGCGACGGGATGGGCGGCCACGGCGTCGACGTCACCACGGGCCGACTGCTGCCCGCGGCGGCCCTCGCCGAGCGGCTGGTGGCGCTCGCCCGACCGGCACTGGACGAGGCGGGCGACGGCGAGCGGGTGGAGGCCTGGCTGGGGTGGCTCGCCGCGGACGGCGACGGGGCGACCCGCCAGCGGGCCGCCGCGGCGCTGCGCGGACGCCTGACCGACGTGGTCGACGAGATCGTGGCGCAGACCGCGCCCAACGTGCCCATGTCTGAAGAAAGCACACTTGCGTAACGACAAGCCGCCCCGCCTCCGAAATGCTGGAGGAACCGGATGTCGGCGGCAGGCAGGCCCTCCCGTGGAAACCGGCACCACCGGATCAGGGGAGGTCCCAGGTGAACGACGCAGACCTGCTGTCCAAGGTCCCCATCCAACACGACCGTAGACCCCCGGCGGAGATGGTGCGCGACGCGGAGGCGTTCGCCGACCGGATGGAGCGACGCCGTTCCGTGCGCGACTTCGCCAGCGACCCCGTGCCCGACGGGGTGATCGAGGCCGCGATCCGGGCCGCCTCGACCGCGCCCAGTGGTGCGAACGTGCAGCCGTGGCGGTTCGTGGTGCTGACCGACCCGGCCCGCAAACGCCGGCTACGCGAGGCGGCGGAGGCCGAGGAACGCGCGTTCTACGACCGCCGCGCCTCGGCGGAGTGGCTGGGTGCGATCGCCGGGCTCGGCACCGACTGGCGGAAGCCGTTCCTGGAGACCGCACCGGCCGTGATCGTCGTCTTCGAGGTGCACCAGGGGCCGCGCAGCCCGAAGCCGTACTACGTCAAGGAGTCCGTGGGCATCGCGGTCGGTCTGCTGATCACCGCGCTGCACCACGCCGGCCTGGTGACCCTGACCCACACGCCCAGCCCGATGCGGTTCCTCAACGAGGTGTGTGAACGGCCGCCGGAGGAGCGCCCGTACGTGGTGATGCCCGTCGGGTATCCCACGCCGGACGCCCACGTCCCCGACCTGACCCGCAAACCCCTCGACGAGGTCATGGTCCGCTGGTGAGGTCCTCGGTCAGGAACTCGACCAGCGGCTCGACGTGTCGGTCCGGGCGCCGCCACTCGGCCAGCAGATCCTCCAGCAGGTGCTGCTCGGCGAGCAGTTCCGTGCCCCGGTACCGACGGATGACCGGGTGGATGAAGGCGCTCTCCCGGGCCCGGTCGGGGGTCGGGTGCCGGTCGATGGCGAAGACGTCGCCGTAGTCGTCGCGGCCCCACCGCAGCGCGAGCGTGTACCACTGCGTGGCGTCCGCGAAGCGCTCCACGGCGTAGTCCTCCGGCAGGTCCTCGTAGTGGTGGAAGTCGCCGGTGGCGTCGTCGCGGACGAAGACGTCGCAGAGGTATTCGAACTGGGTCCACAGCGCCGAGGACCAGTTGACCCGGTCGAGCATCAGCTTGGTCAGTGACGCGGGGTCGGCCGGCGTCGTCGCGTATGACAGCGGCACGTCGTCGTAGCGCTCACGCAGGATCCGGGTGAACGTGCGCAGGTTGTACCGGAAGCCGTCGATGAAGGGCGACGACGCGTGCTTGACGTCCCGGGCCTGGGCGATGGTGCCGGCGAAGTACAGGTCGTCGACGTTGCTGGACTGCCAGTCGGGGCGTAGCCCGGGCATCCGGCCGTCCCGCACCATGTCGGGCCGGGCCGTCTCGTCGAACAGCGCCGTGTTCATCCGGAAGCCGGTGCACCTCAACACCGTGTGGTAGTCGAGAACGGCGGTCTCCCCCTGCGCGTGGGTGTAGGTGATCGACACCTGGAACCGCCCGTCGACGGGCCGGATCTCGTCGATCGTGCAGTCGAGCACCGAGTGCAGCGTCTTGAACTGGTAGCTGTCGAGGATCGCGCCGTACTGACCACGGACGTCGCCGGGGTGTTTGGTGTTCCAGGCCAGTCGCAGGGGTTGCCGGCTGGCCAGGTGCACCATCGACGCCCGGCCGAGGATGGACGACGCGGTCTCGAACGCGGAGTTGCCCTTACCGATGATCAGGACCCGTTGACCGTCGTACGCGGTGGGGTCGACGGTCATGTCCTCGTACCCGATGGCGTGTTCGATGCCCTTGATGGCGGGCACGAACGGCTTGCCCCAGCCGGTCGCGACGACCAGGCAGCGCGCACGCACGTCACCCTGGTCGGTGTTCACCGTGAAGCCGTCGTCGGTTCGGGTGATCCGCTCGACGGTCGTGCCGTAGCGGACGTTGAGCTGGTGGACCCGTTGGAACTCGGCGAGGTAGCGCACCAGGTCGTCGGCCGCCGGCAGGTACTCCTCGCTGAATCGCGGGAACAGCAGATCCGGGTGGTCGTTGAGCAGCGAGTTCCAGTCCCAGCGAAGGCGAATCTCAGGATCGGGGCTGTCGGTGTGCACCTTGTTCAGCGAGATGAGCCGGCGGTGGCGCGGAAACCGCCGGAAGAACCCGCCCGGCCCGTCGCCACTTTCGACCGTCAGGTAGTCGGCACCCTGCTGCTGGAGGTAGTAGCTCAGTTGGAGGCCGGCGGGTCCGGCCCCGACGATGACGTACCTGTGCTCGCTGCTGACCATCCTGCGGCCCTTCGACGGAGAAATGATCCATCGACGATGGGTTGGATTGTGGCGGGTGTCAATGCCGCAGGGTGGTCAACGGGTCACCGGACAGTCAGCTCGGGACGTCGCGTCGGCCGAACGCGACCACACCGGTCGCGACGAGCAGCGCGGCCACCGTGGTCAGCACCACCAGGGGTAGCGCCGCCGGGTCGGCGGCGGGCACGGACGGCACATGGGTGTACGGCGACAGGTCGAGCGCGGCCTGCGGCACCTTCAGCACCGCCCCGAGCTGCCCGAGGAGCAGGAAGACCAGCAGCACCACCCAGGACAGCACGACCGACCAGCGGGGCAGCAGACCGAACAGTGCCGTCACCACCCCGGCGACCACGAGCAGGGCCGGCAGTCGCAGCAGCGCCGCGCCACCGAGGTCGCCGGCCTCGCCGAGGGGGTCGCCGGTGACCAGACCGTAGCCGAGGCCGGTGGTCAGGCCGGCGAGCAGGAGCAGGGCGGCAGCGCCGAGGGTGGCGGCGAGCACCTGGGTGCCGAGCCAGCGGGTGCGGCTGACCGCCGTGGCCAGCGCCGCCTCCAGCGTCCCGTCGGATTCTTCGCCGCGTACCCGGAGCAGGGCCTGCACGACGTACGCGCCGAGGGTCAGGGCGAAGAGGCCGAGCATCGCGGCCAGGTACGCGTTGATCAGGTCGCCTCCGCCGCCCATCGCGTTGATCGCCTCGGCGGCGGCCGGGTTCTGGTCGAGCATGGCGTTGAACTCGTCGCCGGCGGCACCCATGGAGAGGCCGAGCACCGCCACCCCGACCGCCCAGCCGAGCAGCGTGCCGCGCTGCGTGCGCCAGGCCAACCCGGCGGGGCTGAGCAGCCAGGACGCCCCGGTCGCCGGTCCGCGTCGGGGGGCGATCAGCCCGGCGCCGAGGTCACGCCGCTCGGCGAGGGCGTACGCCACCGCCACCCCGGCGAGCAGCAGCGCGACGGGCAGGGCCAGCACCCACCAGCGGTCGCCGGCGAAGGCGCGGACCTGGTTGCCCCAGCCGAGCGGGGAGATCCATGACGGCCAGGCGCTGCGCACCTGGGTCCCGTCGGCACTCTGGTCGCCGAACATGTCGCCGACGGCCCGCAGCACAAAGGACAGCCCGACGGCGGTGGCGGCGAGCGCGTTGGCGCCGCGCGAGGTGACGGAGAGCTGGGCGGTGACCGCGGCGATCGCCGTGCAGGCGACCCCGACGCCACCGATCGCGGCTGCGGCGGCGACCGAGCCGGCGAGCGGCAGGCCGGCGCCGACCAGCGCGACGGCGAGCAGCGCCGCGGCCAGGGCGTTCGCCGCGACGACGACGAGGAGCGCGGCGGTGAGCGGCGCGTACCGGCCGACCACGGAGGACCCGAGCAGCTCGGCCCGACCGGTCTCCTCGTTCTGCCGGGTGTGCCGGGTCACCGCGAAGGTGCTCAGCAGCGCGGCGATCAGAGCCAACGTCACGTACGTCTCGGCGACCACCACGGCGCCCAGATCGGTGCCGGCGATGGGGCCGTTGAAGGCGCGGGCGACCAGACTGGACGCCGAGGTGGTGGCGTAGCCCAGGCGGGCGGCCTGGTCCGGGTAGATGTCGGCGACGCTGGCGGCGAGGGCGTAGCCGAGCAGCGGCGTGCCGAGGACCCAGATCGCGAGCCGGATCCGGTCGCGGCGCAGCACGAGCCGGGCCAGCCGGGGCGTGCCGGTGAGGCCGCTCATCGGGCGCCGACCTGCCGGGCGGCGGCGGCCGGGGCGGCGGCCGGACCGTTGGCGGCGGGGTCGTCGCCGTAGTGGCGCAGGAAGAGCTGTTCCAGGGTGGGTGGGGTGCTGGTCAGCGCGCGGACGCCGAAGCGGATGAGCTGACCGAGCAGCTCGTCGAGGTGGGCCGGTTCGACCTCCAGGTGGGTGCGCCCGTCGACCTCGTGCACGTCGTGCACACCCGGCAGCGCCGCCAGGCCGGTGATGGGCCGGGCGGTCTCGACGGTCACCGCCGTGCGGGTGAGGTGGCGCAGCTCGGTGAGGGTGCCGGACTCGACGGTACGACCCTCGCGGATGATGCTGACCCGGTCGCAGAGCGCCTCGACCTCGGCGAGGACGTGGCTGGAGAGCAGCACGGTGGCCCCGGCCTGCTTGATCCGTCGGACCTCGTCCTGGAACACCGCCTCCATCAGCGGGTCGAGGCCGGAGGTCGGCTCGTCGAGCACGTACAGCTCGACCGGGGAGGAGAAGGCGGCGACGATGGCGACCTTCTGCCGGTTGCCCTTGGAGTACGTGCGGCAGCGGCGGGTGGGGTCGAGGTCGAAGCGGTGCAGCAGCTCGTCGCGGCGACGCCGGTCGAGGCCGCCCCTCAGCTGGCCCAGCAGGTCGATGGCCTCCCCGCCGGTGAGGTTGGGCCAGAGGCTGACGTCGCCCGGCACGTACGTCAGCCGGCGGTGCAGGCGGACCGCGTCGCGCCACGGGTCCGCGCCGAGCACCTGGGCCTCGCCGGAGTCGCGGCGGAGCAACCCGAGCAGGACCCGGATGGTGGTGGACTTTCCGGAGCCGTTCGGCCCGAGGAAGCCGTGCACCTCCCCCTGCTCGACGCGCAGATCCAGCCCGTCGAGAGCCCGGATGGCGCCGAACGTCTTGACCAGGTTACCGATCGAGATGACGGGCATCGCCCCTCCTGCCGTTGGCTGCGTCGACCGTCCCCACTGTACTGACCGACGGTCAGTAACTTCAACGGCAATGTCGCCCACCGGTCAGGGCGTCGCTAGGCTGGCCGGCATGACCGCCGATCCCGCGGACGACACCCGCACCCGGATCCTGCGCGCCGCGCTCGACCTCTTCGCCGAACACGGCTACCAGCGCACCTCGCTGCGCCAGATCGCCGAGCGGCTGCGGCTGACCAAGGCCGCGATCCTGTACCACTTCCCGGCCAAGGAGCATCTGCTCGCCGCCCTGGTCGAGCCGTTGGTGGCGGACCTGGAGGCGCTGCTGGACTCGGCCCGGACGCAGCCCGCGGAGTCGGCCCGGTGGACGGTGGTGGAGGGCTGGGTGGACATCATGCTCGCCCATCGCCGGCCGCTCGGCATGCTCTTTCACGACATCGCGCTGGTCGGTCGGGGCGACACGTACCACCGCCTCATGGAGATCGCCATGCGGGCCAACGACCTCATCGCCGGACCGGGCGCGGGACGCCGCGAGCGGGTGCGGGCGGTGCAGGCGGTGGCCACGTGCAGCGACCCGGTCGTCTTCTTCACCGACGTGTCCGACGAGGTGCTGCGCGCCGACATGCTCGACGGCGTACGCCGGCTGCTGGCCCCGTCGCCGCCCGGCACCCCGACCGAAGGAGCCCTGACCGACGCGGCCCCGGCCGACGGGGCGCCACCAGCGACGACGTCGCGGGGCGCGGCCACCCGCGGCGCTACGGTCGACCGGCGTCGACAGCCGGGGCGGCCCCGGGCGCTGGGCCGGGAGCAGGTGGAGGCTGCCCGGCGGATGCACGCGGCGGGCACCCATTCGGTGGATGCCATCGCCGCCGCGCTGGGTGTCTCACGGGCCACCGTCTACCGGCACCTGACCGCATAATAACGAGACGATTCTACGACAGTTTTGAGATAGTTCTGAGCCAGGCTCAGGCGGCCAGGGTGGCGTACCGGCCGTTGCGGTGCAGCAGGCTGTCGTGGTCGCCGGCCTCGACGATCCGACCGTGGTCGAGGACCGCGATCTGGTCGGCGTCGCGGACCGTGGAGAGCCGGTGCGCGATCGTGATCGTGGTACGGCCTTCGGCGAGCACGTCGAAGGCCCGCTGCACGGCCCGCTCGGTCTCGGTGTCCAGCGCGCTGGTGGCCTCGTCGAGGACCAGGATGCGCGGGTCGCGCAGCAGCGTACGGGCGATGGCCAGCCGCTGCTTCTCGCCGCCGGAGAACCGGTGCCCCCGCGAGCCGACCATGGTGTCGTACCCGTCGGGGAGGTCGGCGATCAGGTCGTGGATCTGGGCGGCGCGGGCCGCGTCCTCGATCTCGGCGTCGGTCGCGTCGGGGCGGGCGTAGCGCAGGTTCTCCCGCACGGTGGTGTGCAGCAGGTACGTCTCCTGACTGACCACGCCGACGATCGAGGCCAGGTCGGCCAGGCGCAGGTCGCGCAGGTCGACGCCGTCGATGGTGATCCGGCCGGCGGTGGGGTCGTGCAGGCGGCTGATCAGCCCGGCGAGGGTGCTCTTGCCGGAGCCGGTCTCGCCGACCAGGGCGAGGCTGGTGCCGGCGGGCACGTCGAGGGTGATTCCGGCGAGGGCGGCGGTGTCGCTGCCGGGGTAGCCGAAGGTGACGTCGTCCAGGCGCAGGTGGCCGCGTACCCGGGCGGGGTCGACCGCGACCGGTTCGGTGGGGTCGGCCACGTCGATCGGCAGGTCGAGGTATTCGAAGATGCGGGCGAACAGGGCCAGCGAGGCGGTCAGCGACACGCCCACGTTGAGCAGCCCCATCAGTGGCCGGAACAGGCCGCCCTGCAGGGCGGTGAAGGCGACCAGGGTGCCGATGCTCAGCGTGCCGGCGGTGCCGGGCAGGCCGGCGGCGAGGTAGATGACGGCCGGTACGGCGGCGAAGATGATGCTCATCGAGGCCATCCGCCAGCGGCCGGCGAGCTCGCTGCGCAGCTCCAGGTCGACCAGGCGGGCCGAGGAGGCGGTGAACCGGTCGATGAGCGCCGGGCCGGTGCCGAGGGTCTTGGCGAGCTGCACGCCGCTGATCGAGAGCCCCTCCTCCACTGTGACGTTGAGGTCGGCGAGTTCACGCTGTCGCTGGGCGGTGATCTCGCGGCGCATCCGGGCGACCCGGCGGGTCAGCCAGATGGCCGGCGGCAACACGACGAGGGAGACCAGGGAGAGCTGCCAGGAGAGCGCGATCATGGCGACCGCGGTGGCGACCACGGTGGTGAGGTTGGCGGCGACGGCGGTCGCGGTGGAGGTGACCACCGACTGCATGCCGCCGATGTCGTTGGTGATGCGGGACTGCACCTCGCCGGTGCGGGTGCGGGTGAAGAAGCCCAGCGACTGGCGCTGGAGGTGGCTGAAGACGTCGGTGCGCAGCCGGTGCATGACCCGCTGGCCGACCTGGGTGGAGATCCAGGTCTGCACGACGCCGAGGGCGGCGGTCACCGCGGCGACGGCGACCATGCCGAGGACCAGCCACACCAGCAGGGTCACGTCACCCTGCGGGAGGGCGCGGTCGATCACGGCGCGCAGGAGGAACGGGGTGGCCATCGCGATGATCGAGGAGAGCACGATGATCGCGGTGACGGCGGCCAGCGCGGGCCGGTGGGGGGTGAACAGGCGGCCGATGCGGCGCAGGGACACCTGGCGGGCCTGCGACTTCTCCTCGGCGCTGACGGTGTGGTGGCCACGGTCGCGGCCCATGGGGGTGGGTTCCAAGGGGGTACCACCTCTCGGTCGGGGATATGCTGAGGTTACCTCAACATGAGGGAACAACAGCATTGGCTGCTACGGTATTCCGGTGACCGCGGACACCACCGACAGCGGCGAGGACGAGAGCCTCGCGGAGGCGTTCTGGGGTGTCGCGTCCCATTTACGCCGGCAGACCCGCGAGGCGCTGGCGCCGTGGGACATCACCCCCAGCCAGTCCCGGGCCCTGGGTGTGCTGGCCCGGCACGGCGAGGTCCGTCCCGGCACCCTCGCCGAGCACCTGCGCATCGCCCCCCGCTCGGCCACCGAGGTCATCGACGACCTCCAGGCGCGCGGGCTCGTCGAACGCCGACGCGACCCGGCTGACCGGAGAGCGACCCTCGTCGCCCTCACCGACGAGGGCAACCGGGTCAGCACCGCCATCCGGGCCGCCCGCCGCGCCGAGGCGGACCGCTTCTTCGGCCACCTGGACGACACCGACCGCGCCGAACTCACCCGCATCCTGCGCACCCTGCGCGGCTGAGGCGCAGCACCGGCCTGGCGTCAAGAACCAGCGGGTTTGCCCACCCCGCGCCCGGGTAGCCAGCGCCCCCGTCCGGTCGGCGGGACCGGCCACGACCGGCCGGGGACGCGACAGGAGGATGGCCGTGCCACTGGTGTCCCAGCTGACCCACCACCCCGCCTGATGTGCGGGATCAGCGGAGAGGCCCGCTTCGACGGCCGGACGCCCGACGCGGAGGCGGTCACCCGGATGACCGAGGCGATGCGCTCCCGCGGCCCGGACGGCGAAGGGCTCCACACCGCCGACTGGGTGACGCTCGGGCATCGCCGGCTGACCATCATCGACCTGTCCGAGGCCGGCGGCCAGCCGATGGTGCGCGACGACCTGGGCCTCGCGCTGGTCTTCAACGGCTGCATCTACAACTACCCCGAACTGCGCGAGGAGCTACGGAACGCCGGATACCAGTTCCGCTCCACCAGCGACACCGAGGTGATCCTGGTGGCGTACGCCCACTGGGGTGAACGCTTCGTCGACCACCTCGTCGGCATGTTCGCGATCGGCCTGGTCGACCGAGACCGACGCCGACTGATCCTCGCCCGGGACCGGCTCGGCATCAAACCGCTCTACCTCGCCGAGACGGCCGGACGGCTCCGGTTCGCCTCCACCCTGCCCGCGCTGCTGAGCGCCGGCGACGTGGACACCAGCATCGACCCGGTGGCGCTGCACCACTACCTGTCCTGGCACTCCATCGTGCCCGCGCCCCGGACCGTGCTGCGCGGTGTGCGCAAGCTGCCGCCGGCCACCCTGCGCGTGATCGAGGCGGACGGGCGCAGCCGGGAGGAGGTGTACTGGCAGCCCGACTACGTGCGGGAGCCCGCCGACGCCGGGATGGACGCCGCCGACTGGCGGGCCGCCGTCGGCGACGCGCTACGCACGGCGGTACGCCGACGGCTGGTCGCCGACGTCCCGGTCGGCGTGCTGCTCTCCGGCGGTCTGGACTCCAGCCTCATCGTGGCGCTGCTCGCCGAGGCCGGTCAGCAGCACCTGCGCACGTTCAGCATCGGCTTCGACAGCCGTGGCGACGAGTCCGGCGACGAGTTCCACTACTCCGACCTGGTGGCCCGCGCGTACGACACCGACCACCAGCGGATCCGGCTGTCGAACGACGACCTCGTGCCCGCCGTACGACGAGCCGTGCTGGCCATGAACGAGCCGATGGGCAGCCATGACGTGGTCGCCTTCCACCTGCTCTCCGAGCAGGTGGCCCGGCACGTGAAGGTGGCGCAGTCCGGGCAGGGCGCCGACGAGGTGTTCGCCGGGTACGGCTACCACCAGCCGCTCACCGAGGCACCCCGACACGGCGCCGCCGAGACGTTCGCCGCCGCCTTCTTCGACCGCGACCACGACGAGCTGCGCAGCATGGTCGGCCCGGCGTACGCGCTGGACCACGACGCCAGCCGGGACCTGCTCGCCGGGCATCTCGCCGCGCCCGGCGCGCAGACCGCGCTCGACGCGGTGCTGCGCCTGGACACCCACCTGATGCTCCCCGACGACCCGGTCAAGCGGGTGGACAGCATGAGCATGGCGTGGGGGCTGGAGGTCCGCACCCCGTTCCTCGACCAGGACCTGGTCACCCTGGCCGCGCACTGCCCGCCGGAGCACAAGGTGGCCCAGGGCGGCAAGGGCGTGCTCAAGGAGGTCGCCCGGGAGGTGGTGCCGGCCGAGGTGATCGACCGTCCGAAGGGCTACTTCCCGGTGCCGGCGCTGCGCAACGTGGACGGGCCGGTCCGTGAGCTGGTCGCCGAGGCGTTGCAGGCGCCGGCCGCACGCGAACGAGGGCTGTTCCGCTCGGAGTACGTGGCGCGGCTGCTCGCCGAGCCGGACCGGGCCGAGGCGGCGGCCGGCAGCAACAAACTGTGGCAGCTCGGCCTGCTGGAGCTGTGGCTACAGTCGCACGACATCCGCTGAGCCGCGCCGGTCAGCCGGCGTTGGTGCGCGCCACCAGGTCGTCGATCACCGCGCGCAGATCACCGGTACGCTCCAACACCCGCCGCTGCCGGGTCGCGCCGGTGCCGTCACGGCGCAGCCGAGCCAGTTGCGCCAGCACGTACCCGAGGTCGCCGTGGCGCAGCAGAGCCGGGGCGATCATCGCCATCATCTCGTCGACGAGCGCCCAGGCCGGTCGGGTGCCACCGGCGCGCAGGTCGATCAGCTCACCGTCGAGACCGTCGTGGGCGGCTCGCCAGTGCGCGGCAGCGACCAGGCAGTCGCGGGTATCCGGGGCGGTCACCCCGGCGCGTACGTCATCGGCGACGGTGGCGACCAGTGACCGGACCAGCGCGGCGACCAGCACCGTGTCGTCCACGTCCGGGCAGACGTCGCCCACCCGTACCTCCACGGTCGGGTAGGCCGACGACGGGCGGGCGTACCAGTAGACCATCGCGGCGTCGAGCATGATGCCGGCGGCGATCAGTTCGTCGACGGTCCGGTCGTAGTCGGCGGCGGACGCGAAGTACGGCGTCGGGCCGATGCTCGGCCACCGCTCCAGCTGCATCGACCGCCAACTGGCGTGGCCGGTGTCCTGCCCGTCGTGCAGGGGCGAGTTGGTGGTGATGGCCTGCACCACCGGCAGCCACACCCGCAGGTGGTTGCAGACCTGCACGGCCAACTCCCGGTCGGGCAGCCCGACGTGCACGTGACACCCGCACACCGCCGGGTCGTGCGCCACCGGCCCGTACCGGCGCGACATCGCGTGGTAGCGCGGCTTGTCCGGCACCGTCCGGTGCGGCTCGGCCACCGGGGTGGCACCGACCGCCACCAGTCGGGCGCCGGCAGCGGCGGCGGCCTCGGCGGCGGATCGGCGCAGCGCCACCAGATGGCCGCGCAGCTCGGTGAGGTCGGCGCAGACGGGGGTGACCATCTCGACCATGCTGTGCCGGAACTCCTGGCGGCTCTGGTCGCGGGCCGCACCGCGCAGCGCGGTCAGCACCTCGGCGGCCACCGGCAGGTTGCGCCCGCTGTCCGGGTCGAGCAGCAGGAACTCCTCCTCCACGCCGAGCGTGAGGACGCCGAGGTCGGGCACGGTGTCGACGGTCGTCGGACGGTACGCCATGGCCGCCTCCATCCGCTTTCGCGGCCACGGGTGGACCCGTGGCCGGGGCGCCTCGGTTTCCCGGGTTGGGCCCGCGGCAAACGCGCGAGCGAAACGGGACGGCCGAGACCACCGGCGAGGCTGGGAACAAGCGTGACGCGGTGGACGAGAACACCCGATGGCACCCCCCACCGCCACCGGCACGCCGCGTCGCTTGCCACGTGCCTCCGCAGTGGATTGTCTGCGACGATGCACGGATGCTGATGCGCTGGCGCACTTCTCGGTGGTTCAACATCGCCCTGGGTCTGGTCGTCGGTGCCGTCGTGGGGCTGGCGGTCTACCTGGCCAGTCGACTCACCGGCCCCGCACTCTTCGCGCTCTGCGGCACGACGGCGGGCGGCGTCGCGGCGGTGGTGGCGTCCACCTACTCGCGGATGTTCCAGTTGGCGGAGGTGACCGTCTCGGTCCCGCAGTTCAGCGAGCTGAAGTTCGCGGTCACCCGGGACAACAAGCAGACCGCGTGGCGGCTGTTCGTCGAGGCGGTCACCCGGGTGTCCGGCCAGCCGCTGGCCACCGGCACGGGGCTCGTCCGGGAGGCGCTGTCGTCGCTGTACCAGCTGTTCGGGATCACCCGGGAGATCCTGGGCCAGGCGGCACCCTCCATTCGTACCACCGGTCGCCCGACCGTCGAGCACCTCGCGATCGCCATGCTCAACAACGAGCTTCGGCCGTTCCTCTCGAAGTGGCATCCACGCCTGAGGGCGTGGGAGCGGTCCAATCCGGACGGGCCGGAGTCCGCCTGGCCGGACGACGCGGAGTGCCGCGCGGAGCTGGCGGCGATGCAGCGCCGGTTGCTGCGCTACGTGGAAGGGCTGGGCGAGCTTGCCCAGGTGCCCAACGTCGAGGACGTGATGCACGGCATCCTCGCCGAGGCGGCGACCGTCCCCGGCCAGCCGACGCGCCGCGTGGTGACGGACCAGTAGCCCGGCCGCCGCCGGCCCGCCGGTCAGTCCGGTGACACCGCCGCCGCACGGGCGGCGAGGAAGGCCCGCTCGGCCGCGTTGTCGGTCAGCGCGGCGGCCGTCCGGAACGCCTCGGCGGCCTCCCCGCCCCGACCGAGGCGGGCCAGGAGGTCGGCGCGGACGGCGTGCCGCACGTGGTAGCCGGCCAGGTCGAGGCGGTCCACCTCGGCCAGCGCCGCCGCCGGCCCGGCGACCTCGGCGAGCGCGACCGCCCGGTTCAGCGCCACCACCGGGCCGGGGGCGAGGACCGTCAGCTGGTCGTACAGCCGCATGATCTGACCCCAGTCGGTGTCGGCGGCGCGCGGCGCGGCGCTGTGCACGGCGGCGATCGCGGCCTGGATCTGGTACGGCCCCGGGCGGTCGCGGCGCAGGCAGCGGCGCACCATCGCCTGCCCCTCGGCGATCAACGCGGCATCCCACCGGCCGCGGTCCTGGCGGGGCAACGGCACCAGCTCTCCGTCGGCCGTGGTCCGCGCCTCCCGGCGCGACTCGGTGAGCAGCATCAACGCGAGCAGTCCGAGGGCCTCCGGCTCGTCCGGCATCAGCTCGACGAGCAGCCGGGCCAGCCGGGTCGCCTCGGCGCACAGGTCGGCGCGGACCAGGTGCGGGCCAGCGCTGGCCGTGTACCCCTCGTTGAAGATCAGGTAGAGCACCGCGAGCACGGCGTGCAGCCGGTCGGGCAGGTCGGCGTCGCGCGGCACCCGGTACGGGACACGGGCGTCGCGGATCTTCGACTTGGCGCGGACCAGCCGCTGCGCCATCGTCGACTCGGGCACCAGGAACGCGCGGGCGATCTCGGCGGTGCTCAGGCCACCGAGCAGACGCAGGGTGAGCGCGATCCGGGCGGCCGGGGCGAGCGCCGGGTGGCAGCAGGTGAAGATCAGGCGTAGCCGGTCGTCGCGCACCGGTCCCTCCTCGGCGGGTGGGTCGACGGCGTACAGCAGGGCCGCCTGGGCGTGCCGGTCCGCCCGGGACGCCTCCCGGCGCAGCCGGTCGATGGCCCGGTTGCGGGCGGTGGTGATGATCCAGCCAGCCGGGCTGGGCGGTGCGCCGCCGCTCGGCCACCGCCGTGCCGCGATGACGAACGCCTCCTGGACGGCGTCCTCGGCGAGGTCGATGTCCCCGAGGAGTCGGACCAGCACGGCGACCGCCCGGCCGTACTCGGCGCGGAACACCGCCTCCACGTCGGGCACGCTCAGGCCCCGGCTCCACCCTGGAACGGGCGGACCTCGATCGGCAGGGTGGTGGCCAGCGCATAGCGACGACCCCAGGCCAGGGCGACGTCCAGGTCCGGCACGTCGATGACGACGATGCCGCCGAGGTGCTCCTTGCCCTCGACGAACGGCCCGTCGGTGATCTGCACGTCCCCGTCGCGGACGCGCAGCACGGTGGCGGTCTCCGGGCCGTGCAGGCCCTGCCCGAAGACCCACGACCCGGCGGCGGTCAGCTCGTCGTGCAGCTCGTCGACCTGACGCATCACCCCGGCCAGGAACTCCGGCTCCGGCGGCCGTTCGCCCTGGGGCTGGTGGATGCTGAGCAGGTACAGCGTCATCGTTTCCTCCTCGCGGCGGCGACCGGCCCGACGCCGATCTCCCATCCTCCACACGAATCGCCATCGCCCGCCTCGACAGGCCGCCGGCGGCGGTTTCAGCCGGTCCGCGTCGGTCCAGGTCGCGGGCGTGCGCCGGGCCGTCGGGGCTGCGCCGGTGGTACGCCAGGTGACGGCCCGATGACCAGCGCGTACGGGCTGTGGTGTCGCGCCGTCGTGGGCCGGGTGCGATGGTGTAGAAAGGCGGAGTGAGCGCAGCGGTGACGCAGGTGCCGGCCTTCGACGGCAGGACGGTCCACGGTGGCTGACCACGACCAGTCGCCCACTCCCCTCACCGCCGGCGCCGCTCTGGTGCAGCTCGGCGACGTACCCCTGGCGGATCTGCTGGCCGGCGCTGGCGACGGTGTCCTGGCCCACGTGTTGGGCACGCTGGTCGCCGAGGGTGAGCCGGGCCGGCCCGGCGTCGTGTCGGCTTTCGAATCGAGCTTCTGACCGTGCCGGCCGACGCCTCGCCGTCGGCCGTTCGACACCGCCCTGACGTGGTCGCGCCGGTGCCCCGTGTCCGCCAACTGGTGTTGAAGGTCCACTCCCGCTGCAACCTGGCCTGCGACTACTGCTATGTCTACCGGCACGCCGACCAGGGCTGGCGGGACCGGCCCCGGGTCATCGGGCCGGGCACCGTGGCCCGGGTCGCCGACCGGCTCGCCGCACACGTCGAGCGGCACCGCACCGACCGGGTCCGGGTGGTGCTGCACGGCGGGGAGCCGCTGCTCGCCGGCCTGCCCACGCTCGACCGGACGGTCCGCACCCTGCGCGCCGCGATGCCCACCGGCACCACCCTCGACATGGCGATGCAGACCAACGGGCTGCTCCTCGACGAGGCGGCACTCGACCTGTGCCACACCCACGGCATCGACGTCGGCGTGAGCCTGGACGGTGATCGTACGTCCAACGACCGCAGCCGCCGGCACGCCGACGGGCGGGGCAGCTTCGCCGAGGTGGCCGCCGCGCTGCGCCTGCTGGCCCGACCCGAGCACCGGCAGCGCTACGCCGGCCTGCTCTGCACCGTGGACCTGGTCAACGACCCGATCGCCGTCTACGAGGGCCTGCGCGAGTTCGACCCGCCCCGGCTCGATCTGCTGCTGCCGCACGGCAACTGGAGCACCCCGCCGCCCGGGCGGCAGCCCGACGACCCCGCCACCCCGTACGCGGACTGGCTGATCACCGTCTTCGACCGCTGGTACGCGGAGACGCCACGACGCACGGGCATCCGGCTGTTCGAGTCGCTTATCGCGCTGCTGCTCGGCGGGCGCAGCGGCACCCGGGCGCTCGGCAGCGCGGAGCCGGACGTCATGACGATCGAGACCGACGGCACCATCGAGGGCACCGACACCCTCAAGACGACCACCGCGTCGGCGATGCGTACCGGGTTCGACGTGTTCCGGCACAGCCTCGACGAGGCGCTGGGGCACCCGTCGCTGGCCGGGCGTCCCACCGGGGTCGACGCCCTGGCCGCGACGTGTCGGGCCTGCCCGGTCGTCGGCGCCTGCGGCGGCGGCCTGTACGCACACCGCTTCCGCGACGGCGCCGGCTTCGCCCACCCGTCGGTCTACTGTGCCGACCTGTTCCGGCTGATCGGGCACGTACGGTCCACGGTGACCGCCGACCTGGGCACGCTGCGCCGCCGCGTCGCCGCCCCGACCGTCCCAGCGGAGCGGTGAGGGCGTGGCCGAGCCCCTCTCTGCGGTGCAGCTCGCCGGCCTGGCCGGGGGGCACGGTGACGCCGACACGCTCGCGGTGCTACGCGGCGGGCAGCTTGGCCGCCGCCGGCTGTTGACAGTCGCCGCCGCTCGCGCCGCCGACGACCAGCCGCTGGTGGGGCAGAGCCTGGCCCTGTTGACGCGGGCCGAGCAGGCCGACCCGGTCACGGTGGCCGACGCGCTGGCCCATCCTCCGGTCACCGGTTGGGCTCGGGCCGCGCTCGACGGCACCGCCGGTCCCACCTACCTGGCGGCGCTCGCGGCGGTGGCGGCGACCCGCGCCGGCCTGACGTTCACGCTGACGGTGCCCGGCCCCGTCGACGGTGTGCTGCCGCTGCCGACCGTCGGCGCCGCGTCGGGTCTGCCCACCGGCCCGGTGCTGCTGCGCGGCGAGGCCGGCACACTGCGGATCGGCGCTGACCGTGGCGGCGCGGGCGACAGGGTGCGGATCGGCATCGTCGACGGCCACCGCATCGGCGCGGACGGCGGCGGGGTGTGCTGGTCGCCGGTGCGACGGATCAGCCTCGTCGAGGGTTTCGGGGTGGTGGTCGACGACCAGGACCCGTGGCGCCACTGCTATCACCGGCCGTCGGCTGCGCGACTGGACGACGCGGCGGCGGCCCGGTTGGGCCGGCTCACGGCCGACGGCTGGCAGTGGCTCCGGGCGCACCTTCCGGCGCACGCCGACGCGCTGACCGTTCTGCTGCGCTCGCTGGTGCCGCTGCTCCCCCCGCCGTCGGGAAACCCGGTGAGCGCCACCAGCAGGGACGCTCTGGGCGCCATCGCGCTCTCCGTGCCGGCCGACGCGCGGACCCTCGCGCTGCTGCTGGTGCACGAGCTGCAACACACCAAACTCGGTGCCCTGCTGGACCTGGTGCCGCTGTACCGGACGGGTGGGCCAGCCCGCTACCGGGCGCCGTGGCGGCTCGACCCACGTCCGGTCGGCGCGCTGTTGCAGGGCGCGTACGCGCACCTGGGGGTGGCCGAGGTGTGGCGCTGCCGGCGGCACGAGGGGGTCGCTGCCACCTTCGAGTACGCGTACTGGCGGGAGCAGACCACCCGGGCGGCCCGGCAGCTCGCCGGCGCGGCCGAGTTGACCGATGCCGGCCGGTCCTTCGTGGCGGGCATGGCGCGGACCCTGCGTGACTGGCGTGACCCGGTCGACGGTCGGGTCGAGGCGGCGGTACGGGACGTGGCCGACGCCGGCGCGGTGCGCTGGGGCCTGGCCAATCTGCTGCCCGACCCGGAGGGGGTGAGCCGGCTGGCGCGGGCCTGGCGGCACGGCGTGCCGCCCGAGGCCGGTGTGCCGGCTCCGACCGTCGTGCCGGCCCCGGCCCGCCCGGCCCTGGCCGCCGACAGTGGTCCCGAGGCGGCGGTGCGACGGCGACTCCTGGGTTCCGGCGGGCCATCCGGGTCGAACCCGAGCGACCAGGCCTACGCGGCGGGCAATCTGGAGAACGCGCTGGCCGGGTACCGCCGACGGCTGACCGCCGACCCCGCGGACGTCGACGCCTGGGTGGGCTTGGCCCTGGCCGCCCACCACACCGGGCGGCCGGGGGCGGCCGGGGCGCTGGTCTGCCGGCCCGAACTGGTACGGGCGCTCAGTCAGACGCTGCCCGACACCGACCCGCTCGCCCTCGCGGACTGGCTGGCGCAGACCATCCCCGCCGCCGATCCCGAATCACGGCGATAGCCGCGACCCGGCACCGGGGCCAGGCTTCCTTGCGAGACAGACCGGCGGCCCACCTGCCAGCGCGAAAGCCGAGGCGCACACGCCACCGGCCGCGCCCCCAGGGCTCGGGTTGCGTCCTTTGCTCTGCTTCAACAGACGCAACACTCGTCGGCCACAAGTGTTGCGTGGGGTGAAGCAGAGCAAAGGACGCGCGAAGGGGGACGGGCCGGGGCGCGGAAAGTGATGCGACCCCACGGCGGGGGCGGGGCGGCGGGGCGGCGGGGCGGCGGGGCCGGTCAGAGCAGCGCTGGCTCGATGTACGCGTTGGAGCGTTCCTGCTGGCGGGCCTGCACCACCCGAGGATTGTCCCCGCCGAAGAGCTGCACCAACTGCCCGAACGCCTCGTCGTAGAGGGCCCGCCCCGCGTCCGCCTCACTCTCGGTGGCGAGGCGGCTCAACGCCAGGTTGACCGACGCCGAGAGAGTGTCCGGGTGCTCGGCGCCCAGCGCCCGGGTCAACTCCACGTAGGCGGTGGTGTCCAGCAGCAGCGCGGTGTCCCGGTCACCGAGGGCGAACAGGTCGTTGGCCAGATTGAGGGTGGCCAGCAGGGTGTGCGGGTGCCGCTCACCGAGGTTGGCGAGCAACTGGTCGCGGACCCGCTGGGACAGCTCCCGGGCCTGGGGGTGGTCGCCCTGCTTGCGCAGCAGCACGCCGAGGTTGTTCAGACAGGCCAGGGTGATGGCGTGCGTCTCGCCGAGCACCTCGTTGTAGCCGTCGCGCAGCCGGCGGGCCACCCGCAGCGCCGTCTCGTTGTCGCCCACCGCCGACCAGGTGGTGGCCAGGGCCATCTCGGCGGACAGGGTGTCGGCGTGGTCGCCGCCGAGGGTGCGCTGATATCGGACGACCGTCCGCTCGATCAGCCGGTGCGCGTCGGCGAACCGGCCGAGCTGGCGCAGGGTGAGCGCCAACTCCTTGGCCGTCCGCAGGGTCTCCGGGTGGTCCGCGCCGTTCACCTTCTGCTGGACGGCGTAGGTGCGTTGCAGCACGCTGTGCGAACGCCACAGCTCGCCGACGTCGCGCAGCCCGCGCCCGTAGTTGCTGGCCGAGGCGAGGGTGGACGGATCCTCCTCGCCGAAGCGGTCCCGCCGTCGCTCGTGGATGTGCTGGTCCAGTGCGGCGGCGCCACGGAAGTCGCCGACCAGCCGCAACGACACCGCGAGGTTGTTCTCCGCGACGAGCGTACGGCCGCTGTCGTCGCCGAAGCTGCGCACACTCAGCTCCAGAGTGCGACGGTCCTGCGCCTCGGCCTCGTGGTAGAGGCCCTGGGCACGCAGGTCCGCGCCGAGACTCCGAGCGGTCATCAGCGTGTAGAGGTGCTCCTCGCCGAAGATCCGCCGCTGCCGGTCGTAGACGTCCCGGTCGATGTCGTACGCCCGGTCGAAGTGACTCTGCGCGCGGAGCACGTTGGCCAGGTGGAAGCGCATCCGCAGCTTGGTCGGGTCGTCCTCGTCGGTGTCCCGCCAGCCGGCCAGCGACTCCTCCGCGAGCGCCCGGCTGGTGTCGTAGTCGCCGCGCCGATAGAGGTAGCGCACGATGTCCACGACCAACTGCCGTGCCTCGTCCATGGTGGACAGGTGCAGCCCGCTGGGGCGTACGTGCGGCCACAGCTCGGCGTACCGGGGCCAGTTGACCGGCCTGTCGGGGTCGCGAGGGCTGGCGCCGGCCAGCAGCAACTGCGCCTGGCGGCGGGCCTCCTCCGGGTCACCGAGCTGGTCCTGGATGACCAACTGCACCAGCCGGTGGATCCGCACCGAGTTGTTCTCCGCATCGACCTGGGCCAGCCCGTACCGGCCCAGCTCGGCGGTGACCAGGCCCTGCAGGATCGGATCGGTCAGCGTCGGGTCGATCGGCGCCATGAAGCTGGCGAAGCGGTCACCGGTGAGCATGGCGACCGGGATGGGCTCCGGAGCGTAGAACGAACACAGCTCCAGCAGCCGGGCCGCCGCCGGTTTCTCCTCGCGCAACTGCCCCAGGGTGAACAGCCAGGTGGCGGCGAGGGCCTTGGAATAGCCGGCGGACTGCCGACCGTCGAGGATCCGCAGCAGGCCGGGGGTGTCCAGTGAGCTGAGGTACTTCTGGACCTGCATGGCGCTGGCCCGCAGATACGCCGCGCCCTGCTCCACCGCGAGCGGCAGGTCGCCGAGCTTCTCGGCCACCTGGGTCGCCTCGGCCTCGGTGAGCCCGCGCACCCGGTCGCGCAGCAGTTGGACGCTCTCGGCCCGGTCGAAGACCGTCAGCTCGGTCGCGGTGGCGTACTCACCCCAGCTCTGGTCCCGGGTGGTGAGCAGCACGTGGCCGGGGCCCTGCGGCAGCAGCGCCCGGGTGGCCCGGGTGGGCTTGTCGGCGTTGTCCAGGATGATCAGCCAGCGCCGGTCGGGGCCGCCCCGACGCAGCGCGTCGAGCACCCGGCGGGCCGCGTCGGCGCCGCCGCCGGTGCCCAACCCCATCGCCTGGCCGAGGTCGGCGAGGCCGCCCCGGATGCGGTCCTCGCTGTCGGCCGGGACCCACCAGACCAGGTCGTAGTCGCGGCCGAAGCGCAGCGCGTACTCGGCGGCGAGCTGGGTCTTGCCGACCCCGCCGAGGCCGTGCACGACCTGCGTCGCCGAGTCCGGTGAGGTGGTGAGCCGGTCGCGCAGCGCCTCCAACTGGGCGGCCCGGCCGACGAACGGGGTGCCGTGCTGGCGGACGTTGGAGATCGCCGGGAAGGGGCCGGGGAACCGGCCTACCACGCGTCCGCCGACCGCGATCGTCGTGGCACCGGCCGCCTCCAACAGTCGGGTCCGCGCGGTGGACGGGTCGACGTCGGTGAGGTCCACGGGGCTGTGGTCGCTGTACGGGAGGGTGAGCCTCGACTCGTCCACCCGCAGCGGCACCAGGACTCCCCCACCGCCGAGCTGATCACGGCCGCTGGCGGTCTTCCACACCTCGCCGGCGAGCGCGGTGCCCGCGTAGTGCCGGGTGAGCACGGCCAGCACCCGGCTGGCACCGGTGAGGGCCCGCTCGAACTCGGCGCGTCCTCCGTCGCGCAGCGGCACGTCCAGCGCGCGGCGGTCCACCCGCAGGCCGGCGTCCTCCAACTGGTCGGTGATCCACTCGGCCCAGAGCCGGTCGGCGGAGGCGTAGCTGAGCAGCACGGCCTGCTCGGCGGTGAGCCGGCTGCGCTCGAACTCGGTCAGCGAGCGACGCCGGTCCTCCTCCCGCATGGGGTGCAGCGTGGTGACCCGCCCGCCGGTGATCACCGAGGCGAGCTGCTCGTACGCGGCGAGCAGGGTGCCGACCTGCTCGGGCCGGTCGCCGAAGGCGGCGAGGATCTCCTCGTACGCGTAGAACGTGCGGTAGGGCACCTCGATGGTGTTCCAGTAGCGGGCCGCCGCCGCATCGGAGAGGTGGTCGAGGAACGGGGCGAACTCGGCGCGCACCAGGTCCCGGCCGGTCTCCAGTTTGCGCAGTTCGGCGTCCTCCACGCGCATCGGCACCGGCAGCAGCAGCGGCGGGTCGTCCGGACGCTGACCGCGGATCGACCGGGCCACCGCCGCCGCGCCACGGATGCTCTGGGTGGACATGGTGAAGCAGTTGACCACCAGGTCGGGCAGCTGCACGGTGCAGATGCCGGCCACGTCGCTGAGCCCGGTGCGGCTGTCGATCAGCACCACGTCGTACTCGGCGCGCATCTGCGCCCGGACCGCGTCGATGAACGACGCGCCGCCCTGCCGTTCGTAGAAGTTGGCCCAGTCGAAGGTGCTCACCAGCCGGGAGTACGCCGAGTCCTGCTGCCCGGCGGCCACGAAGTCGATCACGCCGCCGTGGCTGAAGTCCCAGTTCAGCGAGACCGCCCGGCGTTGGATCTTGGCATGGCCGGCGAGCAGCTCCTGGGAGTCGTCGTCGCGGTTGCGCTGCATGGTCGCGATCGAGTAATCCCAGATCATCTCGATGACGCCGGGGGTGGCGCGGAGTTCCTTGTCCCGCAGGAACGGGTGGAAGTAGCGGTGCAGACCCGGGGACTCCAGGTCCCAGTCGACGACCAGCACCTGCAGGCCCTGGCTGGCCAGGATCCAGGCCACGTTGGCCAGCGCCATCGTCCGGCCGGTGCCGCCCTTGTACGAGTAGAAGGTCACGATCTGGCCGCGTGCCGTCTCGTTCACCGCCATGGCGTGCCTCCCCTAGGGACCTTCGAGGATCGGGCGTTGACCGGAGCCGTCGGTGGGCGGCTCCTGGTAGACCGTGCCCGTGCGGTAGATCCGGCCCTGCTCGACGACGAGCACGTCCTCCAACTCCTCCTGGAACTGGGCGGACGTCGCGATCTCGGTGCGCCACACGTCACGGGTGTTGTGCAGCACGTGATGCGGGAGCACCCGGGCCAGGGTGTCCCACATCTTGCGGTTGCCGCCCGCCGCCGTGTCGTCGGCGGCCGTCCAGGGCACCAGAACCGGCGCCCGTGGGGAGTCCACGTGACGGTCGTGGCGGGTCAGGCTGACCTGGTAGCGCGGCAGGTCGGCGGACCAGACGTCGACCACCAGCACGACGATCTGGTTGTGGTCCCGGGCCCACTCCCGGACCACCGCCAACTCCTCGGCGTCCTCCACCGTCCAGCCGTAGCTCTTGGTGGTGGCGATGGCACCGGCCCAGCTGCCGATCGGCACCTCCAACTCGGGCCGGTACGGTCGCCAGTCCCGCGAGACCGCGCCGTAGCGGTCTTCGGCGCCGGGCCGACTGCCGGTCAGCTCGGCGGAACTGCCGGCGACCAGGACGATGTGCACGTGCCGCGCGCTGGTGGCCCGCTGCGCCGCGGCCGACGCGGTGGGGCCGTCGTGCGTCTGCGACCGGGCCGGCAGGCCGAAGGCACTTGTCACCTTGGACAGCACCGGCCGCTGCACCGGGCGGTGCAGGGTGTGGTCGCGGGCGGTCTGCACGATGTGCTTGGCCAACGCGTCGACGAAGTCCTTGTACTCGTCCTCGTGCCGGCGGCGCTGCTTGAGCGTGAGCAGCCCGTCCTGCGCGTAGACGGTGCCGGTCGGGAAGTTGCGGTACTGGAAGTCGGCGACCACGTCGGGCAGCCGGTCGCAGGGGATCCACTGCACCGGCACCACCGCCGGTGGCCGCACGTGGAACTGCCGTTCGTGCTCGTCGATGCGGTCGGCGAAGACCCGGAACTCCCGGCCGCAGTAGTCGCTGACGACGTACCGGGGGGAGGTCAGCGCGATCAGGCACGCGCTGGTGGTCAGCGCGTTGGACAGCGCGTCCGTCCAGGTGCTGCCGAGCAGCATCTGCCCGTCGATGAAGCCGGCCTTGTCCCAGCGGACCCCGGCGAGCCCGGCCACCGCCTCACTGAGATCGCCGAAGAACGCCTGCACCTGACCGTTGCGGTTGTCCTCTTGGGCGTAGCTCAGGAAGAAGAGTGGCACGCCCCGCCTCCGCTCACGGGTTCCACGACCGATTGGCACCAAGTATAGGACCGTCGATGCCAGGTCAGTGGGCCGCGATCATCGCACCGGACGCGCCGAGAGTCGCATGCCCGACGCTTTCCGGGTACGTCGTGCGGCGTCGGCAGCCTCCCGCGTTATTCGCCCCTGTATGTACCACTAGAGATAGCCTGGGCGGGTGCAGGGCGGACCCCGGAACGAGACGATCACCGACGAGCGACACTCGTCGGAAGTGGCGTTCGAGGTCAACGGCGCGTCCCGCGAGGTGACCCTCGACAACCGCACCACCCTCCTGGACGCGCTGCGCGAACACCTCGGCCTGACCGGGGCGAAGAAGGGCTGCGACCACGGCCAGTGCGGCTCCTGCACGGTGCTGCTGGACGGCCGGCGGGTGAAGAGCTGCCTCGTCCTCGCGGTCACCCTGGACGGCCGGTCGGTGCTCACCGTGGAAGGGCTGGCCGACCCGGACGGACTGTCCCCGCTCCAGGCCGCGTTCATCGCCCACGACGCGTTCCAATGCGGCTACTGCACCCCCGGGCAGCTCTGCTCCGCCCGCGGCATGCTCGACGAGGTGGCCCGAGGCTGGCCCAGCGCGGTCACCGGCGACCTCACCTCCCCCGCCGAGCTGACCGACGCGGAGATTCGCGAACGGATGGCCGGCAACCTCTGCCGCTGCGCCGCGTACCCGCACATCGTCGCGGCGGTCCGCGAGACGGC
This sequence comes from Micromonospora sp. NPDC047527, assembly GCF_040643015.1. Classification (NCBI taxonomy): domain Bacteria; kingdom Bacillati; phylum Actinomycetota; class Actinomycetes; order Micromonosporales; family Micromonosporaceae; genus Micromonospora; species Micromonospora sp. NPDC047527. The sequence continues at coordinate 840,343 of NZ_JBEYTK010000001.1, read as the reverse complement.
GGCCGCGCGGTGAGGCCGTTCCGCTACCACCGGCCGACCGACGTGGCCGATGCCGTCGCCGTGCTGACCGCTGAACCGCACGCGGCGTACCTGGGCGGAGGGACCAACCTCGTCGACCTGATGAAACTCGGGGTGCAGCGGCCGGACCTGCTGGTGGACGTGACCCGGCTGCCCCTGGACACCGTCCAGGAACTGCCCGACGGCGGGCTGCGGATCGGCGCGACGGTGCGCAACAGCGACCTCGCCGCCCACCCGGTGGTCCGCCGCGACTACCCGGTGCTGGCCCGCGCCCTGCTCGCCGCCGCCTCCGGCCAGCTGCGCAACATGGCCACCACCGGCGGCAACCTGTTGCAGCGCACCCGCTGTGTCTACTTCCAGGACACCGGCAAGGCGTGCAACAAACGCGACCCGGGCAGCGGCTGCGCCGCCCTGCACGGGCAGAACCGCGACCTGGCCGTGCTGGACTGGTCCGAGCAGTGCGTGGCCACCCACCCGTCCGACCTGGCGGTCGCCCTCGCCGCGCTGGACGCCGTGGTGGAGGTGCACGAGGCCGACGGCGCCCGCGACGTCCCGCTCACCGCGCTGCACCGCTCCCCCGGCGACCATCCGGAGCGGGAAACCACCCTTGCCCGGGGAGCGCTGATCACCGCCGTCCGACTGCCGGCGCTGCCGGCTGCCCACCGCTCGACGTACCTGAAGGTGCGCGACCGGGCGTCCTTCGCCTTCGCCGCCGGCTCGGTGGCCGCGGTGCTCGACCTCGACGGCGACGTGGTCCGCAACGTCCGGCTGGCGTACGGGGCTGTGGCGCACCGGCCGTGGCGGGCGTACCGGGCGGAGGAGGAGCTGCGGGGCCGGCCGTTCAGCCCGGAGCTCGCGGCGCGGGCCGCCGACGCCGAACTGGCCGAGGCGCGACCGCTGCGGCACAACGGCTTCAAGCTGCCGCTGACCCGGGCGATCACCGTGCGGGCGCTCACCGAGCTGGCGTCGTCGTGAGCGCCGACGCGGTCGGCCGGGCCCATCCCCGGCTGGAGGGCCCGGAGAAGGTCACCGGCACGGCCCGCTACGCGGTGGAGTACCCGGTGGACGGCGTCACCTACGGCTGGGCGGTGCCGGCGACGGTGGTCCGGGGCCGGATCACCCGGGTCGACACGGCGGAGGCGCTCGCGTCGCCCGGCGTGCTGGCGGTGCTGCACCACGGCAACGCGCCCCGCCTCGCCCCCGGGCCGGAGGCGGACCTGTGGCTGTTGCAGACCCCGGCGGTGCACTGCCGGGGGCAACTGGTCGCGGTGGTGGTGGCCACCAGCCTGGAGGCGGCCCGGGAGGGCGCCCGGCTGGTCCGGATCGACTACGACACCGGCCCGCACAGCACCGTGCTCACCGCCGACCATCCCGGCCTGTACCGGCCCGACCACGTCAACCCCAGCTACCCGACGGACACCGCCGAGGGCGACTTCGACGCCGGATACGCCGCCGCGCCGGTCCGGATGGACGCCACGTACCGCACGCCGGCCTACCACAACAACCCGATGGAGCCGCACGCCACCACGGCGCGGTGGCACGACGGGCGGCTGCTGGTGCACGACTCCAACCAGGGCGCCACGCCGGTGCGGGCCACGCTCGCCGAGTTGTTCGAGCTGCCGCCGGACTCGATCCGGGTGGTCACCGAGCACGTCGGCGGGGGTTTCGGCAGCAAGGGGTACGCCAAGGCGGCGGTGGTGCTCGCCGCGCTCGCCGCCCGGCACGTGGACCGGCCGGTCAAGCTGGCGCTGACTCGGCAGCAACTGTTCGGCCCCGTCGGCTACCGCACCCCCACCATCCAGCGGGTACGCCTCGCCGCCGACGCCGACGGGCGGCTCACCGCGATCTGCCACGACGCGATCAGCCAGACCTCGACCACGCGGGAGTTCGCCGAGCAGACCGCCGTCTACACCCGCAGCATGTACGCGGCACCGCACCGGCGCACCACCCACCGGCTGGTCCGCCTCGACGTGCCCACCCCGTTCTGGATGCGTGCCCCCGGCGAGTGCCCCGGCGCGTACGCCCTGGAGTCGGCGATGGACGAGCTGGCCTTCGCCGTCGGCATCGACCCGGTGGAGCTGCGCGTCCGCAACGACGCCCAGGTCGACCCCGACCAGGGTGAGCCGTTCACCAGCCGCAACCTGGTGGCCTGCCTGCGCGAGGGGGCCGACCGGTTCGGCTGGGACGGCCGGGACCCGACACCCCGGGCGCGGCGTGACGGGCGTTGGCTGATCGGCACCGGAGTGGCCGGGTCGAGCTACCCGGCTCGCACCAGGCCCTCGTCGGCGGCGGCCACCGCCCGACCCGACGGTCGTTTCCTGGTACGCGTCAACGCCACCGACATCGGCACCGGCGCTCGGACGGCGCTCTGGCAGGTGGCCGCCGACGCGCTCGGGGTGCCGCCGGAGCGGGTGGACATCCGCATCGGCGACAGCGACCTGCCCACGGCCCCGCTGGCCGGTGGCTCGATGGGCACCGCGTCGTGGAGCTGGGCGGTGATCCGGGCCTGTCAGGCGCTGCGCGAGAAGCTGCGGGACGCCCCCGGCGGCGAGGTGACCGCCCAGGTGAGCACCGAGGACGAGGTGGCCGGGCAGCCCGCACGGCCCCGATACGCGTACGGGGCGCAGTTCGTCGAGGTCCGGGTGGACGCGGACACCGGCGAGGTGCGGGTGAACCGGATGCTCGGAGTGTTCGCCGCCGGGCGGGTGGTGAACCCGACGACGGCGCGCAGCCAGCTCATCGGCGGCATGACGATGGGGCTGTCGATGGCGCTGCACGAGGAGGGGCTGCTCGACGAGCGGTACGGCGACTGGGTCAACCACGACCTGGCCACGTACCACATCGCCGGCTGCGCCGACGTGGAGTCCATCGAGGCGTACTGGCTCGACGAGCACGACGACGAGCTGAACCCGGCCGGGGTGAAGGGCATCGGCGAGGTCGGCATCGTCGGCACGGCGGCGGCGGTCGCGAACGCGGTGCACCACGCCACCGGCGTACGGATCCGTGACCTGCCGATCCGGTTGGACAAGCTGATCTACACATCATCCCTCGCTTAAATAAGCCCGTGGTGATATAAAGGTCGTCGTGCACGCCTTCGACGTGCTGGGCGATCCGGTCCGGCGCCGCATCCTGGAGCTGCTCGCCACCGGCGAGCAGACCGCCGGCGCGGTCAGCGCGGTCATCCGCGACGAGTTCGGCATCTCCCAACCCGCCGTGTCGCAGCACCTCAAGGTGTTGCGGGACAACGGCTTCGCCACCGTGCGACCCGAGGGCACCCGGCGGCTCTACGCGGTCGACCCGCGCCCACTACGCGAGGTCGACGGCTGGCTGGAGCACTTCCGTCGGTTCTGGACCCCGCCCCTGGCGGCACTCGCCACCGAGCTGGCGCGGGGCCGACGCGAACGCCGGCTGCGCGAGGCCTCTGACCCACCTGACGAGAGGAACACCTGATGTACGACGCGACCGAGCAGATCAACGCCGTCCAGCGGCAGGTCGGCAGCCGCACCCTGGAAGCCGGCGAGGCTCGGGTGTCCACGATCAGCCAGACCTACCAGACCACGGTCGAGGATCTGTGGGACGCCTGCACCAACGCCGAACGCATCCCCCGCTGGTTCCTGCCGATCTCCGGCGATCTGCGGCTGCACGGCACGTACCAGCTCCAGGGCAACGCCCACGGCACCATCGAGAGCTGCGAGCCGCCGCACCGCTTCACCGCCACCTGGGAGTACGGCGACGAGGTGAGCTGGATCGAGGTGCGACTCACCCCCGTCGACACCGAGCGGACCCGGTTCGAGCTGGAGCACATCGCCCACGTCGACCAGGACCGGTGGGCCCAGTTCGGGCCGGGCGCCGTCGGCGTCGGCTGGGACCTGGGGCTGCTCGGCCTCGCCTCGTACCTGGCCGGCGACGGCAGCGGAGTCACCCCGGAGCAGAGCGCCGAGTGGAGCGCCTCCGACGAGGGGCGTCGGGCCATGGAGTTGAGCAGCCAACTGTGGGGTGAGGCGAGCATCGCCGCCGGCACCGACGCCGACGAGGCGAAGGCCGCCGCCGAGCGCACCACCGCCTTCTACACCGGCACCCCGGCAGCCTGATCCCCGCCGAAGCGCGAGCGGCGCCTCGACCAGCCGCAGGCAAGTGCGGTGACGGCCGCGCGAGCATCGTGACCGGCAGCGCAAGGGGTGGCCCGGGTAACGTGCTGCGGCATGACCGGTACGCCGTACTCGCACTGCTCCTACTGCGGCGCCGCCTACCCGGCGGACGCCGGGTGGCCGCGGGTCTGCGCGGTCTGCGGTGAGAGCGTCTGGCGCAACCCCCTGCCCGTCGCGGTCGCGGTGCTGCCGGTCCGCACCGCCGAGGGCCTGGGCGTGGTGGTGGTCCGCCGGGACATCGAGCCGGCCCGCGGGCTGCTCGCGCTGCCCGGCGGCTTCATCGAGTACGGCGAGGGGTGGTCCGACGCGCTGGTCCGGGAGCTGCGGGAGGAGACCGGGCTGATCGCGGCGGCCGAGGACGCCCGGCTCTTCGCGGTGCACAGCGCCACGGCGGGCGGCACGATGATGATCTTCGGGGTACTGCCCGAACGGGCCGCCGAGGACCTTCCGCCGTCCGCGCCGACCGAAGAGGCGACGGAGTGGCTGATCCTCACCGACCCGGTCGAGTTGGCGTTCTCCACCCACACCCGCGTCCTCGCCGACTTCCTCACCCCCGCCCGCTCCGCCTGACCGCACACGGGCGGCCACAGTCACACGGCCGGGTGTCAGCGGGGCAGGGCGTCGTCGGTGCCGGTCAGGTAGCCGCTGGCCTGAAGGGCGAACAACTCGCGGTAGAGGCCACCGGCCGCCATCAACTCGTCGTGGTTGCCGTGCTGGACGAGGCGACCACGCTCCATCACGAAGATCCGGTCGGCGTGTCGGACGTTGGCCAGCCGGTGGGTGATCAGCACGACCGCCCGGTCGGGTCGGCGGCGCAGGTGCTGGAACAGGGCGTGTTCGGCGCGGGCGTCCAAGGCCGCTGACGGCTCGTCACAGATGAGCAGGGCGGCGTCGCGGTAGAGGCCGCGGGCGGCGACCAGCCGCTGCCACTGCCCGCCGGACAGTTCCTGGCCGTCCTTGAACTCCCGGTCCAGCAGGGTGTCGTAGCCGTGCGGCAGGCCGACGATCATCTCGTGTGCCGCCGCCGACGCGGCGGCCTCCTGCACGCTCGGGCCGGGTCGGTCCGGCGGGCGGTCGTGCCGGCCGACGCGGATGTTCTGCCCGGCGGTGAACGGGAACTTCCACCACTCCTGGGTCATCACGGCCACCTGGGCGCCGAGGGTACGCGGGTCCAGCTCGGCGGCGTCGACGCCGTCCCAGCGGATCACCCCGCCGGTCGGTCGATAGAGCCCCGCGATCAGCTTGGCCAGCGTGGTCTTGCCGGAGCCGTTCTCACCGACCAGCGCGATCACCTCACCCCGGCGGACGGTCAGGCTGACCCGGTCCACCGCCGGGGCGTCGGTGTCCGGGTAGGTCAGGCTCACCTCGTCCAACTCGATGGCGTCGACGCCGTCGGTCACCCGGTCGCCGCCGATTGGCACCCGGGCGTGGGCGCGGGCCAGGAAGTCCCGGTAATCCTGGTAGTAGAGGGCGTCCTCGTAGAGCGAGTTGGTGGCGACAACCGCGACACCCAGGCTGGTCCGCGCCGACTGGAGGGCCAGCAGGGCGGTCGCCGCGGCGGCGAGGGCCACCATCCCGTTGAGCAGCAGGCCGCCCAGCACCGCGTACACCCCGAAGGTGGCCAGGCCCGCGACGGTGGCGCCGACCACCCGCGTGCCGGTCTGCGAACGGACCAGGTGCAACTGCGCCCGGGTCTCCACGGTCATCACCCCGCGGTACTCGGCGAGCAGAAAATCGCGCATCTGGTACGCGCGCACCTCGGCGGCGGTGCGCCGGTTGGCCATCAGATGGGCCAACATCCACATCCGCCGTCGACGGGTGATCCGGGCCAACATCGCCAGGTACTCCCGGCGGGCCATCCGCACCGCCGTGATCGCCTGCGGCACCGCCGCGAGCAGCAGGCAGGGCAGCAGCAGCGGCTGGATGACGGTCACCGCGACGGCGGTGGCGAGCATCCCGACCACGCCGGTGACCAGGTTGACGGTGTGGTCGACGATGAACGCCGCCTCGGCCATCCCCCGGTCCCGTGCGCGGTCCATCTCCTCGGCGAAGCCGGCGTCGTCGAACGCGGCCAGGTCCACCGCCGTGGTGGCCTCGAACAGCCGCAACTCCACCTGGTAGTTGATCTGCGGGATCAGCCGGGCCTGCGCCCAACCGGCCGCGATCGTCAGGCCGCCCCGGGCAGACACCGCCGCCGCGGCCACGATCAGCGCCGGCAGGGCCGAGCGGACCCGGTCCGGGGTGGGGCCGGCGGCGAACAGCTCCCGCAGCACGCTGGTGGTGGCGAGCAGGCCGAACGTGGTCATCACCCCGGCGGCGATGTTGAGGCCGATGGAGACGACCGTGTCGCGACGGTTGGTGGCCCAGGCCAGCCCCACCGCCTCCCGAACCAGCCGGGGCAGTCGGCGGGCCACCGCCCAGAAGCTGGTGTGCGCGAACTCCTGCGCGTGGTGCAACCAGTCGCGGTCCTCCAGCTCCGGCAGCATGGTGCCGCCGGATGGCGGGTCGACCGGCGGGTCGTCGTCCGGGCCAGCCGTGCGCTGACGGGCCATCGACTCCACGGACACTCCTCGGGGGGCGTGGGCACGAACGCCGCCCGAGACTACTGCCAGCCACCGTTCGATGTCTCCAGGTAGTCGGCGCGTCGTACGCGTGTGTCAGGAACCCGGCGACGCGTCCTCGTTGACCGGCAGCAGCACCCGGAACGTCGTCCGACCGGGCTCCGTCTCCACCCGGATGTCGCCGTGGTGCTTGTGCACCACGATCCGGTACGAGATGTCCAGCCCCAACCCGGTACCCGCGCCGACGGGCTTGGTGGTGAAGAACGGCTCAAAGATGCGCGGGCGCACCTCCGGTGGGATGCCGGGGCCGGTGTCGGTGACCTCCACGGCCAGCAGGTCACCGACGCGCCCGGTGCGGACGGTCAGCACGCCCTTGTCCCCCATCGCGCCCAGCGCGTTGTCGATCAGGTTGGTCCACACCTGGTTCAGCTCGGCCGGGTACGCCGGGACCGGAGGGAGGTCGCGGTCGTACTCGCGGACCAGCTTGACCTCGGCGGGGATCTTCCCCTTGAACATCACCAGCGTGGCGTCGAGCAGGTCGTGTACGTCCACCACCCGGTGCGGCGCGCGGTCCAGCTGGGAGTACTGCTTGGCGGCGCCCACCAGGCCGGAGATCCGACTCACCGCGTCATCGATCTCGCGCATCAGCAACTCGGTGTCGACGGTGTAGGTGAGCCAGCGCACCGCGGCCTCCAGATCGGCCGGGCCGACCGCCGCCTTCACCTGCGCCAGCCAGGGCACGTCGAGCCCGCCGCCGACCAGGATGGGCGCCAGGTCCCAGGCGCCACCGACCCCGTGCTCCTCCAGCCAGTCGGAGAGGGTGTCCTCGGCGTCGGCGGTGGCCATCGGGGTCAGCTTCGGCGCGGTGGCGACCCGGGCCACCGCCTCCTCCTGCAACGCGACGAGCCCGTGCAGCGCACGCCCGTCGAGCCGGCCGTCGGCGATCATGGCGAGCTTGTGCCGCATCCCGGCGACCCGGTCGCGCAACACCGAGGTGGCCCGCACCGCCGCCGCCGCCGGGTTGTTCAGCTCGTGGGTCAGCCCCGCCGAGAGCGAGCCGAGCGCCAGCAGCCGCTCCCGCTCACCGACGATGGTCTGCGAGTCCCGCATGCCGAAGAACAACCCCTCCAGCAGGTGCATGGGCATCGGGAACCAGGACCGCAGGGCGTACGCGAAGTCCTCCGCCGGCAACACGAAGAACTCCGCGTCCACCACCGCCCGCAGGCTGTTGCGGTAGACCTGGTCGACCTGGTCGCCCAGGTACGCCTGCGTGGCCCCGCCATACACGCCGCGCTGCTCGGTGCGGCTCACCTCCACGTCGTCGCCGCGCACCTGCCGGCTCAACGCCACCGCGCCGCGCACCAGGACGAAGAAGCAGGTCGCGGGCTCACCCTCGGCGTAGACGAGGGTGCCGCCGGCGTGCCGCTCGACCCGGCCATGCTCGGCCAGCCAGTCGAGCTGCCCGTCGTCGAGGGCCTCGAACAGGAACAGGGTGCGCAGCTGCGCGGGTGTCAGCCGTTCAGACTCGGTGGTCACTGGGCCTCCAGGTAACGGTGCACGAGCGACACGGCCATCGCCCCCTCGCCGACGGCCGAGGCGACCCGCTTGACCGACTCGGCGCGCACGTCACCGGCGGCGAACACCCCCGGCACGCTGGTCTCCAGGTGGTACGGGTCGCGCGACAACGACCAGCCGGCCGGCCTACGGCCGTCGGTGAGCAGGTCCGGGCCGGTGACGATGAACCCGCGCCCGTCGCGGACCAACACCCCGTCCAACCAGTCCGTCCGGGGCTCCGCGCCAATGAAGATGAACAGCCAGGACGTGTCGACCGAGCGGCTCTGCCCGGTGCGGGTATCGCAGAGGGTGAGCTGTTGCAGGTGGCCCTGCCCGGTGCCGCCGACGACCGCCGTGTGCGGGTGCACGGTGATCCGGTCCATCCGTTCCAGCTGATCGATGAGGTAGCGCGACATCGACGCGGTCAGGTCCGCGCCACGGATCAACAGGTGCACGCGGGCGGCGTACCGGGAGAAGTGCACCGCGGCCTGGCCGGCCGAGTTGGCCCCGCCGACGATGTAGACGTCCTGGTCGACGCAGCTGGGCGCCTCGGTGGCGGCGGCGCCGTAGAACACGCCCCGGCCGGTGAAGTCGGCCAGCCCGGGGGCGTCGAGCACCCGGTAGGAGACGCCGGTGGCCAGCACGACGGTGTGCGCGGCGATCTCGGTGCCGTCGCCGAACCGCAGCAGCCGGGCGGAACCGGCCTCGCTCAGGCCGACCACCTCCCGGGAGCTGAGCAGCTCGGCGCCGAACTTCACCGCCTGTCGCCGGGCGCGGTCGGTCAACTGCGCGCCGGATACGCCGTCCGGGAAGCCCAGGTAGTTCTCGATCCGGCTGCTCTGCCCGGCCTGCCCGCCGGTCGCCCGCCGCTCGACCAGCACGGTGCGCAGCCCCTCCGACGCGCCGTAGACCGCCGAGCCCAGACCGGCCGGGCCGGCGCCGATCACCACGAGGTCGTAGAAGTCGGACGCCGGCACCACGGTCAACCCGGCCAACGCCGCCAACTCGGCCTGGGTCGGGGAGATCAGCGCCTTACCCTCGGCGGTCACCACCAGCGGTACGTCCGCCTCGGTGGCTCCCGCCGCGTCGAGCAGCCGGGCGCCCTCCGGGTCGTCCGCCAGCAACCAGCGGTACGGCACCAGGTTGCGGGCCAGGAAGTCGCGGACCTTGAACGACGGCGACGACCAGCGGTGCCCGACGACCCGGATCTCGGTGGACGCCGCGTCCGGGGTGACCGACCACGCCTCCAGCAGGCCGTCCACCACCGGGTACAGCTTCTCCTCCGGCGGATGCCAGGGCTTGAGCAGGTAGTGGTCCAGGTCGACCACGTTGATCGCCTCGATCGCGGCGTCGGTGTCCGCGTACGCGGTGAGCAGCACCCGGCGGGCGGCCGGGAAGATGTCCATCGCCGCTTCGAGGAACTCGACACCGGTCATCTCCGGCATCCGGTGGTCGGCCAGCAGCAGCGCCACCTGCTCACCGCGCAGCTTGACCTCCCGCAGCGCGTCCAGCGCCTCCGGACCCGACACGGCGCGCAACACCCGGTAGCGGTCGCCGTAGCGGCGGCGGATGTCCCGAGCCACCGCCCGGGAGACCACCGGGTCGTCGTCGACGGTCAGGATCACCGGGTTCGCCATGGCGCCCATGAAACCACCTGCCGGGGGTCGACCGCACCAGCGCCCAGCCCTCGGAGCCACGGTTGACCAGGCTCGGGATGGGTAAGCCGGTGTGCCGCGCGGGCGGACGCACATGCCGACCCGCCCGACTGCCGTGCACACCTCGGGGGGCCAATGGCGGACGCGTCGCCGACCGAACCGACGACGTCGGGCCAGGTCGTGGAGCTTCGTGTGCACGGCGTCTCCCGAGCGGGCGCCGACCAGGTGCTGAACCGGCCACACCTGGAACAGGTCGCCGGGGACCGCAACGGCGGCTTCTACCGTCCCCGCGCCGGCTATCCGGGCGCCACCGGACCCGGCGGGGTGACGATGGAGGCGTACCGCTGGAGTGACCTGCCGTCCGGCACGGCCGTGCGGACGCTGTCGCTGGTGTTCCTGCTGCCCTTCATGCTCTGCAACGTGGCGCTGTGGATGCGCCCGGGAAACCCCGCCTCGAAGCACGTCGTCCTCGCGCTGTGCCGGGTGCTCGCGCTGACCCTCACGATGCTCTACGTCCTGTCCATCGTCGGTGTGGCACTGGACCTGGTCGCCTGGCGCTGCATGGGCACCCCGTCCTGCATGGCCGGGCGGAGCTGGCTGTCCTGGCTCGGCGGGCGCTCGCCCGGGCTGCGCCTGGCGGTGCTGTCGGTGGTGCCGGTCGCCGCCATCGGAATCGTCTGGTGGCTGGGCTCACGCCAGGGCCAGACGTTCGACGCCTTCCGGACCCCGGTGGAGGAGACCTCGGCGCACCGGTTGAGCGGCGTCGGCCAGTGGGACGCCGCGCCGCTGGTCGGCCGGCTGCGCTCGGTGCACGTGGCGGGCGCGTTCGCCACCCTGGACGGCAGCCTGCTGGTCGCCCGGGCCAGCCAGCACTCCTCACCGGTGATGGTGGCGCTGCTGGTGGCCTGCGGGGCGGTGCTGGTCACCTGCCTGGCGCTGCTCACCTCCGTACGGATCATCGACCAGCTCGGTCGCGAACACCCGGTGGACGGGTTCACCCGCGCACTGCGCACTGTCACCTGCGGCCTGACGATCCTGGTGATCGTGCACGTCATCAGAAGTCCGGCACCGTGGCCGCAGGGCGGCTCACTGCCCGGGTACGGCGCGACCATGGCCTGGCTGTTCGTCAGCCAGACCGTACTGGTGGCCATCCTCGCCGTGGTGGTCATCGCGCGGCGGGGCGGAGGGCGGCGAAGCGGGGCGCTGCGCGCACTGGGCGCGCCGGTCTTCATGACGATCGCCGCCGGGCTCGCCGTGGCGTTCTCGGCGGAGCTGGTCTACCGGGTGTCGGACCTGCTGGACCGTGAGGGGGAAACCGCCGATACCCTGGAAACCAGCCCGCCGCTAGCGTACAAATGGGCGATCTTCGGGTTTTTCCTGGCGGTGATGACCGCGTTGCTGGTCGCCGGGGTGATCACCGTGCTGACCCGGCGCAAGCGGCGGCGCGCGGCGGCCGCCATCGTTGCGGCCGACTTCCCCGACGCGCCGCCAGCGGCGGCGCAGCGGCTGCGGCAGGTCGAGCAGGCGGTGGCCCGAGCCCGGTTCACCGAACGGCTGGAGCCGCTGACCGTGGTCTACGCCTGTCTGGCCGCGCTGGGCCTGGCGACCAGCGTGCTGGGCCTGATCCAGCTCTTCCCCGGCGACGAGCTGCAACACTTCATCGGGGTGCCCGCCGACCTGATCAACTTCATGATCGGGCTGGGCAGCTACCTGATCGCCGCCATCATTCTCGGGCTGGTCCTCGGCGGCATCTTCGCCTACCGCACGGCGCCGTTCCGCCGGTACGTGGGCGTGCTGTGGGACCTGGGGACCTTCTGGCCCCGGGCAGCGCATCCCTTCGCGCCGCCCTGCTATGCCGAGCGGGCCGTGCCGGAGCTGACCAAACGGATCACCTACCTCGTGGACCAGGGCAACGGGGTGCTGCTGGCCGGGCACAGTCACGGCTCGGTCCTGCTCGCCGCCACGGTGCTGCAACTGCCGCACCGGGTCACCGACCGGGTCGCCCTGCTGACCTACGGGTCCCCGCTGAAACGGCTGTACTCGCCGCTGTTCCCCGCGTACGTCGACGACGCGGCGCTGCACGAGATCGGCCAGCGGGTCGGCTGGCGCTGGCTGAACCTGTGGCGGGACACCGACCCGATCGGCGGCTGGATCTTCGCCGCGCACCGCCCGGGCGACACCGAGTCGTTGACCGGCCCGTCGGCGACGGTCGACCGCCGATTGAAGGACCCGCAGGGGGTGGTGCCGCCGCCCAGCGACAGCGTGCCGCCGCCGATCCTCGCGCACCTGCCCTGCGAGTCGCAGGAGGCGTTCGCGGTGGCCGTGCGGGACCTGGCCGACCGGCTGCGAGCCGGACGGCGGCGCACCGACTGACCCGGCGCCCGGATATCGTCACCGCGTGAGCAGGTCCCAGCAGCCGCAACGCCGACTGATCGCCTCCAACAAGAAGGCCCGGCACGAGTACACCGTGCTCCGCACGTACGAGGCGGGCATCGTGCTGGTCGGCACCGAGGTGAAATCGCTGCGCGAGGGGCGGGCCTCGCTGGTGGACGCGTTCGCGCACGAGCGCGACGGCGAGATCGTGCTGTACGGCCTGCACATCGCCGAGTACGCCTACGGCACGTGGACCAACCACGCCCCCCGCCGCAACCGCAAGCTGCTGCTGCACCGCGCGGAGATCGACCGGATCCTGGACAAGGTACGCGAGGGTGGGGTGACCATGGTCCCGCTGTCGATGTACTTCGAGAACGGCTACGCCAAGGTCGAGCTGGCCCTGGCCAAGGGCAAGCGCTCCTACGACAAGCGGCAGACGCTGGCCGAGCGGGACGCCAACCGCGAGATCGCCCGCGAACTGGGCCGGCACCTCAAAGGCCACCCCCGCCGCCCCTGACCGCCCCTGACCGCCCCGCGCCCCGCGCCCCGCGCCCCGCGCCCCGCGCCCCGCGCCCCGCGCCCCGCGCCCCGCGCCCCGCGCCCCGCGCCCCGCGCCAAGATCGTGCACGAACCAGGAAGTAGTGGCCTCACCAACGCACCGACACCACTACATCCAGGATCGAGCACGATCATGCGGGGGCGCCGGGCGTGTTGACGCAAGCGGCGGGAGGCGACTGCTCTGCGGCGCAATTGCTGGCTCTGATGCCTGAATTCTCCTGCGGATGCCGGCCCTGAGGTTCTTTTGTACTTGCAGATGCGGGCGCTAGGGTGAGCCTGTGACGATGTTCCGGATCGGCGAGGCGGCTGGCCTGCTCGGCGTCAGCGCCGACACGATCCGCCGATGGGTGGACGCGGGTCGGCTGCCCGCCGGGCGCGACGAGCACGGCCACCGGGTCATCGACGGCGTCGACCTCGCCGCCTTCGCCCGCGCCCAGGCCGCCGATCCGGACGCGGGGGCCGAGCTCTCCTCGGCCCGCAACCGGCTGCGCGGCATCGTCGTCGACGTCCGCAAGGACACGGTGATGGCCCAGGTCGACATCCAGGCCGGCCCGTTCCGGATCGTGTCGCTGATGAGCCGGGAGGCCGTCGACGAGCTTGGCCTGCGGGTCGGCTCGGTGGCCGTCGCGGTGATCAAGTCGACCACGGTGGTGGTGGAGCGGGCCGCATCCACGCCGGCCAGGGGACGGTCGGGCGGATGAGCGTACGGACGATGCGCGCGGCGGTGGCCGTCCTGGTGGCGGTGGCCGGGCTGGCGGCGGCCGGTTGCGGCGGAGGCGACGACCCGGCGTCGGGCGGCACCGGAGGCGGCCGGGTCACGGTGTTCGCCGCCGCCTCGCTGACCGAATCGTTCACCCGGATCGGCAAGGATTTCGAGGCCGCCAATCCGGGCAGCACCGTGACCCTCAACTTCGCCGGCAGCTCCGCCCTGGCCAACCAGGTCAACCAGGGCGCACCGGCGGACGTCTTCGCCTCGGCCGCCCCGAAGAACATGACGACGGTGACCGAGGCCGGCAACGCCGACGGCACACCGGTGACCTTCGCCCGCAACCAACTGGTGATCGCGGTGCCCGTCGGCAACCCGAAGGCGGTGACCGGGCTGGCCGACCTGACCCGACCGGGCGTGAAGGTGGCGATCTGCGCCGACCAGGTGCCGTGCGGCGCGGCGGCCCGCACCGCCCTGGACGCCTCCGGGGTGAAACTGACGCCGGTCACCCTGGAGCAGGACGTCAAGGGCGCTCTGGCCAAGGTAAAGCTCGGTGAGGTCGACGCGGCCCTGGTCTACCGCACAGACGCGCGGGCGGCGAGCGCGGACGTGACCGGCGTGGAGTTCCCCGAGTCGGCGCGGGCGGTCAACGACTACCCGATCGTCGCGCTGAAGGACGCGCCGAACCCGGCCGGCGCGCGGGCCTTCGTCGCGTACGTCCGTTCGGCGCCGGCGCAGGCGGTCCTCGCCGAGGCGGGGTTCCAGGCTCCGTGAGCCGGGTCCACACCGTCGCCGTGCCGCGCCGCAGGGGGCGGGTTCCGGCGGCGCTGCTGATCCCAGCCGGGCTGGGCCTGCTGTTCCTCGTCCTGCCGCTGGCCGGGCTGGTGATCCGGGCACCGTGGACGACCCTGCCGCAGCGGCTCACCGAGCCGGGCGCGCTGACCGCGTTGCGGCTGTCGGTGCAGACCGCCACCCTCGCCACGGTGCTCTGCCTGCTGCTCGGGGTGCCGTTGGCCTGGCTGCTGGCCCGGGTCGAGTTCCCCGGCCGCCGGCTGGTCCGCGCGCTGGTCACCGTGCCGCTGGTGCTGCCACCGGTGGTCGGTGGCGTGGCGCTGCTGCTGGTCTTCGGGCGGCGCGGGCTGCTCGGGGGCTGGCTCGACGCCACGTTCGGCATCACCCTGCCGTTCACCACGGCCGGTGTCGTGCTGGCCGAGTCGTTCGTCGCCATGCCGTTCCTGGTCATCGCCGTGGAGGGTGCGCTGCGCGCCGCCGACCACCGCTACGAGGAGGCCGCCGCGACGCTGGGCGCCAGCCGATGGACCACCTTCACCCACGTCACGCTGCCGCTGGTGGCACCGGGTCTGGCGGCGGGCGCGGTGCTGTGCTGGGCGCGGGCGCTCGGCGAGTTCGGTGCCACCATCACCTTCGCCGGCAACTATCCCGGCCGGACGCAGACCATGCCGCTCGCCGTCTATCTGGCGTTGGAGACCGACCTGGAGTCCGCGATCGTCCTCAGTCTGGTGCTGCTCATCGTGTCGGTGGGGATCCTGGCCGCGCTGCGGGACCGTTGGATGACCAGCGCATGAGCGGCCCACTGCTCGACGCCCGGCTCGTCGTCGACCGGGGTGCCTTCCGCCTCGACGTGCCGCTGCGGGTCGCGCCCGGCGAGGTCGTCGCGCTGCTCGGCCCGAACGGCGCCGGCAAGACCACCGCGCTGCGCGCGCTGGCCGGCCTGCACCCACTCACCGACGGGCACGTCACCCTCGACGGCACCGAGCTGGACCGCCCGTCGACGCGCGGCTGGGTGCCCACCGAGCGCCGGTCGGTCGGCGTGGTCTTCCAGGACTACCTGCTCTTTCCACACCTCAGCGCGCTCGACAACGTGGCGTTCGGGCCGCGCCGGCACGGCGTCGACCGGCGGACCGCCCGCGCCACGGCCCGCGACTGGCTCGGCCGGGTGGGCCTGACCGGGCAGGAGCACTGCCGGCCCCGGCAGCTCTCCGGCGGTCAGGCGCAGCGGGTGGCGCTGGCCCGCGCACTGGCCCTGGCACCGTCGCTGCTGCTGCTGGACGAGCCCCTCGCCGCCCTGGACGCCCGCACCCGGCTGGACACCCGCGCGGAGCTGCACCGGCATCTGTCCGCGCACCCGGGCGCCACGGTGCTGGTCACCCACGATCCGCTGGACGCGTTGGCGCTGGCCGACCGCCTGGTCATCGTGGAGGGTGGCCGGGTGGTGCAGGAGGGGGACGGGCCGAGCGTCACCGCCCGCCCGCGCACCGACTACGTGGCCCGGTTGGTCGGGCTGAACCTCTACCGGGGTCGGGCCGAGGGGCACGGGGTACGGGTCGCGCCGGAGCTGACCCTCGCCGTCGCCGATCGGCTGGACGGCGAGGCCTTCGTGGCGTTCCGCCCGGCAGCGGTGGCCCTGCACCCGACCCGCCCGGAGGGCAGCCCGCGCAACACCTGGGCGGGCACGGTGGCCGGCGTCCAGCGCCACGGTGACAACGTGCGGGTGCAGGTCGACGGGCCGATCGGGGTGGCCGCGGACGTCACGCCCGCCGCCGCCGCCCAACTGCGGTTGATCCCCGGCCAGCCGGTCTGGGTGGCGGTCAAGGCGGCCGAGACAAACGCGTACCCGGCCACCGGCTGACAACCGACACCACCGGCACGGACACGGTCACCAGGCGCGGCACAGGCCGCACGGACACGAGCCCCCGGCACGGACCCGGCACAGGCCGCCCGCGAGCACGGCCGATTCGGCGTCGGGTCAGCCGGCGAGCAGGTCGGCGTGCGCGGCGCGCAGTCGGGCCAGTGCCGGATCGCTGCCCGGCGTGACCCGGCGATCCAGCTCGGCCCACACCTCGGCCAGCGCCGCACGGACCGCACCCAGCTCGGCGGCGTGCCGCTGGGTGCTGCGGCGGTGCTGTTCGTCGAGGCGGCGGGCCCAACCGGCGGTGACCGCGGCGAGCCGGTCGGCGTCGGCGCGGGCCTGCGCGCCGCTGCGGGCGGCTGCGGCGGGGACGATCGCGGCGACCGGGCGGGGATCGCCGTCGCGGGTGACGACGGTGACCGCGTCGGTCAGCTCGGCCAGCGCGACGAGCTGGCTGAACCGGGTGCGCGCCTCACGCAGCGGCACGGAACGCGGCGGGTCGGGATGCGGGGTGAGCGCGGGGACGGCCATGGATGCATGGTGCCGCCCGGGTACGACACTAATCCGCCGTCGTCAGTGGACAGTGGGCCGTGATTCGTTCGACTCGGTCAGCCACTCGTCGGCCAGCACCGACCAGACCTCGAGGTCGATCCGGCCGTGCGGGCCTGGGCTGACCTGGCGCAGGGTGCCGTCGAGGCGCAGACCGAGCCGGCGGGCAAGCGCCTTGCTGCGGGTGTTGTCGGCGTTGGTACGCCATTCCACCCGTTGGATGCCGCGCTCGCGGATTGCCCAGTCGACGATCCGGCGGACGGCCGGCGCGACCATGCCCCTCCCCTGCGCCTCCGGCTCCACCCAGCAGCCGACCTCGCAGACGCCCCGGGTCACGTCGAACGACACGAACATGACCCCGCCGACGAGTGTGCCCCGCCACCACAGCCCCCAGATGCCGCCGTTGTCACTGGCCCAACGGTCGGCGTACCGCTGCAACACCGCACGGGCCGACGGCAGGTCGGTGGCGACGAAGGACGGCGACACCCAGGGCTGGATGTGCTCGCGGGAGCGGTCCAGGTTGGCGAGGAACTCCTCGGCCCGCCACGGGTCGAGCGGGCGCAGTTCGACCTCGTCGGTCAGCGGCAGGGCGAACACCGGGCCTCCAGTCGGGGTGCGCTACGAACGTCGGTAGCAGGCTCGCACAGGCCCGACGCCGGGGCGGCGCCGGCCTCGCGCTCAGCATCGGCGGGCGGAGCGGCCCGGGATCAGATGATCATGTGGGTCCAGTAGCTGAGCCAGAGCGCGAACAGCGCGCCCTGCACCACGGCGAGCACTGCGGTCAACCACACATCGACGGTGGCCCGACGTGCCCAGCGGGCCAGCACCAGGGCGACCGGGAACACCGCGAGCAGGTAGCGCAGCAGGCTCTTGTAGACCGGCGGCCCCATCGACAACGGCACCAGCACCATGAGGACGCCGTAGACCACGTACGCCACCTCCCGGCGGCGGAACCCGGCGGCCAGGACGGCCAGCACGGCCACGGCGAAGGCGACCCGGGCGGCGTCGCGCGGCTCTCCGGCCAACCCGCCCAGCAGCACCGGCACGGGGTTTTGCACCTCGATGCCCCAGCCGACCCGCTGGGCGTGCTGGTAGGCGAACCAGTCCCCGCCGCGCCACCGGCAGAACGCCATGAAGGTGAACCAGCCGGCCGGCAGCAGCAGTAACGGCCATCCGATCCGCAGGTACCCGAGCAGCGCGCGGGGGCCGAGCCGCCAGTCGTGTTGGCGCAGCAGCACCAGGGCCAGCGGCAGCGCGACGAGCAGGCCGACCGACCGACTCATCGCCAGGAAGTAGCCGAGCACTCCGACCAGCAGCCACCGCCGCCGCTCGGCGTAGTAGAACGCGGCCAACGCGAGGCAGACGAAGAGCGACTCGGTCAGCGCCGCCTGGAAGAGGAACGCGGTCGGCAGCAGCACCAGGTACCGGGTGAACCGGCGAGCCGCGTCCGCGTCGCCGAGCAGCACCTCGGCCAGCCGGTAGCCGTACCAGAGGGCCAGCAGGAACGCGACGTTGCTGATCAGCAGCAGGGCCAGGGCGTTGTCGCCGCCGAGCAGCGCGCCGACCGGTCGGGCCAGGAACGGATACAGCAGCGGAAAGCCGAAGTCGTTCCACGGTCGTCCGGTCAGCGGCAGCTCGCTCAGCCGCAGGTAGAGCAGCGCGTCCCAGGCGAACCAGAAGGAGATCCACCGGTGCCCGGAGACTTCCCGCTGCTGCGCCCACATCAACGTCTCGTCCGGTGGCGGCGCTCCGGGGATGCCGTCCCAGGCGTGCAGGACCAGCAGCCCGAGGAGGGTCAGCAGCACCTTCGCGCCGACGAACAGCCCGATCACGTACGGCCAGGGCGCCGGCACCCGGCGGGCCACGCGCACGCCGACGTGGGCCACCAGCGCGGCCAGCGCCGCCGCGCGCCGCCGGCCGCCTCGCCACCGGTGCATCCGCCCCGCTCCCCCGGTCCGACCGGCCCACCCGCCGCGCGGGGGTTCGCCCCTCCCGTTGTACGCCCCATCACGCCCCGCCGGAGCGAAAACCCCGGAGCGAAATCCCGGAGTGAAAACTCAGGACCACCGGGGTCGCGAAGGTGACATCTGCCGCGGAACGGGTACGCGCCGCGCCTCAACCACGGCAGTGACCAGGGAGTACGGCGGCATGAGCGAGCAGCACGGCACGGTGGTCATCGGTGCGGGGCCGGCGGGGCTCACGGCGGCGTACGAGCTGCTCCGGCACGGCCGGTCCGTCCGGGTCTTCGAGGCCGACGAGGTGGTCGGCGGGATCAGCCGGACCGTGGAGCGCGACGGGTGGCGGTTCGACATCGGCGGGCACCGGTTCTTCACGAAGGTGCCCCGGGTGGAGGCGTTCTGGCACGAGATCCTGCCGGACGAGGACTTCCTGACCCGGCCGCGGATGAGCCGGATCTTCTACCGGGGCGCCCTGTTCAACTACCCGCTCAGCGCCACCAACGCGTTGCGCAACCTGGGGCTGCCGGAGGCCGTCCGCTGCCTCGGCTCGTACGCCCGGGCGCGGCTGCGCCCACCCCGCGACCAGTCCCACTTCGAGGGCTGGGTGTCGGCCCGGTTCGGCTGGCGGCTGTATTCGATCTTCTTCAAGACGTACACCGAGAAGGTCTGGGGGATGCCGGCGGACCGGTTGCAGGCCGACTGGGCCGCGCAGCGGATCAAGAACCTGTCGCTGGCCACGGCGATCCGCAACGCGCTGCTGCCCCGGCGGCGGCGCACCGACGTGACAAGCCTGATCGAGGAGTTCCAGTACCCGAAGTTCGGGCCGGGAATGATGTGGGAACGCTGCGCCGAGCAGGTCCGCCAGCGCGGCGGGCACCTCTCGACCGGCACCTGGGTGACCGCCGTGCACCGCGACCCGCAGCGGCGGCGGGCGATCAGCGTGACGGTCAACGGCGCGGGCGGGCAGCGCACCGAACCGGCCGACGACGTGATCTCGTCGATGCCGATCTCGGAGCTGGTGGCCGCGCTGCGTCCGCCCGCGCCGCCGGAGGTGCTGGCCTGTGCCGCCGACCTGCGCTACCGCGACTTCCTGACGGTCGCCCTGGTGGTGCCGGCGGAGTTCTCGTTCCCGGACAACTGGATCTACGTGCACGACCCGGCGGTGCGGGTGGGTCGGATCCAGAACTTCGGCTCCTGGTCGCCGTACCTGGTCAAGGACGGCCGCACCTGCCTGGGCCTGGAGTACTTCGTCTTCGAGGACGACGAGATGTGGCGTACCCCGGACGCCGACCTCGTGGCGTTGGCCACCGCGGAGCTGGAGCGGTTGGGGTTGGTCCGGCCCGGCGTGGTCGAGGCCGGCCACGTCGTGCGGATGCCGAAGGCCTACCCGGTGTACGACGAGCGCTACCAGCACAACGTGGACGTGATCCGGGCGTGGCTGGCCGAGGCGGTGCCGAACGTGCACCCGGTGGGGCGCAACGGCATGCACCGCTACAACAACCAGGACCACTCGATGCTCACCGCGATGCTCACGGTGGAGAACATCGCCACCGGCAGTACGCACGACGTCTGGTCGGTCAACGTCGAGCAGGACTACCACGAGCAGACGACCTCCGGTGGCGGCGGCCGGCGGGGCACGGGCCGCGACGCGCCGGTGCTGCCCAGCCGCATCGTCACCGCACCGATCACCGTGCCCAAGGGTGCGGGCGTGGCCACCGACGGCGGCCGGTCGGCACAGCCGCTGGGCTGACGAGATGACACTCCGGTGGGGTGGTGCGTCCGGGACGCACCACCCCACCGGTCGGTACCTGTTACTCCCAGGCGTCTCGCCGCGTGTAGACGAGGTTTCCGGGGATGACCGTGCCGTTCGTGCTCCACTCGGTGTAGCCCCAGACGTCGCCCTCCGGCAGCGGCGTGTTCGGCTTCAGAGTGAAGTTGGTCGACATGCCGCGCTCCGCCGTGCGAGGGACGGTCAGCGTGGCGGCCGAGTACGTGGCGTTACGACCGATGATGGCGTGGCCCAGTTCGAAGTTGACGACCGGGCCACCGGGCACCTGGGCGAACACGTACGCGGTGTAGCGCCCCGGCTCGGGCAGGAACTTGTACGCCTGCTCCGCGCTGGTCCAGGATCTGTCACTGCGGTGGATCAGGGTGTCACCCTTGTACAGGTAGAGATCCAGGTTCGCGTTCGGGTTGTCGGTGTTGACCTCGACGACGATGCCGGCGGTGTTCGCCGGCACGGTGAAGTCGACCTTCTTCACGCCGGTGGCGTTCGGGTCGAACACCCCGCCGTCGACGCCGGCCGGCATCGAGTACGCCGTCCGCACCATCGGCGTGTAGCCGGTGCTGCGGCCGGCGAGTGGCCCCGTGAAGCCCGGCTGGAGGGCGCCGAACGCGCCGTTGACCATCCGGCCGTACTCCTCACCGTCGTCGGCGTAGGGCCGGGGGCTGATGCCCCACGGTCGGGCGGCGACCGGGATGCGGGCACTGTGGGCCTTGCCGCGCCAGGTGATCGACCCGGTCACGTACCGGTCCCAGGGCGCGTTGCCCCGGCGCACGGTGATGGTCACCGTGGCGGACTTGCCCGGCTCCAGCGTCACCGATGCCGGCGTCACGCTGACCTTCATGTCGTCCAGGCCGGACACCGACGAACGGTAGGTCTCCCGCGCCTTGCCCACGTTGGTCAGGGTGCGGGTGAGCGTCACCGGGCGGGTGCCGTCGTACTCGCGCAACGAGATGGCCGGCAGGTTGAGTTCCTTGCCGTCGGGCTGGGCGGTCTCACTGAACGTGACCAGTTCCGCCGCCGTCGGCTGGATGACCAGGCCGGGGTCGGTGGCCTTGGCCAGGTTGATGAACCCACTGCCCTGGTCCAGGGGGTTGCTGGTGCCGACGGTGTCGGTGGCGGTGGTCCGCAACGCCGAGGCGACCGCACCGGGTGACCAGTCCGGGTGGATGGCGCGCAGGATCGCCGCCGCTCCCGCCACGTACGGCGAGGCCATCGAGGTGCCGGAGTACGCGTCGTAGTCCCGCCCGAAGTTGCCCGCCGGCGAGACCGCGGCGATGATGTTCGACCCCGGCGCGACCAGGTCCGGCTTGAAGACGCCGAGCGTCACCTTGTCCGGGCCGGTCGAGGAGAAGTCCGCGACGCTGGGAATGCCCGGGACGCTGGAGCCGTCACCGCCGCTGCGCAGAGAGACCGTCGCGTCGGTGGGGTGGCGCATCAGATAGGTGAACAACGTGCCGGCCTGCTTCTTGGTCGGCAGGTAGACCACCGGGAAGTTGAAGATGGAGTTGATCCGGTAGTTGCCGGCCGGGTCGAACACCACCATCCCCACGCCGCCCTTGGCCTTGATCTCGGCGACCGATCCGAACAGGTCGGACAGCGCGCAGGCGACCACCTTGCCCTTGATCTTGGCAGGGTCGAGGCTCCCCGGTTCGCAGTACGCGGCCCACCGCTCCAACGACCCGGCCTGCTCGCCGAAGACGAGCGGGCGGGAGGCGCCGTCGGGCATAGCGTCCAGCGAACCGCCGACGAGCGTCGTGCCGTCGCCCAGCTTGAGCGTCGCCTCGTCGAGCTTCGTCACCGCCGCGCCGACAGTGGTCACCCACGGCGCCGCGTTGCTGATCGCCCCGCTCACGATGCCGGTGTTGCCCGCCGACGCGGCCACGAAGACCCCGGCCAGCGAGGCGTTGAGGAACGCGATGCCGATGGGGGTGTTGGCCTCCCAGTCACCGAGTTCGCTGCCGATCGAGAAGTTGAGGACGTTCACCCCGTCGGCGACCGCGGCGTCGATGCCGGCGATGATGTCGGCGTCGTAGCCGGTGCCGCCCCAGAGCACCTTGTAGACGGCGATCTGGGCGTCCGGGGCAACCCCGGAGACGGGACCGAAGCGGCGGCCGTCGATCGTGACGTTCGGCAGTGGCAGACCCGCCGCGGTGGAGGCGGTGTGGGTGCCGTGCCCGACCATGTCGCGGGGGGACAGCATTTCACCCTCGGGTACCGAGCCGCCGTAGGCGAGCCACGAGTCGGCGAAGTACCGGGCGCCGACGATCTTGCCGTTGCAGTGCTCGGCCACGAAGGCGACACCGGTCTGGCAGGTGCCGTGCCAACCCGCCGGCGGGGGCATCTTCTTGGCGAACGACGCGCTCTCCGGCCAGATGCCGGTGTCCAGGACACCGATCACCATGCCCGCACCCGTGTCGGGACCCGGCTTGGCCGGCTTTCCAGGCTTACCCGGCTTGCCGGGCTTACCCGGCTCGGGGCGGTCCGCACCCGTGGTCGGCGGCGGCGCGACCCCCGCAGCCCCGGTGGGGGTGGCAGCGGTCGGACCGGGCGACGTCGTCCGGGTGCCGAGCGCCTGCGCCGCGGTGACGGCACGGACGCGCTTGTCCGCCCGCAACGCGGTGGCCTGCTGGGCGGTCAGCCGTGCCGAGAATCCGTTGAAGGCCGCGGTGTAGGCCGTCTTGATCTCGACGCCGGCCGCGCCGGCGACGGCGGTCCGCTGCGCGTCGAGGTGTCGGCGGTACGCCTGCGCCGGCATCGACGTCACGTCCAGTCGGGTGCCCGGCTCCGGACGGGTCCGCGTCAACCCGGACACTCCCCCGGCGTACCGGGTCAGCGGGTCCTCGGCCAGTTCGACGACGTACAGGCCGGCTCCGGTCGAATCCACTGCGGACCTCGGGCTGACCGCGCGGCTGCCGTCGGGGCGACGGTCGGCGCCGCCGGTCAGGGTGACCTTCCGGTCGGACCCGGCGGAGAAGTAGCCCGGGCCGCTGTTGGCCGGCTGTTCTCCGGGGGCTGCCGATGCCGCGACACCGGTTGTGCCGGTGATCATGGCGACGACCAGCGTCGGTATCGCCAATCTTCGCAGCCTGGCTCTGCTCGTGCTGTTAGCCACGAGACTCCTTTCGCGTGCTCCCCTGTGGAGCGAAGATCATTCTGCACAACTTCCGCGTTGTTAGCGCTCCCATACCTAAGGCAGCCATGGTTAAACAGGGGTTTGCGCGGTGTTACGGAACGCCGGTACCTGCAAGATCACCGTGCGTGCGACCAGGTCGAGCCGGACCTTCGCGATCCACGGCTTTGCCAGGACCCGACCCAGCCAGGCATCAACCCTCTGCCGTTAGGGCGCCTCAGAACCCGGGGTGGCGGCGGCTACGGCGATCCTCACGGCCGCAGGTGAGGGCGGCCGGTCGGCGCGGATGCCGCTGGCCTGACGGCGGTCAGCGCGTTCAGGACGTCCGCAGCGGCCGGAACGCGGCACGCACCTCGCTCGCGAACAAGTCGGGTTGCTCCCAGGCCGCGAAGTGGCCGCCGCGGTCGACCTCATTGAAGTACGCCAGGCCGGGGTAGACCGCCTCGGCCCAGCCACGCGGGGCCGCCCAGATCTCGCCGGGGAACGTCGTGAAGCCCACCGGAACCGAGACCGGCGGAGGGGTCTGGCCGGAGGCCAGCGCGCGTCCGTTCTCCCAGTACCACCGGGCGGCTGACGCGCCGGTGCCGGTCAGCCAGTAGAGCGTGATGTTGTCGAGAATGGAGTCCCGGGTGAACCCGGCCGCCGGCTCGCCGTCGACAAACACCCGGGACATCTTGTAGTAGCTGTCCGTGTCGTGGTCGAGCATCCAGGAGGCCAGCCCGACGGGTGAGTCCAGCAGGGTGTAGCCGATCGTCTGCGGACGCGTGGACTGCTCCAGGAAATAGCCGAAGCCGTCCTGCATGAACAGGTTGAGCGCGTCGAGCGCCGCGCGTTCCTGCGGGGAGGTCGCCGGCAGCTTGTCCTTGATGCCGATCGCGCCGGCGAGCAGGTTGAGGTGGATGCCGAGCAGTCCTTCGGGTCCCTGGCGACCCATCGCGTCGGTGATGGAGGCGCCCACGTCGCCTCCCTGGGCGACGTAGCGCGAGTAGCCGAGACGCTTCATCAGCTCCGCCCACGCTCCGGCGATGCGGGCGGAGTTCCAGCCGAGCTCGGTCGGCTCACCCGAGAAGCCGTAGCCGGGCAGGGACGGCAGCACCAGGTGGAAGGCGTCCTCGGCGCTGCCGCCGTGCGCGGTCGGGTCGGTGAGCGGGCCGATGACCCCGAGCAGCTCGACGACCGAGCCCGGCCAGCCGTGCGTCATGATCAACGGCAGGGCGTTCTCGTGCGGTGACCGCACGTGGATGAAGTGGATCTCGACGCCGTCGAGGTAGGTCGTGTACTGCGGTAGCGCGTTGAGCGTCGCCTCGACCGGTCGCCAGTCGTAGTCGGTCCTCCAGTACCGGGCCAACTCCTGGATCGTCGCCAGTTGCACGCCCTGCGAACGGTCGGTGACCAGCTCGCGGGTGGGCCAACGGGTCGCCTCGATCCGGCGACGCAGATCGGCGAGCGTCTCTTCCGGCGCGTCGAGTCGGAAGGGGCGGATTTCGGTGACGTCGGACATCTCTCCCACTTACCGGGTCGGGCCTGCGGGCGCTGAGGCACCGTCGGCGGTGGCACCGGGCCAGTTTCACACCTGCCCGCGACCGACATGACCAAAAACGGCAATTCGGGCAGGGCGCTGGGCTCTCCAGTCCGCCCCGATCACCGCGCCCGAGGGCGCTGGCGCGGCGGCGGTCGAGCGCCTCAGACGACGTGGCGCAGGTAGCCGGTGATCGCCGCGTCCAGCACCTCCACGCCGGGACGCTCCCAGATCTCGGCGGAGAAAACCTCCACCTCGATCGGGCCGGCGTAACCGGCCGCGTCGACCGCCTCCCGCAGCCGGCGCAGCTCGATGCACCCGTCACCGGGCAGCGCCCGCCCGAGCAGCACCCCCTCCGGCAGCGGCGTCACCCAGTCGCAGACCTGGAACGCGGCGATCCGCGCGCCGGCACGCGCGATCTGCGCGTACACCGTGTCGTCCCACCACACGTGGTACGCGTCCACGACCACGCCGACCACCGCCGGGTCGAACCGCTCGGCGATGTCCAGCGCCTGACCGAGGGTGGCGATGACGCAACGGTCGGCGGCGAACATCGGGTGCAGCGGCTCGATCGCCAGCCGTACGCCGGCCGCCGCCGCGTGCGGAGCCAGCTCACCGATCGCGTCGCCGACCCGACGCCGGGCGCCGTCGATGTCCCGACCGCCCGCCGGCAGCCCGCCGGAGACGAGCACCAACTCGGGCGCGCCCAGCGTGGCGGCCTCCTCGATGGCCCGCAGGTTCTCCGAACGCCAGTCGTCGGCGGCGAAGAAGCCACCCCGGCATAGCGAGGTGACGGTGAGGCCGGCGTCGCGGACCAGCTTCGCCGAGCGGGCCAGCCCGTACTCCGCGACGGGCTCGCGCCACAACCCGATCCCCGGTACGCCGGCGGCCACGCAGCCGGCCACCACGTCGGGCAGCGGCCAGCGCTGGGCGGTCGCCTGGTTGAACGAAAACCGTCGCAGACTCACTGGGCCACCCCCGCGACGGTGAACAGCGCCCGCGCGCGGGCGGCGGCCAGGTCGGCGTCGGGCAGCAGCCCGGCCGCGTCGGCCAGGACGAGCAGGGTGGCCAGGTGCGCCGGGGACCGCCCGGACTGCGCGCCGCCGACCATCGTGAAGTGGTCCTGATGCCCGGCCAGCCAGGCCAGGAACACGATCCCCGTCTTGTAGTGCCAGGTCGGGGCCGCGAACAGGTGCCGGGCCAGCGGCACGGTCGGCGCGAAGATCTCGTCGTACGCCGCGGTGTCCCCCCGGTCGAGGGCCGCCAGCGCGGCGGCGGCGGCCGGTGCGATGGCCGCGAACACCCCGAGCAGCGCGTCGGAGTGGCCCACCTCGTCACCCCGGATCAGCTCCGGATAGTGGAAGTCGTCGCCGGTGTAGAGGCGTACCCCCGCCGGCAGCCGGCGGCGCAGCGCGACCTCCCGGCCCGCGTCCAGCAGCGACACCTTGATGCCGTCCACCTTCGACTGGTGCGCCTTGATCAGCTCGACCACCGTGTCGGCGGCCAGGTCCAGGTCGGACGCACCCCAGTAGCCGGTCAGCGCCGGGTCGAACATCGGGCCCAGCCAGTGCAGCACCACCGGTTCGTCGGCGGCGGTCAGCAGCTCGTCGTACACCCGCAGGTAGTCCTCGGGGCTGCGGGCGGCGGCGGCCAGGTGCCGGCTGCACATCAGCACCGGGCGGGCGCCGGCCGCGCGGACGTCGTCGAGCTGCTCGGTGTACGCGGCGGTGACCTGGGCGAGGGTGGCCGGGCCGGCCGGCAGCTGGTCGGTGCCGACCCCGGCGACGATCCGTCCACCCACCGCGCGGGCCTCGGCGGCGCTGCGCCGGATCAGCTCCCGGGTCGCCGGGTAGTCCAGCCCCATCCCGCGCTGGGCCGTGTCCATCGCCTCGGCGACCCCCAGCCCGTACGACCACAGGTGCCGCCGGAACGCGAGGGTGGTGTCCCAGTCGACCCCGGCCGGGGCACCGGGCACGTTCTCCGCGCCCGGGTCGGCGACCACGTGCGCGGCGGCGTACGCGATCCGGCTGGTGGCCGGCGCGGCCGGACGGGCGAAGCCGCTCCCCCCGGCCAGCCGGTGCCGCCGCCCGCCGGGCAACACCACGTCGGCAGCGCTCATGAGTGCAGCTCCGGCACCTCGACGCGGACGCCCTCGCGGGCCGCGCGCAGCCCCAACTCCGCGAGCTGCACACCGCGTGCCCCGGCGAGGAAGTCCCAGCGGAACGGCTCGCCGGCCACGACGTGCCGCAGGAACGCCTCCCACTGCACCTTGAACCCGTTGTCGAACTCCTCGTTGTCGGGCACCTCGGCCCACTGTGCCCGGAAGTCCTCGGTGACCGGCAGGTCCGGGTTCCACACCGGCTTCGGCGTCACCGCCCGGTGCTGCACCCGGCAGTTACGCAGCCCCGCCACCGCGCTGCCCTCGGTGCCGTCGACCTGGAACTCCACCAGCTCGTCGCGGTAGACCCGCACACTCCAGGACGAGTTGAGCTGCGCGATCACACCGCCGTCCAGTTCGAAGACGGCGTACGCGGCGTCGTCGGCGGTGGCCGGGTAGGCGCGGCCACCCTCGTCGACCCGCTCCGGCACGTGGGTGGCGGTGACGCAGGAGACGGCGTTCACCCGCCCGAACAGCTCCTCCAGCACGTAGTGCCAGTGCGGGAACATGTCGACGACGATGCCGCCGCCGTCCTCGGCCCGGTAGTTCCACGACGGACGCTGCGCCGGCTGCCAGTCACCCTCGAAGACCCAGTAGCCGAACTCGCCGCGCACCGAGAGGATCCGGCCGAAGAAGCCGCCGTCGACGAGCCGCTTGAGTTTGCGCAGGCCGGGCAGGAAGAGCTTGTCCTGGACGACGCCGGTGCGGACCCCGGCCGCGTCGGCGGCCCGGGCGAGGTCGAGCGCGGCGGCGGTGTCCTCCGCGAGGGGCTTCTCCGTGTAGATGTGCTTGCCGGCCTCGATGGCCTGCCGGATCGCCTTCTCCCGCTGCTGGGTGACCTGCGCGTCGAAGTAGATCTCGACGTCGTCGCGGGCCAGCGCGGAGGTCAGGTCGGTGGTCCAGTCGGTCAGGCCGTGCCGCTCGGCGAGCTCCCGGAGCTTGGTCTCGTTGCGGCCGACCAGGACGGGCTCCGGCCAGATGGTCGTGCCGTCGGCCATGGTCACGCCGCCGGCTTCACGGATCGCCAGCAGCGACCGGACGAGGTGCTGGCGATAGCCCATCCTGCCGGTCACACCGTTGACGATGATGCCGATCGACCTGCGGGTCATGGTCACGCGGAACCTCCTCTGAGCCCGACACGGCAGCCGTGGAGCGGGCCGGATGGCGTATCAGGCAAACGCTTTCCCGCGAGCGTAGGCGGGCCTCCGACGGCAGGCAAGGCCTTTCCTCGATCCACGTCACACCCCCGGGGCCTCCCGACGGGAAAGGGCTTTCACTGCGGTACCGTGACGCTGACCGGCACGGCGGAACGCCGGCGACAGACCGAGGGGGCGGCCATGGCGACCCTGTCCGACGTGGCACGGCGCGCGGGCGTCTCACCCGCCACCGCCTCCCGCGTGATCAACGGCAGCAGCAAGCCGGTCACCGACGAGCTACGCGAACGGGTGCTCGCCGCCGTCGCCGAGTTGCAGTACGTGCCGAACGCGCACGCCCAACTGCTGGCCCGTTCGCACCGCAGCGCGGTCGGCGTGATCGTGCACGACGTCTCCGACCCGTACTTCGCCGAGATCACCCGTGGGCTGCAACGGGTCGCCACCGACCAGGGCCGGCTGCTGATGATCTGCAACAGCTACCGCGACCCGGACCGCGAGCTGGAGTACGTGGAGCTGCTGCGCGGCCACCAGGTGGCGGCGCTGATCCTGGCCGGCTCCGGCTACCACGACGACGCCTTCACCCGGCAGCTCAACGAGAAGCTCGCCGCGTACGAGGCGACCGGCGGGCGGGTCGCGGTGATCGGCCGGCACGAGCACTCCGGCGACGCGGTGATGCCCGACAACCGGACCGGCGGCCACCTCGCCGGCCGGGAGCTGTGCGAGCTGGGGCACCGGGCGATCGGCGTGGTCGCCGGCCCGCGCATCCTCACCACCACCACCGACCGGCTCGCGGGGCTCCGGCAGGCACTCGGCGAGCAGGGCCGCGAGCTGCCCGAACGACGCATCCGGTACGCCGAGTTCGACCGCGACGGCGGCGCCGAGGCCACCGCCCGGCTGCTCGACGCCGACCCGGACCTGACCGCGATCGTGGCGCTCAACGACTCGATGGCCATCGGCGCGCTCGCCACCCTGCGGTCCCGCTCGCTGGCCGTGCCGCAGCAGATCTCCGTGGTGGGCTTCGACGACATGCCGATCGCCCGGGACGTGACTCCGGCGCTGACCACCGTGCGGCTGCCGCTGGTCGACATGGGAGTCCGGGCGATGTCCCTGGTGCTCGGCGCGCAGGGGCCGGCGCCACGGGTCGAGGTGCTCCCCGCCGAACTGGTCCGCCGGGGCACCACCGGCCCCGCACCGCATCCCGGGTGGGACACCGCCGGTTCGCCGCCCGATGCCCGCCGGGCCGACACCGCCTCGTGACCAGCCCGACGCAGCGTCCCCTCACGACGGACGACGTGACGTACCTGGTCCGCGCGTCGTTCGGGTCGTCGACCCGGGTACGCGACACCGGCCCGCTGACCGGCGGCGGGTACGCGACGGTCTGGTGGGTTCTGCTCGACGACGACCGCCGGGTGGTGCTGAAGGTGTTCCCGCCGGCCGGAACGCGCCTGCTGCGCTACGAGCGAGGGCTGTGCGCGGCCGAGGCGCGCTACTTCCGGCTGGTCGCCGAGCGGGTGCCGCACGTTCCCGTACCCCCGGTCCTGCACCACGGCACCGACCCGGCGTACGGCGAGTGGCTGGTCACCGGGCTGCTGCCCGGCCGGTCGCTGCCGGACCTGGCCGCGGGCGGTGTCCCGGTGGACGACGGCCCGGCGCGGTACGACCTGGGGACTGCCCTCGCCGCGCTGCACGAGATCACCGGCGACCGGTTCGGCTACGACGGCGGTCGGGCCAGCGGGGCGACCTGGCGGGCGGCGTTCACCGCGATGCTCGACGCGCTCTTGGCCGACGCCGCCGACTGGGACGTCACGCTGCCGGTCACCCCGGAACAGCTACACGCGCTGGTGGGACGGAACGCCGACGTGCTGGACGAGGTTCGCCGGCCGGCGCTGCTGCACTTCGACTGCTGGGACGGCAACGTGCTGGCCGCGCCCGACGCGGAGGGCCAACTGCGGCTGTGCGGTCTGGTGGACGGGGAGCGTTTCCTGTACGGCGATCCGCTGCTGGACCTGGTCTCGCCGCTGCTCTTCCGCCGTATCGAGGACGAGCCGGAGCATCCTCTGCTGCGCGGCTATCGCAGCGCGGCCGGCACGCCACTGCTGTTGGACGGCTCCGCCCGGCGGCGGCTGGGCCTCTACCGGCTGCACCTGTACCTGCTCATGACGGTGGAGATGCCCAGCCGAGGCATGACCGAGCGGAGCCACCCCGGGCGGCACGCCCGGCTGTCGGCCCTGCTCGACGAGGAGATCGTGGCGCTCGGCCGGGCCTGACGTCTCGTCACGATCGACGCTTCGCACCGGAAACCCGTTGTCCGCTCCGGAACGTCTGCATAGCCTGCGCCGGTGGTGATTCGCGAGTTCGTCGAGCAGGACTGGTCGCAGGTGTGGCCGATCATCCAGGAGGTGATCGGGGCACAGGAAACCTTCCCCTACGACCCGGCGATGACCCCGGACGCGGCGTACGGCATGTGGGCGGAGGCCCCACCCGGGCGGACCGTCGTGGCGGTGGACGGCACGCGGGTGCTCGGCACCGCGAAGATGGGCACCAACCGGCCCGGGCCGGGCGCGCACGTGTCCACCGCGAGCTTCATGGTCGCCGCCGACGCCCGGGGCCGGGGCGTCGGCACCGCGCTGTGCCGCGACGCCCTGACCTGGGCCCGCCACCAGGGGTACGCCGGCATGCAGTTCAACGCCGTGGTCGAGAGCAACCGGTCGGCGGTGGAGCTGTACCGGCGGGAGGGCTTCGACGTGGTCGGCACCGTGCCGGGCGCGTTCCGCCACCCCACCCTCGGCCGGGTCGGCCTGCACGTCATGTACCAGGAGCTCTGACCGGCCTGGCCCTTGATCGACTCCATTTCGGCGATGTCGGGGTGTCCAGGCGCACCGGATACCGCGACATCGGGGAGACGCCTGGGTCAGGTGGTCGATCGTCGGTGGCGGACCCCCGGCGTGCCCGGCGCGGATGGCGGACGGCCGCCGGGCGGCTCCCCCGGGCCTGGTAGCACTGCCGCCTTTGGAGCTGATGTCGTAGACGAATCGGCTGCGGGCGCCGCGTGAACCGTTTACGACATCAGCTCCAAAGCGTCTCAACCCCACTACCGGTGCCGCCTCGAGCGTGAACCCTCCGGTGGGGACGGGGTCAGCTCTGGCGCAGCGGTGCGAGCGCCGTGCTCCAGGCCACGACCTGGTCGAGGGTCACGCCGAGCGCGTCCTGCTGGTGCTGGTTGGGCGTGAAGACGCTGAAGTTCTCGAAGTCGGTGTAGAGCGAGAGCGCGACCTGCGAGCGTACGTCGGCCATCTGAAGCTCACCGGCGACCAGGCGCAGGTGCTCGACGGCCCGCGCCCCACCCACCGAGCCGTAGCTGACGAAGCCGACAGCCTTGTTGTTCCACTCGGCGTAGAGGAAGTCGATGGCGTTCTTCAGGGCCCCGGAGGTGGAGTGGTTGTACTCGGGGGTGACCATCACGAACCCGTCGAACGACGCGATCGTCTCGGCCCACCGCAGGGTGTGCGGCTGGGTGTACTGCCCCATCGCCGGCGGGTACGCCTCGTCGAGGTGCGGCAGCTTGTAGTCGAGCAGGTCGATCAGCTCGAACTCCGCGTCGGAGCGCTGCCGGGCGACGTCGAGGACCCAGCGGGCCACGGCCTCACCGTTACGCCCGGGGCGGGTGCTTCCGAGGATGATCCCGATCCTGGTCATGGTGTTGGCGCCTTTCCGAAAGGTTCGTGGTCTACGTGCCGTCGAGAACCGTAGCCATTACTTGCTTGGTCAAGCAACAACAGCACCCATGACCGTCGTCACACGGAGCGTGAGCACTTGCTCAATCAAGCAACTATGCTGAAGAGATGTCCGACAGCCCCGCCCGTCCACGTCCCCTCGGCCCCGACGAGGAGGCCCTGGTCCGCGCCGTGGTCAAGGTGATGTACGTACTGCCCCGCACGATCGACGCCGACATGGCCGGCGACCGCCAACTGCCGCTGACCGAGTACACAGCCCTCATGCACCTCTCCGAGGCGCCGGAGCGGCGGATGCGCATGCACGAGCTCGCCTCGGCCTGCCACCTCTCACTCAGCGGCATGACCCGCACGGTGGCCCGGCTGGAGACCCAGGGCCTGGTCAAGCGGGAACGGTGCGAGGAGGACGCCCGCGGCTGGAACGCCATCCTCACCGACGCGGGTCTGGCCCGCCTGCAGGAGTCGTGGCCGAGCCACCTGGCCGCCATCCGCCGGCGGTTCCTGCGACACTTCGAGGGCCTCGACCTGGCTCAGCTGGCCCGCGCGTTCGAGCGGGTCGGCACGGCCGACTGAGCCAGGCCGAACCCTGCGCTCAGGCGTTGGGCACGAGCCGCCAGCGGTTGTCCGCGCTGCCATTGTCCGAGTCCTGCACGGCCTGCGCTCCCCACGCCGTCGACCCGTTCAGGATGCCCAGCAGCTTGCCGCTGTTGACGTTGCGGATCCGGTAGGTGCCATCCCCGTTGTCCACCAGGATCCACCGGTGGTCGGCGGTGCCGTTGTCGGCCCACTGCAGGACCCGGGCATTGTCGGCGGTGGACATGTTCTCCACCCCGAGGACCTTGCCGCTGTTGACGTTGCGGAACCGCACGGCGTTGCCGTCGGTCACCATGACCCAGTTGTGGTCGGCGGTGCCGGTGTCACCCCACTGCACGGCGAGCCCACCGTCGGCGGTGGACATGTTCTGGATGCCGAGCACGAGGCCGGTGCCGACGTTGACCAGCCGGTGACTGCCACCGCCGCCGCTGCCGGCGGTGTTCCAGTAGACGGTGTAGTTGTAGCCGTGGGCGTCCTGGAACGGCCCGAGGTTGACGGTCGCCCCGTTCGCGGTGGCGGTGAACGCGAGCGAGCTGGTGCTGGTCCGGGCGATGGACGAGACAGCGAGTGACGGCAGCGCGTTCAGCGTGGTGTTGCCGTAGTTGCCGCAGAGCACGCTCGGCCCGTAGGTGACGGCGGCGACCGACGCGTTGTCGTTGGCGGCTCGCATGATCACCCGCATCGGCAGTCGTACGGTGATGGTGTCGCCCGCGGCCCAGGCCCGGGTGACCGTCGCGTAGCTGCCGGGCGTGCTGGTGACCGACTGCGCCACACCGTTGACGCTGATGGTCGCGCCGCTGGTCCACGCCGGGATGCGGACCCGGATGCTCCACGAGCCGCTCATCGTGCCCGACAGGGTGAGGGTGGTGGTGTCACCCACCGGGTAGCTGGTGGTCTGGGTGACCGTGACACCGCGCTGCGACCAGGTCAGCACCGACGGCACGAACAGGTTCACCGTCAGCGTCGTGCCGTTGTGGAAGTAGATGGAGTCCATCAGCTTCGTGTTGATCTCCAGGCCGGTGCCCTGGCAACACCAGAACGAGTTGTAGTCGGTGCTCCAGGTGCCGCCGCCCCACGCTGGGCCCACGCCCCGGCGCCCGCCCGGCCGCAGTGGAGTGAAGTAGGTGATGTGGCCGTGGCTGTCGGCCGGGTTCTGACCGCCGATCAGGTGGTTGATCAGGGCGCGCTCGTAGAAGTCGAAGTAGTCCGTCCGGTTCGGGTCAAGCAGCCACAGCTCCCGGGTCAGCTTGAGCATGTTGTAGGTGTTGCACTGCTCGCAGGTGTCGTTGCTGAGGTACCCGGCGATCGCGTTCGGCGCCCGAAAGTGCTCTGCCTGGCTGTTGCCGCCGATCACGTAGGTGTGCGCGCCGACGGTGATGTTCCAGGCGTTGGCGGCGATGTCGCGGTAGCGGGTGGTTCCGGTGGCCTTGAACTCCCGGGCCGCGCCCACCCACTTGGGCACCTGCGTGTTGGCGTGCAGGCCGTTGAGTTGGTCCTGGTTGGAGGCCAGCGGGTTGAACACGGCGGCGTGGTCGAACCGCTGGGCGGTGGTGAGCCACCGCGCGTCGCCGGTCTGCTGGCAGATGTCGGTCAGCACCTCGTTCATGCCACCGAACTCGGTGCCCAGCATCGACTGCATCTGGCTGGCGCTCAGTCGACTCGTCCGGGTGTCGACCCAGCCCGCCAGCGCCAGCAGCACCGAGCGGGCCTGCGTGTTGCCGGTGTAGCGCCACACGTCGAGCAACCCGGCGAGGGTCTTGTGGATGCAGTAGTAGGGCACGTTGCCGTTGGACAACGTCCGCGCCTCGAGCGCGGTGAAGTCGGACTCCGGGAAACCAGAGAGGTATCCCGTGCCAAACCCGGCAGAGGCGTTGTTCGCCTGGCACTTCGCCAGCTCGGCCACCATGTAGTTCGCCTTGTCCCGGCAGGTGGTGTCGCCCAGCACGGCGTAGCCATGGGCCCAGGCGGTCAGGAAGTGCCCCTGCATGTGGGTGCGGAACGGGAACGACGGGGCGTCCCAGCCTCCGTTGGCCGCGGCGCCGTTGGTGGACAGCCGGTGGTTGGCCCGGAAGTTGTAGAGCAGCCGGTCGACGTCGACGAAGCGCAGGTAGTTGAGGGTCCGGTTCTGGTTGTCCAGCCAACGACCGGCGGTCAGTCGCACCTGACCCAGGTCGAAGGGGTACGCCCCGACGCCGAGGTCCGACCGCGCCGGAGGGACCACGGCAGCGGCGGCGGGGCCGGCGGCGAGGAGGGTGCCGCCGGTGGCGGAGACGACGGCGGTGGCGCCGGCGGCCTGCAGCACGCGGCGACGACTGATGGGCAGGGGTGACATGGGACCTCCACGGTGAGCGCAACAGGCGACGGAGCACAGCCGGGCGGGACGGGGCTCGACAGGACGGTCAGATGTGAGCGTTAACGCTCACATCCGTGTCCGGCATGTTACGGCGGAGGGCCACTTCTATTCAAGATGATGACTGCCGTGCAGCCGTTGATCAGCGCTGTTACCGGTCCTGATGCGCTGGTGCCGCCGGTGTTATCGATAACACCGGCGGCCCAGGCGGCGTCAGCGGCGTGGAGCGTGGGCGGCCAGCGGGTTGGTCAGGGTGCCGACGAACTGGAGCGCGGCCGACGGGTCGGCCAGATCGATCATCTGCTGGTTGTCGCGCAGTTGCAGCCGGTTGAGGCAGGACAGCGTGAACTCCGGTGCGAACAGGTCGTAGTGGCGGATCCGCTCGGCCAGGTGCGGTACCCGGTCGAAGTAGTCGGACGCGCAGGCCGCGACCGTACGCCAGAAGTCGTCCTCGGCGAGCACGCCGGCCTCGACCAGCACCGCGTTCAGGTGGCGCAGGAAGCAGTCGACCACGTCGGTGAAGATGGTCAGCAGCTTCGTGTCGTCGGGCACCTCGATCCGAATCCGCTCCACCGCCTCCGGCAACTCGACGTCGGCGCTCATCACCGCGATCTCCTCGGCGATGTCCTTGAAGATCACCCGTTCGACGGTGGACTGCTCGTCGAGGACCAGGATGACGTTCTCGCCGTGCGGCATGAAGGCCAGGTCGTGGGCGTAGAAGCTGTGCAGCAGCGGGGTCAGGTAGGCGTCCAGGTAGCGACGCAGCCACACCTCGGGCGCCAGCGGCGACCGGGCGATCAGCTCCGCCGCCAGCGAGCCGCCGTCACTGTCGACGTGCAGCAGCGCGGCCATCGTGGACAGTCGCCGCCCCGGCGCGAGGCCGGGCACCGGGCTCTCCCGCCACAGGGCGGCCAACATCTTGCGGTACGGGGAGGTGCGCTCGGTGGCCGCCTCGTACTGTCGGTGCCGGTAACCCACCGCGGCCCGTTCCCGGATGACGGTCAGGCCGGTGCCGGCCAGCACCTCGTCGTTCGCGATGAGGTCGGCCAGCCAGTCGTTGATCGCCGGGGTGGCGGCCATGTACGCGGCGGACAGCCCGCGCATGAAGCCCATGTTCAGCACCGACAGCGCCGTCTTGACATAGTGCCGGCTCGGCTCGGTGACGTTGAAGAAGGTCCGGATGGACTGCTGGGCGAGGTACGCGTCCGGCCCGGGGCCGAGGTGCACCAGCCGGCGCTGCGCCAGCTCACCGGCGAAGGTGACCGCCAATTTGTTCCACCACTGCCACGGGTGCGCCGGGATCAGGTGGTAGTCGGCGAGGTCCAGGCCGAGACCGGCCATCGTGGCCGCGAACCGGGCTCGGGTCTCCGGGTCCAGCTCCCCCTCGATCAGCGTGTCGTAGTCGAGGTCGGCGGCACTGCTGAACGCCGAGTGGTCCCGGTGCGCGGCCAGCCACTCCAGCCGTACCGGGGAGGCGGTCTCCGGGGCGTACCGGTGGTATTCGTCGACGCCGAAGCCGAGCCGGCCGTTGTTGGCCACGAAGCAGGGATGCCCCTCGGTCATCGACGTCTCGATGGTCTGGAAGTCCGCCCCGGCCAACTCGGCGGCGCTCGGCCCGGCCTGGGCCAGCTTGTACGCGGTGCCGGCCAGCGTGGAGGTGATCTCCTCCAGATAGACCGGCAGCACCCGCGCGGAGAGTCCGAGGGTGCCGCGCAGCTCGACGATCAGGTCCACCGCGTCCGGCGGCAGCGGGGTGCCGTCGCGCCGCCGGGTGATGCTGTCCACGTCGATCTGCCAGTGCTCCAGGGCGAGCAGGCGGGCCGCGAACCGGTAGGTGACCGTGCCGTCGTCGCTGCCGACCTCGTACCACTGCCGGTCGTCCTCGCCGGGCACCGGCGCGGGCGTGATCAGCCGTTCGTGGGTGAACTCCGCGAGCGCCTTGCGGACCAGCAGCCGGTTGGCCCGCGCCCAGCGCTGCGGGGTGAGATGCCCGACCGGGTCGGACGTGGTCGTCGGGGTGGGGACGGCGGTGGCGGTCACGCCTGGGCTCCTTCGACGGTGGTGACGGCGGCCTGGAACTGGGCTCGGGTGCAGACGCTGAGCAGCGCTTCCTTCTCGGGCTTCGCGATCGGGCCGACGACCTCGAAGCCGACGGCGGCGTTCAACGCGTGCACGGCGGTGTTGCGCACGTCCGGCTCGACCACCACCCGCCGCGTCGCCGGATCGGCGAACAGCCAGGCCATGACGGTGGTGATGACCGCCCGGGTGAAGCCGTGCACGGGTGTGCCGACCGGCGCGCAGAGGAAGTGCATGCCCACGTCGCCGGGCTGGTTGTCGTAGAGGCCGACCAGTTCGACGTGGGCCGGGTCGTACCGCTCGGCCAGGAAGGCGGGGCTCCCCCGCCACAGGCCGAGGTACGCGTCGTGGTGCGGATGCTCGGCGATCCGCCGGTACTCCTCGACCACCGCGGCCTCGTCGGCGTCCTGCATCAGCCAGAACGCCGCCTTCGGATGGGTCACCCAGGTGTGCAGCAGCGCGGCGTCGGCGGCCGGGTCGAGGGTACGCAGCGCGAACTCGCCGAGCCGCTCGTCGGCGCGCTGGAAGGCGACGCTCACGACGACACCCCGGCGGGTGCGCCGAACTCCTGGAAGGTGATGCTCTTCTCGACCGGGTAGTGCTCCCGGCCGAGCAGCTCACGGATGATCCAGGAGTTGCGGTATGGGCCCATGCCCAGGTCGGGCGAGGTGATGCTGTGCGTGTGGGTGCCCGCGTTCTGCAGGAAGATCCCCCGCCCGGTGTGGTCGATGCTGTAGTTGCGGGCCACGTCGAACCGGCCGTGCGCGTCCCAGCGGATCCTCTCGCGCACCGGGGCGAGGAACTCCGGCACCCGGTAGTGGTAGCCGGTGGCCAACACCAACCCCTCGGTGCGCAGGGTGAAGGCCCGCTCCTGCTCCACGTGCCGCAACCCCAGCGTGTACGCGCCATCGTGGTGCTCGGCACTGACCAGCTCGGTGTTGGTCAGCAGCCGGGTGTTCACCGGCCCGTCGACGCTGTGCGCGTAGAGCAGGTCGAAGATGTCGTTGATCAGGTCGGCGTTGATGCCCTTGAACAGGCCCTTCTGCTCGGCCTCCAGCCGGTAGCGGGTCTGCTCGGGCAGCGCGTGGAAGTAGTCCACGTAGTCCGGTGACGTCATCTCCAACGTCAGCTTGGTGTATTCCAGGGGAAAGAACCGCGGCGAGCGGGTGACCCAGTTGAGCTGGTAGCCGTACCGGTCGAGGTCGCCGAGCAGGTCGTGGTAGATCTCGGCGGCGCTCTGCCCGCTGCCCACCACCGTGATGCTGCGCTTGGTGCGCAACACGTCTCGGTGCTCCAGGTAGCGCGAGTTGTGCACCGCGTCGCCGGGCAGCCCGTCCACAGCGGCGGGCAGGTGCGGTGGGGTGCCGGTGCCGAGCACCAGGTGCCCGGCGCGGTACTCGACGCTCTCCCCCGCGCCGGTGTCGGCCCGCACGACGTACCGCTCGTCGGCAGGGTCGTACTCCACTGTGGTCACCGACTGGCCGAAGCGCAGGTTCGGCAGCTTGGCCGCCGCCCACCGGCAGTACGCGTCGTACTCGCTGCGCAGCGGGTAGAAGCTCTCCCGGATGTAGAACGGGTAGAGCCGGCCGATCTCCTTGAGGTAGTTGAGGAAGGAGTACGGCGACGTGGGGTCGGCGAGGCTGACCAGGTCGGCGATGAACGGGGTCTGCAACCGGGCCGACTCCAGCAGCATGCCCGGATGCCAGGCCAGGCTGGGCCGGGCCTCCAGGAACACCCCGTCCAGCTCGTCGATCGGCGCGGTGAGACAGGCCAGGCCCAGGTTGTACGGGCCGAGCCCGATGGCGATGAAATCATGGGTGGACATCGTCCGGCCCTCCCGGCGCGGTTTCGGGGTCACGGCGTCAGCCGACGTGGCAGGTCAGGTCGGCGGCGGTGCGCTCCTGCACGTACCGGCCGGCGTGGCCGGCGATCAGTTCGAGCACGTGGCCCACATCCGCGACGGTGGTGGCCGGGTTGAGCAGGGTGAACTTCAGGAAGTGGCGGCCGTCGACCCGGGTCCCGGCGACCAGCGCGGCGCCGGACGCGGCCAGCGCCTCCCGGGCGTGCAGGTTGGCCGCGTCGGCGAACTCGCGGCCCGGCCCGGTGGGCAGGTAGCGGAAGACCACCGTGCTCAACTCGGAGCGGGTCACCACCTCGAAACGGGGATCCTCGCTGACCAGTTGCCAGGCCTCGGCGGCCCGGTCGACCACCTCGTCGAAGAGCGCGCCGAGCGCGTCCGGGCCCATCACCCGCAGCGTCAGCCACAGCTTCAGCGCGTCGAAGCGGCGGGTGGTCTGGAGGCTCTTGTCGACCTGGTTGGGGATCTGCTGCTCCACCATCCGCGCCGGGTTGAGGTAGTCGGCGTGGTAGGTGGCGTGTCGCAGCATCCGCCGGTCGCGGACCAGCAGCGCGCTGGAGCTGACCGGCTGGAAGAACGACTTGTGGTAGTCGACGGTCACCGAGTCGGCCTGCTCGATGCCGTCGAGCAGGTGCCGGCGCGTCGGTGAGACGAGCAGCCCGCAGCCATACGCGGCGTCCACGTGCAGCCAGACGCCGGCCGCCGCGCAGATCCCGGCCAGCTCGGCGAGGGGGTCGATGGAGCCGAAGTCGGTGGTGCCGGCGGTGCCGACGACCGCCATCACCACCTGCCCGGTCTGCTGGCACCGGGCGATCTCGTCACGGACGGCGGTCGGTCGGATCCGCCGCCGCGCGTCGGTGGGCACCGCGATCACCGCGTCCGGGGCGAGACCGAGCAGCTTGGCCGACTTCTGCACGCTGAAGTGGCCGGCGGCGGACGTGAGCACGCGCAGCCGGGGCAGCAGCTCGGCACGGGCGGCCGGCGAGGTCGCGGCCGCGCACGCCTCCTCCCGGGCCAGCAGCAGCGCCTGGAAGTTGGACTGACTGCCACCGCTGGTGAACACGCCGTCGGCGTGCGCGCCGAGGCCGACCCGCGCGGCGGTCCAGTCGATCAGTCGTCGCTCGATGAGGGTGGCGCCCGCGCTCTGGTCCCAGGTGTCCAGGGAGGAGTTGACCGCGCTGAGCACCGCCTCGCCGAGCAGCGCCGGGATGACCACCGGGCAGTTGAGGTGGGCGAGGTAGCGGGGGTGGTGGAACCAGACGGCGTCGCGCAGGTAGACGTCCTCCAGCTCGTCCAGGGCCGCGCCGGCGTCACCCAGTGGCCGGTCCAGGTCGACCCGGTCGACCAGGGGGGCCAGCTCGGCGGGGGCGATGCCGGTGCCGGGCTGCTGCACGGTGGCCACCCGTCGGGCCACCCGGTCGACGCCGTCGGCGATGGCCCGTCGGTACTGCTCGACCGAGCCGTCGTGCAGCAGCTGCGCCCGCGCGGCGGCTGGTGCGGCGGGCACCGGTGGCGGTGTGACTGGTGCCCGCGGCGGCGGGTCGGCCTCGACAGAGTGCGTCGGCACGGTCACGCGATGTCCTCCACGTTCTCGGCGGTGGGCAGCCAGAACCCTCCCCCGTCGCGGTCGCGCCCGGGGGCCGTGCTGTCTCTCGGTTGGATCGCCGCTCAGACGCTGGGGCTGTCGCGCACCGCCGGGCCGAGCCGCGGCACCCGATCGCCGGGAGCGGCCACGGCGGTGCGCGCCCTCATGGCGTCAGCTGACCTTCTTGGCGTTCTTGATGGCGGTGGCCAGGTTCTCCAGCAGCGGCGCGGAGCCGGCGTACGAGAAGCGGGGCACCGCGTCCCACGGGCTCACCTGGTTGGCCTTGACCGCCGGCAGCTGACCCCAGGTGGGCTTGGCGGCCAGGTCCTTGGGCTGCAGCGCGGTGCTGCGGTTGTCCAGCAGGATCAGGTCGGCGGGGAACTTGGCGGTGTTCTCCCAGCTCAGTGCCTCGAAGTAGTCGCCGGCTTCGAGCTTGGTGGGGACCACGATGTCGACGCCCAGCTCGGCGAAGTACATCAGGTCGGTGCTCACCTTGGGGTTGGAGACGTAGAACAGGTCGGGGCTGCCGGAGCAGGCCATCACCTTGATGCCGGGGTTGTCCTTGACGGCCTGGCGGACGCTCTCGGAGGCGGCGTCGAAGCGGGCCTTGGCGTCGGTGACCTTCTTGGCGGACAGGTCCGCGCCGAGCGACTCGG
This sequence comes from Micromonospora sp. NPDC047527, assembly GCF_040643015.1. Taxonomy (NCBI): domain Bacteria; kingdom Bacillati; phylum Actinomycetota; class Actinomycetes; order Micromonosporales; family Micromonosporaceae; genus Micromonospora; species Micromonospora sp. NPDC047527. Next base: position 799,016 of record NZ_JBEYTK010000001.1, on the reverse strand, counting down.
CCAGCGCGGCGTACCGCTCGATGGGCTTGGTCATCGGCACCCGGGCGGTGGTGATCGCGACGCTGGGCGCGAGCGGCAGGATCTTGTCCTTGCTCTCGTCCGGCACGTACCAGAGGGCGTCCGGGTCGTACATGTGGGTGACGAGCAGCTCGGGGCGCAGGGCCGCGTACTTCTCCAGGCTGAACTCGCCCCACACGTTGCCGAGGATTTCCACCGACTCGACGCTCAGGTCGCCGGCCTGCGGGTCGGCCGTGCCGTCGGCGCGCTTGGTTTCGCCGAACACGCCGACGATCTGCTTGTCGAGACCGAAATCGACCAGCGCCGCCGCCACCCCGGTGAAGGCCACCACGCGTGCCGGGCGGGCTGCCGCCTCGACCTTCTTGTTGCGGTCGTCCGTGAACGACCAGGGGCCGCTTCCGCTGTCGGAGGCGGGCTTCGCGGTGTCGTCCTTGCCGCAGCCGGCGAGGAGGGTGGCCAGCGTGGCGGCGCCACCGGCGGCGAGCAGGCCGCGACGGGTCAGGCGACGGGCGGACAGAGATTCGGGCATGGTGTCGTCTTTCGATCAAGGGACGGCCGGGGTCGACCGGACAGCGGGGCTTAGGTTAGCCTAACCTCGGACATTGTCAACAGCGGTTCGCCGTGTCGCCACACCTTCGGAGCCCACACTGGACGCCACACCGTCCGTCCGCACCCGAACACGAATAGTGCTCGGGTCGGCGGAGCCACCTCCCGCGCCACAGCCGGCGCGGCGCTCCCGCCAGGCCGCCCGTGCCGCCGGCCTGGTCGCCGCCGTGGCGCTGCTCGGCGTGATCCTGGTGCTCAGCATCGCGGTCGGCGCCAAGTCCCTGCCGCTGGGCGACGTCTGGTCCGGGCTGCTGGACCGCGACGCCACCGAGTACGCCGTGGTGCACCAGATGCGCCTGCCACGCACCCTGCTCGGGCTGCTCGCCGGCGCGGCGCTCGGGGTGGCCGGCGCGGTGATGCAGGCCCTCACCCGCAACCCCCTGGCCGATCCCGGGCTGCTCGGCATCAACGCGGGCGCGTCCGCCGCCGTGGCCACCGCCGCGTTCCTGGGCGTCACCGCCATCGGCGGGTACGTCTGGTTCGCGCTGGCCGGCGCCGCGGTGGTCACCGCTCTCGTCTACGCCGTCGGCGGTGGACGTGGTGCCACCCCGGCCCGCCTCGCGCTGGCCGGCGCGGCGCTGAACGCCACCCTCTACTCGTACGTGAGCGCGGTCATGATGCTGGACACCGCCTCGCTGGACCGGCTGCGGTTCTGGACGGTCGGCTCACTGGCCAGCGCGGACGCCGCGACGGTGAGCCAGGTGGCGCCGTTCATCCTGGTCGGCCTGCTGGTGGCCCTCGGCGCCGCCCGCCCGCTGAACGCCCTCGCGCTCGGCGACGACGCGGCCCGCGCCCTCGGCGCCCGCCCCGCGCTCATCCGGGCGGCCGTGATCGTCGCGGTCACCCTGCTCTGCGGCGCGGCGACGGCGGCCTGCGGCCCGATCGTCTTCGTCGGTCTGCTGGTGCCGCACCTCGTCCGCGCCCTGACCGGGCCCGACCTGCGCTGGCTCCTGCCGTACTGCGCGGTGCTCGCGCCGGTGCTGCTGCTCGGCGCCGACGTGCTGGGCCGCGTGCTCGGCCGACCGGGCGAACTCCAGGTCGGCATGGTGACCGCCGTGCTCGGCGGCCCGCTGTTCCTCTGGCTGGTCACCCGCTCACGGGTGGCGCACCCGTGAGCGAGCGTAGCGAGCGAACCAGCAGGCACAGCAGCATGGCGCGTCGCGCCATCGCGGAGCGAAGCGGAGCGGTGGCGTGACAGTCATCCGTACCCCCGGTGGGTTGTCCCTGCGGTTCCGCCCCCGCGCGCTGGCCGTCGGCGCGGGCGCCGCCCTGCTCGCGGCCGGGCTCGGCCTGGTGGCCGTGGGCAGCGGCGACTACCCGATGGGCGCGGCCGACGTGCTGCGCACCCTGGCCGGCGGCGGCACCCCGGCGGAGCAGTTCATCGTGACCGAGCTGCGGCTGCCCCGGCTGGTCACCGCCCTTCTGGTCGGCGCTGCGCTGGCGCTCGCCGGCACGATCTTCCAGTCGCTGGTGCGCAACCCGCTGGGCAGCCCGGACATGCTCGGCTTCACCCAGGGCGCGTCGACCGGCGCGCTGGTGGTGGTCGTCCTCGGTGGCAGCAGCCTGGCCCTGGCGGGCGCGGCGGTCGTCGGCGGGCTCTGCACCGGCCTCCTGATCTACGCGCTCGCCTGGCGACGCGGCGTGCACGGCTTCCGACTCATCCTGGTCGGCATCGGCGTCGCCGCGATCCTCACCGGGGTCAACGGCTATCTGCTGACCCGGGCGCCACTGATGGACGCCGCCCGCGCGGTCCTCTGGCTCACCGGCAGCCTGGACGGGCGTGGCTGGGCCAACGCCGGGCCGCTGCTCGCCGTCACCGCCGTGGTGGCGCCGCTGGTGCTCGTCGCCTGCGGTCCGGCGCTGCGGATGATGGAGTTGGGTGACGACACGGCCGGCGCCCTCGGTGTGCCCGTGCGCGCGTTGCGTCTGGTGCTGCTCGCCGCGGCGGTGCTGCTGGTCTCGTTCGCTGCGGCCGCCGCCGGCCCGGTGTCCTTCCTGGCGCTTGTCGCGCCACACCTGGCGAAGCGGCTCACCCGGGCGCCCGGCCCGAACCTGCTGCCGTCGATGGCGGTCGGGGCGGCCCTGATGGTCGGCGCCGACCTGCTGGCCCAGCGCGCGTTCACCGGGCACCAGCTTCCGGTCGGTGTGGTGACCGGAGTGATCGGCGGCGGCTATCTGGTCTGGCTGCTGGCCGTCGAACGCCGGGCGGGTCGGCTGTGAACACCCGCGACGCCCTCGAAGGAGCACCCATGCACGGCAGTTCCCGGCTCGGTGGCACCGGGCTGACTCTCGCCTACGACCGGCGCACCATCGCCGAGGACCTGACCGTGGCGGTGCCCGACCGGTCGTTCACGGTGATCATCGGCCCGAACGCCTGCGGCAAGTCGACGCTGCTGCGCGCCCTGTCGCGGATGCTGCGCCCGAGTGCCGGCACGGTGCTGCTGGACGGTCGGGACATCCACGACCTGCCGGCCCGGAAGGTGGCCCGTACCCTCGGTCTGCTGCCGCAGTCGTCGATCGCGCCGGACGGCATCAGCGTCGCCGAGTTGGTCGCCCGGGGCCGCTACCCGCATCAGGGGCTGCTGCGGCAGTGGTCGCGCGAGGACGAACGGATCGTCGAGGAGTCGATGGGCGCCACCGGCGTCGCCGACCTCGCCGACCGGCCCGTCGACGAGCTGTCCGGCGGGCAGCGGCAGCGGGTCTGGATCGCCATGGCGCTGGCCCAGCAGACCCCGTTGCTGCTGCTCGACGAGCCGACCACGTACCTCGACATCGCCCACCAGATCGAGATCCTGGACCTCTGCGCCCGGCTGCACGAGGAGCAGGGGCGCACGCTGGTCGCGGTGCTGCACGACCTGAACCACGCGGCCCGCTACGCCACCCATCTGATCGCGATGCGCGACGGACGGGTGGTGGCCTCCGGCGAGCCGGCCTCGGTGGTCACCGCCGACCTCGTGGGCGACGTGTTCGGGCTGCCCTGTCGGGTGATCGACGACCCGGAGACCGGCACCCCGCTGGTCGTCCCCGCCGCCCGCCGCCGGGTCACCTCGACGGTGCCGGAGCTGGCGTGAGCGAACGGGCCGGGCGGTTCCGCGACCGGTGGGGTGTGCCGCACCTGCGCGCCGACGACCCGCTCGCCCTCGCGGCGGCGCAGGGCCGGGTGACCGCGTACGACCGGGCGTGGCAGCTCGAGGTGGAACGGCACCGGGCCCAGGGCACCAGCGCCGCGTTCCTCGGCGTCGACGCGCTCGGCTGGGACCGCTTCGCCCGGCAGGTCCGGCTCGCCGACACCGCCCGCCGCTGTCACGCCGCGCTCGACGCGGCGACCGCCGAGTGGGTGGGCGCGTACGTCGACGGGGTCAACGCCGGTCTCGCCGCCGGGGCGGAGCGGACACCGGAGTTCGCCGCGACCGGGCTGACCCCGGGCCGCTGGGAGCCGTGGACGCCACTCGCGGTGTGGCTGGGCCACCACATCCTGTTCGCCGGGTTCCCCGGCAAGCTCTGGCGCGAGCACGTCGCACACCAGCTCGGCCCGGCCGCCGTCGACCTGTTCGCCACCGACGGGCCGGCCGTCGCCGGCAGCAACGGCTGGCTGCTCGCCGCCGGGCGCACCGGCACGGGCGCCGCGCTGCTCGCCGGCGACCCGCACCGCTTCATCGAGGACCCGGGCGTCTACCAGCAGATCCGGTTGGCCTGCCCGGAGTACGACGTGGTGGGGCTGGCTGTGCCGGGCGTGCCGGGCATCGCGCACTTCGGGCACACCGGCACGGTGGCGTGGGCGATCACCAACGCGATGGCCGACTATCAGGACCTGTACGCCGAGCGGCTGCGCCGGCACGGGACGCGGGTGCAGGCGCTCGGCCCGGACGGCTGGCGGGAGGTCCACCACCACGTCGAGACGATCGAGGTGGCCGGGGCCGACCCGGTACGCGTCGAGGTGATGGAGACCGACCGGGGTCCGCTGATCGTCGGCGGGCCGGACGACCCGACGGGCATCAGCCTGCGCTATCCGCCCCGGGTCCGCGCCGAGCTGGGCTTGGCCGTCCTGCCGGCGCTGCTGCGCGCCCGCACCGTGTCCGATGTGGACCGGGCGGTGGAGCGCTGGGTGGAGCCGGTCAACGTGGTGCTGGCGGCGGACACGGCGGGCGGGCTGCTGCACCGGGTCGCCGGCGCCGTTCCGGTACGGCATCCGGACAACGGCCGGCGGGTGGTCCCGGCCTGGGAGGCGGCACACGCCTGGGGCGGCTGGCACGCTCCGATGCCCCGCGCCGAGGTGACCGGCCGGGCGGTGATGGCCAACGAGCGCGGGTTGGCGGCGCCGCTCGGGGTGGAGTTCGCCCCACCGCACCGGGCGCACCGGCTCGCCGAACTGCTCGACGCCGGGCAGAGCTGGACGGCCGACCAGATGGCCACGGTGCACACCGACACGTACCTGGGCTCGGCCGGCCCGCTGCTGGCGGTGCTGCGGGACCTGAGCGGGCTCGGCCCGGCCGCCGCCGCGCTGCGCGAACGGCTGCTGCGCTGGGACCGGCGGATGAGCGCCGACAGCACCGACGCCGCGGATTTCGCCACGCTGCGGGCCGCCGTCGTCCGCCGGTTCGCCGCCCATCCGGCGCTGGCCGCGCTGGCCGATCCGCCCGCGTACCCCGAGCTGTTCGCGCCCTGGCTGGCGCTGACGCCGCGGGTGGGTTACGCGCTGGAGCACCTGCTCGGCACCACCGCGCTGCCCGGCGTGGACGCGGCGGCGCTGGTCCGGGCGGCGGCCGAGGAGGTCGCGGGCTCGGCGGACGGGCCGGTGCCCTGGGGGGACCTGCACCGGCTGGCGCCGTGGCGGGCGCTGCCCGACCCGGCGGCCGTGCCCGGTCCCCGGCTGAACGGCGACCACGACTGCGTGCTGGCGACGTCCAGCGTGCCCGGGGTGACCCACTGGTGCTTCCGGGGGCCGGCAGCGCGTTTCGTGTGGGACCTGGCCCGACGCGAGGACAGCCGCTGGGTCGTCCCGCTGGGTGCCAGCGGGGTGCCCGGCGACCCGCACCACGGCGACCAGAGCCCCGCCTGGTTGACCGGTGAACTGCTGCCGGTGACCACGGACTGGACCCAACTCGGCGAGGAGCCAGATGAGCACTGACGGGCAGCACTTCCGGCAGGATGTCGCCGGGTTCGGGGTGGTCACCATCCGGCCGGTGCGGCCGGACGAGGACGCCGACCTGCTGCACGGTTGGGTCACCCAGGATCGGGCCCGGTTCTGGGGGATGCTCGACGCGAGTCGCGAGCGGGTGCACGAGATCTACGCGTACCTCGACTCGCTGGACACCCACCACGCGTACCTGGTGCACCGCGACGGTGTGCCGGCGGCCCTGGCGCAGACCTACCAGCCCGCGGCCGACCCGGTCGGCGAATGCTACGAGGTACGCCCCGGCGACGTCGGTGTCCACCTGCTGATCGGGCCGCCCGTCGCGGTCGAGCCCGGCTTCACCGGCGCGCTGTTCGGCGCGATCCTCGACTTCGTCCTGGCCGACCCGACGCGGCTGCGGGTCGTGATGGAGCCGGACGCGCGCAACGACCGGATGACCGAGCGCCTGCTGCGCACCGGGTTCCAGGCCGGCCCGCTGATCGACCTGCCGAACAAACGCGCCCGGCTGTTCTTCCTCAACCGACCGGCGACCACCCCCCGCTGACCCCACCCCGTCGATCTTGCACTTATGGTCGCCGATCTGTCCCGATTGGCAGCTTTCGACGGGGCAGTACGTGCAAGATCAGCGCGGATGTGTCGCCAGCTTGGCCAACTGGTCGAGCTGGGTCGGGTCGGACAGGGCCGAACCGACGGCTGCCACCCGTACGCCTGCTTCGAGGAACGCGGCGGCGTTGCTGGCGTCGAGGCCGCCGGTGGCGACGAAGCGCAACTGTGGCAGCGGGCCGGCGACGGCCTTGAACCAGGCCGGGCCGAGCGAGATGGCAGGGAACGCCTTGAGCCAGGTGAGGCCGTGCCGCAGCGCCTGCTGCGCCTCGGTCGGCGTGGCCACGCCGGGCAGGTGCGGCAGGCCACGCGTGGCGGCGGCGTCGACGACCGTGAGGTCGAGGCCGGGCGCGACGGTGAACGCGGCACCCGCGTCGGCCGCCGCCGCGACCTGCTCCTCGTCGAGCACGGTGCCCGCGCCCACGATCCGGCCGCGCTCCCGGCCGGCGTCGACTGCGGCACGCAGCGCCGGCACCGCGTCGGGCGTGGCCACCGGGACCTCCACCACGTCGATGCCGAGATCCCAGGCGCGCTCGGCGAGCCGGACGGTCTCGGCGACCGGAAGGCCGCGCAGGATCGCCATCACCCGGGCACCGCCGAAGATGTGGTCGAAATCTGTCGTGGTCATGGTGCACTCCATCCGAGGTCGCGGGAGATCTGCTGGGTGGTGGTCAGCAGCCGGGGCAGCAGGCGGCGCAGGTCGGCGAGGGTGGCGACCACCGTCGGCGCGGTCACCGACACCGCCGCGGTGACCGACCCGTCGGCCTGCCGCACGGGTGCCGCCACGCAGGTGATCAGCGTTTCGAACTCGCCGTCGTCGGCGGCCCAGCCCTGCTCCGCGACGGTCGCCAGCTCCGCGCGCAGGGCGGCCGGGTCACAGATGGTGGCCGGCGTGTACGCCCGCAACTCGGCACCCTCGACCAGCCGGGTCAGCCGGGACTCCGGGCCGTACGCGAGCACCACCTTGCCCACCCCGCTGGCGTGCAGTGGCGCGGTGCGACCGATCCGGGAGTACATCCGCACCTGACCACGGGCCTCGATCTTGTCCACGTAGACGAGGTCGTCGTCGACGAGTTGGGCCAGGTGGATGGTGTGCCCGCAGTCGCGCCCGAGCGCCGCCAGATGCGGGCGGGCCACCGCGCGCACGTCCAGGGAGTCCAGTGCCTGCTGGGCGAGATCGATCAACCGCAGCCCGACCGCCCAGCCACCGTCGCTGCGGCGCGCGAATCCACCCGCCTCCAGGGTCTGCAACAGGCGCAGCGCGGTGGACTTGTGCACTCCCAGGTCCGCGGCCACAGCCCCGAGTGGGGCCGGCTCACGCGCCAGCAGTTCGAGCACGCGTATCGCCCGGTCGACGCCCTCGGACACGCCTCAGCCCTCCGTCCGCGCGCCGGTCAGGTCCGGTGGTGACCAGGGGTCGCCGAGCAGCCGCTCGAACCACGACCACGGCGGCACCGGGGCGTTGTCGCCGCTGCTGCCCAGCGCCTGCGCGGCGACCAGGTGACCGAGGCGCAGCCGGCCGACGGGATCGAGGCCGCGCAGCACCCCGGCCAGGTAGCCGGCGGCGAACGCGTCCCCTGCGCCGACCGGCTCCACCACCGCCACGCGGGGCGCCGGGACGAAGACCGGCTCGGCGTCGCGGAACAGGGCCGTGGCGCCCACCGCGCCGTCCTTGACGACCACCGTCCGCGGCCCGGGCAGCAGCCGGCGTACGGCCAGCGGGTCTGCCGTGCCCCACAGGGCGTCGGCCTCGTCCTGACCGACGAAGACGAGGTCGCTGCGGTCGGCGAGGTCCCGCAGTACCGGCGCGGCCCGTTCGGCCGGCCAGAGCCGCGCCCGGTGGTTGACGTCGAAGCTGACCAGCGCGCCCGGCAGCGGCCGGTCGGTGACCGCGTGGGTGACCAGCGCCCGGCACGAGTCGGAGAGCGCCGGGGTGATGCCGGACAGGTGCAGCACCGCCGCGCCGGTCAGCCGAGGGTCGGCCAGCGCGTCGGCGTCCATCCGGGAGGCCGCCGAGCCGGCCCGGTAGTAGTGCACGGTGGTGGCCGTGGCACCGGGGTCCTTGACGTACAGGCCGGTGGGGGCGGTCGGATCCACAGTCACCAGGTCGACGTCGACGCCATCAGCGGCGACATGCCGCACGACGGCCCGGCCGAAGGGGTCGTCGCCGACCCGGCTCACCCAGGCCGCACGGTGCCCCAGCCGGGCCAGGTAGCCGGCCACGTTGGACTCCGCGCCGCCGACCGAGAGGGCGACCCGCTCGGCGTGCTCCAGCGGCTCGCCGGGGGCGGGGCAGAGCACGACCATGGTCTCCCCCACCGTGACCACCTCGGCCGGCGGTGAGCCGGCCGGGGAGGCCGCGTCGTCGGGTCGGGGCTCGGTCGGCATGGGGGCACACGTCCTCGCGGAGGGGGTCCGGGATGCCGCCGAGCCTAGGCCCGTTGCGCTGCCTGAGCAACCGTTGCGCTGAGCGCAACGGCGGTCAGGGCAGCGTCAGCCCGTACGCGGCCAGCACCTCCCCGATCGGCTGGTAGTAGGAGACGCCGCCGGAGGTGCAGTTGCCGCTGCCACCGGAGAGGATGCCGAGGATGACTCCGGTCGACGCCACGTAGAGCGGCCCGCCGCTGTCACCCGGCTCGGCGCAGATGTTCGTCCTGATCAGACCGGAGACACTGTTGCCGCCGCCGTAGTTGACGGTCTGGTTGAGGCCGGTGACCGTGCCGCACCGCACTCCCGTGGTCACACCGCTGCGGCACACCGCCTGACCCACGTACGCGCTGCCGTGGCTGTTGATGGTCAGCAGCCCCGGATAGGTGTAGACCGCGCTCGGGTGGGCGATCCGGCCGGTGTAGCGGATCAGCCCGTAGTCGTTGCCGGGATAGCTGGTGGCGGTGCGGGTGCCGAGCACGGTGGTCTGGGCGCTGTCGGCGTACCAGGCGCTGACGGCAGTGGTGCAGTGCCCGGCGGTGACCACGTAGTAGGTGCTGCCGCTGCGCACGTTGGCGCCCAGCGAGCACCGGCCACCACCGCCGTAGATGCCCTGCCCGGCGGCGATCAGGGTGCGCAGCGTGCCGGGTTCCCGACGCAGCAGGGCGCCGGCCCGGTCGGCGACAGCCCGCAGCGTCGCCACCTCGGCGGGGGTCACGGTGTCGTCGACGGTGAGGGTCATCCGGCCGGTGGCCGGGTCGAGGCCCCAGGCGGTGCCCGCCGTGCGGACCCCGGCCAGCACGGCGGCCGGGTCGGCGGTGACCCGGTCGGGCACGGCGGCCTGCGCGGCGCCGGGCGCGACGAGCAGGAGGGCGGTCAGGACCAGAGCGACGAGCGGGGAGCGACGCATCCGAACCTCCGAATAAGATCGAAATGTGTGGATGCAAGAAGCATCGCCCGGTAGCCGTGGCCAGGGCAACACCGGGCCGACCGGAATCGTTGATCCCCGGACGGGCCGCACCGGTGCCGCTGATAATTCCGGAGACACGGGAGGCCGGCATGACCACCGGAGACACCGCAGCGCTGGTCCGCGACCAGGATGGGTCGACCCGGGCCACCCTGTTGGAGCTGCTCTTCGACGTGGTCTTCGTGGCGGCGCTCGCGATGGTGTCGCGGCTCGTCGCCGAGCACGACGGCTGGCCCGGTGTCGCGTCGGTGCTGCTGATGCTGACGGCGATCTGGTGGACCTGGTCGGTCACCACCACCACGACCGAGTTCTACGACCCGCAGCAAGGCCCCATCCAGGCCATCCTCATGGTGGCCATGGTCGGGTCGGTGGGCATGGCGGCCGCCCTGCCCAGCCAGTACGGGCTCATCTTCGCGCTCTCGTACGTCGCCACGCACGTGGTGCGCGGCATCATCCTGATCACCACGCTGTCCCGGCATCGGCATCGGGCTGCCACCGCCCGCGCCGCACGATTCCTGTTCTGGTTCCTGGTGTCCGGCGTCTTCTGGATCGGCGGAGGGATCAGCGGCACGGTGAAATGGCAGCTCTGGACCGTCGCGATGGCCATCGACCTGACCGCCGCCGCGCTGCGCTACCCCACCCCCCGTCTGGGCCGCGTGCCGCTGCAGCAGTACAAGGGGACGACCGAGCACCTGGGCGAGCGCTACCAGCAGTTCGTCATCCTGGCCCTCGGCGACATCATCCTGATGCCCGTCCTACAGGTCGGCCGGAGCGGTTTCGATCACCTCCCGGCTGGTGCCCTGCTCTGCGCGTTCGCCACCATGCTGCTGCTCTGGCACATCTACGTCTTCCGGGCCGGGCAGTTGCTGGAGGCCGGGATCACGGGGCGACGCGCCGCCCGGATCGCCCCGTACACCCATCTGGTGATGCTGGTCGGCGTGGTCGTCACGGCGTCCGCCTTCCACCTGGTCGTCGAACACCCGGTCGGAACGACACCTGTGCGGTTACTGGTACTGATCATCGGTGGCCCGATGCTGTTCGTGCTCGGCCGCGCCCTCTTCGCGCTGATCGTGGCCGGCCACGTGCCGTGGTGGCGGGCAGGATGGCAGCTCCTGCCCCTGCTGGCGCTGCCGTGGGCCGGCGGCTGGCCACCGCTGCTGGTCAGCGTGGTCGTGGCCCTCGCGCTCGCCGGCCACGTGATGATCCCCCCGGAGCAACGCGATACCAGGCCGGCGGCGTTGGGGCACGGGGCCGGCACCTGACCGCACCGGTCAGGCGAGGTGTCGACCGGCCCACTCGGCGAGGTCCCGGGCGCACGCGTCCACCGACTCCCGCCAGGTCCGGGCCGCACCCTCGCCCGCCTCGTCACTGACCTGCTTGATCAGCCGGCACGGCACACCGGCCTGCGCGGCGGCCCACGCGATCGCGTACCCCTCCATGTCGACCAGGTCGGCGCGCTGCGCCAACCGGTCCCGCGCGTCGTCGTCGGCCACGAACGTGTCGCCGGTAGCCAGCACCGCCCCCTCGGCGGCCAGCGCCAGCGGCGCCCCGTAGGTCTCGCCGGTGAGCGTGCGCAGCAGGGCCGTGTCCAGGTCGTGCTGGAGCACGGAGGCGACCTCGTGGATGCCCGCCCAGCCGGGGCGCAGCGCCCCGGCCGTACCCAGGTTGAGCAGCAGGCTGGGGCGCGGCCCGGCGGCCAGCACCGCCGCGACCGCGCTGGCGGCGTTCACCTTGCCCATCCCGGTGAGCAGCACCGGCAGCTCGGGCGGCAGGTAGCGGGCCTCCTCCCCCACGGCGAGCACCACCAGCGGACGATCGGCTCGGACCGTACCCCGAAGAATCATCGGAGCATCGTACGGGCCGCCGCTGGGAGCCGCTCCGCACCCAGCCAACGTCCAGGTTCGTCGCATCGCGCGTCCAGCCGGGTGGGGCAGGCTGGTCCGGCGAGCACGGGACGCCGCCGGCGGTCCGGGCCGCGACGAAAGAGGTGACGACGGTGTACGACGGGCAGGAGTTCCTCCGCGACAAGCGCTGGTGCCTGAGCAGGCGGGCGCTGCTGACCGGGGCCGGCGCGATCGGCGCGGCCGGAGTGCTGAGCGCCTGCGGCGCCGATGACAGTCCCTCCGCTCCGGCGGCCGCCGAGCCCGGCAGCGTGCTGGCCAGCACCGGCGACGTGCCGGTCGGCGGCGGCACGATCGTCGGCGGGGTGCTGGTCGTGCAGCCCGAGGCCGGCACCTTCACGGCGTACGACGCGACCTGCCCGCACCAGGGCGTGCGGGTCGGCGCTCCCCGCGACGGGGTGATCACCTGCCCGGCGCACAACTCGACCTTCGCGGTCAGCGACGGCGCCCGCCTCGGTGGCCCCGCCACGCGGGGGCTCACCGAGATCCCCGTTCGGGTCGACGGGACGAGCATCGTCCGCGCCTGACCGTTGCGGGGCAGCGCGTCAGGCGTCGGTGAAGCGGTACAGCACGAAGTCCTTGTCCGCACCGCAGGCGATCACCCGGGTGTTCCAGGAGCAGGACGCGCTGCGGACGTTCCGCAGCTCGCCCAGCTCGTCGAACTCGCCCGACCCGGCCCACACGCCGGCCACGCTGCGGTTGTCCGCCACCATGCTCGGCGCCTCGGCGAAGACCAGCAGGTTCCCCGCGTCCAGCCGGGCTGCCACGCCGGGGCGGTCGCGCAGCGCCAGCGGCTTGCCGGCGGCGTCGAAGAGGGTGACCGTCGGCTTCGGGTACTCCCGCTGGGTGAGCACGTGCTCGCCCAGCGGCACCAGGCCGGTCGTGCCGGGCGCCGACCAGCGGACCGGGGTCTCGCCCTCGGCAGCCGCCACCACCTCGGTACGCTCGGCGTCGCTGCTCTGCGTCTGCATCAGGCACGCCCGCCGTTCGCCGCAGGCCACCAGCCCCTTCGGCCGATGCTGGTCGTTCCCGGCCCGGTAGAGGACCACCGGGGCGGCATCGGAGCCCAGGTCGTACGCCAGCAGCTGGAACCCACCCTCGTTGGCGGCCACGAAGAGCCGGTCCTCGTGCGCCACCACCAGGTCGTCGAGGTCGGCGACGTTGCCCCACTCCCGCAGTACGGCGCCGGAGGCCATGTCGAGCAGTCGCGCCGACCGGTCCGCGCCGATCTGTACGAGCCGCCGCCCCTTGCCGGCCCACGGGTCGCGAGGTGTGCCGTCGAGGAAGGCCGGCCCGCCGGCGGCCTTGTCGCTGCCCACCGGCCGGACGACGGTGCGGAATCCGCCGCCTTGGTCGCGGGGGTTGGGCCTGTTCCACTTCTCGGTGCCGTCGCCCATGCGCAGACCAACCAACTGGCCGGCGGCGCGGTCCACCACCACCGCCATGTCGTCGGAGAAGTAGACGTCATCGTCACCGCGAATCGACCGGTGCCAGCGCTGCGCGCCCGAGCGGCCGTCGAGGACGGCCAGCGCGCGCGGCGTGCTGCTGCCCGAAGCGTTGGCGAGGACCGCGACCGCCCCCGGGACGGCGACCAGCCCCGTCCAACTGTCGGCGGTCACGCCCGTCGGCTTGCGCCACAACTGGTCGCCGGTGCCGGTGTCGACGGCGACCACCTCCAGCCGGTTGTCCGGCAGCGGATACCCGAGGTAGGCCCGGTCGCCGAGCACCGCCGTCCACATGCCGCGCGGGCGCTCGGCTCCGGCCTGGTGCCGCGCCACCTCACGCAGCGACCCGAACTCCAGATCCGGATAGCGGTCCCGGGTCAGGTAGAGCGTCGCCGCGGTGGCCACCCCGGCCAGGGCGAGCACCGCGCCGAGCACCACCCAGCGGGCCCTCCGCCAGGACATCGCGGCGGACGGCGTGTGCGGCGGGGTCGCACCCGATCCACCGACCAGGGTTCGGGGTACGCCCGCCGGCCCCGGCACGGTCGCCGCCGGCCAGCCCGGCCCGGGTTGCGACGGTACGGTCGGCGCGGTGGGCGCGGGTGACGACGGCACGGGCATCGCGGGCGGACTCACCGGCGACGGTACGGGCGACCCCGGCGGGGGCATGTGCGGCGCTGGCGGGGCCACGTGCGGCGCGGGCGGGGCGGCGGGCGGCGCTGGCGGGGCGGCGGGCGGCGCTGGCGGGGCGGCGGGCGGTCCCGCGTACGCCGGTGCGGGCAGCTGACGACGCAGCGGCAGGTCCGTCAGCGCGCCCTCGGCCACCGGCAGCTCCGGCTGGTCGAGCACCGTCGGCGCCACCCCCAGCTCGGCGTGCAGCAGCCGGGCCACCAGCGGGATCCGCGACGAGCCACCGACGAGGAACAGCCCGGCGAGCTGGTCGGGGCTGAGCCCGGCGGCGCCGATCACCTCCCGTGCCCGGTCCACCGCGCGGCGCAGCAGTGGCGTGGCCACCCGCTCGACGTCCGCCCGGGTCAGCTGCACCGCCTCGGCCACCCCGGGCACCGCGACCGGCGCCACCGTGGACCGGGACAACGTCTCCTTCGCGCCCCGAACCTCGTCCCACAGTCGGACCTGGTCACGGCGCTGCTCCGGGCCTGACGGCCCGACCAGCCGGGCCCACTGCGCGGCGTGCCGCTGGCCGAGCAGCTCACCGACCCGCCGCACCAGCGCCGCGTCGAGATCCAGGCCACCCAGGTCGGGCAGGCCGCCATCGGCGATCACGCTGAAGCCCGAGTCGCCCCACGGGTCGGCGCCCTCGTTGCGCAGCACCGCGACGTCGAGCGTCCCGCCGCCGAAGTCGAACACCGCGATCGCGCCGCCGACCGGCACCGGGCGGTGCAGCACCTGCGCGTAGTAGCGGGCGGCGGCCACCGGCTCGCGCAGCAACCGGGTGCCCGGCGGCGTCGGCCCGGCGAGCGTGTGCTCGGCGGCCTGCGGCCAACCGGCTTGCAGCAGCGCGTCGGCGAGCACCTGCCGCCGCGTCCCGTCCCAGGCCGCCGGGCAGGTGAGCACGGCCGGAGGCAGGAAGCCGACCGTGTTGACCGCGGCCCGTCCGACCGCCGCCAGCACGGCGGCGAGCAGCTCGGCCGGGAGGTACGAGCGGTCACCGAGCAGCACGGCCGGCTCGTCCACCCGGCGCTTCGGGTTCGGCTCGAACCGGGCCGGGTCGGCCTGCGCCAGCCGTCGAGCGTCCCAGCCGGCGTGCAGGGTGCCGTCCGGATCGGCGTACACGCCGGACGGGCTGACCGGCTGACCGTCCATCAGCAGTGGACGGGTCCGCCCGTCGGGCCAGCGCAGCACCGCGACCGTGTTGGACGTACCGAGGTCGACGCCGAGGGCGAAACCCTCGTGCTGGCCTGCCATGTGCCCGATACCTCCGCCGCGACGAGGAAACCCAGCCCCGCATGGTACGCAGCCGACGCCGGTGTCCTGATCACGCGGTGCGACAGGCACTTCTCGGCCCGGTTCCGCGTTTGAGGGCGATGTCGCTGAGACATCAATATGTCTCAGCGACATCACGCTTGCGCCAGGGCTGCCCGTCGGGCCGGCACTGTCGGGCCGGCTGCCCTGATGGGTCAACCGTCGGTGTCGGTGAACCGGTCGGAGAGGGCGTAGCGCAGCAGCACCACGTCGCCGATCTGGCGGGCCTCGGCCAGTCGGGCGCGACGACCCGGATTCCAGGGAAAGCGCCCCTCGCCGACGAACCGGGGCGCCCGGCCGTCACCGACGAAGAACGGGGCGACCACCAGGTGCAGTTCGTCGGCGAGACCCGCGGTGAGGAACTGGGCGTGCACCGTCCCGCCGCCCTCCACCATCAGCCGGCGCACACCCCGACCTGCCAGATCGGCCAGGATCCACGCCGGCTCGACCGGCTCACCCGCGTCCACCACTGTCGCCAGCCGGCCGAGCCGTTCCGTGGCCTTCTCCAGCGCGCCGGTGGCGCAGTAGACGAGCCGGGCCGGGTCGCCGGCGGTGAAGAACCGGGCGGTCGGGTCGAGGTCGCCCCGGGCGGTCAGGGTCACCTTGGTCGGCGTGGCGGGCCGGCCGCACGCCACCCGCTCGGCCCGGCGCGCCGCGGAGCGCACCAGCAGCCGGGGATCGTCGCGGCGGACCGTCGCGGCGCCGACCAGGATCGCGTCACAGGAGGCACGGACCGCGTCGACGCGGTCCAGGTCGTCCTCGTTGGACAGCAGCAACCGCTGGTCGGAGGCGTCGTCGATGTACCCGTCGATGGAGGCGGCGCAGCTCAGCAGCACGTACGGCCGTGGTGGCGCCGGGCGGCAGCTCACCGGGAGACGGACCGGTCAGGGGTCCGGCCCACCCGCGCCTCCGCCGCCTCGGTCTCGGCCGCCTTCGCCGCCTTCGCCGCCAGGTAGTCGGCGTTGGCCGGGGAGAGGAAGACGCCGGTGGGGACGCGCTCGGTGACCGCGACACCCAGCCGGGTCAGCTGCTCTTCCTTGTCGGGGTTGTTGCTGAGCAGCCGGATGCGCGGCACGCCGAGGGTGGCGAGCATCTGCGCGGCGGCGCTGTAGTCCCGTTCGTCCTCGCCCCGGCCGAGCGCGACGTTGGCCTGGTAGGTGTCCAGTCCGGCGTCCTGCAGGGCGTACGCGTCGAGCTTGGCGTAGAGGCCGATGCCCCGGCCCTCCTGCCGCATGTACAGCAGGAAACCGCCGGTGTCGGCGATCCGCTGCACCGCCTCGCGCAACTGCGGCCCGCAGTCGCAGCGCTGGCTGCCGAACACGTCGCCGGTCAGGCACTCGCTGTGCGGGCGGACCAGCGGCGGCTCACCACCGGCGGCGAGCCGGTCCAGTGCGCCCGCCCAGTCACCGAGCCCGAGGGCGAGGTGCTCCCGACCGTCCACCAGGCCCTTGAACGAGAACACGCGGACGGTCGTGGCATAGCCGTCGGGGAACGCCAGAGGCACCGTGACCTGGGTTCGGATCGTGGCGACCGGGAGTGCTTCGAGCATGGGACTCCTTTGTCCGGCGCCACCGTCCCACGGCGACGCGTAACCGTCTCACCAACGGTTCAACCGCCGCCACCGGCGGCGGCTTCCCGAACGGTGGTGGGATTGCGGGCGCGGCGGGCGAGTAGCACGGCGGCGCCGGGCAGGCTGGCGACCAGAACCAGGGCACCGTAGACAGTGGCGGTGGCGACGCCCTCGGCGGCGGTGAGCCCGGCCGCGCCGAACGCCCAGGCGGCCACTCCCTCGCGCGGGCCGAAGCCGGCGATGTTCAGCGGCAGGCCCATGGCGAGCAGGGCGAGCAGGGTCAGCGGCAGCAGCCGCGACAGCGGGGCGTCCGACCCGGCGGTACGTGCCGCCACCAGGAAGGTCGCCAGGTGGCCGGCGACCATGACGGCGGAGGCGATCAGCACACCGAGCCAGGTCCGCCGGGACAACAGCCCGGACCGCACGTCCGCGACGGCCGTCCGCATCCCCCGGGCCCACCGGGACCGGCCGGTCCGGGGCAGGACCCGCGCCAGCAGCACGGCGACCAACCCGCCCGCCAGCAGCAACGCGGCGGCGGCCGGCAGGTAGGGCCGCACCGGGGACGGGAACGCGGCGAGGACCACCAGCGCGACACCCACCAGGACCACCTGGCCTGCGGCACGTTCCCAGACCACCGCGCGGATGCCCCGGCTCACGTCGCCGGCGTCGCGGCCGTGCCGCACCGCACGGTGGACGTCGCCGAGCACCCCGCCGGGCAGCGTGGCGTTGAGGAACACCGCCCGGTAGCAGTGCGCCACCGCGGTCACCAGCGGCAGCCGCACGCCGAGGCCGCCGGCGACGAGACTCCACCGCCACGCCGCGCAGACCGTCGTGAGGACACCGATGAGCAGCGCCGCGGTCAGCGCCGGCGCGTCGATCAGCCGCACCCCGGCCAGGAACGGACCGCTGCCCACCTGCCACAGCAGGACGGCGAGCAGACCCACCCCGCCGACCACTCGTGCCCAGGCCCACACCATCGGCGCCGGTCCTCCCTGAAGATCGTCCACTTGCCCTAGTGCACGTACCCAGGCTGTCTGCGGTTCATCCGCCCGCGAGGAGATCCCGGTGCTCGACCAGCACGGCGAGCCGGCCGGCGGCCGCGTCGGCCAGCCGGCGCTCGGCGTACGACCGCGCCGGGTCGGCCAGTTCCGGGCGCTGCTCGCAGGCGGCGCCCAGCCAGCCGCGGAACCACTCGGCGGCCAGGCCGGCCTGCTCCGGGCCGAGCCGCCACGGGGTGAGCCGCTCCCGCACGTCCACGCCCCGGCGGGTGAACGCGGCGGCGGTGGCCGTCACCGCGTCCGGGCCGAGCAGCCGACGTCCGTCGACGGTACGCCGCTGGTGGTCGTTGAACGCGTCCTGCACGGCGGCGTCCAACGGGTCGGCCGGGGTGAACCGGACCCGCCCGGTCACCGAGACCGCGAACAGGGTCGGGCAGCCGGCACCGACGCAGGCGTCCACCACCCGCTCGACCTCCTCGGTGGTCAGCATGTCCAGCAGCGCGGACGCGGTGACCAGCGCGCCGTCGGCCAGGTCGGCGGCGGTCAGCCGGGTGAGGTCACCGCATCGGGTGTCCACGGTGACCTGAGCACCGTCGGCGGCGGCCACCCCGGCCATGCCCTCCGCCGCCCGGGCCAGCAGGTCCGGGTCCCGGTCGTACAGCACCCAGTGCTGCGGGCCGGGCAGTCGGGTCGCCAGCCAGCGGCTCATCGAGCCGGTGCCGCTGCCCAGGTCGTGGACGATGATCGGGGCGGCACCGGTCAGCCGGGGCCGAACCGCGTCCACCAGGTCCTCCGCGCGGGCGGAGGCGTCGGCCGGCTCACGCAGCCGCAGCCAGTCGGCGAACGGCAAGGTCTCCTCGACGGTCAACGTGCCACCTCCCGCAGTACGGCGGCCAGCGACGCGACGGTCACCGACCAGTCGGTCAGGGTGTCGCGGCGGGCGAGGGCCGCACGCCGCAACCGGGCCCGCAACGCGTCGTCGCCCAACCACCAGCTCAGCGCGCCGGCCAGGGCGGCCGAATCGTCCGACGGGACCAGCAGCCCCGGCAGCTCACCGCCGGGCGTCCGGCCGAGCGCCTCCGGCAACCCGCCCACCCGGGTGGCCAGCACCGGCAGGCCCCGGGCCAGCGCCTCGGTGACAACCATGCCGTACGTCTCGCCCCGGGACGGCAGCACGAGCAGGTCGGCGGCGGCGTACGCGCCGTCCAGCGCCTCGCCGGTCAACGGGCCGGCGAACGACACCCGATCACTCAGGCCGGCACCCGCGAGCCGCTCGCGCAGCCGGTGCGCCAGCTCGGGTTCCCGGGTGAGCGTGCCGGCGCAGACCAGCGTCCACGGCACGTCGGCCAGGACCGTCAAGGCGTCGACAAGCACGTCGTGCCCCTTGTGGTGGGTGACAGCCGCGACGCAGAGCAACCGGTCGCCGGTGGCGGAACCACTGCTGACCGGTGCGGGAGTCACCCCCGGCGGCGCGACGTGGACCCGGCTGGCGGTGAGCGGGTGACGGGCCAGCAGCCGGCGGCGGGTCCACTCGCTGGTGGTCACCACGGCACGGGCGGTGGCCAGCGCGCGGGCCTCGGCCTCGTCGTCGAGCGGCATGTGCACCAGGACGACCAGGCGCAGCCGCTCGGCGTGCGGGCTGAGCAGGTCCGGCACGGTCGAGGCGATCAGGCCGTCCAGCAGCACCACCGCGTCGTCCGGCACGGCGGCGAGCAGCCGGGCCAGCGCCGTCCAGGCGGCCGCATCGGGGTGCGGCCACGCACCGGGCACCTGGTGCTCGCGCACCGTCCAGCCCTGCTCGCCGAGGCCCGCGCAGACCCGCCGGTCGTAGGTGTTGCCGCCGCTGGGCGTGCCCGGGTCGTCGATGTCGCCGGGCAGGACCACGTGCACCACGCGGCCGTCGGCGTCGGCGTCGGCGTCGGCGTCGGCGTCGGCGTCGGCGTCGGCGTCGGCGTCGGGCCGATCGTGCGACGCCCGGCCGGCACCCGTCACAGCGACCGTTCGTAGCTGGCCCAGGCGACGTGTGACTCGTGCAGGGTGACGGTGATGCCGGCCAGGTCGCGTGCCCCGTCGCCCAGCGCACCGGCGTGGACCCGCTCGGCCAGCCGGTCGGCGACCGTACGCGCCAGCACCTCGGTGGTGGTGTTCACCCCGGCGAACGCCGGCTCGTCGTCGAGGTTGCGGTAGGACAGCTCACCGACCACCGCCCGCAGCTGCTCGGTGGCCAGGCCGATGTCGACCACGATGCCGTCGGCGTCCAGGTCGGGCCGGCGGAACGTCGCGTCCACCACGAACGTCGCGCCGTGCAGGCGCTGGGCCGGGCCGAAGACCTCGCCCCGGAAACTGTGGGCGATCATCATGTGATCTCGAACGGTCACGCTGAACACGGTCACTCCCCGTCGTCGTAGGTGATGAGGTGGCAGAGCGCGGGCAGGTCGCCCGTGCTCAGTCGGGCGAGTACGTCGGGCAGTTCCCCGAACCGGGACGCGCCGGTGATCAGCGCGTCGAAGGCCGGATCGTCGAGCAGGTCCAGGGCCAGGGACAGCCGATCGCTGTAGCTGCGCCGGCCCCGCCGGGCGGGTGCGACCATGCCGACCTGGCTGCTGCGCACGGTCAGCCGTCCGGAGTGGAAGGCCCCGCCCAGCGACACCTGCACCGGGCGGTCCCCGTACCAGCTCAGCTCGACCACGGTGCCCTCGGGCGCGAGCAGGTCCAGCGAACGTTGCAGCCCGGCGGCGGTGGCGCTGGCGTGCACCACCAGGTCCCGGTCGCCGGCCGCGTCGTCCGGCTGGGCGAACCCGACACCGAGAGCGCCGGCCACCCCGGCCCGACGGGCGTCGGTGTCGACCAGTTCGACGTGCACGCCGGGGAACCGGGCCAGCAGCGCCGCGACGCAGCAACCCACCATGCCCGCGCCGACCACGGTGACCCGGTCGCCGACCAGCGGCGCGGCGTCCCACAGCGCGTTCACGGCGGTCTCCACGGTGCCGGCGAGCACCGCGCGGGCGGGCGGCACGTCATCCGGCACCGGCACCACGGCGCTGGCCGGCACGACGTACGCGCTCTGGTGCGGGTGCAGGCAGAACACGGTCCGCCCGAGCAACTCCGGCGGACCCTGCTCGACCACGCCGACGTTGAGGTAGCCGTACTTCACAGGGCCGGGGAAGTCGCCCTCCTGGAACGGGGCGCGCATCGAGGCGTACTGGTCGGGGGGCACCCGGCCGGCGAAGACCAGCGTCTCGGTGCCCCGGCTGACCCCGGAGTAGCGCGCCCGCACGAGCACCTCGTCGGGCCCCGGCTCGGGCAGCGACAGCGGCCGGATCTCCGCCGCGCCGGGCTCACGCACCCAGCAGGCGTACGCCTCGCGGATCACCGTCGCGCACCTCACCTTCGCTGCGGGCCGAACCGAACGGCCACATTTTCCGTGTTCCCTGTCGGGGTCGTCGATCATAAACACGGAGGTACGGTGCCCACAGTTCGAAGTGGTCCGATGATCGGGCTGAGCGCCCAACTGGTCGTGCTGGCGGCGTTGGCCGCCACCGTGGGTCTGACCTGGGCCGGCTGGCTGGTCGGGGTCGGCTACGCGACGGTCACCTGCCTCGCGCTGAGCAGGGGTCTGCGCCGGGCCGGCGCGTCAGGTCTCGGCCCGGCCGACCGGGTGACGCTGACCCGGGCCGTCCTGGTCGGCGCGGTCACCGCGCTGGTGGTGGACTCGTTCTCCCGGCCCACGCCGGTGGGGCTGCTGGTCACGGTGACGGCGGTGGCCCTGCTGCTGGACGCGGTGGACGGCCAGGTCGCGCGGCGGACCGGCACGGTCAGCGCGCTCGGCGCCCGCTTCGACATGGAGGTCGACGCGTTCCTCATCCTGGTGCTCAGCGTGTACGTCGCCCCGACCGCCGGCAGTTGGGTGCTGGCCATCGGCGCCATGCGGTACGCGTTCGTCGCGGCGAGCGCGGCGCTGCCCTGGCTGGGTGGGTCGCTGCCGCCGCGCCTGTGGCGCAAGGTGGTGGCCGCAGCACAGGGGGTGCTGCTGGCGGTCGCCGCGGCGGGGGTGCTGCCGCAGCCGTGGACCACGCTGGTGCTGGTGGCGGCCCTGGCGCTGCTGGTCGAGTCGTTCGGCAGGGACGTGGCCTGGCTGTGGCGACGCCGCCCGATGCCTCACCGGCGACTGTCGGCACCCGCTCGACTCGCCACGCCGGTCACCTCGGCGCTGGCTCCCGCGCCGGCCGCACGGCGGGTCGCCGCGCAGGCCGCGACCACGCCACCCGTCCGGGCACCCGGCCACACGCCGGTGGCGCCACCCCTGCTGCCGACCGGTGGGCAGACACCGCTCATCGTGCTGCCGCTGTTGCCGGTGCGGGCGATGGCTGCCCGCTCGGGCGGGACCGTCCACTCCGACTGGAGGCGGTGATGACCCTTCCCGCCCGGCTGCGCCGGCTGGCCGGCCCGCGCGCGGGGGCGGCGGGCGACGCGCGTACCCCAGCGGTGTCGTCGGTGCCGCGACGCCGGACGCGGCGGGCGCTCGGTGCGGTGCTGGCGGTTCTGTTGGTGTACGCCGTCCTGGTCGGCCCGGACCGGCTCAGCGAGCTGACCCCCGGCGCGTTTCTGCGCATCCCGCTGGAGGGGCTGCTCATCGCC
This sequence comes from Micromonospora sp. NPDC047527, assembly GCF_040643015.1. NCBI lineage: Bacteria > Bacillati > Actinomycetota > Actinomycetes > Micromonosporales > Micromonosporaceae > Micromonospora > Micromonospora sp. NPDC047527. The sequence continues at coordinate 776,729 of NZ_JBEYTK010000001.1, read as the reverse complement.
GCGCTGCTGCTGGCGTTGCCGGCGCGGCCCCGGCGGGTGGTGGTGGCCGTCGTCGGGCCGCTGCTCGGTCTGCTGGCCGTCGTGAAGCTCGCCGACCTGGGCTTCCGCACGGCTCTGGACCGCCCGTTCGACCTGGTGCTGGACTGGCTGCTGCTCGATGACGCGTTCGGTTTCGTCCGGGACTCGGCCGGTCGGGCCGGCGCCCTCGGCGCGGCGGTCGGCGTCGTGCTGCTGATCGGCGTGCTGTTGCTGGGGGTGACCGTGGCGCTGCGACGGTTCGCGTCGCTGCTGGTGGGCCACGAGCGGGCGGCGACCCGGGTGGTGGCCGCGCTGACCGTCGCCTGGGTGGCGTGCGCCGTGGTCGGGGTGCGGATCGTTCCCGGCGTGCCGGTGGCCGACGCCGGTGTCACAGCGCTCGTCGGCGCGCACGCCGCCCAGGTGGACGACAGGTTGCGCGACAGTGGGCGGTTCACCGCGAAGATCGGCAGCGACCCGTTCCGGGAGGTACCGGGTGAGCAGCTGCTGACCGGGCTGCGCGGCAAGGACGTCATCCTCGCGTTCGTGGAGAGCTATGGGCGTGACGCGGTGGAGAACCCGGCGCTGGCGCCGCAGGTCAACGCGGTGCTGGACGCCGGGACCGAAACGCTGCGCTCAGCCGGGTACGGCAGCCGCAGCGGCTTTCTCACCTCCCCGACGTTCGGCGGCGGCAGCTGGTTGGCGCACGACACCCTGCTGTCCGGGCTGTGGACGGACAACGAGCAGCGGCACCGCGCCCTGCTGTCCAGCGATCGGCTGACCCTCAACGGCGCGTTCCGTCGGGCCGGCTGGCAGACCGTCGGGGTGCTGCCGGCAGCCACCCAGCCGTGGCCGGAGCAGGGCTTCTTCTCCTACGATCGCTATTACGACGCCGAGGCGCTCGGCTACCGCGGTCCGAATTTCAGTTACGCCCCGATGCCCGACCAGTACACGCTGTCGTTCTTCCAGCGGCAGGTCCGCGCGAGGGCGGACCGTCCGATCATGGCGCAGATCCCGCTGATCTCCAGCCACTCGCCGTGGACGGCGGTGCCTCAGATGATCGGCTGGGACGAGGTGGGCGACGGCTCGATCTACCACGGTGACGCCGCCTCGGCCGACGACGGCGAGACCGACGAGCGGGACGCCGGGCGGGCTCGCGCGGGCTACCGGCAGGCCATCGCCTACTCGCTTCGGACGCTGATCTCGTACGTGCAGACGTACGGGGACGACGACCTGGTGCTGGTGTTTCTCGGTGACCACCAGCCCTCCCCGGTGGTGACCGGCGAGGGTGCGAGCCGGGACGTGCCGATCACCATCGTCGCCCGGGACCGGGGCGTGCTGGACCGGGTGACGGGCTGGGGCTGGCAGGACGGGTTGCGGCCCGGTCCGCAGGCTCCGGTGTGGCCGATGGACACCTTCCGCGACCGTTTCCTGACCACGTTCGGGACGGCGCCGCCGCCGCTGGCCGCACCGCGCTGACCCGGGCCGGACGCGCCGTGGCACGCAGGGCCACGGCGCGCACGTCGGCGCGTTCAGGACGGCGAAGGAGGTGCCATGACGTGCCGCAGGGAGTATTCCGGGCTGGTGTAGGCGCCGCCCTGGAATGCGGTGGCGTCCGAGGGCGCCTCCGAGCCGGGTACCCGCGCGGCGTACCGCTCGGCGTCGTCCACCGGCAGGTATCCGAGTTGCGCTCCGGCAGCGGTGTCCCAGAAGGCGCGGGTGTTTGCCGAGACGGCGTAGGCGGTCACGAAGTGCACGTCCGGCACCGTGATGGCCGCGCGGATGAAGCCCACACCGTCGCGCGGGCTCAACCACGTTGCCAGATAGCGGGCCTCGGTCGGCTCGTCCTCGAAGCTGCCGATGCGCAGGCACACCACCGAGAGTCCGAACTTGTCGGCGTAGAGCCGGCCGAGTGCTTCGACGGCGACCTTGCTCACCCCGTAGAAACCGTCAGGCCGTACGGGTGTGTCCGGGTCGACGACCTGCCCCACCGGGTAGAACCCGGTGACGCGGTTGCTGCTGGCCAGGACGACCCGCCGCACCCCGTGCCGGCGGGCCGCCTCCAGCACGTGGTAGGTGCCCAGCACGTTGCTGTCGAGGAGGTCGGCGAACGGCGCCTCGTCCGCAAGGCCGGCCAGATGCACCACGGCGTCCGCACCCTCCAACGCGTCCACCACCGCGTCGAGGTCCGTCAGATCCAGTTGGATCGCCCGCTCTGTTGGTGCGGTCGGCCGCACGGGGACCCGGTCGACAAGCACGAGCTGCGTGACCTCGCCGCGCAGGTGTTCGCGAACTGTCGAACCGATGCGCCCGGCGGCGCCCGTGACGATGACAGTGCCCAGTTGTACGACCATCCGCCAATTGTGGTCGGATGCACCGACAGAACCGTCGATGTGCCGTGGGTGCGGGCGCTGTGTCACAACAGGCGGCGGATCGGTGTCTTATGCGGAGACGTCCCGATCGAGGAGACAGGAGCCGCGCGTGACCAGCACGTCGGATGGGCAGTGTCCGGACCCGGCCGTCGAGGCGTTCGTCGACCACCGCAACCTGCTCTTCACTGTGGCGTACGAGATGCTCGGCTCGGCCGCCGACGCCGAGGACGTCCTCCAGGAGACGTGGCTGCGGTGGGCGGACGTCGACCTTTCCACGGTGCGGGACCAGCGCGCCTACCTCGTCCGGATCACCACGCGTCAGTCGCTCAACCGGCTGCGGACCCTCGGCCGGCGCCGGGAGTCCTACGTCGGCTCGTGGCTTCCCGCGCCGCTGCTGACCGCGCCCGACGTCGCCGAGGACGTCGAGTTGGCCGAGAGCGTCTCGATGGCCATGCTGCTGGTGCTCGAAACGCTCGGCCCGACCGAGCGGGCGGTGTTCGTCCTGCGTGAGGTCTTCGGTCTGGCCTATGACGAGATCGCTGAAGCCGTCGACAAGAGCCCGGCGGCGGTCCGCCAGATCGCCCACCGGGCGCAGGCACATGTAGCGGCACGTCGGCCGCGCGGGATCGTCTCCCGGGCCGAGGCCCGACAGGCGGTCGAGGCGTTCCGCCGGGCGGTCGAGACCGGTGACCTGCAAGGGCTGCTCGACATCCTCGCACCGGACGTCGTGCTGATCGGCGACGGTGGTGGGATCCGGCAGGCGATCCCGCGGCCGATCATCGGAGCCGTCAAGGTGGCCCGCCTGCTGACCGCGAGGCCGGACCTGGTCGCCGACCTGTCGGCGGAGCCGGTCGAGGCCAACGGCTATCCGGCATTGGTTCTGCGACTCGACGGCGAGATCGACGCGGTCGTAGCGCTGCGCATCGACGACGGGCTCATCACCGAGCTGTACGCCGTGCGCAATCCGGAGAAGCTCTCGCACATGCGGCAGGAGACCGCCCTGCGCCGCTGACTCCGGCCGGGCCAGCGCCCCGACCCGCGCTACCGCTTCTCGGCGGCGGCGGGGCGGGCGCGGACGTGCAGCCGCTCCCCCTGCGGCCCGAAGAGGATGAGGCCCTCGGCGGCACCCGGGCCCGGATTGAGGATGCGGTGCGGGATCCGGGTGTCGAACTCGGCCACCTCCCCCTCGGTCAGCGTCAGGTCGTTTTCACCGAGCAGCAGGCGCAGCCGTCCGGAGAGCACGTAGAGCCACTCGTAGCCCTCGTGCGACTGCTGGTTCCGCTCGCCGGCCGGGCCGTCCGGCGGGAAGATCACTTTGAACGCCTGGACGCCGCCCGGTCGGCGGGTCAGTGGCAGGAACGTGATGCCGTGCCGGACGATCGGCTTGGGGCGTACCCGGGGGTCACCGGTGATCGGTGTGTCCACCAGCTCGTCCAGCGGCACCTGGTGGGCCCTCGCCAGCGGGAGCAGCAGCTCCAGGGTGGGCTTGCGGGTTCCGGACTCCAACCGGGAGAGGGTGCTCACCGAGATGCCGGTCAGCTCGGCGAGCTGGGTCAGGGTCGTCCCACGCTGGTGGCGCAGGGCGCGCAGCCGGGGGCCGACAGCGGCCAGCGCCGCACTGTCCTCGTTTGCCATAACGGCAAGGATAGTTGCCGCCGGGGCGACGGCGGCGGATGGTGGAGGCCAGCCGACAGCTAAGGGGAAAAACCGGTGAGCGAGACATACGACGTAGTGGTGGTCGGCGGGGGCGCGGCCGGGCTCAGCGCAGCCCTGTCGCTGAGCCGGGCGCGACGGTCGGTGCTGGTGATCGACTCGGGCGAGCCGCGCAACGCGCCGGCCGACCACGTGCACAACTACCTGGGCAGGGAGGGCACCCCGCCGGCCGAGCTGATCGCGGTCGGGCGTGCCGAGGTGGCCGGGTACGGCGGGCAGTTCCGCGCCGGCCGGGTGGAGGCCGTCACCCGGGACGACGACGGGTTCCGGCTCACCCTCGACGACGGCGCGACGGTGCGGGCCCGCCGGCTGCTGGTGGCCACCGGGCTGAAGGACGAGCTACCCGACGTGCCCGGGGTGGCCCAGCGGTGGGGCCGTGACGTGCTGCACTGCCCGTACTGCCACGGCTGGGAGGTCCGGGACCGGCGGATCGGCGTGCTGGCGACCGGGCCGATGGCCGTATACCAGGCCGAGATGTGGCGACAGTGGAGCCCGAATGTGCTGCTCCTGCTGCACGACGCCCCGACTCCGGACGAGGAGACGGCCGAGCGGCTCGCCGCACGGGGCATCGCCGTGGTGCCGGGGCCGATCGCCGCGCTGGAGGTGACCGGGGACGCGCTGACCGGCGTACGCCTCGCCGACGGCCGGGTGGTGGCGCTGGACGCGGTCGTGGTGGCACCCCGGACCGTCGCCCGCGCCGACCTGCTGGTCGGGCTGGGCCTGGCCCCGGAGGAGGTGACGATCGCCGGGCACGTGATCGGCACCCAGATCCCGACCGACGCGGTCGGAGCCACGACAGTGCCGGGCGTGTGGGTGGCCGGCAACGTGGCCGACATCCGCGGCCAGGTGATCACGTCCGCCGCGAACGGCCTGATGGCCGGTGCGGCGATCAACGCGGACCTGATCGCCGAGGACACCCGCGACGCGGTGGCCGCGTACCGGCAGACGGTCGCCACCGCCTTCGAGGAGCCGGCGTGGGAGGAGCGTTACCAGTCGAAGCCGGTGGTGTGGAGTGGTCGGCCGAACCCCCAACTGGTCACCGAGGCCGCCGACCTGACGCCCGGTCGGGCGCTGGATGTGGGCAGCGGGGAGGGCGCCGACGCGGTGTGGCTGGCCGAGCGGGGTTGGCAGGTGACGGCGGTCGACATCTCGACCACCGCCCTGACCCGGGCGGCCGAGCACGCCGAGGCCGCAGGCGTCGCTGACCGGGTCGAGTTCACGCACGTCGACCTGCGCGAGAAGCCGCCGGCCGAGCAGGCGTACGACCTGGTGTCGGCGCAGTTCATGCACCTGCCCCCGGAGCCCCGGCGGGAGTTGTTCGCCCGACTTGCCGCCGCGGTGGCCCCCGGTGGCGTCCTGCTGATCGTCGGGCACCACCCGTCGGACCTGTGGACGTCGGGGCACCGCATGCACATGCCGGACATGATGTATACCGCCGAGGAGGTTGCCGCGTCGTTGGACCCGGCCCAGTGGGACGTCCTCGCCAGCGAGGCCCGGCCCCGCCCCGGACCGGAGCCGGACGTCACCTTCCACGACGCGGTCCTGGTGGCCCGCCGCCACTGACCCGTCCACCAACCCGTGGCGTCGATCATGGCGTCGTACTACACGACAAGAGCGACGGATCAGGGCCTTCCGGGCACCACGACGCCATGATCGACCAGGGCGGGGACGGTTCGGAAATCGGGATCGGGGCGGGCCTTCGCACGGGGGCGGGTGCGGCGGTAGCGTTGCGCGACACTCGCGGCCCGCGGGCGGTGCACCGCCCGCCCCGGCGCCCCCGATCGTACGGAGGATGGTGCATGACCATCGGCGCTGAGCCGCTCGCAGCACGCGACGACGCGGCCTCGCGGCCGAGCTTCGAGCTCGCCCTGCGCGGCTACGACAAACGCCAGGTGGACCGGCACCTGGAGCAGCTCGATGGTCAGATCGCGATGCTCAGCGGTGAGCATGGACGGTCCGCCGTGCGGGTCCGCGAGCTGACCGCCGAGGTGCAGCGACTGCGCGCCGAACTGGCCGAGCTGCACGAGCAGCCGGTGCAGGTGGACCGCGCCTCGTTCCAGGATCTGGGCCCGATGGTCGCGGAGATCCTGACCCTCGCCGAGAAGCAGGCCGCTCTCATCACCGAATCAGCCACCGACCGGGCGAACGAGCTACGCACCGAGGCGGAGCGGATCCTCACCGACACCCGCGAGCGGGCCGCGCAGGCACGCCAGGACCTGTCCGAGGAGGTGGCCGCGCGACGCGCCGAGCAGGAGCAGGCGTACGAGGAGCGGCGCAGCGTGGCCGAGGCCGAGCTGACCACGATCCGGGAGCGCGCGGAGCAACTGCGCTCTGACGGTGAGGCCGCGTACGAACGCGCGCAGCACGAGGCGAAGCGCATCACCGAACAGAGCGCGCAGCAGCTCAACCAGACCCGGGTCGCCGCCGACGCCCTGATGAAGTCGGCGCGCACGCAGATCCAGCAGGAGGTCCAGACGGCCCGGGCCAAGAGCCAGCAGGAGATGGCCCAGTGGCAGGCCGGGGTGGAGCGTGAGGTCGCCGAGCGGCGCACCGCCGCCGAGCAGGAGATCGCCGAGCTGAAGGCCGCCTCCCAGGAGGAGCTGGCCGAGCAGCGCCGGTCGACCGAGCAGCAGATCGCGTCGCTGCTGGCCGAGGCGCAGCAGCACGTGACCGAGCTGCGTAACCGGGCCGACGAGCAGGCTGCCAGCCACCAGGAGCAGCTTGCCGCGCTGCAACAGGAGATCGAGGAGCGCCGGCAGGAGTCGACCCAGCTGCACGCCGAGTTGGAGACCGCCGAGCGGCAGCTCGCTGAGATCCGCATCGAGGGCGAGACCCTGGAGAACGAGCTGTCCCGCATGCAGCAGCGGCTCGTCGAGGTCCGCCGGGACCTCACCGCCGAGGCGACCAGGCTGGACGAGGCCCGCCGGGCCGGAGATTCCGCCGAGCGGCACGCCAAGGACGTCCGTGCCCGGGTGCAGCGGGAGGCGAAGCGGGTGGCCGACCTGGCCGCCGCCGCCGTGATGGCCGCCGCCGCCGGTGGTACGGAGACCGCGGAGTACCCGATGGTGGGCGCCCGCCCCCACCCCGGGCCCTCCATCGTCGACCGGCAGAGCGCACCTCAGGCCGGTGTCGAACGCCTGGGCCCGGACCGGCCCGCCGACGTCGCCCAGACCGACGGCGACCGGCCCGACGGCCAGTTCGCCGGCGACGCGTCGCGTACCGGCCAGTTCGGTGACGACCAGCCGCGTACCGGCCAGTTCGGTGACGACCAGCCGCGTGCCGACCAGATCGGCGACGACCAGTCGCGTGCCGACCAACCCGGTGGCGAACGGTCGGACGCGCCGACCGTCGCGGACGACACGTCCGACCGCACGGTCGCGTCCGAGGAGCCCGGCGACGACGCCGACCGGTTCCTGTCCCGGCCCGACGCCGACCCGACGCCGGTGCCGTTTCTGGCCTTCGGGCAGCCGGTCAGCGAGAACGGCGCCGGACGGCACTGACCTCGACGACGGTCGGCCCGGTCCGCGCGCGAGGCGATGACGCGCGGAGCCGGGCCGCCGGCCGCGTCGAGGCTGGCGGTCCTAGCCGGCGTAGAGCAGCAGCAGGCCGGCGACGGTGTAGGCGACCATCAGCGCGAGCAGTGGGAGCTGACCGGCCACCGCTCGCGCCCGGGGGAACAGATACAGGGCGCGGTCGTGGGCGAGCAGCGTGCCGAGCAGGTGCCCGAGGATGATGACGGTGATCTGGAGACTGGCCACCCCGGACGGGGTGACCAGCGCGGTGTGCGGCTGCCAACCGGCGGTGCCGAGCCAGTCCGCGCCCGTGTCCAGGGGGTCGGAGAGCAGGGCGACGGTGCGCTGACCCTCCAGGATCAGCAGCGAGTAGTAGTGCGCCACCACGTACCCCACCGCGATCGGCACGATCGGGTGGGCGATCTCCCCAGCCGCTCGCCGAGCCGAGGCCGCACCATCGGCCGAGGCCGCGTCACCGGCCGGACCGGCCCGGCCGATGCGGGCCGCGGCGGCCACCGCGACGAGGTACGCCACGGCGACCACGCCGATGACCAGGACCAGCCCGGCGCTGCCGGTGACCGCCGGGGGCAGGCCGTTCTCCTGGACGAAGCGCAGCCAGGCCGGCGCGTTGGAGAGACTGTCGAACATGGTCGAGCCGAGCAGCACGATCACCACGGCGACCAGCCCGGGGCGGGGTCGTAACCCGGCGATGCCGTCGAGCGGATTGCGCCACACCAGCACCCCGTCGGCGGCGCGGCCGATCGGGGCGAGCCGGCCGACCAGCGCGCTGTAGACCTCGAACGGGTCGGCCCGGTCGAACCAGGTCGCGCCGAACAGCACCGCACCGGCGAGCATGACCACGGCGTACCCGGCGAGCCACGCGCCGATCACCGGCAGGGTGGCCCGGTCCGGCGCGACCAGCTCCAGCCAGACGAACGAGAACAGGGTGACGGCGGCGGGCCAGAGGCCCAGACCGGGCGGCAGGTCGCGGACGCCGCGCGCCGGATCCCGCCGCGCCGCGAGCGCGACGAGAAGGTGCACCGTACGCAGTGGATTGACCGCACGCCAGACCGGGCCGAACAGCAGCGAGACGGGCACCAGACCGACCCAGAGCAGCACGTAGAGGGCGCCGGCCGTCGGATTGTCGGCCGTGTCCGGCCCTCTGAGCAGGCCCACGCAGAACCAGCCGGCGGCGAGCAGCCCCAGCCCGCGCAACACCCCCAGGAACGCGGGGGCGTCGACGAGTCGGGCCAACCAGTCCGGCACCGGTCGGCCGCTGGTCGCGTCCCGGTCCAGGCGCGGCTCGCGCCAGAGCACGCCCAGCGCGACGAACGTGACGACGAGGGTCAGGGCCGCGGCGACGACGAGCTGCGCCAGCGTGATCGGCAGGTCCTGCCGGCCGCCGACGCCGTGCGCCAACAGCACCGGAGCGCCGCTCATCCGCTCAGCGCACGACGAGCTGGAACAGCACCAGCTCGGTCTCGTGCGTCTCCACCTCGAACAGTCCGGTCTTGTCGGCGCGGAACTGCACGGAGCCGGGTACGCCGGCCGGCAGCCGGGCACCCAGGTCGTACCCGTGCACGTGCAGTTCGTCGGCCGTGTCCGAGGTGACCGTGATCCGGACCAGCTCGCCCTTGCCCACGGTGACCCGGCCGGTCGGCGGGTTGACCCGTCGCTTCGCGATGGTCACGGTGATCTCCCGGTCGACCGTGGGCGTGCTGGCGGTGGGGCTGGGAGTGGGGCTGTCCGCCGCGGTCGGGGTGGTGCTCGGTACGGCGGACGTCGGTGCCGCCGAGGGGGTGGCCACGGACGGGTCGTCGCCCTGCCCGCACCCGGTGGCGAGCAGCGCGGTGACGAGACCGGTGGCGAGGGCGGCGGAGAGGCGGGAACCGGGGGCACGGACGTACACGGGCGGACTCCGAACGACGCGAGGGGACGGGTGTCGAGGTGATCGTCGGGGAGGTGAACTCTACGTCTTGTTCGGCACCTGGGAAATGACCATGATGAACGAATGCGATCGAGGTTGGCCACTGCCCGTCACGTCCTGAGCCGCGCCGCCGCGGCGCTGGTCGCGGTGCTGGCGGTGTCGCTGCTGTTGCCCGCCGCTCCGGCGTCCGCCCACGGGCAGTTGGCGACCTCCACCCCATTGACCGGCACCGTGGTCCGGCAGCCGCTGGCCCAGGTCGGCTTGTACTTCACCGAGAAGCCCGCCGCCAACGCGCACTTCACCGTCACCGGGCCGGACGGGAAGCGGGTGGACAACGGCTGGTCGTTCGGCGAGCCGAAGCGACTGGACAAGCCGGTCCAGGAGTACTTCATGGTCAACGGCGTCTTCGAGCCGCGGCTCTACCACACCGGGTTCCCGGCCATGGTGGCCGTCGCGCACTGGCCGGCGAAGGGGAGGTACACCGCCACGTACCTCTCCGTCGCCTCCGACGGCGAGGCGGTGCGGGGCAACGTCACGTTCGACTACCAGGGTCCGGGCACGGCGGCTCCGGCCGGTTGGACGGCCCCCACGGACGAGCCGGCCCCCGCCCTGCTCGCCCTGATCGAGGGCACCGCATCGGCGTCCCCCGCGCCCGGTGCGACCGGCACCCCGGTGGCCCAGCCTGCGGCGTCCGAGCCGGACGGAGGGCTTCCGCCATGGCTGTTGCCCGCCGCGGTCGTGGTGGTCGTCGGCGCGATCATCGTGGTGGCGGCCCGCCGCAAGCCGGCACCGGCCCGGTCCGGTGGCGCCGCCCGCCCGGGTGGACGAACGAGCCGCAAGCCGGCACCGCGCCGATCCGGCACCGCTGCCCGCCCGCGAGCGGGAACGAGCCGCCGACCGGCTCGCCGCGGCCGCCCCCAGGGCTGACACACCGTCCGGAGCCGGCGAGACCGGCCGGCCCGGTCAGGGCCCGTGCGGCAGCGGCTGGGCCAGAGCCCGCAGGTCCGCCGGGAGCTGGGACAGGGCGTCCTCGAACTCCCGGTGCCCGACCACCCGGTGCATCGTCTGGAGCACCGCCCGCACTCCCCGCTCGGCTCCCGGCCGGTCGGTGCCGGCGCGCTCGGCCACCCGCCGCAGGAACTCGTCGAACCCGAACGCCTCCGGCGGTTCGGCGGCCTTGACCAGCAGCGGGCTCAGCTCGGCGGCCAGGTGGGGAGCCAGCGCGGCAGCCTCGCCGCCGCTGAGCCGCTCGGTGAGCGTACGCAGAACGGCCTCGGTCAGCGGGCGTGCCTGCGCCGGCGGGACACCCGCCCGTGCCGCAACCTTGTCGACGAACGTCAGCTCGGCCATGCCCCCGCCCTTCCCGTTCCGGAGACGCGTGGCTACCCGGGCGCACCTGCGGCAAACCCCGGTGCGACCGGCACGGTTCTGTCGGTTGCTCCCCGCCCCGCCAGCCCCGTCTCGTACGGTGAGGTCGGACCGGGACCACGGCGGCCGCCCAAAGCGGCCCGCGCCGCAGGAGGAGCAGATGGCGGTCGACCTGCCCGACGTGATCGACCGGTACTTCCAGGCCATCGGCGACGGCGACGTGGACGCGTTCGTCGCCTGCTTCGCGGACACCGCGAGCGTGGCCGACGAGGACCGGCTCTACGACGGCCGCGCCTCGATCCGCTCCTGGCGGGAACGAACCGTGGCGGCCTACTCGTACACCGCCGAGCCGGTGCGGGTCACTCCCCAGGCCGGCGACTCGTACCTGGTCCTCACCCGGGTTTCGGGCGACTTCGCGGGCAGCCCGATCGAGCTGCGGTACCGGTTCACGCTCCGCGGCGACCTGATCGGCGCCCTCGACATCCGCCCGTAGCGACCGGCTGACCGGCGCGAACGGCCCGTTTGCGGAACGTCGCCGAACGGACGAAGCGCCCCACCGGCAGACGGGTGACATGATGTGCCGACAACAGCTGTCACGACGAGGAAGGTGCTGCTGTCTCATGGCGCACTTCGAGGCCCGCACGTCCGCGGCACCCGGGCGGATCGTGGTCGAGCTGACAGGTGAGTGCGACCTGGCGGCCCAGGGTGAGCTGACCACCGTGCTGTCCGCGGCGGTCCGCGCCGCGCCGGTGGTGGTCGTCGACGTGGGTGGGTTACGGTTCCTCGACTCCACCGGCCTGCACGGCCTGGTGACCGCCTATCAGGCGGCGCGGGCGGAGGGCCGGCATCTCTACGCGGTGAACGCCGCCGGGCCGGTCGCCGCCGTGCTGGACATCACCGGCATCGGCAACCTGCTGCGCCCGCCCGCCGACGACCCGCGGTTGGCGGGCTGATGCCGGCCGACCGGCGGGAGACCCGCACCGTGGCCGGGCAGTCGACACCCCCGATCGTCGACACCATGACGTACGAGGTGGCGACCGACCTGCGGGCGCTGCGCACCTTCGTCGGCGCCGAGGCCCTGGCCCGGGGCCTGTCGCCGCAGCGGGTGGAGTTGCTGACGCTGGCGGTCAGCGAGTTGGCCACCAACACGTTGCAGCACACCACCGGTGGGGGTCAGGTCCGGCTCTGGGCCGAGGGGGGCCAACTGTTCTGCGACGTGGTCGACCAGGGGCCGGTGCGGGCGTTCGGTCGCGGGATGCCCACCGCCGACGCGGTACGAGGTCGAGGGCTCGCCATCGTCGAGCAGGTCTGCGACGAGGTGGCCGTGCTCAGCGACCCCGACGGGACCGTGGTGCGGATCCGTCTGGGCATGTGAGCACGGCCCGCGCCGCGCCGCACCCGTACGAGCCGGGCCGGCTGCCACAATGCGGTCAGCCCGGAGGACGCAGACCAGGAGGGATGGCACCATGCCGGACAGCGAACGCGAGGCGGAGCTGCTCGACGCCGAGCGCACCCTGCAGGCCGCGCAGCGGGCCGGCGACGTCGCCGCCCTCGACCAACTGCTCGTCGACCAGCTGATCGCGGTCGGCCCCGACGGCCGCCAGTTCACCAAGCGGGAGGACCTGGCCGCGCACCGGGACCGCACCTCGGTCATCGAGGACCTCGTGGAGGAGGAGCTGGATCTGCTCGTCGCCGGGTCGACCGGGGTGACGTTCTTCGTCGGCCGGGTCACCGGGGTGTTCAACGGTGAGCCGGTCACGGCGCGCCTGCGCTACACCCGGACGTGGGTCCACGACGACCCGCACGGATGGCGCGTGCTGGCCGCACACATCAGCCCCGTCTGACCCTGGGGCGTGGACGCTAGGACGCGGGCGCCCGTTCGACGGTGACGTCGATCGGGCCGACGCGCAGCAAACCGTCGTTGAGGGGCGTACAGCGGACGCCACCGGTGGTGCGCAGCGCCTTCCACGCCCCGGGGCTGACCGTGACGTCCATCCACGCGCACGGGCGGGCCGCGCGGTTCACCCGCAGGCTGACCGGGCCGTCGCCGGAGTCGAGGACGAGCACCTTCCCGATCAGCTCGTCCACCGCGATCCCCGTGGTGAGGACGTTGCGCCGCACCTGCGCCAGGCCGATGCCGGCGGGCAACGACTCCTGGGCGATCACCGTCACGCTGGCGTCGCGGTGCGCCGGCTTGCCGAAGTAGCGGTCGCCGACGATGCCGAGGCCCGCCCGGATCTGGACGACGTCGACCAGCTCACCGGGCGGGGCCGGCGCCGGGCCGTCGGCAGGCCGGCCCAGGAAGCGATGCACCGGCGAGGCCAGCAACTCGACGATCCGCGACATGGGAGGAATTCTACGAACCGGGCATCCGTCGCCGCCGGGATGTGGGCTGACGGGTGACGGCGATGCGCCGCGCGACGGCCACGCCGGCCTCGGCTCAGACCGCCAGGGCCGCCCGGACCTCCCCTTCCGCCGTGACACCGCCGTCGCCGCGCGAGGTGACCCGACCGGATTCCAGCACGTGGTAGCGGCTCGCCACCCGCAGCGCGAAACCCAGGTGCTGCTCGACGAGGAGCACGCTGAAGCCGGGTTGCCGGGTCAGCTCGACGATCCGCTCCTGGATCTCCGCGACGACCGACGGCTGGATGCCCTCGGTCGGCTCGTCGAGCATCAGCAGCCGCGGCCGGGTGATCAGCGCGCGGGCGATGGCCAACTGCTGGCGCTGACCGCCGGAGAGCAGCCCGGCCCGTCGGCGCAGCAGCGGGCGCAGCGCCGGGAACAGGTCCAGCACCTCCGCCGTCGCCACCGCCCCGTCGCGCCTGCCGTCGGCGACCAGGCGCAGGTTCTCCGCCGCCGTCAGGTGCGGGAAACACTGCTGACCCTGCGGGACGTACGCCATCCCGCGCGCCACCCGCTCGTGCGGGCCGAGCCGGCTGACGTCCTCGCCGTCCAGCTCGACGATGCCGGCGCTCGGGCGCAGCAGGCCGGCCGCGACCCGGAGCAGGGTGCTCTTGCCGGCGCCGTTGTGCCCGAGCACCGCGGCCACCCCGTCGGGCGGGACGGCGAGGTCGACCCCGTGCAGCACCCGACTGCGCCCGTATCCGGCGTGCACCCCACGCAGGGTCAGCATCATGCCTCCAGACCGCTGGGGGCCGACCCGGCGTCGACCGGGTGACCAAGGTAGACCTCCTGCACGCGCGGGTCCGCCTGGACCTGCGCCACCGTGCCCTCGCTGAGCACCCGGCCGGCGTGCAGCACTGTGACGCTGCGGGCGAACCGACGCAGGAAGTCCATGTCGTGCTCGATCACGACGACCGTGCGATCCCGGCTCACCGTCTCCAGCAGCGTGCCGGTCGCGTCGCGTTCCTCGTGGCTCATCCCGGCGACGGGCTCGTCGAGCAGCAGCAGCCGCGCGTCCTGCACCAGCAGCATGCCGATCTCCAGCCACTGCTTCTGGCCGTGCGCGAGCGTCCCGGCGAGCTGCTCGGCCCGCCCGGTCAGTCCGATCGTGTCCAGCGCGGCGGCAACCTCGTCGGGGATGCCACGGCGGCGACGGGCCAGGGTCGCCCAGCTGCGCCGGGCGCCCGCCGCGATGTCGAGATTCTGCACCACCGACAGCTCCTCGAAGACCGTCGAGGTCTGGAAGGTCCGTCCGATGCCCAGCCGGCTGATCCGGTGCACCGGGCGACCGAGCAGCTCCTGGTCGCCGAACCGGACCGAGCCGGTGGCCCGGACCAGGCCGGTGACCGCGTCGACCAGCGTGGTCTTGCCGGCGCCGTTGGGCCCGATCAGAAACCGGATGTCACCGGCAGGCACCTCCAGCGAGACGCCGTCGACGGCCGTGAACCCGTCGAAGCTGACCCGTAGGTCACGGACGGACAACCCGTCCAGCCGGTCGCCGCTCATGCTGTGCTGGCTGGGCACGCGCTCACGGCCCTCGCTGCGCTCGGTGCGCTCGCTCATGCCGTGCTGGCCGGGCACGCGCTCACGGCCCTCGCTGCGCTCGGTGCGTTCGCTCATGCCACCGGCACCTCCGTCCGCTCCGCGCGCCGTCGGCCCAGCGGCGACCACCCGCGCCGACGCGGTCGCGCGCCGTCGTCGCGGCGGCGGGCCAGCGCCCACAGCGACGCCAGGCCGCCGGGAAGGAACGCGACCACCACCACGAAGAGCAGCCCCTGAAGGTACGTCCAGGTGCCGGGAAAACGCTCGGAGAGGGCGGTACGCGCCCACGCCACCGCGACCGCGCCGAGCACCGGGCCGAGCAGGGTGGCCCGGCCACCCACCGCGACCCCGATGACGAACTCGATCGACGGGACGATGCCGATCAGCGCCGGCGAGATGATGCCCACCGCAGGCACGAACAGCGCACCGGCCAGCCCCGCCATGCCGGCCGCGACGACGTACGCGACGAGTTTGACCGACGCCGGGTCGTAGCCGAGGAAGCGGACCCGTTCCTCGCCGTCGCGGACCGCCACCAGCAGTTCGCCGTAGCGGCTGTGGATGAGCTGGCGCGTCAGCGCGAGCAGCGCCAGCAGGACACCGGCGATGATGAAGTAGACCATCCGCTGGTTGACCGGGTCGTCCAGGTCGTAGCCGAAGAAGCCCTGGATGTCGGTGAGCCCGTTGGTGCCGCCCGTGGTGCCCTGCTGGCCGATCAGCAGGATCACCATCGCGGCGGCGAGGGCCTGGCTGAGGATGGCGAAGTACGCGCCCCGCACCCGGCGACGGAACACCAGCGAGCCGAGCCCGAACGCGACAGCCATCGGCAGCAGCACCGTGGCGGGCAGCGCGAACCACGGGCTGGCGAACGGCCGCCACCACACCGGCAGTTCGTCGAGCTGCCCGTACAGCTGCATGAAGTCGGGCATCCCGCCGGGACCCGCGTCGGCGAGCTTGAGGTGCATGGCCATCGCGTAGCCACCGAGGCCGAAGAAGACGCCCTGGCCGAGCGTCAGCATCCCGCCCCGGCCCCAGGCGATCCCGATGCCGACCGCGACCATGGCGACGCAGAGGTACTTGGCGAGCAGGGACAGCCGGAAGTCCGACAGCACCAGCGGCGCCACGGCGAACAGCAGCGCCGCGCCGAACGCGAAGCCCGCCGCCGTCCGCAGCCTCGACCGGCCGCCTCGCCGGCCCGGCGGTACGGCGCTCACGGGGGCCGGGCGGGTGGCGGTGTCCGGCGGCGCGGGTGTCACGGCGGTCATGCGAGGCTCCTGGTCCGCAGGGTGAACAGGCCCTGTGGTCGCCACTGGAGGAACGCGACGATCGCCACGAACACGATCACCTTGGCGACACTGAGGGTGGTCAGGTACTCCCCCGTGGCCTGGAGCACGCCGAGGGCGAAGGCGACGATCACGCTGCCCTTGAGCTGGCCGATCCCGCCGACCACGACGACCAGGAAGGCGTCGATGATCAGGTTGGTGCCCATGGTCGGGCCGATCGGGCCGAGCAGGGTGAGCGCGACCCCGGCGAGCCCGGCCAGGCCGGAGCCGATGAAGAAGGTCGTCCGGTCGACGCGGGCGGTGGGGATGCCGGAAACTGCCGCGAGGTCGCGGTTCTGCACGACGGCGCGGATCCGACGCCCGAGCGGGGTGAGCCGCAGCGCCAGGGTGAGCGCCGCGACGGCGGCCAGCGCCAGGGCCAGGATGAACAGCCGGTTGTTGGCGACGGTCAGCCCGCCGGGCAGCGCCACGTTGCCGGTGAGCAGCTCCGGCGCGCCGGTCTGCACGTTCGGGCTGCCGAAGACGTCGCGGGCCAGTTGCTGCAGCATCATCGACACGCCCCAGGTGACCAGCAGGGTGTCCAGCGGCCGGGCGTAGAGCCGGCGGATCAGCAGGATCTCCAGCAGCACACCCATCGTGCCGGCCACCACGAATGCCACCGGCAACGCGACAAGCAGCGACCAGCCGGCGCCGGTGATGCTCTGCTGCAACACGTAGGTGGTGTAGGCGCCGGCCATGATGAACTCGCCGTGCGCCATGTTGATCACGCCCATCTGCCCGAAGGTCAGTGCCAACCCGAGCGCGATGAGCAGCAGCACCGCGCCGATGCTGATGCCGGTGAAGAGTTGACCGAAGAGGACTGTCACGGTGCGTACTCCGAACTGCTGGTCGGGTGGCCCGGGCGGGCCGCGCGGCAACACGCCCCGCCCGGGCCGGCGTCGTCAGCTCAGGCCGCTCGCCCACGGGTAGCTCTTGAGGTACGGGTCCGGCTCGACCGGCTTGCCGGAGTTCCACACCTCGGTGATCAGACCGTCGGCGCCGATCTTGCCGATCCGGGCGGTCTTGGAGATGTGCTGGGTCTCTCCGTCGACGGTCACCAGGCCCTCGGGCGCGTCGAAGGTGATCCCGTCGGAGGCGGCACGGACCTTCTCCACGTCGAACGCGCCGGCCTTCTCGACCATCGCCTTCCACAGGTACACCCCGACGTACGCGGCCTCCATCGGGTCGCTTGTCGGCTTGTCCGCGCCGTACTTCGCCTTGTACGCGGCCACGAACTTCGCGTTCGCCGCGCCGGGCGTGGTCTGGTAGTAGTTCCAGGCCGTCAGTTGGCCCTGCAGGTACTGCGTGCCGATGCCCTTGACCTCCTCCTCGGCGATCGACACCGACACCACCGGCATCGCGGCGGCGGTCAGGCCGGCCGACTTGTACTCCTTGAAGAAGGCCACATTGCTGTCACCGTTGAGGGTGTTGAACACAGCGGCGGCACCGGACGACTTGACCTTGTTGACGATCGTGCCGAACTCGGTCGAGCCCAGCGGGGCGTAATCCTCGCCCAGCACGCTCATCCCGTTCGCCGCCGCGTACGCCTTGATGATTTTGTTGGCCGTCCGGGGAAAGACGTAGTCGCTGCCGACCAGATAGACCGACTTGACCCCCTGCGCCTTGAGGTAGTCGAGCCCGGGAACGATCTGCTGGTTGGTCGTCGCTCCGGTGTAGAAGATGTAGGGCGACTGTTCCAGCCCCTCGTACTGCACCGGATAGAACAACAACGCCTTGTTCTTCTCGAACACCGGCTTGACCGCCTTGCGGCTGGCCGACGTCCAGCAGCCGAAGACGGCCGCGACGCGATCCACGGAGACGAGTTTCTCGGCCTTCTCGGCGAAGGTGGGCCAGTCCGAGGCGCCGTCCTCACCGACCGGCTGGATCTTCCTGCCGAGGACGCCACCGGCCGCGTTGATCTCCTCGACCGCGAGCATGATGGAGTCGCGGACGGTGACCTCGCTGATCGCCATGGTCCCGGAGAGCGAGTTGAGCAGGCCCACCTTGACGGTGTCGCCGGAGATGTCGGCGCTGACGCCGGCCGCGCCGCCCTCGTCGCTGGTCTTGCTGCCGCACGCGGTCATCGCTGCCGCGGCGACCAGGGTCATGGCACCCGCCAGGATGCGGCGGCCCCGGAATAGTGACATCAATTCTCCCTGCGATGCAGTTGAAGTGGCGAATGGACGGTCGGTGCGGTCCGTGGAGCTGAGGCGGGCGATGCCGGGTGCGACGGGTGGACGCCGACCGGGCACCGACTCGGATATGGGCACCGAAAGCGTTGACCGGCATCATTGCGCGAATGTTTCCCGGTCCTTAATTGACTGTTTCCGCGCTGGTGGACGGTACGCACGCGAAAACGGCCGACACCGCGACTGGAAAAGCGGTGTCGGCCGTTCAGGAATCTAGGGAATAGCGTCGCCACAATGGTCGGTGATCGTTTTCACCGATGGGCAAGCACATTGGCGACATCCGGCCTCGCAGACCGGATACTTCACGCAGGAAGCATCTTAGGGCGCGGTTGGGTGCGGCTGTCAAGGGCCTGCCGCACGGGCGGGGGCCGCCGGTCAGAGTTGGGCGAGCACAGTGAAGTCGAGCCCGTCGGCCTCGGCCAGGTAGATCCGCTGGCGCACGTGCCGCCGCCGCAGCCGCAGTCGCCCCCGCGGCCCGTGGTAGGCCACCGTGTCGGCGGCCGTCTCGATGGCCCGCACGTCCAGGGTGCGCGCCTGTCCGATGAGGGCGGCGAGCAGCATCACACCCTCGTAGCAGGACTCCCCCAGGCTGCCCAGCGGCGGCGCCTCCACTCCGAAGCGGCGGGCGAACTCCCCGTGGAAGTCGAGGTTCTCCTGGGTCACCAGGCCGGCGAAGAAACCCGCCGTGCTGTAGAGCCGTCTCGTCGCGCCGACGCCGCTGGCCAGCAGCATGTTCTCGTCCATGAGGGTGCTCAGGCGCAGGCAGCGCTGGTCCAGACCGGACCGGGCGAACGCCCGGTTGAACCGCACCGCGTCCGCGCCGACCAGCAGCATCAGCACCGCGTCGGCCTCGCTGTGCTCGATACGGCGCAGCACCGCGTCGAAGTCGTGCGCCTCCAGCGGCAGGAAGCTCTGCCCCACCACCCGACCACCAGCACGCAACGCGTACCGCTGCGCGGCCCGCGCGGTGCGCCGGGGCCACACGTAGTCGTTGCCGACCACGAACCAGCGACGTACGCCCTGCTCCCCGGCGAGCAACCGAATGGCCGGCCACAGTTGAGCGTCCGGCGTCTCGCTGGTCAGGAAGACCCCCTCGGTACGTTCACCGCCCTCGTACAGGGCGGTGTAGACGTAGGGCACCCGGTGCGCGACCCGGGGCGCCAGCGCCTGACGCACCGACGAGATGTGCCATCCGGTCACCCCCTGCACGGCCCCCACCGACACCAGCGCCTCGACCTCGGCGGCCACCTCGGCTGGCGGAGCGCCGCCGTCGACCGGGATCAGCCGCGCCTCCCGGCCCAGCACGCCACCGCACCGGTTGATCTCCTCGACCGCGAGCTGGGCGCAGAGTTCGCAGGTCGGGCCGAACATTCCCGCCGGCCCGCGCATCGGATACACCAGCGCGATGCTGACCACCGCCGAATCGACGGTGAGCCACGGCGCTGCCAGCGCGGACATGAGCACATGATTGCCCGGTCCACGTCGGAAGACCAGAGCTCGGCACTGACCGGGATCACTCGGTAACATGACGGTGCCACCGGACCAGGGAGATCCATGTCAGACGTGCCCGGGGCGCCAGCCGACCTGCTGCGCTCGCTCACTCGCGCCGAACGGCTGCTCTCCCGCCGCTTGGGTGCCGTCCTCGCCGACGACGGGCTGACCATCGAGGCGTGGCGGGTGCTCTGCCTGCTCGCCGACGGTCAGGGCCACCCGATGAGTGAGGTGTCCGCCGAGGCGTCACTGCCGCCCGGCACCCTCACCAAGCTGGTCGACCAGCTCGTCGACCAGAACCTCGTCTTCCGCCGCGTGGACGCGCTGGACCGTCGGCGGATCCGCGCGTACCTGACGGCCCGGGGCCGGCGCGAGCACGAGCGCCTCGATCAGCGGGTCCGCGCCAGCCTGGCCGAGTTGGGCGCCCCCGAGGGCGCCGACCTGATCAACCAGCTCGACGACCTGATCGGCCGACTCGACCCGGCCCGCCGCCGCGACCGCGCCGACACGGTCGGCTCGCACTGACCCACACCCGCACCGACGGGCGACGCCCGGCGCACCTGCGGCCGGCGTCGAGGGCGGACACCACCGGGAGCGATATACCTGTGGGTCATAGTTGTGACCCACAGGTATATCGCCGTTGAGGGGTACCGGCCTCGTGGGTCCCCGGGCGAGCCAGCGCGCGGCGAGCCAGCGCGCGGTCAGCCCTAGACGGTGAGCCGCGCCCGCAGGGTGTGTGCGTCGGGGGCCGTCGCGCTCCACAGTGTCGCCGGGCCACCGGCCAGCGGTAACCGGGCGACGCTCCGGTCGGCCCGCACCTGTGCTGGTTCGGCGGGGCGCGACGGGTCGACCACCAGCAGCGAACCGGTGGCCGGCGCGCCGCCGAGCACCGCGGGGCCGGCCCAGCCGGGCGCGTGCGGCCCCACGGCCAGCGACTGCCGCAGCAGTGGACGGTTCTCGTAGTCGACCCGCGTGTGCACGACGGCGCTGCCGGGCTCCTCACCGAACCGGCCGCAGATCAACTCGTCGCGCCAGCGCAGGCTCGCCCCTGCGGCCAACTCCACGTGGGACTCGGCGAGGTGCGCGCAGCCGGCCGCCGCGACCAGTTGCTCCGGCAGCCAGTGCAGCGTGGCTCCGGCGTGCACCACCGCCCGCACGACCATCCGGGACACGGCGCCCGGACGGCCGGGCAGGGCGACCGACGCGGCGACCGTGTGCAATCGGACCGCCGCCCCGGGCCCCACCTCGATGTCCAACCGAAGGTCGTCACCGGCCAGCGGGCCGGCGGCGCCCCCCACGACGTACACCGTGGGGGTGCCGTTCCGGGCCGGGGTCTGACGCAGCAGCAGCGGCGTCTCGCCGTGCACCTCGACCAGCGCCGTGCCACCCCTGCCGTCGGCGCGGGCCACCAGTCGAGCGAGCGCACGCATCAGGTCCGGCGGACCGGTGCGGCAAGCGGGTGCAGTGCCGCGTGGCGGGCCAGCTCGTGCCGAATCCAGTCGGCGACCCGACCCGCTGTCGGATCGGCCACGATGGACAGGAAGAGGGTCGGCAGGTCGCCCCGCCGGGCGCGGGCGTCCCGGTCCATCACCGCCAGGTCGGCGCCCACCATCGGCGCCAGATCGGTCTTGTTGATCACGAGCAGGTCGGCGGCGGTGACTCCCGGCCCGCCCTTGCGCGGCACCTTGTCCCCGCCGGCCACGTCCACCACGAAGATCTGCCGGTCGACCAGGCCCCGGCTGAAGGTGGCGGTCAGGTTGTCGCCGCCGCTCTCCACCAGCACCAGGTCCAGCGGGCCGACCGCCTCGGCCAACTCGTCCACGGCATCCAGGTTGGCGCCGATGTCGTCCCGGATGGCCGTGTGGGGGCAGCAGCCGGTCTCCACCGCGCGGATGCGCTCCGGATCCAGCACGCCGGCCCGCTTGAGGAAATCGGCGTCCTCGGTGGTGTAGATGTCGTTGGTGACCACGCCGAGCCGCAACTCGTCGGCGAAGGCCCGGCAGAGCGCGGCCACCAGGGCGGTCTTGCCGGAGCCGACCGGCCCCCCGATGCCGACCCGCAGGGCCTGACCGGCTCGCGCCAGCGGCGGGTGCGGGTCCACCCCCGGTTCCGGATGTGTGTGCGGCACGGACTCGTCGTGCGGCACAGCGGTCGGCCCGGCGGCGGGCACAGCAGTCGGTACAGCGATGTCAGGACGCAAAGAGACGCACCTCCCAGGTGGCATGCACTTCGGCATGGATGTCGGCGAGCGGAGCGGCGGCGGCCGGCAGCCGCTCCGGTGGATCGTCGGCGGACCGGGCCGCCTCGGCGGCGGTGCCGTCGCAACTGTCGGCGAGGCCGACCAGCAGGGCCTGGACCTGGTACGGGTCGAGGCCGAGCAGGCGCACGCCGGCACTGGCCGCACCGGTCACCGTGCCGTACGCGGCGATGGTGGCGGTTTCGGTGCGACTCAACCCGGCGGCGGCGCAGAGCAGCCCGAGGACCAGCGGCTGGTGCGCTCCCCCGGGTGTCGTGGGCAGGTCGGCGAACGCGGCGTCCGGCCAGATAGTCCGACCGGCGCGCAGCAGCGCCCGGCCCTGCCTGCGGGACACCGCGCGCAGCGCCGGGGAGGCGGTCCGCGCGTCCAACTCGGCGTCGAGCCGCGCCAGGATGGCCCGACGGCGGACTGACCCGGCCGGGGTCGACGCCGCGACCGGATCGGCGCGGTCGGCTGCCACGGCGCGGTCGGCCGCCCCGGCGCCGTCGGTCGCCCCGGCGCCGTCCGGTGCCACCGCCCGGTGTGCCGCCGCAGCGAACGCCGCACCGACCAGCCCGGCGGTGGCCAGTCGGCCGAGCAGGAACGCCCCCAACGAGGCCAGGTCGCCGACCCGGCCGGCGGCGACGGCCGCCTCCAGGCCGCCGGAGTGCGCGTGCGCGCCGGCCGGGAAGCGCCCGTCGGCCAGTAGCAGGAGCAGGCTGGACGTGGCCATCAGAACAGGAAGTACCGCTGGGCCAGCGGCAGCCGGGACACCGGGTCCGGTTCCACCACCTGCCCGTCGATCCGGACGGTGAAGGTGTCCGGGTCCACCTCGATCAGGGGCATCGCGTTGTTCTCCGGCAGGTCGGCCTTGCCCCGGGACCGTACGTCGGCGACCGGCACCACCCGCCGCCGCACGTCCAGGCGCAGCCCGGCCTCGAGCGCCGCCGGCGCCACGAAGGTCAGGCTGGTGGCCGCCGCCGCAGCCCCGTACGCCCCGAACATCGGGCGCGGCAGCATGGGCTGCGGGGTGGGGATCGACGCGTTGGCGTCACCCATCTGGGCGTACGCGATCATGCCGCCCTTGATGACCAGGTGTGGGCGTACCCCGAAGAACGCCGGGTCCCAGAGCACCAGGTCGGCGAGCTTGCCCGGCTCGACGGAGCCGATCTCCCGTTCCAGCCCGTTGGCCATCGCGGCGCAGATGGTGTATTTCGCCACGTACCGTCGGGCGCGGTGGTTGTCCGCCGCGCCGTCGCCCGGCAGCGCGCCCACCCGTTCCTTCATCACGTGCGCGCTCTGCCAGGTTCGCAGGATCACCTCGCCGACCCGGCCCATCGCCTGCGCGTCGGAGCCGATGATGGAGATCGCCCCGAGATCGTGCAGCAGGTCCTCGGCGGCCATCGTGGACGGTCTGATGCGGCTCTCGGCGAAGGCCAGGTCCTCCGGCACGGACGGGTTGAGGTGGTGGCAGACCATCAGCATGTCCAGGTGCTCGGCGAGGGTGTTGCGGGTGTACGGCCGGGTCGGGTTGGTCGACGACGGCAGCACGTTCGGCTCGCCGGCCACCGTGATGATGTCCGGCGCGTGCCCGCCTCCGGCGCCCTCGGTGTGGTACGAGTGGATGGCCCGCCCGCCGATCGCGCGCAGGGTGTCGGCCACGAAACCGGCCTCGTTGAGCGTGTCGGTGTGGATCGACACCTGGACACCGGAGGCGTCCGCCACCCGCAGGCAGGCGTCGATCGCCGCCGGGGTGGTCCCCCAGTCCTCGTGCAGCTTGAACCCGCCCGCACCGGCCCGCAACTGCTCCCAGAGCGCCTCGGTGGAGACGGTGTTGCCCTTGCCGAGCAGCAGGACGTTTACCGGCAGGGTGTCCAGCGCCTCGTGCATCCGGGCCAGGTGCCACGCGTTCGGGGTGACGGTGGTGGCTCGGGTGCCCTCGGCGGGGCCGGTGCCACCGCCGACGAGCGTGGTGATGCCACTGGCCAGCGCCTCGGTGACGATCTGCGGGCAGATGAGGTGCACGTGGGTGTCGACCGCGCCCGCGGTGAGGATCCGACCGTTGCCGGCGATCACCTCGGTGGCCGGGCCGATCACCAGGTCGGGGTGGACGCCGGGCATGGTGTCCGGGTTGCCGGCGCGACCCAGGGCGACGATCCGGCCGTCGCGTAACCCGACGTCGGCCTTGACCACACCCCAGTGGTCGAGCACCACGGCGCCGGTGATGACGGTGTCGAGGGCTCCCTCGGCGCGGGTGGCCCGGGACTGCCCCATCGACTCGCGGATCACCTTGCCGCCGCCGAAGACCACCTCGTCGCCGCCGACACAGTGGTCGGTCTCCACCTCGATGAGCAGGTTCGTGTCGGCGAGCCGGATGCGGTCGCCGGTGGTGGGCCCGTACAGGTCGATGTAGCGGTCCCTCCGCACGGCGCTCACCGCGCCGGCCCGTCGGCCGTCGCCGCAGCCGGGTCCAGCCGCCCGGCGCACTCCCCGCGCAGACCGGGCACGATGCGCGCGCCGCCGAGTGGCACCAGGTCCACGCTGCGGCTGACACCCGGCTCGAACCGGACCGACGTGCCCGCCGGCACGGCGAGCCGCTGCCCCCAGGCCGCGTCCCGGTCGAAGGCCAGCGCCGGGTTGGTCTCGGCGAAGTGGTAGTGCGAGCCCACCTGCACCGGCCGGTCGGCGGTGTTCACCACCAGCAGGGTGGTCACCGGACGGCCGGCGTTGATCTCGACCGGGCCGTCCGCCGGCAGGATCTCCCCGGGGATCACGGGATCGGGTGGTGCACCGTCACGAGCTTGGTGCCGTCCGGGAACGTCGCCTCCACCTGCACCTCCCTCAGCAGCTCGGGGATGCCGTCCTGGACGTCGTCGCGGTCGAGCACGGTCCGGCCGGCCGACATCAGGTCGACCACCGACCGGCCGTCGCGGGCGCCTTCGAGCAGGAACACGGTGATGAGCGCGACGGCTTCGGGGTAGTTGAGTCGCAGGCCGCGCTCGCGGCGACGGCGGGCGACATCGGCCGCGACATGGATGAGCAGGCGGTCCTGCTCGTGCGGGCTGAGGAACACGGGATCTCCCGGTGGGATCGGCGCGCCCGGCTCGCCGGCTCCGCGCGGAGCCGCACCGGGCAGCGACACACCCCGGGGTACGAGCTGGAGTCACACGACCGCCAGGCCCGCTGCCGACGGGGTGACCCGGGACTCCACCATCCCGGCCCGCGCGACGAGCACCCGGCGGCTTCCGGTCGGATGCGGACCGCACCGCCCACCGCTTGAGCAGACCGTAGAGGACCACCACCGGCCGGGGCAACAGTCCGCTCGGGATCACGGCCGCCCCCGCGACGGTGGGTACGGGTGCTCATCGCGTACGGCGTCGCACAGGGGATGATCACCCGGTGACGACGACCAGAGGTACCCAGAAACTGCTCGGCGCGTTGTTCCTGGCGGTGGCCACCGTCGGGGTGTGGCTGCTCTGGCTGGGCTGGGACACCGAGTACACGGTCGACCCGGAGACCAACTCGACCAGCGGCCCGTACGAGCCGTGGCAGGTGATCGGCTGTGTGGTGACGCTGGTGCTGCTCGCCGCCCTGGCCGGGATGCGGCTGAGCCCGTGGCTGGTGGCGCCGGTGATGACTGTCGCCTTCACGGTGGCCTGGTCGTGGCAGGCCGCGTCGAGTGACGACAGCGGGTTGTGGGCGGTCGGTGCCGTTCTGATGCTGATCGGCATGGCGGCCGGCAGCACGGCGGTGAGCCTCGCGGGGCGGCGCATCGGCCGACGGCGGGCCAGCCGGAGCCGCTAGGGCACCGGTTACCCGGCGAAGGGCACGTCGACGTGCTCCGCCGCCGGCTGGCCGTCGGGGTGCCGCCACAGCCCGCGCTCGTGCAGGATCGGCAGCACCCCCTCCCCGAACCAGTACGCCTCCTCCAGGTGCGGATAGCCGGAGAGGATGAACTCGTCGATGCCGAGCGCGTGGTATTCGGCGATCCGGTCGGCGATCTCGGTGTGGCTGCCCACGAGGGCGGTGCCGGCGCCGCCACGGACCAGCCCGACGCCGGCCCACAGGTTGGGTGCGATCTCCAGTCCGTCGCGGGAGCCGCCGTGCAGGTCGAGCATCCGGCGCTGCCCCTCGGACTCGCTGCGACGTAGCCCGTTCTGCACGGCCTGGATGTCGGCCTCGGCGATGCCGTCGAGCAGGCGGCGCGCCTGCGCCCAGGCCTGGTCGGCGGTGTCCCGGGCGATGACGTGCAGCCGGATGCCGAAGCGCAGCTCGCGTCCGGCGGCGGCGGCCAGCGACCGGACCCGGTCCAGCTTCTCGGCGACCAGGGCCGGAGGTTCGCCCCAGGTGAGGTAGACGTCGCTGTGCCGCACCGCCACCGGTAGGGCGGCGGCCGACGAGCCACCGAAGTAGACCGGCGGCGTCGGATCGGGCAGCCGGTGCAGCCGCGCCTGCTCGACCCGCAGGTGGGTGCCGGTGTGGTCGACCGTCTCACCCCGCCACAGCGCACGCACGATGTGCAGGAACTCGTCGGCCCGCGCGTACCGGGCGCCCTTGTCCAGGAAGTCGCCGTAGGCCCGCTGCTCGTGGGACTCGCCGCCGGTGACCACGTTGAGCAGCAGCCGGCCCCGGGACAGCCGCTGGAAGGTGGAGGCCATCTGGGCGGCCAGGGTGGGTGCCAGCAGCCCGGGTCGGAAGGCGACCAGGAACTTGAGGCGTTCGGTCACCTCGGTGAGCATCGCGGTGCTCAGCCAGGCGTCCTCGCACCAGGCGCCGGCCGGGGTGAGTGCGCCGACGAAGCCGAGTTGCTCGGCGGTGCGGGCGATCTGCCCGAGGTAGGCGACGCTGGCCGGTCGGGCACGCCCGGCGGTGCCGGCCGGCATGCCGTGTCCGCCGCCGACGATGTCCCTGCTGTCGCCGTTGGTGGGCAGGAACCAGTGGAAGGTGAGGGTCATCTCGGCTCTTTCCTTCGGTGGTCGGGGCACGCGCGGCTGGCCCCTCCTGAGGTTTGGGACGATCGCGCCGCCACTCTACCCATAAAACCTATCGGGTTAGTAGGCTACCGACCGCCTACCCGCACCGGTCGACGTGGCCCGGCTTACCCGCCCGACCCAAGGAGTCGCCATGCCCACCCTTTCGACGAGTCGCCAGCCGCACCGCCGCCGACTCGCCACGGCCGCCCTCACGGCCGTGGCCCTGCTCGCCACGGCCGCCGTGAGCGCCTGCGGCGGGTCCGCCGACGCGAAGGACGACGCCGGAGCACTCCGAATCGGCTACCAACGCTTCGGCGGGCTGAGCCTGGTCAAGGCGCGCGGCGCGACGCCGGGCGTCCAGTGGTCGCTGTTCGAGAGCGGCCCGGCGCTCACCGAGGCGCTCAAGGCCGGCTCCATCGACATCGGACAGGTCGGAGAGGCGCCGCCGGTCTTCGCCGCGGCCGGGAAGATCCCGTTCTCCGTCATCGGCACCTCCGAGCCGATCCCGCAGGGCGAGGCCGTGCTGGTCAAGGCCGACAGCGGCTACCGCACCTTCGCCGACCTGAAGGGCAAGAGGGTCGCCCTCAACAAGGGCTCCAATGTGCACTGGCTGCTGGTCCGGCTGCTGGAGGCGAACAACATGACGTTGCGGGACATCGACGTCACGTACCTCAAGCCCGCCGAGGGGCGACCCGCGTTCGACAGTGGGCAGGTCGACGCCTGGGTGATCTGGGATCCGTACTTCGCGCTGGCCGAACAGCCGGGCGTCCGGGTGCTCGCCGACGCGACAGGCCTGGCCAGCAACCGTGAGTACGTCCTGGCCGCCCCGGACGCGGTCGAGCACCGCACGGACGAGGTCCGCGCGTTCCTGCGGCGGTACCGCGAGGTGACCGACTGGGGCATCGCCAACCCGCAGGAGCGGGCCAGCACCCTCGCACCGGAGCTGAAGATCCCCGAGGACGTCACCAGCCGCGCCCTGGCCCGCAGTGCCAAGCCGCTCGCCCCGGTCAGTCCGGCCATCGGCGACGAGCTCCAGGCGATCACCGACAGCTTCATCGCCCTGGACCTCATTCCGGGCCCGGTCGACATCCGGTCCCGGATCGACGACCGGTTCAGCGAGGTGTTCCGGTGAGCCGCACG
The DNA here is from genome assembly GCF_040643015.1 of Micromonospora sp. NPDC047527. Lineage (NCBI taxonomy): Bacteria > Bacillati > Actinomycetota > Actinomycetes > Micromonosporales > Micromonosporaceae > Micromonospora > Micromonospora sp. NPDC047527. The sequence continues at coordinate 748,529 of NZ_JBEYTK010000001.1, read as the reverse complement.
ACTCTCGTCGAGGCTCCCGCCGAGGTCGCCGCCGCGCCGGTCACGGCCCGCCGCCAGCGGCCGGCCCGGCGGTGGCGGCGGCTGGTCAGTCCGGTCGTGCTGGTGGCGGGCTGGGAGCTGGCCGCCCGGGTCGGGGTGCTGGCGCCGGAGAAGCTGCCCGCGCCGAGCGACGTGCTGGCCGCCGGCTGGCGGCTGAGCCGCGACGGGACGCTCGCCGTGCACCTGGTCGACTCGCTCACCCGCGCCGGGGCCGGGCTGCTGATCGGCGGCGTCCTGGCGCTGGCCCTGGGCACCGTGGCGGGGTTGCTGCGCCTCGGCGATGACCTGGTGGACCCGCCGGTGCAGATGGCCCGGATGCTGCCGCACCTGGGCCTGGTCCCGTTGCTGATCATCTGGGTCGGCATCGGTGAACCGCTCAAGATCAGCCTGGTCGCCCTCGGTGCGTTCTTCCCGATCTACTTCAACACGTACGCCGGCATCCGTGACATCGACGAGCGGCTGGTCGAGGCCGCCCGTACCTGTGGACTGGGCCAGGCCGCCCGACTGCGCCACGTCGTGCTGCCCGGGGCGCTGCCCGCGCTGTTCCTGGGCCTGCGACTGGCCATCGGGGCGGCCTGGCTCAGCCTCGTCGTCGGCGAACAGGTCAACGCCCAGACCGGAATCGGTTTCCTGATGATGGAGGCGCGGGAGTTCAGCCAGACCGATGTGGTGGTGCTCGGCCTGCTCGTCTACGCGCTACTCGGACTGATATCCGACCTTGCCCTGCGCGTTGCGGAGAGGAGGATGTTGACATGGCGTCGCGGACTGCGGGCCACCTGACCGACGCGAAACCCGTGCTCACCGCCCACGCGGTCCGCCGGGCATTCGGGCCGACGGTCGTGCTGTCCGGGGTCGACCTGAGCATCGCCCGGGGTGAGGTCGTCGCCCTGCTGGGCGGCAGCGGTTCCGGCAAGAGCACCCTGCTGCGGATCCTCGCCGGGCTGGACACGGCGGCCGGTGGCGAGATCGCCGTGCACGGCACCGCCGCCGTGGTGTTCCAGGAACACCGGCTGCTGCCCTGGAAACGGGTCGCCGACAACGTCGGGCTCGGGCTGACCGGCCCGGACCGCGCCGGACGCATCGAGCGGGCGCTGACCGAGGTCGGGCTGGCCGACCGGCACCGGGCCTGGCCGGCCGAACTGTCCGGCGGGCAGGCGCAGCGCGTGGCGGTCGCGCGTGCCCTGGTCCGCGAGCCGGACCTGCTGCTGCTCGACGAGCCGTTCGGCGCCCTGGACGCGCTGACCCGCCTGCGGATGCAGGTGCTGCTGCGCCGGCTGCGCGCCGAGCACGGCTTCGCCGCCCTGCTGGTCACCCACGACGTGGAGGAGGCCCTGCTGCTCGCCGACCGGATCCTGCTCCTCGACGCCTGCCGCATCGCCGCGGACCTGCCCGTCGACCTGACCCCCACCCGTACGCCGGACGACCCGGCCTTCGGCGCGCTGCGCCGCCACCTGCTCGACCAACTCGGCGTTCCCACCACCTGACGAGCGGAGACCCCCGATGACTCGCTGGACCCCCGATCCCACCTTCTACCCCTCCCCCGGCCAGGCGGTGACGGCCCCGGCGGAGAAGCTCGCCTACGTGGCGGCCTTCGACCGGACGGCCAGCCGCCCGGACGCCATCGTGGTGCTGGACACCGACCCCGACTCCCCCGACTACGGCAAAGTCGTCGGCTGGACCGACCTGCCGCACCTCGGCGACGAGGTGCACCACTTCGGCTGGAACGCGTGCAGCAGCGCGCTCTGCCCGACCGCCCCGCACCCGCACGTCGAGCGGCGGTACCTGATCGTTCCCGGTCTGCGCTCGTCGCGGATCCACGTCATCGACACCCAACCCGACCCGCGCCAACCCCAGGTGGTGAAGGTGATCGGGCCGGAGGAGCTGGCCAAGCGCGCCGGCTACTCCCGCCCGCACACCGTGCACTGCGGACCGGACGGCATCTACGTCTCCGCTCTCGGCGGCGCGGACGGCGCGGAGGGTCCGGGCGGCATCGCCATCCTGGACCACACCACCTTCGAGGTACGCGGGGCGTGGGAGGCCGACCGGGGGCCGCAGTTCCTGGCGTACGACCTGTGGTGGCACCTCACCCAGGACGTGCTTGTCACCAGCGAGTGGGGCACCCCGTCGATGGTCGAGGACGGCATCATCGGTGAGCTGCTGCTGGGCCGGCGCTACGGTCACGCCATCCACTTCTGGGATCTCGCGAAGCGTCGGCACGTGCAGCGGGTCGACCTTGGCGACCAGTACCAGATGCCGCTGGAGCTGCGCCCGGCGCACGACCCGACGAAGTCGTACGGGTTCGTCGGGGTGGTGATCAGCGTCGAGGACCTGTCCGCCTCGATCTGGCTGTGGCACCGCGACGGCGACGCCTGGGCGGTCACCAAGGTGATCGACATTCCGGCCGAGCCGGCCGACCCGGCGGACCTGCCCGACCTGCTCAAGCCGTTCGGCGCGGTGCCGCCGCTGGTGACCGACATCGACCTGTCGGTCGACGACCGCTTCCTGTACGTCTCCTGCTGGGGCACCGGGGAGCTGCGCCAGTACGACGTCAGCGACCCGCTGCACCCGGTGCTGACGGGCTCGGTGCACCTCGGCGGGATCGTCCGCCGTACCGCCCACCCGACCGCGCCGGACGAGGCGTTGGCCGGCGGCCCGCAGATGGTCGAGGTGAGCCGGGACGGCCGGCGGGTCTACGTCAGCAACTCCCTCTACGGCGCCTGGGATGACCAGTTCTACCCCGACGGGGTGGGCGCGTGGCTCGCCAAGCTGGACGTCGACGTGGACGCCGGCGGGCTCGCCCTCGACCCGAGGTTCTTCCCGCACGGCGACGAGTTCCGTGGCCTGCGGGTGCACCAGACGCGGTTGCAGGGCGGGGACGCGTCCTCCGACTCGTACTGCTTCCCGTGACCGTCGGCACCTGGGTGACGCTCGCCGCGCTCGGCGCGTTCCATGGCCTGAATCCGGCGATGGGCTGGCTGTTCGCGGTGGCCCGCGGCCTACAGGAGCGCAGCAGGACGGCCCTGCTGCGCTCGTTGCCGCCGATCGCGGCGGGGCACCTGGCCTCGGTGGGGATCGTCGCCGCGTTGGTCACCGCGACCCGGTCGGTGACGGCGAGCACCGCCCTGGCGGTGGGCGGCGGCGTGCTGCTGGTCGGTTTCGGGCTGTGGCGGCTGCTCTCCGAACGGCACTTCCGCTGGGCGGGGATGCGGATGTCCGCGGCGCAGCTCGCCGGCTGGTCGTTTCTCATGTCGTCGGCGCACGGCGCGGGGTTGATGCTGCTGCCGGTGCTGGTCAACGAGCCGGTGAGCGGGGGCCACGCCGGGCACCTGTCCGCCGCGCCGGTGGGCGCGCTGCCCGGGCTGGCGGCGGCCGGGGTGCACACCGTGGCCATGCTCGGCACCGCCCTGGTCGTCGCGGTGCTGGTCTACCAGGTGCTCGGGGTCGGGGTGCTGCGCCGGGCGTGGTTCAACGTCGACCGGCTCTGGGCGGGTGTGCTGGTCGCGGCCGGGCTGGTCACGTTGATCCGGGCCTGACCGCCGCGCGCCCGACCATCGTGGATGGCACGAACGGGGCGGCCCGACCCGCGCCGGCCGGAGGCCAGCACGGGTCGGGCGTGGCGACTACGTCGCCGCGCTGGTCGCGCCGATCCGGAGCGATCAGGCGCGAGCCTTCGCCGGCTGCTTCAGGAAGTCCATGATCGCCTTGTTGACCTCGTTGGCGTTCGTCCACGGGATACCGTGCGGCGCGCCCTTGAGGGTGACGAGTTGGGCGGTCGGCATCATGGGCGCGAGCCGCTGACCGGTCACCGGGTAGGGCAGCACGTTGTCCTTGTCACCCTGGACGATCAGCACCGGCACGTCGATCTTCGGCAGGTCGGGGCGGAAGTCCTCCTGCCAGGCGTCCACGCTGTCGTGGGTGGCCTTGGCCGAGCCCATCGCGCCGATCTGCCAGTGCGCCCGGTACGCCTCGTCGCTGACCAGCTTGCCCTTGTTCTCGCTGTAGTTGAAGAACGCGTCGCAGAACTGGGTGAGGTAGGCGAAGCGGTCCTTGATGATGGCGTCCTGGAAGCCCTTGAAGAGGCTGGTGTCCACGCCCTCCGGGTTGTCCTTGGCCTTGGCCAGCATCGGTTGCAGCGGGCTGAGCAGCACGGCCTTGCTCACTCGCTGCGAGCCGTAGTTGCCCAGGTAACGGACGACCTCGCCGGTGCCCATCGAGTGACCCACCAGGATCGCGTCACGCAGGTCCAGCTCGGTCATCAGCACGTCGAGATCCGCCGCGAAGGTGTTGTAGTCGAATCCGAACGCCGGTTGGGCCGAGTTGCCGAAACCGCGCCGGTCGTAGGTGATCGTCCGGTATCCGGCATTCAGCAACGCGCTGGTCTCCTTCTCCCACGTCGCCCCGTTGAACGGGAAGCCGTGGATCAGCACCACCGGCTGACCGGATCCGTGGTCCTCGTAGTACAGGTCGATGGGCGCGGAGTTTTCGGTCCCCACGGTGATGAAAGGCATGTTTGTCTCCTGCTCCGGATCGGGGCTGTCGGACGTCGGGTGCGTTCCCGCCGGGTCGCCGGATATGCGGGTCACCGGATTCGCCCGGCAGGGCAGGAACGGGGGTTTTCCGATCGGGTGGCGCCGCCTAGCGTTGGGGCGTGACTCCTTCCCCTCGGCTGCGGGCCGTCAGCGACCTGCACATCGGCTATCCGGAGAACCGCGCGTTCGTCCAGGAGCTACGCCCGGAGCACGACGGCGACTGGCTGCTGGTCGCCGGTGACGTGGCCGAGCGGTACGCCGACATCGAGTGGGCGCTCGGGCTGCTGAGCAGTCGCTTCGCGAAGGTCGTCTGGGCGCCGGGCAACCACGAGCTGTGGACGCCACCCAACGACCCGGTGCAGCTGCGTGGCGAGGCGCGCTACCAGGAGTTGGTGCGGCTGTGCCGGCGGCTGGGGGTCGTCACGCCGGAGGATCCGTACCCGGTGTGGGACGGCGTGGGCGGGCCGGCCATGATCGCCCCGCTCTTCGTGCTCTACGACTACACGTTCCGGGTGCCCGAGGCGCGCACCAAGCAGCAGTCGCTGGACCTGGCGCACGCGGCCGGGGTGGTGTGCACCGACGAGGCGCTGCTGCACCCCGACCCCTACCCGAGCCGGGAGGCGTGGTGCGACGCCCGGGTCACCGAGACCGAGCGCCGGCTGGCCCTGCGCGACCCGGCGCTGCCGACCGTGCTCGTCAACCACTACCCGCTGGTCCGGGAGCCGACCGACGTGCTGTGGTACCCGCTGTTCGCCCAGTGGTGCGGCACGGTCCGCACCCGCGACTGGCACCTGCGCTTCGGCGCGGCCACCATGGTCTACGGGCACCTGCACATCCCTCGTACGACCTTCCACGACGGGGTGCGTTTCGAGGAGGTCTCGCTGGGTTATCCGCGCGAGTGGCGTCGGCGCGGGCCGACGCCACGTCCGGTACGCACCATCGACCCGGCGGAGGACCTGCGCCGGATGCGGCAGACGACCGGCTGACGCGGCGTTCGGCGGCACGGTGGGTGGGTTGCGCGGTGTCACGGGGTCAGCCGGGTAGCCGGGCTGTCACCCGGCAGGCCCGACACGTCGACCTCGACCGGCGGCAGCGGAGTGGTTCCGAGGACGTTGCCGTCCGCCGAGTACGCGGTGAGGACGGCCGACTGGTCCGGCGGTATCCGGACGATGCCGGCGTTCGACGCGTCGAGGGTGACCGTGACCGGGGGTGCGCCCCCGACCGTGACCGTGACGCGGGCCGCGTCCGGCGGTGCGATCACCCGCGCCTGGCCCGTCGGCGTGCGAGTGCTGTCGTCGGCCCGGATTCGCCAGCCGATCGGTCGCTGGTCGGCGCCCTCGGCCGGCAGCAGCAACCGCAGGTCGGTCGACCAACCGGTTCGGTCGTCGCCGTGCATGGCGTACGCGATCACCCCGCCGCCAGCGGGCTGCACGGTGAGCAGTGCGGCGTCTTGGCCGTGCTCGCTGCCCGACCACCGCAACCGTACCGTCGTCCCGGCAGCCGGGAGGCGACTGTTCACGAGTGCCGTCTCCACGAAGTTACGCAGGTTGGTGTCGTTCAGCGGCGTGCCTCGGGCACCCCGGCGGGCAGCGATGAGCAGCCCGCCCCGGACGAGTGGGCAGCCTGATGAGGCAGGGCGGGACACGCGGCGCGTGCGGCGGCCTGGATGCCCGACGCGCCGCCGAAGCCGCCCGTGGCCGCCAAACCCGCCGGGGCGGTAGCCGTCGCCCGCCGTGCGGTGCGCACCGAGGCGACCAAAGCGGACTGCGCGTCGGACGGGATCTGTCGGGTTTGTCAGCCACGCATATCCAGTTGTCCCAAGAGGGGGGACGTGGCGATGGGCGACGACCAGCCAGGTGTCGAACGCCAAGGGCGCCACAACTTGGAGTCTAATTCTGGTGGGTCAGAGCAACTCGCGCTGCGGTGAACCGGTCCGTCTGTGGAGCGAACTGGACTAGACTCATCAGCAGCGGTGTGGCCAGGGCATGACCATGCCGGGCGACAAGGCGCCGATAGGTATCAGCTAGCACGGGCTCCACCGGATCGGTAGTACCGGAGCGTTCTTTCATGGCGGCTCTGATCCCGCGGAGCACAACCGGCAATCGGTCCGGACGCATCCAGGATTTAGCCAGGCAATGCCCCAGCAGGATTCGCAGGTTCATGCTTGCCGCGGTCTCGTTTGGTGCGCACCGGACCAAGCCAACGGCTGCGGCCGAAATCCAGCCCTCGACGTCGTCGAGCGCTATGTCGGCGCATCGCTGCACTGCGGCGAAGGCGAATTCGAGGACGTCGGCGGGGTGGACCCATGCGGCGGCGCGGGTGATGGCGAATGCCGCGCCCCGTGGCCTCCACTCGTCCATCGTGGCAGCAAGGTCGAACGCAGCACGGTCGAATCCGAGGTCGGCGTAGTAGTTGTAGATGAGGGTTGCTTCGATCACTGGCAGTAGGTCGCGTTGCAAGCGTCCCCGGTTGGCGAGGTGTCGTAGCAAGTCGACTGTGCCGAAGGTGGGTACTCCGAGGTGTGCAGCGAGGGTGCGAAGCACCGCGTCGTCGCACCAGAACGGGAGGCCGTCGGTAGCCGCCATATCGAGTGATGCCAGCCAATCAGATTGACCCGGCGTCTCCTCGAGGGTTTTCAGCTGCGGCCACGGCCGCCGCACGGCGTCGCGCAAGATGTTGCAAACCTGCTCGGCCTGATCGGCTAGACCATCCGCTTCGGATTCCTCGATGGTGACGACTCTGGGCTGGCCGGCAGCGGGATCCCAAGTTATCGACGTGGTGGACCGCAAGCCCAGGGATTCGTGCCCGTGTAAGGCATCACGGTAGGCCGGATCGGCCGCGAGGACCTGTCCGAACACGGCTAGGAGACGGGAGCGAGTGTCGGCGTCCAGTAGGGCCAGTGTCTGGGCTGCAGTGGTGTCCACGACCACAGGGTGGTCTAGGGCGGCCGTCACGGCCGCTCGGCTTTGCGCCTCATGGGCGGGGTTGTGAGAGCGGACAAAGCCCGCCCCACGTTGCAGGGATACCTCGGCATAGCTGGCGCCGGTCGCCTCCGCCAGCAGACCCACGGGCAGCTCACCTTTATGGACCTTCGCGAAAATGTCCTCTAGAGCTTCATGCCGAGCGCGAAGATCCGGGATAAGGGCAGTTAGTGGGCGATCCTTAGGGATCTGCACCGCTCTGAACACGGCACTGTCGGGGAAACGCTCCGTGTAATCCGCAGTCGCTGCGTGTAGCGCGGCTAGGTCCACCGTCGACGGTGTGAGCTTCTGTCGTCGCAGGCCGGCGTAGATCTGGGCGATGAAGACACCGACCAGTTGCTCGTCGTCAGGCCATCTGCCCATCGTCGCCAAGGCGCGCGGGACGAACTGTGGACTGGCGTCGTACCTAGCCGCGAGACTGATCCAGGTCAAGGCGTCGTGACGGTCACGGGGTGGCACTGGGTCGCCGTCTGGCGTGAGGGCGCTCCAGGCCGCCGGGAGGTCGTTTCGTCGGACTAACGAGTGCACCAAGGCCCAGCGGGCATCTGCGTCGTGGGGATCGAGCGTCACCAGGGCACGCGCTTGTTGGCTGGCCTGCTCCCAGTCACCGGACTGGTCATGGATTTCGAACAGAAGGGCTCGGGCGTTGAACTGTCCCGCCCATCCCGGGCCGCCCATAGTCACAGCGGACTCCGCAGCTCGGCGTGCCGTCTCCAGGTCACCCGCGTCTCTGAACTCACGGGCAGCCATCAGCATCATTCGGGGCTCCATCCAGCGCTCCCCGCCGGCTTTCAGGACCTCGGCGGCCATCCGCGGTTCGTCTCGATCGCGGTGTCGTTCAGCTAGGGCGATAGTCAAGGTGGGGCTTTGCCCAGCCCCGGCCCGGAGCGCCTCCAGACTCCCCCCATCTGCGCTCATGGCCTGCTGGATGACCCTTATCTCGTGAACCAAGTCAGGATGAGTCCTCTCCAGGCCACCGAGATCGGGTACTGACGCACCAAGCTCGGCCAAGCTCCTGGCCGCGATGAGGATTTCCGCGTCGTCGTTAGCTCTGCTCAACGCAGTCTCCCAGGCTGCGATCGCCTCGGCCGTTCTCCGCTGGGCGGTCAGCTCGAGGGCGAGAATCGCAGCTTCAGTAAATGGGTCTTCAAGGCCGTCAGCTGCTGCGCGGGCTAGATCGAATCGTCCGGTCCAGGCGGCGAGCTGCGCGGCCTCCCGTCGCAGCCGTGGATCGGCTGCCTCGGCATCGCTTGCGTCACCATCCGGCAATGGTTGAGTTAGTTTCCATGCTTCGACGTGGTTGCCCCCCAACGCCGCCGCCTTGACAGCGACCAAGATCGCGGCGACGCTGTCGCCTTGCCATTTGCGGCGGGCGTTGCGCGCCCGGATGGCCAAATCCCCCGCCTGCAAGGCATCAGCCAGCCGATGGACCGTCTGCCCGTAACGACCCCGCGATAGCAACAACTCCGCCGCCAGGAGAGCACTTCCACTTGCACCCTCGATATCTGCGGCCTGTAGCGCCAGCGTCACACCACCATTTAGGTCCCCGACCCTCACCGTCAACCGTGCCAACAGTTGGAGTTTCAGGGCGCGATCACTGGGTGACTCGACGTTCCAGGCCGATATCGCCTTAATAGCCTCCTGCCACTCCTCACGATGCGTGGCCAGCAGACAATGTGCCAGCGGGTGCTGTGCCTCAGCGGCCTCCAGAATGTGTTCCGCTTCCGGCAGGTTATCCTCGGACAGACACATCGAGCGACGTGCCTGCCAGTATCCGGCGGGGAACGCACCTCTTTCCAGCCCGGCGGCGATGTAGCGAGCAGCCACCATCGGCCGCCCGTGATCAACGGCCAGCTCGCCCAGCCAGCAGGCCACGTCAGCGGGAGCATCGGCGTACCAACTTGGTGGCACCTCCGCCCACTGCTTGAGCAGAGCACCCCGGTCGCTGGCCGATGCAATAGCCTGCACTACCTGCTCGATGAGCGGCCACGAGTCGCGCAACTCCACCGCACGGTCTCGGCGCCACGGGTGCAGCTTCCTCACCTGCTCCATGAACATCCCAGAAGCAGAAAGACGGTCCAGGATAGATCGGCCGGTGGTCGCTACCGCCTCGCGCGTCGCGGACCCTTCCGCTCGAAGGTGTTCGACCTCCCAGTGATGGGCGACTGCGGTCGCGGCCGCAGGGTCCTGGGCGCGCAGGAATGCGGCCAGGACCAACACCAAGACCACCTCGGCGTCGCGGCTGCGTTGTTGCTCCTCCCCTGGAAGCAGCAAGGCCAGGCTTTCCACAGCGGTGGACAGCGTCTTCGCGCTGCCCGTTCGGAGCTGATCTTGTGCCTCCGGCCGCGCTAGCCACCGTCGCAGCTCCGACCACTTCAACCTGATGCCGCGTTTGCGAGCCTGCCTGGCAACACTCCACGCGACACGTAAGCGGACCGTCGCTCGACCGACCTGTCGCGCAATGGGCCCGGACGCCAAACCAGCGGCCTTCAGCACGGCTCCTGAAACGACGGGTTCCATGGATTCTCCCGATGTTGGCCTGGTCCTACACGCGCGCCCTGCGCCAGCTGAGCGCGACCCACCTTAGTCGGGGCCACCGACAGAACTCTGAGCACGACAGGTGCGGACGAGCCCGGCGTCAAGCCCAGAACAAAGGCTATCGCCCTTGTCACGCCCGCGTTCTCGGGCGATTCAGCTTTTAGCGTGTCTTGACTGCGGCCAGGTGCACGCCGAGCAACCAACTGACGAGGTCGCCGAGGACAGCCGCAAATTCTGCGCTCTGCTCGGCGCCCCGCTCCGCGACAAGCCAAATAAAGCCCTTGCAGCGGCGTGCCGACGAAAGTGGCGCCGCACCATCCCCGAATTAGTCAAAACTCTTACGACGGTCAACGTTGCTGGCCATGGGCGGGGCCGGCTAGGTCCCGACGGCTGGCGAGCACCTTCTTTATCGCTGACAGCGGGTTGGGGAGTGCTAGTTTGCATTGAGAGCAATTCCCCTGCCGAACGTCTTGGTAGCCGAGTCCGCAGTATCGGCAGGTCGCCTCAAGTTCGGTTCGCAACGCTTCTTGTAGGGCCTGCATGATGCCGATGTTGGCAATATCGGCGTCCACGATGTTCTCCGCTGCGTAGCTCATGACCAAGGCGTCACCGTGTTTCAGTCCTTCGGTGAGGATGGCCTGTCGCTCCGGGTCGTTGCGGACCCACGCCATTACGGCACTGAGTAGCACCGGGTTATCGCCGTGCCGCCACCGCCGCACGAGCGTGTCTCGGTTAAGGAAGAGCGCGAGGTGGGCTGCAAGGAACCGATTTCGGGTGGGTACTGTCGTGTCCGACGCCGCAATTTCGGCATGGCGGCTCGCTTGTGGCCTGTGCTCGGCGGGAGCCTGCGCAAGGGCAAGCTGTGCTTGTCGTGCGAGCAGATAGCTTGTCTCGAACAACGTGCCTAGCCAGTCGATTGTTGCTGAGACGTCGACCCTTTCCCAGCGTGTCAGCCGGAATGAAGGCAGGTCGTGATCGAGCCCGATGCGAAGGTCCTGCGTTATCGTGAGCTCCGCCAATCGCGCAGCGGCTTCCGAGGAGAGCGTGTCTTTGTCGATACCGCCGCACTGGACGACGAATGCCATCATCCGTGTGAGGTTAGCCGAATCCGCAGCGATGGCTCTCTCTAATGCTCCAGCCTCTAGTGTCATAAAGGCAAGGCCGCTGACGAGCATCCCAAGGTTTTCCAAACGGCGCCGCTCCACTGGCTTCAGGTTGCGCGGCGTTCCCAACTCCTGCGCCTGCTGAAGTAGCCATTGACGGGCCGCACGGCTGCGTCCGACCCAGTCTCCCATGCCTTTCATGTCGTACCGCGAGCCGCGTTTACTGGGTACGTATCCCCGCAAGGCCAACACCGCTTGTATTTTCTCGAAAGTGGTATGAGCGCAGCGGCGATAGGCGACTTCTTCGATGCGCTTGGCGATATCAGGCTTCCCGGTAGGAAGGCGGACTGCTGCTCCAAGGACGACCTCAGAGAAGGCGACCTTGTGCGGACTGGTTGTGCCGAGGTCGAGAACCCCTTCCTCGTTGACGTACGGCTGATCGGAGTCATCGACGGGGGGTACAGACATCGCCACCGAGAGGCACGCGGAGAACGCCTGCGGCTCGTTCCACCGGTGCGCCAGCAGCGCCTCCCACGTGGGCAGGTGGTCGGGCGGCACCACTCGCCGCACAAGTGTCCGTATCTGCTCGCTAGACCCTGGAGGGGAGGGAACACGCGCGACTGCTTCGACGATGTCCATCGCGCGCTCCTCGTGTGTGGCCGCTTTCCCTCCCAACTTTGCTATGAGGGCCGCGGTGGCTCGCTCCGGTGCATCCTCTCCACCGGGAATGCCGCGGGCCAGGGCTAGCAGCAGGTCGACGTCGTCGTTTTGGTCGACCACGTCAGCAAGTGGGATAAGCAGGTCCGGTTCGAGCGAAACTGCTAGAGACAGAATCTGCGTCATCGACGGATCAGCTGCGGCCTGGAGCAGCAGATCACGGCGCACGGGCTCGGGTGACTCGGCGAGATGACGGGCGGCAGATACCTCAATGACGTTGCGGGCCTGCGGATCGATTCCACCGTTGTCGTCCCGGACGAGCACGCCCGCTTCGTCCCAGAAGTCAAGGCAACCGCCGGAGAGGGCGCGTGCTACCCCCGGCACCAGGCCGTGTTCGGTTCGGAACCGACGCGCAAGCAGGTGGACGACGCTTCTCTCCGACGGTGGAGACGCCCTCGTGACGCTCTCCCAGCCGACTATGGCCAAGGCGTCGATGAGCGCCTCCTCGATTTGGTGGGAGGGCAGCGCCGGCATGCCGACCCCCCGGCGGCCGGTCCGACGCTCCCAGTCGTGCGCCACCCGCCGGATCACCGCGTCCATCAGCGCAGCCGCACCAGCATGTTTCGCCGACTTCCCGTGCCCAGCCGTCTCGAGCGCTAGAGCCGTGACAAGCAGCGGCGTCTCCCCCAGGTAAGGCGCCTCCCGTAGGCGGCCGTCGATCTCCCGCAGGCGGTCCTCAACCCATTCGCCGTCGCGGCCGGCGCGGCGCGCGATCGCCCGAACGATCGGTTCGCTGATCGCCCGTGGCCAGACCGGAGGCAGCACGGTCGCTTCCCGCCAGCCGAGCACAGCCGCGGAGGCATAGGCACTGGTCCGAGTCGCCAGCAGCACATCGCAGTCAGGGTGCAGTTCAGTCAGGAGGCGACGGACCCAACGGACAACCTCACGCCGGTGTTCGCGCGTCTCGTCAAGCGAATCCAGACACAGCAGCAACCAACCCTCGTCGGCCGCCCGGTGGATTGCCTCTATCAACAGTCCACGATCCGCCGGTTCAACCACCTCGGCGGCGATCGCCGCGAGTTGCACCAGTGGGTGTCGCTCGGCGACGAGGTCTGGCAAATAGGAACTGCCCGGATCGCCGGAGCGAAGCAGGGACCGGAGGTCCACCGGGACGGGCAGGGTCCACCGGCGTTCCGCCTCCTGCCGCACGATCTCTCGCAAGGCCGTGGATTTCCCCGATCCCGGGGCACCGAGCAGCAGGACCCGCCCGTAGCGCCGGAAGAAGATCTCGAGATCCACCCGGTCGCTATCTCCGTCGGAGGGCCGGACATCGCAACAGACGGAGGCGTCGATAAGCGGCAGGTCCGCGCCGAAGGCGAGTAAATCGATCCCGCTGGAACCTCCGATGCGCTGGTAGTACCGGTCGATCGCGGCACGCTCCGCGACCCTGCGCGCCGAGGCGCTCGCGGCTGAATCACTGACTAGGTCGAACGGCGGGCGGCCGAGACGGTCAATCCACTGATCGAGGTCCAGCCCCGTGCGGAGCGATGCGGATCGGCGATGAGCCTTTGCCAACTCCGAGGCGGCGGCCTCACCCTGCCCGGCAGCCACCACGTTGCCGTCCAAGAGAGCGGCAGCGACCGGCGGACCGCCGCGCCGAGCGTGCCATGGAAAGGTCGCGACTGATGCGCGGGCAAGCACTGCATCCCGAACTTCGGGCGTGACCTGCGACAAGGCGTCGGTCAGCTTGGCTAGTGCCTTGTGTTCGCTCGGGGAAGGTAGGCCGGCGTGACAATCCCGCCTACGGTCCAGGGCACCGGCGAGATGCTCGATCTCGTCATCAACGGTCGCCGCGAGCGCCACCATCGGTGCGCGACCACCAGGATCCGCCGTGACCTGCTCCACCCACTGATCGATCACCTTGCGCAGCGGGCTACCGCCCGCCGTCGTCAGCTTCAGCGACTTCTTCAGCTGAAGTAGGACCCGCCGCCCATCGGTGAAGGTGACCTCGAGGTCGTCCACCGCCTCGTCGACCTCCGCCCGGATCACACACGGCAACCCATGCGTTCGCTCATCCCCGCTCACCTTGATGCTCATCCCGCGGAGACCGTGAGCGGCGACGTAGGCGGCATAGTCCGCGCGGAAGTCGCCACCCAGCTCGTTCTCGGCGCCCCCAAGCGGGCCCCGGCCTGCAACTCCGGTCGGCATGGCGCAATGATGCAGCACGATTGCGGCGTCAGTCGACAGGCGATCAGCCCGCTCCAAACACCACTCCGGCGGCACTTCTGAGGAGGTCATGCCCGTCTTGCTGCCACCAACAGCGGCGCTTTTACTCCAAGCCCCACAAGTCAGACATCGTCACGACTTTGCCGGGGCCCTGGCACCAGAACGGCCTGGGTCCTGGGCGGCAACCGCCGCAGCGCGGCCAGAACCAGCTGCCGCTCCTCCACCTGCGCGTACGCGTCCGGCGTTGGCGCGGTGTCGACGGTCAGCAGCGGCACCTCCAACGGACGCCGCCGACGCCGCCAGGAGATCGCCGTGTTGACCATCGCCCGGCGCACGTAGACCTCCGGCGCGTCCCTGCGCAGCACCCGACCCCAGCGCTGATGGGCTGAGGTTGACGGTCATGATGTGGTGCAGCTTCACGCCCGGCCTGTTCGGCACCTCGAAGCCGTTCTCGGTGCGGATCGACGGGTTGTTCTGGTTGAAGACGTAGACCCCGCCGCCGTACAGGGTGTGGTGCCGTACCCGGTCGCCGACCTTGTAGCCGGCCCACCCCTTGACCCGGCCGTTCATCCAGTCGGCCTGCGTCGGCGGGTCGTACGGCAGCTCGTTCTGGTAGAGGATCGTGGTGCCGTGCTCGCCGTTCCAGATGGTGTTGTAGCGCTGGAAGTGCTCAACGAAGAGGCCGGTGGCGGTCACGTGGTCGCCGTTGATGACGGCGCCGTAGCGACCGGTGTTGGTACGCCAGCGGTCGGTGTCACCGTTGACGCCCTCGGTGAAGCCCTACTAGGGCCTGAGGCTTGACGGGATGGGCGGCCGCCGGTCGGCGGCCGCCCCACGCCCGGTCAGCTGGCGTACACCTCCAGTGCCGCCAGTTGCCCGGCCGGCCAGCCGGTGTTACCGGTCACGGTGACGCGTACGTAGCGAGCCTGAGCGGCGCTGAACGAGAGGCTCACCTGGTTACCCGTCGACGGGTCGAAGGTGCGCGCCGCCGAGCCGACCAGCGTGCCGAAGCTGCCGCCGTCGGTGCTGCCCGCCACGGCGAGGGTCTGGGTTCGGGTGGCCCAGGCCGGTGACGGCGGCAGCTTGAGCACCACCCGCCCGACCGTGCGCGTCGCTCCCAGGTCGACCTGCACCCACTGGGGGAAGGCGTTGTTGGCGCTCTCCCAGTAGCTGTTCGCATCGCCGTCGACCACGTTGCCCGAGCCGTAGCTCTGGACGTGGCTGCTCTCGCTGGTGGACCGGGCCCGGGCCAGGTCGGCGTTGGTCGGGGCGTCGGTGGTCACGGTGACCGCGTTCGAGGCCGTCGAGATGTTGCCGGCGGCGTCGCGCGCGGTGACGGTGAAGGTGTACGAGGTGGACGCGTTGAGCCCACTCACGGTCGCCGTGGTGCCCGTGACCGTGCTGACCACCGTGCCGCTCTGGCGCACCTGGTAGCCGGTCACGCCATTGTCGTCGGTCGACGCCGTCCAGCCCAGGGAGACACTGCTCGCCGTCCGGCCGGTCACGGTGAGGCCGCTCGGGGCGGACGGCGGGTTGTCCGTGGTGCCGCTGGCGGCGTACACCTCGACCTGGGCGAGCTGGCCCGCCGGCCAGCCGGTGTTGCCGGCGACGCTCAGCCGGATGTGGCGGGCCGCAGTGGTCGTGAGCGTGCGGGTCACGGTGTTGCCGGTCGCCGGGTCGAAGGCGAACGCGGAGGCTCCGGTGATGGTCGAGAAGGAACTGCCGTCGACGCTGCCCAGCACCGTGATGGTCTGGGTACGCGCGCCCCAACTGGCGGGCAGCCGCACGACGAGCTTGTTGACCTGGTGGCTGGCGCCGAGGTCGACCTGCCACCAGTGCGGGAACGAGCCGCTGCCGCTCTCCCAGTACGTGCCGGCGTCGGAGTCCACCGCGTTCGACGCCACGAACGGGCCGTTCTGGCTGCTCGCCGAGGTGAACCGGCCGGCGGCCAGGTTGCCACTGACCGGCGGCGGGGTGCCGAGCGTCGGCAGCGTCGGGCGTACGGCGGTGAGCGCGAGCTGTTCCTTGAGCATCCGGCCGCCATCGGCGGTGATGCGCAGGTAGTAGTCCGAGGAGCAGGCCACGCCGTCCTCGTCCAGGGCGCGGATGTTCGCGCCGGCCGGGGTGGTCGCCTGGGTCTCGGACGTCTTGGCGATCTGGTTGCCCTCGTTGTACTCGTCGAACATGGACACGTAGAGGCCCTGGGAGCCGAGCCGGACCATGTTGTAGATGTGCCGCCAGTAGAAGTCGCCGTGCTTGCGGTGCCCACCGGCCAGGTCACCGGGCATCACGCAGGGCAGGTAGTCGATGCCGCGCGCCGCGCAGTCGGCCATGTCGCCGACATTGACGTTGTTGTAGTACGAGTCGAGTTCCTCCACCGTCCTGGCCCGGTAGACCATCCACGGCGAGATCGCGTGGAACGCGTGGTAGACGTCGAGGAAGCCGGAGCGGGAGTCCTCGATGCCCTGCCGCCACCAGGTGGGCACGCCACCGATGACGTAGCAGCCCTGTGCCTTGAACCAGTTGACGACCTCCAGGCACGGCCCGGGGGCGAAGGGCCGGCTGGGTTCGCTGAAGCCGAAGCCCCAGATGCAGACGACCGGCTTGCCGTTCTGGCGGGCGTACGCGCCCGAGGCCGTGTGCGCGGACATCTTCGTCGTCCAGTCGGTCTTGATGTCCGTCTGCATGGTCAGCCAGTCGGTGACGTCGTACATGATGTAGAACTTGCGGCCGTAGCGCTCGGCCGCCGCGCGGACCTTCTGCGTCATCGCGTCGCGGGTCGGCCCCTCGTCGCCCGTCGGGTTGAACCGTTGCAGGGCGGCGGTGTCACAGCCGTACTCCTGCATCCAGCGGAAGTGGGTGTCCACGGTCTGCTGGTCGTAGGAGGAGAAGAGGGTGGCCGGCGAGCCGTTGCCGAGGTTGGGGTACGCGGTGGGATAGCTACGCGTGTACTCGCGCATGTCCGGCCAGGACACGATGGTGGTGTTGGACGGCGACGGCGGCTGGAAGCGGTCGCGGCTCCAGTGCCACCAGCCGCCGATGGGCGCGGAGTCGCCGGGAGCGCTGAACCAGCCCTGGTAGCCGACCGTCACCTTGCCGACCACGTCCCCTACCGGGCTGGCGGCATACGCGGGGCTGGCGAGGGTGGTGAGCAGCTCGGTGGTGGAGGTGGCGGCGAGGGCGGAACCCGCCAGCACGGACGTGACGAACCTGCGGCGGGAGACCGCCATGACGACCACTTCCTTCGGGACGGAAGGCATTGACGGTCATCGTGGCAGCACTGAATACCACCCCGCAAGAGTACGACTGATTGATGGAATATTCGCTCACGTAGTCGGAAGGAAGCGACCAGGATCGGATCGCGCGACGGGGGCGGAGCCACTGCGGCTCCGCCCCCGGTTGCGCTGGTTACCCAAGCGCTACGAACTCGGGTACTGCGCGATGTAGACCGGCGCGCCGACCTTCGTCATGTCGGCCGCGTCCCCGACGCCGTTGACCACGTGGTCGATCGTTCCGGCGCTGAGGTTGACGGTCATGATGTGGTGCAGCTTCACGCCCGGCCTGTTCGGCACCTCGAAGCCGTTCTCGGTGCGGATCGACGGGTTGTTCTGGTTGAAGACGTAGACCCCGCCGCCGTACAGGGTGTGGTGCCGTACCCGGTCGCCGACCTTGTAGCCGGCCCACCCCTTGACCCGGCCGTTCATCCAGTCGGCCTGCGTCGGCGGGTCGTACGGCAGCTCGTTCTGGTAGAGGATCGTGGTGCCGTGCTCGCCGTTCCAGATGGTGTTGTAGCGCTGGAAGTGCTCAACGAAGAGGCCGGTGGCGGTCACGTGGTCGCCGTTGATGACGGCGCCGTAGCGACCGGTGTTGGTACGCCAGCGGTCGGTGTCACCGTTGACGCCCTCGGTGAAGCCCTCGACGCCGTGGTCGCCGCGCCACACCCAGGTGTGGTCGATGAGCACGTTGTCGCTGTTGACCTCCAGCGCGGTGTTCGTGCGGCCGATGTGC
Source organism: Micromonospora sp. NPDC047527 (assembly GCF_040643015.1). Classification (NCBI taxonomy): domain Bacteria; kingdom Bacillati; phylum Actinomycetota; class Actinomycetes; order Micromonosporales; family Micromonosporaceae; genus Micromonospora; species Micromonospora sp. NPDC047527. The sequence continues at coordinate 730,448 of NZ_JBEYTK010000001.1, read as the reverse complement.
GGGCCGCCGACCCGGAAGTACACGTCGGAGAGCGTTGTCGGGTTGGCCGCGCTGCTGGCGTTGTGCCCGTGCTGCCGACCCACCCGCAGCAGGACCGGTGACTCGACGCGGCCGGCGTCGATGGTGACGCCCGCGACGATCACGCCGGGGACGCCGGCGACGTCGAGCGGGACGGCGCCGTTGACCGCGGTGAGCGTGGCGTGCCCGATGCCGAGGACCACCGTGTTGGCGCGGCGGATCTCGATGCTGCGGGCGATGTCGTACACGCCGGGGGTGAGCAGCAGGTGCTTGCCGCGTGCGAGTTGGCTGTTGATGACGCGCACCGGGTCGGACGGCTTGGCGACGAAGAAGTCGCCGATCGGGATGGTCCGCCCCGGCGTCATGCCCTTGGCCCAGGAGACGCCCCGGCTGTCGCGCTGCGCCGCGGGCACCCGCACGTTGTAGCGGCCCTTGCCGTCGACGTACAGGTACGGCTTCTCCCGGCTCAACGGCGTGGTGTCCAGGGTGGTGTACGGCGGGTCGGGGAACGTGGCGTCGTCGGGCGCGCCCTCGACCCCGGCGAAGACCTGGTTCCACACGGCGTTGGACCAGCCGGCGACCTCGCTGTTGCGGGTAAGCCACTGCTGCTGGGACCCGTTGGTGGTGGCCGGTAGCCGCGAGTCGGCGATGAAGCCGCCGCTGGCGTACTGCGGGCCGGCGGTGCAGTAGTCCATCAGCGACAGCCCGCCGCCGCCGATGTTGAGCCGGCGCATCGACACCGCCTGGGACACCGCCCAGAAGTTCGCCGTGGCCCGGCAGTCGTCCTGACCCGCCGCGTTGATGGTGAGCGAAAGGTTGGACAGGGTGCGCCAGAAGTTGACAAGCGCGAGGCAGTTGCCGGTGCCGCCGTCGGCCAGGCAGCGGTTGTAGACCTCCAGCTTGCCGTTGACGGTGACGTCGGTGGGCGAGGCGCCCAGGCCGGACACCTCGGTGTAGTAGCCGACCTTGGCCTGCAACGGCTGCCCGGCCGTGCCGTAGGTGCCCGGCTTGAACAGGTAGGCGTGCCGCTCGGTGCCCATCTCGTTGTCGACCTGACGGGCGTGCGCCGCGTCGAGGGTTCGCTGGATCTCGCCGACCGGCGTGGCCGGGTCGAAGATCGTCACGTTGGGGCCGAAGTCGGGTGCGCCGTGTGTCGGGCGGCCGGCGGTGGCGGCGGTGCTGGTCAGGGTGACCGCGGCGGTCACCAGCAGGGCGAGCAGGAGGGTACGACGGGACGGGGTTGTCATGCGGTTCGTCCTCTCCGCTGGCCGGATCGTACTCCCGGCGCAGCTGGGGGCGGGCTGTGAGAGCGCTCTCTGATCCCGTTTGTACCCGGTGAAGCGTCCGCACGCCATGCCCGAAGCCGGGAACTTCGCCCGGACGGGTGGGAGGCGCACCCGCGCCGTGCTGCGGTCAGCGTCGTCGACAACGGGTTCGACGACGACGATGGCGGCGGCGGCGGAGGCGACGGGTAGGTGTCCGACCCCGCCAGCCGTCCGACCTCCGGGCCGCCGGTCGTGTTCGCCGGTGACATTCAGGACCGTGCCGTCCCGCGCCGACGTTCCGTCTCAGGTGCCGGTATCCGGGTCGGTCAGCGGGATCGGCAGCGCCTGCGTGGCAGCCGTGCCGCCGCCGGCCGAGTGTGCCGGCGCGGGGCGGTCGCCGGTGCGGCTGTGCAGGCGTCCGCGCCCCGCCGGTCCGGCACGCCGGGTCACCTCGACGGTCACCATCCGCACCGGCGGTGGCGGCGCGGTGAAGCGCCCGACGCCCCAGCGCACCCAGATCGGGATCCGGCCGGCGTCCGCCTCCGCCCGCAGTTTCTGCACCGTCCGGGCCCGGTCGGTGTGGTCGACCTCCACGACGACCGGCGGCCCGTCCGGGCGGGCGCACGCCACGTCGAGAACCGAGTGTCGCTCCTGCAGGGGCGGCGGCAACGGCAGGACGCTCGGCGCCCGCCGGTAGACCCGCCAGCCCTGCGCCTGCGCCCAGCCTTCCACCGACTCGATGACCCGTGCGGTGACCTCGTCGGTGGCCAGGTCGACGAAGGTCAGGTCGACCAGCCAGCGGCCCAGGTCCGCGGCCAGCCGCTCACCCTGCGCCGTGACCTCCACCGGCGCAGGATAACGCCTCGACCGACGGCGGTCGCGGTCGCGCCAAGGTGCCGGGACGCCTCAGCCGACAGCGGTCGCGGTGCCGGACGCCTCAGCCGACAGCGGTCGCGGTCGCGGCGAGGTGCAGGGTCAGCCACGCGGTGGTGGCCGTCCGTGCCGCCTCGGCGTTGACGCGGGCCAGGAAGTCGTGCCCCTCGCCGGCCAGGACCAGGTGCCCGTGCGGGGCGTCGCGGGCGGCGAGGGCCTGCGCCACCTGCGCCGACTCGCCGGCCGGCACGTTTGTGTCGTTGGCGCCGTGGATGAGCAGCACCGGCACGTCGAGCCGGTCGAGGTGGGTCATCGGTGACAGGTCCCGCAGCAGTTCCGCGTCGCGCACCGGGTCGCCGTACTTGCTGACGGCGGCGGCGGCGATCCACGGCTCGGTGCCGGCGAAGAACGTGCGGAAGTCGGAGATGCCGCACTCGGCCACCCCGGCGGCGAACAGCCCGGGGAAGTTCACCAGCACCGCGAGGACCAGGTAGCCACCGTAGGAGCGGCCCAGGCAGCCGAGCTGACCGGGCCGGGCCACGCCGCTGTCGAGCAGGAAGTCCGCGCACGCGGCCACGTCGGCGATCGCGCCGTACCGGCCGGCCAGGTTGTCGGCGGCGACGAAGGTACGGCCGAAGCCGGACGAGCCCCGCACGTTCGGCGCGAAGACCGCGACGCCCTGCGCGACGAGGGACTGGAACAGCGGGTTGTAGCAGGGCCGTTCCTGCGCCTCGGGGCCACCGTGCAGGCTGATCGCCGTCGGCCACGGCCCAGGGCCGGCCGGGCGATACAGCCAGCCGGACAGCGGCAACCCGTCGCGGGCGCGCAGGTCGACCAGTTGCGGCGCGACACCACTGCCACCGGTACGCGGGGCGCCGGTGTCCGGCCGCAGAGGACGCGTCGCGGCGGTCGCCGGGTCGACGAGCCACACCTCACGGGGCTGCACCGGCCCCTGCGCGGCGAGACAGAGCAGGTCCCCGCCGGCGGCGAAGACGGCGCCATCGAGCACCTCACCCGGGGCGGCGACGGCCCGCTGCACGCCACCGACCAGGTCGAACAGGCTCACCTCGCTGCGCCCGCCATAGGTGTTCCAGAGCAGTGCGGCGCGGCAGCGGTCGGTGCTCACCGCGACGTGCTCCAGCTCGGCGTCCGGTCGCCCGGCGAGCCGCACCGGCACGCGCTCCGCTCGCGTCAGGTCGACCCGCACCAGCGCGGCCAGTTCGGAGAACGCGTCGGTACGGGCCAGCACGCTCGTCCCGTCCGGGCCGAACCAGCCCTGGTCGGTGCTGCCCCGGCCGGTGTCCGGCAGCAGCCGCCGCCGGACGCCGGTCGCCACGTCGAGCAGTTCCAACCAGCGGGCGTTGCGCGGGCCACGGCGCAGCAGCGCGGCCCCGGCATCCGGGGTGACGTCCAACAGGGTGAGCAGGTCGTCCTCGACCAGCACCCGCCGGTGCCCGGTGCCGGCGTCGATCAGCACGGCCGCGCCCCGCTCGGCGGTCTCGGTGACCACCATCAGCGCGCAGCCGGGCAGCCACCCGGACAGGGACGCGCTGCGGCGGCCGAAGCCGGCGACCTGCCGGCGGCGCGTACCGTCCGGGCGCAGCACCCACAGCTCGGTGCGGGGCGCGCCGCCGGGCGCGACGACGCAGGCCAGCCACCGCCCGTCCGGCGACCAACTCACCGCCAGCACCGGCTCGTCCCCGGTGGGCACCACGACGGCTTCGGCGGCGCCGACGTCGCGGATCCAGACGCCGGGCGTCCCGGCCCGGTCGGACAGGAACGCCACCCGCCGGCCGTCCGGCGAGGGCGCGGGTGCGAAGTCCGCGCCGACGGGCGGCGGCGACACCGGCAGCCGACCGGTCGGGCGGCTCCGACGACTGGTGCGCAACGCCTCGGTCCGTACGCTCATCTAAACCCCGATCCGCTGCAACCAGAGCTCCAGCAGCCCGAGCTGCCAGAGCGCGTTCGAACCCAACGTGGTCCGCCGGGCGTTCGGCGCGTCCAGCAACTCCTCCAGGTAGTCCTTGCGGAACAGGCCCCGCTCGCGTGCCGGCCGCGCGGTCAACGCGTCCCGGACGTCGTCGAGCAGCGGGCCGGAGAGGTGCCGGATCGCGGGCACCGGGAAGTAGCCCTTCGGGCGGTCGATCACCTCGTCCGGGACGATGCCCCGGCTCGCCGCCTTCAGCACGCCCTTGCCGCCGTGCGCCAGCTTCAACGCCGGAGGGCAGGCGGCGGCCAGCTCGACCACCTCGTGGTCGAGGAACGGCACCCGCGCCTCCAACCCCCAGGCCATCGTCATGTTGTCCACCCGCTTCACCGGGTCGTCGACCAGCATCACCAGGCTGTCCTGGCGCAGCGCCGCGTCCAGCGCGGTGTCCGCGCCCGGCGCGGCGAAGTGCGCGGTGACGAACTCCAGGCTCGCGTCGTGGTCGAGCATCCACTCCGGTGCCAGGTGCCCGCCGAGCTCGTCGTGGCGGCGGTCGAAGAACACCCGGGCGTACGCCTCGACGGCGTCGGCGCGGGCCACGTTGGCGATCGGCGGGTACCAGTCGTAGCCGGCGAAGATCTCGTCGGCGCCCTGGCCGGACTGCACCACCGTGATCCGCTGCGACACCTCCTCGGAGAGCAGGTGGAACGCGACGCAGTCGTGGCTGACCATCGGCTCGCTCATCGCCCCGATGGCGGCGTGCACGGCCGGCACGAACCGGTCCCCGCCGATACGGATCTGCTGGTGGTCGGTGCCGAACTCGCGGGCCACCAGGTCGGAGTAGTGGAACTCGTCGCCGCTCTCCCCCGCCTTCGCCTCGAACCCGATGCTGAAGGTGGCCAGCCCTTCCTGACCCTGCTCGGCCAGTAGGGCGACGATCAGGCTGGAGTCGATGCCGCCGGAGAGCAGCACCCCGACCGGCACGTCGGCGACCATCCGGCGGCGTACGGCGGTGCGCAGCGCCGACATGATCCGCTCCTGCCACTCGCCTGTGGACATCGGCGGCGCGGCCGCGCGGGTGAACTCCGGCCGCCAGTAGACGGTGTCGGTGCTGCGGCCGTCGCCGGTGATCACGCGTACGGTGGCCGGGGGCAGTTTGCGGACGCCGGCCAGGATGGTGCGCGGCGGCGGCACCACCGAGTGGAAGCTCATGTAGTGGTGCAGCGCCACCGGGTCGATGTCGGTGTCCACGTCACCGGCGGCGAGCAGCGCCGGCAGGGTCGAGGCGAAGCGGACCCGGCCCGGCCTCTCGGCGAGATAGAGCGGCTTGATGCCGAGCCGGTCGCGGGCCAGCACCAGGGTGGACGTGGTCAGGTCGACCAGGGCGAAGGCGAACATCCCGTAGAACCGTTCCACGCACGCGGTCCCCCACCGGTGGTACGCCTTGAGGATCACCTCGGTGTCCGAGGTGGACCGGAAGGAGTAGCCGGCGGCGGTCAGCTCGTCGCGCAGTTCCCGGTAGTTGTAGATGCAGCCGTTGAATACCAGGGCCAGGCCCAGCTCGGAGTCGACCATCGGTTGGGCGCCGGTGTCGGACAGGTCGATGATGCGCAGCCGGCGGTGCACGAGCGCCGCCGGCCCGTGCCGCCACCGGCCTTCGCCGTCCGGGCCCCGGGAGGCGAGGGCGGGGAGCATCCGCTCGACGGCCGCCATGTCCGGGGGCGCCCCGTCGAGGCGGAACTCGCCTCCGATACCGCACATGGCACTCACCTCTCATCGGCTCGGTCGCTCGGGCCGCTGACCGGTCCAGATTTGGCGGACCGGGTTGCGTCCCGATGACATCTGGGTCAAGCGTGAGTTACGCCGGGAGCTGATCGGCTCCGCCGAGCAGCCAGGTGTCCTTCGACCCACCGCCCCGCGACGAGTTGACGATCATGCTGCCGGCCGGTGCCACCCGGGTCAGCGCCACCGGCGCGACCTCGGCCGTGTCGCCGAGGAAGACGAACGCCCGCAGGTCGACGTGCCGGGGTGCGAGGGCGGTGCCGTCGAACACCGGGTGGGTGGTGAGCGCGACCATCTCCTGGGCGATCCACCGGTGCGGCGCGGCGAGGATCTGCTCCCGGACGGCGTTCAACTCCTCCGCCTCGGCGCGCGGGCCGATCACCACCCGGTCCCCGCCGTACCCGTCGACCGGTTTGAGCACCAACTCGTCGAGCCGGGCCAGCACCTCGGCGCGCTGGTCGGGCAGCCCGCACAGGTATGTCGGCACGTCCGGAAGCAGCGCCTTCTCCCCCAGGTAGTACTCGATGAGCCGGGGCACGTACGCGTACAGCGCCTTGTCGTCGCCGACGCCGTTGCCGAGCGCGTTGGCCAGCGTGAGCCGTCCGGCGTGCACCGCGGCGAGCAGCGGCCAGCCCAGCGGCACCCCGTCGGCGCCCGGCGCGTGCAGCAGCGCCTCCTCGTCCATCCGCAGGTAGATCACGTCGACCTGGCTGCGGCGGCCCTCGCGCACCAGGCACACCCGGCCGTCCTCCACCAGCAGGTCGCTGCTCCCGGTCAGCGGCACGCCCATCTCGTCGGCGAGCAGCCGATGCTCGAACCAGGCCGGGTCGCCGGGGCCGCTGCTGAGCACCACCACGGCGGGGTCGTCGACGGCGGCGGGCGCGGCGGCGACAAGCGCCCGGTGCAGCATCGCGGGGGTCTCGTCGGCGGGCAGCAGGTCGTCGGGCACCGGCAGCTCCGGCAGGACCGCCCGGGTCAGCCGGCGGTTCTGCACCGCGTAGCCGAGGCCCGAGGGCACCCGCAGGTTGTCCTCCAGCACGTACCAGCCGCCGTCGGGGTCGCGGACCAGATCGGTTCCGGACACCTGGGCGCGGGTGCCGCGCCGGCCCATGAGCGCACCGGTGGGGCGCAGCCCGGGTGAGGACTCCACCACCCAGGCCGGCACCACGCCGTCGGCCACCACGGCCCGGTCGCCGTAGACGTCGCGCAGGAAGGCGTCGAGCGCGCGGGCGCGCTGCACCAGGCCGGTGCGCAGCGTCCGCCAGTCGTCGGCGGGCACCACCCGGGGCACCAGGTCGACCGGGAAGAGCCGGGTGCTCGCCTCACCAGCCACGCTGAAGGTCACGCCCCGGGCGCGCTGCTCCTCGTCGCGGTCGTGCTCGCGTTGGCGCAGGCCGCCGGCGCCGAGGCCGCGCAGGGCGGCGAGCAGCGGACGGTACGCCGGCTCCGGTCCGGCTGGGCCGAAGACCTCGTCGGCGGCGTCGACGTAGGTGGGCAGGGCGGGCGGTGGCGGCGCACCGGGGCCGGGCGCGCGGATCCTGCCCCGGGTCTCGTCGAGCAGCAGGTCGACCACGTCGGCCAGCCGGCCGCGCCGCTCGTACGCCCGCCGCTGCCGTGCCGCGGAGCTGCCGCGCCGCAGCGCGTACTCGGTCAGCTCGCGGATCTGCGCCCAGTCGCCGGTCGCCTCCAGCACCGGACGCAGGTCGGTGACCAGACGGCGGACCGCCTCGGCGGCCGGCACCGGTCGGGCCGAGCGGGGCAGGTCCAGCAGGTCGCCCTCCAGGCCGGAGCGGGCGGCCCGCCACACGGCGGCGCGCAGCACCGGTGGCCGTACGGCCGTGCGGTGCACCCCGGCGCGCAGAGCGGCGACCTCCCGGCGGACGATCGCCCGGAACAGGCCGGTGAGCAGGACGATGGTCTCGACGTCGGAGTTGGCGTCGGTGATGCGCAGCTCCACCGTGGGCACGTGGGCCGACGGCCGTACATCGAAGTAGATCATGGCGGGGTCGGTGATGGTGCCCGAGGAGATCAGCTCCGCGACCAGCGCCTCGTGGTCGGCCGCGCTGGTCACCTCGCCCGGGTCGCCGGCCGTGGGCCAGCGCTGCCAGACCAGCGAGCGGACACTGGCGTAGCCGCTGTCCTGGCCCATCCAGTACGGCGAGCTGGTGGACAGGGCGAGCAGGACCGGCAGCCACGGTTGGACCCGCCGGGTGACGGCGACCGCCAGGTCCCGGTCGGACACCCCGACGTGCACCTGCGCGCCGCAGATCAGCTGCTCCCGGGCGAGCAGCTGGTATTCGTCGACCATCCGCCGGTAGCGCGAGGTGGGGGTGACGCTCGGGTCGCCGTCGGCGCGCAGCGGCACCGTGCCGGCCGCGACGATGCCCAGCCCGGCCCGGTCGGCGACCTGGACCGCCGCCTGGCGCAGCCGGGTCAGCTCGGCGCGGATCTCGTCCAGGGTGCGGCAGACCGCGGTGTTGGTCTCCACGACACTGCGGTGGAGTTCGGCGGTGAACGAGGTGGCCGGAAGCCGGTCGAGCAGCTCGCCCGCGCGGGGCACCAGCTCGCGGGTATGCAGGTCGACGACGTGGAACTCCTCCTCCACACCGATCGTGGCCAGGTCCGCCGGGTCGGCGTCGCCCACCGGCGTGACCGGCTGGGCGCGGGATGCGGGCACCGTCCGGCCGTTGCCGGACCGGCCCACCGGCCCGTCGAAGGTCGCCGCGTTCGTGGTGTTGTCGGCCATGGTCACCCCGGTTCGCGTGTCGGTGTGTCGACTTGTCCGACGAGCGTTCCCAGGGTTGGTACCGGGGGTGTTTCCGGCGCGTTAAGGTGACGAGCCGTTCTGCCTGGGCCTGTTCAGCGAGATCGACACGAGATCGGCGATGTCGGGGTATCCCAAGGCGCGGATACCCCGACATCGCCGATCTTTGATCACGCCGAGCGGATCACCTCATGTTCTGGACCACGAACGGCGCGTGGCCGTGCAGGTAGTTGTTCCACCCGCCGGTCACCGGGGCGCCGGGGCTGAGCAAATTGGTGGTGTCGGTGCCGACGTCGAGCTTCCAGGCCGTCCAGGAGATGCTGTTGGCCTTCATCCAGTCGATCCACGACTGCGCCTCCGGCAGGCAGGCACGGCCGTCCAGGCCACCGTCGGCGTGGCTGGCGCCCCACTCGGTGACGAACAGCGCCAGGCCGGCCCGGATCGCCGCGTCACCCTTGGCCCGCAGCGACGCCCCGTGGGTGCACGAGTAGAAGTGCAGCGTGTACATGAGGTTGGTGCCGGAGAGTGGGCTGGCCGCCGCGACGTCGACGTCCTGCGACCAGGTCGGGGTGCCGAGCACGACGATGTTGTCCGGGTCGGCGGCGCGGATCGCGGAGACGACCGCCTGGTGGTACGGCTTGATGACGTTCGTCCAGCTCACCTGTAGTGGCTCGTTGTAGGGCTCCCAGATGACGTTGGGCAGGTGGCCGTAGCGGCGGGCCAGGTCGCCGAAGAAGGCGACCGCCTGGGACTGGTTGTTCTGCGCCTCGTGCGCGTGCCAGTCGACGATCACGTACACGCCGGCGGTGACCGCGTTGTTGATGATGGTCTCCACCTGGTTACGTGCCTTGACCGGGTCACTGAGGTACGCCCCGGCCGGCTCCACACCCATCGCCGCGCGGATCACCTGGAGGTTCCAGTTGTCGCGCATCCACCTCAGCGCGGAGAGGTTCTCGGCGTACGGGGCGGTCTCCCAGTTGAGCCACATGCTGCTGATGCCGCGTAGCTGCACCCGCGCGCCGGACTTGTCGCACATCGTCGTGCCGCACACCCGCAGTTGCCCGTGCCGCTCGACAGGCGTGCCGGTGGTCGGCGGCGGGCTCGTGGGCGGCGGGGTGGTCGGCGGCGGTGTCGTGGGCGCCGGAGTCGTCGGCGCGGGAGTGGTGGGCGTCGGGGGTGGGCCTCCGGCGCAGGACGTGCCGTTGACCGTGCAGTTGACCGGGGTGCCGGAGCCGTTGACGAGGAAGCCGAACGACGTCGACGCTCCGGCGGCCAGGGTGCCGTTCCAGGACACGTTGGTGAAGGTGTAGTGGCTGCCGGAGGTCGTCTGCTGCGCGTTCCACGACTGGCTGACGCTGGAGGAGGCCGGCAGGTCGAACTCGACGCGCCAACTGGTGATCTGCGCCGAGGTGTTGTTGGTGACGGTGACCTGGCCCTGGTAGCCGCTGCCCCAGTTGTTCGTCACGGAGAACACGGCGGTCGCGGCGCTGGCCGGCGTGGCGGCGATCGCCACCGCGCCGGCGATCAGGCCGGCGACGGCCAGCGACGTGACAAGTCTCAGTTTGCGCATGCTGAACCCGCTTCGGATCGACGGTGATGGTCTGAGGCGGGGCGGCGCCAGAGCCGACAATATCGATCTTCTGCGATACGTTCAAGGGTGCGCGGTCGCCCTTGAACGCGCCGGGGAGCGCGTGGGCGGAGCGCGGAGCTCAGTTGGCCTTCATGAGATCGACCAGTTGGTCCAGTGCCGCACCCCATCCCTCGTGGAAGCCCATCTCCTCGTGCGACTTCTTCGCCGACGCGTCGGCGTGGATCGCGATGGCGGTGTACTTCGTGCCCGCACCGTCCGCCTCGATCCGGACCACCGCGGTGAACGGGAAGCCGTCCTGGGCGACCTGCGGGCGGAAGCCGGGCCCCAGGCCGGAGGTGAAGACCAGCATCGAACCCTCCTCGGCCACCAGGATGCAGCCGCTGCTCGGGTATTCCTCGCCCTCGGGCGAGCGCATTGTCGTGTCGAACCTGCCGCCGGGCCGCAGGTCGATCTCACAGGCGACGGTCGACCAGGGCTTCGGGGTGAACCACCGCATGAGCAACTCGGGCGTGGTCCAGGCCCGCCAGACCAGCTCCGGCGCCACGTCGACGGTGCGCTCCAGGACGAGATCGAGCTCGGGGTTCACGGTGTAGAAGATCATCGCTGTTGCTCCTTCAGGTCGTAGAGAAGCGAGTCGAGTTGGTCGAGGCGTCGGGTCCACCGCGCCCGCTGCGCGGCGAGCCAGGTGTCGAGGCGCTCCAGCGACTGGGGCGCAAGCCGGTAGGTGCGAACCCGGCCCTTCTTCTCCGACGTCACCAGACCGGACTTTTCGAGGACGTGCAGGTGCTGAGTGAACGACGGCAGTGCCATGTCGAACGGACGAGCCAGGTCGCTTGTCGTGGCCGGGCCTTGGCTCAGGCGTTCGACGACCTGCCGGCGGGTGGGGTCGGACAGCGCGTGGAACACCCGGTCGAGAGCGCTGCCCTCCCCCTCCCCCGCACGCTTAGCCATGTGCCTAACTATGCAGAGCCATATTACTTAGGTCAAGGGCTAAGTGAGTTCGACGCGCCAGAGCGCCGCCGTCCACTCCGTGGGGAGCGGATCAGGCAGGACGCAGGGCGTTGAGCACCATGTCCGCGTACCGGCGCCAGACCGCCGGTTCGCGCTGATCCAGCACGATGAGCTGCCGCACCGCCCCGCAGAGGATCACCCGGATGTCCCGCTCGTCGACGTCCGGACGGATCAGACCGGACGCCCCGGCCGCCGCCACCAACCGTCCGATCTGATTCAGGATGCGCGCGGCGGGCAGCAGCCTGCCCTCGAAGAAGACATCAGCGAGGACCCTGTCGCGCGCGAGGCGTTCGAACAGGTCGGGGACGTAGGAACACAGCTCCCGGTACGCGTCCGCGCCGTCGAGCGCCGCGTTCGTGCGCTGCTCCAACTCCTGGAACTGCTCCCGTACGACCGCGATGATCAAGTCTTCCTTGCGGGGGTAGCTGCGGTAGACGGTGGCCCGGCCCACCCCGGCGCGCTCCGCCACCTGCGGAACGGTCACCTGGAGCCCTTGCTCGGCGAACAGCTCCCGGGCCGTCGCGATGACCCGCTCCTGGTTGCGGCGGGCGTCGATACGCCGACGCGGAGCGTCCGGGTCACTCGCCATCTGCGCGGCGTCGGGCGGGGTCATTGTCACAGTCTGCCCGGTCGGTCTAGTCGGCGATCAGCGGCTCGTCGCCGTACACGGCGGTGACCTCGACGTTCAGCGCCGTGGCCATCCGGCCGAACGACCAGTAGTAGCCCACCACCTGGAGCACTTCGACGATCTCGCGCTCACTGAGGATGTGTCGCACCTGGTCAAAGAGGTCGTCGGGGACACGCGGCGACCGCACCACCTCGGCGGCAAACCGGATGAGCGTCCCGTCGTACGCCGAGAGGTCCGGACTGTCGATGTCCCGGCTGCCGATGATCTCGCGGGTGCGCTGGTCGACGCCGACCGCCTCGGATATCGGGCGGTGCTGGGCCGCCACGAACTCACTCTCCGCATACTCGGCCACGGTCAGGATGACGAGTTCCCGCGAGCGGGCGGGCAGCTCCAGTGAGGTGAACTGCGCCCTCGCGAGCTGGATGAACAGTTTCACCGTGGCGACCGAGTGGGTCATCATCTTGACCATCGGATCGGGTGGCAGCGCGGACAGGAAGTCGCGGACGTCGGCAGGAACCGCGTTCGGGTCGGGATCGGTAAGTCGGGGCATGGCTGTCTCTCCTGTGTAGTCGTCGCTCGTGTGCTGTCGTCGAGATGGGGTTCAGGCCGGGAGGTCGAACCCCGTCTCGCTGAGGTGGCGGAAGCGGCCGTCCTCGGCGTACGTCCCGAAGATCGCGATCTCCCGCTTGGCGGTCGATCCGTCGACCATGGTGATCTCGAAGACGTGGCGTTCGGCGTAGTGGAGGCCGTCACGCTGCTCGTCCAGGACTGTCACTGTGGCGCTGACGATCTGGCCGCGCACCTCTGTCACCATCTGGGCGAATTCGGCCCGATTGATCGTCTTTCCATCGCTGCGGTGGGTGTAGTCGGGGGCGTAGAACTCGTCCAGCGCCTCGGTCAGGTCGCGCGTCGGCTCGAAGGCCACCGCACGGAGAGCGTCGCTGATTCGCACCTGGGTCATGGGAACTCCTCGTCGGTCACTGCCGGTCATATTCGGACTCGTGGGTCCGGTTAGCTTCGACCGTACCGGACTCCCGAGTCCGAATCCGGTGAGAGTCGTCACCACCCCGCACATCGGCGGTCGCCGGACTCCGCGTCATGCGCCGCCGGCAGAGGGCACCCTCCGGCGTAGCGTGTCGCGTATGCGAACCACCACGCTGGGCAGTGCGGGGCCCGAGGTCGGCGTCATCGGCCTCGGGTGCATGGGCATGAGCCACGGCTACGACATCACCGGCCCCCGCGACGACGACACGTCGATCGCCGTGATCCGACAGGCGCTGGACCTGGGCGCCACGTTGATCGACACGTCCGACGTGTACGGGCCGTACACGAACGAGGAGTTGGTCGGCCGGGCGCTGGCCGGCGGCCACCGGGAGCGGGCCGTCCTGGCCACCAAGGTCGGGCTGGTGGCCACCTCCCCGACCGGCGGCCCCGGCAACTCGCCGGCGATCGGCAACAACGGCCAGCCGGAGCACATCCGGGCGGCGATCGACGCCAGCCTGCGCCGGCTCGGCACCGATCACGTCGACCTCTATCAACTGCACCGCGTCGACCCGCAGGTCCCCATCGAGGAGTCCTGGGGCGCGATGGCGGAGGTCGTCGCGGCGGGCAAGGCGCGGCAGATCGGGCTGTCCGAGGTGACCGTGGAGCAGATCGTGCGGGCTCAGGCGGTGCATCCGGTGGCGTCGGTGCAGTCCGAGCTGTCGCTGTGGACCCGTGACCCGTTGACCGAGGTGCTGCCTTACTGCGAGCAGCAGGGCATCGCCTTCCTGCCGTTCTCGCCGCTGGGTCGGGGCTTCCTCACCGGCCGGTTCGCGTCCTTCGACGACCTGCCCGCCGACGACTTCCGCCGTGGCCTGCCGCGTTTCCAACAGGACGCGCTGCGCGCCAACCTGGCCATCGTCGCCCGGGTCCGCGAGATCGCCGACCGGGCCGGGGCCAGCCCCGCGCAGGTCGCCCTCGCGTGGGTGGTCGCCCAGGGCGAGCAGGTCATTCCGATCCCCGGCACGAAGACCCCGAAGTACCTTGTGGACAACTGCGCGGCTGGCGACGTGCGGCTCAGCGCCGAGGATCTGGCCGACCTCGACGCCCTGCCCGCTCCCGAGGGCGGACGCTACTGACCATCGCCGCCCGGCGCCGGGCTGGTCGCGGGCCACCCTTGGCCGCGACCAGCCCGGGCCGCCGTCGTCAGGCGGGCCTGGCGGCGGCGACGGCCGGCGAGCCGAACCGCACCCCGACACCGGGGGAATACAACACGCTGACCGGCGGCCCGTCCGGTGCCGGCAGCCCGGCGGCGGTGACCAACTCGTCGTCGAGGTGCAGCAGCTCGGCCCGGTGCAGCGGCCAGCGTGGGTGCCAGTTCGGCAGGTGCAGGGTGCGCCCGTACGCGCGGGTGTGCAGCCCCCAGCGGGCGGTGACGAAGCGCTCCAGGGGCGTCGGATCGGCGATCGGCTCCCCCACCCGCACGTCCATCCGGCTCGTCGTACCCGCCGGGCCGGGCCAGCGCCGCCGGCACCGGTAGGTGAGCCGGTCACCGTCGCGGGCCAACCGCATCGAGGACCAGAGGTACGGCAGGCGCAGCGTCGCCCGGGCGACCAGCACCGGCACCAGGCGGGACGCGTCCAGCGACCGGAACACCACCGCCCGCCGGCCGCTGTCGTCGACAGAGTAGAGCCGGACGTTGGTCTCCCAGAACGTGCCGAAGTACGGCACCCCCGGCCCGCGACCGAAGCCCAGCCCCACCATCCGGAAGCCGATCAGGCCGACGTAGCTGACGCCGTCCACCGTGTCCGGATGAGTGCCGGCGGGTAGCAACGGCGCGACCACCTCCGGTGCCACGGCCCAGTGCAGGAAGGTGAGGTCCTCCCAGCGCTGCCGCAGGACCGCCCCGGTGAACGTCTGTCGGGGCGCGCAGTCGACCGGTTCGATGTCCACGCCTCCATCCTGACTCAGGCGTGCGGGCCGACACTCACCGTGCCCAGGGTGAGCGAGGCTCTGCCCTCCAGGATCTGGCCGACCCGCTCGACCTCCTCCTCCAACTCCCGCTGCCGACCCGAGCCGAGCGCCCGCAACGGCTCGACGGTGACGTGGATCGTGCGGCCGGAGCGCCGTTGGTGCCACACTCCGGCGACCACCCCGTCGACCAGCAGCACCGGATAGTTGCCGGCCTGGCCACGCGCCAGCGCCCGCTCGGCCGCACCGCCGGGATAGAGCCGCTCACGCGGGTGGCAGCCGACCGCGTACGCGTCGAAGTAGGGCAGCAGCCGCACCCCGGACGGCCGGTCGTCCGGAAAGTCGGCGTCATCGGCGGCCACCCACGCCGGTGTGCCCTCCACCGTCACCTCGGCCAGGTCGACCGAGTCGAACAGCCACGTCGCCCACCGCACCGGCGCCGAGAGCCACTGGGCGAACTGCGCCGGGGTCGCCGGCCCGTACGCGAACAGGTAACGGCGGACGAGATCGGCCAGCGCGGCGGGGCCGGCCATCGGCGTGAACCCCGGCAGCCAGCGCGTCGGGCTGGTGTAGGTGGTGGCGCGGCCCCTGTTCGGGCCGAAGCAGATCACCCCGCCCCGGGTGGCGGCCGTCATCGCCGCGATCCACCGTGGCCACCGATCCTGGAATGCCTCCATGACCCGTTCGCCCGCCCACGGGCCGGTGCGGGCGACGATCTCCTCGGTCAACTCGGCGGTCGTCAACTCGGCCTCGGCCAACGCGTCACCCATGGCGGCGAGGACCTGCTCGGTCTGCTCGGGCGTCAACAGGTCGCGGCTCTGCTCCCACGCCGGAGCCGGCAACGCGGTAAGCGCGCCGATCCACATCGGCAGGTCCGCGGCGGCGAGCAGATGCACCGTCCCGCGCGGCCCACGGGTCTTGACCAGGGTGCGATCCCTCCAGAGCGCCTGTCGCACGTGGGCTCGGGTGGCACCCGGGACCCGCAGCCCGACGGACAACTCGGCGGCGGAGGCGACCTGGGCGTGCGCGCCGCACATCGCGGACACCACGTCGGCGACGCCCTCAGCATCAGGTGCCGAGGGCGACCCGGGTGACGCCGGTGCCGAGAGCCCGTGCCGGGCAAGACGCCGGGCGGACACCCGCGCCCAGCTCAGGTCGGTCATCGCGGGCTCTCGCAGAAGGCGCGGGTCCTCATGCCGCCACGCTACGAGCGGGGTACGTCAGTTTCCGACCGGTATCGCCGGCAGGGGCGCTGGCCTGGGCCGCAGCCCATCACCCGCCGTAGGCTGGTACGGCGGTGCGGCCGAGCAAAACGCCCAGACCGCCATAGATGGAACGCCTCGGAGCGTACAGGAGGACGTGAGCGTGACGCAGGGTGACGCAGAGCTGGTTGTGCTCGCGCAGGCGGGCGACCCGGCGGCGCTCGGCGCGCTGCTGGCCCGCCACGAAGCCGCCATGCGGGCCGTCGCGCTGAGCATCCTCGGGTACGGACCGGACGCCGAGGACGCGGTCCAGGACGCCATGGTGGTGGCGTTGCGCCGCATCGGGGAGGTCCGCGACCCGAACGCCGTCGGCCCGTGGCTGCGTGCCATCGTCCGCAACAACAGTCGGACGACGCTGCGCCGGCCCCGGCCGGTCCCGGTCGCCGAGCCGGAGTGGTTCGCCGGCCCCGCCGACACACCCACCCCGGAGGAGGCACTGGACCGGGGCGCGATGCGCGACTGGGTGTGGCACGCCATCGGGCAGTTGTCCCCGACTGACCGGCTCGTCACCCTGCTGCGGTATTTCAGCGACGCGTCGTCGTACGAGCAGATCGCGGCCGTCTGCGGCGTGCCGGTCGGCACCGTCCGCAGCCGCCTCAGCCACGCCCGCCGTGCGCTCGCCGGCGGTCTGCGATCGGAGGCGACCGCGGCGCATGCCGACGTCACCGCGTCGAGCGACGCCCGGTGGCGCGAGGGCCTCGACATGATCGCCATGGCGATGAACGGCGACTTCGACCAGGTGGTCCGCGAGAGCTGGTGGGCGGACGCCGAGATGATCGTGCCGGGTGGCCGGCGCGGCGGCCGTGACCTGGCGGTCGCCGGCATGACCCGCGACCTGACCGCCGGGGTACGCCAGCGGTTGCGCAACGTCGTGGCCAGCGGCGACGTGCTGATCTGGGAAACCGACCTGATCAGCCCGCCCGACGACCCGGAGCACTGCCCACCCGCAGCGCTGTGGTTGCAGGAGTTGCGTGAGGGCCGGGTGCGCCAACTCACCCTCTTCCACCCCGTCGCGCCTCGGGAGATCCGCCAGCCGGCGCTGGCCTGAGAAAAACTCTTCCATCCGAGCGAACTCTTGGCCCGACCCACGCGTCTGGTCCGCGTCATTCACCAGCCGCCGTGTCGGCACGCGCCACACGGGTCTCGGATCGGGAGATAGCTCATGGGTTCCATCAGCCACGACGTCAGCGCCCTCGCACCGGGCGCCCACACCTTCACCGTCGACGGCGTGCGGCAGGTCTACCACGTCGCCGGCACCGGCCCGGTGTGCGTGGCGCACTCCGGCGGCCCCGGCATCGAATGGGCCTACCTGCGGACGCCGAGCCTCGAAGAGCACTTCACGATGGTGTACGTCGAGCCGGTCGGCACCGGCGCCTCGGGGCGGCTCGACAACGCCGACGACTACCGCCTCGACACGTATGTCCGGTTCCTCGACGCCGTCGTCGAGCACCTCGGGGCGCCCCGGGTGTACCTCCTCGGGCACTCGCACGGCGGTTTCGTCGTCCAGCGGTACGCGCTGACGCACCCACTCCGGGTCGCCGGTCTCGCCCTGTACGACACCTCACCCGTCACCGGCGCCGAGTTCTGGGCCGAGGCGATGGACGCTCTCGCCGCGTACCCGCAGCGGCACCCGGATCGGCCGGAGGCGGCGGCGATGCCGGCTGCCTTCGCTCAGATCGGCGCCGCCACCGACGACGAGACGTTGGGCGCCGCGCTGCGTGCGGCCGTGCCGGTCTACTTCGCGGACTTCTGGGGCCGGCGGGACGAGTTCGCCCCGTTCCAGGCGGCCGTGCGGATCTCGGCGGCCCCGGCGGGCGCGCAGGACCCCACCGGATTCGATGTGCGGGGCGACCTGGGTGAGATCACCGTGCCCGCCGTGGTGGTCGTGGGCGCGCACGACTTCATCTGCGGCCCCCGCTGGGCCGAGCAGCTGCACGCGGGTCTCAAGGACTCCCGCCTGGTGGTGCTGGAGAACAGCGGTCACTTCGGGCACATCGAGCAGCCCGCGGAGTTCACCGCGGCCGTGGTGGAGCTGCTCCAGCGCTGAAAGCACACCGCCGCGCCCGACACCGCAAGGGGCGTCGGGCGCGGCAGTGCGCTCGCTCAGTGGATGACGACGGGCGGCCTGGCCGGCTCGGCCTGGTCGTCGAGCGGCTGCGCGGGCCGACGCCGCCGCTGCAGCAGGGCGGCCGGGATGAACGTGGCCACCACCAACGCGAACGCCACCCAGAACGTGTGGGCGAACGACTTCGCGGCGAAGTCGAGCCCGCGCTCGATGACCGACGGGTCCACCGGGAACTGCTGGAGCACCTCCGGCCGCTGCTGGGAGGCGATGGCCAGGCCGGCCTCGGTGATCGGCTTGCCGTCCGGGTCCACCGCACCGGGGATCGGCCGGGAGCCGTTCAGCTCGTTGGTGAGGATCACCGACATCACGGCAGCGCCGATCGACCCGCCGATCTGCTGGAGGATGTTGACAAGCGTCGAGCCGCGCGCCACCTCCTGCGCCTGCAATGTCCGCAGCGCCGACGTCATGATCGGCATCATCGTGCCGCCCATGCCCAGGCCCATCACGAACAGCGACGCGCCGAGCAGCCAGTACGAGGTCTCCGGGTCGACCTGCGTGAAGCTGAAGAACCCGATCACGATCAGCGCCAGCGCGAACGGCACGGTGCGACCGATCGGCACCCGGTCGGCGAGCGTTCCGGCGATCGGCATGGTGATCATCGCGCCGAGCCCCTGGGGTGCGATCAGCAGGCCGGCGGCCAGCGTCGACTCGCCCCGCACCTGCAGGAAGTAGCTCGGGAACAGCAGGCCGGCACCCATGAACGCGATGATGAACACGAACAGGGTCAGCGAGGCGATGGTCAGGTTGCGGTTGCGGAACAGCCGCAGGTCGAGCAGCGGGTGCTGGGGCTTGAAGGAGTAGAGCACGAAGGCCACCAGCAGCGCGCCGCCGACGAGCATCGGCCCCCACACCTTGGTCTCACTGAAGGTGCCCGCCTCCGGCAGCGACGAGACGCCGTAGAGGAAGAGGGCGAGGCCCGGCGAGAGCATCAGCATGCCGAGGAAGTCGAACGACTCCGACGGCTCGGGCGCGTCCTTCGGGAGCGCGACCTGCGCGTAGATCAGGGCGATGACACCGATCGGCAGGTTGATCAGGAAGATCCAGTGCCAGCTCGCCACGTCGATCAGCCAGCCGCCGAGGATCGGGCCGCCGATCGGGCCGAGCAGCATCGGGATGCCGAGGACGGCCATCAGCCGGCCGATCCGGTGCGGCCCGGCCGCCCGGGTCATGATGGTCATGCCCAGTGGCATGAGCATGCCGCCACCGAGGCCCTGCAGGACGCGGTAGGCGATCAGCTCGCCGATCGAGTCGGCGGTCGCACAGAGACCGGACCCGATGGTGAACAGCGCGAGCGCCACCATGTAGAGGCGTTTGGTGCCGAACCGGTCGGCCGCCCACCCGCTGAGCGGGATCACCGTGGCCAGCGCGAGGGTGTAGCCGGTCATCGTCCACGCGACTCGCGCGAGGGACGCGTCGAACTCGCTCTGGAACGTGGGCAGCGCGACGCTGACCACCGTCACGTCGAGAATCGACATGATCGCGCCAAGGACGACGACGCCCGCCACCTTGAGCACCGCGGCGTCGAGTCTGTCCGATGTCGCGACAGATTGCTGTGTCACAAACTCTCCTGAGGTCGGTTGAGCACGCGTTGGTCGGCGGTGGCGGCGATGCCGCGCCCACCAGGCGCGGAGCGCGACGTACCGAGGCGACGACGCGCGCAGGCAGACTAGCCGTCAGTTGTGACGGTTCGCCGCCAGGTTTCGTGACGCCGAGCGGCGCCGGATCCGTCCGGCCGTTCGATTACGGTCGGTTGTCGGGGTGTCAATCAGTCGGCGAGGCGATCAAGCCGTCGGCCAGCACCGAACGGCAGGCGACCCGAGGCCCAGCGCTCAGCCAGGGACCGCGAATCCGTGGATGAACCGCACCTGGTTGGGGGTTCGGGACGGTGCCACGGTCGGTGCATGACCACTTCCACCCACACCGTCACCGGCCACTGGATCGGTGGCGAGACACTCGCCGGCTCGGCCGGCACCCTTCCCGTCGTGAACCCGGCGACCGGCGACCTCGTCGCCGAAACCCCGGCCGGCACCGCCGCCGACGTCGACCGGGCCGTCGCCGCCGCCCGGGCGGCCTTCCCCGACTGGGCGGCGACCGCCCCGGCGCAGCGGGCCGAGGTGCTGCGCCGCCTGGGCGCCGGCCTCGCCGCCCGCAAGGAGGAGATCGCGGCGGTGATCACCGCCGAGATGGGCTCCCCGATCGGGATGTCCCGGACCGCTCAGGTCGCCTTCCCCGCCGCGGTGATCGAGTCCGTGGCCGGCCTGGCCGACGACTTCGCCTGGACCGAGGAGGTCGGCAACTCGCTGATCGTCCGCGAGTCGATCGGCGTGGTCGGCGCGATCACCCCGTGGAACTTCCCGCTGCAGCAGATCGTCTCCAAGCTGGCGCCGGCGCTGCTCGCGGGCAACACGATGGTCTTCAAGCCGTCCGAGAACGCCCCGTTGACCGCGCGGATCCTCGCCGAGGTGGCCGCGGAGGCGGGCGTACCGGCGGGCGTGTTCAACGTGGTGTACGGCACCGGGGCGGTCGTCGGTGAGGCGATCTCCGCCCACCCGGACATCGACATGATCTCCTTCACCGGCTCCACCCGGGCCGGACGACGCATCTCCGAGGTGGCGGCGCAGACCGTCAAGCGGGTCACGCTGGAGCTGGGCGGCAAGGGCGCGAACATCATCCTCGACGACGCCGACCTGCCCGCTGCGGTCACCACGGGCATGCTGATGGCGTTCGCCAACGGCGGGCAGGTCTGCGGCGCGTGGCCCCGGATGCTCGTGCCCGCCTCCCGGCAGGACGAGGTCGTCGCACTGGCCGTCGAGGCGGCCCGGCAGCACACCGTCGGCGACCCGACCGACGAGACCACCCGGATCGGGCCGATGGCGTCCGAGGCGCACCGCCAGAAGGTGCTCCGGTACATCGAACGGGGCATCGCCGACGGTGCCCGCCTCGTGTTCGGTGGCCCGGACCGGCCCGCCGGCCTGCCGAACGGCGCCTACGTCCAGCCGACGATCTTCGCCGACGTCGACCCGACGTCCGCGATCGCCCAGGAGGAGATCTTCGGCCCGGTGCTGACGATCATCCCGTATGCCGACGAGGACGAGGCCGTGGCTATCGCCAACGGCACGCTGTACGGGCTGACCAGCGGCGTCTTCGGAGAGCCGGAGCACGCGCTGGCGGTCGCCCGGCGGCTACGCGTGGGCCAGGTCGACGTCAACGCCGGCCACTGGAACCCGCTCGCGCCCTTCGGCGGCTACCGACAGTCCGGCAACGGCCGCGAGTTCGGCCGCTTCGGTCTGGAGGAGTTCCTGGAGATCAAGTCCATCCAACGCTGAGTCGCCGGGTACCCCGGAACACCACACCGGGGTACGCCTGTTGCAGTCGACGTGCCGGTCCCGCCGGTCCGCCCGGGTGAAGGAGAAGCCAGCCGTGAACCGCGCCGAACTCGCCAGTTTCCTGCGGACCCGACGCGAGGCGCTCCAGCCCGAGGACGTGGGGCTGCCCCGGGGCCAGCGCCGGCGTACCGGAGGGTTGCGGCGCGAGGAAGTCGCCACGTTGAGCGGTATGTCCACCGACTACTACAGTCGGCTGGAGCAGCAGCGGGGTCCGCACCCCTCCGCCCAGATGCTCGCCGCGCTGGCCCGGGGCCTGCGGCTCTCCCTGGCCGAGCGGGACCACCTGTTCCAGCTCGCCGGCCACGCCGTCCCGCACCGGTCGGTCCGGGCCGACCACGTCAACCCGGGGATGATGCGGATCCTCGACCGGTTGCAGGACACCCCCGCCCAGGTGGTCAACCACCTCGGCGAGACCCTGGCCCAGACCGCGTCGGCGATCGCGCTGCTCGGTGACGAGACCCGGCACACCGGGCTGGCGCGCAGCGCGCACCACCGCTGGTTCACCGACCCCCGGGTTCGGCAACGGCACCCGGCGCAGGACCACGAGACGCAGAGCGGCCTCCTCGTGGCGCACCTGCACGCGGCGTACACCCGGGATGGCCGGGGTTCGCGGGCGGCGACGATCGTCGACGACCTGCTGGCCCGGAGCCCGGAGTTCACCCGGCGGTGGCAGGAGCACCCGGTGCCGGGCGGCTACTGCCCGGCGAAGCGCTTCCTCCACCCGGAGGTCGGGGCACTGGAGCTGCACTGTCAGACCCTGGTGGATCCCGACCAGTCCCAGACGCTGCTGGTCTTCACGGCCGTGCCCGGGTCGGAGAGCGACGAGAAACTGCGGCTGCTCTCCGTCATCGGCGCCCAGGTCGTCTGAGACCGCACCCAGCGGGTCGGCACCGAGAGACTCGGCACCGACCCGCCACCGTGGCTCAGCCATCGGCCCCCAGCGCCACCACCGGGCTGACCCGCGACGCCCGCCGGGCCGGCAGGACCCCGGCCAGCGCGGTCAGCACGACCAGCGTCACGAAGAGCCCGACCAGTGGCAGCACCGGCACGGTCAACGGGGCGTTGATCCCGAGGGACTGCACCGCGACCCAGGCGTACGGGACGCCGAGCAGCAGGCCGAGGGTCGCACCGACCACCCCGTAGAGACCGGACTCGACGGTCAGCATCGTGCGCAGGCCGGTGCGGGACAGACCGATCGCGCGGAGCAACCCGGATTCGCGTACCCGTTCCACCACCGAGAGCGCCGTCGTGGAACCCACGCCGACGACCGCGATCAGCACGGTCAGGCTGACCAGACCGACGCCGAGCCAGACCAGGGTGCGCACCACCTCGTCGTTGCGGTCCCGTTCATCGGCGAGCACCACGAGGCCCACCCCGTCGTTGTCCCCGATCGCGGCACGCAACGCCCGCACACCCGCGGTCCGACCGTCCTCACCGGACTCGGCCGCGTCGGCCAGCAGACCCGTGTACGCGGCCGGCACGCCGAGCTGGTCCAGGTCGGCCGGGTCGGTGAGAATGCCGGCGCGCAGCGGGCCGTCGCCGCCCAGGACCGCCGCCACCCGCACGTCGACCCGGCGCGTGGCGATGGCGAGGGTGACGGCGTCGCCGGCCCGCAGACCGGTGTCCCGGGCAACCCACCTGTCGAGCACGATCCGGCCGGGGCCGCGATCGGCCAGCGCGCCCTGGGCCACGTCCAGGTCACCGGTGGTCGGCAACGCGCTCAGGTCCAGGTCGTTCGTCACATAGCTGGACTCGACGTCGCCCAGCTTGTCGGCACCGCGCATGAGCGTGACGTCGCCGACCCGCCGGTACGGCACCACCCGGGCCAGCGTGCCCCGCGCCGCCTCGACCCGGGTCACGACATCCGCCGGCAACGGCTCACCGTTGCCGACGACCTCGAAGTCGGTCGGCGCCGACAGCGCCAGCTCGCGGTCGGCGAGGACCTGCAACGACGCACCGCCGATGATCACCCCGGAGATCAGGGTCACGCCGAGCGCCACCACGACGGAGACCGCCGCGGCCCGACGCGGCGCCCCGCCGACCCCGCCGACCGACATCCGCCCGAGCGGCCCGAGCTGGCGCAGCGGCCAACCCACCACGGCCAGCACGGGACGCACCAGCAGCGGCCCGAGGGCCACCAGCGCGAAGAATGCCAGCGTGCCGGACCCGACCAGCAGGAGCAGTGGCACTAGCGGGTCGTACGTCGTCTGCTCAGGCTTCGGCAACCGGCTGATCGCCACGACGGCGGCCAGGACCGCGCCGGCGACCAGGAGCAGCCCGAACACGAGGCGCAGCACCCCGATGCCGCGCCGGCCGGCCGTGATGCTCGCCGTCCGCAACGCCTCCAGCGGGGACACACGGGCCGCCGAGAGCGCCGGTGCCAGGACGGCCAGCACCGTGATCACGACCGCGCCGATCACCACGGCTACCGCCGCCGCGAGCGGCGGGGCCGGCGACGAGACGGCGTGACCGGCGGAGCGCAGGATCGCCGGCAGCGCGATGCCGAGAGCGAGAGCAGCGGCGACCCCCGTGACGCCGGCCACGAGCCCGGTCAACGCTCCCTCGGCGGTCATCGCCACGGCCAGGGTGCCTCGGCCCGCGCCGACCGCGCGCAGCAGCGCGAGCTGCCGCATCCGCTGGGCGAAGACGATCCGGAAGGTGGAGGTCACCACCAGCGCTGCCGCGACGACCGCGATCGACACGAACACGCCGACCAGGATGAACAGGGTCGCGACCTCTGTGGCCGCGGCGTTGGCCTCCGCCTCGCGTACCTCGTCGCCGGAGCGGATCGGCTGGCCAGCGACCGCTGCGGTCACCCGCTGGTGCACGGCCTCCGTCGACTCGCCGGGTGCCACCCGAACGTCGACGCGATCGAGGGTGTTCAGGCGCGCCCAGGAGGTCACGGCGCTGTCCGGGGCGTACGCGTCGAAACCGGAGTCGGCGTTGGTGTCCACGATGCCGGTCACGACGAGGCGGGCGGGCGCGGTGAGTTCACCGCCCTCGCCGCTGACGGTACTGCCGACCGACAGCCCTGCCCGCTGGGCGGTACGGGGCGTGACCGCGATCTCGCCGGGCCGGGCCGGATAGCTGCCCTCGACGACGGTGACCCTGCTCAGCGGGCCGGTGCCCGGATCGGCCTGGAGGTTGACGTACCCGTCGTCGACGGACACCCCGATCTCCACCCGGCCCACCGCCTCGGCCACACCGGGCACGGCGCGCAGCCGCGCCAACTCCGCCACGGTGGGCGAGGGCTCGTCGTTGCTGCCGATCACCAGGTCGGTGGCGGCCGGGGTGCCGCTCAGGTTGTCCCGCACGGTCCGTTCGGTGATCCCCTGCACCAGCACGGTGCCGAAGACGACGAAGGACGCGACCAGGATCGCCAGACCGGTCAGGATCAGCCGGCCCGGCCGCCGGGCGGCGGCGCTCATCTGGCTACGCAGCACGGTCGCCCTCATGCGCGGGCCGCCAGATCACGCAGTGCGTCGGTGACCGACACCTGATCCGGCTTGTCGATCTCGCCGGCGACCCGGCCGTCGGCGAGCAGCACCACCCGGTCGGCGTACGCGGCGGCGATCGGGTCGTGGGTGACCATGACGACGGTCTGGCCGAGGTCGCGGACCGAGTCGCGCAGGATGGTGAGCACCTCCGCGCCGGATCGGGAGTCGAGGTTGCCGGTCGGCTCGTCGGCGAAGACCACCTCGGGCCGCGCCACCAGCGCCCGGGCCAGCGCGACCCGCTGCTGCTGACCACCGGAGAGCTCACTGGGCCGGTGGCCCAGCCGCTGGCCAAGCCCCAGCACGTCGACCAGGTGAGCAAGGAGGTCGGCGTCGGGCTGCCGGCCGGCGAGATCCAGCGGGAGGGTGATGTTCTGCGCGGCGGTGAGCTGCGGCAGCAGGTTGAAGGACTGGAAGACGAACCCGATCCGGTCGCGGCGTACCCGGGTCAGCGTGCGGTCGGACTGCCCGGTGAGGTCGGTGCCGCCGAGCAGGACCCGGCCGGAGGTGGCCGTGTCCAGGCCGGCGAGGCAGTGCATCAGCGTCGACTTGCCGGACCCGGACGCGCCCATGATCGCGGTGAACTCGGCCCGGCCGAAGCCCACCGACACCCCGTCCAGGGCGCGGACGGCGGTGTCGCCGCTGCCGTACACCTTCACCAGGTCGACCGCGGCGACCGCGGCGTGGCTGGTCTGAGGCGGGGCGTGGGTTGTCATTGTTCCTCCAGTGGCTGCGATGTGACCGGGAAAGCGTCGCCGCCACCGGCGGGCGGGCGCATCGGTCCGGGGCCGGGTATCGCCGGCGTCGGGTCTGCCTTTCGGCTGATCTGTCATCTCCGCCCGGCTGGCTACGCTGGGTCATCATGAGCGCGCCGGATCTTCGACGTTGGTGGGTACGCCTGGCCCAGGCTGCCGGGCTGGTGGCCTTTGGGCTGCTCGCCCTCTTCGACCTCACGGTCAGCGCGACCGATGGCCTCGGCATCACCGCTCTCGTACTCCTGCTGGTGTCGATGGGGTTGGCGGTGGCGACGGTGCCGCTCTGGCTTCCGGTGCATCGGCTGGGTTCCCACCGGCTGCCGCTGGCCGCGCTGGCACTCGCCACCGTCTCACTGGCGGTGACCGCAATGCTGGTGGTTCTCACCGGCGGCACCGTGTTCGCCCGCACCTGGGGGCTCGCCGAGTCGGCCGGGTTGATCGGGGTGGTCTTCGTGGTGAGCCGTTGGGGCGCACCCCGGTTCGCCCTGTGGGCGGCGATGGCCGCCGGGCTCGCCGTCGCCGCGATGCCGCTGCGCATCGGCACCGACAGCCTGCTCGTGATCTTCGGTCTGCTCCAGGCGCTCGCGGCGGTCGCTGCCGCCGGAGTGGGGCTCTATCTGCGGGTGATCGCCGCCGGTCGCGACCGGGCGATCGCGCTGGTCAGGGCCGAGCAGCGTGCGGAGTTCGCGCGTGACCTGCACGACTTCATCGCCCACCACGTGACAGGCATCGTGGTGCAGGCGCAGGGTGCGCGGTTCGTCGCCGAGCAGGATCCGCGTCGGGTGATCGTCGCCCTGGAGCAGATCGAGCGGGCCGGCGCCGAGACGATGGCCTCGATGAGGAGGATGGTGGGGATCCTGCGGAACCCGGACGCACCGCCGGACGCGCCGCTGGCCCCGCTGGCCGGGGTGACCGACCTGGCGCCCCTGCTGTCCGGGTTCAACGGCACGGCGAGCGCGCCGGCACGGCTGCACGTCGACGGTGACCTGGAAGGACTGCCGGTGGAGGTGTCGACCTCGGCGTACCGGGTGGTGATGGAGGGGCTGACCAACACCCGCCAACATGCCCCGGATGCGCGATCGGTGGACGTGTCCGTGCGCCGTACACCGGACTGGCTGCTGGTCCGGGTGGCCGACGACGGCGCGACCCCACGCACCGCGCCGGCCCGAGGGCACGGTTTCGGCCTACTCGGCCTCACCGAGCGGGTACGCGCCCTCGACGGCACGATCACCGCCGGGCCGGGCGTCGGCGGCGGCTGGGTGCTCGACGCCGCGTTCCCGTTGCGCTCGGCGGTGGGGCGATGATCCGGGTGTTGATCGCCGACGACCAGGCGATGGTGCGGACCGGCTTCGGCATGATCATTGAGGCACAGCCGGACATGGCGGTGGTCGGCGAAGCCGCCGACGGAGTCGCCGCGGTCGAGATGGCCCGGCGCCTGCGCCCGGACGTGGTGCTGCTGGACATCCGGATGCCCCGCCTCGACGGCCTGGAGGCGCTGCGGCTGCTCGCCGGGCCGGGCGTCGCCGACCCGATCCGGGTCGTCGTGGTGACGACCTTCGACCTCGACGAGTACGTGCACACCGCGCTCGCCAACGGCGCCTGCGGCTTCCTGCTCAAGGACTCCGGCCCGGCGCTGCTGGTGGAGGCGGTCCGCGCGGCCGTCTCCGGTGAAGCGCTGATCAGCCCGTCCATCACGGTACGGCTGCTGGAGCACCTCAGCCGGCCCGCGTCGACGCACGACGACGCCGGGTTGTCCCCACGGGAACTCGACGTCGTGAAGCTGGTCGCCCGGGGCCTGACCAACGCCGAGATCGCCGCCCAACTCTTCATCGCCGTCGGCACGGTCAAGACCCACCTGGCCAGCGTGCAGATGAAACTGCCGGCCCGGAACCGGGTCGAGATCGCCGCCTGGGCCTGGGAGCGCCGCCTCGTCGGTTAGGGCGGGTCCGGCAACAGGGGCTGACCGGCCCGCCGGGGCGCGGCCTAGCAGACGCGCGCTCGCGGACGCGGCCTCGCCGGGTGCGGCCTCGCCGACGCGGGCTCGCAGGGGGATGGATGTGGGTGCGGCGCCCTTTGGAGCTGATGCCGTAAACGATTCGGCCGCACTGTCTGGGATCGCGGATCGTGAACTACGCCCACCTGGTCCGGTCGGTGATGTCGGCCCCGCCGAAGTCCGCTGGCGGCGTCCGCCAGGGGTGAAGTCGGCCCGCTGACGTCCGCCCGATGACGTCCGGGTGAAGTTGGCCGGCGATGTCGCAAACGATTCAGCTCCAAAGGCAGCGACCGACACATCCCCCACCGACGCGAACGGCTCGTTCCCTGTGCCGGCTTTGGAGAGCGGCCCCCTCGGGCAACCGCGCGCCGCACCGGAGGAGGAGTGTCGGCGCCTGCGCGGGCGGACGAGCAACGATCGGCTCTGGCGCGCTCGCCGACATCTTGGGACGCTAGCGATCATGTATGACTACGACCTGTTGGTGCTGGGCTCCGGACCCAGTGGTCAGAAGGCCGCGATCGCCGCCGCCAAGCTCGGCAGGCGGGTCGGCATCGTGGACCGCCGCGACATGATCGGTGGGGTGTGCATCAACACCGGCACCGTCCCCTCCAAGACACTGCGCGAGGCCGTGCTCTATCTGACCGGCCTGAGCCAGCGGGATCTCTACGGCAGCAGTTACCGGGTCAAGGAGGAGATCACGGTCAGCGACCTGGCCGCCCGGACCCAGCACGTGATCACCCGGCAGACCGACGTCATCCGCAACCAGCTCGCCCGCAACCGGGTCGCGATGATCACCGGGACCGGGCGGTTCGCGGACGCCCACTCCATCTGGGTGGACGCCGGCTCGGGGCGCGAGTCCAAGGTGACCTTCGACAAGGCCATCATCGCGGCGGGCACCCGCCCGGCCCGGCCGGACAGTGTCGACTTCGACGACCGGACCATCGTGGACTCCGACGGCGTCATCAACCTCCAGGCCGTACCCCGCAGCATGGTCGTGGTCGGCGCGGGTGTGATCGGCATGGAGTACGCGTCGATGTTCGCCGCGCTCGGCACCAAGGTGACAGTCGTGGAACGCCGCGACCGGATGCTCGACTTCTGCGACGAGGAGGTCGTCGAGTCGCTCAAATACCACCTGCGCGACCTGTCCGTGGCGTTCCGCTTCGGCGAGGAGGTCGCCGCCGTGGAGAAGCACCAGACCGCCGCGCTGTGCATCCTCAAGAGCGGCAAGAAGATCGTCGCGGACACGGTGATGTACTCGGCCGGCCGGCAGGGCCAGACCGACGACCTGGCTCTGGAGGCGGCCGGGCTGGAGGCGGACCGACGCGGCCGGATCGCGGTCGACGCCAACTACCGCACCCCGGTCGACAACATCTACGCGGTTGGCGACGTGATCGGCTTCCCGGCGCTGGCGTCCACCTCGATGGAGCAGGGCCGGCTGGCCGCGCAGCACGCCTGCGGCGAGCCGATCCGCGAGATGCACGGCCTCCAGCCGATCGGCATCTACACCATCCCCGAGATCAGCTTCGTCGGGCAGACCGAGGCGCAGCTCACCGACTCCTCGACGCCGTTCGAGGTGGGCATCGCGCGGTACCGCGAGCTGGCCCGGGGCCAGATCGTGGGCGACTCGTACGGGATGCTGAAGTTGCTCGTCTCCCCCGACGACGGCCGGCTGCTCGGGGTGCACGTGTTCGGCACCGCCGCCACCGAGATCGTCCACATCGGGCAGGCCGTCATCGGCTGCGGCGGCACGATCGACTACCTGGTGGACGCGGTGTTCAACTACCCCACCCTGGCCGAGGCGTACAAGGTGGCCGCCCTGGACGCGTCCAACAAGATCCGCAACATCACTCGCATCGACGGCTAGTCTCCGCCGGTCAGCCGGGCCTGCGGGCCATCCCCGGTCACCCGTTGGCGGGATGCCCCGGTGACCGTCTCCAGTGCCAGAATTTCCCCATGCGACACGCCATCGTCGGGCGGGACGAGGTGTTCGACCGGGCCTGGCAGCAGTTGGCCCGATCCGGGCCGGTGCTGGTGGAGGGGCCTGCCGGCATCGGCAAATCCGAACTCTGGCGGGCGCTTGTCGCGCGGGCCACGCAGGCGGGTTGGCTGGTGCTGAGCTGCGCGCCCACCGAGGCCGAGGCGGAGCTTCCGTACGCCGCCCTGGCCGACCTGCTGCGCCCGCTCGCCGACCGGGTCGCCGCGCTGCCCGAGCCGCAGCGGACCGCGGCCGAGGTCGTGCTCCTCGCCGGCGACGTCCACGAGGCCGTCGACGTACGGGTGGTCGGGGCGGCGACCCGCTCCCTGCTGGAAGCCGCAGCGCAGGACGGCCACCCGGCGACGCTGGTGGCCGTGGACGACGCGCCCTGGCTGGACCGGCCGAGCGAACGCGCGTTGCGGTACGCGCTGCGCCGCGTGGCGGGTCTGAGCGTGCTGGTGAGCCGCCGACGCGGCCGGGGCGACCCCGAGAGCGTGCCCCTCGGGCTCGACGATGGCCGCGACGGCAGCCGGCTCGACCGGGTGGAACTGCCACCGCTCGACGTCGGCGCTCTGCACCACGTCCTGCGCGATCAGCTCGGCGTCACGCTCACCCGACCGATGCTGGTGCGGGTGGCGCGGGAGGCCGAGGGCAATCCACTGCTGACCATCGAGGTGGTCCGCGCCATCCAACGCCTGCCGCGCCACCCCTCGCCCGGCGACGACCTGCCGGTGGCGGCGTCCATGCACCACCTGCTCGCGGACGTGGTCGCCGGGCTGTCCCCCGCCAGCCGCGACGCGGTACGACTGGCCGCGCTGCTGACCGTGCCCACGCTCGTCGACCTGACGGCGGCGGGGGTGTCCGCCGCGGCGCTGGACGCGCCGGAGGAGGCGGGGCTGATCGTCGTGACGCCGACGGGCGTGCGGTTCACCCACCCGGTGCACGCCGCCGCCGTACGGGCCGGGATTCCGCCGGGGGTGCGCCGCCGACTGCACCGCAGGCTGGCCGACCTGGTGGCCGACCCGGACGAGCGGGCCCGGCACCTGGCACTGTGTACGACGGAACCGGACCCGGCGGTCGCGGACACCCTCGCCGCCGCAGCCGACCGATGGCACAGTCGGGGCGCGCCCGACCTCGCCGCCGATCTGCACGACCGCGCCGGCCAGCTCACCCCGGTCGACGACCAGGTGCGGCTGGGCCAGCGGCGGCTCGCGGCGGCGCGCTGCCGGCTCGACAGCGGTGACCTCCCGGCGGCCCGGCAGGCGGCCGAGGCGGTCGCGGCCGACTTCCCCGGCGACGTACGGGCCGAGTCCCTGCTGCTGCGCGCCGTCGTCGCCTGGTCCAGCGGCGAGGCCGGCCAGGCGGCGGTGGAGTTCGGCACCCGGGCCCTGGCGGCGGCCCGACCCGACTCGGCCCTGGCCGGCCGCATCCACGCCCACCTGGCCGTCTTCAACGACCACACCGAGCCGGCACGGGCGCACGCCGAGGCCGCCGCCGCCCTCTTGGACGGTCGCGACGGCGAACACGATTTGCTCGCGGCCGCGCTGGTCCTGCTCTTCTTCCAGGAGGTACGCCTCGGCCGGGCACCACGCACCGACCTGCTGGAACGGGCTCTCACCCTGGAGGGCGACGAGCCGGCGTGGCTGGCGAGCACGGTGCCCGCGATCTGGTGGAAGTCGATGGACGACGCGGAGCGTGCCCGCAGTCGACTGCACCGGATGCTCGGGCGGGCGGAGGCACGCGGGGACGAGCCCCTGCAACACGAGTTGCTCACACACCTGGGCGAGGCCGAGTTGCTGGCCGGGCGGTGGGACGAGGCGGAACGGCACATCGCCGCCGCGCGGGACCTCGGTGACCAGCTCGGCAGCGGTCTGGTCGCCGAGACCTGGCTGGCCGCCCTGCTCGACGCCCATCGGGGCCGGCTGGACGAGGCGGCCCGGGTCGCCGAGTCCGGCCTGCGACTCGCCGAGGATCTGGACGACGACTGGTGCCGACGTATCCACCAGCAGTTGGCCGGGTTCGTGGCCCTGTCAGCCGGCCGGATGGGAGAGGCCGCCGCCGCCTACACCGCCCTGGCCGCCACGATCGACGCGCGGGGTCTGGTGGAGCCCCTCTCGATGCGCTTCGAGCCGGACTGGATCGAGGCGTGTGTCGGAGCCGGCGAACTCGACCGGGCGGGGGCGGTGCTGGAACGGCTGAACGCCCGACATCGCCGGCTGCCACGGCCCTGGACGACCCTGGGCGCCGCGCGGGCTCGCGTACTGCTGGACAGCGCCACCGGCCAGGACCCCGGCCCGGCGCTCGACGCGTTGGCGGCGGCGCGGGACGCCGTACCACCGGATGTGCTTCCGCTGGATCGCGCCCGCTGCCTGTTCGTGGCCGGGATGGCGCACCGGCGGTCCCGCCGGAAGCTGCCGGCCCGGCAGGCGCTGGAGACAGCGGTGGCGGAGTTCAGCGCGATCGGCGCGGCGGCGTTCGCCGAGCGCGCCCGGGCCGAACTGGCTCGCGTCGGCGGTCGCGCCCCGACACCACGGCACCTCACCCCCACCGAGGAGCGGGTGGCCCGGCTGGCGGCGCGCGGCAGGACCAACCGCGCCATCGCCGACGAGTTGTTCGTCAGCCCGAAGACCGTCGAGGCCAATCTCGCCCGGGTCTACCGCAAGCTCGGCATCTCCACTCGCGCCGAGCTGGGCGCGGCGATGACCAGGGCGGACTCGCAAGCATAGGGAAACGCCCGATTCCTCGCCGCCCGCCGGGACCTAGCGTCAGGTCATGGCCAACCACCTGTTCGTCCTGGAGCAGTACGACTGCTCCTCCGAGGCGGGCACGGCGGCGCCGCTGATCACCACTCCGGGCTGTCGGCTGGTCGCCGCCATCCGGTTGCCCACCGACGATGTCGTGATCGCGCTGGTCGAGGGCCCCGACGCGGAGGTGGTGGCCGCGGCCGCCGCCGACAGCGCGTGGCGTGTCGACCGGCTGATTCCGGCCCGGTGGATCCGTCCACCTCAGATCAGCTCCACCAACCCGGATCTCCCCCGACAGGTGAAGGAAGCATGACTGTGCGCCGACTGATCGCACCTCTGTGGTGCTCGCTGCTGCTGTTGCCGCTCGTCGCCTGCGGCCCCGACGACACCGGGAGCGCCGACCCCGCCGCCGGAGCCGGTGTCGGGGTCGACGCCGAGGGCGACGGCGACGGCGCCCTGCCCGACGCTCCACGGCCGGCGTGCCCGTTCAGCGCGGCCCAGGTCACCGACCTCGTCGGACAACCGATGGAGGACCAGGGCAACTGCCTGTTCGGCGACGGCAAGGGCGTCGCCTCGCTCACCATCACCGTCGCCTCGCCGCTCGCCGGTGAGAGCACCTACGCCTACCAGCGCCAGCAGGCCACCCAGATCTACCGGGAGGTGAAGGACGTCGACAAGGGCCGCAAGGCGTACCTCGCGGTGAAGGACATCGAAGGTGAGGCCGTCGTGGTCAGCGACAAGGGCAGCTACACCGTGATCCTCAGCAGCTTCCAGGCGATCAGTGCCAGCCCCGGCGGGTACGAGCCGACGCTGCGCAAGGTGCTCGACGCCCTCCCGCTGTGATGCACAGCCCCCGAGCGGCCGACCCTGCGACAGGAAGTGGAGCCACGATGACTCACCTCGGAACCGGCACGCGGCGGCGTGTCCAACTCCTGGCCGCCGCAGCCGCCGTGTCGACGCTCACCGCGCTCGGCGGCTGCGGGATGATCGGCGGCACGGAAGACGACGGCGGCACCCCGGCGGCCGGCGCAGGGCAGAGCGGGGCCGCCACGCCCGAGGGCGACCCGGCCGCGCCGCCGTCGGCGGAGGCGCCGCCGGCGGAGGCGCCGCCGGCCGCAGCGAAGGTCGACGCCTGCGCACTGGTCACGAAGGGCGACGCCGAGAAGCTGGCCGGCACCCCGCTGCAGGACCCGCTGGAGAAGCCGGAGGATCGGGACTCCTGCACCTACACCGGACCGGCGACCGGGCCGACCGCCCAAGTGGAGGTGTACGTCGGTGACGGCGCGAAGAAGTTCCTCGACATCGATCGCGAACTCGGGCACAAGCTGACCCCGATCAGTGGAGTGGGTGACGAGTCGTACGCCGAGGACGGCACGGTCTTCGTCAGCAAGGGCGGGGTGTGGGTCTGCGTCCGGTTGGTTCGCCTGGAGGATCCGGCCACCTACCGCGCGGCTCTGGAAACCGCGGCCCGCACGGTCGCCGGCCGCCTTTGAACGGCGAGGGAGGCGAGGTGGTGGCACGGGGATCGCGGCGTCGCCGGGCGGTGGCCGTGCTGCTCACGGTGACCCTGGTGCTTCTCGCCGCCTGCCAGCGGGGTGAGGCCGGCCCGAAACCGCCCCGCCCGCCGGCCGACGCCGCGAATGCGGACCAGCGGTACGGGGCGGCACCGGCGCCGGACCCGAAGGTGACCTACCAGCCCGACGTGGTGTTCGTGGGCGGCGGGGGCGGCTCGGTACGCGGGCTCTCCGACGACGCGCTGACCTGGCGCATCGACCCCCAGGCCAGCGGAGCCGACAAGCTCGCCCGGGGCAAGGTCCTGTTCCTCACCGGGCGGGTGGTCGGGCGGGTGCTCGACGTCCGACGCGACGGCGACGACCTGGCGGTGGTCCTGGGGCCGGTGGACATCACCGACGTGATCCGTGACGGCACCTTCGCCAGTGACGGCCCGGTCTCCCTGGAGAAACCGGTCCGGTACGACGCGGGTACACCCTTCTGGGCCGAGTACGACGCGGCGGATGGCGGGGCGGGTGGCGGCGCGGCTGTGCCTGCGGCGTTGACGCCGCCCTCCTCGTCCGGGGTGCGACCGGTCGGCAGTGGTGTCGGCGTGTCCCCGGCGGTCCTCTCTGGCGTTCGGCGGATCGCCGGTTTCGACGTCACGTCGATCTGTTGCGTGAACGCGGTGGGCGCGCGGTTCAGCTATGACGGCGGCGGGATCCGCATCGTGGGCTTGGCGACATTGCTGATGAAGAGCCCGACGGCCCAGTTCTACCTCGAAATTCGCGGCGCCACGATCCGGAGGGCGGAGTTGCGGGTCAGCGGGATGGCCGGGCTGCGGATCGAGATCAAGGGGGCAACCGACAGGGGTCAGAACATCAACAAGCGCATCCCGATCCCGCTGGATTTCAGCGTGCCGGTGGGCAAGATCCTCGGGGTGCCGTTCTCCGTCACCGCCAACCAGGTCATCGGGATACAGACGGCCTTCAGCTCCAAGGAGGGCAACATCAAGGCGGCCGGCGAGTGGTCGCTGGAGGGCTCCGTCGGGTTCGGTTACGCCGACGGCGTGTTCGGTGTCACGAAGCCCTGGAACCTCACCGTCCACAACAGCATCACCGACTCGATCAGCGGACCGTCGGTTGGCGTGAACGGAATCATCATCTACTACCAGGCGGCGTTCCGGGCCGGCCTGGGTATGTTCGGTTTCACGGCCGGGTTGTACGCGATCGTCACCGCCTCTGCGGGGCTGACTGTCGGTTCCGCTCTGGGAGCGCCACTCGCGCTGTGCCGCAGCACCCAACTCGGCCTGTCCGTGGACTACGGCGTCGGTTACACAATCCCCGGCGGCCTGGCGAGGGTGATCAACAAGTTCCTGGACCTGTTCAACGCGGGGCCGATCGCGGCAAGTGCCGGCATCGGACAGGTCGACAACGTGTTCAACAAGCTGGACGTCCAGCCCGACAAGAAGATCTGCAAAGGCTGACCGGTGGCCGGTGCGGAGGACGAGCCTCCGCACCGGCCGGTGTCACGTCAGCCTCACGCGCAGGTCGCGCTCAGGTTGCCGGCGGTGCCGGTGCCCTGGAAGCCGAACTCGATGGTCTGCCCAGCGCCGACCTGACTGTTGTAGTCGACGTTCGTGAAGCGGACCGTGCCGCTGTTACCACTGCGGTTGGCGCTCCAGGCGTTGGTGACCGCGGCGCCCGACGGCAACGTGATAGTCGTCGCCCAGGAGTTGAGTGCCGAGGATCCCGCCGTCACCCGGACGTTGGCCACGAAACCGCCCGGCCACTGGTTCACCGACACCGTCGCGGTGCAGGAACCAGTGGGCGGCGGGGTGGTCGGCGGCGGAGTCGTGGGCGGAGGCGTCGTGGGCGGCGCGGTGGTGGGCGGAGGAGTGGTCGGCGGCGCCGTGGTGGGCGGCGGCGTGGTGCCACCGGCGTTCAACGCGGCCAGGACCGCGTCGTACGCCGCCTTCTTCGCACCACCACTTGTGAACAGCAGCGGGCTCTGCTCGGAGCGCCACGAGTCGCTGTCGCGGATGCCCCACACCGTGATCCCGTTGCAGCGGGGAACGGCGAGGCAGTCCTCGACGACGGCCCGGTACGTGTTCGCCGGCGCGTTCTGGATGTCCAGCTCGGTGATCTGCACGTCGACGCCGAGGGCGGCGAAGCTGGACAGCGTGGTGCGGTAGTTGCTCACGTACGGCGAGTCGTTGTTGAAGTGCGACTGGAGACCAACGCAGTCGATCGGCACGCCACGGGACTTGAAGTCGCGGACCATGTTGTAGACGGCCTGCGTCTTCGCGTGCGTCCAGTTGTCGGTGTTGTAGTCGTTGTAGCAGAGCTTCGCGCCCGGGTCGGCCGCGCGAGCGGCCCGGAACGCGGCCTCGATCCAGTCGTTGCCCGTGCGCTGCAGGTTCGAGTCACGCCGGGCACCCGAGCTGCCGTCGGCGAACGCCTCGTTCACCACGTCCCAGGCCGCGATCTTGCCCCGGTAGTACGTCGCCACCTGGGTGACGTGGTTGAGCATCGCCTGCCGCAGCGCGCTGCCACTCATGTTCTGCATCCAGCCCGGCTGCTGCTGGTGCCACGCCAACGTGTGTCCGCGCACGCTCATGCCCTGGCTGCGGGCGTGGTTGACGATCCGATCGGCGTTGGTGAAGGTGAACTGCCCCTGCTGCGGCTCCGTGGCGTCGATCTTCATCTCGTTCTCGGGCGTCACCGAGTTGAACTCACGATTGAGGATCGTCGTGTACGCGCCGTCGGAGAGCCGGTTGGCGGCCACCGCCGTGCCGAAGTAGCGGCCCTTCTCGGCGGCGGACGCGCCCAACGTCGTCCCCGCGCTCGCCGTACCGGGCAGGAAGATCGCCATGCTGGCGGCGAGGGCGCCCGCGCCGGTCAGCGCGAGGGCGGCTTTCGTTGCCGCCCTCCATTTCGCGTTTCTCATCGTGCTACTCCGTTTCTGAACTGGTGGTGTGAAGGGGTGGTCAGGAGACCGAACAGGTCGCCCCGTTGAGGGCGAAGGACGCAGGCTTGCCGGTGCCGCCACTGTGGGTGGCCTGGAAGCCGATCTCGACGGACGCGTTCGGCGCGATGGTGGCGTTGTAGGAGACGTTGCGAGCGGTCACCGCGCCGCTGGTCGGGGAGTACTGCGCGTTCCAGCCGTTGGTGATGCTCTGGCCGGTGGGCAGCGTGAAGGTCAGCGCCCATCCGTTCACCGGGGCGGTCCCGGTGTTGGTGATGGTCACGCTGGCGGTGAGACCGGTGTTCCAGGCGTTGACCGTGTAACCGACCCGGCAGGCACCCGCCGTCGGGGGCGGCGTGGTCGGAGGGGGCGTGGTTGGTGGCGGGGTCGTCGGTGGCGGGGTGGTCGGGGGCGGCGTCGTCGGCGGTGGGGTCGTCGGAGGCGGCGTGGAGCCGTCCAGGCCGAAGAAGCGGATCACCTGCGCGGCGTCGACCGGCAGGTTGTGCGAGACGCCCTGCATGCTGATCGCCTCGACCGGCGCCATCGGGCCGCTGCTGCCGTACCGGGTGCGGGTGTAACCGGACTGCGGCGAGTCGGTGTACGTGGGGGTCTGGCTCAGCCCGTGCACGTTGGTCCACTGCTTGACCTGCTCACCGAAGTTCGGGTAGCGCAGCGTCTCGTCGTTGGTGCCGTGCCAGATCTGCATGCGTGGCCGCTGGCCGGTGTAACCGGGGTACGCCCCGCGGACGAGGTCCCCCCACTGCTGGGGAGTCCTGATGAGCTGGCCGTTCGCGCACTCGCTGTTCCACTCCGAACTGCCGCCGGTGGCGAAGCAGCTGAAGGGCACCCCGGCGAAGGACGCACCCGCCGCGAACACGTCCGGGTAGTCGCCCAGCATGACGTTGGTCATCATCGCTCCGGACGAGGTGCCGGTGGCGAAGATCCGGGCCGGGTCGACGGCGTACCGCTGCCGCACGTAGTCGACCATCGACATGAGCCCGACCGGGTCGCTGCCCCCGCCTCGGCGCAGCGCCTGCGGCGAGGCCACATCCCAACAGCGGCTGCTACGGGTCGCCGACGGGTAGATCACGATGAACCCGTACCGGTCGGCGAGGGACGCGTACTGGGTGCCGGAGTGGAACGCCGGGCCCGTTCCTGTGCAGTAGTGCAGGGCGAGCAGGACCGCCGGTCGGGCGGCAACCCGGTCGGGGACGTACAGGTGCATCTGAAGATTGGTGGGGTTGGTGCCGAAGCCGGTCACCTGGGTGAGCGTCGCCGCCGACGCGGGTGCGGCGAATGCCAGCGCGGCTGCGGCCAGTGTCACGACCGCCATGACGACGCCAAGCATCCTTGTCTTCAGTGTCATCGTTCGCGATTCCCTCGGGAGCATGGCGCATGGAAGGGGGTGAGTCGAGGACTGCCCTTCGCCCGACCGTGACCGCGGCTCGCGTGACCAACGTCAGCTTCAATCGAGCGCACTCGATTGTCAAGTCTTCCGGAAACCTTTCGGCGCAACGGATTGCGGGCGACCTGCACACCAGGGCGGCTACCCGACGTCGGTTACCGCCGACCTGGAGAGGGCTATTATCGGGACGTTCCCGATAGGCACATCGCACGTGCCCCATCCCTCGCGCCACCCCCCTGCGGCGTCCACACCCGACCCGTGGGCACGAAGGAGATCGAGTGAAGATCGTCGACGCCCGGGTCATCGTGACCAGTCCGGGCCGAAACTTCGTCACCCTCAAGATCGTCACGGACGAGGGCGTCACCGGCGTCGGGGACGCCACCCTCAACGGTCGGGAGTTGGCCGTCGCGTCATACCTGCGCGACCACGTGGCGCCGCTGCTGATCGGCCGGGATCCGGCGCGGATCGAGGACACCTGGCAGTACCTGTACCAGGGGGCGTACTGGCGGCGCGGGCCGGTCACGATGAGCGCGATCGCGGCGGTGGACACCGCCCTGTGGGACATCAAGGGCAAGGTCGCCGGTCTTCCGGTCTACCAACTGCTCGGCGGCCGGTCCCGCGAGGGCGTCACGGTGTACGGGCACGCCAACGGCGAGTCCGTCGAGGAGGTGCTGGTGGAGGTCGCCCGCTACCACGACCTCGGTTACCGGGCGGTGCGGGTGCAGTGCGGCGTGCCCGGCCTGCCCCAGACGTACGGGGTCAGCGCCGACAAGCTCTTCTACGAGCCGGCCGACGCGGCGCTGCCCAGCGAGGCCACCTGGTCCACCGCCCGCTACCTGGCGCACGTGCCGACGGTGTTCGCCCGTGTCCGCGATGAGTTCGGCCCCACCCTGCGGCTGCTGCACGACGTGCACCACCGGCTCACCCCGATCGAGGCGGCCCGGCTCGGTCGCAGCCTGGAGCCGTACGCGCTGACCTGGATGGAGGACCCGGTCCCCGCCGACCTCCAGGAGGGCTTCCGGCTGATCCGGCAGCACACCACCACCCCGATCGCCGTGGGCGAGGTCTTCAACAGCATCTTCGACGCCGCCTCGCTCATCCGCGAACAGCTCATCGACTACATCCGGGCCACCGTCGTGCACGCCGGCGGGATCACCCACCTGCGCCGCATCTTCGACCTCGCGGCGCTGCACCACGTGCGTAGCGGCTCGCACGGCGCCACCGACCTCTCACCGGTCTGCATGGCCGCCGCGCTCCAACTCGACATCTCGATCCCCAACTTCGGTCTACAGGAATACATGCGGCACACCGCCGAGACCGACGAGGTGTTCCCCCACGGGTACCACTACGCCGACGGCTACCTGCACCCCGCCGAGACCCCCGGCCTCGGGGTGGACATCGACGAGGAGGCGGCGGCCCGGTACCCGTACACCCCGGCGTACCTGCCGGTGAACCGCCTGGAGGACGGCACGGTGCACCCCTGGTGAGCGCGGGCAGCGGGGTCAGTAGATGCGCCGACCCCGCGCGTCCGGCACCCCGGACTTGCGCAGGAAGTACGTGTTGATCTGATCCCGCCACTCGGTGGCCGAACGCACCTGCTCGTCGAGGCGCTCGGCCACCCGCACGTACACGGCCGGGTCGATCATCCCGTTCAACGTCTGCCACCGCCGCCGCATCGCCTCCACCTCCTCGACTCCCGCGAAGTGGGTGTCGTAGATGTGCTGGATGACGGTGGAGCCGTTGTGCAGGACGTGCCCGTACGGGACGTGGTGGAAGAAGAGCAGCAGCTCGTCCGGGCACCGCTCGGGCGACTCGTACACGTCCGCCCAGTACGGCGGGTACTGGCCGGCGAAGCCGGTGCCGGTCGCGCGGCTGCGGTCCACGCCGACGCCGTCGCGGTCGGCGAAGTGGTAGGTGCCCCACCGCGAGTACTCGTACCCGTCGACGTCGGGCCCGTAGTGGTCACCCGGGTGGACCATGAAGCCGACGCCCAGCGGGGCGGTGTACCGCTCGTAGGTGCGCCAGGAGCCGTCCATGATCTCGTGCAGCGTCCGTCGCACCGGCTCCGGATCGGCGGTCGCCGACGGCGGGAAGGTCAGCGTGATCCACTCGTCGAGGACGGCCCGAGGATCCAGCCGGGGATCCCAGGCGAGCCGACCGAACGTGTACAGGTTGGCCTGCGCCAGCGGGTGCCCGGTCCAGAACGGGTCGTCGCCGGTGTTGGCAACGGCGACCAGGCCGCCGCCCTCCCCCGCCTCCCCGATGGCGATGTCGGCGATCGTCCGCCCGTCGGGGCCCCAGGGCGCGAACCGCAACACCTCGCTCCACCACGGGCCGAGATGGCAGACGTGCCGCTGCTGACCCGTGTACTCCTGCGTGACCTGCACCTCCACGGCGAGCCGGGTGGCGGGCATCGCGGCGAGCACCGGAGAGACCGGCTCGCGCACCTGGAAATCCACCGGGCCGAACTTCACCTGCACGACCACATTGGTACGGAACCGCCCGTCGAGCGGCGTGAAGTGGTCGTACGCGGCTCGCGCCCGATCGGTGGACCGGTCCCGCCAGTCCTGGTGGTGGTTGTAGACGAACGCCCGCCAGTGCACCACTCCCCCGTGCGGGGCGAGGGCCTCGGCGAGCAGGTTCGCCCCGTCGGCGTGGTCCCGGCCGTAGGTGAACGGGCCGGGTTGCCCCTCGGAGTCCGCCTTCACCAGGTAGCCGCCGAAATCCGGGATGCGCTCGTACACCCCCCGGGTGGTGTCGGCCCACCACGCCCGCACCGCCTCGTCGGCCGGGTCGGCGGTGGTCAGACCGCCGAGGACCACCGGCGCGGCGAAGGTGACCGACAGGTGCACCCGGATGCCGTACGGACGCAGGACGTCCGCGATCTCGGCGACGTCACCGATCCGGTCGGTGAGCAGCCGCGCCTCCGTCCGCCCCACGTTGACGTTGTTCACCGAGATCGCGTTGACCCCGCTGGCCGCCAGCAGCCGCCCGTACGACCGGATCCGGGACAGGTCGCCGCACGGAAGGCCGTCACGCCAGAAGATCGAGCCACCGGCGTACCCCCGTTCGACCTGGCCCATCACCGGGTGCACGGCCACGTTGTCCCAGTGGTTCAGCATCCGGCGGCGCAGTGCGGGCCGGTGCAGCTCCGGCGGGCGGGCCGGGTCGAAGGCAGCCGCGCAGAGCCGGACCACGTGGAACAGCCCGTACAGCAGGCCGGCGGGCGCGTCGGCCAGCACGACCGTCACGTCACCGGCCCGCGCCAGCAGGAACCCCTCGTCGCCGAGCGTCCGGCCGTCCTCGGTCAGCGCCGCCTCGCCCGCCGCCCGCGCCCCCTGCGCCGTCGAGCTGGGCAGCTCGCCCGCGCCGCGCAGCGTCAGCACCAGATCGACGTCCACGTCCCAGGACGGGGAGTGCCACATCCGTCCGCCGTAGCGGGCGCAGGCGCGGGCCACCTCGTCGAGGACGGTGTCGACGAGCGGCCCGTCGCCGTGCACGAGGACGCGGCGCGCGCCGAGCGACCGGAACGCCTCCGGTGGCAGCCAGGCGGCGTGCACGCGGGGTTCCCCGACGTCCAGCGGGTCCGCCACGAACATCGGCTCCTCCAGCTTTACGGACTCCGGTGCGCTCACGAGGTGAACTCCTTGCGGATCAGCCGGACCATCGGATCGCCGACCCGCAGGAACGCCAGGACCGCGATCGAACCGAGCATCGCCAGGACCGCCTCGGAGAGGACCGCGGTGATCCCGGCCGCCGCGGCCAGCAGCAGGGCGTTGCCGACTGTGACACCGGGGGTACGCACGAGGAAGTGCACGGCCAGCCGGAGCACGTCGCGGGTGCGGAAGTCGAACAGCGAGGTGACGACCAGGGCGTTGGCCGCGCAGAGCGTCACCCCCACCGCGATCAGGAGCAGCGGCACCGCCCACCAGGCCGCGAGGCCGACCGCGTCGCGGTAGGCGAGGTTCACGGCGAGCACGGTCAGCCACAGCAGCGTCGGCACCCAGACGCGCAGCACCTCGGACAGGTTGGCCCGGTACCCGCGCCAGAACAGGGCGGCGGGCCGCAGGTCGGTCAGGTCGGGGCGCTGGTGCCGCAGGGCGTACAGGGCGGCGGAGATCGCGGGGCCGACCGGCAGCAGGAGGACCGCGACCAGCGGCAGGTTGCTGGGGTCGCGGCCCAGCAGCAGCAACGGGAGCAGGCCGGGCAGGGTGGTGAGCAGGAGCAGCAGCTCGACGACGAGCAGGACGTAGACGCGGGAGGTGATCCGCGACAGTGGCCCGTCGCCGAACTGTCGCCAGGCGTGGGCGGTGCTCACCGCTGCTCCGCCCGGTCGGCGGCGGGCGGCAGCGCGCAGCGCCGCCCGGCGTCGGTGAGCCGGCCGGTGGCCTGGTCGGGACCGGTGATGGGCATCGCTGTCCTCTGGTCGTCCTGGCCGGCGGCGGGCGGGGCACGCGCACCGCGCCGGCCGGTGGTCGCCGGGAAGTCCGGTCGGGCCGCGATCAGCCGCCCGACCGGGCTCCCCGCTGATCAGCCGTTGCTCTTCTGGAACCGTTCGTACGCCTTGTTGACCATGTCGATGTACTGGTCGGAGTTCTTGGCCTTCAGCTCGGCCACGTACGCGTCCCACTCGGTGAGGGGCCGTTGGCCCAGGGCGAACTTGAGCGTGTTCTGGGTGACGAAGTCCTTCAGCGGGGTCTCCCAGAGCGACACCTGCTCGCGCTCCTCGTCGGTCAACGGGGCGGGCGGCGGCACCAGCCTCGGGGTGCGGGCGTCCATCACCTTCTGGAACTCCAACTCCTCCGGGGAGAAGAACCCGCGGACCAGGTCGGGGGAACCGCCGTAGGCGAAGACGCCGTTCTGGAAGCCGAAGTCCTTCTGCAGGTGCTTGGGCGCCTTCGGGTTGAGGCCGAGGAAGTCGACGCCGGGGTTGAGCGAGCGCTTCCCGGACGCGTCCTTGGTGAAGGTCGTGCCCTCGATGCCCCAGCGCGCGAACTCCAGGCCGGCGTCCGAATACCACAACCAGTCGATGAACTG
The DNA here is from genome assembly GCF_040643015.1 of Micromonospora sp. NPDC047527. Lineage (NCBI taxonomy): Bacteria > Bacillati > Actinomycetota > Actinomycetes > Micromonosporales > Micromonosporaceae > Micromonospora > Micromonospora sp. NPDC047527. The sequence continues at coordinate 687,003 of NZ_JBEYTK010000001.1, read as the reverse complement.
CATCATGGCGACGAAGTTCTTGCTCTCCCGGGCCTTCGTGGAGATCATGATGCCGTTCTCCAGCCGGGGGAAGGGGTTGACCTCGCCGGCCGGGCCGATCGGCAGCGGGATCTTGGCCATCTTCGCGTTCGGCAGGGTCTTGGCCAGGTCGGGGCGGTGGTTGTTGACTAGGGTCTGCGCGTTGCCGGTGACCACGAAGGACTTGCCGTTGGCCAGCTTCTGGCGTGCCTGGTCGTCGGTCTGGGTGAAGCTCTCCGGGTCGAGCAGGCCCTCGGCGACGAGCTTGTGCAGGAAGGTGACCATTTGCTTGTACTGCTCGGACGCGCCGGTGTAGTTGAACTTCTTCGCCGCCGGGTCCCAGGTGGCGTGCTGGTAGTCCCAGCCAGCCTGGGTGCCGTGGGCCGAGCCGAGGATGTTCAGCAGGGCGCCGGTGGGGTTGGGCTTGCTGAAGAGGTCGGAGTACGGATAGACGTTCGGGTACTTCGCCTTCATCGCCTTGAGCACGGCGTACAGGTCGTCCCAGGTCTTCGGGGTCGCCAGGTTGAGCTCCTGCATGATGTCGGTGCGCACCAGCACCGTGTAGTCCTGCGTGGGCTTCTCGTGCAGGCCGGGCAGCAGGTAGAACTTACCGTCGGACTGCCGCAGGTTGTCGATCTCCGGCTTGAGGTTCCACTTGGCGATCTTGTCCTTGAGGTTGGGCATCAGGTCCAGGTAGTCGCTCACCGGGAGGATCGCCCCGGAGGACACGAACGCGTTCTCCTGCGGGTGGTACGTCTTCGGAATGATCAGCGGGGCGTCCCCGGCGCCGATCAGCAGGCTGCGCTTCTGCTCGTAGTCACTGAGCGGGACCGCCACCGGCTCGATCGTGACGTTGGTCCGCTTGGTCAACTCGGACCAGAACGGCCAGTCCTCCTTGAGCGGATAGAACGTGTGGTTGTTGTAGAGGGTGGAGAAGGAGAGCGCCTCGGTGGCCTTGAACTGGTCGCCGACACCATAGTTGGCCATCGCGCCGGCACGGTTCTCCGAGAGGTCCGACGACTCGGCAGGATCCTCGGAACAGGCGGTGGTCAGGCTGAGCGCGAGCAGACCCGCGGTGGCTAACGCCACGCGGCGCCACGTCTGGTGGAGCATGGCTGGTCCTTTCGGTGGGGGGTGGGGGGTGGAGCGCTGCGACGTGCGTGGCTCAGCCCTTGACCGCGCCGAGCATCACGCCACGGACGAAGTACCGCTGGACGAAGGGATAGACCGCCAGGATCGGCAGGGTCGTGAGCACGATCGTCACAGCCTGGAGCGTGGCCGCGGCCTGGACCTTGTCCGCGTCGGCGGCGGCCGACTCGGCGCTGGTGGCGCCCGCGATCAGGTTGCGCAGGTACACGGTGACCGGGAGCAGGTCCTGCCGGTCGATGTAGAGGAACGCGGTGAACCACGAGTTCCAGAAGGCGACCGCGTAGAAGAGCACCATCGTGGCGATGATCGCCTTCGACAGGGGCAGCACGATGCGCAGCAGGATGCCGTACGTGTTCAGCCCGTCGACCGCCGCGGCCTCCTCCAACTCGGTCGGCAGGCTCTCGAAGAACGCCTTCATCACCAACAGGTTGAACACGCTGATGGCGTTGGGGATCACGATGGCCCAGATGGTGTTCTTCATCCCCAGGCTGGTGACCAGCACGTAGTTGGGGATCAGACCGCCGGAGAAGAACATGGTGAACAGCGCGACGCCGACGAGGACGGCGCGCCCCTTGAGCTGTGGCTTCGACAGCACGTACGCGTAGCAGGTGGTCAGGACGATCGAAATGATCGTGGCGACGACCGTGTAGACGACGGTGTTGCGGTAGTTCGTCCAGAACATCGCGTCGGACATCACCAGCTTGTACGAGGTCAGGTCGAACCCGCGCGGGACCAGGCTCACCTTCCCGGCGATGATGTACGCCTCCTCGCTGAGCGAGCGGGCCACGATGGTGAGGAACGGGTAGAGCGTCACGATCACCACGCCGGTCAGGACGACCGTGTTGACGATCCGGAAGATCCGGTAGCCCCGGCTGTCCACCGGCCCGCGCGTCGTCGGGGCGTCCGCCTTCGTACCGAGGGTCACCACAGGCTCGTCCCCACCGTGCGACGGGAGATGAGGTTCGCCGACAGGACCAGGACCAGCCCGATCACGGCCTCGAAGAGACCGATCGCGGCGGCGTAACTGAAGTTGCTGGACTGGAAGCCCATCCGGAACAGGTACGTGGAGAGCACGTCCGCCGTCGGGTAGGTCAGCGGGTTGTAGAGCAGCAGGATCTTCTCGAACCCGACCGCCATGAAGCTGCCGATGTTGAGGATCAGCAGGGTCACCATCGTCGGCCGGATCCCGGGCAGCGTCACGTGCCAGGTCTGCCGCAGCCGGTTGGCACCGTCGATCCGCGCGGCCTCGTAGAGGTCCTCGTCGATCGTGGTGAGGGCCGCGAGGTAGAGGATGGTGCCCCAGCCGACGGTCTGCCAGACCTCGGACGAGACGTAGATGGTGCGGAACCACTCGGGCTGTTGCAGGAACGCCACCGCATCGCCGCCGAACAGCCGGACGAGCTGGTTGGCGGTGCCGTCGATCGAGGTCAGCTGCATGACCATCGCCGCCACGATCACGATCGACAGGAAGTGCGGCAGGTAGGACACCGACTGGACGAACCGCTTGAACCGCCGGGCACGCACCTCGTTGAGCAGGAGCGCCAACACGATCGGCAGTGGGAAGCAGAACAGCAGGGTCAGCGTCCCGAGCACCAGCGTGTTGGTGAAGACCTCCCAGAACGTCGGGTCGGTGAGGAACATCCGGAAGTACCGCAGCCCGACCCAGTACTCACCGAAGATGCTGCCGCCCGGCTTGAACCGGCGGAACGCGATGACGTTCCCGATCATCGGCAGGTACCGGAAGACCAGGAAGAACAGCAGCGGCAGGACGGCGAGCGAGTAGAGCTGCCAGTCCCGGCGCAACGCCTGCCGCCAGGTTCGGCGACGTCGCGGAGCACGCGGGGCGGGCGCGGGGGCCGCCGCCGGAGCGGGAGGCGGCGCTGGCGGCGGCCGTAACGTCCCGGAGGTCATCCTCGGACTCCTATGCGGACTGCGGGACGGCCAGAAGGTGCTCGATCCGCACTGCCGTGAGCAGCTCCCGCTCGTGGCCCACCTGGCGTTCCTCGCCGGTCAGCCGTAACGCGAGGGCGGCCACCGTGTCGCCGCTGGAGCGGCCGAACCGCAGCTCGACCGCGCCGGGCTCGACGACGCGCCGGCCAGCCCGCCCGGTGAACGACGCGACATCGGCCGGTACGCCGAACGTCACGTCGGCCGCCGCGCCGGGCTCCAACGGCACCCGGGCGTAGCCGACGAGCCGCGTCACCGGCCGGGTCGTCTGCGCGACGGGGTCGTGCAGGTAGAGCTGCACCACCTCGGTGCCGGGCCGGGAACCGGTGTTGCGAACGGTGACGCGTACCCGCGCCTCGCCGTCGACCGGCCAGGCGACCGTCTCGGCCGCGTCGTCGTACACGTCGTCCGCCGGCCTGACGACGGCCGCGCCGGACCAGTCGAAGGTCGTGTAGCTCAGCCCGTGGCCGAACGGGTACGCGGGCGTCGGGTCGATCGAGGAGACCTTGTTGCGGCGCCCCAGCGGTGGCGCCAGGTAGGTGCCCGGCAGGCCGCCCGCGTCGCGGGGCACGCTGACCGGAAGCCGCCCGGACGGGTTCACCGCTCCGGTGAGCACCTCGGCGAGCGCCTGCCCGCCACGTTGTCCGAGGAAGAACCCCTGCACCACGGCCGCCGCCGCGTCGAACTCCGGGCCGAGCGCGTACGGCCTGCCGGTCATCAGCACCAGCACGACCGGGGTGCCGGCGGCCAGGACGGCCCGGACCAGGTCGGCCTGCACCCCGGGCAGCGCCAGGTCGACGGCGTCGCAGCCCTCCCCGGAGGTGCCCCGGCCGAACATGCCCGCCCGGTCGCCGACGGCGAGCACGCACACGTCGGCGGCCACCGCCGCGGCGACCGCGGCGGGAATGCCCGAGGTGTCCTCGCCGGTGATGGCGCAGCCGGGCTCGAAGCTGAGGTGCGGGACGTGTCGGGCCAGCTCGTCGCGGAGCGAGGGGATGTCCACGCCGAGGCCGTACTCGCTGTGGTTGACGCCGACGTGGTTGGGGAAGGTGTAGCAGCCGAGCATGGCCATCGGGTCGTCGGCGAGCGGGCCGACGAGGGCCACCCGACGACCGGCGGGCAGCGGCAGCACGCCGGTGTTGCGCAGCAGCACGATGGCCTCCCGGGCCAGTCGTACGGCGACGTCCTGGCTGGCCTCGTCGTCGAGTCGCAGGCTCGCCACGTCGTCGGGCAGCTCCCGCCAACCGTCGTCGAGCAGACCGATCTCGATCTTCTGGATGAGCACCCGCCGCACCGCCCGGTCGATCAGCGCCTCGTCGACCTCACCGGCGCGGACCGCCGCCAGCAGCGGGGCGCCGAACGCGTCCACGGTGGGCAGCTCGATGTCGATCCCGGCCCGCAGGGCGAGGCCGGCGGCGTCGGCGGGGCGCTCGGCCACCCCGTGCAGGGTCTGCAGGAAACGCACGGCGAAGTAGTCGGCGACCACGGTGCCGGTGAAGCCCCACTCGTCACGCAGGAGCCCGGTCAGCAGTTCCTCGTCGGCGGCGACGGGCAGACCGTCGATCTCGGCGTAGGAGTTCATCACCGAGCGGGCGCCGCCGAGCCGCAGGGCCATCTCGAACGGTGGCAGGATCACGTCGGCCAGCTCCCGGTGGCCCATCGGCACCGGCGCGAGGTTGCGCCCTCCCCGGGAGGCGGAGTATCCGGCGAAATGCTTCAGCGTGGCCACCACGCCGGTGCCCTCCAGGCCCCGCACGTACGCCGCGCCGGTCGTCCCCACCAGGTACGGGTCCTCGCCGATGGTCTCCTCGGTGCGTCCCCAGCGGTAGTCGCGGGTGACGTCCAGGACCGGGGCGAGCCCCTGGTGCACGCCTGCGGCGCGCATCGACTGGCCGATCCGTGTGGCCATCTCCTCGACCAGTTCCGGGTCGAACGAGGCGCCCCAGCTCAGCGGGGTCGGGTAGACGGTGGCCCGCCAGGCCGCGAAGCCGGTGAGGCACTCCTCGTGCACCTGCGCCGGGATGCCGAACCGGCTGGCGGCCACGATCTGCGCCTGGGACGCGGCAAGCGACCGGGCGCCGAGCACCGGGTCGACAGGTGCGGTGCCGAACGGCCGGGTGAGCTGGCCCAACCCGTGCCGGATGACGGTGCTCCACGGCGGCAGCTCGTCGAGCATGTCGGCCTGGTGCGGGGCGACGCCCTCACCGGATGCGTCGGCGCCCACCCAGACCCCGACGAGCTGGGCGAGCTTCTCCTCCAGCGACATCAGCGGCAACAGCGCCTCGGCCCGTTCGACCGGCGACAGCCGCGCGTCACGCCACGGTGTGGCGTCGTGGGACGCCGGTGCGCCGTCGACGGGCACGTCGTTTCTCATGCCGAGACCCCTTAGCTCCGGCCACATCCCGCACCCTCGCGGGATCGGTTCGTGACGGGTGACCGCGATCCGAAACTTTCCGGAAACCCGCGTAACCTTTTCGGCAACCTAAGTGCACCGCCTAAGCGTGTCAAGAGTTTCGATGTGACGATGGATCCCCCGCTACCCAGCCGGTTGAGCCGACCAGCACGATCCGCGATCCGAGAGGTGGGCCAGTGGCAGAGATCGAGCAACCCGAATCTCGTGCGTCGGCCGGCCCAATCGATCGTGTTATGGTCTTCCGAAATTTTCGGACGCTGTAGAGGCTGCGATGACAGAGCACCGCCCGCTCGACCCACCCGCCTCCACCATCGCGACGATCGCCAACGACGTGGGCGTGTCGGTCGCGACGGTGTCCAAGGTCCTCAACGGACGCGAGGATGTCGCCCCCGCCACCAGGGCCCGGGTCGAGGCGAGTCTCGACCGCCACCAGTACCAGCGCCGCAACCGGCGGCCGTCGACCGGCCAGCGCCGGATCGATCTGGTGTTCCACGAGTTCGACACCGGCTGGGCGCTGGAGATTCTGCGCGGGGCCGAGGCGGTGACCGCCGCCGCCGGGATCGGCCTCGCCGTGTCCCAACTCGGCGGCGCACACCGACCGCCGTCGCGGTGGCTGGACACGCTGCTCGCCGATCGCCCCCTGGGCGTGCTGCTCGTGCTCTGCCACCTGACCGACAGCCAGCAGCAGCAGCTGCGGCGGCAGGGCATCCCGTTCGTCGTCGTCGACACCGACAGCGCGACCTCCGCCTCGGTGCCCACCGTCGGCTCGAACAACTTCAACGGCGGCCTGCTGGCCGCCCGGCACCTGCTGGAGCTGGGCCATCGACGGATCGCCGTCATCTCCGGGCCAACCGACATGCTGTGCAGCCGGGCCCGCGCCGCCGGTTTCCACTCCGCCCACGAGGAGGCCGGGGTCGCCGTCGACCGCGAACTGGTCAGCTACGGCAGCTTCTCCGCGCACGCCGGGCACGCCCACGGCCTGCGGCTGCTGAGCCGACCGGACCGACCCACGGCGATCTTCGCCGGCTCGGACATCCAGGCCATGGGGGTGCTCCGGGCCGCCCGCAAGTGCGGCCTGCGAGTGCCCGAGGACCTCTCGGTCATCGGGTACGACAACCTGCCTGTCTCGGCCTGGACCGACCCCGCGCTGACCACGATCAACCAGCCGCTGGGCGACATGGCCGGCATCGCCACCCAGATGCTGCTCGACCTGGCCAACGGCAACGAGCCGGCGACCAGCCGGATCGACCTGGTGACCGAGCTGGTCGTACGGGAGAGCACCGCCCCGCCCGCCCACCCGCGCTGACCTGCGAGGAGCCATGCCCGAGCCCGCCCACGCCCTGGACGAGTTGCGGCGCTACGCGCCAACCGTCGTCGAGCCTGACGACTTCGACCGGTTCTGGCGCGACACCCTCGCCGCGGCGTCCGCCCGTCCGGCGCTCGTGGACGTTCGCCCGGAACCCACCGACCTGCGCCTGCTCGACTCGTGGGACGTCACGTTCGCCGGCTACGGAGGTGACCCGGTGCGGGCCTGGTATACGCGTCCGGCGGGCGTTGCGGACCCGCTGCCCACCGTTGTCGAGTACGCCGGCTACGGGCGTGGCCGGGGCCTGCCGCACGAGCGGCTGACCTGGCCGGTCGCCGGGTACGCCCACCTGCTGATGGACAACCGGGGGCAGGCCGGGCAGTACGGCGCCGGCGACACCACCGACCCGCACGGCGCACCCGGCGGCCCCTGGCCCGCCACCTGGGGAATCCTCGACCCGCACGACTACCACTACCGACGCCTGATCACCGACGCGGTCCGGGCCGTCGACGCGGCTCGCGCGCTGCCCGGAGTCGACGGAGGCCGGATCGCCGTGGTCGGCAACAGTCAGGGCGGCGGCCTGGCTCTGGCGGTGGCGGGTCTCGTCGGCGACCTCACGGCGGTGCTGACCACCGCCCCGTTCCTCTGCGACGTGCAGCGGGCCATCGCGCTCAGCGACGCCTCGCCGTACGGGGAGATCGCCCGCTACCTGTCGGTGCACCGGGAGGCCGAGGAAGCCGTGCGGCACACGTTGTCCTATGTCGACGGGGTGAGCTTCGCCCGCCGGGCCACGGCTCCGGCGCACTTCGGCATCGGCCTGCGCGACACCGTCTGCCCGCCGAGCACCGGCTTCGCCGCCTACAACCAGTACGGCGCCGCGACCGGCCGGCCCGTACCGCCGGAGCGGGAGATGCACGTCTACCCGTTCAACGGTCACGAGGGCGGTGAGGCCGTCCACGTCCGACGGCAGCTGCGCTGGCTGGCGTCGACGCTCGAACCGGCCGTGACACAGCCATAGCGCGATGTCGATCGATTGCCCTTGTTAGCGATAACACGCTATCGTGCGTCCGACGGGGTGCAGGGCACACTCCCGTCGCGGTCCATCGATCCGTCGCAGCCGGCCCGTCGATGACCAGCGGCACAGGCAGCGTCGACCACCAGTGCTGACGTCCGGGTTCCTGGCCGTCCTGCCAGCTGATCCACGCGTACCGCGAAATGGTGGCGCCGTCGCGGCGCCGCCCTGCTGGCGCACGCTCCCCCACCACCGGAGGAAGCCCTCATGAGCAGTCCCTACCTCGACCACCCGGTTCCCCCCGCACCCGCGACGCCCGCCACGACGCCGAGGCCCCGACGGGCTCGCCTGTGGTGGGCGGCCCTGGCCGCCGTCGCGGCCGTGGCCGCCGCCGTCCCGGTGGCGACCATGCCCGCCAGCGCCGAATCCAACGGCGGGGTACGCGTGATGCCGCTGGGCGATTCGATCACCGACGGCTTCAACGTCGCCGGCGGATACCGCATCGAACTCTGGCAGCGGTTCACGACCGGCGGATACCGGATCGACTTCGTCGGCTCCCAGTTCAACGGCCCGGCCAGCCTCGGCGACCACGACCACGAGGGGCACTCCGGCTGGACCATCGCCCAGATCGACGCCAACGTCGTCAACTGGCTACGGGCGACGACCCCCCGGACGGTGCTGCTGCACATCGGCACCAACGACATGTACGGCGACACCTCCGGTGCTCCGGGCCGGCTTGCCGCACTCGTCGACAAGATCACCAACACCGCCCCGAACGCGGACGTGTTCGTCGCGACGATCGTGCCGAAATCCGGTGCGGACAACCAGGTCCGGGCATACAACGCCGCGATCCCCGGGATCGTGCAGACCCGGGCCGCCGCCGGCAAACGCGTCCACCTGGTCGACATGTACCGCGCCCTGACGTTGAGCGATCTCGCCGACGGCGTCCACCCCAACGCCACGGGCTACCGCAAGATGGCCGTCGCCTGGTACGACGCGCTCCGCTCGGTGCCCGGCAGCATCGGCGGCGACACACCGCCGACGACGCCTCCGCCCACCACCGTCCCGCCGACGACTCCCCCGCCCACCACCGTCCCGCCGACGACTCCCCCGCCGAGCACGCCGCCGCCGGCCGGTGCGTGCCGGGTCGCGTACACGGTCAACGCCTGGAACAACGGCCTCACCGCGTCGATCTCGGTGACCAACACGGGCAGCGCCCCGGTCAACGGGTGGGCGCTGGCGTTCACGCTGCCGAGCGGCCAGGCCATCACCGGCGGATGGAACGCCACGTACTCGCCGTCGAGCGGGGCGGTGACCGCCCGCAACGTCTCCTACAACGGCACGATCACTCCGAACACGACGGTCGACATCGGCTTCCAGGCCACCCACACCGGCAACTCCGGCAGGCCGTCCGCCTTCACCCTCAACGGCGCCGCCTGCGCGGTCGCCTGACGATCCCGTCGCGGTGCCGGGCAGCAACGGGCTGCCCGGCACCGCGTCCAGCTCACAGGATCGCCAGCCGACTCGTGATGAACTCCAACGCGGATGGCACATCGACGTCCACCCCCATCTCGACGGTCGGCGGGCCGTGCAGGCCGCGCAGGTCCACCAGAGTGTTGCCACGGCTCGGCCCGGTTGTGGTGTCCACCTCGACGTACGCCGGGTCGGCGGTGACCAGGCCGGGCCGGATCGCCTCCGCCATCGCCAGCGGGTCGTGCAGCGGTACGACGTCCGTTCCGTGGTCCCGCCGATACGCCGAGAGGTAGTACTCGAGCGCGTCCGCGCAGAGAGCGGCCACTCTGCCGGCCGCGCGGAGCCGGTGCAGGTCGTCCGGACCGTAGGCGGTGCGGTACGTGACGTCCAGCCCGACCAGCGTGGTCGGCACCGGCCGGGGTAGCCCCGGCTCGGTGAGCACTCGGTAGGCGGCCTCCGGGTCGGCCCAGATGTTGAACTCGGCGGCCGGCGTTCGGTTGCCGGCGCCGATCGAGCCGCCCATGACCACCAGCCGGGCCAACCGCGATGCCACGTCGGGGTGCACCGCGAACAGGTGCGCCACGTTGGTCAGGGGTCCGGTCGCGACCAGCGTCACCGGTTCCGTGGCGGCCCGTACCGTCTCGACGATCAACTCCAGCGCGGTGGCCTCGATCGGACCGACGCCGGAGGTCGGCAGCGTGATGCCGCCCAGCCCGCTGTCTCCGTGCACCGACGCGGCGCGGTCGCTCAATGAGCGCAGATACGGTCGGTCCGCCCCGCGGGCCACCGGGATGTCGGCCCGGCCGGCCAGCGCGAGCACATCCAACGCGTTGCGGGTGGTGGTGTCGATTCCGACGTTGCCGCCGACGGTGGTGACCCCGACAAGTTCCACCTCCGGGCTGGCCACCGCCGTAAGGATGGCCACCATATCGTCGATGCCGGGGTCACAGTCGAGCAGCACGGGGCGCGTCACGCGCAGGACCCTATCGCTTCGATCATGAGCTGCCGGCGCAGGTTCATCTGACCCGTCGGCAGGGGCAGGGACACGTCGCATCGTGTTGACCGCTGGGGCGGCCCGCCCGAAGCTGGGTGCCCTTGCGGCGGCGCGAGTACACCATCACCGACGGCGACCAACGATGAGCCAGGTTCGCCCACGACCTACGGAGCTAGAATCCTGATCATGGAGATCCTGCGGTACGCCGCGTTCACCGCCGATCCAGCCGGTGGCAACCCGGCTGGTGTGGTCCTGGATGCCACCGGGCTCGACGACGCGGAGATGCAGCGGGTGGCGGCCCAGGTCGGGTACTCCGAAACGGCGTTCCTCGTTCCTGGCCGCGATGGGCACTTCACGGTGCGCTATTTCAGCCCGAAGGCAGAGGTCCCCTTCTGCGGCCACGCGACCATCGCGTCGGCAGTTGCCTACGCCGAGCGGCACGGTCCGGGAGCCTTGCGTTTGGACACCCGCGCCGGCCTGGTCGAGGTCTCCACCGAGGTGCGGGCGGACGGGGCCACCACCGCCACGCTGATCAGCGTCGAACCGCAGAGCAGACCCATCGCCCCCGGCGACCTTGCGGCGCTGCTCGACGCGCTGCGTTGGGAGCTGGACGACCTCGACGCGACGCTGCCGCCGCGGGTCGCGTTCGCCGGAGCATGGCATCCCATCGTGGCCGCCGCGAGCCGGCAACGCCTGGCCAACCTGGACTACGACATGGCGGCGTTGGGCAGCCTGATGGCCCAGCGCGACTGGACGACCATCGACCTGGTCTACCGCGAGTCCCCGCTGGTGTTCCACGCGCGCAACCCGTTCCCACCCGGTGGTGTTGTCGAGGACGCCGCGACAGGTGCGGCCGCCGCGGCGTTGGGTGGCTATCTGCGCGAGCTGCACCTGGTGACACCGCCCGCGACGGTCACCGTGCGGCAGGGCCAGGACATGGGCCGTCCAAGCCTTCTCACGGTAGGGATCCCCGCCGAAGCCGGAAGCGGGATCGCGGTGACCGGCACCGCCGTTGCCCTTCCTGACGTCCTGGCGAGCGGGGTCTGACCTAGGTTTCACCGCCCGGTCTGGGTCAGCCTGGAGCGAGGAGGCAGAACTCGTTGCCCTCCGGGTCGGCGAGGACCGTCCACGGCACGTCCAGGTCGATGGCGGTGGCGCCGAGAGCCCGCAGCCTGGCCGCCTCGACCTCCACGTCGCCACCCGGGTACGGGCGGACATCGAGGTGGACACGGTTCCACACGGTCTTCACCTCGGGCGTGCGGATGAACTCCAGATATGGGCCGACGCCCTTGGCGGAGCGCAGCACCGCCTTGTCGTCGGTCACCTCGTGCAGGGTCCAGTCCATCGCGCTGCCCCAGAAGCGGGCCATGACTCGCGGGTCCACGCAGTCGACCACCACCGCGGCGATCGGTCCGGTGTCCCGGTAGAGCGGTCGGGGGTCCAGCACGCAGAACTCGTTGCCCTCCGGATCGGCCATGACCGTCCACGGCACGTCGCCCTGGCCCACGTCGGTGGGTGTCGCGCCGAGATCCCTCAGGCGCGCGACCACCTCCGCCTGATGGGCCACCGAGGTGGTGGCGAGGTCGACGTGTACGCGGTTCTTCACCGTCTTGGGTTCCGGGGAGAGGACGAGGTCGAGGCAGACAGCGACGGGGTCGGGGTAGACGAAGCCCTCGGGTTCGAGGTTGGTCACGCCGGGTCCCTCACTGGAAACGTCCCAGCCGAGCACCTCCGCCCAGAAACCGCCGAGCGCCGAGTCGTCCCGAGCCTTCATGTTGATCTGAACGAGCCGCGTTGCCATGCCGACGATGTTAACGGCAGCCCGGCACGTCACAGGATCAGCCGTACCGATCTCGACATGGGCGGACGTTGCCGACAGCTCCCGCGTCCGGGAGGGCCAGGGTAGGTCGCAGCGGACGCGGCGGGCGGCTCAGGCGTTCGGGGTACGCCGGAGGTGCCCTCCACAGCGAGGCGACACCCACCCGCTGCCGTGCCGTGTGCACGGTCGGCGGCGGATATGCGCTAATCAGCGGCGTGGCCCGCACAAGCGGCACCGGGTTGTACCGTCTCTGCCTACGGCGCAGGTTCCAGCACGACGACTGGGATCTGGCGGGTGGTCTTCCGCTCGTAGTCGGCGAAGCCGGGATACGCGGTCTTCTGCGCGGTCCAGATCCGCTCCCGCTCGTCCCCGGCGGCAACTCTGGCGACCAACTCGACCTTGTCGGTGCCGATCTCCGCTCGGGCCTGCGGATGAGCGAGCAGGTTGTAGTACCAGTCGGGATTGGTGGGCGCACCGGCCTTGGACGCGAACACGGCGTAGCCGCCGTCCACCTTCTGGTACATCATCGGGTTCACGCGAGGCTGGCCGCTCTTGGCGCCGACCGTGTGCAACAGCAGCAGCGGCTCGCCAGCGAACTGGCCGCCGACCTGCCCACCGTTGGCGCGAAACTCAGCGATGATCTTGTCGTTCCAGTCGCTCATGCCTTCTCCTTGCCTCCGCGAATCGGCTTCCTCAACACGATACTGACAGTCTCGGCCCGGGGCGTGACACCGCGACCACGCACCAACGAGCCATCAGCAGCAGCGCGGAGAACCGGCACGCGAGCGTGAGCGGTCCGCCGACCGTCCCCCCAGGACGACGGCGGACCGGCCTCAGCGGATGTCGGCGGTGGTCCAGCGTGGGGACGCGTTGGTGACCGCGACGGTGTCACCGACAAGCGTGGTCACCGCCTGGGTGGCACGCTGCGCGCTGGTACCGACCCAGAGCTCGACGTCGCCCGGCTCCACGACGCGGGTGAGCGTGCGATCGGAGAACGCCAGGCGGGTGGTGGGGACCGTCAGCTCGACCGTGACGGACTGGCCCGGTTCCAGGTGGACTCGCCGGTAGCCGAGCAGTTGCGCCACCGGCCGGGTCACCGAGGCCACCAGGTCACGACCGTAGAGCTGGACCACGTCGTCGCCGGCGACCGCGCCGGTGTTCGTCACCCGCACCGTCACGCCTACCGCCCCGTCGGTGGGCACCGTGGTGGGCACGGTGAGCTCGCTGTACGCGAACGTCGTGTAGGACAGGCCGTGGCCGAACGGCGCCACGGGCGTCGCCGGCAGGTTGGTCACCTCGTTGCCCGCGCCCAGGGTGGGGTGCAGGTAGGAGTACGGCTGCGCGCCGGCCGACCCGGGCAGGGTGACCGGCAGCCTGCCCGACGGGTTGACCCGCCCGGAGAGCACCCCCGCGATCGCCCCGGCGCCCTCCTCCCCCGGGAAGAATGCCTGCACCACCGCCGCACAGCGCGCAAGCGCCCAGCCGACCGTGTACGGCCGGCCAGTGACCAGCACGAGGACAACCGGCGTGCCGGTTGCCAGCACCGCCTCGACCAGTTCGCGCTGGACGCCGGGCAGCTCCAGGTCGTCCCGGTCACAGCCCTCGCCGACCGTGCCGCGCCCGAAGAGACCGGCGTGGTCACCGACGACCAGGACGGCGACATCCGCGGCGGCGGCCGTGGCGACAGCCTCGTCGAAGCCGGATCGGTCGTCGGTGTCCACGTCACAGCCGTGTGCCCAGGTGACGAGATCGCCGCCGAACTCGACCCGCACCGCGTCGAGCACGGTCGGCACCTCGATGCCGGTCTCCACACCGGGGTGTTGGACGAGGACGTGGTTGAGGAACGAGTAGCACCCGAAGAGCGCGCCCTGCCGGTCGGCGTTCGGGCCGATAAGTGCCACCCGTCGCCCTGCCGGCAGCGGCAGCGCGTCCCGGTTGGCGACCAGCACGATCGACTCCTCGGCGAGCCGGCGGGCGATCGACCGGTGCTCGGGAGAGTCGAGGTCGATCGCCTGGGGCGGCTCGTCGGTGAAGGTCGCGTCGAGCAGACCCAGGTCCTGCTTCTGTCGCAGCACCCGCAGCACCGCGCGGTCGAGGAACGCCTCGTCGAGCGCGCCCGCCCGCACCGACTCCCGCAGGGTCAGATAGGCGTCGCCGGTCGGCAGTTCGACGTCGACACCGGCCGTCAGCGCCTGTCCGGCCGCCTCGGCGTGATCGCCCGCCACGTGGTGCAGCAGGTTCAGGAACGCGACCCCGTAATAGTCGGCCACCACCGTGCCGTCGAAACCCCACTGCTCCCGCAGGACGCCGGTCAGCATCGTCGGATCGGCGGCGACGGGCACCCCGTCGATCTCGGCGTACGAGTGCATGACACTGCGGGCGTCACCGTCGAGGATCGCCATCTCGAACGGGACGAGCAGCACGTCGGCCAACTCCCGGCGGCCCATGTGCACCGGGCCGAAGTTGCGCCCCGACTGCGACGCGGAGTAGCCGGCGAAGTGCTTGAGGGTGGCGTGCACCCCCTGCGACTGCAGCCCGCGCACGTACGACGTGCCGATGGTGCCGACAAGGTACGGGTCTTCGGCTATGCACTCGTCCACCCGACCCCAGCGGGGGTCACGGATGACGTCGAGCACCGGAGAGAGCCCCTGGTGGATACCCAGGGTCCGCATCGAGGCGCCGATCGCCGCGGCCATCTCGGTGACCAGTTCGGGGTCGAACGCGGCGCCCCAGGCCAGCGGCGTGGGGAAGGTGGCCGCTTTCCATGCCGACAGCCCGGTGAGGCACTCCTCGTGGACGATCGCCGGGATGCCGAGCCGGGTCCCCGTGACCAGGTCCCGCTGGAACTTCCACAGCCAGGACGCGCGTGCCGCCGCGTCCACCGGGCGGGTGCCGTAGGCGCGGGTGAGGTGACCGAGCCCGTGCCGGGAGAACTCCTCGAGCTTGACGGCCTCGCCGAACTCCCCCTGCAACGGCGCGACGGCCTCGCCGTCCTCCTTCTCCCAGAAGCCGACGAGCTGAGCGATCTTCTCCTCGATCGTCATCCGGCCGAGGAGATCGCGTAGGCGTGCCGCGCCGTCGTGCCCGTCCGGTCGACCGTGGTCCGGACCTGCCTGAGCCGGCGCCGGCCCGTCCACCAGTGTGTGGACCTCAGTCATGCTGTGCCTTCCTCTGGTTGTGCCCGTACCGCTGCCGCTCAGCCCTTGACCGCACCCTGAAGGCCGCCGACGATCTGCTTCTCCGCGAGCGTGAAGAAGAGCAGTGCCGGCAGCATCGCGAGCGAGGTGAAGGCGAGGACGCCTGCCGTGTCGGTGGTGTACTGGCTGGAGAAGTTCTGCACGCCCAGCGGCAGGGTGTGCAGGTTGACATCGCTGAGAACGAGCAGCGGCAGGAGGAACGAGTTCCAACTCGCCACGAACGCCAGAACGCCAACGGTGACGAGCGCGGGCCGCGACAGCGGCATAGCGACGCGCCAGAGGAAGCCGAGCCGACTCGCACCATCGATGGCGGCGGCGTCCTCCAACTCTCTCGGGATGGCCGACAGGAAGGGACGCAGGATCACGATCGTCAGTGGCAGTGAGAAGGCGACCTGCGGGAGGATCACCGCGTAGTAGGAGTTGATCAGGCTCAGGTCACGCAGCATGAGGTAGAGCGGCAGGATCGCCGCGCCGGCGGGAAACAGCAGGCCGAGTGTGAAGAAGGTGTAGAGCGCCTCCCGTCCGCGGAAGGTGTAACGGGCGAGCACGAACGCGGCGGCCAGCCCGAGCACGACGACGGCGAGTGTGGTGCCGAGGGCGATGACCGCGCTGTTGAACGCCTGCTGCCAGAAGTTGCTCTGGGTCAGCACCCTGGCGTAGTTGTCCCAGACGAAGGGGTCGGGCAGGCCGGCCGGGTTCGCGACGATCTGCGGGGTGGTGCGGAAGCCGCCGATGACCACGTAGACGACCGGGGCGATCGACACGGCCGCGATCGCGAGCGCGAGCGCGTAGGTGAGCGGCGTGCCCCAGGACACCTGACGGCGCCCGGCGGACGGGGAAGGAACGGAGTTCACAGCCATCGTCACTTCGCCTTTCCGGTGATGGCGCCCTCGATGTCGCGGCGGAGCAGGAACCGCTGGAACAGCAGTGCCGCCACGAAGGAGATGACGAACAGGATCACGGCAACGGCGTTGCCGTAGCCCCACAGCCGGGCGAAGAACCCGTTGTCCACCATGTAGGTCGCCATGGTGGCCGACGCGCCGAGCGACCGCACCGCGGGCACCGAGGTAACCCAGATCATGTCGAAGATCTGCAGTGAGCCGATCATGGACAGGAACATCCAGATCCGGATCGTCGGGCCGAGCAGCGGAATCGTGACGTGCCGTTGAATCTGCCACCAGCTCGCGCCGTCGATGGCCGCCGCCTCGGTCAGCTCGTCGGGCACGTTGGACAGCCCGGCGAGTAGCAGGATGATGGCGAAGCCGACGTACTTCCAGGTGAGGATGGCCAGCAGCGTCCAGATGACCAGGTCCAGGTCCGCGAGCCAGGGCTGCACCAGACTGCCCAGGCCCAGTGACTCCAGCATCGCGTCGACCGTGCCGCCGCCGGTCAGGAGCAGCTTCCACATGATGCCGACGGTGACCTCGGCGAGCACGTACGGCACGAACACCAGCAGGCGGAACACGGAGCGCCCACGGAAACGACGGTTGAGCAGCAGGGCGATGCCCAGGGCGATCGGGCCCTGGATCAGCAGCGACCCGAACACGATGATGGCGTTGTTGCGCAACGCGTCGAGGAAGATCGGATCCTGGAAGGCGAGGGTGTAGTTCCGCAGACCGACGAACTCGGTGGGAGGCCCGACCCCACGCCACCGGAACAGGCTGTAGTAGACCGCGAAGCCCATCGGCACCAGCACGAACATCACGTAGATGACGACGGCGGGCGTCGTGAGTCCGATGATCTCGTACCACTTGCGGCGGGTATCGGCTCGGCGGGCGGGCGCGCGCCCGGCCTTGTGGGAGCCCGCCGGCGACGCGGAAGCGCCGCCGGCGGGCGTACGGATCTGGTTGACGGAGGTCACTTGCTTGCGGCCGCCTTCATCGCCGAGACGACCTTCTCAGGCGTCCCGCTGCCGGCGAAGATGGCGACGATGGCGTCGTTCATCGCCGTGCCGACGGTGCTGCCGTAAGCCGTGTCCAGCCAGAGCTGGACGTAGCTCGCGCTGGAGGTGGCCTCCAGGATGGACTTCAGCGCGGGGTCCGTCACGCCGTCGGCCGCGCCCTTGACCACAGGCAGGCCGGTGCCGGTTTCGGCGTAGGCCTTCTGCACCTCGGGGCTCACGATGTACTTGAGGAACTCGACGCACTCTGCGGGGGCGTTCTTGGAGCAGGAGAAGCCGTCGCCACCACCGAGGGCCGCCTTCGGGTCACCCGGGGAACCGGCGATCGCCGGCACCGGGAACCAGCCGAGGAACGAGGCGAGCTTCGCCTTGTCCGTGGCGACGGTGTCGAGCGTGCCGCGGTTCCAGTCACCCATGAGCTCCATCGCGGCCTTGCCGTTGGCGAGCATGCCGTTGGCGCTGGTCGGGTCGTTCTGGCCCGGCGTGGCGATGAAGTTGGCCTGGAACGGCTTGGTGTCGATGAAGGCCTTCAGGTCCTGGCCGGCCTTCACGAAGCACGGGTCGTCGAAGACCTTGTCCGTGGACGCCTTCTTGAGCGTGTCGACCGAGCAGGCGCGCAGCGCCATGTTGTACCACCAGTGCGCGGCCGGCCACTTGTCACCGGCGCCCACCGCGATCGGGACGACGTTGATCGCCTTGAGCTTGGCGACCGCGGCGTTGAGTTCCTCGAAATTGGTCGGCGGCGCCGCGATGCCCGCCTGGGCGAACATGTCCTTGTTGTACCAGATGCCCTCGATGCCCATCCGGTACGGCAGGCCGTACTGCTTGCCCTTCACCTGCCAGATCTCGGCGGCGCTACCGATGTTGCCCACCTCGGTCTTGGCCTGGTCGGTGATGTCCTTGAGATAGTCGGCCTCCACCTGCTCGACCATCTCGCCACCGCCCCAGGCCTGGAAGATGTCCGGCGGGTCGCTGCTCAGCAGCGCGGCGGGGAGCCGGGTGCGCTGGAGCTGGTTGGTCTCGATCGCCTCAATCTCGATCTTGACGGTGGGGTGGAGCGCGGAGAAGTCCTTGGCGACCTTCTCCCAGTAGGTCTTGCCGGGCCCGTCCTGTGAGGCGTTGTGCCACCAGGTCAGGGTCACCGGGTCCTTGTACAACTCGCTCTGAGGGGCTGCCTCTTCGCCGCCGCCGCTGCACCCGGCGACTACGAGAACACTTGTCATTAGTACTGCCAGAACGGCACCTGCACGGCGCTTCGTTGCCATCGATGTCTCCTCGACTACTCAGTCGCGGTACTCGGGTTTCGCGAAGTTTTACAGTCATGTAACTTGATGTCAATCGGTATCGATAACGTTTTCGAATCGCTCGGGACGCACCCCAGGCGGCGGCCCTATCATCATCGGCGTGGTGTTTCAGCAGCGTGTCAAGATGTCGGATGTCGCACGTGCCGCCGGCGTCTCGGTCGCGACCGTATCGAAGGTTGTCAATGGGCGGTACGGCGTGGCCCAGGCAACCGTGGAGCGCGTCCAGCAGGTCATCCACGAGCTCGGCTACGAGGCGAGCCTGGGGGCGCAGAGCCTGCGCAGCCACCGCACCAACGTGCTCGGCATCCTGGTCGCCGAGTTCGAACCGTTCTCGACCGAGCTGCTCAAGGGGGCGTCCCAGGAGGTCGCGGGCAGCGGATACCAGCTGCTGGCCTACTCCAGCGGCGACGGCGAGGGCGCCGCCGTGGGGTGGGAGCGGCGCTCGCTCGCCCGCCTCTCGGGCACTCTCATCGACGGGGCCGTGATCGTCACGCCGACCGTGGTCGAGACCGAACACAGCTTCCACGTCGTAGCCGTCGACCCGCACACCGGGCCGTCCGACCTGCCCACCGTCGATTCGGACAACTTCGCCGGCGCGGTGCTGGCCACCAACTACCTGCTGTCCCTCGGCCATCGGCGGATCGGGCACATCAGTGGACGCGCCGACCTGAAGTCGGCGCAGCTGCGCGAGGCCGGCTTCCGCAGTGCGATGGCCGATGCCGGCGTGCCGGTGGACGAGCGACTCGTCCGCGTCGGCGGGTTCCGGATCGAGAGCGCCGCCGGTACGGCCGCGGAGCTCCTCGCCCTCACCGACCGGCCGAGCGCGATCTTCGCGGGTAACGACCTCTCCGCGATATCCACGATGGACGTGGCCCGCGACATGGGCCTCTCGGTGCCCGACGACCTGTCGGTGATCGGCTTCGACAACGTACCGGAGTCGGCGCTGGTCAACCCGCCGCTGACGACCATCATGCAACCGCTGCAGCGGATGGGCGCCGAGGCGTTGCGCCTGCTCATCGACCTGATCGCCGGCGTCGAACGCGACACCCACATCCGGCTCCCCACCGAGCTGGTCATCCGCTCCTCCTGCCGCCCGCATCACTGACACCCGCAGGCCAGCGGAAGGGTCAGCGATCCGTGCGGGGGTAGAGACGGCTGATCGTCTCGGCGACGCAGACCGGCTTGCCGCCGCCGTCGGTCTCCACCGCGACCGTCACGACCAGTTGCACACCGCCGCTCACCGGGGACACCTCGGCGATGGTGGCGGTGGCTCGTACGGCGGCGCCGACCCGCAGCGGCGCGGGGAAGCGCACCCGGTTCAGCCCGTAGTTGACCCCCATCGCGACGCCCTCGACCCGGTAGAGCTGGCCGGCCAGCGCCGGCAGCAACGACAGGGTCAGGTAGCCGTGCGCGATCGTGCCACCGAACGGTCCCGACGCCGCCCGCGCGGGGTCGACGTGGATCCACTGGTGGTCGTCGGTGGCGTCGGCGAAGAGGTCCACCCGGCTCTGTTCGACCCGCTGCCAGGGGCCGGGGCCGATGGTCTCGCCGACCGCGGCGGCCAACTCGTCGACGGAGGTGAAGACTCGCATCCGGGTGTCCTTTGGGTCAGAAGGCGTTGACGCCGGTGAGCGCGCGTCCGATCAGGAGCTGCTGGATCTGGCTGGTGCCCTCGTAGAGGGTGGCGACCCGGGCGTCACGCAGGTATTTGCCGACCGGGTACTCGTCGATGTAGCCGTACCCCCCGAAGACCTGGACCGCGTTGTTGGCCGCCCGGACGGCGGCCTCGCTGGCGAAGAGCTTGGCCATCGACGCCTCGGTGGCGAACGGTTGGCCGCGGTCGATCAGGTCGGCCACCTGCCAGACCAGGAGCCGCGCGGCGGCGGTGTCCACGGCGATGGCCGCGAGCAACTGCTGCACGAGCTGATGGCCGGCGATCGGCTTGCCGAACTGGGTCCGCTGCCCCGCGTAGCCGACCGACGCGTCGAGGCAGCCCTGGGCGATGCCGACACAGCCGGCGGCCACCGACATCCGGCCCTTGGCGAGGGTGGAAAGGGCCAGGCGGAAGCCGCCGCCCTCGTCGCCGAGGCGGGCCGCGTCGGGCACCCGTACGTCGTCGAGGCGCAGCTCACCGGTGGCCTGCCCGCGCAGGCCGAGCTTGCCGTGGATCTCCCGGCGGGTCAGGCCCGGGCTGTCGGTGGGCACCAGGAACGCGGTGACGCCCCGGTGCCCGGGACCGCCGGTGCGCGCGAAGACCAGGGCGACGTCGGCGGTGGTGCCGTTGGTGATGAACATCTTCGTGCCGGTGAGCAGCCAGTCGTCGCCGTCGCGGACGGCGCGGGTGCGCAGCGCGGCGGCGTCCGAGCCGCTGTCCGGCTCGGTCAGCGCGAAGCAGCCGAGCGCGGTGCCGGAGCAGAGCCGGGGCAGCCACTCGGCCCGCTGCGCCGCCGAACCGTGGGCGGCGATCGACTTCGCGACGAGGCCGAGCGAGACCGAGACGATGCCGCGCACCGCCGAGTCGCCCCGGCCGAGTTCCTCCAGGACCAGGCAGTACGCGAGGTGGTCGCCGCCGGAGCCGCCGTCGGCCTCGGCGATGGTCAGCCCCAGAAAGCCCAGGTCGCCGAGTTGGCCGACGATGGCCGGGTCGACCGACTCGTGCCGGTCCCACTCGGCCGCGTGCGGCAGCAGCTCCCGGTCGGCGAACTCGGCGGCGAGCTGGCGGACGGCAGCCTGCTCGGCGGTGAGGGTCAGCTCCATGGCGAATAAACTAGCGGTGATAGTTTACGTCGTCCAGACCGGACGGTCACCGGTCGGAGGCCAACCCGGCGTGCCGATCGGTGGCGAACGCGCGGGCCAGCTCGGTGCGCGACCGGATGCCCAGCCGGTGGAACACATTTCGCAGGTGATGGTCGACCGTGCGGGTGGAGAGGAACATCCGGGCGGCGATCTCCCGGTTGGTGGCCCCCTCCGCGACCAGTTGGGCGATCCGCAGTTGCTGGCCGGTCAGCAGCCGCGCGGCCGGCAGATCGGGCGGGCCGACCGACTCCCCGGCGGCCCGCAGCTCCGCCGTGGCCTGCTCGGCCCAGCGACTCGCCCCAAGCAGCGTGAACGTCTCGCGGGCCTGGTGCAGGTGCCCCCGGGCGTCGCGCGGGCGACGGCTGCGCCGCAGCTCCTGCCCGAAGAGCAGCTCGGTGCGGGCCCGTTCGAACGCGCCGGCCTCCGTCGGGTGCAGCCGTAGCGCCGTCCGGAACTCGCGCTCCGCCTCGGCGCCGCCCCGGGGGGCGAGCAGCGCGTGACACCGGGCCGACAGGGCCCGCCGCAACGGGCTCGCGGTGCTGCTGGCCCACCTGTCGAAGACGGCGAGCGCGGCCGTCGCCGCCGGCCGGTGCGCCAGGTGGGCGGCGGCCTCCACCAGGTACGGGGTGGCCATCACCTGGACGAGCACCTGACCTCGACCGGTGCCGAGTCGGGCCAGCGACGCCAGCCGGGCCGCCGCCTCGGCATGCCGGTTGTCAGCCAGGTCGAGAACGGCCAGCGCCCACGCCGCCAGCGCGTGCGGCCGGCTGCCCGGTGTCGGGGCTTCGCCGATCTCCCGGATCCGGCGCAGGCTGGCCTCCCGGTCGGCCCGGACGGCGGCCAGCACGGCGAGCATGCCCAGGTGGACGTTGGCGCAGTTGACCTGACCGGCGGCACGGGCGACCCGCAGCCCGTCCCGGGACGTCTCCGCCGCCGCCTCGTGCCGACCCAGCCAGTACTCGGCGACCGCCCGCAGCTCCAACGCCCGGGACAGCATGGACAGCTCGCCCCGCTCCCGGGCCAACCCGGCGGCACGCTCGGCGAGCCGGTGCGCCGCGCCGTCCACGGCCACCACCAGACCGGCCGCCGCCGCGCAGGTGAGCGCGGTCGGGGTCAGCTCCGGCCCGGTCAACCGGCCACCCAGGACGACCGCCCGGCGCAGCGCGGGACCGGCCCGCTCGTGGTCGCCCCGCAGCGTGGCCGCCACACCGGCGACAAGCGAACTCGCCAGCTCGACCGCTGGTGGATCGTGCGGGCGGCGCAACGCCGCCGCCTGGCGGCCAACCTCCGCGTACCGGTACTGGTCGCCGGCGAAGCACACCGCCTCGCCGGCCCTCGCCAGCGCCTGCACGGCCAGGGCGCGGTCAGTGGCCGCCACCGTCGCGGCGGCGGCCAGCAGCGTGGACGCCGCGCCCGAGGCGCCGTCGCAGCGCAGCTCCAGCTCACCGCGCAACAGGTCGGCGTGCCCGGTGACGGAGGGGTCCGCGCAGGTCGCGTGAAGACGGTCGAGCAGCAACCGGGCCCGACCGGGCAGACCGGCCGTCCAGGCGTACCTGGCGGCGGCCAGGAGGCGGCCGGCGGCGTCGCGCGGGCGGTCGCTGAGCTCGGCGGCCCGGCACAGCGCGGCCGACGCCATGGCCCAGTCGTTCGGGCCGCCGGCCGCCGCCGCCTGCTCCAACTCGGCGGCGAGGGCCGCATCGGTGCTCGCCGTCGCGGCGGCGAGGTGCATCGCCCGGCGCAGCCGCTGCCCGTCGAGGACGCCGGCGAGCAGCAGGTGCGCCGCTCGCCGCTGCGCGAGCGACGCGCTGGCCGCGACCATCGCCCGGGCCAGTGGCTGCGGAAACGTGACGCCCTCGTGCTCGACGCGGACCAGGCCGGCGACCTCCGCCGGGGCGAGTGCCTCGACGGCCACGCCGGCGGTGTCGGCCGCGCGGGCGAGGATCGTCGGCTCGTTCGAATCGTCGAGCGCGGCGAGCAGCAGCATCCGGCGGGTGTCCGGCGGCAACCGGTCCAGGCGTGCCCGGTAGGCGCGGCCGAGCGCGCCGTCGGCCGGTGGCGCGGCGGGTAACGGCTCCTCCCCCCGCCACTGCCCCGGGCTCAACACCTCGGCGAGATCCACCAGGGCCTGCGGGTTGCCGCCGCCGACCGCGGCGAGCGTGGCCGCCACCGGCGCGGTGGGTCGCTCGGGGAGCAGGTCGGCCAGGACGGCGATGCTGTCCCCCTCGTCCAGCGGCGGGAGCCGGTACGTCGTGATCCCGTCGACCGTGGCGGTGACGTCGGCGGTGAGCAGGACGGCGACCGGCAGGTGCCGCAGCCGGCGGGCCACGAACGCCAACACCTGCGCGGTCTCGGGGTCGCCCCGGTCGACGTCGTCCATGGTGGCCAGGAGTGGGCGCTCCCGGGCGGCGGCGGCGAGCAGCCCGAGCACCGCGACCGAGAGGGCCAGCCGACGGTCGGGCGGGCAGCTCTCCCCGTCCAGCGCCCGGCGCAGCAGGTGCCACTGCGGCTCCGGCAGGTCGGCGGCCCGGTCGCGCACCGGATCAAGCAGGCGTTGCAGGCCGGCGTAGGGCAGCGTCGCCTCCTCGGGCAGCCCGGCACCGGCCAGCACGACACAGTTCCCGGCGTACCGGTGGGCGTAGGAGACCAGCGCCGTACGCCCCGACCCCGGTTCGCCGTGCAGCAGCAGCGCCCCGCCGCCGTCGCTCACGCCGTCGAGAAGGCTCCGGACGGCCCGGCACTGGTCATCCCGGCCGCGCAGCACAGTTATTTGCACTCGTGATGCAGTAACCATGCGTCACAGTGTCACTCATCGATAAGCGGATGGAAAGAGGACAGGCCGGGATCAGTCGGCCGCCACCTCGGCCAACAGCGCGCCGATCGTCCGGGCCATGACCGCCCGCGCCTGATCCACGCCCAGCCCGAGGCCGTAGCGCATCATCGACCAGGCCGGCCACATGCTCGCCGCGACAAGCGCGTTGAGCAGTTGCTCGCGCCCCTGCCCGGCCTGCGCCAACTCGGCGGCGAAGAGCTGCTCGACCTCGTCGCGTACCCGGTCGATGTGCTTGAGGCGGTTGAGGTGCAGCTGGTCGGAGACCGGCTCGCGCATCTGCGCGGCCCGTGCCGACGGCGCGATGAGCTGGAGCAGCCGGGCCCGCTGCCGGCAGTACGCGTCGACCCGCTTGGCCAGCGGCAAAGCGGGCGAGATCGGCCGGTACGCGGCGTCCTGCTGACGCAGCACTTCCGCGCCGCTCGCCTCGAACAGCGTCTCCATGTCCTTGAAGTTGGTCCAGAGCGTCCGCAGCGAGATGCCGGCCCGCTCGGCGATGCGTTCGCCGGTCGGCCGCAGGTCACCCTCGGCGATAAGCGCCAGGTGCGCCTCGACGATGGCCGCCCGGGTGCGCTCGGCACGGGCCGTGCGCCCGTCGACGCGACCCGGGGCCTCGACCTTGTTCATCCGCCCCCGCCCTCTCACCGCCACGGCGTCCCCCGACGCACCGCCGAGTCTAGACAGGCGGTGATCAGCCAGCTCCGGGCGACCACGGGCCGAGTCACCCGGACCGGCCGGACAGCGTGAAGCCGCCGTCGCAGACGATGGTCTGCCCGGTGATCCAGGCGGCGTCGGCAGATGCCAGGAAGGCGACCGCGCCCGCCACGTCGTCGGGGACGCCGAGTCGGCCGAGTGGGTACCGCGCGGCGACCTCGTCCTCCCGGCCCTCGTACAGCGTGGCGGCGAAGCGGGTCTTGACCACGCCGGGGGCCACGGCGTTGACCCGGATCGCCGGCCCCAGCTCGACGGCGAGGCTGGCGGTGAGGTGGTTGAGCGCGGCCTTGCTCACCCCGTAGAGGGCGATGCCGGGTGACGGGGCGAGCCCCGCGATCGACGAGACGTTGACCACGCAGCCACCCCGGTCGGCCATGCCGGCGGCGCAGACCTCCTGCACCCAGCCCAGTGCGGCGACCAGGTTGACGTCGAGGATCTTGCGCGCCGCCGCGAGGTCCAGCTCGACCAGCGGGCCGTGCACGGGGTTGATGCCGGTGTTGTTGACCAGGAGGTCCACCGGCCCGAACGCCGCGCTGACCTGCCGCACCGCCTCGGCCCGGTGTGCGGCGTCGTCGGCCCGGCCGGGGACAGCGACCGCGTACGCGGGACCGCCGAGGGCGGCGACAGCCTCGGCCAACGCCTCCGGATGGCGGGCGGTGAGGCCCACCCGCGCGCCCTCGGCCACCAGCCGCCGCGCGATGGCCAGCCCGATCCCCCGACTGGCGCCGGTGACGATGGCGACCCGATCCACGAGCCTACGTGATTCTGCATCCACAGTGCAGATAGTAGGAGGGGTGATCGGTGTCGGTCAACGCCCGGCCGCACGCCCCCGAATCCCGGTGGCACCACCGTCGGCAGTCAGGGCGCAGCCGTACGACCGGACGCGGTCCACGGTGACCACGCCCGGTCGACGGCCGGGTAAACGAGTCGTCAGGAGACGGTCGGCACCCCATTGGCGGGCGGCGCGACCGGCGCGGCCGAGTACTCGGTGACCGGGCCGCCCTCCTCATCGGTCTCGTACGTCGGCCCGAAGTAGCTCTGCACTCCCCCGCTCACCCGGGTCAGCCGCTGCCCGCCGTAGCCGGAGTGGTCGTCGGCGGCGAAGCGCAGCGGCGCGAGGCCGGGCCCCTGGAAGCCGCCCTTCTCCACGGCGGCGAGCACCTTCTCCCGGGTCACGTCCTTGCCGGCGGCGAGCAGCACCTGCACGAAGAGGTAACCCACCGACATGCCGTAGACGGTGTTGCCGTCGAACGGCGCGTCACCGTTGTGCTCCTTGTTGATTTTCGTGAAGAGCTGGATCCACGGGTTCGCGGTGTCGTTCTGCATCGGCAGGTAGTTGGCGCCGACCATGCCCTCCAGCAGCGGGGCGGCCTCGCCGAGCTGCTTGGCCAGGGTGGGGTGGTCCCCGCCGACGTTGGAGACCAGCCACTGCGGCTTGAAGCCCAGCCGCGCGGCCGTGCCGACGGAGAGCGCGGTGAAGCCCGGCACGGTGGCGAGCACGACGACCTGGCAGCCGGCCGCCTTGAACGCGCCGATCTGCGGCGCGACGTTCGTGTTGCTGGTGACGTAGGTCTGCTTGACCGCCACGGCCCCGAGCACCTTCTCCACGCCCACCAGACTGTCGCGGCCGAAGTCGTCGTCCTGGCCCAGGAAGCAGACCTTCTGGCCGGCGTGGTTCGCCTTCACGTAGTTGGCGAGGATCTTGCCCTCGATCGTGTAGTCCGGGTTGAACCCGAACGTGCCCGGATACTTGTCCGGCTGGTCCCAGCTGCGGCTGCCGGAGGCGACGAACAGGTCGGGCACCCGGTTGCTCTTGAGGAAGTCGAGCACGCCGGTGTGCGTCGGCGTGCCGAGGCCGTTGAGGACGGCGAAGACCTTGTCCTGAAGGACGAGCTGGCGTACCACCTGCTGCGTGTTCGCCGGGTTGTAACCGTCGTCCATGATCTTGTAGGTGATCTTCCGGCCGTGCACGCCGCCGTTGGCGTTGACGTAGTCGAAGTACGCCTTCGTCGCCGGGGCGATCTTGGAGTAGCCGGCCGAGGCCGGGCCGGTGAGCGGCATGTGCGTACCGACGACGATCTCGGTGTCGGTGACACCCGGCACCGACGCCCCGCCGGAGCCGGGGTCGTCGCCGCTACAGCCGGCGGCGGCGATGAGCAGGGCGATGGTGCTGGCGATCGCGAGACCGCGTTGTGCCGTACGGTGCATGGGAAACACCGACCTTTCTCGGTCCGATTCTCGGGGGAACGGTGTGGTGGTGGGGCGCCCGGCCGAGGCCGGGCCGAGGACAGCTCAGGAACGCCGCGCCGGCCACCGGGCCAGCAGGGCCCGGCCGAGGCGGGACAGCAGGCCCTGCACGCCGCCCGGCGCGACGATCATCACGACGATCAACGTGACGCCGAAGATCGCCAGCGGGAGGTTGCCCTCCAGCCGCTGCGCCACCGCGGGCGAGAGGGTGAACAGCTCGGTCACGGAATGGGTGAGGTCGGGCAGGGCGACCAGCAGCACGGCCCCCCACAGCGCACCGGCGAGGCGACCGAGGCCCCCGATCACCACGGCCATCAGCAGGAAGAGCGACAGGGTCAACGAGAACGCGCCGGGCGAGACGCTCTGCGCGAGCACCGCGAGCAGCGCGCCACCGAGACCGGCGGTGGCGGCGCTGACCACGAACGCGAGGACCTGGGTACGCGCCACGTGGATGCCGGCGAGGCGGGCCGCCACCTCGTCGTCGCGGACCGCCCGGAACGTCCGCCCGTACCGGCTGCGGATCAGGTTGGCCAGCAGCAACAGCGCGAGCAGGGTGGCCGCACCCGAGATCCAGAGCTGCCACCGCTCGTAGGGGAAGTACGCGCCGAGTGCCATCGGCGGCGGCTCCACCGGCACCGACAACCCCT
The DNA here is from genome assembly GCF_040643015.1 of Micromonospora sp. NPDC047527. Taxonomy (NCBI): domain Bacteria; kingdom Bacillati; phylum Actinomycetota; class Actinomycetes; order Micromonosporales; family Micromonosporaceae; genus Micromonospora; species Micromonospora sp. NPDC047527. Next base: position 659,240 of record NZ_JBEYTK010000001.1, on the reverse strand, counting down.
GCTCGCCGTTGAGGACGCCGTCGAAGGTCACGGCCAGCGCCGGCACGACGACGGCCACGGCGAGGGTCACACCGGCCAGGTAGGGCCCCCGCAGCCGGGCGGCGGCCACGCCGACCACCGCGCCGACCGCGACAGTGCTGAGCACCGCCACGCCGAGCGAGATCGGCAACAGCCAGCCGCCGGTCAACCCCCGGTCGAGGAACGCGGTCTGACACAGCGCCACCGTGTACGCGCCGACGGCCATCAGCGCCCCGTGCCCCAGCGAGAGCTGGCCGTTGAGCCCGGTGAGGACGGTCAGCCCGGCGGTGGCACAGAGATATGCCGCCACCGTGGCGAGCTGGAAGTTGCGGAACGGCTCGATGGCGTAGCTGACCGCCACCAGCACCAGCCCCACGGCGAGCACCACGGCGAGATGCCGCAGCAGGGTGGAGCCGCGTCGGCGGTCGACCGGACGGTCGCCGGCCTCGCTCGGTCGGTGTCGCGGCGGCAGGGCCGCCCGGGTGGCGCTCACACCCGCCTCGCCGCGACCGGGGCGAACAGCCCACCGGGCCGGACCAGCAGCACCGCCAGCAGCAGGACCAGCACCGCCAGCGGGGTGAGGTCACTGCCGGCGTAGCCGCTGACGTAGGAGAGCAGCAGACCCACCACCAGGCCGCCGACCACGGCACCCGGTGGACTGTCCAGCCCACCGACCACCGCCGCAGTGAACGCCGAGACGAAGACCAGATCCATGGCGTGCGGGTGCAGGCCCAGCTCGGTGGGGATGACCAGCATGGCGGCGAGCGCGCCCACGCCGGAGGCGAGCGCCCAGCCGAGCGTCAACATCCCGCCGACGTTGACGCCGAGCAGGCGGGAGACCTCCGGCGCGAAGGCCGCCGCCCGCATCCGCAACCCCACCGGGGTACGCGCGAACATCCACGCCAGCGCGCTGACCACCACTCCGATCGTGGCGAAGACGAACAGGTCGTACGGCGACAGCACCGCGACCCCGCCCACGGTGAGGGCGGACCGGCTGAACGGCGCCTCGGCGGGCCGGAACTCGTTGCCGTACACCATGCCGAGCACGGCCTGGATCAACAGCACCAGTCCGAGCGCGACAATGACCGGGTTGAGCGGCGACGCGTGGTCGACGTGCCGCATCACGACGCGGTCCACCAGTGCGCCGAGCAGCAGCCCGGCGACGATGGCGACGACGAAGCCCAGCCAGTAGGAGCCGGTCGCGGTGGACACCGTGTACGCGACGTACGCGGCGGCGACGGCCATCGCTCCCTGGGCGAAGTTGACGACCCGCGCCGCCCGCCAGATGAGCACCAGGGCCAGCGCGAACGCGGCGTACACCGCGCCCCGGGACAGGCCGTCGATGGTGAGGAAGACGAAGCGGTCCAACAGTCCTCCCTTCGGGAACGAGGTGGTGGTCAGAAGCCGAGGTACGCGTGGCGCAGGTCGTGGTCGTCGCGCAGTGTGGCCGCCGGTGCGGCGATCACCACCCTTCCCAGCGACATCACCACGCCCTGGTCGGCCACGGCGAGCGCGCTGCGCACGTTCTGCTCGACCAGCAGGACGGTCAGGCCGCTGGCGTCGCGCAGCTGACGTAGCAGCGCCATGGTCCGGGCGACCACCCGTGGGGCCAGGCCGAGCGAGGGCTCGTCGAGCAGCAGCAGGCGCGGCCGGCCGACCAGCGCCCGTCCGAGTGCGAGCATCTGTCGCTCACCGCCGGACAGTTGGTGGCCGAGGTGCCGGCGACGCCGGGCGAGCGGCTCGAAGAGCTGGTAGACCTCGTCGAGGGCGCGGCCGGCGTCCGCCCGGTCGCGCCGCCACAGCCCGCCGAGCCGCAGGTTCTCGTCGACGGTGAGTTCGTTGATCACGCCCCGCCCCTCCGGCACGTGTGCCATGCCGCGCCGGACGAGCTGCTCGACGGGCGTACCGCGGAGGTCCTCCCCGGCGAGGACGACCTGGCCGGCGGTCGGGCGGATCATGCCGGAGAGGGCGCGCAGCAGAGTGGTCTTGCCGGCGCCGTTGGCGCCCACGACCGCCGCGATGGTGCCGGCCGGCACGGTCAGGTCGATGGCCTGCAACACCGGCGCGGCGCCGTAACCCGCCACCAGCCCGCGCACGACGAGCAGGTCCGCCGCGCTCACGGGGTGGCACCGTCGACGGCGGCGTCCTCGGTCGCCGCGCCCAGGTAGGCGTCGGTGACCGCCGGGTCGTCGCGGATCTCGTCCGGCGTCCCGGCGGCGATGACCCGGCCGAAGTCGAGCACCACGAGCTCGTCGCAGACGGCCATCACCAGGTCCATGTGGTGCTCGACGAGGAGGACCGCGCACGGGTCGGCGTCGCGTCGCGGCAGTTGCCGGACCAGCTCCGCCAGCTCGGTGATGTCGTCGGCGCCGAGGCCGCCGGCGGGCTCGTCGAGCAGCAGCAGCCGGGGCCGTGCGGCCAGCGCGCGGGCCAGGGCGACCCGCTGGCGTACGGCGAAGGGCAGCGTGGTCGGCGCGGCGTCGGCGTGCCCGGCGATGCCCAGGTCATCCAGGATGTCCAGTGCCTGCTGGCGCAGCCGCCGTTCGTCGCGGTCGCTGCGGGGCAGGCCGAACAGCGCGGACGCGAAGCCCGCACGGGCGGTGTGCGAAGCGCCGGTCATCACGTTCTCCACGACGGTGAGCCCGGCGAAGAGCCCGGTCCCCTGCAGGGTCCGGGCGATGCCGAGCCGGGTCAGGCCGTGCGGCCGTGGTCGCAGCGGCCGACCGTCCAGAGTGAGCGAACCCGTCTCCGGGGTCACGAAACCGCAGATCACGTTGAACAGGGTGGTCTTGCCCGCGCCGTTGGGCCCGATCACGCCCACCACCCGGTTGGGTGGCACCCGCAGCGAGACGTCGTCGAGGGCGGTGAGGCCGCCGAAACGGACGCCGATGTGGTGCAGTTCGAGCCCGCGTTCCATCACCCATCCCTCTTGTCGTGGCGGGTGTTATTTACACTCGCAGTGTACGTTTCTCGGGTACGGCGTCAATACCTTCGATACCCCCGAGCAGGACACCGTCGGGCGGCACGCGGACGGGGCGGCCGCCACCGGCGGCCGCCCCGGTTGTCGCGCTCAGTAGCTGGGGCAGGTGTTGCGGTACTCCTGGATCTGCGAGCCGCTCGGCCCGGGGCAGAGGAACTGCTCGTAGCGGGTGTCGTCGTCGACGAACCGCTTCAGCCAGGCCACCATCTGCCGCGCGGTCGGCGTGTTCGTCGTCTGCGGGAAGAAGTGGCTCGCCCCGTTCAGCTCCAGGTACGCCTTCTCGGCGGAGGCCGGGATGCTGTTGTAGAACGGCACCGAGTGCGACGAGACCGGCGCGACCGAGTCGCTCTCGCCACCGATGATCAGCGTCGGCACCCGCAGCTCGGACCAGCTCTTGTCCAGGTTCCACGGTGCCAGCGGCACGGCGGCCTGCAACGACGGCCGCGACGAGGCCGCCTCCAGGCTGCCCCCGCCACCCATCGAGTGACCGGCCACGGCGAGCCGGCTGCTGTCGATCCGGCTCCGCACCGAACTGCGCTCGGTGAGGTAGTCAAGCGCGGCCAGCAACTGCCGGCCCCGGCTGTCCGGCTGGTCGAGCCGGGTGTTGGTCTCGATGCCGATCACCACGAAGCCGTGCGAGGCGATCCGCGGGCCGAGCCAACTGATGCTGGACCAGGCCGCCGTGTAGCCGGGCGAGATGGCGATGGCGCCGAAGGTGCCCTCGCTGGTGCTGGTCGGGTAGTAGATGACGCCGCCGCCGAAGCCGGTGACGCTCAGCGAGGAGACGCTCTGCGAGGCGGTGGCGAAGGGGCCGCGGCTGGCCTCCAGGATCGCGGTGGTCGGGGCGGGGCCCCGCTCGTACGGGCTGGCCGCCTGTGCGGCGCCGGAGGGTCCGGCCAGGACGCCGCCGGCGACGAGGGCGGCTGTCAGCGCGAGCCGGACGGCTCGGGCTGCCACGGAACGGGGACGGGTGGTGGTTGGTGACGACACGTCGGGCACTCCCTAGAGTCGAGCGATATCGACGTGCGTCAGTGTCGGCCGCCCCGCGCGCCCCCCGCATCGGCGAAATCACCAGTCCCGCCCGACTCGGTCGTGTTTTGACCCCCTGACCTGGGGTAGCAGGGCAGACGCCCGCTCGTAAGCGCTCAACGGAGGGGTTCCGTTCCGTGGATTCCAGCAAGCCCGCCGAGGCGGTCAAGAACGTCGTGAAGACCGCCTCAGACAAGATCACCGATGCCCTGACGCCGGAGGTGCCCGGCGCGCCCGGCAGCGCGCCGCCGACCGTCGACGAGCCGACGACGCCCCACGACCCGCTGCCGCCCAAGCCGGAACAGGGAGCGCCGCAGACCCGTACGCCGACGGGCGCGCGGACCGGGGCGCCGAAGACCGCGAAGGGCCAGCAGGGCGCGTACCTCACCACGGCCAACGGAGCCCGGCTGCGCGACACCGACCACTCGCTCAAGGCCGGGCCACGGGGGCCGGTCCTGCTCCAGGACCACCATTTCCGCGAGAAGATCACGCACTTCGACCACGAGCGCATCCCGGAGCGGGTGGTGCACGCCCGGGGTGCGGGCGCGCACGGCCTGTTCACCGCCTACGGCACCGCCGAGGAGGTCACCCGGGCCGGCTTCCTCAAGAAGGGCCGGGAGACCGAGGTCTTCGTCCGGTTCTCCACCGTCCTCGGCTCGCGCGGTTCGGCCGACACGGTCCGCGACACCCGCGGCTTCGCGACGAAGTTCTACACCGACGAGGGCACCTTCGACCTGGTCGGCAACAACATCCCGGTGTTCTTCATCCAGGACGCCATCAAGTTCCCTGACGTCATCCACGCCGGCAAGCCGCACCCGGACCGGGAGATCCCGCAGGCGCAGAGCGCCCACGACACCTTCTGGGACTTCGTCTCGCTGCACACCGAGGCGCAGCACCACGCCCTGTGGAACATGTCCGACCGGGGCATCCCGCGCTCGTACCGGACCATGGAGGGTTTCGGTGTGCACACCTTCCGCCTCGTCAACGAGGCCGGGGAGACGGCGCTGGCCAAGTTCCACTGGAAGCCGAAGCTCGGCGTGCACTCCCTGGACTGGGAGGAGGCGCAGATGCTCAGCGGCATCGACCCGGACTTCCACCGTCGGGACCTCTACGACGCGATCGAGGCCGGCGCGTTCCCCGAGTGGGAGCTGGGCATCCAGGTCTTCCCCGACACCCCCGAGGAGACCTTCGCCGGGATCGACCTGCTGGACCCGACGAAGATCGTGCCGGAGGAGCTCGCGCCGGTGCAGCCCGTCGGCAGGCTCGTCCTCAACCGGACGCCGAGGAACTTCTTCGCCGAGACCGAGCAGGTCGCCTTCCACCTCGGCCACCTGCCGCCGGGCATCGACGTCACGAACGACCCGCTGCTACAGGGCCGGCTGTTCTCCTACGTCGACACGCAGCTCACCCGGCTGGGCGGGCCGAACTTCACGCAGATCCCGATCAACCGGCCGCACGCCGCCGTCAACGACATGCTGCGCGATGGCTTCCACCAGCACGCCGTCCACGCCGGGGTCGCGCCGTACCGGCCGAACTCGCTCGACGGTGGCAACCCGTTCCCGGCGGGCGACGACGAGCAGGCGTTCCTGGACGTGCCGGTGACGGTGGCGCAGGCGCCCAAGGTCCGCGCGAATCCGGTCTCCTTCGACGACCACTACAGCCAGGCACGCCTGTTCTGGCTGAGCATGTCGCCGGTCGAGAAGGAGCACATCATCCGGGCCTACACCTTCGAGCTGGGCAAGTGCTACCACCAGGCGATCAAGGAGCGGCAGCTCCAGTGCCTCGCCAACATCGACCCGGTGCTGTGCGAGCAGGTCGCCACCGGCCTCGGCCTGCCCGCGCCGCAGCCGACGGCGCCGCTGGCCGACGTCACGCCGAGCCCCGCGTTGTCGCAGGTCGGCCAGGAGTGGCCGGCCGACGGCCGGATGGTCGGGATCGTCGTCGACCCCAACGGTGACCTCGACGGCGTCGATGAGGTCCGTCGGGCCGTGTTCGCGGCCGGCATGGTGCCGCTGCTGATCGCCCCGCACGGCGGCCTGGTCGGCGACATGCCCGTGCAGCGGACCTTCGCCACCGGCCGGTCGGTCGAGCTGGACGCGCTCCTGCTGGCCGCGGCCCCGGCCCCCGCGCCGGACGCGCTGCCCGCCCGCGACGCCAAGGCCGGCAAACCGGGCCAGGCGACCGTCGACCCCCGCGTGCTGCTGCTGGTGGAGGAGTGCTGGCGGCACGCCAAGGCGATCGGCGCCTGGGGTGCCGGCGTCACGGTCCTGGAGCAGGCCGGGGTGGCCGGCACCGCGGGCATCGTGTCGGCGGGCTCCGGCCCGGAGGCGCTGACGGCGGTGCAACGGCTGATGGCCGCACACCGGGTGTGGGAGAGGTTCCCCGCCTCGGTCGCCTGACCGGCGGTAGAGCACGACCAGGGGCCGCCCTCCGCTTCGCGCGGAGGGCGGCCCCGCCACTGTGCCGTTGCCGGATCAGCCGATGTTGGCCAGCCGGGGCAGCACCTCGTCGCCGAGCCGCTGGGCGAACTCCACCGGGTGCCCGGCCGGCGTGACCTGCACCTCGGTGACGCCGAGCGCGGCGTAGTCGGCAACCTCGGCGAGGAACGCGTCGACGTCGTCCAACGGTGGCCGGTGGGCGACCACCGTCTTGACGATGCTGTCGTAGTCGCGGCCCTCGGCGGCACAGTGCTCACGCAGCACGTCCAGCTTGCGCGCCACCTCCCCGGCGCCGTCGGCCGTGCCGAACAGGTTGCAGGCGTCGGCGTACCGGGCCACCAGGCGCAGGGTCTTCTTCTCGCCGCCACCGCCGATCATGATGGGCGGGCGGGGACGGCTCAACGCCTGCGGCGAGTTGATCGTCTCGGCGAGCTGGTAGTGCCGCCCCTCGAACGGCCCGTTGTCGTCGCTCCACATCTGCAGGCAGATGCGCAGCGTCTCCTCCAGCCGCTCGAACCGCTCCGCCACCGGCACCACGGGCACACCGAGGCCGCGCTGCTCCCGCTCGTACCAGGACGCCCCGATGCCGAGGCGGGCGCGACCGCCGGAGAGCACGTCGAGGGTCGTCACCGTCTTGGCGAGCAGACCCGGGTACCGGTACATCACGCCGGTGACCAACACGCCCAGCGTCATTCGTTGGGTCTTCGCCGCGACGTAGCCAAGCGTCGTGTACGCCTCCAGCATCGGCTCCTCGGCCGGAGCCACCGCGTCCATCTGGAAGAAGTGGTCCATCACGGTGAACGAGGCGACGCCGGCCTGCTCGGCGGCGACGGCCGCCTCCGCCAGCGTCGGCGCGATCGTGGCCGGCGCGGCCGGGGTCGAGAAACTCCAGTAGTGCAGACCAAGATTCATCTCGGCACCTCCGGAACGAGCCTAGTGGCCCACGGCGTCACCGGCATGGCTGTCGACGGTGCCCGCGAGCCGGGTCCGGCGACGTCCATTACCGGTTCATGACATTTCGTGGATCACCTGCGGATATCCCGCTGGCAACTTCTGGTAGGTGATCCAACCGCCCACATCCACCGTCTCCCGGCCCGCCGAGCACCAGCCCGACGCGCCGCGCGCCCGGTCCCGCCACCGGAGGCCCTGGGCTCTCGCCGGACCCGTCCCCGCCGGGTCCGGTCGGGCGCAGTGGGCCGACGCGGCGAAGGGCGTCTGCATCATCCTCGTCGTCCTGTGGCACGTCGTCGTCAAGGACTACCTGCAGATCGACTGGCACCTCGGCGTACCCGTGCCGGGTCTGTGGGGTGCGCTCGGCGAGCAGTTCCTGCCGCTGCGGATGCCCCTGTTCTTCACCATCTCCGGCGTCTTCGCGGCGAACGCCGTCGGGCGGCCCTGGCGGACCGTCGCCCGTACCCGCATCGCCGGGTTCCTCTACCTGTACGCCCTCTGGCTGCTGATCCACACCGCGGTCCTCGCGGCGACGCCGGACCTCCCGACCGACCGTGCCACGTCCGCCCTCAAACTCCTGGAACAGCTCACGATCACCCCGTCCAACCTGTGGTACCTGTACGCCCTGGCGCTCTACTTCACGCTCGCCAAGGTGCTCCGGCGGGCGCCCCGGGTGCTGGTGCTCGTACCCGCGGCGGTGTTGTCGGCCGTCGCCGCGGCCGGCCTGCTCGACACCCCGGGCAACCGTGCCGGCCTCTACCAGAACCTGGTCTTCTTCCTCGCCGGCCTGCACCTGCGCCCGCAGATCGAACGGTGGGCGGCGACCGCCACCCGGCGCCGCCTCGCGCTGACCTCGGGCGCGTACGCCGTCGCGCTCGCCGCGATGGCGGCGGCCGGCGCGCAGCGGTGGTTCGGCGTGTGGCCGGTGGTCTCCGTCGTGGCGGTGGCCTTCGGCATCACCGCCGCCGCCCGGTTGTGCCGATGGCGTGCGCTGAGCGACCGGCTGGCCACCCTCGGGCGCATCACCCTGCCCATCTACGTCATTCACATGCCCGTCCTGGCACTGCTGCACCATGTGCTGCTCGGCCCGGTCTCAGGGCTGGACCCGGCCGGTCAGGGCCTGGTGGTGCTCGGCTATCCGATCCTGCTGACCGGGCTCATCATCGGCCTGAGCCTGGCCGTCCACCGCGGGCTGCTGGCGGTGCGCGCCGGCTGGCTGTTCGCGCTCCCCGGACCCCGCCGGGCGGCGGCCCCGCGAGGGGCCCGTCCGGGGGCCGCCCGATGAGCGCGTTGGCCGAGGCGGTGGTCGACCTCGGGGCGATCGCCGACAACGTGCGGGCGGTCGCGGCGACCACCGGCACCGACGTGATGGCCGTGGTGAAGGCGGACGGGTTCGGCCACGGTGCGGTGCCGGTCGCGCGGGCCGCGCTGAACGCCAGCGCCGGCTGGTTGGGTGTGACCTCGGCCGCCGAGGCGCTGGCCCTGCGCGGCGCGGGCATCACCGCGCCCACGCTGAGCTGGCTGCACCGCCCGGACGACGACTTCGCCGCGTTGATCAGCGCGGGCGTCGACGTCGGCGTGTCGACGACCACCCATCTGCACGCGATCGTCGACGCGGCCCACCGGGTCGGCCTGCCCGCGACGGTGCAGCTCAAGGTCGACACCGGGTTGTCCCGCAACGGGGCCAGCGGCGACGACTGGCCCGACCTGGTGGCGTGGGCCCGCAAGTACGAGGTGGAGGGCGGGGTCCGGGTTCGCGGTGTGTGGTCCCACCTGGCCGACGCGGACGTGCCGGGCAGCCCCGGCCTGCCCCACCAGGTGGCGATGTTCGAGGAGGCACTGCGGGTCGCCCGGCACGCCGGCCTCTCCCCCGACCTCGTGCACCTGGCCAACTCGGCCGCGGCCCTGTCGGCGCCCCGGACCCGCTTCGACCTCTGCCGGATCGGGCTCGCCCTCTACGGCGTGGACCCGTTCGGCGCGGACGGGCCAGGCGCGTTCGGGCTGCGGCCCGCCATGACGCTGCGGACCACCGTGATCAACCTGAAGCGGGTGCCCACCGGCACCGGCGTGTCCTACGGCCCGGAGTACGTGACCGAGCGGCCGACGACGTTGGCGCTGCTGCCGCTCGGTTACGCCGACGGCCTTCCCCGGGCCACCGAGGGCCGCGCCGAGGTATGGCTCGGCGGTCGACGCCGCCCGGTCGTCGGGCGCATCGCCATGGACCAGTGCGTGGTCGACGTCGGCGAGGCGCCCGTGGCGATCGGGGATCCGGTCGTCGTGTTCGGCCCCGGCGGGGACGGCACAGCCGCGCCGACCGTCACCGAGTGGGCGCGGTGGGCCGGCACCAACCCGCACGAGATCTTGACCGGCATCGGGGCCCGGGTGGGCCGCGACCACCTCCACGAAAGGACGGACGTCTCATGACCACACGACTGGCAGTGCTGTACGGCGGGCGGAGCGGCGAGCACGCGGTGTCGCGCCGATCGGGCGAGAGCATCCTGGCCGCGCTGGACCGCGAGCGGTACCAGGTCACCGAGGTGCTCATCGACACCGACGGCGAGTGGCACGTCGACGGCCAGCCGATGCCGCTGCCCCAGGCACTGCGGGTGGTACGCGCCCAGGACGTGGTGTTCCCGGCCCTGCACGGCCCGTACGGCGAGGACGGCACTGTCGCGTCGCTGCTGGAGTGGCTCGGCGTGCCATACGTGGGCAACGGGGTCTTCGCCAGCGCGGCGGGCATGGACAAGGGCGTCACCAAGCGGCTCCTCGCCGCGGAGGGCCTGCGGGTCAGCCCCGGGGTGACCCTGCGATCCGGGGAGGACCTGTCGCCGGCCGACCGGCGGCGCCTGGGCCTGCCGGTCTTCGTCAAACCCGCGCGGGCCGGGTCCAGCCTCGGCGTCGTCAAGGTGACGGACTGGGCGGACCTACCGGACGCGCTGGAGCGGGCCCGCGCGCTCGACCCGAAGGTGCTCGTCGAGCAGGGCGCGCGTGGTCGGGAGATCGACGTGGCCGTCCTCCAGCACCCCGACGGTCGGGTGCAGGCCGGGCCGCCCCTGGAGATCCGGGTGGCCGGCGCCGGCTTCTTCGACTACGACGCGAAGTACGACGGTGGGGCGGTCTTCGAGATCCCCGCCCCGCTCGACGCCGCCACCACCGAGGCGCTCCAGGACCGTGCGATCCGCGCCTTCGACGCCCTCGACTGTCGGGGGCTGCTGCGGGTCGACTTCTTCCTTCCCGGCGAGGGCGCGGAGCCGATCGTGAACGAGGTCAACACCTTCCCCGGTTTCACTGCCGCGTCGCAGTTCCCGCAGATCTGGCGGCGGGCCGGCATCGCGTTCCCCGCCCTGCTCGACATCCTGATCGACGGCGCGCTGGCCGATGCGGGCCAGCGCTCGTTCGGCGGGATGCCCCGGGCGGTCGGCCTGGTGTGAGCGGCCATCGCCCCGGTCACGCCAGCGGGCAGGTCCGGGCCGGGCGGGTGCCGTCCGGCCCGACCAGGGTGACCGGGGCGAAACTCGTCCCCTGGGCGGTGCGTGCCACGGCATCGGCCACGGTGCAGACGAGTTGGTCGGCGGCGAGCGGCGACAGCGGCAACACGGCACCCGCCACCGTCACCGTGACGCCGGGTCCGTCGACTGTCGGCCCCACGTCGGCCGGAACGAGGTCGGCCGGCACCTCGCTGGTGAGCCCCGCACTCCGCTCGGTCTCGCTGGCCCCCTTGGCGAGCAGGGCGAGCGTCGCGGCCGGCGACAGCGGCGGCGACGGCGTCTTCGTCTGCCGGATCACCAAGGCGACCTGCCCATCCGCGATCAGGTAGATCCCGGTGCCCTCGGACGGGCCGGTCACCGCGGGGCGGCCGTTGATGACCTCGCTGGGCCGGACGCCGCAGCCCGTGGCGAGCAGCGCGAACAGGAGCCCCACCGCGACCAGCAGCGCTCGACGGCCGCTCACCGTACGCCTGCCTCGTCCGCCGTGTCCGACGCCAGGCGGGGCAGGCGGAGCGTGAACACCGCGCCGCCGGTCGGCGCGTTGCCCGCGACGAGACGTCCGGACTGCCCGGCGCGCCGGTGCAGCCGTGCGTTCTCCCAGGCGATGGCGAGGCCGAGACCGCTGCCCTCGGAGCGGGTCCGCGCGGTGTCGGCCTTGTAGAAGCGGTCGAAGACGTGCGGCAGCACCTGCTGGTCCAATCCCGGCCCGTGGTCGCTGACCTCGATGGTGATCCAGTCCTCCTCGGCGCTCAGGCGTACCGACACCGGCTCGGCGCCGTGCCGGAAGGCGTTTCCGACCAGGTTGGCGACGATGACGTCGAGCCGGCGGGGGTCGAGCCGGGCGACCACACCCGGTGGCAGTTCCGTCCGCACCCGCTCGGCCCAGCCCCGCACCCGCAGGGTCGCGGTGACCGCCGCGGCGACGTCGATGTCGTCGAGGGCGAGCCGCGCCGTTCCCGAGTCGAACCTGCTGACCTCGATGAGGTCGTTGACCAGTTGGGTGAGGCTCTGCGTCTCCTGACTGACCAGCCGGGCGGCCCGGCCGGCGTCCCCCGGCAGCCGGTCCGCCTCCTCGTCGAGCACGTCGGTGACCGCCGTCATCGCGGCCAGCGGCGTGCGGAGTTCGTGTGACACGTCGGCGACGAAGCGCCGGGCGTCGGCCTCCATCCGCCGCAGCTCACCGACCTGCCGCTCCAGTCTCCCGGCGGTGTCGTTGAAGGTCCGCGCCACGTCGGCCAGCTCGTCCACGCCACGGACGGTCAGCCGGGTGGACAGGTCGCCCTCGCCGAGCCGGCGGGCCGCCTGACCCAGCTCGCGTACCGGCCGCAGCACGCCCCGAGCGGCCAGCAGGGCCAGCAGGACCGCGAGGATCAGGGATAGCCCGCCGGTCAGCCACGCGTAGGTGGCGAGCCGGTCGATGCTCCGCTGCTCGGAGGCGAGGCTGCGCACCGAGTAGACCTCCAGCCCGGACGGCACGGAGCTGCCGTCCGGGCGTTCGATCCTCAGCTGGGTGCCGATGAGCAGCGTGGGCACCCCGTCCCGGCTCACACGTTGCCAGGCGATGCGACCATCGGCGACCGCCGCCTGCACCTCCGGGGTGAGGGGTGCGCGCACCTGGGCGCCCTGGCCCCGCAGATCCCGATACCGCACCACCGCGTACCCGTCCCGGTCGGAGAGGCGCTGCGCCATCAGGTCGAGGTCCTCCTGGGTGGGTGGCAGGTTGACGACCGGGTACAGCTTCGCGATCTGGTCGGTCAGCGACGCCACCTCGGCATCCTGCGCCAGCTGGAGGATCACGGTGCGGGCCTGGACGTAGCTCACGCTGGCCACCACCGCCGTGGTGGTGACGCCCAGCAGGGCGAACGCCAGGACCAGCCGGAGCCGCAGGCCCGAAGCCCTGGTGCCGGCCCAGCGCCACCGTGTCACAACGGCCCGAACCGGTAGCCGAACCCGCGGACCGTCTGGATGAAGACCGGGGCCGACGGCTCGTCCTCGATCTTGGCGCGCAGCCGCTGCACGCAGGCGTCCACCAGGCGCGAGTCGCCGAGGTAGCCGTGCTCCCACACGGCCTCCAGCAACTGCTGGCGGCTGAGCACCTGCCCCGGGGTGTGGGACAGTTCGAGCAGCAGGCGCAGCTCCGTCGGGGCCAGGCTGACCGGCGTGCCGTCCTTGCTGACCACCAGCGCGGCCCGGTCGATGGTCAGCGAGCCGTGCTGACGCAGGCCGGGCCGTTCGCTGTCGGCGCGCCGCGGTTCGACCGCCGTCCGGCGCAGCACCGCGCGGATGCGGGCCTCCAGTACCCGGGGCTGCACCGGCTTGACCACGTAGTCGTCGGCACCGGCCTCCAGACCCGCCACCACGTCCATGTCGTCGTTGCGGGCGGTGAGCATGATGATCGGCAGGTCGCCGAGCTGGCGGATCCGGCGACAGACCTCGAACCCGTCCATGCCGGGCAGCATGAGATCGAGGACCACGACCTCGGCCTCGCGCAGCCGTTGCAGCCCCTGCTCACCGGTCGCCACGGCGTCCACCGTGTGGCCCTGTCGGGTCAGCGCCAACTGCAACCCGTCGCGGACCGTCTGGTGATCTTCGATCAGCAGGACCTGGGACATGCCACCAAGTATCCCATCACGGATATACGTCGCCTTTCGTCGGCGTCGTTCTGTGCCCCGCCGGTGCCGCGAAATCCGCCGACCGCACCAGAAACACCGCCACGCCCACCGCGAGCATCGTCAGCCCGGCCGCCGCCACGATGGCCAACAACGGGCCCCGCCGCACCGAAGCGGCCAGATCGGGCGCCACCGCCATCGACGCCCAGACGAGGACGACCAGCCCCACCAGGCCCTCGGCCAACCGGCGCCCGACGCCGCCGCCGTCCAGCCGGCCAGGCGAGCGGGGTGCGCCGCCGCCCGGCCTGCCCGCGAGGGTGGCTGCGGCCAGGCAGAACAGCGTCGCGCTCAGCAGGACGCCGCCGAGCACATCGCTGAAGCGGTGCCAGCCCGCGATCATGGTGGCCGCGCCGATCACCGAGACGCCAGCCGCGCCCGGCAGCGCCAGCCACCGTCGGGCCCATCCGGGCAGGACCAGCATGTACGCCAACAGCAGGGCCGCCGCGACCGCGACATGACCGCTGGGGAAGCTGTTGTGGGTGGTCGAGCTCTGGATCGCCAGATCCGGGCGGGGCAGCGCCGACTTCGCCGCGCCGGCCGCCACGGCCGCGCCGAGCACCATGGCGGCACCCACGACGCCGGCCAGCAGACGCCGACCGAGCAGGCCCACCAGCAGCAGCCCGCCGAGCAGCGCGGCCAGCAGCGTCCGGTCGCCGAAGGTCGCCAGCACGGCCTTCGCCGGCCCGACCAGGTCGGTCTGCTGCTCGTAACCCCCACCCCGCTCGGCGCGCGGCAGGAGCAGGCCGTCCACCCACTGACCGGGGTACGTCCACACGAACAGCACGCCGGTCAGACCCAGCGCGACCAGGAAGCACACGGCCGCCCCGAGCAGCCGCGGGCCCAGGGGCGCGGCCACGCGGCCGGACGGCACCTGTCGCACGACACCGGTCGGCGGCGGCAGCGTGGAGGCGACCGACGACCGGCCGACGGGGTACGACGATCGAAGGGACATGCCGGCCATCGTCCGCCCGGCAGGTCCGTGCTCCGTCCGTGCTGTGTCTTGGTTCTGTCACAACCGCCGGCACCGCCCGGAGAGATACGACCCGAACGGGATTCACATGCTTACATGCAACTATGTTTTACCCAGCCGAGACTCGTCGCCACTAAGGTCAAGATGCCGATCGATGCTCTGGTCGGCGGCACGAAACCATCCGGAGTGTTTGTGGGGACCCGGAAGGGGTGGGGCAATGCAACACGTTCCGGTCGCCTCGCTGGTCATCGGCATCGCGTCGTCGCCGGCCGAGCGCCGGCAGCTGGCCCGGCTGCTCGGTGGGAGCGACGCCTTTCTGATCGTCTCGAACGTCGACCAGGCGCGGGAGTTTCTCGGGGTGGTCGAGATGCCACCGGTCGCCGCGCTGCCGGCACAGGCTGTCCGCGCCGAGGTGGTGCCGGCTGCGCAGCCGCCTCCGCCCGACCTGGCCGTCGACTCCGACCGTCGGGTCCTGCGCTGGCGTGACCAGGAGATCGACCTGACCCGGCTGGAGCACGACGTCCTGCTCTGCCTGGTCGACGCGCCCGGGCAGGTCTGGACCTACGAGCGACTGCACCTTGAGGTCTGGGGCAACCGGCACCTCGGCCGGGGGTCCGACATGCACTCGGTCGTGCGGCGGGTCCGCCGCAAGCTCGCCCGGCTCGACGCCGCGGCCACGATCGACGCGGTCCGCGGGGTCGGCTTCCGGCTCGCCACCGTCTGAGGCGCCGCCGGAACGGGTCCGGCCCGCCTGGTCGGTGACCAGGCGGGCCGGATCTGTGTACTACCGCTCAGGCGTCAGCACCGGATGGGAGACAACCCGAAGTTCTCCACCGTGGGAGTGGTGGTGTCGATCCTCGCCTGACGGGTCTGGGGCTTCCAGCCGTCCTTGGCGACGATCATCGTGAGCGGGTTGTTGCGACGGTCCATCCAGTAGGCGTACTTGCCGGCGGTGTCGGTCGCGAACGTGAACGACATCGCCCACGAGTCGACCTGGACCACCGCGCCGGAGATCGGCGAGGTCGCACCCTGGCAGCTGGTGCCGGTCACCGTACCCATCAGCTTGCCCCAGGTCTTCGGGGGCGTCGCCGTCATGGTCACCTCGACCGGTGCCACCGAGTACGGCGTGTTCTCCTTGATCGCTACCGCGCCGGAGTAGGTGCCCGGCTGGTCCACGTTCGCCGTCATCCCGACGGTGACCGTGACCTTCGCACCCGGCGCGAGGGTGACCGACGACTTGTCGATCGTCATCCAGCTGACGTCGGCCGCCGCCTCGGCGCAGCCCTCGAAGCCCGGCAGCACCTCGCTGTCGGCAGCGGCGTTGAAGCTGCCCGACGAGCCGCCGACCTTGTAGAAGCCACACGCCGCGCCACCCCGGTACCGGGCGGTGTTGGCGTTCGGCAGGTTGGACCACGAGCTGGTGGCCGGGTCGAAGGCGAAGCCGGCGTTGCTGATGGCCCCACCCTGCGAACCGCCCACCACGAGGAGCTTGCCGCTGGCCACCGCGTACGAGCTGGCCCAGTTGTCGGCCGGCGCGTCAGCGATGGCGGTCCAGGTGTTGGCACCCGGGTCGAAGGCGTAGCTGGCCTTCTGCGCGACGGACCCGTCGTTACCGCCGGTGCAGTAGACGATCCCGTCGATCCCGCCGCAGGAGGCGAACGCCACCGACTTCGGGTAGTTGGCCAGCGTCTCCCAGGCGTTGCTGGCCGGGTCGTACCGGACGACGCTGTTCGACATCGGCAGGCAGCCCGCGGTGGTGCAGCCACCGATGGCGTACAGCTTGCCGTCGACGACCGCCTGCCCGGCCGCGGCCCGCGGCGCCGGGTTGGCGGCCCGTGCCGTCCAGGTGTTGGCCGCCGGGTCGTAGGACCAGGTGGCCGCGTCCGGGCCGTTGTCACCCCAACCACCCGAGGCGATGATCTTCCCGTCCACGACGCCCACCGTCAGGGCGTTGCGCGCGCCCGGAAGATCGGCGATCGCCGTCCAGGTCTGCGCGGTCGGGTCGTAGGCGTAGTTCTTCGTGGTGGAGGCGCTGCCGTCACCACCGCCGATCGAGTACACCTTGCCGTCCAGGGTCACCACCCGGTTGTCCATGATGTTGGCCGGGTAGTCGGCGATGTCCGTCCACGGCGCGGCCTGCGGGCCGACCGCGGGGGAAGCCACCGTCGGCGCCATGCCGGACGCCTTGGCGGCGAACGACGTCGGGACGGAGAGCCGCTGCTCCGGCGCACCGGCGGCACCGAGCACCTGCTGCCGGGTCACCCGGGAGCCGTCCGCCCGCAGGAGCTCGAAGCCGTTGTCACGCTCACTGAAGCCGACCGCGACGGGCGCGCCGCCGGTGTTGGTCACCGTGAACGTCTTGTTGGTCTTGCCTCCGGGCATCTGGAGCGTCGCGCTCAACTGGGTGGGTGTCACCGACAGTTGGCCCGCCGCGAGGGCGAAGTTCGTGGCGGTCGCCCAGTCGGGCTCGACGTCGATCTGCTTGCTCTGGCTGGCGTAGTTGCCGGCCGTCGCGGTGAACTTGTGCGTGCCGGTCAGCGTCGAGTAAATCCAGTAGAAGCCGTCGGCCAGCCCCGGGTCGTCCGGGGTCGCCACGGTGACGGCCTTCTCGCTGGGCCGGTCGCTGCTGGTGACGGTCGCGCCGTTGATGTAGCTGTCGTCGTTCTTGTCGCGGACGTTGCCGACGACCAGACCGCCGTCGACCGGCACACAGGTGACCTGGCTGCCGATCAGGACGTTGTCGACCTCCCACCACCACTCGTAGGAGGCGTCGTAGTAGCGGAACCGCACCTGGACCTGCGCCTTGCCGGCGGCCTGCGGGATCGGGACCTCGGTGACCCTCGGCCCACGGACGTCGGTCTCCTGGCGGAGCACGTTCGTCCAGGTGGTGCCACCGTCGATGCTGAGGTCGACGTCGGCGGTGTCCTGGTCCAACTGGTTGAAGTCCTGGTTGAACCGGATGAACGGGGCGGTGACGCCGGTCAGGTCGACAACCGGGCTGACCAGCGAGGTGTCCTGGCTGTTGCCCGCGCCGTACGCGTCACTGTCGATCATCGCGAAGTTGCCGGTGCCGCCGGTCAGGTTGCCTCGCCTGCCGTCGTCGGTGAACTTCCAGACCTGGCCGCTGCCCGCGTTGTCCACCACGGTCCAGCCGGCCGGCGTGGTCGTGCCGTCGAAGGTCTCGTACTCGCCGTCCGCCCCGAACTCGTAGCCGGGCGCCGTCGTGCACCTGGTGGTGTCCACCGGCACCGCGACGTTGGTGGTCACGTTGCGGGTGCCGACCACGACCGTCTTGGTGACCGTCTGGTAGCCCGGGTACTGCGGCTCGTACTTCAGGGTGTAGGTCTGCCCGGCCGGCAGCTTGATGGTGTAGCGACCGTTGGACGGCGTGGTGTAGTCGTAGACGCCCGACAGGCCGGTCACGGTCACCTTGGCGTACAACGGCCAGCCGTGCCCGGAGCCGTCGGTGACCGCGCCGGTGATGTTGACGCTCGCCACCGCCGTCAGTGCGACGTCGAGCGTCGTGGTGGCGCGGTTGGTGACGGTCGCCGACTTCGTGGTGGTGCCGTAACCGAAGGCGGACACGGCGACCTGGTAGTCACCGACCGGGAGTTGGGTCGAGTACGTCCCGTCGGCCCCGGTGGTCACCTCGCGTGCGGTGGGGCCGGTGAGCGTCAGGGTCGCGCCGGCGATCGGGGTGCCGGTGGCGGCGTCGGTGACCGTGCCGGCGAGGGTGCCGACGTCGCCGGTCGGTGCGGCGTTGAGCAGCGCGAGGGCGTCCAGCCGGCCCTCGCCGTAGACGTTGTTGTCCGCCGCGGTGCCACCGCACTGGCTGTCGGCCTTGTCGATGGCGGCGCCGTTGAGCAGGGTACGGGTCGCGTTGACGTCACCGACGAGCGACGGCGCGGCCGAGTAGAGCAACGCGATAGCGCCCGCGAGGTGCGGGGCTGCCATCGAGGTGCCGCTGATGCTGCCGTACGTGCTGCCCGGGATGCTCGACCGGATGTTCACGCCCGGCGCGGAGATGTTGGGCTTGATCTCACCGTTCTGCCCGGCGCCACGGGCCGAGAAGCCCGCGACGTTGTTGTTGACGTCGTACGCGCCGGTCGAGTAGTTGCTGGCGAGGCTGCCCGGCGAGCCGCTGGTCTGGCAGGCCGGTCCGCTGTTGCCGTTGGACCAGACACCGAAGATGCCCGACGCGGTCCAGGCCAGCGTCACGTCCTCCATGAAGGGCTCGTTCGACGGCAGCCGGGTGCCCCAGGAGTTGTTGATGATGTTCGGCCGCTTGCTGGCGTCCGGGTTCTGGCCGTTCAGGTCAGTCGGTTCGAGCATCCACTGACCGGATTCGATCAGGGCGGCGTCGCTGGGGCAGCAGCCGTTCGCGGCGATCCACTTGACCCCGGGTGCGACACCGATCTGGTTCGCGCCGGCGGAGCCGGCCATGGTGCCCATGGTGTGCGTACCGTGGCCATCGTTGTCACAGGGCGCAGCCGAGCAGGTGCCGGCGGCGTTGAACCAGTTGTAGTTGTGGTCGAACGTGCCGTCGCCGTTGTTGCCGCGGTAGGAGTTCACCAGCGCGGGGTGGTCGAACTGCACGCCGGTGTCGATGTTGGCGATGGTGATGCCCTCGCCGGTGACGCCGTACTGGGACCAGACGTCGTCGGCGTTGATGTTGGCGATGCCCCACTCGAGCGCGTTGACGGTCTTCTCGTCGGCGCCCTTGATGGTCTCCGGCACCTCGTACGCGACCGGGGCGTAGAGGCCCTCGACCTCCGAGTGTGCGGCGAACTTCTGCGCCATGGCGAGCGTACCGCTGTTCACCTTGATGGCGTTGGTGGCCCAGAAGGTCTCGTACTTGGCGCCCGAGCTGTCGAGTTCGGCCCGGATCTTGCCCTGGCTCTCGGCGGCGGTCTTGCGCAGCGTCTCGGCCACCGCCGCGCCGCGCTTCGTCCAGTCCTTGATGGTGCTGACCTTGCTCAGGTCCGCCCGGTCCTTGAACCGGATCCAGAAGTCCCCTGCGTTCTTGGCCTGGAGTTGCTTGGCGAGTTCCGGTCGGATCTTGTCGCCCGCGGCGGTGCCCGACCCCATCTGGCCGGGCGCCGCCTGGGCGCTGGAGCCGATGGTGGCCAGGCCTGTGGCGGCGAGGATCATCGCCGCTCCGGCGCTCACCAGTGATCTGGCTGTGCGCCTCCATTGTGGACGTCTGAACATCGGTGCTGCCTCCCTCAGAACGACCCAGGGGTGTAATGGGCCATGGTGAGGGTGCGGTTGGTTCGCCGCCGTTGAGCCGAGCGGACGAACCCCTTCATGCCCCTCCATGCACCGCGCGGGTCACGCCGGTTGCCCGAGTGGACACTATGATCGAGAGGAAAGGACGATCAAGAACTTGCTGTGAGCAACTTGTCGCTAACGGTTGCCCTGGTGGCGACGCGCTTGCCAATCACTGTCAGGACCATGACGAGAGCTGGGCAGGAATGCCCATCTATCCCGGGCGGGTGTGGTGGCCGAGGACGACGAAGCTGCGGTGGGCGGGGCTGCTCCGACTGACGAGCCGTTCCCACTCCTGATCGCGGTGACCCCGTCGGCGACCGAGCGGATCCGGCTCGCGGAACGTCTCGAGGGCATCGCGCCGCTGCTGCTGGTGGCCGACCTCGACGAGCTGCGCCGGCTGATCGGGCCACCGCAGCCGGCCGAACCGCCCGATGAGTCACCGGCCGGGCCGACGCCCGCCGTGGTGGCCGACTTCGCCCTGGTCATCGACTCGGCCCGGTCCACCGCACGGTACGGGACCCGCGAGGTCGACCTCACCCGGTTGGAACGCGACCTGCTCACCTGCCTGACCACCGAGCCGGTCCGGGTGTGGAGCTACGCCGAGCTGCACCGGTCGGTCTGGCATGACGAGGGGCGCGAGCGTAAGGCCGACGTGCAGTCCCTCGTGAAGCGCCTGCGGCGCAAGCTGCTCGACCTCGGCACCGCTGCCACGATCGAGGCGGTGCGGGGCGTCGGCCTGCTGCTCACCGACCGGCAGGAGCCCCGGATCGGGCGCGCCTGACGCCTGCCTGATGTGGGCAGTTGATCAGCGCCGCCTGATCCGACCGTCGCGCCACGCGAGGTGGTCGACCGACGACAGTGGCGCCGAGCCGGCCGTCAGATCAGCCCGGCGCGGGCCCACAGCAGCCGACCCGGCCCGGCCACCAGGCCGGCGTCCGCGAGGTGGTCGTGCACCCGGGCCGCCGACCAGCGCAGGGTGGCCCGCCAGTGCGGGTTGGCGCGGGCGGCCGCCCGGCCCACCTGGGGCGCGATGCCCACCGCCGCGTAGGCGTCCGGGTGGACCAGGCGGTTGGCGATCGTGTAGGCGGCGCGTCCGATCAACAGCCGGGCGTACGCCATGCCGACCGGGCCGGCTGCCGCGACCTGGCGGACCAACTCGTCGCGGGCGAACCGGACGTGTCGCGCCTCCTCCACCACGTGGATGCGCGAGACCATCCGGATCAGCGGTTGGAGCGACTCGTCCGCCATGATCTCGCGCTGGAACGCGTCGAGGATCTCCTCGGCGATGAGGATCGCGGCGTACATCCGGGGGCCGCTGGCGGTGGCCTTGAGGAACCGGCCGAGCCAGTGGTCGACCGGGCTCGCTCGGTAGACGGGGCAGCCCGTCGCCTCGATCAGCCGACCGAACATGATCGAGTGCCGGCACTCGTCGGCGACCTCGGTCAGCGCGTACTGGGCGTGCCGGCTGGTGGGGTCGTCGTCGTAGTACTGCCGGATCAGCATCTGCATGAGGATCGTCTCGAACCACAGCCCGGCGCTGGCGGCGCTGGCCACCTCGTGTTTGGTGAGCTCGACACGCTGCTCCTCGCTCAGACCCGACCAGAGTGGAGTGCCGTAGAGGCTGCTGCGGTGCGGCGGGAGCCAGTAGGCGCCCGGGGTGTGCGGCGCGTCCCAGTCGATCTCGACAACGGGGTCGTAGCTGGTCCGCAGCGACGACGTGAGCAGTCGCTCGGCGACCGCCGTACCCTCGGGTTCCGTCGCCTCCATGGTCCCTCCATATTGACGTGACGACCGGTAACTGTTACGAGTAGTAGCATGCAATCGCCGCGCAAGGATGTCAATGGATCCGACCCGCCGACCGCGGCCACTGACAGCGACCCGAAGACCAAGGGCAACGGCCGTCGGGATCGCTGGGCCGACCACCGTGAGCAGCGCAGACACGCACTGATCGGCGCCGCCGTGCAGGCCCTGCTGCGGCACGGCCCGGACGTCGACATGGACCAGGTGGCCGCCACCGCGGGCGTCAGCAAGCCGGTCCTCTACCGCTACTTCGCCGACAAGTCGCAGCTCTGGGTCGCGGTGAGCGAGGTGGTGGCGGCCCGGGTCGTCGACGCCATCGCGCCCGCGATCGACCAGGTCCGCGAGGAGCGTGACCTCGTGCGGGCGACGATCGACGCGTACCTCGGCGTGATCGAGTCACAGCCCACCCTCTACCGGTTCCTGATGCGCCAGTCCGGCCAGCCCGGCATCCACCAGGTCGTCGCGGGGACCAGCCGGCAGGTGGCCGCCGGGCTGGCCCGGGTGATCGGTGACCGGCTCCGCGCGCTCGGCCTGGACGCCGGCCCGGCGGAACCCTGGGCGTACGGCCTGGTGGGGTTCGTGCAGGCGGTCGGTGACTGGTGGACCACGCACGGCCAGCCGATCAGCCGGGCGGCCCTCACCGACTACCTGACCGCTCTGCTGTGGAGCGGGATCGAGGGGGTCCGGGCCAGCGCCGACCTGCCGCCCGAGCTCACCCGTGCCCACGAGCGGGTCGTGCCGTGAGCTACCACGGCCCGGCGAGCGTCGCGGGCACCCCGGTCCGGGCACACCTCAGTGGGCGGTGGGAGCCTGTCGACGGCCGCTACCACTGGGGTGGGCGGATCGAGCCCGACCTGACGGTGGCGAGGCTGGTGCGCTCCGGCCGGCGCGACGTCGAGCTGCGCATCGCCGGCCGGGCCCGGCCGGCCCGACTGGCCGAGATCGACCCGTGGGGCGGCGTACGGGTCACCGGAGTGGGCGAACCGCCCTGGCCGCCGCCGGCCGAGCCGGGGCCCGAGGATGCGGAGGAGTGATGGAGACGGACATCGCCATCGTCGGCGCCGGCTTCGGCGGCCTGGGTGCCGCCGTCGCCCTGCAACGGGCCGGCTTCACCGACTTTCTCGTCTTCGACCGGGGCGACGAGGTCGGCGGCACGTGGCGGGACAACACCTACCCCGGCTGCGCCTGCGACGTGCCGTCGCACCTCTACTCCTTCTCCTTCGCCCCCAACCCCCGCTGGTCCAACACCTTCTCCAGCCAGCCGGAGATCTGGGCCTATCTGCGCGACTGCGTCGACCGCCTCGGGATACGCCCGAAGGTGCGGCTGCGCCACGAGGTCCTCGACGCGCGCTGGGACGACCAGCGCCAGCGCTGGTTGCTGCGGACGTCCGGTGGCGACCACACCGCCCGGGTCCTGATCTGCGCGGCCGGCCCGCTCAGCGACCCCGCCGTCCCCGACCTGCCGGGGATGGACGACTTCGCGGGCACGGTCTTCCACTCCGCGCGCTGGCGGCACGACCACGATCTGACCGGCCGTCGTGTCGCGGTCATCGGCACCGGCGCGTCGGCGGTCCAGTTCGTGCCGGAGATCCAGCCGGCCGTCGAGAGGCTGACGCTGTTCCAACGCTCCCCCGCGTGGATCATGCCGAGGCGCTCGCGCCGGATCAGCCGGGTCGAGCAGGCCGTGTTCCGCACCCTGCCCGGCGCGCAGCGGGCCGCCCGAGCCGGGCTCTACCTGGTCCGCGAGGGCATGGGCCTGGGCTTCCTGCACCCGGCGGTCAACCGCCTCGCCTCGCGGCTGTCCCTGCGTACGCTGCGGCGTCAGGTCACCGATCCGGCCCTGCGGGACAAGCTCACCCCCCGGTACGCGATGGGCTGCAAGCGGGTGCTGATCTCCAACGACTACTGGCCGTCGCTCACCCGGCCGAACGTCGACGTGGTCACCGCCGGCATCACCCGGATCGTGCCGGACGGCCTGGTCAGCGCCGACGGCGTGCACCACCGGGCGGACACGATCATCCTCGGCACCGGCTTCCACGTCACCGACTCCCCCGTCGTGCGGCTCATCCACGGCCGGGGCGGGCGCAACCTGGGCGAGGCCTGGACCCCCAGCATGCACGCGTACCGGGGCACCACCATCAACGGCTTCCCCAACCTGTTCTTCCTGCTCGGCCCGAACACCGGGCTCGGGCACACCTCCGTGGTGCTGATGATCGAGGCGCAGTTGCGCCTGGTGCTCGCCGCGCTGCGCCACATGCGGGCCAAGGGCATCCCGGCCATCGAGCCCACCGCCGAGGCGCAACGACGCTGGACCGAACGGGTCGACCAGAAGATGACCGGCACCGTCTGGCAGACCGGCTGTTCGAGCTGGTACCTCGACGCCACCGGCCGCAACACCACCATCTGGCCGGGCTTCGCCACCGGCTTCCGGCTGCGGCTGCGCCGCTTCCGTCCGGCCGACCACCGGGTCGTTCCGGCTGACCGCACCCCCAACGAAACGGAACGGGAGCACGCCGATGCGGTATGACCTCGCGGGCAGGACCCTGCTCATCACCGGAGCGGCGCGCGGCATCGGGGCACAGATGGCCCGCGACGCCGTCGCCCGGGGCGCACAGGTCGCCCTCGTGGGCCTGGAGGGCGAGCTGCTCCAGCAGCTCAGCACCGACCTCGACGCGCACTGGTACGAGTGCGACGTCACCGACCAGGCGGCGCTGGACGAGGCGGTGGCCTCCACCGTGGACCGCTTCGGCGGCATCGACGTGGTGGTCGCGAACGCGGGCATCGCGAACCTGGGCACCGTCGCGGTGGGGCCGGTCGACGCGTTGGTGCGTACCGTCGAGGTGAACCTCTGCGGCGCGATCCGCACGGTCAGCGCGGCGTTGCCGCACGTCACCGCCGCCCGGGGGCACGTCCTGATCATCTCGTCGGCCGCCGCCTTCGCGGCGATGCCCGGCATGGCCGCCTACTGCGCGTCCAAGGCGGGCGTGGAGCAGTTCGCCAACGTGCTGCGCCTGGAGACCCGCGCACGCGGTGTCACCGTCGGCACCGCCCACCCGATCTGGATCGACACCGACCTGGTCCGCGACATCAGCGACGACCTGGCGTCGTTCCGCACCACGCTGCGCCGGCTGCCGTGGCCGCTGTCCACCGTCGTCCCGGTCGAGCAGTGCGCCGACGCCCTGCTGCGCGGCATCGAGCGCCGAAAGCGCAAGGTGTACGTGCCGCGTTCGCTGGCCATCGTGCAGGCGCTGCGGCCGGTGGTGCTGAGCGGCTTCTCGGACGCGTTGATCTCCCGTTTCGGCGGTCGGACCATGGTCGGCCAGATGGAGGACGAGGTACGCCAGCTCGGGCGCTCCTTCGGCAGGACGTCGGTGGGAGACCGGTCGTGAGCGTTCACGTCCGTCGCGGGGGCAGCGGCGAGCCGCTCGTGCTCATCCACGGCATCGGCCACCGCCACCAGGCGTGGGAGCCGGTCTTCGACCGGCTCGCCGCCCACCACGAGGTGATCGCGCTGGACCTGCCCGGATTCGGCAACTCCCCGATGCCCTCCGCCGGCATGCCCGCCGACATGGCCGCCACCGTCGCCGCCGTGCTGCCGGTCCTGACCGAATGGGGGTTGGAGCGTCCGCACGTGGCCGGTTACAGCCTCGGTGGGGCGATCAGCCTGGAGCTCGCCGCCAGCGGGGCGGTCGCCTCGGCCACCGCCTTCTCCCCCGCCGGCTTCTTCACACCGAGCGAGTGCCGCCGGGCACTGGCGATCCTGCGGATGTTGCGGGTCAACTCGTACCTGCCCACGCCGATCATGCGGGTCGCGCTGCGCTCGGCGTACCTGCGGACGATGTGCTTCGGGCCGCTGGTGGCCCGCCCGACGCTGCTGGACGCCGACCGCGCGTTGGGAGACGCGCTCGCCCTGCGGCGCGGCCTCGGCTTCACCGCCGTGGCCCGAGCCGCCCGCGACTACCGCTTCGACGGTGTCCGGCTCACCGACACGGCGGTGCCGGTGACCATCGGCTGGGGCGACCGCGACCGTATCTTCGGCGTCCACCAGGCCGAACGCGCCCGGTCCGGGCTGCCGGCGGCCCGGGTGGTGACGCTGCCCGGCTGCGGGCACGTGCCGATGAGCGACGACCCGGACCTGGTCGCCGCGCTCATCCTGGAGACCACCGGCGCCGTGCCCCGCACCGACCTTCGGTCGCCGGCTGGCAGCGCAGGTCAGGAAAATCACTTCACAGAATAAAAACTTGCAGTCTGTGCAAGTTGGCTTCTAGCCTCGCCGACGTGACCGACACCGCCGCCACCGGCCGAAGGGACCGCAAGAAGGCGCAGACGCGGGCCGCGCTGACCGCCGCCGCGCTGCGGCTGGTCGCCGAACGCGGCCTGGAGCACGTGACGGTGGAGGAGATCAGCGAGGCCGCGGACGTCTCCTCGCGGACCTTCTTCAACTACTTCGCCTGCAAGGACGAGGCGCTCACCGATGATCCGGCGCTCGACGGCACCCCGTTCGTGGCGCGGCTGGCCGCCGTCCCCGCGCGGGTGCCGGCGTTACGGGCCGTCCGGCTCGCCCTCGACGAGGCGATCGACGCGATCCAGGCCGACCGGGAGCTGTGGCGACTGCGACTGGCGGTCATCGCCCAGAACCCCGCGCTGCTGCCCCGGCTGGTGGCCGGCAACATCGCGACCGAGCGGGACATGGTCACGATCATCGCCAACCGCCTCGGCGTGGGCCCGGAGCATGCCCACCCGCCGCTGGTCGTCGCCGTGACCGCTGCCGCCTTCCGCGCCGCGCTGCTGCGCTGGGCCTCCGGCGACGACACCCGGCCCCTGCGCGCCTTCGTGGACGAGGCGTTCACCGCGCTTGCCGCCGGCCTGCCGGATCCGACCAGCCCCTCCTGACCCACCAGTCCGCCCCGCCGCAACCGCTCCGGGGCCGAACCACTCCCCCGCCGCAACCGCTGCGGGGCCAATCACTCCGCTACAAACCCGACAAGGGAGCGTCAATGACCACCACCATCCCGCCCGCCGACACCGCCGCCGTCGGCACGCGCATGTCGCGTCGGGAGGTTCTCCAGGCCCTTTCCGGCCTGATGGTCGGCATGTTCGTGTCCATCCTCGCCTCCACGGTGGTGGCGAACGCGCTGCCGCGGATCATCGCCGACCTGAACGGCAGCCAGACCGTCTACACCTGGATCGTCACCAGCGAACTGCTCGCCATGACGGCGACCGTGCCGCTGTGGGGCAAGATGGCCGACCTGTACAGCAAGAAGCTGCTGATCCAACTCTCGCTGGGGCTGTTCGTGGTGGGTTCACTCATCGCGGGCTTCACGCCGAACGTCGAGGTGCTGCTGGTCAGCCGTGTCGTCCAGGGCATCGGGGCCGGCGGCATGACGGCGCTGGCCATGATCGTCATGGCGGCCATGATCCCGCCGCGTGAGCTGGGCCGTTACGCCGGTATCTTCGGCGCGGTCTTCGGTGTCGGCACGATCGCCGGCCCGCTGATCGGTGGGGTTCTCGTCGACACCTCGTGGTTGGGATGGCGCTGGTGCTTCCTGATCGGCGTCCCGTTCAGCATCATCTCCATCTTCCTGCTGCAACGGACCCTGCACCTCCCGGTCGTCCGCCGCAAGGCCAAGATCGACTGGCTGGGCGCCCTGCTGATCACCTCGGGTGTCTCCACGCTGCTGATCTGGTCCTCGCTGGCCGGCAACAAGTTCGACTGGGCCTCCGGTTGGACGGCGCTGATGGTCATCGGCGGCCTGGTCCTGCTGGGATTGGCGGTGTTCGTCGAGTCACGCGCGGCGGAGCCGATCGTCCCGCTGACGATCTTCCGCAGCCGCACGGTCTCGCTGACCACGATCGCCAGCGTGCTGGTCGGTGTCGCGATGTTCGGCGGCACGGTCTTCCTGTCCCAGTACTTCCAGATCTCGCTGGGCAAGTCGCCCACCGTCGCGGGCCTGATGAGCCTCCCGATGATCTTCGGTCTGCTCGTCTCGTCGACGGTGGCCGGCCAGCTCATCACGAAGTACGGCCGGTGGAAGGCCTTCCTGGTGGCCGGCGCCGCGGTGATGACAGTCGGGATGACGCTCCTGGGCACCATCGACGCCCAGACCAGCGTCGCCGTCCTGTCGATCTACATGGCCGTGCTGGGCGTCGGCGTCGGAATGCTCATGCAGAACCTCGTGCTCGCCGCACAGAATGACGTCCCGGCCCACGAACTCGGCGCCGCGACCTCCGTGCTGACGTTCTTCCGCAGCATGGGCGGCGCCATCGGCGTCAGCGCGCTCGGCGCGGTCCTGGCGAGCCGGGTGACCTCGCTGACGACCGAGCGGCTCGGCCCGGCGGCGACCGGCGGCGGCACCGCTGAGGTGCCCGACCTGTCCACCCTGCCCGAGCCGGTGCGGCTCATCATCCAGGACGTCTACGGCATCGCGACCGCCGACCTCTTCCTGGTCGGTGCGCCGATCGCGCTGGTTGCGCTGATCGTCGTGCTGTTCATCAAGGAGAAGCCGCTGCACACCCTCAGCGGAGACGAACGACGCGCCCAGGAGGAGGCGGCCGCGAAGGCCGCGATTCACTGAGGCGTACGACAACAGTCGGGGGCGGGCCGGTCGGCCCGCCCCCGTTCTGCGCCCGCCTGCTGGCTGGCTGGCTGACACCCGCCCCCTCCGCTGGCGGGCCGACGCCGACGTCTCCGTACTCGCGTTTTGCCGTAACGACAGGGCGCCATCCGACCGCCACGTAACGTGAGAATGCAGCCGGCCAACGGCTGACGCAGGCGTGCACGGGCCGCCACCGGGGCGGCGCTCGGCCAACTGCCGAGACGACAGCCCTGCACCGCCGCCGGCCTACTCAGCCGCAGGAGGCGCGGACGATGTCCATGCTGTCGGTCTTCAACCCTCGGCACACCGTCGCTCCCCCGGGATACAGCCGTTGGCTCATCCCGACCGCGGCGCTGGCCGTGCACGTGTGCATCGGGCAGGTCTACGCGACCAGCGTCTACAAGAACTCCCTCATCGCCCACTTCGACACCAGTCAGACGGCGATCGGGGCGATCTTCAGCATCGCCATCGTCATGCTGGGCTCGTCCGCGGCGGTGGGTGGCCGGTGGGTGGAGCGCAACGGACCGCGCCGGGCGATGTTCGCCTCGGCCTGCTTCTGGGCCACCGGGTTCCTGGTCGGCGCGCTCGGCATCGCGACCCAGCAACTCTGGCTGCTCTACCTCGGCTACGGCGTCATCGGCGGCATCGGGCTCGGCATCGGCTACATCTCGCCCGTCTCGACCCTGATCAAATGGTTCCCGGACCGGCCGGGCCTCGCCACCGGCATGGCCATCATGGGGTTCGGCGGTGGCGCCCTGGTCGCCGGCCCGCTCGCCCGCCAACTGCTCTCCCTCTACGACTCCGGCTACAACCCCGACAATCCGGCCGCCGTGGCGTCGGGGCACGCCCTCGTGGCGCTCTTCGTCACGTTCGGCATCGGCTACTTCGTGATCATGATGTTCGGCCCGTTCAACGTCCGGGTTCCCCCGCCGGACTGGCGGCCCGCCGGGTTCGACCCCGCGAGCGTCGCCAGCCGGCCGCTGGTGACGAGGGCGAGCGTGTCCGCGACGAGCGCCGTGCGTACCCGGGCGTTCTGGCTGCTGTGGATCGTGCTGTTCTGCAACGTCACGGCGGGCATCGGCATCCTGGAGCAGGCCAGCCCGATGATCCAGGACTTCTTCCGGGACAACGGGTCCACGGCCGTCTCGGTGTCGGCGGCGGCCGGCTTCGTGGGGGTGCTGTCGTTGTTCAACATGGCCGGCCGGTTCGTCTGGTCCACGACCTCAGACCTCATCGGCCGCAAGCCCATCTACATGGTCTACCTCGGCCTCGGCATGGTGCTGTACGCGCTGCTCGCCGTGGCCGGGCACTCCGCCACCGCGGTCTTCGTGCTGATCGCCGCCGCGATCATCTCCTTCTACGGCGGCGGCTTCGCCACCATGCCCGCCTACCTGCGTGACCTCTTCGGCACCTTCCAGGTCGGCGCCATCCACGGACGGCTGCTGACCGCCTGGTCGGCCGCGGGCGTCGCCGGCCCGCTGATCGTCAACGGGATCCTCGACACGCAGGGCAAGCCCGGCACCCTCACCGCCTCGGCGTACCGACCCGCGCTGTTCACCATGGTCGGCGTCCTCGCCATCGGTTTCATCGCCAACCTGCTGGTCCGGCCCGTGCCCGAACGGTTCCACGAGCCGGATCGGGGTTCGACGTCGCCCGTGGCGAAGGCCAGCATCACCGAGCCGGTCGCTCTGGGCCCACAGAGCAAACCTCCGGTGCCCGAGCACGTCGGCACGCAGACCGGGCGGCTCTGGTTGTCGTGGCTGCTCGTGGCGTTGCTCCTTGGGTACGGCATCGTCCAGACCGCCATCACCGCCGCGAAACTGTTCACCGGCTGACGCGCGTCGCGACCGGACGCAGGAGGGCGCCCACGGGCGCCCTCCTGATCGGCTCAGCGCGCGGTCGTCGACCGGTTCTGGTCGACTCGCTCCCGCTGGGGCACGACCGTGTATTTCGGATCGCGGGCCGACACCCTGCCCGCCTCGAAGACGCCGAACCGGGTGGCGACCGACGAGGCCACGAGCGCCGCACCGGAGACCGCCGCCAGGAGTCGACTGCGGCGGCTGACCAGCGCCGCCGCGGTGCCGACGGCGAGCAGCACCCGGCCGGCCGTGACCAGACGGCCGCTGCGCCCGCGTACGTAGGGCTCGCCGGTCAGGCCCATCCGCTCCAGCCGGTGACCGCCGGCGAACTCGACGGTCGCGGCGGCGAGGGCGAGCCGCCGCAGGGGGGCGGTCTGCGTGGCTGGCGCCGCGATCAGGCCGACTCCGGACGCGGCGGCGAGGGCGCTGCCGGCGAAGACGAACGGCAATGACGGGTACGCCTCATGCCAGGACGGCACGGCGGTGTCGGCGAGCAGCACCCCGGTGTACGTGGCCAGCGCCGGCGCGGTGGCGGCGGCGGCCAGGCCGGCGGCGTTGCCGACGGGGAGCGCCAGCCGGCGGGCGAGACCGAACACGCCGTGCTGTGGGAGCCGGGGCGCGAGCTCGGCGATCGCGGCCACACCGGCCAGCGGGCCGAACGCGGCGAGGATCCAGGTGCCGACGGACATCGGCGAGGTCAGCTTGGCGACCCGGAGCATGTGGTGGAACCGGTCCGGCCGACCGAGGTCGTGAACCAGCAGGTACGTGCTGGCGGCGACGCCACCGAGGGCTGTCCACCGGCCCACCTTGCGCAGGTCGGGGCGCCCGGTCAGCTGGGCGCCCGCACCGATCAGCGCGCCTCCGGCGGCGAGGCCACCGGTGAACAGGTACCCGGCGATGTCGTACTTCCACACGGGCGGTTTGAGCACCGGCCGGCCGTAGTAGGCGGTGAAGTCGGCTGGCGGCACGGTGAGCTGCTCACCGTCGTGGCCGCGCCCCCGCCCGCGACGACGCTGCCCGTCAGGTTGGTCGAGTCGGGCCTGGAACTCGCGGAACCGGGATCCGACCGGCTCGTTCGGTGGCGTCGCGCCGGTCATGGCCGCCTGCCGAGGAAAGCGACAGCCGTGACGGCGGCCATCGTCAGTGCGGCGAGGCCGGCGCGTTTCCACATCGCCGGCAGGTCCCGCGTGGTCACCACCGGATCCGGCGGCAACCCATACACCTCCGGCTCATCCAACAGCAGGAAGAACGCCCCATCCCCACCGACACCGTCGTTCGGGTCATGCCCATACAACCGCGCCTCAGGCACCCCCCGCTCATGCAGCGTGGCGACCCGCGTCGCGGCCCGCTCCCGCAACTCATCGAGGGGCCCGTACTGGATCGACTCCGTCGGACACGCCTGCGCACACGCCGGCGTCATCCCCGCACCCAACCGGTCATAACACAGCGTGCACTTCCACGCCCGACCATCACCCTTACGCTGATCAATCACCCCATACGGACACGCCGAAATGCAGTAACCACACCCATTACAGATGTCCTCCTGCACCACCACCGTCCCGAACTCGGTCCGAAACAACGAACCCGTCGGACACACATCCAGACACGCCGCATGAGTGCAGTGCTTACACACATCCGACATCATCAACCACCGGAAATCACTACGCCCCTCGACGCCGGTACCCCGACCCGGCGGCTGCGCCCCCGGCATCCCCAGGAACTCCGGTCCGGCCGCCATCCGGGCGGCCGCCGCTGGCGAGCCGGCCGGCAGGCCCGGGTTCGTCCCGGTGTCGGTGTGCGTACGCGCGCCGACCGTCGCCGTCGCCGGGCTGACCGCCGGCCCGTCCGGGTCGCCCTCGAACGCCGGGGTCGCCCAGCCGGCCGAGCGGGGCTGTTCGACGAACGCGACGTGGCGCCACGAGTTCGCGGTCAGCGCGCCCGTGTTGTCGTACGACATGCCCAGCAGGTCCAGGCCGCTCTCCGGGACCAGGTTCCACTCCTTGCAGGCCACCTCGCAGGCCTTGCAGCCGATGCAGACGCTGGTGTCGGTGAAGAACCCCATCCGCGGCGGCGCGTCCACGTAGCCAGCGTCGGGCGCCGGGTCGAGCGGCCCGTACAGGGCGTTGGCGTGCGGCATCGGTCAGGCCTCCTGGTCGCTGCTGCTGTCGGCGACGTCGGTCGTGACCATCGGTGGGTAGTGGTGGCTCAGATCCCCCGACCGCCGCCGGTAGTCGAAGACGAGGTCCAACAGAGCCTGTCCTCTCGGGCGTCGTCCGGGCCGCACGTCGCAGGTGCCGACCTTGCTCTCCTGGATCAGCACGTTGGGGTCGAGCGTGATGCCGAACAGGTCGTTGGCCGAATCGCCGGTCACCAGGCCCTCGTAGCCGAAGTGGTACGGCAGCCACACCTGGTGGATGATCCGGCCGTCCACCCGCAGCGGGGTGATGCGGTCCGTCACCAGGACCCTCGCCTCGATGGCCGCGCGGGTGCTGACCAGGTGCGCCCAGCCCAGGTGGGTCAGCCCTCGAAGGACCGCCAACTCCGGCGACACCTCGACGAACATCTCCGGCTGCAACTCGGCGAGGTGCGGCACGTTCCGGCTCATCGCGCCGGCGGTGTGGTGCTCGGTGAGCCGGCTGACCGTGAACACGTACGGGAAGACGTCGCTGTGCTCCTCGGGTGGGCTCGGGTTGAGCGTGTTGATCGGGTGCGTGTAGACCTTGCGGGTCGGGTTGGCCTGCTGCCGGTAGAGCGGATTGCGCACCGGCGACTCGACCGGCTCGTAGTGCGTGGGCAGCGGCCCGTCCAGGACGCCGCTGGGCGCGTACAGCCAGCCCTTGCCGTCGCCCTGCAGGATGAACGGGTCGTCGCCGGCGATGCCCGCCACGCCCGAGGCGTTCGGCGGCGGCCGGTACGACGGCGGCTTGGTCTTCTCGAAGTCGGGCACGTCGTCGCCGGTCCACTCGCCCTTGTCCGGGTCCCACCAGACGTATTTCTTGCGCTCGCTCCACGGTCTGCCGTCCGGGTCGGCGGAGGCACGGTTGTAGAGGATCCGGCGGTTCGACGGCCAGGCCCAGCCCCACTCCAGGGCCACCAGGGGCTGCTCCGCGCCGGGCTTGCGCCGGGCGGCCTGGTTGACGCCGTCGGCGTACACGCCGGTGTAGATCCAGCAGCCGCCGGCGGTGGAGCCGTCGTCCTTCATCTCGGTGTAGCTCGACAGCGGTCGGCCGCTGGCCACGTCGTACCCGTTGATCTCGTAGAGCACCGACTCGGCGCTCGGCTCGGCGTTCGGGCCGTGGGTCGGGTAGTGCCAGTTCAGGTCGAGCAGCGCCCGGTCGCGGGGTCGGGTCGACTGCGCCAGGCGTTCCCGGATGATGCGGCCGAGGTGGTAGAAGAACCACAGCTCGGAGCGGGCGTCGCCCGGCGGCTCGACGGCCTTCTCCCGCCACTGCAACAGCCGCTGCGTCTGCGTGAAGGTTCCTTCCTTCTCCACATGCGAGGCAGCGGGCAGGAAGAACACCTCCGTGCGGCACTCCTCCGGAACGATCTCGCCGGTCTCGATCTCCGGCGCGTTCTGCCAGAACGTCGCGCTCTCGATCATGAACAGGTCCCGGACCACCAACCAGTCCAGGTTCGCCATCCCGAGCCGCTGTGCCCGCCCGTGCGCCGAGCCGACCGCCGGGTTCTGGCCGAGCAGGAAGTACCCCTTGATCTTCCCGTCGATCATGTTCAACACCTGTTGGTACGTGCCGTGATCGCCGGTCATCCGGGGCATGTACCCGTAGCAGTAGTCGTTCTCGGCGGTGGCCGCGTCACCCCAGTACGCCTTGAGCAGGTTCACCGCGTAGGCCCGGGCGTCGCCCCAGAAGCCCTTCTGGCCCGGGTGCCGGATGCTGTCCACCCACTCGTCGAAGGTCGGGTGGTCGGCGTGGTGCGGCATCGGCAGGTAACCCGGCAGCAGGTTGAACAAGGTCGGAATGTCGGTGGAGCCCTGGATGCTGGCGTGCCCGCGCAACGCCATGACCCCACCACCCGGACGGCCCATGTTGCCCAGCAGCAGCTGAATGATCGCGCCGGTCCGGATGTACTGCACACCCACGCTGTGCTGGGTCCAGCCGACCGAGTAGACGAGCATGCTCGTCCGCTCCCGGCCCGAGTTCGCCGTCCACGCCTGCGCCAGTTCGAGGAACTTCTCCTGCGGGATGCCGCAGACCCGCTCCACCATCTCCGGCGTGTACCGCGCGTAGTGCCGCTTCAGGATCTGGTAGACGCAGCGCGGGTGCTGCAACGTCTCGTCGCGCTGGGTCTGCCCGCCCACCGGCGCGCCGTGCGACTCGTGCTCCAACCCGGCCGCGGTTTCGCGCTGTGTCTCGGTGTCGTGGATGGAGGCGTTCTCCTCGTTCCCCTCGTACTGCCAGCTGGTCTGGTCATAGCTGGCGTTGTCCTCGTTGAAGCCGGAGAAGAGCCCGTGCAGATCCTCGGTGTCGAGGTACTCCTCGGTCACGATCGTCGCGGCGTTGGTGTAGGCGACGACGTACTCCCGGAAGTCCAGCTCGTTCTCCAGGATGTAGCGCACGACCCCGCCGAGCAGCGCGATGTCCGTGCCCGCCCGGATCGGCAGGTACGCATCAGCGACAGCGCTGGTGCGGGTGAACCGCGGGTCGACGTGGATCACCTTCGCACCGCGACGCTTGGCCTCCATCACCCACTGGAAGCCCACCGGGTGCGCCTCGGCCATGTTCGAACCCTGAATGACGATCAGGTCGGAGTTCGACATGTCCTGCTGGAACTGGGTGGCGCCGCCGCGACCGAAGCTGGTCCCCAGACCGGGGACGGTGGCGGAGTGTCAAATACGGGCCTGGTTCTCGATCTGGAGTGCCCCCATCGCGGTGAACAACTTCTTGATGAGGTAGTTCTCCTCGTTGTCCAGCGTCGCCCCACCCAGGCTGGAGATCCCCAGCGTCCGGTTGAGCGGCCGGCCCTCGTCGTCGACGTCCTCCCAGGTCTCGTCCCGAGCCGCCAGGACCCGATCGGCGATCATGTTCAGCGCCGTGTCGAGGTCGAGATCCTCCCACTCCGTGCCGTACGGCCGGCGGTAGCGCACCGTCGTCGGCCGCAGAGGGCTGGTCACCAGGCTCTTGCTCGCCGAGCCCTTCGGACAGAGCCGACCCCGCGAGATCGGGCTGTCCGGATCGCCCTCGATCTGCGTGACCTGCCCGTCCTTGACGAACACCCGCTGACCACAACCCACCGCGCAGTACGGGCACACGGACCGCGCGACACTGTCGGCGGTCTCGGTTCGGGCGGTCAGCGACAGCGAGCGGGCGGACTTGGCCGCGGCGCCCCGGCCGAGCGGGTCGGTGCCGGTGAGCTGGCGATAGAGCGGCCAGCCCTCGATCCAGCTCCGCACCCCCATCGCCGCACCTTTCCGACCAATGCCGCCAAATGTGAACAGCCTGACATTAGACGAGGTGCCGGCTGATCATGGCGGGATCAGAAGGAGCGATGGTGCCCTCGGCCCTTTTCGGGCGAGCCGGGGACGGCATGGTGTATGCGGCAGGTCAGCCCACCCCTGCCGTCCAGCGCCATCTCAAAGGGCGGCTGCCGCACTAGGCTGCCCACGTGATTCTGACCATGCCTCAGCAGTTGGCGCAGATCCGCACCGACGCACTCGAACAGGGATTCCCGGTCGACGATGTCGAACGATGGATCGCCACCGCCATTCCCTGCGGGACACTGGCGCCCGGCGGAGACGGGCCGGTCGTCGGCCGGTTCGGCGGCACCGCGATGGTTCCCCGGGGCACCCACGTTCCCGGAAATCCCCTCGTCGCCACCATCGACTGCGCGGCCCTGCCCAGGCAGGCGACGAATCTTCCACTACCGCCCGACGGCCAACTGCTGCTCTTCGGCTATCCCGAAGGCGGCGAGTACTACTCGCAGGGCTCGGCCTTGTACGTCCCGGCTGGCGTAGCCGTCGAGGAACCGCCGGAGGACGAAGAACTGGACGAGGACGAGGACGAGGAATTTCTCCAGGTTTGTCAGAGTTTCCCACAGGGCGACATACACCTGACGATCGATGTCTCCCTGCCCTCACACACCCCGGAGCATCTCAACCCCAAACTGATCGATTATTGGAATGACAAGGCCCCCGTCAGCGGCAAGTGGGGCGGCGTGCAGATTGGTGGGCACGCCTCGGCCTGCGACTTCCGCGGAAAGGACGGCCCTCTCGGAGTCGTCGCGGAGTACGCAGGAAAGGCGGAGCAGTTGGGCTACTGGCACGGCTCCCGCAGCCCCTCACCGCGCGCCGAGGACTGGGTGCTGCTGGCCGAGTTCTTGTGCAGCTCGGAGATGAGGCCAGGCGGTGCCGCCCTTTACTGGGGGATCCAGCGCGACGACCTGGCCGCGCGGCGCTTCGACGGCGTGTACGCCGTCGTGGACTGGAATCCCTGAGCTCACAACAGGCCGGGTGCCTCGACGCACCCGGCTCCGAGCAGACGAGGGCGGCCCGGAGCGAGGCACTGTGGATGGCGGTCCTGCTACGGACGATCCAGGGCGGAATGGGTAAGGTTCGTACCCTCTTCAGGAGACGAGGCCGACC
This sequence comes from Micromonospora sp. NPDC047527, assembly GCF_040643015.1. NCBI lineage: Bacteria > Bacillati > Actinomycetota > Actinomycetes > Micromonosporales > Micromonosporaceae > Micromonospora > Micromonospora sp. NPDC047527. Next base: position 622,573 of record NZ_JBEYTK010000001.1, on the reverse strand, counting down.
TTCAGCGCCAGGTCATGGGCGTCATCCCGGGTAGCGCGCGGCCCGTCGAGCAGATCCAGGGTGATCCGCCGGGCGTAGCCGTTGAAGCGGATTGTCTCGGGCGCCGACTCGTACGCCCGGCGGAGCGTCCTCACGGCGGCCTCCTTCTCGTCCTTGCCGTACTGAGCACGAGCGACCTCGATCAGATGACGCGCTCGGCGCGGCCGCGACGGGATGACCGCCGCCTCGTGGCGACGCGCCTGCCGCACCGCCTCGCCGGACTTCTGCAACTCCACGGCCACGGTCACCGCGTGAGCGCCCATGACGACCCGGGAAAACGACGTCTGCGGCTGGTAGAAGCCCTGTGGCAAACGCTGCGCGACCGCATCAGCGCGGTCCCAGTACCGCCAAGCGCGGCCTTCCTCGCCGGCGCGGGCGGCGGTGTAGGCGGCCTCGAAATGCAACGCACCCCAGAGGGTGAGAAGGTTCGCGTTAGCACCGCCGACCCTCGGCTCAAGGGCCGAGACGATGTCGAGCGTCACCGCCATGGCGGTGTCCCAGTCTCCCGCGTCACGATGCACCTGGCACAGGAACCACCCCGCGCCCGCCAGCGCCTCGGGATCACCGGACTCCTGCGCCGCAATCATCGCGCGGTCGGCGACGCGCCACAGCACCTCCGCGGCTGGCTGATAGGCGAGGAACATCTGCGCCAGCCCCAGCGCCTCCGCCAAAAGAGCCTGCGCCGACCGACGTTCGGCGCCCTCGTACGTCAGCGCGGCTGCCTGAGTATCGCGGTGACGCCGGGATCGCCCGGCTCGGCTACGAGTCTGTCCCGCAGCGGCCCTGGAAACGCGAACTCGGCAAGCGGAAGATTATCGAGTTCCATGCGCGGAGGTTACGGCGATCCGACGAGCCGCGAGGGACGGCGTCGACAAGGCGCCCGGCCGCCTGGTGGTCGGGGTGCTCACGGGTCCTTTGCTCTGCTTCAACGGACGCAACGGGGAGTGTCCGGATATCGGACGCGTGGTGTTGCGTGGATTGAAGCAGAGCAAAGGACGCAGATCTCGCCCAGCGACCACCTTCCACACCTGGACGCCTCTGTGGCCCGACGCCCGCTCGGTAGCAACCTCCCTCGCCAACCAGGGCGATCCGGAACCACTTCGCGACTTCATTGCCCGAGCCCATCCGGACGATGCCTGCGAACGCGCCGCCCTGAACTACTCGGCCTACTGGGTCGGCGAGATCCCGTACCGCCAGCGCGACGACTCCTTCATGCCGGCAGCGCTCTCCGACTGGCGAGGCTCCCGGCTCCTCCGACACCTGGTCGGACGCCTCGACGCTGGCCGCCCCTTCACGGACCTCAACATCCACAACACGTGGGCACTGCTCACCGCCCGACGCAGCGCATCTACCCCGACCGGTCGGCGACTACGACTGCTCGCTGCGGTCGGCGGTCCCACAACACCAGGCCGGTGAGCAGCATCGCAACGCCCAGCGCGACCATTGCCAACCCCACCGCTGTGTGCGCGCCTCCCTCCAGGTGACCCGCCACGATCCACCCACCGTCGATCCCGAACGCCAGCGGCATCACCCCCTGCGGGATCACCGGGATCCATCCGACCGTCAGCAACCCCAGCGCCCACGCCGTCGCCTTGTTCTCCCGGTACCACTCCGCATCCCACTTCAGCGGAATCACCGTCTCCGGCGGTCGGCTGCGTTGCCCGGCCGCGGCGAGCACCTCGGTCCCGCGCCGGGTGAGGCGGTCGTCGGCCAGCCTGATGCCACCCCACCACGCCGCAGCACCCGACAGCAGCCCAACCAGCGGCAGCAGCGGCGTCACCCACGGCGGGCCCCAGACAACCAGCGCGAGTACGGGCGCCGCGGCGAGCAGCCCACCAGCGGTGGCGACCAGCACGCTGACGATGTCGGTCGGGTTGTCGGCCGAGGTGGGATGCCGTGGGTCGGCTACCGGGCGCACCCGCAGCAGCGACATCCACACCGGCACCGAGGCGCCGGCGCCGAGCAGTGCCGGCAGAGTGGAGAGCGCCGCCAGCGCGTCGACCTGGGGCGCGAGGATGACGCCGGCGACGGCCAGCAGCACCCCGATCGGGGTGACCAGGACCAGCCACGCGATGGCTCGCCCTCGGATCTCGGCACGTTCGCCGCCCGGTGTGGTGAGCGGCAGCCAGAGCGCGGTGCCGTCCAGTCCGACCAGGCCGGCCGACATCGCCGCCGCTCCGAGCACAGCGAGCGACCCGGCCCACGGCAGCAGCAGATCCACGTCGGACAGCAGCGGCAATCCGGCGAGCAGCGCGCCGTACACCACCGCGAACGCCAGATACTGCAACCGCAGCGGATGCCGCATCCAGGCACGCAACTCGCGGCCGGCAACCGCCCGCGTCGCGGCCGGCAACCATCCGAGCCACCCGCGCTGCTCACGAACATTCCCGGCCGGGGATGCCGCCGTGGTGCGGCGAGGTTCGCTGGGGAGCGGGACCGCGGTGGTCCCGCGCGGCCGGAACGGCACGCCGGCGGAGATCACCCTTCGGACGAGCATGATGTACGCGGCGGCGCAGAGCACCACGATGCCCACCAGGGTCGCCATCTTCAGCGCACCTCGGTCGGGTGGCCCGGCCACGGCGGAGAGCGGCCAGCCGCTCGGCACGTACTCCATGACCCGGACCACCGTGTCCGGCGCCTCGACCAGCAGGACCGACACCCAGGGGAAGACCGCCCAGAGCGACCCGGCGACACCCATCGCCGTCCCGGTGACGATGCCGGTGAGCAGCGCCCCGGCCGGCCCGCCGGCGTGGCCGACGACCTCCAGCGCGATCGCCGAGCCGATCAGCCCGAGTAGCCAGAGCAGCGCCGCGCCGGAGGCGGTGACGAGGACGGCGACAGCGCCGTGACGAGCGGCGTGCACCGGCAGCGCGGCGAGCGCCACCAGCGAGACGGCCGGGCCGATGCCGATCGCGGACGCGGCGAGCAGACCCATCGCGGCCGGGACACCGCCGATCGGCTCCAGCCGCAGGTGGGTTGGACGGACCCGGCCGCGCCCGCCACCGAGCAGCAGCGGCAACACGATCCAGCCGAGCACCCACGCCCCGGCCAGCAGGGCGAGAGTGTGCCGGTCGCCGTGGAGCGCGTACCGGATCAGCCAGGCGGCGGCGAGCAGGCCGACCAGGCCGGCCACCGCGGGCCCGGGATGCTCGCGCAGCGACCGACGCAGCATGGCGGAGCGCATCCGTGCCGGCACCGCCATCTTGCCGAGGGTGCCGGCCAGCGAACCGTGGGCGAGAGGTTCCGCGCTCATCGGGGCCCGGTCAGCCAGTCCAGGCCGGCGCTGCCGGAGACGTCGGCGCCGACCAGCTCGACGAATCGATCCTCAAGGCTGCTGCCGTCGGCGACCTCGGTGACCGGCCCGGCGGCGACCACCTGACCCTGGTGGATGACGGTGACGTCGTCGCACATCTGCTCGACCAGCAGCATCGAGTGGGTGGACAGTACGCAGGTGCCTCCGCCGGACACGAACCGGCGCAGCACCCGACGGATGGTGGCCGCGGAGACCGGGTCGACCGCCTCGAACGGCTCGTCGAGCACGAGCAGCCGGGGCGCGTGCAGCAGCGCCTGGGCGAGGCCGAGCTTCTTGCGGGTGCCGGTGGAGCAGTCGGCGAGTGGGGTGCCGGCACCCTTGGCCAGTCCGAGGACGTCGATCAGCTCGGCGGCCCGATTGGCGGCCGCGGCGCGGTGCAGCCCGCGCAGGCCGGCGCTGTAGCGCAGCAACTCGGCGCCGGTGAGTCGCTCCGGGAAGTCGAGACCGTCGGGCAGCACGCCGGTCAACGCGCGGGTCACGCCACGGTCGCGCAGCGCGTCGTGGCCGAGGATCCGGATCTCCCCCGCATCCGGAGTGATCAGCCCGACCGCCATCCCGATGGTGGTGGACTTGCCGGCGCCGTTGGGTCCGACGATGCCGTGGAACGTGCCGGAGCGGACGGTCAGATCGAGGTCGTTCACCGCGCGATGCGCCCCGAAGGTCTTTACCAGGCCGCGGATCTCGAGTGCTGGGGGGATCACGCGCCGAGCATAGTGATCCATTCACGACGGAGGGGCCCGCAGCACGGCGGATCGGCACACGCCCCGGGTTTGGCCAGCAGACGATCGCACCGGGACAGGTCGTGCCCCACGTCGCGAGCCATCGGCGGGCCGTGGTCAGACGTGGTGGATCGGGGTCTCCAGTTCGCTGAGCGGGCGACCCGAGCCGCCCCAGGCCTGCGCGGTGATCTCGGCGGCGATCGCCACGGCGGTCTCCTCCGGTGTCCGCGCGCCCAGGTCCAGCCCGATCGGCGAGCAGAGCCGGGCCAGCCCGTCCTCCGGCACACCGGCCTCGCGTAACCGGCGCATCCGGTCGTCGTGTGCGCGTCGGCTGCCCATCACGCCGATGTAGCGGGCGGGTGTCCCGAGGGCGACCTGGAGCAGCGGCACGTCGAACTTGGGGTCGTGGGTCAGGACGCAGAGCACCGTCCGATCGTCGACGGTCGTCGACTCCAGGTACGCGTGCGGCCACCGGACGACGAGGTCGTGGGCGTCCGGGAAACGTGCGCGGGTGGCGAACACCGGACGGGCGTCGCAGACCGTGACGTGATAGCCGAGGAACCTGCCCATCCGGGCCATCGCGGCGGCGAAGTCGATCGCGCCGAAAATGATCATTCGGGGCGGCGGCACGTACGACTGGACGAACACGGCCACGTCGTCGCCGCGCTGCTCCCCCTGCCGGCCCAGATGGATCATGCCGGTGGTGCCGAGGGCGAGCATTCCGGCCGCCTGCCGGGCCGCCGCGTCGTCCAGGTCGGGCGCGCCGAGGCTGCCCGCGACCCGGTCGGGCCAGATCACCAGTTGGGCGTTCTCGACCGATGCGGTGGCAACCGGGCGGCTGTCCCGGATCGCGGCGAGCACCTCGTCGGGCTCGGTCATCGCGACGTCCGGCTGCACCAGGATCTGGATCGTTCCGCCGCAGGTCAGGCCGATGTCGAACGCGTCGTCGTCGCTGACGCCGAAGGTCTGGGTGTGGGCCGTTCCGGTCTCCAGCGCGGTGCGGCAGAGTTCGTAGACGGCACCCTCGACGCAGCCGCCCGAGATGCTGCCGAGGACCTCGCCGTGCAGCGAGACGGCCATCGCCGCGCCGGGCTGCCGGGGTGCCGACTGCCAGGTCCGCACGACTGTCGCGACGGCGAACGCGACGCCGCGAGTGCGCCAGCCCGTGAGCCCGTCGACGATGTCTCGCATGGCCGCACCTTCCGTGAGCCCCGGCGGCAGCGTCAACGGCGACCTAAGCAGTTGCTTAGGTCGCCGTTGACTTTGACCACCGCCGGGCAGAGATTTTGCCGGACCGCGGAGGTACGACATGCAGGTGCCGGCACCGTTCGAGTACGAGCGCGCAACAAGTGTGGACCATGCGATAAGCCTTCTGGAGCGGTTGGGCGGCACGGCCCGCCTGATCGCCGGCGGGCACAGCCTGCTGCCGATGATGAAGCTTCGGCTGGCCAACTTCGACTACCTGATCGACATCAACGACCTGCACGCCGAGCTGGGCTACATCGAGGCGGGCCCGGACGACGTACGCATCGGGGCGCTCACCCGACATCGGGAGCTGCTCGACTCTCCCGTGCTGGCGGCGGCGTTCCCCATCTTCGCCGACGCCGAGCGGGTGATCGCCGACCCGGTGGTGCGCAACCGGGGCACGCTGGGCGGCTCGCTCTGCCAGGCGGACCCGTCCGAGGATCTCTCGGCGGTCTGCACGACGCTTGACGCGCGGTGTGTGATCCGTGGTCCGGGCGGCGCGGAGCGGGTCGTGTCGATGGAGGAGTTCCACGTCGGGCCGTACGAGACGGCCGTCGCCGACGGCGAGATGCTCGTCGAGGTACGGCTGCCGGTGCGACCCGGTTGCGGCAGCGCGTACGCCAAGGTGGAGCGCAGGGCCGGCGACTGGGCCGTGGTGTCGGCCGGCGCGGCGGTGTGGCTCGACGGCGGCGAGATAGTCGACGCCCGGGTCGGGCTCGCGGCGGTCGGCCCCAACACGACGGGCATTCCGGAGATCTCGGCGGCGCTGCGCGGGCAGGAACCGTCGGAGGGGCTCTACGAGCAGGCCGGGGCGATCGCGGCGCGCAGCTGCGACCCGGTGACCGACCAGCGCGGCAGTGCCGACTACAAGCGGCATCTGGCCGCCGAGCTGACCAGGCGGACCCTGCGCCGGGCCGTCGAACGGGCGAGGAGCTGAGCATGCAGGTCACCATGACCGTCAACGACGTCGAGGTCACCCGGGAGATCGAGGCCCGGCTGCTGCTGGTGCACTTCCTGCGGGACGTGCTGGGTCTGACCGGCACGCACTGGGGCTGCGACACCAGCAACTGCGGCACCTGCGTGGTCTGGTTGGACGGCGAGCCGGTGAAGTCGTGCACGGTGCTCGCGGCGATGGCCGGCGGCCACCAGGTGCGTACCGTCGAGGGCCTCGCCAAGGGTGCCGAGCTGGACCCGATCCAGCAGGGCTTCATGCAGTGCCACGGCCTTCAGTGCGGTTTCTGCACGCCGGGGATGATGATGACCGCGCGGGCGCTGCTCGACCGCAACCCCGATCCGAGCGAGGCGGAGATCCGGGAGGCGATCTCGGGTCAGATCTGCCGCTGCACGGGTTACGCCACAATCGTCCGCTCGGTGCGCTGGGCCGCCGTCGCCGAGGCGCAGGCCGCGGCCGAGGTCACCGAGACCACCGAATCGCCCGAGGCCGGCGAGATCGACAACGCCGGCCAGCCCGCGGAGGCCGTCGCATGACCATCGTGCACGAGCGCGTGGACACGTTCCACGACAACGACCAGAAGCCCGTCGGGTACGGCCGGATGCTGCGCAAGGAGGACCCGCGCTTCCTGCGCGGTCCCGGCCGGTACGTCGACGACGTCCAACTGCCCGGCATGCTGCACCTCGCGATCCTCCGGTCGCCGGTGGCGCACGCCCGGATCGTCAGTATCGACACGAGCGCCGCCGAGGCGTCGCCCGGGGTGCGGGCGGTGGTGACCGGGGCGATGCTGGCGGAGCAGAACCTGGCCTGGATGCCGACGCTCTCCAACGACGTGCAGGCCGTGCTCGCCACCGACAAGGTGCGCTTCCAGGGCCAGGAGGTCGCCTTCGTGGTGGCCGACGACCGGTACGCGGCCCGCGACGCGCTGGAGCTGATCGACGTCGAGTACGACGTCCTCGACCCGGTGATCGACGCGCGTCGCGCGCTGGAGCCGGACGCCCCGCTGATCCGCGACGACCTGGACGGCAAGACGAACAACCACTGCTTCGACTGGGAGACCGGCGACAGGGCGGCCACCGAGGCGGTCTTCGCCCGCGCCGACGTCGTGGTCAGCCAGGACCTCGTCTACCCCCGGGTGCACCCGGCGCCGATGGAGACGTGCGGGGCGGTCGCCGACTACGACGCGGTCGACGGCAAGCTGCGGCTCTGGTCGACGACCCAGGCCCCGCACGCGCACCGCACCCTCTACGCCATCGTGGCGGGCCTGCCCGAGCACAAGATCCAGGTGATCTCGCCGGACATCGGCGGCGGGTTCGGCAACAAGGTGCCGATCTATCCCGGGTACGTCTGCGCGATCGTCGCCTCGATCGTCACCGGCAAGCCGGTGAAGTGGATGGAGGACCGGTCGGAGAACCTGATCAGCACCGGCTTCGCCCGCGACTACATCATGCGCGGCGAGATCGCGGCGACCCGCGACGGTCGGATCCTCGGCATCCGCACCAACGTGCTGGCCGACCACGGCGCGTTCAACGGCACCGCCGCCCCGGTGAAGTACCCGGCCGGTTTCTTCGGGGTCTTCACCGGCAGCTACGACATCGAGGCCGCGTACTGCTCGATGACGGCGGTCTACACCAACAAGGCCCCCGGTGGCGTCGCGTACGCCTGCTCGTTCCGGATCACCGAGGCGGTCTACCTGGTCGAGCGGATCGTCGACTGCCTCGCCGACGAGTTGGGCATGGACCCGGCCGAGCTGCGGTTGAAGAACTTCATCCAGCCGGAGCAGTTCCCGTACACGACGAAGACCGGCTGGGTGTACGACTCGGGCAACTACGAGCCGACGATGCGGCTGGCGATGGAGATGGCCGGCTACGACGAGTTGCGCCGCGAGCAGGCGGAGAAGCGGGCCCGGGGCGAGCTGATGGGCATCGGCATCGCGTTCTTCACCGAGGCCGTCGGCGCCGGGCCGCGCAAGAACATGGACATTCTCGGGCTGGGCATGGCCGACGGCTGCGAGCTGCGTGTCCACCCGACCGGAAAGGCCGTGGTACGCCTCAGCGTGCAGTCCCAGGGCCAGGGGCACGAGACGACGTTCGCGCAGATCGTCGCCGAGGAGATCGGGATCCCCCCGGCGGACATCGAGGTGCTGCACGGCGACACCGACAACACCCCGTTCGGCCTCGGCACGTACGGCAGCCGTTCCACACCCGTCTCGGGCGCGGCGGCGGCCCTGGTGGCGCGCAAGGTCCGCGACAAGGCCCGGATCATCGCCTCCGGAATGCTTGAGGTGTCGGTGGCGGACCTGGAGTGGGAGAAGGGCGCGTTCCACGTCGCGGGTGACCCGGGGCGGTCCGTCACGATCCAGGACATCGCCCTGCGCGCACACGGCGCGGGTGACCTGCCCGAGGGCATCGAGGGTGGGTTGGAGGCGCAGATCTGCTACAACCCGTCGAACCTGACGTACCCGCACGGCGCGTACATCTGCGTGGTGGACATCGACCCCGGCACCGCGCAGGTCACGGTCCGGCGGTTCATCGCGGTCGACGACTGCGGCACCCGGATCAACCCGATGATCATCGAGGGTCAGGTGCACGGTGGGCTGACCGACGGGGTCGGCATGGCCCTGATGGAGATGATCGCGTTCGACGAGGACGGCAACTGCCTCGGCGCGTCCCTGATGGACTACCTGATCCCGACGTCGCTGGAGGTGCCCGACTGGGAGACCGGCTTCACCGTCACCCCGTCGCCGCACCACCCGATCGGCGCGAAGGGTGTGGGCGAGTCGGCCACCGTCGGTTCGCCGCCAGCGATCGTCAACGCCGTCATCGACGCCCTGAAGCCCTTCGGCGTACGCCACGCCGACATGCCGCTGACGCCGTCGCGGGTCTGGGACGCGATGCGCGGCCAGGCCCGGCCGCCGATCTGAGAGGGCCGAGGATGACCACCATCGCGGAGCGCGCCCGGGAGTTGACAGTCACCCGGGAGCCGTTCGTGCACGCCACAGTGGTCCGCGCCCAGGAGCCGACATCGGCCCGGCCGGGCGACGACGCGGTGATCCGATCGGACGGGTCGATCGAGGGCTTCGTGGGCGGGGTGTGCGCCGAGAGTTCGGTGCGGGCGGCGGCCCTGGACGCACTGCGCGACGGCACCGCCCTGCTGCTGCGGGTGCTGCCGGAGGGAGCTGCCCCGTTCCCGGAGACTCCGGGGGCGCGGGTGGTGGTCAACCCGTGCCACTCCGGCGGCGCGATCGAGGTCTTCCTCCGGCCGATGCTGCCCGCGCCGGCACTGCGCGTGGTAGGCGACACGCCGATCAGCGCCGCGGTGGCGACCCTCGCCGCGTTCCTCGACTTCGACGTCGTGACCTCCGACGACTACGCCGGCTGCACGGCCGTCGTGGTGGCCGGGCTGGGCAGGGGCGAGCAGGAGGCGATCCGGGCCGCGCTCGACGCGGGCGTCGGGTACGTCGCGCTGGTCGCCAGCCACAAGCGCGGCGCGGTCGTACTCGACGAGTTGGGGTTGACCGACGCCGATCGGTCCCGCGTCCACTCGCCGGCCGGGCTGGACATCGGCGCGCGGACGCCAGCGGAGATCGCGCTGTCGATCATGGGTGAGGTGGTTCGGGCGATCCGGGTGGACGGGCTGGCCCCGGCCACCGGCGCGCCGGTCACCCGACCACAGCAGGCCGTCGACCCGGTGTGTGGGATGACCGTGCTGGTCGGGCCGGGCACCCCGTACGCGCGGGTCGACGGGCAGGACGTCTGGTTCTGCTGCGCCGGCTGCCTCGCGACGTACACGGCGGCGTAGCCCGTGTTCACGACCGGCCTGGTCCTCGCCGCGGGGGCCTCGACGCGGCTCGGCGAGGCGAAGCAGTTGCTGCCGTACCGGGGGCGGACGCTGCTCGACGCCACCCTCGACCTGGCCCGCTCGTGTGGCTTCGACCAACTGCTCGTCACCCTCGGCGGCGCGGCGGGCGCGGTCCGCGACCGGGTGGACCTCACCGGCTGCCAGGTCGTCGAGAACCCGGCGTTCAGCAGCGGTTGCGGGTCGTCGGTCAGCACCGCCGCCCGCGCGGTGGACCCGCGCGCCGACGCGCTCGTGCTGCTCCTCGGCGACCAACCCGGCGTCCGCGCCGCCGACGTCCGCCGGGTCGCCACGGCGACCACCCCACTGGCCGTCTGCCGGTACGCCGACGGGTTGGGCCATCCGTTCCGCTTCGGCCGCGAGGTCATTCCCGAGTTGTACGACCTGCACGGCGACAAGGCCGTATGGAAGCTGCTGCACTCCGGCCGCCATCCGGTGACCGAGGTGCCCGCCGACGGGCCGGTGCCCGTGGACGTGGACACCCGGGCGGACTACGAGCGCCTGCTGGCGGGCGAGGCATGAGGGACGCGCTGACCGTCCGGCACCGCCTCGACGCCGTCGACTACCTGGTCGACGACGGCATGGCGATGGCCCTGTTCCTGGCGTTGCGCCTCGGTCGGCCCCTGCTGCTGGAGGGCGAGCCCGGTGTCGGCAAGACCGCCGCCGCGAAGGCACTGGCGAGGGCGTTGGAGACGCCGCTGATCCGGTTGCAGTGCTACGAGGGGCTGACCGCCGGCGAGGCGCTCTACGAATGGAACTACCAGCGGCAACTGCTGGCGATCCGGCTCGCCGAGGCTCAGCAGGCGCGACTCACCGACGCGGACCTGTTCAGCGCCGAATTCCTTCAGGAACGCCCGATCCTGCGCGCCGTACGCCACCGAGGGCCGGTCCCGCCGGTGCTGCTGATCGACGAGATCGACCGCGCCGACGACGAGTTCGAGGCGCTGCTGTTCGAGTTCCTCGGAGAGGCCGGCATCACCATCCCCGAACTCGGCACGTTCACCGCCCGCACGCCGCCCGTCGTGGTGCTCACCTCCAACCGCAGCCGGGAACTGCACGACGCGCTGCGCCGCCGCTGCCTCTACCACTGGATCGACTTCCCCGAGCCGTCTCGCGCCGTGGAGATCGTCCGCCGGGCCGTACCGGGCGCGACCGAGCCGCTGATCCGAGCGGCAGTGCAGTTCGTCGGCGGCGTACGCGGCCGGGAGTTGGAGAAGGCGCCCGGGATGGCGGAGGCCATCGACTGGGTGGCCGCCCTGTCCGTGCTCGGCGCTGCCGACCTGGCCGCCGACGACGTCGCGCACACCATCGGCACGATCGCCAAGACCCCCGACGACCGCGCCGTGGTCGCCGCCGCGCTCGGCGCCTACCAGGAGAGTCAGCCATGAAGATCACCAACGAGTTCGCGGTCACCGTCCCCGTCGAGCGGGCCTGGGCGGTGCTCACCGACCTGGAGGGGCTCGCGCCGTGCCTGCCGGGCGCCCAGTTGACCGGCGTCGACGGCGACGTCTACCGGGGCAGGGTGAAGGTGAAGGTCGGACCGGTCATCTCGGAGTTCGCGGGCACCGCGCAGTTCGTCGAAAAGGACGACGCCGCATACCACGGGGTGATCGACGCGAAGGGCCGCGACGCCCGGTCGGCGGGGAACGCCTCCGCGCTGGTCACCGCCCAACTCCGGCCGGACGGCGACCGGACGTTGGTCAGGGTCGACACCGACCTGAAGATCTCGGGGAAGCTGGCCCAGTTCGGCAGCGGCCTGATCAAGGAGGTGTCGGGCAAGCTGCTGGCCCAGTTCGTCGCCAACCTGGAGGCGAAGCTGGCAGCCGAGCAGTCGACGCCGGCTGCCGAAGGCGACGCTACGGCAGTGCCGGCCGCTACGGCAGTGCCGGCCGCGCGGACCGGGGACGATCCCGCCGCGTCCGCGTCCGCCACTCCGCCCGCGCCCGAGCTGTCTCCGGCCGCGTCCGCCACGGCGGTCACGACCACTCCCGCCACCGCCGCCGTCGCGCCCTCCCCGGTCGAGCCGCCGCCGCTGACCGCGTCGTCTGCCGAGCCGTCGCCGCTCCCCAGGCAGCCCGTCGAGCCGCCGACCGCCGAATCGTCGGCTGCCAGCCCGCGCACCACGCCGATGGCCGAGCCAGAGGCGCTCGACCTGCTCGGCATCGCGGGCGGGTCGATCACCAAGCGGCTCGTACCCGCGATCGTCGGCCTCGTCGCGGTCGGCGCGGTGATCGCCTGGCTGGTCGCGCGGCGGTGAGCCCTGCCCTGCTGCGCGGGATCGACCGGGCCGCGTTCGCCGTGGCGTTCACCGCCCGTCTGCGGCGCGCCGGCGTTCCGGCCGGGCTCACCGACGTCGACGGCTTCGTCCGGGCCCTCGACGCCAGCCCACCCGACTCGATGTCCACGCTCTACTGGACCGCCCGGATCAGCCTGGTCCGGCGGCACGCCGACCTCGACGCGTTCGACCGCGTCTTCGCAGCGGTGTTCGCGGACGCGCCGCCGCTGCCACCACCGAACCGGTCCGCGGCCCCGGCGGAAGGAGACCGCGACGACGTCCACGTGCCGCTGCCCACCGCCACGGCCGAGGATGGTCCGGGCGGCGGCCTGCCGTGGGCGACGCTGCCGCCGGCCGTCGCTCAGTCGCCGGAGTCGGACACCGCGCTGCGGCTGCCCGAGCGGCACCCCAGCGCCCTCGCCGGGCTCGCCGAGAGGCCGTTCGACGAACTCGACGCCACACAGGTCACGATGCTCGGCGACGCCCTGCGCGCGGCCGTCGTCGCCTGGCCGACCCGCCGCACGAGACGGCACGCCGTCAGCCCGACCGGACGGCGGATCGCGTTGCGGTCCACGATCAACCGGGCCCGCCGTACCGGATGGGAACCCGTCGAGGTCGTCCGCGAACGGGCGGTACGGCGACCGCGCCGGGTCGTGCTGCTCTGCGACGTCAGCGAGTCGATGCGGGCGCAGGCGACCGCGTACCTGCATCTGATGCGGGCGTTCGCGGTGGTCGCCGAGGCGGAGGTGTTCGCGTTCGCGACGACCTTGACCCGGCTCACGGTGGTGCTGCGGCACCACTCGGCCGCGGAGGCGGTCGCGCAGGCCAGCGCGGCGGTGACCGACCGGTATGGCGGCACCCGGATCGCCACGAACCTGCGTGCCCTGCTCACCTCCCAGCGCGCGGAAGCCGTCCGCGGGGCTGTGCTGGTGATCGGCTCGGACGGCTGGGACAGCGATCCGCCCGACGAACTCGCCGCCGTGATGGCCCGGCTGCGCCGCCGCGCGTACCGGATCGTCTGGTTGAATCCCCGGGCCGGCGCCCCCGGCTTCGCCCCCCGCACGGCGGGCATGGCCGCCGCGCTCCCCTACTGCGACCGGCTGCTGCCGGCCGGGACGTTCCAGGACCTGCTGGTCGCCGCCCGTCAGCTCCAGAGCGTCACGTGCACCGACGGTTTGAAGTGGCCGATGCTGACGCCCGCGCCGCGCATCATCGCCTGAATCGCCCGGGGTGTCGACGAGAACCGCGACAGCTCGGCGGCGGCCGACAACGGGCCCGGACTGGTCAGCACCTGTGAATGCCACACCGCCTCGACGGTCGCGTGTGGCCCCACCACCTGCTGGAGTTGGCCGTCGCGCACGTCCGGTGCGACGGTGAACGAGAGCGCCGGCGAGACGCCCCTGCCCCGCTTGGCCTCCCCCAGCGCCGCCGCGTGGCTCTGGAAGATCTGCTGCCGGTCGTCGGGCACGGCCAGCCGGCGCAGCATCACGGGAACCGCGCCCAGGTCGGTAGCCGCCGACGGCCCGAGCAACCAGGTCTGCTCCCGCAACTGCCCCGGGGAGGCCGACACACCGGCCAGCGGATGGTCCGGGCCGACGACGAGCACGAGACGGTAGTTCATCATCGGCCGGCAGGTGATCGCCTCGTCGACAACCGGCGGCTGCGGGCCGACCGCGATGTCCGCGGCCCGGGTCAGCAACAGCGACTCGAACGAGCCCGGGTTGCGCACACTCAGCTCGACGTCGAGGTCGGCGGCCCGCTTCGCGAACAGCTCGATCAGGCCCGGCGCGGCGAATTCGGCGAACAGGCTGGACGCGGCCACCCGCAGCAGCCGCCGGCCGCGTTTCGCGGCGCTCACCTCAAGCATCGTGCGGTCCTGCAGACCCAGCAGCTCCGCCGCGCGGCTGGCCAACCGGAGCCCCCCGGGGGTGAACGCGAGCCCCGCCGCCGTCTTGGTGAACAGCTTGTCCCCGAACTCCTTGCGTAGCTGTGCGACGTGCAGCGACACGGCCGACTCGGAGACCTCCAGCTCGGCGGCGGCCTGCTTGACGGACCCCAGCCGGACCACGGCGACGTATGCGCGCAGTTGCGTCGGGGTCATCGGCGCCACCCACCTCCCCGCCATCGCGTGGTTCGGCTCTCCGTCGAGACGAACCCCGATCATTGCCCGCCGCATCATCCCACCGTCAGCGTGAGTCATCTGCCCGTCGTGACGTCCGCACCGTCGTTCGTGCCGACGAGTCACGCATCAGCCCACCTCGGCTGCCTTGCGCAGCAGCACTGAGCGCTCACGCTGGTTGGCGCACAGCCTGGCCGCCAGCTCCAACTCGGCACGCGCCTCCTGACGCCGGCCGAGCCGGGCCAGCAGCTCACCGCGTACGGTCGGAACCAGGTACGACCCGGGGAGTCGGTTCGAGGCGATCAGCTCGTCCACGATGGCCAGGGCTTGCGCCGGACCCGAGGCCATGGCCACGGCGACGGCACGGTTGAGCTCGACCACCGGCGACGGCGCGACCCGGCCGAGCCCCTCGTAGAGCGCCACGATCCGATCCCACTCGGTCGCCTCGACAGAGGGCGCCGACGCGTGGGCGGCGGCGATCGCGGCCTGTAGACCGTAGGGGCCGAGGCCGCGAGTCGATGCCCTGACCAGCGCGGCGAGCCCACGGCGGATCGCCGGCACGTCCCACAGCCGCCGGTCCTGGTCCTCGAGCAGGACCGGTGAGCCGTCGTGGCCGGTCCGGGCCGGGAAGCGCGCGGCCGTCAGCTCGCACAACGCGAGCAGGCCGTGCACCTCGGGCTCGTCCGGCTGCAGCGCGGCCAGCGTGCGGGCCAGCCGGATCGCCTCGTACGCGACGTCGGGGCGCAGCAGCCGGTCGCCCGACGTGGCCGTCGACCCTTCGGTGAAGATCACGTAAAGGACGCTGAGCACACCGCCCAGCCGTGCGCGGCGCTCACCGGCCGCCGGCAGTTCGAACGGCACCCCGGCCGCCGCGATCGTCTTCTTCGCCCGGGTGATGCGGGCCTGCACGGTCGGCACGGGCACGAGGAACGCGCGGGCGATCTCCTCGCTGGAGAGGCCGCCGACCACGCGCAGGGTCAGCGCCACCCGCGCCTCGGCGGAGAGCACCGGGTGGCAACTGACGAACATCAGCGCCAGGACATCGTCGTCGATCTTGTCGGGATCGATCTCCTCGTCGACCGTCGGGTCGGTCGCCAGCAGGGCGTACCGGTCCTGGAGGGCGGTACGGCGGCGGATCGCGTCGATCGCCCGCCGCCGAGCCGTGGCCATCAGCCAGCCGGCCGGATTGGCCGGAGAGGCGAGCGGCCACGACACCAGCGCCTCGGCCACCGCCTCCTGGGCCGCGTCCTCGGCCAGCCCGAAATCGCCGGTGAACCGGGTCAGCGCGGCGACGATCCGCGCTGACTCGATCCGCCAGACGGCCTCGACGTCGGCCGTACCCATCAGATCTGGCCGTTGCTCTCGCTGCCCTGCGGGACCTCTTCGGCCTCGGCCACCCGACGAACCTCGATCTTGGAGCCGGGGACCGCCGGGACCCGCTTGGCCCACTCGACCGCCTCCTGAATCGATGCGACATCGAGCAGGAAGTAGCCCCCGAACAGTTCCTTGGTCTCTCCGTACGGCCCGTCGGTGACCACCGGGGCCTCGCCGCTGAAGTCGACCACGACGCCCCGGCCCGGATCGTCCAGCCCTTCGGCCGCGAGGAGAACGCCGGCCTCGATCATCTCCTCGATGAACCGGCCGGTGGCGGCCATCGCCTCGTCGATCGACGCCATCATGGCCGCGTTCGTCTCATCGGTGCCCCGCATGATCAGCATATACTTCGACATCGCGTTTCTCCTCATCCGGCAGGGTCACCTCCCGACCCTCGCACCCACACGTCGAACGGGCGACCCGCGAATCGACGAGGGCCGGAGAAATCTCGCGCCGAAAGTCACTACACCGGGCCGCCGGTGTTCCGGATCATCTGTTGGAGCACCTTGAGGGTCGTCACGTAGTCCGCGTCATCGATGCCCTTGTGGATGCGGGCTCGGATGGCCGGCGCGTGCTGTTTGAGGGTGACGCGAGCCCCTTCCCCCGCTTCGGTGATCCGCAGTCTTCCTTCCTCGTCACGAGTCAGCCACCCGCGCTCCAGCAGCACCTCCGCTTCGGCGTCCAGATCGTCGTCGGCCCTGAGATATGAGCTCATCGCCTGGCGGAGCTCGGGGACGGTCATCCCACCACCTTGCGGCAGAAGGTCGTTCGCGGAGAGGTTGCGCAGCAGCCAGAACTGAGGCTGCGTGAAGCCGTGTTCGGCGTGCCGGGCACGGGTAAAGGCGATGAGAGCCTCGTAGGCGACACCTGTCCAATAGGCCGCAGGTTGGCCCGCGAGCTCGACGTCGGACAACTCCTGCATCGTCATGAGATCTGCCTCCCGTGGTGGACTGTTGAACACGACGGTAGAACCTCAACCATGGTTCAGATCAAGAGCGTGGCCAGCGGGGCGCGACCCCGGGGCGGGCGGGGGCACTATCGTTCTGGCGTGCACATTCGTTTTGACGTCCCCGCCGATCCCGCCTACCCGGGCCGCGTGGCCGCCGCGCTCAGCAGTGTCCGACTGCGCCGGTTCAGTCTCATCGGTGCCGTGCTGGCTGCGGTCGGGGTGATCGCCTTCGTCGTCTCGCGGGGGTTCACGTGGGGCGACCGGGTCTCGTCGCTGTGCATAACGCTTGTCGTGGCTGGCGTGCTGTCGATGCTGTACGCGCCGTGGGTGCGGTGGCGCGCCCGGCGCCGCTCCGGTGGCTACGCCGTCGAGGGCGCGTACGACATCACCGACGACAACATCATGATGCGCAGCGGCTCGGAGTCCGGCGGCATCGCCTGGGACGGGGTCGCCGAGGTGAGGGACACCCCGGAGTTCTGGATCGTATTCGTCGACCGGATGCCGGCGACCGTGATCCCGCGCCGCCTGATGTCGGCCGAGGACGACGAAACGTTGCGAGCCTTCATGGCCGAACGCGGGCTGCTCCAGCCCCGCTGAGACGCAGAGCGGCCTCAGCGGGGGGTGCGACGTCGACGAAGTGCCCAGACTCCCCCGACGACCGCCGCCGCCGTCGGCAGGAGACAACAGATCGACAGGACTGCCAGGTGCCACGGCTTGATTGCTCCCATGGCGGCGAGAGTAGACGTCCCCGCCAAACGCGGCTGACCCCCGCCGGTCAGGCCGCCGGTCGTCGGGCATCAGGTCGCCTCGGGCCGCCACCACGGTTCGAGCAGGGCCGGGTCGGCGACGTAGCTCCTGACCTGCGTGCGCTCCGGATCGGTCAACGTGAGCTCGCGCAGACGGGCTCCCCATTCGGGCACCCGATCGGTCTTGCCCAGCGCGACTGACAGTTCGATCAGCCCGGCGAGCGCCTTCGCCTGCTCGACCACCGGCGCGTCCTCGGCCCGCCGTCGCATCCCCGAGTCCAGCGCCCGGTAGGCCGCCCGGTCGTCCATCTTGAACTCGCGCAGGATCCGCGCGTTGTCGAGCACCCGGGCCAGCCCTTGTAACTCCTTCGACCCGCCGTACTCCAGATCCTGCGGCTCGTCGCGCTGGATGAAGACGATGGAGTTTCCCGACGGGTCGACGACGGTGAACCGCGATGCCCCGGCACGGTAGCGGGTCATCCGGGGCAGACCCTTGACCAGCACCTTGCCGTAGGCGCGGCGCATCGCCTCGCTGAACGCCGCGTGGTAGGGCGCGACCGCGTCGACCATCACGAGACAGCCGCCGGTGGTCTCCTTCGTCGGGTCCAGGTCCTTGGGCGTGGGGCCGTAGTGCAGTTGGAACCCGCTCCACGCGAAGGCCAGGTACACGTACGGCCGGGTCTGCTCGTAGGTCACGTCGAAGCCGAGGGCGCGCCAGAACGCCAGGGTCTCCTCGGGCGACACACAGTGCAGCAGCGGAACGGTGGTCTCGTTGGGGTGGACGCGGTCCTCGATGGTCGTCATGCCACTTCCGATCCCGTAGACAGGCCGGCCATTGTGCCAGCGTCGACGAGGTGTCGCGCGCCTTTCGTCTCCTACCCAGGGAGGAGGCGGCGCTCCGACCGCAGGCCGCAGGCGGGGCTCCCGGTCGGACGCGGTCGCCCGGTCCCGCCAGAAGCATCTACAGGCATGACCACTGTTCTGCGCCGGGCGGCACAGCACCGCCCCATGCTGCTCTTCGTCGCCGCGATGGCGGTGCTCGCCGTCGTCTCCGCGATCGGCGTCCTCGCCGACCCCCGCCTCGTCACCGGGGCACCGATCTGGCTCAAGCCGCTCAAGTTCGCCATGTCGTTCGTGCTGTACGGCACGACGCTGGCCTGGATGCTCTCCCTGCTGCCGCGCCGCAGCCGGATCGCGGAGTGGGCCGTCACGGTCATCGTCGCGATGGCGGTGATCGAGATGGTGATCATCGTCGCGCAGGTGATCCGGGGTACGGCCAGTCACTTCAACGACACGACGCCGCTGAACGCCGCCCTGTTCGGGGCGATGGGTGCGGCGATCATGGTGCTGTTCACCGCGCACCTCGTCGTCGGGATCGTCGTGTTGATCCGGCGGATTGCCGACCGGGTCGCCGCGACCGCCGTCGGCTGGGGGCTCGGCCTGTCGCTGCTAGGCATGCTGGTGGCGGTGCCGATGACGCTGCCCACCCAGGATCCGGGCATCGAGGGGATCAGCGGAGCACACAGCGTGGGCGTAGCCGACGGCGGTGCGGGGCTGCCGCTGGTCGGCTGGAGCACCACCGGGGGTGACCTGCGGATCGGGCACTTCATGGGTCTGCACGCCCTGCAGGTGCTGCCGATCCTGGCGATCCTGCTGGCCCGGTTCCTCGGCACGCGACTGGACGACCGTACCCGCGCCCGGCTGCTGGTCGTCGCGGGCGCGGCGTACGGCGTACTCACGGTGTTGTTGACCTGGCAGGCCCTGCGCGGGCAGCCGCTGCTGCGCCCGGACGCCCTCACGGTGGCCGCCGTGGCGGCCCTGGTGGTCACGACCGCGATCGCCACCAGACTGGTGCTGGCCCGTCGACGCCGACCGGAACTGGAGTTGGTCGCATGACCGCGACGCTGTTCACCCTGACGTTCGCGGTTGCCGCGCCGTTCTGGGCGCTGATGATCCTGCTGCCGCGCTGGTCGTGGACCGCCCGGATCATCGGTTCGCCGCTGATCGTGCTGCCGGTCGTGGTGATCTACGGGCTGCTGGTGGTCCCGGCGGTGGGCGAGGTGCTGCCGGCCGTGGCCGCACCGACCCTGGAGGGGGTGCGCGACCTGCTGGGCACCTCCGACGGCGCGGCGGCGGCCTGGGCGCACATGATCGCGTTCGATCTGTTCGTCGGTCGCTGGGCGTGGCTGGACAGCCGGGAACGGGGGGTGCCGGCGCTGGTCATGGCTCCGGTGCTGGTGCTGACCATCCTGCTCGGACCGCTCGGCCTGGCCGCCTATCTGGCGGTGCGGACCCGCTGGCAGGACCCTCGTGCCACCGGGCCGCAGCACCTAGGCTGACCCGGTGGGGTGGGCGGGACGACTGTTCGACGCGCGGGACACGCTCGTGCGGACGGTGCTGCTCGACCTCAGCGGGGTGGGCTACCTGGTCTTCGGCACCCAGGCCGGCCACCCGCCGACGGGGACACAGTGGATCCTCGCGGTCGCCGCGTTCGGGGTGGCCCTGCTGCTGCATCGTCGGCCGGTGGTCAACCTGGTGGTGCAGACGGCACTGCTCGCGGTCGCGATCTGCCTGGTCGACGACATCATGATCAACCAGGTGGGCGCGAGCTGGGCGCTACTCGAGGTCACCATGCGGGCACGTCGCGCCCGCACCATCTGGCTGGCCGCCACGCTGCTGGCCGTGGTCGACCTGACCGACTCGATCGGCGACCCGCCCGGCAAGGTCGCGTCCGGCGTCGTCGGGCTGGCCCTGGAAGTCGGCGTACCGGTGCTGCTCGGGCTGGTCATCCGCACCAACCGGGAGCTCAGCCGGCAGGCCGTCGAGCGGACGGTGGCCGAGCAGCGCCGACGCGAGTCGGAGGGCCGGGCGGCCCGCGCCGACGAGCGCAGCGCCATCGCCCGCGAGTTGCACGACGTCGTCGCGCACCACGTGGCGTCGATGGTGCTGCGGGTCGGCGTGGCCCGGCACGTGCTCACCGACCTGGACCCCCGGGTGGACGAGGTGTTCGACGACGTGCACGGCACGGGCAGCGCCGCCCTGTCGGAGCTGCGCCGGCTGGTCGCGGTGCTGCGCGACCCCGACGGGGTACGCGGTGACGCGGCGCTGACCGCGATCGAGCCCTCGGCGCTCCCGGCGGCGCTCGGCGCGACAGTGGACCGTGCGCGCCGGGCCGGCATCACCGTGCAGGCCGACATCGACCCGGCTGTCGGCTCGCTCGACGCGGTGCGGGGCCTGGCGGTGCTGCGGCTGACCCAGGAGGCGCTGACCAACGTGGCCCGGCACGCCGGCCCGTCCGCGCTGGCGCAGCTGGTCGTCGCCGTCCAGGACGGGGCCGTGCACTGGGAGGTCACGGACGACGGGCGCGGCAGCGGGCGCGGCGGCCGGCCGGCGGTGGTGCCGGATGGCGGCGGGCACGGCATCACCGGCATGCGGGAACGTGTCGAGGTCCTCGGCGGCCGGCTGGAGGTGGGGCCGACCGATACGGGATGGCGGGTGCGCGCCGTCCTCCCGCACGTCGGGGCCGCCTCCGCCGCCGGAAAGCCGGTCGTGTCGCCGCCCCGGGTGGCGCCGGCCGGGTCACCCGCGCCCGAGCCCGAGCCCGCATGATCCGCGTCCTGCTGGTCGACGACCAGCACCTCATCCGCGCGGGCCTGCGCATGCTGTGCGAGGCGCAGCCCGACATCGAGGTGGTCGGCGAGGCCGACAACGGCCGGGAGGCGGTCCCCCTCGCCGCGCGGCTCGTCCCCGACGTCGTCGTCATGGACCTGCGCATGCCGGGCGTCGACGGGATCACCGCCACCACCCGCATCCTCGCCGAGCGGCCCGCCGCCCGCGTGCTGGTGCTGACCACGTTCGGCGACGACGACCATCTCTACCCCGCCCTCACCGCCGGCGCCTGCGGGTTCCTACTCAAGGACGCGCCCCCGACCGAACTGCTGGACGGCATCCGCCGGGCCGCCGCGGGCGACAGCCCGTTCAGCCCGGAGGTGCTGCAACGCCTCGTCCAGCGCGCGGTGCACGCCCGCGCCGGGACGCCGCGACCGGTGCGCGGCTTGACCGCCCGCGAGCAGGACGTGCTCACCCTGGTCGCCGAGGGCCTGACCAACGCCGAGATCGCCGAACGGCTGCACATCGGCGTCACCACGGTCAAGACCCACGTCACGAGCCTCATGACCAAGACCGACAGCCCCAATCGGGTACGCCTTGCCCTGTTCGCGCGCAGCCGCTGAGGGTTCGACGGTCGGCGTGCCCGGATGACCTGCGTCTCGTGGCGGCGACGCCACGCTCCGGGCGTCCGGGCGGCGGATTACGGTGGCCCTCGCGCCACTCGGCCGGTCGCCAACGCGCGGTCCGCCAGCGGTGGCGGCGTCTACGAGAGGCGGGGTCGTGGCAGTGTCGTCCGAGCGGCGGGGTTGGCGGTGACGTCCGAGCCGGTCACCCGCAGTGTCCCGACCGATCGACGCGACGTGGACGCGGCGGCGGCCGGAACGGACGTGCTCGTCACCGTACGCGGGGGCACGCTGCGCGCTCGGCGAGCGGACGGGCTCACGGTCCTGCGGGGCGTCCGGTACGCCACCGCAGAGCGTTTCGCGGCGCCGGTGCCGGAGCGGCAGTGGTCGGGGGTCCGCGACGCGCGGGAGCATGGTGCCGTCAGCCCCCAACCTCCGGCCCGGGCCACGACAGCCGGCGGCTGGTGCGAGGTGGGCGTGCAGTCGGAGGACTGCCTGAACCTGACCGTCGTCACCCCGGCGGCCGACCGCGCCGCGCGGCCGGTGCTTGTCTGGCTGCACGGCGGCTCGTACCGTTCCGGCGCGGGATCCTGGGACCGCTACCGCACCGACCGGCTGGCCCGCGAGGGCGACGTAGTCGTGGTGAGCGTCAACTACCGGCTCGGGGCGCTCGGCTACCTGCGGGCGCCGGGCGTGTCCCCGGGCAACCTGGGTCTGCTGGACCAGATCGAGGCATTGCGCTGGGTCCGCGACAACGCGGCCGACCTGGGCGGCGACCCGGCGAACGTGACAGTGGTGGGGCAGTCGTCGGGCGCCCACTCGGTGGCCTGCCTGCTCGGGGTGGAGCAGGCCCGACCGCTGTTCCGCCGGGCGGTGTTGCAGAGTCCACCGCTCGGTCTCGGGCTGGCCGGCGACGCCGCGGCCCGCCGGGTCGCCGACCGGTTCCTCGCCCGGCTCGGGCGCGATCCACGGGAGGCGTCCCTCACGGAGATCGTCGCCGCGCAGCAGCTGGCCGAGCGCGACGTGGCCGGGCGCAGCCGGTTCGGGCTCGCCCCGGCCTACCAGCCGGTGGCCGGTGTGTCTCCCCTGCCGGACGTGGCAGGTTGGCGGGCCGCCTGGCGGTCGGGTGCCCCGGGCCTTGAGGTGGTGCTGGGCACCACCCACCGCGAGATCGCGTACTTCCTGGCCGGTGGCCCGATCTCCCGGCGCGTGCCGCTGGTGGGTCGTGCCGTGGAGAACGGGGCGATCAGGCTGGGGACCCGGTCGGTCTTCACCCGGCCCACCCTGCGGTTCGGCAGGCAGTTGGCGCAGGCGGGCGCGCAGGTCTTCGCGTACCGCATCGACGGGCCGGCCCCGACGTCGCCGTACCACGCCTGCCACTGCAGCGATCTTCCGCTGCTCTTCGGTGACGAGGCCGACTGGGCGCGGGCGCCGATGCTCGCCGGGCAGACCTGGGCCGAGGTGGCCGCGCGCGGCGGTCCGCTGCGCGCGGCCTGGCTGTCGTTCGCCACCGGCGGCGCGCAGGCGTTGACCGAGTGGGGCTGGGCGCCGTACGGCGGCCGGGGCGGCCGGATCCAGCGCTTCGGGTAGCTACGACCGCATCCGCCAGGACACGGCGATGACCAGCACCAGCGGCACGATCAGCAGCGCCGGTGCGACGACCGGCAGGTGCAGGGCGACCAGGGCGCCGATCGCGGCGCCGGTCATCAGGGCCAGCAGGACGTGGGCCTTGGGCCGCAGGCTGCGCCACGGACTACGTGCGGCGACGCCGGCGATCAGGCTCGTGAGGGTGCCGGTGAGGTATGTGGACGACAGACCGGGTACGCCGAACCGTTGGATCGCACTGCTCTGCACGCCCAGCGCCACCGCGGACAGCATCAGCAGCGCGAGATGGACGCGCTCGTCGTGAGCGGGGAGGTTGACCTCCCAGACGACGAGGAACACGACGAACACCAGCAGTTCCAGGACCAGCGCCCAGGTGACCCGCCGTGGCCAGACCGGATCGTCCGGTTGTGCCGAGCCGACGACGCGAGCGCCCGCGAGGACGCCGACGATGAAGCTGAGGATGGCGCAGGCCGACGTCAGGGCCAGCTCGGCGTCGCCTCTGCCCGCCGAGAGTCCGACCAGGACCATGTTGCCGGTCATGACGCTGGCGAAGGCACCTCCGAGGGAGAGGAACCCGATGGCGTCGGCACACCCGGTCAGGAAGGTGAGCACGACGACGAGCGCCTGCCGTCGCCGCAGGAGGTGCTGGTCCCCCGCAGCGGCGACGCGGGGGCGGATGACGCGGGGCGCTGTGCTCGGCACTGTCGGCTACCTCACAAAATTGTTCTTCGTATACACTCGGTCGGGACACGTTCACGGAGAGGCAAACAGGTGGCTGAAGACCTGCGGGACAAGCTCGGCGCGCAACACCTGCCGCTACGCGATCAGGTCCTCGCCGCCCTGCGGACCGCCATCATCGACGGCGACTACCTCCCCGGGGAACGGCTCACCGAGGACCGGCTGGCCGAGGACTTCGGCGTCTCCCGTAACCCCGTCCGGGAGGCGCTGCGTGTCGCCGAGGCGGAGGGCTTCGTCGTGATCCTCCCCCGCCGGGGAGCCGTCGTCGCCTCACCGAGCAGCGGGACCATCGCCGACATGTTCGCCGTCCGCGAGCGCCTGGAGTCGCTGGCCGCCCGGCTCGCCGCCGAGCGGGCCACCCCGGCGGACGTGGCGGCCCTGCGTGCCCTGCTCGACCAGGGCCGCGAGGCGACGCAGCGACAGGACCTGGCCCGGGTCGCCGAGCTCAACAGCACACTGCACCTGCGCATCCTCCAGATCAGCGGAAACCCCTGGCTGTCGTCGATCGCCAAGTCGCTCTACCTCCATGTCCAGTGGGTGTTCCGGCTCGGGGCGGCCGAACGCGCACCACACTCGTGGGCCGAGCACATCCAACTCGTCGACGCCATCGAGTCGGGTGACGGTGACCGCGCCGAGCAGGCCGCGCTCATCCACCTCGCCGCGGCATCCGCCGCCGCCTTCGAGAACGCCGAGGGCGGATACGTGGCGGCGCACTAACGGCCGCACGCGTAGCCCTGCATCCCCCGGGGGTTCGCGCCGGCGGCCAGCACACCCGTGCCCGGGTCGCGGGTCACGGCGCAGAGCCGACCGAGGCTCCACCCGTCGGTGACCCGCACCTCGTGCCCGTACGCCCGCAGGGCCGCCAGCACCCCCTCGTCGAGCCGGTCCTCCACCACCAGGACGCCGGGCTCCATGTCCCGTGGATAGAACGACCCCGGCAGGCTGACCGTGTGCCACGCGGGCGCGTCGATGGCCTCCTGCAAGGTCTGGCCGCCGACGAGATGCCGCAGCAGGAACGGCAACTGCCACTGGTCCTGCTGGTCGCCGCCGGGTGTGCCGCACGCCAGCACCGGCTCCCCGTCGCGGTGCACCATGGTCGGGCTCAACGTCGTACGCGGTCGGCGGCCCGGCGCCAACGACGAGGCGAGACCCTCCTCCAGCCAGAACATCTGCAACCTGCTGCCCAGCGGAAAGCCGAGTTCCGGAATCGTGGGCGAACTCTGCAACCAGCCACCACTGGGGGTCGCCGAGATCATGTTGCCCCAGCGGTCGACCACGTCCACGTGACAGGTGTCGCCACGGGTCACCCCGTCGGACTGCACCGTCGGCTCCCCCGTCGTCGGGTCCGCCGGGTCGGCGCGACGCCCGGCACCGGGCCGGACGTGGGCCGGCAGGTGGGGTTGCGCCCCGTCGGGACGTCCCGGCCGCAGCTCCGCCGACGCGCGGTCACCGATCAGGGCGGCCCGCTCCCGCGCGTACTCCGCGGAGAGCAACGCCTTGGCGGGCACGTCGCCGTCGCCGTACCAGGCCTCCCGGTCGGCGAAGGAGAGCTTGAGCGCCTCGACCTGAGCGTGGATGCCGGCCGCCGTCGCCGCGTCGTACGCGCCGGGGTCGTCGAGCGCGTCGAGGGTGGCAAGCGTCTCCAGCAGCACCGGCCCCTGGCCCCAGAACCCGGTCTTCGCCACCGAGTAGCCGTGCCAGTCGAGGGTGGCGGGCGCCTCCCAGGACGCCGAGTACGCGGCCAGGTCGTCGCCGGTGACGAGCCCGGCGTGCGGTCGTCCACTGGAGTCCTGGAACGGCTGCCGGCTGAACCTGTCGATCGCCTCGGCGACGAAGCCCGTACTCCAGGCCCGGCGGGCGGCCTCGATCTGCGCCTCCCGGTCGGCGCCGGCGGCCTGTCCCGCCTCGACCAGCCGTCGCAGGGTGTGCGCGTACGCCGGATTGGCGACCATCTCCCCCGCGGCCGGCGGCCGGCCGCCGCGCAGCCAGAGTGCGGCGGAGGTCGGCCAGTGCTCCTCGAACAGCGACCGCACGGCCGCCACGGTGTCACCGACCCGGCCCAGCAGCGGGTGGCCGGCGCCGGCGTAGCCGATCGCCGGCTCCAGCACCTCGGCGAGGGTGAGCGTGCCGTGCTCGCGCAGCAGCAGGAGCCAGGCGTCCACCGCACCGGGTACGGCCGCCGCGAGCGGCCCCGCGCCGGGGATGAGGTCCATCCCGAGGGACCGGAAATGGGCGATGGTGGCACCGGCCGGCGCAGGCCCCTGCCCGCACAGCACCTTCGGCCGCGGGTCCTCGGCGGTGGCCACGATGGCCGGCACCTCACCGCCCGGCCCGTTCAGGTGCGGTTCGACCACGTGCAGGACGAAGCCGGCGGTGACTGCGGCGTCGAAGGCGTTGCCCCCGCGTTCGAGGATGCCCATCGCCGCCTGGCTGGCGAGCCAGTGCGTCGAGGACACCATGCCGAAGGTGCCCTGGAGGGTCGGTCGGGTGGTGAACGTCATGACAACACCTCACTGGGGTCTGCGGTGCGTACGTCGGGGCCGGTGCCGTCCGGTTGGACCAGGTGACACGCGGCCATGCCGTCGCCGATCGCCGTCTGCGCCGGAACCTCCGTCGCGCACCTGTCGAACGCGAGCGGGCACCGGGTGCGGAACCGGCAGCCGGACGGCGGGTCGAGCGCGGACGGCAGGTCGTCGCCGAGCAGCACCGGCTGCCGCTGCCGTTGGCGCACCGGGTCGGCCACCGGAGCGGCGGACAGCAGTGCCTGCGTGTACGGGTGCGCGGGCCGGGCGAAGATCCGCTCGCGGCTGCCCTTCTCGACGAGTTGGCCCAGGTACATGACGGCGATGTCGTCGGCCAGGTACTCGACGGCGGACAGGTCGTGGGTGATGAACAGGCAGGCGAACCCGATGTCGCGTTGCAGGTCGGCGAGGAGGTTGAGCACCGACGCCTGCACCGACACGTCGAGTGCGCTGGTGGGTTCGTCGGCGATGAGCAGCATGGGATCGGAGATCAGCGCGCGGGCGATGCTGACCCGTTGGCGTTGCCCGCCGGACAGCTCGTGGGGGTAGCGACGCGCCACCTCGGCGCGCAGACCGACCCGCTCCAGTTGCGGGGCGACGCGGGCGTCCCGGTCACGCCGTGAGAGCCGCCTGCCGGCCAGCCGCAGCGGCTCGGCGACGATCTCGCCGACCAGCATGCGCGGGTCCAGTGACGCGGCCGGGTCCTGGAAGACGATCGACACCGTGCTCCGGTGTGGGCGCAGCTGCCGTCGGGACAGGTGGGTGACGTCCGTCCCGGCGATCCGGACCGTCCCCGCGGTCGGCTCGACGAGCCGCACCACGCATCGACCCACTGTCGACTTGCCGGAACCGCTCTCCCCCACCAGGGCCGTGACCCGGCCTCGCGGGATCGTGAGGGACACCCCGTCCACGGCGCGGACCGGGCCGAAGTGCATCACCAGATCCTCGATCTCCAGGGCGTTCGGCTGCGGCGTCATCGGTTCGCCTCCTCAGGTGCCATGGTGCAGGGGTGCCAACAGGCCGCGAGGTGCTGCGTGCCGCCGACCCCCGCCAGGGGCGGGGCGGCGTCCCGGCACCGCTCGTCGGCGGCCGGGCAGCGGTCCGCGAACGTGCACGCGTCGGGCTGGGTCGACAGGACGGGCACCAGCCCGGGGATCTCCGTCAGCCGGTCCGTGCCGGCGTGCCGGCCCGGCTGCGGTGACGCCGACAGCAGCCCGGCGGTGTAACGGTGGCGCGGGTACGCGAACAGGTCGTTGACCGGTGCCCGCTCCACCACCCGTCCCGCGTACATGACGACGACCCGGTCGGCGATGTCGGCGATCACGCCGAGGTCGTGCGTGATGATGAGGACGCTGGTGCCGAGCCGGTCCCGCAGGTCCCGCAGCACCTGGAGGATGCCGGCCTGGACGGTGACGTCCAGCGCCGTGGTCGGCTCGTCGGCCACCAGCACCTTCGGGCCACAGGCCACCGCCATCGCGATCATCACGCGCTGGCGCATGCCCCCGGAGAGCTGGTGCGGGTACGTGTCGACCCGTTGGGCCGCGGACGGGATCCCGACGAGCGTCAGCAGCTCGACGGCACGGGCCCGCGCCGCCCGCCGGGACATCCGCTCGTGGACCTGGAGCACCTCCCCGATCTGCCGCCCGACGGTGAGCACCGGGTTCAAGGACGTCATCGGCTCCTGGAAGATGTAGGCGATCTCCTGGCCGCGTACCCGGCGCAGCGCCGACTCACGGGCGCCGACCAGTTCGGTGCCGTCGAGGCGTACGGAGCCGGTGATCCGGGCACTGCCGGGCAGCAGACCGGCGATGCTCATCGCGGTGACGCTCTTGCCGCACCCCGACTCGCCCACCATCCCGACGATCTCCCCGGGTGCGAGATCCAGACTGACGCCGTCGACCGCCGACACGGTGCCGGTCTCGGTGGGGAACGACACCGAGAGGTCGCGTATCGCCAGGACGGGCGCGGTAGTGCCCGCCGTGGCCGTGGCGCCTGCGGTGGCCGTGGTCATCGTCGGTCTCCCTTCGGGTCGAGGGCGTCGCGGAGGGCATCGCCGAAGACGTTGAACGCCAGCGCGAGACCCATGATCACGACACCGGGGAGGACCGCCGCCCACGGCGCTCGGGCGGCGAACTGCTGGGCGGTGGCCAGCATGGTGCCCAGACTGGGCGCCGGGGGTTGGATGCCGAGGCCGAGGAACGACAGCACGGCCTCGCCGAGGATCGCGGCCGGGATCGCGACAGTGGCCTGCACCAGGATCACCGACGTCGCGTTCGGCAGGATGTGCCGGGCCAGCACCCACAGGTCACTCGCCCCGTCCACGACGGCCGCCGCGACGAAGTCCAGCGACTTGAGGCGCAGCGTGTCCGAGCGGACGACCCGGATCACCCCGGGGATCTGGGCGATGCCGATGGCCACCGCGGCGTTGCCGAGGCTGGCCCCCCGAATGGCCGCCAGCCCCACCGCCATGATCAGGAACGGAAACGCGAGCAGCAGGTCGGTGAAGCGCGAGATCACGGCGTCCCAGGCGCGGAAGTAGCCGGCCGCGAGGCCGAGCGGCACCCCGATGACCAGGGAGGTGGCCACCGCCAGGAGCCCCACCTGCAACGACGCCCGCGCGCCGAGCATGATGCGGGAGAGGACGTCGCGACCGAGGTCGTCGGTGCCGAGCACGTGCCCGGGGGTGCCGGGAGGTGCGAACGTACGGGCGAAGTCGGTCTGGTCGACGGAGTACGGCGCGATCCACGGCGAGAGCAGCGCGATGATGGCCGCGAGCGCGAGCACGACGAAGCTCACGACAGCGAGCGGATTGCGGCGCAACCGGCGCAGCACGCGGGCGCGCCGGGTGACGCTGACGGCGGTCTCCGCCATCGGTACGGTGAGGACGGTCATGCCGGATCTCCCGTCACCCGGATCCGTGGATCGATGACCGAGTAGAGCAGGTCCACGAAGAAGTTGATCACGATGTAGGCCGTCGCGGTGAGCAGGACGACGGCCTGGATCACCGGGTAGTCCCGTTGGAACACCGCGTCGATCGTCATCTTGCCGAAGCCCGGCAGCCCGAAGATCTGCTCGGTGACGACCGCTCCCGAGATCAGACCTCCGAGTTGCAGACCCACGACGGTCACCACCACGATGAGGCTGTTGCGCAGGGCGTGCCGGGTGATGACGGCACGAGGTCGCAGGCCCTTCGCCTTCGCCGTCCGCACATAGTCCGAGGAGAGCGAGTCCAGCATCGCCGACCGGGTCTGCCGCATGATGATGGCGGCGAGGCCGGTCCCGAGGATCACCGCCGGCAGGACGATGTGGTGCAGGTTGTCCACGGGATCCTCCAGGATCGGCACGAAGCCGGAGGCGGGGAACAGCCCGGTCGCCACGGACAGGTAGAGGATCGCGAGCAGCCCGAGCCAGAAGTGCGGCACCGACAGGCCGATCAGGGCCAGGCCGTTGGCCGCCCACTCCGCCGGGCGCCCACGGCGTACGGCCGCGAGCACCCCGGCGCCGACGCCGAGCGCCGTGGCGATGAGGATCGCCAGGACGGCGAGTTCGACGGTGACCGGCAGGGCTGTCGTCAGCATCGACGAGACAGGCGTTCCGGTCCGGATCGACACCCCGAAGTCGCCCTGCGCCATGCGTTCCACGTACTGCGTGAACTGCAGGGGCAGCGGCTGGTCCAGCCCGTAGTGGCGACGGATGGCCTCCAGCGCCTCCGGTGACCGGTCCTCCCCCGCCAGCGCGAGGGCCGGATCACCGGGGAGCGCCCGGACGCCGAAGAACACCACGATCGTCGACAACAGCAGGGTCAGCGCCGACTGCCAGGCGCGGGTGAGGAGATACCGGGCCACGGCGACCTACTTGGTGAAGCCGGCGAAGGCCGCGCGGATCACGCCGTCCGGGAACACCTGCAGACCCTGGATCTGCTTGCTGACGGCGGTGAGGTTCCGCTGCCGGTAGAGGTAGATCAGCGCGTCGTCCTGCTGGAGGAGGGTGACCGCCTGCCCGTACAGCTTCTTGCGCTCCTCGACGTCGCCGGCCTGGCGGGCCTGGGTCAGCAGGGTGTCGAGCTGGGGGTTGCTGTAGCCGGAGACGTTCTGGCTGGCGCCGGTGCCGACGAAGTTCGTGATGTTGGCGTCCGGGTCGATGCGCCCACTCCAGCCGAGCTGCAACAGTTCGAAGTTGCCACGGTCCTGCTCGTCGAGGAGCGACGAGTACTCCACCGGGTTGATCTTCAGCTCGAATCCACCGTCCTTGAGCATGGACTGCAACGCCTGCGCGAGGCGCAACGTGTCGGGTGTGTTCGACGCGAGCATCGTGATCTCGTACGGCATCTGCACGCCCGCCTCGGTGAGGAGCTGCTTCGCCTTGGCGGGGTCGTGCGCCGGGCAGGTCTGCGCCTCCGGCGACGAGAACGGGCTGGCGGGCGAGATGGGCGAGCAGGCGGCGGTGTGTACGCCGTTGAAGACGGCGTCGACCAGGGCCTTGCGGTCGATCGCGTGCTCGAAGGCCTGCCGCACCTTGGCGTTCTGGGCGAGGGGGCGGTTGATCGGCTTGGGCGCGGTGCCGACACCGTCGACGTTGCCGATGTTGATGGTGAGGCCCTGGTAGCCCAGCGACTGCGACTGGAGGACCGACACGGAGGATTCCTGTCGCAGGGAGGCGACGTCCTGGGTGGAGATGCTGTCGGCGACCTGGGCGTCGCCGGAGCGCAGGTTGGCGGCGCGGATGCTCGCGTCGCTGAGGATGCGCCACGAGATGGCGTCGAGGTGCACCTTGTCAGCCTCGTAGAAGTTCGGGTCCCTCACCACGTCGATCGAGTTCTGCGGCACCCGCTTGGCGAATTTGAAGGGACCGACGCAGACCGGCGCCGAGGCGAAGTCGTCGCCGAGGCTCTGCAACGCCTTGGCGCTCATGATCATGCCGGCCCGGTCGGCGAGGGCGCCGAGCAGGGGCGCGAACGGCTGCTTCAGCCGCAGGACGACGGTCTGCGCGTCCGGGGTGTCGACGCCGTCGATGGGACCGAGTTCGCTCTTGCGCGCCGACCGGTCGTTGGTGAGGTGACGCTGGAGGGTGGCCTTCACCGCGGCCGAGTCGAACGGCGTGCCGTCCGCGAAGCGCACGCCCTGACGCAGCGCGATGGTCACCGTCCGGCCGTCACCGCTCGTCGTGGGCAGGGCTGTCGCGAGCTGCGGTACGACCTGCGCCTGCTCGTTGACGTCGTAGAGCTTCTGGCACATCGCCTGGAAGACGTAGCGGGAGTAGAGGCTGCGCGACAGCGTCGGGTCCAGGGCGTCGGGCTCGGCGGAGAGGGCGATGACCAGCTTGCCGCCCTGTTTGACGGCGGCGGGGTCGGCCGGCGTACCGAAGGAGTCCTGGCCGGTCGACTGGTCGCCGCCGGACTGGTCGTCGCTCCCGCTGTTCGACACCGGTGAGCAGGCAGCGACCGCGCAGACGACAGCGGCCGCCGCCACCGCGACCCGGAGTAAGCGGCGGCGCGGCAGGCTCGTTTCGCTGACGGAGAGGTTCGTCATGGAGAGCTCCTCGAGTGGGCGATTCGGGGAGCGTATGTTGTATACGATGACTGCCGCAAGACCTCCGTGACTGCCTCTCGACGCCTCTTTCGCGCCCGGTGTGGGCGCGTCCGCGTGGGCGATCCGACCACCACACCGACCGACCAACCGGAGGTGAGCCGGCAGATCAACCTGCGGATCGCGCTGCGGCGGGCTGGGCCGGACCGCGGCGCACAAGGCTGAGCAGGACGAGGAGTGCGAGCACCGCCACCACCGCGCTGAAGATCCCGCCAGCCGGACGCAGACCGACCACCTGGATCAGCAGGCCGACCCCGACCGCGGGCACGCCGAGCATGGCGAACAGGATGGCGAAGAAGGTCGACACCGCCGCGGCCTGGTGCTGCGGCGCGGTCTTCATCGTGATCGTCGCGATGCCGTCACCGACCGCCACCCCGGACGCGACCCCGATGACCGCCGCGCTGGCGGCGAGCGTCACCAGCGCGGGCATCCACATGCTGAACGCGAGCAGGCCGGCCCCGACGATCAGGCCGGCGCAGGCGCTGGCCAGCGCGGCGCGCGAGGACAGGACGCGGGTCAACAGCTGACCGAACGCGGCGCCGGCGAAGGCCACGAAGACCACCAGCGCGGCGAGGGTGTGCGACGTCTCGCGCAGGACCATCCCGAGGAACAGCCCACTCACCGACGTGAGCACCCCGAGCGCGGCGAAGCCCGCACCAGCGGTGATCGCGGAGCGGACGAAGGCGCCGCGAATGTTCGCCGGCACGTACAGCCGCTGGATCCGCAGGATCACCGGCGAGCGCTCCCGGACCGTCTCCGGTACGCCGCGCAGCGCCAGGATCGCGACCACCGCCAGGACCAGCACGATGGCCCAGGGCAGCCGGAGCGGCTCGGGCGCCACATCCGACACGACCCCGGCCAGCAGGGTGCCGGTGGCGAGACCACCCAGGTTGGCGAAGATCGACACGGTGGCGGCTCGCCTCGGATGCCGCGGGCCGATCAGCTCTGCCAGCGCGGCGGTCGCCGCTCCGATGATCAGCGCGGCGGAGAGACCGGCGATCACCCGGCCCACGATGATCATCGCCAGGTCCACGGCGCCCAGGAACACGGCGTCCGCGGCCACGGAGAGGAGCAGCGCGGCGAGGATGACGGGGCGCCGGCCGATCTGGTCGGACAGCCGACCGAAGACCAGCAACCCGACGACCACCCCCAGCGCGTACAACGCGTAGACCACGGTCACGGTCAACGACGAGAAGCCGAACTCCATCTCGTAGAGCGGGTAGAGCGGGGTCGGCACGGTGGTGCCGACGAGCGTGATCCAGAACGCGAACGCGACCCGCACCGCAGCGGAGGTGGAGCTGGGCCGTGCCATCGCGCCGTCCGCCTGGCTGGCGTTGGACATGATCAGTCCCTCCGGCTCGACACCTGCCGCGAGGCACCGCCCGCACCCTCTCGTCGCGGCGCCCGACCCCGCGTACAGCATGGGTCTTGACCTTGACGGAGGGTGCGGTTACGGCCCTTAAACGCCCGCATCAGGTGGCACGATCCAGCCCCACCGCGTACTCCTAGCTGACGGCCGAGTTGTACGCCTGCGCCGTCACCTTCACCTGACGGGCGAGGCCGGCCCGCGCGGGCCAGGAGATCCGCACCTCGCGGGTCTCCCCCGGCAGGAGCCAGAAGTAGTTGTCGTCGTAGCGGGCCGGGAGAACCCGCTTACCGTGCTGGTCGCGCACGGCGAGCCGAACCAGCGCCGCGACCGTGCGGCCCTGGTTGCGGACCGTCGTGGTGACCGTGTTCCGGCCGTCCACGACGCGCACCGTGCTCGACGACGTCGACAGTCGGGTGCTCGGCACGTCGTTGAGCACCCGCATCTGCTCGGCGTTGTCGTACCGCCAGTAGGTGTTGTCCGCCAACAGCCGGTCGCGGCTGTCCCGCAGCTCCAGCCGGACCAGGTGCAGCCCGCCACCGTCGGGCGCGGCGAGCGGGAAGACCGGCGTCGTGGCCGAACGGGCGACGTCCACCCGCTGACGCTGCGGCGTACCCAGTGATCGGCCGTTGAGGTCGTAGCGGCGGGCGGCGACCGTGACGCCGCCCAGCGCCTCGGCGGTGTGGTTGACCACCCGCACCTGCCAGGTGCCCGGGTCGGCCTGGACGTGCACCGGTTCGCAACCCTTGCGGGCGCCGTAGTAGGCGCCGTTCACGTCGAGGTCGTAGTCGTAGGTCTGCCACACCGTGCTGTGCCACGCCGGGTGCGACATCCACAGCAGCAGGCCGGTGGCGTCCTGCCACAGGTTGGCGTTCCACGCCTCGAACATGGCGCGGTGGCTCTCGTAGTTGACGAACTGCGCCCGCGTGGCGAACTCGTCGAGGGAGACGGACTCGCCGAGCCGCGCGTCGATCGCCGCCTGGTACGTGCCGACGCGCTGGTTACCGATGGTCGACCAGTCGTGGTAGTTCCACACCTCGCCGATCGGCCACTCCGGCGCGTCACCGACCAGGTTGCGCATGCTCTCGACCACCGACACCACCGGCATTCCGATCTCGGTGTGGAAGCCGAAGGAGTCGGCCTCGTACATCTTCACGTCGGTGTAGGTCGTCGGGTCGACCCAGTGGTAAGGCCCGCGCCCGCTCACGATGCCGCTGGCGGAGTTGGGGATGTAGAGAATCTCCGGGTGTTCCGTGGTGACGGCCGCCTTGAGGCCGGCGTCGACGATCGGCGGCGGGTCGCCCTCGTTGGCGCCGCACCAGACCACGATGCTCGGATGGTGGCGGAAACGCCGGATGGTGTCGGCGGCGATGTCGACGTAGCCGGGCGGGTTGGGCAGGAACCCGCCGGCCTGCCAGAAGTCGTTCCAGACCAGGATGCCCTGCTCGTCGCAGGCCTGGTACAGCTCCTCGCGGTTGCTGCTGCCGAGCCAGTTGCGGATCATCGTGAAGTTCATGTCGCGGTGCATCTCGACCGTGTCCGCCAGCCGGTCGGGCAGCACCCGGCGCAGCAGTTCGTCCCAGCCCCAGTTGCCGCCCCGGGCGAACACCGGCACGCCGTTGACGCTGATCTTCAGCTCAGTGATCTTGTTGCTGACCGACTTCACGTCGGTCCACCGCTGCCCGTCGTTCGAGACCTGGATGACGAAGTCGCGGGCGTACGCCTGCTCCCAGACGATCGTGACCTGGTCGAAGCTGACCGGCTTGCCGAGGTCGACCTGAATCCACTGGTTGTCCTCGAACTTCGACGACCACCGGGTGCGGGGGTTGCCGTCGACGGCCCGGTCCGGGCCGTTCGAGTCGCCGTCGGACGACGACGCGGTGGCGGTGGCGCGCAGGGCCAGGTCGACGTCCGGCTCGGCCTGCCGCTGCACGGTGAGCGCCCACATGGACACTCCCCACGACGTCGCCCGCGAGCCGGTCTGGATGCGCAGGTGCTGGGCGGTCTGGGCGGTGAACGTCTCCACCTGGGTGGCGCGGCTGCCGAGCGGCGTGTCGTTGCTGACCGACGCCACGTCGCTCCAGGTGTCGCCGTCGACGGAGACCTGGACGCGGTAGTCGAGCGCGTACGCCTGCTCCCAGACGATGGTGACCCGGTCGACGTCGACCGTCGCGCCGAGGTCGACCTGGATCGACTGGTTGTCCTCGGCATGTGAGGCCCAGCGGGTCGCGGGGTTGCCGTCGACAGCCTTGTCGGGCCCGTTGGCGTCGTTCTCCGAGGACGACGCGGTGGCGTCCCGGCGCAGGGCGAGATCCGGGCCGGTGCCGTCGGCGACCGACAGCGACCACATCGAGATGCCCCACCCGGTGGCGCGCTGGCCGGCCTGGATGCGTACGTGCCGGGCGC
This sequence comes from Micromonospora sp. NPDC047527, assembly GCF_040643015.1. Lineage (NCBI taxonomy): Bacteria > Bacillati > Actinomycetota > Actinomycetes > Micromonosporales > Micromonosporaceae > Micromonospora > Micromonospora sp. NPDC047527. Next base: position 586,530 of record NZ_JBEYTK010000001.1, on the reverse strand, counting down.
GCTGCCGGGCGAACGTGACGGTCTGGGTCGCGGCGCCGTCGACGAACTCCAGCGGCGGCTTACCGGGCGGTGAGATCACGATCGGCTGGTGCCAGTCGTAGGCGAACTCGCGAATGCCGAACCGGAGCTGGCGCCTGTCGCTGACCGCACGCTTGACGGTGGCGGTGAGCGTGAGGTCGTACAGGTGGGGTTCGCCGTAGCCGTTGGGCCACCACAGCCGGGGGTTGCGCAGGCGCAGCTCACGGAAGCGCTCCGGCGTGAAGGTGACGATCGTGTCGCCGCCGGCGGGAACGGTGACCGTGGACTCGACGCGTACCTTGTCGAACTCGGCGCGGACGGTGACCGTGGTGGCGGTGGCCGCCGCGTTGCGCACCGGGACCCGGATGGTGACCTCGGCGGTACGGGTGTCCGGCAGGTCGGGCAGCGTGGTCTGCACGTGGGGGTCGCCGACGACCACGGCGCCGGTGCTGCGCAGCCGGACGTGGTCCCAGAGGCCGGTGACCCGGTCGCGGACGGCGGGCATCCAGTCCCACCCGGACACAGCCAGGTAGGTCGGCGCGTCGAGGTAGTGGTGGGCCGACTGGAGGAAGGTACGACCGTCGGTGCCCTTGTCGCCGGGCGTGCCCGCGTGCGGCATCGGGGTGACCCGGACGGCGAGGACGTGCTCGCCCCGGTGACCGGCCAGGGCGTCGGTGATGTCGAAGGCCGCCCGCGCGAAGGGGTGCTTCACGCTGCCGACGTGCACGCCGTTGACCCAGGCGGTGGCCTCGTGGTTGATGCCGTCGAATTCGAGCCAGATTCGACGACCGGCCGAGGTGTCCAGACCGCGCGGCAGGCGCAGCGCCCGCCGATACCACCAGGTGTGCCGGGACAGCGCCTCCGGGATGCGCAGGTTGTTGAAGCCGGCCACCGGGTCGGGCAGGTGGCCCTGGTCGACAAGCGTTCCCAGCACGGTGCCGGGGACGGTGGCCGGCAACCAGGACCGGACGTCGACGCCAGCGCGGGAGAGTTCGGCGCCGTCGGCGGTACCCGCGAAGTCATCCATCGTCAGCGACCAGCCCGACTCCAGCGCGACCGTACCGTCGGCGGCCACCGTCAGCTCGGGTGCCGGGCCGGTGTTGCCGCCCTCCCAGCTGGTCCAGCCCTCGGCCTTCGGCCGGCCCGCCAGAGGAACGCCGTAGACCTGGAACCCGTTCAGGCCCACCGGGTTGCTGTTCGAGCGTTTCGTGGCCGTCATGCGGATCCAGCGCGCGGTGACCGGCTGCGACAGCTTGATGGCCTGCACGCCGCCCTGGCCCTCGGTGGTCTCGTACACCGACCGCCAGTCACGGCCGTCGGTGGAGACCTCGATCCGGTACGCCGTCGCCGCGCTGGAGAGGATCTCGTCGCCGTCGGTGTCGGTGTAGTTGCCGTCGAACGGCCCGTCGGTGAGCGTGGCCTCGAAGACCAGGTTCACGGCCTCGATGCGACAGGGAGCCTGCAGATCCACCGAAATCCACTGTGGATCACTGTTGGCGGCCCGCCATCCACTCCCCCGTACCCCGACCTGCGGCAGACCGTCCACGGCGAAGGAGGCCGGCGTCGGCGCGTAGTCGGTCGAGGAGGCCACCACCGGGCGGTACCGGGCAAGGTCGGTGGGCGCCGGGGTGCCGGGTGGCGGCGGAGTCGCCGGAGCGGCGGCCGCGACGGCGTCCGGTAGGACCGCGGTCACCCCGACCGACGCCAGCAGCGTGGCTCCGGCGGAGAGGAAGGTACGCCGCGACAGGGGCGATGGGTCGGACATCTTGCCTCCAGAGATGACAACGCTGTCAGGCGTGGCCTACGTGGTCGGTGACAACGTTGTCAGATGGTGGACCCACGTTTCGTGAGAGTCAAGAGCTTGAGTCGATCGTGATTCCACAAATACGTTCCGCAGCGACCGCTCCCAGCTGTCGCCCGGGGCGGCGAGGGGCTGGGGTTGGGTGTGCGCTGCCTTTGGAGCTGATGTCGTAAGCGATTCAGATCTGTTGGCTGGAGCCGCCTGCGGTTCGCAGTGCGGAGCACGCGGCCGCCGGAGCCCGCAGCCCGCGGCCCGCGGCCCGCGGCCCGGCCGGCGATATCACAAACGATTCAGCTCCAAAGGCACCGCCCACCACATCCCACCAGCGCACACCTGTTTCGCGGCATGCGTGTCCACAGCCGGCGCCGTGTCTGGCCGGGCTGATCGCTACCGGCGGCCCGCGTGTCGCGGGGCGGACTACTCGCCCTCGCGGTCAGCTCCCCGGTCCCCCTCGGAGCCCTCGGGATCCCGGCGGTGGTACTCGGGGCGAAGCTCCGCGCTGGCGAACGCCGCCTGCACCGCCGCCGAGAGCGCGACCATGTCGTAGGCGCCGTGGTGACGCCGACCATTGATGAAGAAGGTCGGAGTGCCTGTGACACCGCTGAGGTCGGCGGAGTCGACGTCCTCGGCGATCCGATCGACGCCCATCCGCTCGACCATGTGCGCACGGAACCGGTCGAGGTCCAGGCCGAGCTGGTCGGCGTAGCTGAGCACGTCAGGGGGGTCGAGTGCGTCCTGGTGCGCGAGAAGCAGGTCGTGCATCTCCCAGAACGCGCCCTGCTCGCCCGCCGCCTCGGCCGCCTCGGCGGCGATCTGCGCACGCGAGTGGACGTCGGTCAGCGGCAGGTGCCGCCAGACGTACCGGACGTTGGCGAAGGCGGCCAGCAGGTCCCGCACCACCGGTTCGGCCTGCCCGCAGTAGGGGCACTCGAAGTCCCCGTACTCCACGACCGTCACCGGCGCCTCGCCCGGCCCGCGCATGTGGTCGCGCTCCGGGTCGACCGGATGCATCAGGTCGACGATCCCCTCGGCGACGCCCAGCAGCGCCCGTGCACGCCGCGCCGGCGGGAGCCGGGCGGCGAAGCGGAACACCAGCCAGGTGATGACGGAGGCGCCGACCGTCGCGACGAGGATGCCGAGCTTCGCCTCGTCCAGGGCCGGGCCGCTCAGGGCGTGGGTGGCGATCAGCAGGGCGACGGTGAACCCGATGCCGGAGACCGTGCCCACCCCGGCGACGGCGAGCCAGCCGACCGGCGTCCGCAACCGGTCGCCACTCACCCGCGTGACCAGCCACGAGGTGACCACGATTCCGGCCGGCTTGCCGACGATGTACGCCGCCACGACACCGAGCGTGACCGGTGAGGTGACGGCCCCGGCCAGAAGCTCGCCGTCGATCACGATCCCGACGTTGGCCAGCGCGAAGAGCGGCACCACAACGTAGCTCGCCAACGGATGGTAGAGCGTCTGCAACCGCTCGTTCGGCGACAACGCCGAGGTGAGCCCTGCCTGGGCGATCCGGGCGAGCTGCGGGGTGGGCTGTTCCCGGAAGAGTCGGAACTGGTCGCTCGCCCGTTCCAGCTCGGTGCGGCCGGGGGCGTAGGCGTAGGTCAGCAACCCCATCACCAGACCCACCACGACCGGGTCGACACCGGACTCCGACACCGCGACCCAGGCCGCCACCCCGAGCAGCGCGAAGACCGGTCCGAACCGCACGCCCCACGCCCGGACGAGCAGGACCACGCCGAAGATTCCCGCCGCCACGAGCAGAGCCGTCGGCGACGGATGGTGGGGGTACGCGATCGCCAGCACCGCGATCGCGACCACGTCGTCGATGACGGCGACCGTCAGCAGGAATCCTCGCAGCCGATCCGAGAAGCGCGGCCCGAAGACGGCCAGCGCGCCGAGCGCGAGCGCCGTGTCCGTGGCCATCACCGCGCCCCAGCCCGCGGCGCTGGGGTGCCCGGCGGTGATCGCGAGATAGATGCCGACCGGCAGGAGCATGCCGCCGATCCCGGCCAGCATCGGCAACGCCAACCGACGGCGCTCCCGCAGCTCGCCGATGTCGAACTCCCGGCGCAGCTCCAACCCGGCGACCAGGAAGAAGAACGTCATGAGGCCGCTGTTGATCCAGAATCGCAGGTCGTGTGACACCCGCCAGTCGCCGAACTGAACGGAGAAGGGTGTGCTCCACAGCGACTCGTACGACGACACGTGCAGGTTGGCCCACACCAGGGCCGCCACCGCGGTAACCAGCACCACCCGAGCGCCGCCGGTCTCGGTTTGCAGAAAGGCGCGCAGCGGGACGTTGATCCGGCCCTCCCAGGCGGTCCGTGCGGACCATCCCCGGGGCGGGTCGCTGCTCGTCACGGGGACAATCCTCCCCGAACTGATCGTCAACCGGCCCGGATTCGGGCGACTGGGTGTTCGCGTCCCTCCCGCTCGGCGCGACAATCAGGGCACGCACAGAGCGCCACCGGTTGATAGCGTACCGATGATCTCGCCGGCCGCCGCCGGCAGTGGTCCCCTGGGGAGGGTCGGCATGTGGGCGGACGACGCGGCGCTCGACGCGGCGGGACGCCGGCTCGACGAGTGGGAGTCGTCGCTCACCGAACGGGCGGAGCGGGCGAGGACGCTGGCGGCGAGGGTGCAGGCTCTGACCGGCACCGCCTGCAGCCCCGACCGGACGATCGAGGTCAATGTCGACTCGGCTGGCCTCCTGATCGACCTGCGGCTCGACGAACGCGTCCGGAACCAACCGGCCGCAGGCACCGCCCGGCAGATCCTGGCGACCACCCGCGCCGCGCAGACAGACCTGCTGACGCAGCTCACGGCCGTGACCACGGACGCCCTCGGCGACGACCCGAGCGCCCAGGCCGTCATCGACTCGTACCGCAGCCGGTTGGTCCGCGACCCGGGGTCCAACGATGCCGGCCGGTGACGGCATCCAGGTCGACCCGGCCGACCTGACCGCCCACGCCGCACGCCTGGACCGCTGCGCCGGCAGCCTCGACACCGCCCAGCGGGCCGGCCAGCACGTCCGGTTGGGCACCGACGCCTACGGGCAGCTCTGCGCAATGATGCCGATGCTGCTCGACGGCCTGCAACGGACCCTGGTCGACGGCATCGGCGCCGCCGCCGGCTCGGTACGCGACACCGCCGGCTCGGTACGCGACACCGCCGGGAAGCTGCGGACCAGCGCCGACGGCTACCGACGCTCCGACACCCACGCCAAGCAACTGCTCGACGGGGTGCGGCAGCGCCGGTGACAGCCAACCCGCTCGTCGCCGCCGCAGCGGACACCCCGCCCAGCGCATGGGCGGGCGTGTGGATCTGCGAGGACATCGAACTCATCGCGCACGGCGTCCGCAACGGCAGCTGGATCGACGGCAGCCTCGGCGTGGTCAGCGCCGGCCTCGACGCCCTCGCCCTCGTCACCGACCCCGTCGGCGCCCTCCTCCAGTACGGCATCGCCTGGCTCATCGAACACGTCAAGCCACTCAGCGAGGCCCTCGACTGGCTCGCCGGCGACCCGGCGCAGATCACCCTGCCTACGACGGCGGCCCGCTCCGTTTGGTCTCCTGCTACGCCGGCGCTGTCAACCCCGGCATCGACGCTGTGCCACTCGGTCAACAGGTCGCCGACGAACTCGGGGTCAGCGTGCTCGCGCCGACGGCCCGGGTGGGTACCCAACGGTGGGCTTCCGAACCCCAGCCGCCAGTCATCGAGAGCGGCGGCACCTGGGAGGTCTTCGTACCGCGTGCAAGGGGGCACCAATGAAGACCGTGGGGTTCTTTCGGGAGCTGGACCCCCACCAGACCGACGTCTACGTGGGAAGCATCCACTCGCGCGCCGACTCGGAGCCAACCCCCGACGCCTTGCTGGTCGAAGGCTATCTCCGCCAGGGGCATGGCCTCATCGACGTCATGGGCGCGGAGGTCGACGTGTTTGGTAGCGGCCGGCACCTGGTCGGAGGCGCTTCGGTGCTGACGGACGGCGAATGGTTGTGGCGCGACGATCTGCGCTTCTATTTCGCCACGTACCACGTGCGCCTGCCCACGGAATTCCTCGAGACAGTGCGCGGCCACGATTATCGCGTGCCAGACCTCCGAGAGGATCGGCTCCAATTGGCCGGAGAGGAAGCGATGCGAATCCTCGGGTACCACTGAATCGGCTATTTGTTGGTCGGCGTTGCTGTGCTCCACCTGCGCCAGGGCCAGACGGTAAACAGGTACGATGCGGCCATGAGCTCAGAGGCGGTTGGCAGGTACATGCCCCCGGTCGTGACGCTCGACGACTTGACGGCGATGATGGCCGCGGACGAGAACCACCGGTACGAAATGAGTCCCGAGGGAGTCGTCTCGATCATGCCGCCACCGGGATACAGCCACGCGATCATCGCAACCCGGCTCATGGTGTGGCTAGCCCAGGGAGGCGTTCCGGCAGAGCACGTTGCTCAAGCTGTCGGGCTACGCATCCCGGGTCGTGACGGCGGTGTCGGCGGCCGCATTCCTGATCTTGTCGTCTGGAGCAAGGCTCAGTCAGACGGTGTCTGGTTGCCGGTGGCCGACGTACTCCTTGTGGTCGAGATCGTTTCACCCGGCTCCGAAGGCATCGACACGGTGACCAAGCGCAGCGAATACGCTGCCGCTGGGATTCCCCAATACTGGGTGGTCGACCAGGATTCGGCCCAGACGGTAACAATGAACCGCCTGGAAGGCGATAAGTACGTCGCCCGCGCGACCATGCCCCTGGCCTGGGTCCTCAACACCGGCTTGGACGAGCACAAGCTGAGCTGACGCGGTTCGACCGGGGAGGCAACCCGTCGAAGCCGCCGCACCGATCCCCCGACGAGCCGCGTGGAATCGACCCCGGCCGTGGGCGGGCCTCGGATCGATCCGTTGGTGGGCCGCTCAGTTCCCGTTCCATCGATGACGGAGGCACAGGGTAGCTGGTCGCCTATCCCCCAGCTCGCGCGGGTCCACAGTGGTCCAAACGCGGTGTTGCCTCGGCCACAGTGCCGGTGTCGGTGTGTCCGGGGATCGGCCGATCTTGACGGGTAGCTGGGCGGTATCCGCAGCACAAACGGCCAGCTACGGCACGACAGACCGTTGTGAACGTCCGCGTCGGCCAGCATGATCGTCTTGTGGCACGGTGGGCACACCGAGTCGCCGCAGACCTGGGCAGTCCCTTCGGGGTGCTGCTGCGGTGACCAGTGCGGAGGCGACGGGAGGATCTCATGCAAGGGGAACTGCAACGCCTTGTCGACGCTCTCGCCGCGTACGCGGGCCGCCCGGCGCTGATCGAAGACCGCCGCCAACGGGTGGTGGTCTACAGCGAACACACCGGACTGATGGACGGCGTACGAAAGGCGTCGATCCTGCGCCGCCAGAGCACCCCGGAGGTCATGGCCTGGCTGCGGGACGTCGGTGTCATGCACGCCCGTACGCCGGTGCACACTCCGGCATCACAGGAACTCGGCCTGTTGCCCCGGTTCTGCGTGCCGATCCGCCACCGGGACCTGCTGCTGGGCTTCGTCTGGTTCATCGACCCGGACGGCACGATGGCCGACGCGGACATTGCCGCCTCCGGCCTGATGAGCGAGCTGTCCCTGACGATGTACCGGGCGAATCTGCTCGGCGAGTTGGCCTCGCAGCGGGAGACCGAGACGGCGCGGACGCTGCTCTCCGACAGCGAGGCGACGCGCGACGAGTCGGTGCGGATCCTGCGCGAGGCGGGCCTGATCGCCGGGGACGGCCCGGCCACCGCAGTCGTGGCGCAACTGGTGGGGTCGACCGACGACCTGCCGGACGAGGTGACCCGCCTGGCTCTGGAGCAGGCTCTGGTGACCACCCGGCGGTGGATCGGCACCCGGGATGCCCTGCATCTCGTCCGCGACGACCACGCGGTCCTGCTGCTCTGCGGAGGGCGGGGCGGCGGACGACTCTCCCCCGAGGTCGCCGCGAAGCTGCTCGACGACAACCTGCGCCAGGCCACGCGCGGGCTCGGCACGGTGGAACGCGTCGTGGTGGGCATCGGGCAGACGCGCCCGGGGCTCGCCGAGGCGGTCGGGTCGTACGAGGAGGCGTTGCAGGCCGCCCGGCTGGGTGTCCGGATGCCGGCGCTCGGCCCGGTGGTGTCCTGGCCGAGGCTGGGCATCTACCGGCTGTTGACCCGATTGGACAGTCGGCACCTGAACATCGCCGACGTCCATCCCGGGTTGCAGCGGCTGCTGAGGGATCAGACGAACCCGGTGCTGCTGCAGACCCTGGAGCGTTATCTGGATCTGGCCGGTAACGCGCACGCCACGGCCGAGCAGTTGCGGCTGCACCGCACGACGCTCTATTACCGGCTGCGGCGGATCGAGGATCTCGCCGACACCGACCTCAAGGACGGCAACGAGCGGCTCTGCCTGCATCTCGCGCTGAAGTTGAGCCGGCTGACCGGGGCCTACCAGCCGACGGAGTGACGCCGGCGGGCGGGGCGTGTGCCGCCCCGCCCGCCGATGTCCCTACTACAGACCTGCCCGCACGGCGGCGGGCCGGCCGCCGACGATCGGCAGCTCGATCACACTGCGGTCGAAGTGCACGGTGATCTCGGCCCGGGTCTGCTTGGCCCGGCTGCTGTAGCCGGAGTACGAGCCGAGCAGCACCACGCCGATCTGGTTGCCGGCCGCGAACACGTAGTCCTCGGCCAGCAGCGGCACCTCGACGGCGTTCTTCTTGCCCGGCACCAGCGGCCGCGACACCGAGAGCGACTTCAGGTTGAGGCCGTCGAGGATCCCCTTGGTCACCAGCTCCTGCGGGCTGGTGGCGATGGTCTTCTCGGCCTGCCGGTAGCAGGCGTTCTCGCCGAACCCACCGAAGGTGGCCTGCTCACCCCAGCAGTCCTCCTCGGTCAGGGTGCGGATGCCGTCGCCGACGGTGCTGAACCGGGGCTGCGTGCCGTAGTCGACGAGCAGGCCGGCGAAGCTGGTGTCCTCGCCGTTCACCGACGCATTGATCTTGACGATCGGCGAGCCGGAGATGTGCAGCGGCGCCTTCAGCGGCTGGGAGAGGAAGACCAGCCGGTTGTCGGTGTTGGCCTGCGGCTCCGACGGGTGCCGGATCGCGTTGGCCTGGCTCATCGTCGGAGTGTCCTGGAAGGTTCGGGTCTCCTGGGGTGCCTTGGGGCCCTTCGGGCCCTTGCCCGGCGTCGAGACGGCGAGCTCACCGGGAGCGCCGTCGGCGCCCGGACGCAGTGCCACCTCGGTGTTCTTGGTTCCCGGAACCGGCCAGTTGCGGTGGGTCTCCCAGACGTCCGGGGCGCGCTCGATGTCGGCCATCGGCTCGTTCATGATGCCGTTGCGCACGTCGTACAGCCAGAAGTCGAACCAACGGTGCAGGGTGTCCACCCACTCGCCGCGACGGAAGTCGAACGGGTCGATGTGACCGGTGCCGGTCAGCCAGAGCTTGCGCGGCACGTTCTCCTCGGCCAGCGCGTCCCACCACTTGCTGAAGTGGTCGGCCCGGACGTTGTTGTCGTTGATGCCGTGGACCACGAAGACGCTGGCGCGCACCTTGTCGGCGCTCGGCACGTAGTCCCGCTCGGCCCAGAACGGGCTGTAGTCGCCGGTGGTGTCGTCGCTGTCCACGCCGAGTTGCGTCCGCACCGGCGCGCAGTACGAGCGCCGCTCCGGGTTCGTCACCGTGTTGGCGAGGCTGCCGGAGTAGTTGTTGGCCCGGGTGACCAGGCCGTTGCTGCGCGAGTAGTCGTACCAGCTGGAGATCGCCGAGATCGGGACGATGGTGGAGAGTCCCTTGACGCCGCTGGCCGCGGCGGCGTTGGCGAGGGTGCCGTCGTACGACTTGCCGATCATGCCGGTCTTGCCGTTGTGCCAGTTGGCGACGACCTTCTTACCGGAGGCGTCGGTGCCGGCCCGGCGGCCGTTGAGCCAGTCGATGGCGGTCGGCGCGCTGATGTTGTCGGCCCGACCACCGGTGACCGGGCAGCCGGTCGAGTTGTTGGTGCCGATCATGTCGAGCAGGACCACCGCGTAGCCGCGCGGGACGAAGTAGTTGTCGTAGAACAGCGGCCACTGGTCGTTGAGGCCGTCGCCGTCGAGGTCGCGCTTGCACTCGGTCTCGTTGCCCCGACACACCGTGGAGTAGTAGGGGCTGGCGTCCATGATCACCGGCACCTTGAGGCCGTTGGCGCTGGCCTTGGGCCGGATGATGTCCATCGAAACAATGTCGCGGGCGCCGTCGCCGTCGGAGTCGACGTCGGAGGTGACGAAGACCCGCTCGCGGATCGCGTCGGCATAGCCGAACACCGGCTGGGTGACACCGTCCTGGATGACCGGCTTGGTGCGGTCCTTCGTCGGATGCGCCGTCGCGGTTGCCGCCGGCAGGGCGACAGCGATGGTCGCAGCGACCACCACTGACGTTCGCCACCAGCTCTTAGTAGTTCGCATCGTGCTCCTTCTCATCTCCGGCACCAGCCGTGGACCCGGTCGTCCCGAGCGAGGTGTCGGGCCGGCGGTGCGACGGTCGCCTCGCACCCTAGAAACGGATTCACAACTGATCATCAGACAGATGCGGAAGGTGGCCGTCAGCCGGTCCTACGTCTGTCGAGATGCGACAGACGTAGGACCGGGTGCCGGGTGATTCCGACACGTGGCCGATGACGTCCCGGCCGCCCGGCCATAGGTTCGCCGCACCACCTCCGCCGGCCGAGCTGACCGTCACCCAGAGTCACCGGCGGAGCCTCGGCGGCATCGGAGACGAGCGCGCCCACCGATTGCCGGGCGACGGGAAGGGCGGGATGTGCGGTTCTCGGGCCCAGCCGTGATCCCGCGGTTCATCGGGCGGTTCCTGGTGCCGGCGGCGTTCGCGGCGCTCTTCGCGGCGCCACTGTGGTTCATGGTGATCGGCTCGCTGCGGCCCGCCGGTCTGCCGCCACCCCGCACCCTCGAAGTGCTGCCGCCCGACCCGACCGTTGCCGCGTACACCCGGTTGCCGGAGCTGATCCCGCTGTTCCGGTACCTGGCCAACTCGGCGCTGGTCGTAGCGGTCGCCGTGCCGCTGACCGTCGTCGTCGCCTCGCTGACCGGCTTCGGGCTGCGGCTGTTGACGCCGGCGGCCCGACGCCGCGCCGTCCTGGGCCTGCTGGCGGTGCTGATGGTGCCGGTCACAGCGGTGTGGGCCACCCGGTTCGAGCTGTTCCGGCTGGCCGGCGTGGTCGACACGTACGTCCCGCTGCTGGCCCCGGCGCTGCTCGCCGGCAGCCCCTTCCTGGTGCTGCTCTACGCCTGGAGCTTCGGTGGGGTGCCGGACACCCAGCTCGGGGCGGCCCGGTTGGAGGGCGCCGGGTGGTTGACGATCTGGCTCCGGGTGGCGCTGCCGCAGGTGCGCCCGGCGACGCTGGCCGTCGGCGTGCTCGCCTTCACGCTGCACTGGTCCAACCTGATCGATCCGCTGCTCTACCTACAGAGCGGTGACCGCTACACGTACCCACTCGGCCTGCAGTTCCTACGGCTGCTGAACCCGACGGACTGGCCGCTGCTGATGGCCGCCTGCGTTGTCGCCACAGCACCGTGCGTGGTGGTGTTCCTGCTCGCTCAGCGGATCCTGCTCAACGACGATCCGCTGGCGGCACTGAGATCTGGAGGTCGTAGGTGAGCACGTTCCGCGCTCGACAATGGATTGCAGTGGTCACCGCCGTGCTGCTGCTCGGCTACGCGGCGGGCTGCGGCGCCGGCGACCGCGCGGCCGACCGGAAGGGGATCACCGTCGTGCTCTTCGGCGACGCCGAGGAGATCGCCGGCTACCGCAGCCTGGTGGCCGCGTTCGAGAAGGCTCACCCGGACGTGCCCGTCAACCTCTCCCCCGTCGCCACCCAGGACGACCTGATGGCCCGCCTGACCACCTCGTTCGCGGGTGGGCAGCCGCCGGACGTGTTCCTGCTCAACTACCGCCGCTACGGCCAGTTCGCCGCCCAGCAGGCGATCGAACCGGCGCAGGGGTACCTGGATCGCAGCACGACGCTGAAGGAGAGCGACTTCTCGCCCCGGGCCCTGGACGCCTTCCGGTTCGACGGCAAGACCCTCACCTGCCTGCCGCAGAACATGTCCTCCCTGGTCGTCTACTACAACGCAGACCTGTTCGCGAGGGCCGGTGTGCCGCTGCCGAAGGCCGGCTGGACGTGGGACGACTTCCTGTCCGCCGCGCAGGCCATGACCGGCGACGGCACGTACGGCGCGGGCGTGGAGCCGTCCCTGCCGCGGCTCGCCCCGTTCGTCTGGTCCAACCGGGGCGAACTGGTCGACAACCCGGACAAGCCGACCACCCTGACCCTCACCGGCAACCCGGCCAGCCGCGCCGCCGTCGACTGGTTCCTCGACCTGCAACTGAAGCACGGCGTCGTGCCGCCGGACGCCGAGGAGCAGAGCGAGTCGAGCGAGGCCCGGTTCATGCGCGGCAAACTCGGCATGTACCTCAACAGCCGGGTCGCCGTGCCGACGCTGCGCGCCATCGACAACTTCACCTGGGACGCGGCGCCACTGCCGATCGCGCCCGGAGGCGTACCCGCGTCGATCCTGCACAGCGACGCCTACTGCATGAGCGCCGGGCTGCGCGACCACGACCGGGCCTGGCGGTTCATCGAGTTCGCGATGGGCGGGCAGGGCCAGCGGATCCTCGCCGAGTCGGGCCGTACGGTGCCGTCCCGGCTCGACGTGGCCAACTCCCCCGATTTCCTCGACCCACAGCAGCCTCCCCGGTCGTCGCGGGTCTACCTCGACGCCGAGCCGCACCTGCGCGCCACCCCGCGCACGGGCACCTGGTCGCGTGTGGAGCGCGAGGGAGGCGGCCTGCTCGAGGAGGTCTTCTACGGCCGGGTCGAGCGCGAGAAGGGCTTGCGACAACTGGAGGACAAGCTCCGGCCGCTCTTCGCACTCCAGGTGGGCGGCGGTGGCTGAGCGGGGCGTGATCCGGCTCGAATCGCTGACCAAGTCGTACGGGAAGGTCGTCGCCCTCGGCGGCGTCGACCTGGCGGTACACGCCGGTGAGATGGTGACCCTGGTCGGTCCGTCCGGCTCCGGCAAGTCGACGATCCTGCGGCTGATCGCCGGGCTGGACCGGCCGGACGGTGGCCGGGTCGTCGTCGACGGGCAGGACGTCGCCCAGGTGCCACCGCACCGCCGCGCGGTGGCGATGGTCTTCCAGGACTACGCGCTCTATCCCCACCTCACCGTCCGCGGCAACCTGCTGTTCGGTCTACGGGTCCGCCGCGTCCGGCGCGCGGAGGCCGAGGAGCGGGCCCGGGCGGCGGCCGAGCGGCTCGGCATCGCCGACCTGCTCGACCGCTACCCCGACGAGACCTCCGGCGGGCAGCGCCAGCGCATCGCCCTCGCCCGCGCGCTGCTGCGCGAGCCGACCGTCTACCTGCTCGACGAGCCGCTGGCCAGCCTGGACGCGCCGTTGCGCTTCGCCACCCGCGCCGACCTGCTCACCCTGCACCGTGAACTGGGCACCACCACCATCCACGTCACCCACGACCAGGCCGAGGCCATGACGCTCGGCGACCGCGTGGTCGTCCTGGACCGCGGGCAGATCCGCCAGATCGGCCCACCTCAACAGGTGTACGACGAGCCCGCGGACACCTTCGTCGCGGGCTTCCTGGGCAGCCCGCCCATGAACCTGGTGCCCGGCGGCGGCGTCCTGGGCGGCGCCACCGACACCACCATCGGCGTACGCCCGGAGGACCTGCGCCTCGACCCCGACGGACCGGTGGAGGCGACAGTCGAGGCGGTGGAGGCGCTCGGCAGCGAGGCCGTCCTGCTGACCCGCTGCGGCGACGGCACCCGACTGATCGTCCGCACCGGGCCCCGACCCGGCGTGGGGCCGGGCGAGCAGGTACGACTACTCGCCGACCCTGGGCGGATCCACCGCTTCGACGCCGCCACCGGGCGACGCCGGTGAGCAGCGGTCGGGTACGCCGGCAGCTGACCGCGTGGGCGTTCCTCGCGCCGTACGCGGTGGCCGTCGTACTGCTGATCGCGCTACCCGCCCTGCTCAACCTCGGCTACGCGTTCACCGACCACACCGGACTGACCCGGGATCCGCGGTTCGTGGGCCTGGACAACGTACGCCGCCTGCTCTCCGACGACTTCCTCGTCGACAGCGTCCGCGCCTCCGCGATCCACCTGGCGCTGGCCGTACCGCTGCGGCTGCTGGCCGCCATCGGACTCGGCCTGCTGTTGGCCGCGCCGCGCCCCGGTGGCCGCTGGTTCCGGGTCGCGGTCTACCTGCCGACCGTCGTGCCCGACGTGGCCCTCGCGGTGCTCTTCCTGTGGGTGCTCAACCCCCTCTACGGCCCGCTCAACCAACTGCTCGGGCTCTTCGGCCACCCGGGCCTGAACTGGCTCGCGGAGCCCGGCTCCGCGCGGCTGGCCGTGGCGCTGATGCTCGCATTCCCGATCGGTGAGGGTTTCATCGTCGTGCTCGCCGCCCGACGGATGCTCGACGGTCGCCTTTACGAGGCGGCCGCGTTGGAGGGCTGCGGGCCGTTCGGCCAACTGCGCCGGCTCACACTGCCGCTGCTCGCGCCGGTGCTGCTGCTGCTCGCCGTCCGCGACACGATCCTCACCCTGCAGGTCAACTTCGTGCCCGCGTACGTCCTCACCGACGGAAGACCCGCCAACGCCACGCTCTACCTGCCCGTCTACATCTTCGACCAGGTCTTCGAGTTCTCCGGTTTCGCCTACGGAGCCATGATCACAAGCGTTCTCATGGTGGTCACCGGTGTCATCATCACCGTGCTGCTGCTGCTCGTGCGACGCTGGCGGGTCCTGCGCTGAGCGTGCCATCCTGCTGTGGTGAGACTCCGGATGATCGCCGTCGTGGCCATGGTTCCGCTGCTCGCCGCCTGCGGCGGCACCACCTCCGGGCAGGCCACCGGCCGGGGGCCGGGAATGCTCGCGAACCTGCCCAGCTGCGACCGGGTGCCGCTGGACGCCGACGCCGAGGTCGACAGCAAGGTCACCGGTCTGCTGTTGCCGGACGGCGCGCGGGTCACCTCGGTGGTCGAGCAGGGTGCCCTCACCACGGTCGCGGCCACCATCCGGATGACGCCGCTGGACGTCCGCGCCCACTACGAGAGCCGTGGCGACATCGACCTGCTGCGCGCCGAGGACGAGGTGTTCGAGGCCGAGGTGCTGATGCGGGCGCAGGAACGACGGACGTACCTGCGGGCCACCGCGCTCTGCGCGGACGGCACGACGCTGACCGCGGTGATCGGGCCGGACTCGGATGAGGCCGGCCTCCCGGAGTTCCAGAGCAACTGATCATCGAACCCGCTCGACAGGTGTCCTAATCGGACCCGACGAGTCGCGACAGATGAGCAGTGACGTCGACCGATGCACTGTCTAGCGTGCGCTCAGAATCGCTTTCGCGGTCACATGGCGCGTCGACAGGGAGACTACATGCGACTCACGCTCGTCCGAAGGTACCGCGGGCTCGCAATGACAACAGGCCTGGGCCTGGTCATCGCGCTCGCGCTGACCGGCTCGTCCGTGCCCCGACCGGTCCAGGAGTCGTTAGCCACCAACTCGCCGACCGGGCCGATGGAAGTCCCCGACGAATGGATGACCGCTCAGCGGATGAGCGACGGCAGCCGGGAACTCTCGGCGGCCAAGTACGTGAAGGCTCGCGGCGAGGCCCTCAGTCTCAGCCTGCGCACCAACCTCCTCTACCGCCACCTGGCGGAGCGAAAGTGGAGCTTCTTCGGCCCCAGCAACATCGGTGGCCGGGTCGTGGACATCGCCGTCGACCCGCAGGTCCCCGACCAGATCTTCATCGCCGCCGCGTCCGGCGGCATCTGGAAGTCCGACGACGCCGGCGCCACGTTTGAGACGGCCTGGCCGGACGACGGTACGCAGAGCATGGGCGCGGTCGCGATGACCAGCAAGGGCGTCCTCTTCGCCGGGACCGGCGAGGCCCAGCCCGGTGGCGGCTCGATCACCTTCGGCGGTGACGGCATCTACCGCTCGAAGAACCGGGGTAAGACCTGGCAGCACGTCGGCCTGAAGGACAGCCACGCCATCGGCCGCTTCGCCATCGACCCGACAAACGAGGACCGGATCTTCGCCGCCGCCAGCGGCAACCTCTTCGTACCGGGTGGCCAGCGCGGCGTCTACCTTTCCGAGAACGGTGGGAACAGTTGGAAGCAGGTGCTCGCGCCGCCGAACGCCACCACCGGCGCCACCGAGGTCATCATCGACCCCAGCAACCCGCGCCGGATGTACGCGGCGATGTGGGACCACCTGCGTGAACCGCACCAGCGCACCTACGGCGGGCTCGGCTCCAGCCTCTGGCGCTCCGACGACGCCGGCCGCACCTGGTCGCGGATGACCAACGGCCTGCCCACCGACGCCGACCAGGGTCGCTGGGGCATCGCTGTCGCACCGGACAACCCCCAGCGGCTGTACGCGTACGTCGGCACCGCGCTCGGCCCGTTCCGCGCCTTCTACCGCTCCGACAACGGCGGCGACACCTGGACGCAGACCCCGGTCACCGCCGGTCAGGCATCGCAGTCCACGTTCAGCTGGTGGTTCGGCAAGCTCTTCGTCGACCCGAACAACGCCGATCACGTCTTCCTCACCGGCGTGAACCTCATGCGCTCGACCAACGGCGCGCAGAGCTTCTCGTCCGTGGGCGGCGTCCACGCCGACCAGCACATCCTGCGCTGGGACCCGAAGGTGCCCGGTCGGGTCTACCTGGGCAACGACGGCGGCCTCTACCGATCCGAGGCGAACGGCGCGAGCGGCTGGGTCAAGGCCACCTACGAGCCCTACACGCAGTTCTACACCGTGGACGTCGCGGAGACCGACCCGGTGCTGAAGGTCGGTGGCGCGCAGGACAACGGCTGCAACCGCGGCTACAACGGCGTCGGGGGCCCCTGGAACGCCATCGGCTGCGGTGACGGCCTCCAGGTGATCATCCACCCGGAGTACCCGAACATCGTCTTCGGGTGCAGCCAGTACGGCTCCTGCTACCGGTCGGAGAACTCCGGCGGCACCCCCCGCCAGACCATCGGCACCAACCAGACGACCTCGCAGCGCCGCAACTGGCTGACCCCGCTGCAGTTCGACCCGAGCGACCCGAACGTCATGTACTACGCCGGGAACATCCTGAACCGCTCGACGGACAACGGTCGTACCTGGACGCCGATCAGCCCCGACCTCACCGGCGGCGGCCCCAACGACCCGAACGGCTACCCGTGGGGCACGATCACCACCGTCGCCCCCGCGCCCACCGACGGCAACAAGATCTACGTCGGCACGGACGACGGAAAGCTGTGGTGGACCGACAACCTCGGGCAGAACTGGCAGCAGGTCGCCCCCCGCCAGCTGCCCGGCACCTGGGTCACCCGGGTGGCGGTCAACCCCGCCGACAAGAACATCGCGTACGCCACCTTCTCCGCCTTCCGGTCCGGCAGCGACCGGTCGCACGTGATGATGACCCGCGACGGCGGCCGGACCTGGAGCAACATCGGCCGCGGCCTGCCGGACGCCCCGGTGAACTCCATCGTCGCGACCGCCGACGGCCTGCTGCTGGTCGGCACCGACGTCGGGGTCTTCATGTCGGCGTGGAACGGCGGCGAGTGGGCGGCGCTGGGCACCAACCTGCCGCAGGCGCCCATCATGTACCTGCGCTACCACGAGCCGAGCCGGCAGCTCACCGCGGCGACCTTCGGTCGGAGCGTCTACGACCTCACCGTTCCGCGCTGCCCGGCGGCATCGACGAGGCTGCCGCTCAAGCCGACCGGGGTGGGCGTGATCGGCGTCCTCTCCTCCTGCCGAGCGGGCTGATCAACAGGTAGTTCGTCGCGTCTGACGCGGCACGCAGGCCACCTCCCGGATTCGGGAGGTGGCCTGCACCGTTGCCGGGTACTGGGGCGACGAGGGGCTCAACGCCTGCGCTTGTTCAGACTGGGAAGTCCGCCGGACACGGTGCGTACGGTGCCGTCGGGGTTGCTCCGGCCCGGTTTTTGCTGCGCCTCCGTCACCCGCCGTCCCGCAAGGTCGGAGGCACGAAGGTTGACGACGACCGGTTCCGACCGCTGCCAGATCCGTAGCTGAGCCAGTGCCTGTTGTCTGTCGGAGATGCCCGTCAACGCGTGAATCGCCGGCATCGTCCTGGACAGGTCAGCGAGCAGGAGATGGGCAACTTCGGCGGGGCTCAGCAATCGTCGCGGGGCATTAGCCACCGGCACGAGAGAGCCCTGAACCTTCCCGTTCTGGAGCCACAACCACACCTGCCGCTTGCCGTCGTCGACCCGCATGACAGGGGTGGCGGGCTGGGACGACGGCGAGGGCGCGGCCGCCTTGGCCGAGAGGTGGGCCTGCGACGCGACCGACGGCCGCGCCTCTCCGCGCGACCGCGCCGGGACCTCGGCAGCCGGACGTGGCGGAGCCGCCCCGACCGACGGTGTCGCCGCACCGGGGCCTGGCGGTTGGATCCGGGCCTCCTGCCACCCCTCAAGGAACCAGCCGGCAAGCGTCCACTGCTCCGCGGTAAACCTGACCGGAATTGCCTCGACGGCGTGGGGGGCCGAAGCGTCCTGGACGGTGAGTTGCGCGCGTCGCTTCGCGCGGTCTGCGTCGGTGGCCGAGCGGATACCGCGGATCGCCGCCAGCGGTATCCGCCTGCCGTAGGCCTTCGGCCACGGCAGCAACCGCCAACGCCGGAGGACAAGTTGCTCCCCCTCGAACCGGGCATCCCAACGCTGAACGGCCATCCCCGTCACCTCCGTGCTGCGGAGGTTAGCGACGTCGTGATCACGCGGGCACTCGGCCCTACGGGCAATAGAGGTGACGAATCATCCGGTTCCGCGCCCCGACGGCGCGCGGAGGCTAGCCGCGCGCCCACTCCGGCGGTGGCAGCACGGCGAGCTGCGGTTCACCGGAGATCGGCTCCAGCGCGTACACGATCCGCAGGTCTCCGTCGGCGGCGGCGTCCTCGTCGGTCATGACCCGTCCGCTGCTGCCATCGGCGCTGACCAGCAGCCACCGGTCCGGATAGATACTGCCGTCGTCGGTAAGAGCCCGCACCCCGAAGGTACGGGCGAGGCTGATGGCGAGATCCCGCTCGTTGCATCCGGTGGCGTCGGCGAGTTCGGTGTCGCCGGTGAGTATCCAGCCGAATTCCTCGTCCTCGTCGGGCGGGGTGAACATGGCCATCGGCCGGGGATCGTCCACCGCCCGGTCCCCGATCCGACCGACATACACGGCCTCGGGGGCGATGCCGTAATCCTGTTGCAGGTGCCGGCGCAGCGTATCGGCGGGCAACGCGGCCTCGAAGTGGATCTGGTACTGCACCTCATACCCCCGGTAGCTCTTGTGATGCCGGAACACGTCGAGAGTGCGCTCCTGCGCGACCTCGGTCAGACCCGGTCACCGACACAGGCGGCGAGAGCAGTCGCCGCCGTGACCATCGCGGAGGAGGCAGCGCCGGACGCCCGGCACCCACAGGTCACAGAAGACGCGCTTCAAGATCCGATCTTGGCTGTCGTACCTCTCTGGCAGGATGTCGATCATGACGACAACACGCCCCGCCACTCAGCACCTGATCTACGGTCACGCACAGTTGCACGACTGCCTCGCCTTCGCCGACGCGAACACCGCAGCCGAGGAGGCCGGAGAAATCAAGGCGCTCGCCGCCGCCCGCACCTGGGACGAAGCCCGGAAGGTCCAGATGACTCACCTCTGGAACCCCGCCGGCGCGGACTGCTACGAGCCGGACGGAGAGTACGCCGACGGCAAGCCCTTCACGCTCAACGAGGTGAGCTCGGTCGTAGAGGGCGACTGGCCCCCGATGGTCACCGAGCGAGGGCTCGAACTGCTTCCCGTAGACGTGCAGGCCCAGTTCGGGAAGCGCGAGTTCACCGCGCACAACGGCGACTACCTCAACATTCCCCTTGATCAAGAGGCCGAGCTGGTGGCGGAGCTGCGCCGACGCGGCTACGAGGTGACCCGCGACGACGAGCTCATCAACGTGCTCGACGGGCGCAGCTTCAGCCCGCTGGCCTAACGGCCCACCGCCTGCGGCACCTGCGCGACGGCGTGGGCGGGTGACCCTCACCTTCGCAGGCGGCGGGAACAGCCGCCGTCGTGGCCATCGCGGAGCAGACAGCGCCGGCCGCCAGGCATCAGCCTGTCGCAGAAGACCCGGTGGCGCAGAAACTGCGCGTCCTCTTCGGAGACCGTGGTCTCCCCCGGGTCCGCCATCGGCAGCACCAGCATCCAGTGGCCGACCACCCGGGCCAGGCGCTGCGCGGCGGGCAGGTCCGCAGCGACGACGGGCAGGTGGATGACGTACCGCTGGCTCATCGATTGTGGTCCCGGTCGTTGCGAGCGCGGGCGTGGTCGGTCTGCCAGCGACGCAGCGCGTGCTTGATCCGGGCGGTTTCGAGGCGACTCTCGGCGAGAGCGGCGTAGACGGCAGCCATGTCGACGGCGACCCGGTCGAGGAAGGCGTACACGTCGTCGGGGTTCAGACCGCGACGCCCGAGCCCGGTCGGCGCGAAGCGGCGCTCACGCACCTGCCACGGCAGCAGACTGGTGTACGCGCCGGAGCGGTACGTCGTACCACCGCTCGCCGGCTCTGGTCGCTGGTTTCTGGCACTCATGTCTGCCTGCCTTCCTGGTACGCAGGGGCGAGGGTGTCGGGGAAGCACGGCGACCGTTCGGGGGGACCGACGGCCGCCGTGCTGTGATCAGCCTGCGACAGTCCGCAGCCAAAGCGCAACGTTCCAGACCGCAATTTCGCCGTTGTGCATTGACTTTCTTTGCTGAAACCCGTAGGAGTTGCAGCAGCAGGTCACGCAGTGTTGCGTGATGGAACCAGGGAGTGTGCGGATGCCCGACGACATCGGATCGACCGTGCCGCGCCGGCAACTCGGCCGGCTGCTTCGGCAGTTCCGCAACGAGGCCGGCGTGACACTCGACGCCGCCGCCGAAGCCCTCGAATACAGCCGGCAGAAGATCTGGCGCCTCGAATGCGGCCAGGGCTCGGTCCGGGTGCTCGACGTCAAGGCCATGTGCGAGCTGTACGGGGTGTCACCCGAGATGACCGAGGCGATGCGCGGCCTGGCCGCCGAGACGAAGTCGAAGGGCTGGTGGCACGCGTACGGCGACGCGGTGCCGAACTGGTTCGAGCTGTACGTGGGGCTGGAATCCGCCGCCGCCCACCTCCGCGAGTACGGCGAGAACTTGATCCCCGGACTGCTCCAGACCCGCGCCTACGCACTCGGTCTCTTCCGACCCACGAGCCGGTTGAGCATCGAGGAGCGCGAACGGGCGGTTGAGGTGCGGCTGCAGCGTCAGACCCTGCTCACCCGTCGGCTTCCACAGCCGCCGCACCTGGACGCCGTTCTCTCGGAAGCGGTGCTACGCCGTGTCGTCGGCGGCCCGACCGTGATGAGTGAACAGCTCGTTCGTCTCCTCGAAGCATCGGAACTGCCCAACGTGTCGGTTCGTATTGTGCCGCTCGCGGCAGGGCCACATCCCGGTGCGGTCGCAGGATCCTTCGTGCTCCTGGACTTCCCGGCCACGAAGGGCGGCCGGGCTGCACCGGAACCGTCGGTCGTCTACAGCGAGTCGCTGACCGGGGCGCTCTACCTCGACAAGCCAGACGAGCTTCGGGCCTACGAAGACGTCTGGAAGGGTCTGGATGCGCTCGCGCTCGGTCAGGCAGACTCAAGGGACATGATCAAGCGAATCGTCGGGGAGATGCGGCATGACTGACCTGACCGGCGCCGTCTGGCGCAAGAGCACCCGCAGCGGCGACAACGGCGGCAACTGCGTCGAGGTCGCCACCAACATCCCTGACGCTGTCGCTGTCCGCGACTCGAAGGATTCCACGGGACCGCTACTCACCTTCGCCGCCCAGGCATGGACCGACTTCATCGCGGCTGCCAAACGTGAGGGCCTCGCCAGCTGAAGGTCGGCTTCGCCGACGGTGTGCAGGCACGTGCGCGGGCGCCGCCTACTTCAATCGCTCACCAGTCACGAGCCCACTCCGGCGGCGGTGCCCGACGGCGAGGTGCCGCTCTCCATTTATCGGTGCAAGAGGTGCACCACCCGCAGCTTCCCGTCGGCCGCTGCGTCCTCGCCGATCAGGACGCGGCACTGCTGCCGTCGGTGCTGACCAGCAGCCACCGGCTGGGGAAATGCTTCCGTCGTCGACCAACGCCGCACCCCGATGGTTCGGGCCAACGTAACCGCCAACTCTCGTTCACCCTGACCAGTAGCGTCGGCGACCTCGTTGTCACCGACCAGGGTCCAGCCGAACACATCATCCCCCAGGGGAGGGCTGAGCATGGCGACCGGCCGAGGGTCATCGACTGCTCGACCCTCGACGCGTCCCACGTAGGCGGCGTCCGGTGAGAGTGCCGTAGCCCTCATTGAGAAATCGACACAGTGCATCGGCTGGCAGTTCCTGCTCGAAGTGGATCTGATACCGCAACGCCTACCCCGATAGCTCCTGTAATGGCGGAAATACTGCCAGGGGTTCTCCTAGCAGCAACCACGTTTGGTATCGAGCAACGCGGATAACGGCGAAACTGCCCGCGAGAGAGTTCGGCTATCTGAAGTTCGATCACCGGGCGCGAACCCTCACGTTATGGCATTGGCTTGAGAGCAGGAATCGTGGAGCAGAGCTAAGACGTCATCGTGTTTGTAAGATGACGGCCGATGTAACCGACATACACCTTACCGTCAACGGAGGACGCGTCGAAGAAGTGAAGGCGCGGAGATACCGTCGCCGACGTGCCGAGCCTGATGTGAGTGCCCATGAAGACAACTTCCCGAGGATCAACTTGCCGCGGGACGGGCAGTGTCCGCTCGGAGGCCATCTTCCGGTTATTCCGCACTGTCTGAGACTCATCCCTGGCAACCTTGCCGGCGGAGATCACCCTGCCATCGTCAGCCGGCGACTCGCACCAGAACTTGAAATCGCCGCGGGACCACCCGCCCTGCTTGGCTTTGGCATAATCGGCGAGCGCCAACATCGCCTGCCACGCCAACTGCGCCCAGTTGGAGTGGGCTGGGTGCTCATCGAGGTCGAGAGCCGGCCCCGTGTCGCCCGTGAATTCGAGATACGGAGAGATGGCGTCAAGCCGATCGAGGAGTTCGGCGAACGAGGTGGGCAACGGGTCGGGAATCTGGGCGGGCGCGTATGCTTCTGCGTGTCGGTTCAAGGCAGCGAGTCGCTGTCGCAGCGCACGGATCGTGGCATCTCGCGCTTCGATCTCATTACGACTGAACTCAAGGTCCGCAGTTAGATCCAACAGCTCATCCTGTTGCCGACTGATGACCGTCTTCGATCTTCTGTCCGCGTCGTCAGCAGTCTCCAGCAGTGCATTTAGAATCTGCACCTGGTCTGCGAAAGCGGCCAACCTGTCGTCGTACTCGTTGCGAGCGCCGGCACCGCGGGTGAAGTCCCGTAGGGAGAGCTCAAGACCCTTCACCGCTACTGGCGGCAGTGAATTCGCCGCAAGTTGGCGTGGCAGCGCGGACAGCACTCGGGCGGCCCGACGCGGCTCGGCTTCGATGCGTCGTCTGCTCAGCACCCGGTGCCGCAGGCTGTCTTCCACCAGGGCAGGATCGACGTCAGGCAGGTAGGTACGAACGCTGCCAGGACCGATCCAATGGGTACCACCTATGCCCTCGTTGAATGCTTGAACGGCAGCAGGGTCGAGGATGTAGAGGCTGGCGAGCCCTGCCAGTTCCCCCATGAGGCGTTCCGAGTCACGGCGCCAGTTCTCGAAGGAGGTGTCGCTCGGCGCCGCACCGATGACGACCGGCAGTCGGCGGCCGTCCATACAGACGATATCGAGCAAATCATCGACGTCTGAAGCACTTACGGCGATGGGCGCGCTGCGCAGGATGGCCTCACCGTCGATTGCGTCCACGGCGTCCAACAGCAGCCGGACAAGCCGAGGGGTACGGGGTGAGACAACGGAGACGTTGCGCGGGGCAAGGGGCTCAATGTTGATCGTGAACCAACTGCGCCGCTGCGACTTGCTGCGCACCACCGCGACTGTGCTGACCCACGTCACCTTGTCTGACCGGGTCTCTCGTAGCTGCCAGCCGCATGCGTCGTGGGTCGCAGCATGCAGCAGCACTACCTGAGGTGCGAGAGTCGGTATCCCTGCATCGAACTGCTCGACGTCGTATTGCTTGAAGCGCAGCCAGGACCGAAGCTGCTCCTTCACTCTCGCTATCGCTTCGTTGAAATCGAGCGACAGTTCGAACGCGGTCCGGTAGGGCACACCGGACGTCGAAGCGGTGTCAGCTGAATGAACCTCAGTCTCGGCGGATTGCATCGGGCGACCACTCCTCGGCGAAGGTTTCGGTCTGCAGGAGCACTCGCCGGATGGCTTCCTCTGCGGCGTCCGGGGGGTAGCCGTGCACGGCGAGTAGACGCTTGATGGTGGAGCGGAGCTTAGCGCGTACGTCGTCGCGGGAGGTCCAGTCGATGGTGATGGACCGGCGGACGGACGTGACCAGATCGCGTGCGATGGCGGCGAGTTGGCCCTCCCCCATCACCGCGACGGCCGACTCGCTCTCCGCGACCGCGTCGTAGAAGGCCAACTCGTCGTCGGTGAGCGCGGGGCTGAACTGCTGACCCCGCTCGGCCTCGGCGCTCACTTCCTTGGCCATCGCAACCAACTGCGCAATGATCTCGGCCGAGGTCAGGTTCTGATTGGTGTAGCGGCGCATCAGCTCCAACAGCCGTGCGGAGAATGCCTCCTGCCGGACGATGTTGTGCCTGGTCACCTTGCGCATCGTCATTTCGATGGCTCGCCGGAGCGCCTCGATCGCCAGGTTCGGGGTCTTGGAGGCACGCAGCCGCTCCAGGTACGCCTCGTCCAGATGAGATAGGTCCGGGCGGTCAATGCCGGCGGCGGCGTAGATGTCGGTGACCCCGCCGGCCTCGATGACGCCAGCGGTCAGTTGCCGCAGGTACAGCGCAACCTCCGCCGGGATGGGCAGCCCGCGCGAGCGGCGGTCCTCCACGTCAAACTTGGCCATCCAGACGCGTACGGCCTGGAAGAACGCGATGTCGTCGCGCAGCTCGTTGATGTCGCCACTGCTGGAGCAGAGCGCATAGAGCCGGTCCAGGCTGGCGGCAGCCCGCCGGAAGCGTTCGGCGAGGTTCGGCTCGCCCGGCTCCGGCTGGTTCTCCGGCAGACTCGGGTCGCGCAGGCAGTCGATGGTGCCGAAGGCTGCGTTCATGAAGGCGTTCTTCGCACCGGAGCTCAGCACGCCCCGCCAGTCGTAACCGGCGAGGATCGTGCCACAGAGCACGCCGTGCAGGTCACGCAGCTTGGCGACCGCCTCGTCGGTGTCCCGTCCGACGGGCTTGGTGTCCTGGTCGCTCTTGGTGTATTCGGCGAGCGCCTCGTGCAGGCTCTGCGTGATCGGGGCATACCCGACCAGAAGGCCGTCCTCCTTGCCACGGAAGGTCCGGTTGACCCGGGCGAGCGCCTGCATCAACGCCGCGCCACGCATCGGCTTGTCGAGATAGAGCGTGTGTAGCGGCGGGGAGTCGAAGCCGGTGAGAAGCATCGACTGGACGATGATGAGTTCCAGCTCGTCGTCGGGGTTCTTCGCCCGAGCACGGATCACCTTGGTCTGTGACGGCCGACGGACGTGCTTGCGGATGTGCGGCTCGTCGTCCGGTCCGCCGGTGTAGATGACCTTGATCTTGCCGAGATCGTCGGCGTCCGAGTGCCACCCCTGGGGCAGCAGCGCGATCATCTCGTCGTAGAGGCGGGCACAGATGTCCCGGGTGGCGCAGACGATCATCGCCTTGCCCGGCCCGCCGATGTACTTGCGCATCTGCTCGGAACGGGTCTGCCAGTGCGCGACCAGGTCGGCGGCGAGGGCTTCCACCCGGTCGGGGGCACCGTAGACAGCGTTCATCACCGCGACGGTGCGCTGGATGCGGGCCTTCTCGGCGTCGTCCAGCCCGGCGGTCACGGTGTCGGCTCGCTCGTCGATGGTCTCCGGGTCAATGTCGGCGGGCAGGTCGACCGGGATGAGCCGGCTCTCGTGGTAGACCCGGACGGTGGCGCCGTCGTCCACGGCGCGGGTCAGGTCGTAGATGTCGATGTAGTTGCCGAACACCGCCTGGGTGTCCCGGTCCACGTGGGAGATCGGCGTGCCGGTGAAGGCGATGAGCGTCGCGTGCGGCAGCGCGTCACGGAGGTGCCGCGCATAGCCGTCGAGGCTGTCGTAGTGGCTGCGGTGCGCCTCGTCGACGACGACGATGATGTTGCGCCGGTCCGACAGCAGCGGGTGGTGGCGGCCCGCTTCGCGCTCTTCCCGCGTACGCCCGAACTTCTGCAGCGTGGTGAAGATGATCCCGCCGGTACGGCGGTTGGTCAGCTCGGTGCGGAGGCTCTCCCGGGTGACGGCCTGCACCGGCCGCTCCGGCAGCAGCTCACTCGCGACGAACGCCTCCAGGAGCTGCTCGTCCAAGTCGGTGCGGTCGGTGATGACGACGATGGTCGGGTTGCCGAGGCTCGGGTGGGTGGCGACCTGGTGGGCGTAGAACTCCATCTCCATCGACTTGCCGGAGCCCTGGGTGTGCCACACGACGCCGGCCTTGCCGTCACTGCGGGTCGCCTCGATGGTCTTACGGACGGCCTTCTCCACCGCGAAGTACTGGTGCGGCTTGGCGATCCGCTTGACCGCGCCACCTCCCCCGTCGGCGAAGGCGACGTAGCCGCGGAGCAGCTCCAGGAACCGGCGCGGCGTGAACAGGCCGTAGAGGGCCAGGTTCAGCGCTAGGTCGTCGTCGTGCTTCGGCGGCTGCGGCACCGGCTCGCCGGAGTCGTCGACGTTCCAGGGGGCGAAGTGCTCGAAGGGGGTGAAGGCGGTGCCGTAGCGGGCGGTGATCCCGTCGGAGACCAGGCAGACCACGTTGGCCCGGAAGGCCAGCGGCAACTCCTCGACGTAAGTGCCGACCTGCCGGTGGGCACCCCGCAGATCGGCGTACGCGTCGCCGGCCTTCTTCAACTCAATCAGACCGACCGGCAGCCCATTGAGGTAGCAGACGACGTCGAAGCGACGTTTGTGGTCGCCATCGGTCACGGTCATCTGGCTGGCGACCAGGTAGTCGTTGGCTGCCTCGTCCCGAAAGTCGACGAGCCGCACGGTCGGGTTGTGTTCGGCGCCGTGCTGGTCGGTGTAGACCACGGACCGGAGGCCCTTCACCATCAACTCGTGTAGTCGCCGGTTCTCGGTGACGGCGTCGCGCGACCGGGCCGTCAGCACCTGGGTGACCGCCTCGTCGACCTGCGCCGGAGGAAGCTGCGGGTTGAGGCGAGCGATGGCGTCGCGCAGCCGGGCGGGCAGGATCAGCTCCGACCACGACTCGCGCTCTCCCGTCCCCGGAGAGATCGACGATCCGAGTACGGGCTCCCAACCAACCTCGGCCAAGGCCTCCAGCGCGAGGGTCTCCCACTGAGCCTCAGTCATGTCGCTGAGTGGCAGTGGCCCGTCCGCGCTCATATAGCATCCTCCACAGCCTTCTCGGCGTCCCGCACCCGAATCGCACCGGACATCAATCCGGAAAGCAATACATCACGCAGCCGTGACAGGCCCTCGATTTCACTACTTAGTGCGGCCGCGCTGTCTATGAGGGCCCGGGCTTTATGGTTCCAATCTTGTCTGACAGCCCGCTCTGGCCAGGGGAGCTCATATGTCAGGACGGCATCTCGCGGAAGCGCCAAAACGGTAGTCCCAGTGGCGTAAGTCACGGCACGCTCCCGAAAGTTGGGATCTCTGAAGGCCGCGTACAGCCAGAGCAGATCATCTTGGGCGGCAGCATGCGGGCGAATCGCGAAGACATGGTGCGTAAAGAGCGACTCTGCTGCGCTAGTTAAGGCCAGGGCCGGCCGCCCCAATATTTCTCGACGTTGGGTAAGGTCGGTGTTCGCCATGACCAAGTCACCGCGCTTCACCCAGTGGCGCTCCTTCGCAGCGCCGTCATAATACTTAAGTGCAGAGCTTTTGAATTGACCGTTCGTGCTGAAGTTGCCCAGATTGATGAGTGGCACACCACTACCGAGACCCGACCCCTTATATGACAGGCCTTTGTCAACGCTCGCCAACTCACCTACAGGAATGAAGTCCCGAACGCCGAAAGACGACTTCTTCCAGAGCGTTTGCAGAAGCCCATGGGAACGGCCCACTATCGCTTCGTCGACCGCGATCTTGCCGTCCAGCGCCTCAAGCACTTCACAGATGCCTCGCTGCACGATCAAGTGCGGCAGAGGAATCTGCAGCGAGGCAAGGATCCCCAAATTTATATGTGGAACGCCGGTCGCAATTGCATGCTTCTTGATACTTGCAACTGCGATGGGTGAGCGGAAGTAGTGGTAGACGAACTCTGGCAGGGCGACCTCTCGGTTGACCCTCAGGCGCATCTGGCTCTGCGACACGACGTACCTGTCGTATCTGCCGGAAGGAACTATGCCAACTTGCCCAAGAGTCCCCCGCTGAGTGAAGATCACATCGCCCGGCATGGCGAGGTTACGACTAAGGTCCCGATCAACCTTCTCTGGCGACACGAAGACAAATTCACTATCATTGAATCGGCCCTCGGTCGCGAGATTGACGCCCCGAATAACGGGCACACCCGCAGGTCGATAATCTTTGCTGACAAGCGATGACCCGAAAGGCCCACCTACAAGCCCCTTAGTGACAGCAATATCCGCGATAGCGACAGACTTCCACTCAGACATCGAGACGCTCCATCTGAGTTCGGACAACCTGCTCGAGGCGCGCAGACTCCTCGAAATGCGTGTACAACTCCTTCTTGAGGCGTTCGATCTTATCGGCGAGCAGCTCGTCGTCGGAGACGACGACGTCCGCAGCGCCAACGTAGCGGCCCGGGGTGAGCATGTGATCGTGCTGGCGAATCTCGTCAAGGTCGGCCGAGTGGCAGAAGCCCGCCTCATCCTCGTACCTTCGATCCTCGACGCGGGCGGACGCCGTGCCGCGCCAGGCGTGGTACGTCCAGGCGATCTTCGCGATGTCCTCGTCGGTGAGGATGCGCTCGGTACGGTCGACCATCGTCCCCATGTTGCGGGCGTCGATGAAGAGCACCTCGCCGCGCCGGTCGGCCAGCTTCTTCGCTCCCTGCGGTCCCTTGTCCTTGGCGAAGAACCAGAGGCACACCGGAATTGCCGTCGTGCGGAAGAGCTGCGGCGGCAGCGCCACCATGCACGACACCAGGTCCGCCTCGACCATCGCCGCGCGGATCTCACCCTCGCCGGACTGCTTCGACGACATCGAGCCGTTCGCGAGAACCACGCCGGCGGTGCCGCGCTCGGCGAGCTTCGAGACGATGTGTTGCAGCCAGGCGAAGTTGGCGTTGCCGGCCGGCGGCACGCCGTAGCGCCAGCGCGGGTCCTCGACGCTGCGAGCCCAGTCCGACATGTTGAACGGCGGGTTGGCGAGGATGAAATCGGCGCGCAGGTCGGGGTGCTTGTCGGCGTGGAAGGTGTCTTCCCAGCGCGTGCTGAGGTTGCCGGTGACGCCATGGATGGCAAGGTTCATCTTCGCTAGCCGCCAGGTGCGCTCGTTCAACTCCTGGCCGTAGACGGCGATGTCGTCGCGCCGGCCCCGGTGGTTGAGCACGAACTTCTCGGCCTGCACGAACATGCCGCCGGATCCGCAGCATGGGTCGTAGACGCGGCCGGAGTACGGCTCCAGCATCTCGACCAACAGCCCCACGACGCTGCGCGGGGTGTAGAACTCGCCGCCGCGCTTGCCCTCGGCGCGGGCGAACTTCTCCAGGAAGTACTCGTAGACCTCCCCGAGCACGTCTCGGGCGGGCCGGTCGCCGTGGCCGGTGAAGCGGGCGTCGGTGATGAGGTCTACCAGCTCGCTGAGACGCCGCTGGTCGACGTTGTCCCGGTTGAAGATCTTCGGCAGCACGCCGAGCAGCGATTGGTTGGCCTTCATGATGACGTCCATGGCGTGGTCGAGCAGCAGCCCGATCTCGCCGCCCTTGGCCCGTTCGGCCAGATACGCCCAGCGCGCCTCCTCCGGCACCCAGAAGACGCCCTGCCCGGCGTACTCGTCGGCGTCGTCGAGGAAGGCCTCGACCCGATCCTCAGGGATGCCCTGGTCAAGCACCTCCTGCTTGATCTGCTGGCGCCGCTCCTCGAACGAGTCGGAGACGTACTTGAGGAAGACCAGCCCCAGGACGAAGTCCTTGTACTGCCCGGCGTCCATCGAGCCGCGGAGCTTGTCGGCGGCCTTCCAGAGGGTGTCGCGCAGGTCGGCCATGGTCGGCATGCCAGGCAATGCGTTCTGCCCGGCAGCCCTCTTCCTGGGGGGCATGCTGCTCCTTGCGTTCGTTGCGGTGCGGTCAGTCTTGCTCTTCGGCGCGAGGCGGTCCAGTCAGTGGCGGCCCGTCCGCGATGGTCAGGATGCCGTCGGTGAGCCCGGCCACAGCACGGCGGTCGAGGCCGTCAAGCAGGTCGAGTTCACGGCGGGCCAGATTACGACGCACCTCTGACGCGGCGAGCAGCACGTCGAGGCGGGCGACGTCGGCCGGTGCCAGCAGGGGGAGCTGCAGGTCGGTGAGCCGGGACGAGGGCCGTATCGCGCCGGGTGCCCGTCGCTGCGGCGTGGCGTTGATCAGCGCGGTGAGCACCCGTGGCGTTAACCCGGATCGCCCGTCGGGCAGGATCCGCACCACCCGGGTCGGGAACTCGACAACGGAGAAGCCCTCCTCGTCGTGATGGGCGCGCAGCGTGGGCGTCAGGCTGACGACCACGTCCCCCGGCTCTGTCGGACGCGCCCGCGGGTAGCGCTCGGCGAAGACCACACGGTCGATCAGCCGGGAGCCGATCGGCGCTCGCCCGACCACCTCGTTCGAACCGATCACTGGATGGTGGCCGTCCGTCAGCGCGTCGTCACTGACGACCCGCACGCCGGAGACGATCTGCAGGTGCCCGCTGCGGACCAGGGCGCTGATCGACCGGGTGACGGGTTGCTCCCGTTCGTCGCGCGCGGCCAGGCGGCTGCGCAGGCGTGGCCGTGGCCCCGCGAGGTCGTCGAGCGCGACCTCCATCTCGGTGACCTCGGCGACCGTCACCCGACCGTCGCGTACGGCGTCCCGCGCACGGGCTGGCCGCCGGGCCGTGAGGGGGCGTCGAGGCGCAGTGAGATCGGCGATGTTCACCTGGCTGGCGTACGCCCGGAGGTGCTCCTCGGGGCGGTGCCCGTTCCGTCGCCAGGTCACGATGTCGACGATGAGCTCGTCCACGACACGTTCCGTCAACGCGCGGTCGGAGACGTCAGCGAGGAGCACCCGCCCCTGCCACGGTGACGGATCCTCCCTGCGAAGCACCCAGAGCGCGGTCCGGTAGCCGGGCCGAAAGGATGCAAGGCCGCCGGGAAGCTGCACGACTGCCTCGACCCGACCGGTGCTCAGCAGTTCATTACGGGAGCGGGCCGCCGTCCGATAGGGCGGCAGTGCGTCCACCAGCAGCTCCGCCGGCCCGAGCACCACGGCGGTCTGGCCCGGGGCGA
Organism: Micromonospora sp. NPDC047527; assembly: GCF_040643015.1. Taxonomy (NCBI): domain Bacteria; kingdom Bacillati; phylum Actinomycetota; class Actinomycetes; order Micromonosporales; family Micromonosporaceae; genus Micromonospora; species Micromonospora sp. NPDC047527. Next base: position 555,112 of record NZ_JBEYTK010000001.1, on the reverse strand, counting down.
GCCCACGGGCGACCTCGTTGATCTCGGCGAACGGGTCTGTGTCGGTGCGCGATTCGGACGGCCGGTACGGCACGTGCACGAGCACGACATCGGCGGGCGAGCTGCCCGCGGCCGGGCCCGGCGCGATTTCCACCTGCCAGCTGCCGCGTGACAGGCCCTGCACCGCCAGCCGACGACGCAGGATGCGGACCAGGAACGGGTCGGAGTCGGCCGCGTGGATCGCCACGGGCTCGTGATCGCCGAGCTCATGCCGGACCGCCATCAGCAGATCACCAGCACCAGCCCGATAGTCGGCCACCTGAAGGTACCCCTGCTCGTCGGCGCGTTCCCGGGCACCGGAGAGGCTGGCCATCAATCGGGCTAGCTGCGGCGTGACCGCTTCCTCGTAGAGCGCCTGCACGCCGAACCGCTGTCGGGCGGCGAGCACCCGCTCGTACGCCTGGGCGCAACCCCAGGCGGCCTCGATCAGCTCGTCGACGACCTCAGCGAGCCAGGCGGCGTCCGACGGCAGGGCGTCAATTTCGCTGCGCAGCAGCTCGTCGTCCCAGTCGGCCTCGGCCGCTCGTTCGCGGAGGGCGTCGATCACCTGCCGGTCCGTGTAGCCAGCGGGGCGCAGCGGCTCGTCATCGAGGTGGTGCAGGCAGATGAGCGCGGTCATCGTGCCCACCAAATCCTGCGGTCGCAGATTGCGACGACGGCCGACACCTGTCGAGACGCCGGCCTGCAGTGGCAGGCAGGCGAGCAGGTGGAGCCGAAGGTCGGGCTCGATGGTGGAGCGGACCGCTCGATTGGTCTCCACCAACCACTCGACGACGTCGCGTGCCTTGAAGAGCGGGCGCCCCGCCTCGACCTGAGCGGGGGCCGGAAAGGATGGGTGGCGACGACGCCACGTCGTGACGACCGGACGGCGCACACCGGCCAGAGCCGCGACCTCAGGCAGCGAGATCAGGTCGGTGAGCAGGGTGTTCATGGCCGTCACCTCCTTCCCGGAACGTCTTCTGCAGTCGCGTCGACAGTAGACGCCTACCGGCGCTCGGTCCAGCCGCATCTCTGGTAACCCGGGTTATCAGTGCTTCGATGGCTTTGTGCTCGCGCTGACGCGTTCGTAGCTGTTTTGATTCAGCGGCATCACCGAGCCGGCGGCACGAAGCCGCGGCATCCCCCTTTTCGTAACGACAGGAGTACCTCCATGCGCAAGATGGCCACCTTCGCTCTGCTCGCCACCGCTGTCGTCGCCCTCGGCTGCGGCGCTGGCTCGACCGACAACGCGAGCAGCTCCAGCAACGACGCGGGCGGCGCCAGTGACAACGCGGGCGGCGCCAAGAGCGAGGAGAAGCCGGCCAAGACCGCGAAGATCGGTCAGCCGGCCCGGGACGGGAAGTTCGAGTTCACGGTCAAGTCGTCCAAGTGCGGCGTGGCCAAGGTCGGCAGCGCCCCGCTCGACCAGAAGGCGCAGGGCCAGTTCTGCCTGGTCACGCTCAACGTGAAGAACATCGGCAAGGAAGCGCAGATGTTCGACGGCAGCAGCCAGAAGGCGTACGCGGCCGACGGCACCGAGTACTCCGCCGACACCGGCGCGGCGATCTACGCCAACAAGAACGCCGAGACGTTCCTCAACGACATCAACCCCGGCAACCAGGTCAACGGAGTCGTGGTCTTCGACATCCCGAAGAACGTCAAGCTCACCAAGCTCGAGCTGCACGACTCGCCGTTCTCCGGCGGCGTCGACGTCACCCTCAGCTGACCACCCGCGCCGAGGGCAGGACCCGCGAAGCCCGCCCTCGGCGCACCCCTCCCCCGCACCACCGCCACCCCGATTCTCAACGCGAGGAGATCGACGTGCGCCGTGCGAGCCAGCCGACCACGACCAGAAGCACCACGACCAGACCGACCAACCGCCGTGCCGTCCGCAAGGACGACACCCGTCCGCCCTACGACGCGCCCACCCTCTTCGACCTCGACCTCGACCTGCCTGAGAGGCCGGAGGGCACCTACCTGACGTCGGTCTACCAGCTCGAACGGGTGACGCCGACGGTCGAGGGACTGCATGACGCGGTGAACCACCGCTATGTGCGACAGCACGACTTCATGGTCGAGGAGCGCCTGGTCGCCGGCGCGCCAGCGCTGCTGGTGCACGGGACGGTGCCGCGCCAACGGGCCGACTGGTGCGATGTGCTCGCCTCGCTGATCGGGGAGGCGACCGACCTGGGTTTCAGCAGTGGCGGTGCCGCGCTGCTCGTCGCGGTCGACAACCACGTCTATGCGCTCGCCTACGGCACGGTCGGCCGTCACATGATCGATCTGGACCTGGCCAACTCGGGCTTCGGGATCGGCTTCGCGGTGCGTTCGCTCGCCCCCGACGAGATCAAGCAGGTACGACGGCGGGTGTTCGGCACCACCGGCCGGGTCGACCGCAACATGGTCCCGGGCGGTCAGCACATCCGGATGTACGGCATCGACAAGTGGGGCGAGATCGTCGGCCAGGTCTGCGGGCGGACGTTCAACCCGAACCTCACCGTCTGCCGGTCCACGGGTAAGGCCACCCCGGTCGAGGGCAGCGACACCCTGCGCATCCACCTCGGTGTCGAACCTGCGAGCTTGCTCGCCGACCTGCGGGAGATCGACCGGGTCTGCAAGCAGGAAGCACCCTTCGCTGACCTGGAGTTCATCACCCAGATCCGACCGGTGCAGGCCCGGGACCCCCGGCTGTCGAAGGTGGAGGAGCAGCTGGACCGGCTGCTCCGGCTACCGGATCCTGCGGACGTCGGGCTGGCCGTGCCGGGCCGGGTCGTCAGCGAAATCGACCGGGTCCAGTCCTACAAGCTGCGGGTGCCGAAGTCGGGACTTCCTCCGGCGCGCCTGGCGGAGCTCACGCTGGCGGACGTGCTCGCGCAGACCGAGGGCGTTCCGGACGGCGAGCGGTGGACGTCGCTCTGCAACGGGCGCGTCACCCTCTACGCGGACGCGGCCGGCGACGAGGTGATCGGCTCCACGGCCGTGTCGCGGTGGCTCACCGCGCAGCTTCCCCACGGCGCGAGTCAGCTCCTGCTGCACGAGGGCGGCTGGTACGAGATCGGTGACCAGCACCGGACGTTCCTCCGCGACGAGATCGAGCAGATCCTGGCCGGCCCGGCCAGCTTCGCGCTCCCGGCATGGACTGCCGACCTGCTGGACGAGGAGGCGTACAACATCCGCGCCGCGAAGGTCTGCGGCCTCACCCTCCTGGACCGCCGGCTGCTGCGGACCAACCAGCACCCCCGCCGCATCGAGGCCTGCGACCTGCTCGGTCCCAACGGCGAGCTGATCCACGTGAAGCGGGCAACCGGCAGCTCGGCGTTGAGTCACCTCTTCGCTCAGGGCGCGGTCTCGGTCGACGCTCTGCGCTACGAGGCTGACGCCCGCAACGCGCTCGTCGAGATGGTCAAGCGGCAGCCGTCGGGGCGAGCGATCGACCTGAACTTCCAGCCCCGGAAGGTCATCTACGCGATCGCCCTTGGTTCCGGCAAGCCGTTGACCGTGGACTCGCTCTTCACCTTCGCCCAGGTCGCGCTCTACCGGGCGATGAAGTCCTTGCGCAACGAGGGCGTCGAGGTCGAGGTCGTCGGCATTCCTTCCACCTGATCCGTTCACGACATCAGCTCCACAGCTTCCCACCCAACAGAGGAGAGAGTCATGACCGAGCCCCACCACCAGCCGGACCCGCCGGCCGAGGTCTCGGCTCAGCCCGAGACCCCGGCCCAACGCGAGACTGTGGGCGCAACGGATCCGCAGCCCATCGTCGGCAAGATGTCCCAGGGGCGGTGGATCATCGTCGGCGCTGCCGTTCTGGTGCTGCTGGTCTGCTTCGGCGTGCTAATGGCCATGACGAACGGTGACGAGCCATCCGATCAAGGGAAGGCTGACCACACCGCTGCCTCCCAGTCGCGGGCCGGCGCGTCCGCCCCGACCAGTGCCGCCGCACCGACCACCGCGCCCGCGACGACGGCGCCGCCCGCACCCGCCTACGACGAACCGACGAAGAGCGACTTCAAGCTCAACGTCAAGACCCTGCGGAAGCAGTGCTTCGGCAGCGCTGGTTGCAACATCACCTACCGGATCGACGTCACCTACACCGGCGACGGCCTCGACCCGTCCGAAACCTACGAGGTGACGTACGAGGTCAAGGGTGCCGAGGACCCCATCATCAACACCTTCGAGGTGACCGGTGACTCCGCCTCCGTCCAGCAGGAGGAGACGGCCAGCACGAAGCGCTCCGGCGACAAGCTGACCGCCGTCGTGACCGACGTGTCCGAGCTGTGAGAACTCAATGAGTGTGTCCCCATCACAAGACGTCAGGAGGCGTCGTGCGTCCCGATGAGTTCCTCCGCGCCCTGGCCCTGCTCCCCCCTCCGCTGCACGACCGCGCCCTCACCCTGCGCGCCTTCACCCGTCCCACCCGCTGCGACGACTGCCAGCGCATCGGCGACGCCGTTCGCTTGGCCCTCACCGCCGCCCACTACGACGAGCTGGCCTCCGCCGGCGAACTGCTCGACACCGCCGAGCGGCTGGCCGCCGACCACGACATCCACCGCCGGTCCGGCGACGACCAGCAGCGCGGTCGCGGCCGGGTGGTCCGCTGGGCGACGACGTCCGCGCCGCTTGTCGCCGCGACCGACGCCAGTTGGAAGGGCCGCGTCGGCGGTCTCGGGTACGTCGTCAGCGATGGCCACTACGGCCTGCTCGGCCGGGGCACCGGCCGGCTCGACCCGACCGGCGTCTCCCGGGTGCTGATCAACGAGCTGCGCGCGGTCGACTACCTGTTGACCGGGTACGACGAGACGCCGGTGGGGATGACGGTGCTGCTGGACTGCCTCGCCGCCCTGCGCTACCTGCATCGCTGGCAGGCCGGCGAGACCGGCGCGATGCCGCCCGGCTACAGCCTGCGGGAGCGCCGCTGGTCCGAGCAGCCCACACTGGTCCGGCTCGCCGAGCAGGTGGCCCGCCGCCCCGACCTGACGTTCGCGCACGTCAAGGGGCACAGCGGCCACCCCCTCAACGAGGCCGCCGACGGCCTGTCGCACATGGCCCGCCGCCGGCGGGAGGAGTCCTTCGACCTGCGTCCTCGGGCGCACGCCCTGGTCGACGCGTTCCTGCTCGACTGGCACGCGAACGCCACGCTCTGACCGCTCCCCCGGGCGGGCCGACGAGCCGGTCGACCCGCGGACACCACACGCCTGGAGACGACCATGACCCAGCCTCCGCAGCCCACCGCGCCCCTGATCGAACTGATCTTCGACCAGTTGGCCGCCGCTGACGGCGTACCTGTCGAGACCGCCGAGCTGGTCCTCGCCGCGCTCACGGGCGACGACGACCTCACCGCCGCCCTCGCCGGCACCCCCACCCGGCTCGCCCTCCGCTCCCCCACCGGAGACGGTCCGGCGGAGCGCATCTGGTTGAAGTCGGTGACCGTCGCCGGGTTCCGCGGCGTCGGCCCGGAGCGGACCCTCCAGATCGACCCTGGTCCGGGCCTCACCCTGGTCGTGGGCCGCAACGGCTCCGGCAAGTCCAGCTTCGCCGAGGCCGTCGAGTTCGCGCTCACCGGTGACAGCGCCCGGTGGGCCGACAAGACCAGCGTCTGGCGTACGGGGTGGCGCAACCTGCACAACCCGGACCCGTGCTGGGTAGGCGTGGAGCTGCGCGCCGACGGGGTGGCGACGTCGACCCGGGTGCACCGGGCCTGGCCGGTCGGGGCCGAGCTGACCGACGCCGAGGTGACCGTCACCAGCGCCCAGGGTCGGCACGCCGGCCTGTCCGAGTTGGGTCTGGCCCGCCCGCTGGAGCTGTACCGGCCGTTCCTCACCGCCGCGGAGCTGGGCAAGCTTGCCGCCGGCACGCAGAGCCAGCTCTTCGACGCGCTCTTCGCGATCCTCGGCCTGGACGCGCTCACCGACGCCGACCAGCGTCTCCTGCGCGCCGCCCGGCCGCACGACACCACCATCAAGGAGGTACGCGCACAGCGCGCCGCCCTGGTCGAAGCGCTCAGCGGAGTCGCCGACGACCGGGCTCGTCGGACCGCCGCGTTGCTGGGTGGTCGGGGCGCGGTCGACCTCGCCGCGGTGTCGGCGATCCTCGACGAGCCCGACGAGGCGTCCAACGGCCCGACCGTCATGCTCTGCCGGGAACTCGCCGCTTTCGCCCCACCGCCGGTCGACGAGGTGATCCGCCTGGCCGGTCAACTACGGGACGCGGAGGCCGAGGCTCAGCGGTACGACGGCGGCCGGTCCCGGGCCGCGCTACGCAGCGCGGAACTGCTCCGCCTCGCCCTCGAACATCACGAGGACGAGGGCGACGGATCGTGTCCGGTGTGCGCGACCGGCACGCTCGACGGTGGGTGGCGCGCGGCTGCGACGGAGGCGCTGACCGAGCTTCGGCAGCGCAGCGTCGCCGCCCAGACGGCGGCGACCCGGCTCACGGCTCTGCTGCGGCAGACGCATCACCTGATCGACGACCTCGTGGTGCCCGACGGCCCGGGGACGGAGCCGTCGGTCGAGGCGCTGCGCGACGCCGTGGCCGCGCTGTGGCGCGTACCCGGGGAGCCGGCCGAACTGGCCGACCACCTGGCCGCGCGGTACCCGGCGGTGGTGACCGCGGCGGACGCGGCCCGCGCGTACGCCGAGGGGTTCCTGCGACAGCGCGACACCGGCTGGCGGGCGGCGGTGGCCGGGGTACGCGAGTGGGTGGCCGCCGCCGGCGAGATGCCCAAGCGGGAGGCGACCCTGAGCCGGTTGAAGACCGCGCGAGCGTGGCTGAAGGACGCCAGTACGAAGATTCGCAACGAGCGGGTCGCGCCCTTCGCCGGGCACTCTCAGCGGATCTGGGCGCAACTGCGTCAGGAGAGCAACGTCGAGTTGGGGGCGATGACGCTCGAAGGCGCGAACACCCGGCGGCGGGTCGTCTTTCCGGTCAGCGTGGATGGCGCCGACAACGGCACCGCGCTGGGGGTGATGAGCCAGGGTGAGATGCAGGCCCTCGGGTTGGCGACGTTCCTGCCGCGCAGTTGCGCCCCGGAGAGCCCGTTCCGGTTCATCGTGGTCGACGACCCGGTGCAGAGCATGGACCCGTCGAAGGTGGATGGTCTCGCACGAGTGCTCGCCGAGCTGGCCGAGCAGCGGCAGGTGGTGGTCTTCACGCATGACACCCGGCTGCCGGACGCGGTCGGACGGCTCGACCTGGGCCGGGCGCGGATCATCGAGGTGACCCGCGCGGAGCGGTCGGTGGTGACGTTGCGGCCCGGCTCCGACCCGGTGACCCGCTATCTGGACGACGCGTACGCGCTGGCGCGCAACGAGGAGATCACCGCAGAGGTACGCGGACCGGTGGTCGCGGAGCTGTGCCGCTCTGCGGTGGAGGCGTCCTGCCACCGGGCGGTCTGGCGGAACAGGGTGGCGCGGGGCGTCCCGCACGCTGACATCGAGAAGGCGATCGAGGACGCCTCCCGACGGGTCACCACAACCGTCGCCCTGGCGGTCTTCGACGACGCCGAGAAGGGCGGCGACGTGCTCGGCTGGCTCAGCCGACGGCACGGGCGGCGAGCCGTCAACGCGTACCAGGCGTGTCGGGAAGGCGTGCACGGCGCGAACCTGGCGGACCTGCCCGGGCTGGTCGCGGACGCCCGCCTCCTCGCGGCGGTGCTGTCGTGACCCCGCCGACGCCGCAGCGCTGCCTGGCGGCGGCCGACCAGTTGCTGCGCGGGGCCGGTCTGCTCGGTGCCGCGGCGGTGGGCGCCGGCTGGTGGCCCCGGGCCTGCGCCTGCCTGATCCGGCTCGCCCTCGAAGAGGCGATCGACGGCTACTGGCGGCAGGTGAAGCCGACCGTGGCGGCGTGCCGGCAGGGTCGCGCGAAGCAGTTGATGCTGCGTGGCCGGCTCGGCCCGGGCACGGAGACCGCCCGCCGGGTGGCGTTCGCCTGGGCGTCGCTGTCCGCGGCCACGCACCACCACTGCTACGAACTGGCCCCCACTGCGGCGGAGCTGCGCCGGCTGCACGCCGAGGTGAGCACCCTGCTCGCGCAACTCCAGCCGAACGCCAACTGCACGAGTTGACCCCGACAGATGGCTCAACCAAGAGGGATTTTCGCCTTGTCCTACCAGCCCGGATACGACCTCGCCCGCCCGCAGGCACCGATCTCGGCGTACTAGACCTGTTCAGCCACTCGCGTCTGGACACTTCGCAGGATGAGGTGCCCCTCCGGTTGAACCGGGGTGACCGCATTGACACGTACTGTTTGCTCCCATTGTCGATCATGAAGGATGTGGGATGGCTCCTGAGGCCGAGGGATCCGAGACCGAACTCTCCATACCCGCTGACCAAGCCCCCGTTGCCACTGTGCCCCCTGGCGATGACCCGGAGGTCAGCCTGGTCGAGATCGAACCGGGAGTGGCCGTACTCTTCGCGGACCAGCCGCCCGTCGGCTTCGACCTGATCCCTTTCGAGATGATGGGTGCTCAAGCAAGCCAAGGCCTGACCGACAAGCTCGCGATGGCCTCGGGCATCGCCAATCTGGCGGCACAGGGTGCACAGGCTGCGACTACCGTGCAAGGGCTGGTGCGTCTGGCGCCCGAGACTCTGCAGGCACTCAAGACGGCGCAACCGATGACGTCAGGCGGCTGGAACCTGGGTTCGCTCGTCACGAGCAACGGAAAGATCGCCGCCTCGGTGCGCTGGGCGCCCGTGACAGGGGCGCAGACCGCCTCCATACTCTCCGCTCTCGGGCCGGCCGCCGCACTCCTGGCGCTGCAGGTGCAGTTGGCGTCGATCTCGCGTCGTATCGACGAGAACGTCAAACTCACCCGTGACGTTCTCCAAGCGCTACACGAGGATCAGTGGACGACGCTGCTCGGCCTGCACGAGACGACGATGCGCGCTGTGCGGGAGTCTCAGGCGGCCGGCACGGTCAATGACCACATCTTCGCCTCCATCGCCACCAGGGACGCAGACCTACGCAAGCAACGGCACCTCTTCCGGTCCCTCGTCCGCGGACACATCAAGGCACTCGCTACTGACGGACAGAGCCGTCGCGCCCATATCCATAAGAACATCGAGCAGATTCTCGCCGACACTCACGGCATGCTCATGGCGGAGTGGTCCTGGTATCGCTCGCAGGTGTTGCGCGCCGGCCACATCAGCCGCGACGAGGCGAATGCTGTCGAAAACGAACGGCTTCTGGCCGAGTTGGTCGCCGACACCCAGCGCGAGCACACCCTGGCCATGGACGAGGTGGCGAATCTCCTCGCCGACCTCGAACGTCAGTGCCGTTTGATCGCCGAACTCCCGGCCGAACTCAGTCTGCCGTTCACCGCCAAGCGTCAGAGCATCCGAGACAGCGTTGGCATGGCCGAGGCGTTGGCCGAACGGGTGGCGGCCCTTCGCAACCGCACTCACACTCAACGCGCTCCGCTGGATCCGCCACTCACGGTCTTCAGTGATGCTGTGCCGGAGGAAGTACTGCGGATCCTACGGTGGATCGTGCCTGGCGAGGAACCCTTGCTGGCTATCGCCGATGTCAATCTCGACCGCCTCGTCGGCGACGACGCCTACCTCGGAGTGACACCCGAACGCTTCTTCATCTCGACGCAGAGCGCCGTGCGCAAGCAAGGCACGATCGAGCGCGAGATCCCGCTCTCGGAGATTCGCTACGTACGGTTCCGCGAACGCGACAAGCGCGGCCCCGTTCTGGACGTCATCACCACGGACGAGAACATCAGGCTCACTTTCGATGACTGGGCCGGCAAGGGGAAAGGGCTGGACGACGCCTGCCGGCTTGGCAATCTCCTGGCCGCAGCGATGGATCTACCCGAGAGCGAGCGGCGTAGCGACCCACTGCTGAGCGGCGTGTCCTCGACGAGGGAGGCAATCACCCGATAGCGGAATGGGGCTCCGCCGGAACGCGTAGCTCGTGCCGGTAGGGTCCAGGCACGGGCGATAGAAGGGCAAATACCACCATGACGATTCCCCACCTGACGGCTGGTGACGGCACGAGTCTGCCGGCGATCGGGCTTGGCACGTACCAGCTGAATGGTTCGACGGGTGCCGACGCGATCGGTCAGGCGATCCGGGCGGGCTACCGGTTGATCGACTCGGCGGTGAACTACGAGAACGAGGGGGCGGTGGGCCGGGCCGTCCGCGCGGCGGGCGACGTTCGGGACGAGTTGGTCGTCACCTCGAAGCTGCCGGGGCGGCACCACCGCTTCGACGAGGCGCTGACCACGATCGAGGAGAGCGTGTTCCGCACCGGCCTGGACCGGATCGACCTGTACCTCATCCACTGGCCCAACCCCAAGACCGACCTGTACGTGCAGGCGTGGCGGGCGCTGATCGAGGCCCGTGAGCGCGGCCTGGTCCGGCACATCGGGCTGTCCAACTTCCTGCCCGAGCACATCGACCGCCTGGTGGCCGAGACGGGTGTCACCCCGCTGGTCAACCAGATCGAGGTGCACCCGTACTTCCCGCAACAGGAGGCGATCGACTACCACCGGGCGCGGGGGATCCTCGTGCAGGCGTGGAGCCCGTTGGGCCGGGGCAACGACGTGCGGCAGCACCCCACGATCGTGGACATCGCGGCAGCCCACGGCGTCAGCCCGGCGCAGGCCATTCTCGCCTGGCACGTGGCCCGCCAGGTGATCCCGCTGCCCAAGGCCGCCTCGCCGCAGCGGCAGGTCGAAAACCTGGACGTCTTCGAGGTGAAGCTTACCGACGCGCAGGTCGAGGCCATCACGGCGTTGGGCCGCCCGGACGGGCGCCTCGCGGATCAGGACCCGGCGGTGTACGAGGAGTTCTGAGCGAAGCGTCGCCGCGCTGATCGTGCGGGCGACTGACGGGGAGAGGCTGGGCAATTACAGAACATGATGCCCGGACGAGCGTGATGAGTGGGAGGCATCACTGCGCGCGGTTGGGCGTAACGGGTGATCTGCCGGCAGGCCGGGGGCACCCCGACGTAGCGTGTAGCCGTGTCGACGAAAGACGTACTCACCAAGGCTGACCTGGTCGAACTTCGCCGCTCGGCGCTCGGGACGGCCAACCCGCTCGGTGTCGCCGCCGAGATCGCCGAGGCGGTCCAGCAGGGCCGGCTGGAGGATCCGGACGACGCTGGGGATGCGCTGACGCTCGCCGCCGAGATCGCGGAGATCCGGGTGAGACCGGACGCCGCTCTCCGGTACGCGGAGCAGGCTCTGGCGGCGTACCCGTCCGGCGATGATCCTCGGGCCGGCTTCGCCCGGGCGCTGCGGGCACGGGCGCTGTTGCAGGCCGGCGGCCGGGAGGACGAGGCGATGGCGGAGCTGACCGCGCTGCGCCCGTTGCTGCTCGTGCAGCCCGACGCCCCCGCCTACGTCAGTGCGGCGTTGGACGCCGCCGGCCGGTCGGCGATCGCCGAGCGGTGGCTGAGTGAGGCGGTCGACACCCTGCTGGGCGAGCGCGCCACAGCCGCCGGGGCGTCGGCGCAGGCCATCACCGCCGTCGAGCCGGCGGTGGAGGTGGGGCCGCCCGAGTCGCCCGGCGTCCTGTTCTTCCTGCTGCAACAGCGCCACCGGGTACGCCGGGATCTCAACCTGCCGCACGACCGGCAGGACGATCTGGCGGACCGGTTGGAGGCCCAACTCGTCCGCCGGGCGGGGGAACGCGGCGGCGGTGAGCCGGATCTGATCTTCTGGCCCCGGGCCGAGTTCGACCGGCTGCTCTCCACGCACGGCGAGCTGACCGAGGTGTACGGGCCGGACTGGGACGCACACCGGGCGCGGCTGGAGAAGGAGCTGGTGCGGCTGGCCGGCGCCGGCCAGGTCGGGCTGGGTGTGCTCAGCGCGACGGTCGACGGGCTGGACGCGTTCGCAAAACGGCGCGACGGCGACCCGTCCGACCGGGAGGTCCGGGCCGGGTACGCGCGGGAGCTGGCGGCCCGGCCGGCGGCGCGGATCCCCTGGCCGCCGGAGCGCAACGACGCCTGCTGGTGCGGTTCGGGCCTCAAGTACAAGAAGGACTGCCTGCCCCGGTCCCGCAGCTGAGGGCGGCGGCTATCGTGCGGTGGTGTGCCGCTGGTGGTAGCGGGGCGCGGTTGGGATCGTGAACCATTAGGGGGTTGTCGTGTTGGTCATCGCGCACCTCAGTGACACCCACATCGACGACCACCCTCGGTCGGCCGAGCGGGCCGCCCGGGTGATGGAGCACCTGCACGCCCTGCCGCGACCGGTCGACGCGGTCCTGATCACCGGGGACATCGCCGATCACGGCGAGGTGGCCGAGTACGAGACCGCCGCGAGGCTCTTCGACTCCCCGCTGCCGGTCCTGACGTGCCCCGGCAACCACGACGTGCGCGCCGCGTACCGCAAGGGTCTGCTCGGTGACGACGGCGGCGGCACCGGCCCGATCAACACCCGCCACGACGTCGCCGGCGCGGTTTTCCTCCTCGCCGACTCGTCCGTGCCCGGCGAGGACCACGGCCACCTGGATGGGGAGACCCTGGCGTGGCTCGCCGACGAGTTGGGGACGGTGCCGGCGGGAACGCCGACGTTCATCGCCCTGCATCACCCGCCGGTCGTGCTGCACCACCCGGTCATCGACCCGATGCGGCTGCTGCCCGCCGATCCCCTGGCCGATCTGGTCGCCGCCCACCCTCAGGTCGTCGCCGTGCTGACCGGGCATTTCCACACGGCCGCCGCGAGCACCTTCGCCGGTCGTCCACTCCGGATCGCGCCGGGCGTGGTCTCCACCCTGCGGATGCCCTGGGAGGGCGAGGGAGCGTTGACCACCCAGGCCCAGCCGCCCGGCGTCGCGTTCCACGTGTACGACGACACCGGCCTGTTCACCACCCACTACCGGGTGGTGGTCTGAGCGTGCGGGGCGTGGCCGTGCTCGGCTTCCTGGTCGCCGTCGCGCCGATCACCGCCACACCGGGCGCGAGCCTGACCCTCGTCGTCTCGCGGGTCGCCACCGGTGGCCGGCGGCAGGGGTGGTGGGTGATCCTGGGTACGATCACCGGCCTCTACGTGCACGCCACCCTGGCCGCTGTCGGCCTGGCCGCGCTGGTGCTCCGCTCGGCGCAGGCGTTCTGGGTCGTCAAGCTGGTCGGTGCCGCCTATCTCGTCGGGCTCGGGCTCTGGATGCTCGTCCACGCGACCCGGCGCTCCACGTCAGCGCCGACCCGGGTGCGGAAGCTGCCGTGGCGGGTGGACCACCCCTATCTCCAGGGGCTGCTGGGCAACGTCCTCAATCCCAAGGCCGCCGCCATCTACCTCACGCTCGCACCGCAGTTCCTCGAACCAGGTCGACCGGTGCTGATACCCATGCTGCTCCTCGCCACGGCGCACTCCGCGCTGCACACCTGCTGGCTCGCGGGGTGGACGGCCATTTCCGGCGCCGCCGCCCGGCTGCTTCGCACGGCCGCCGTCCGACGCGTGCTCGACCGGCTGACCGGGGTGATCCTGCTCGGCCTTGGTGTCCGCTCCGCGGTGACCTGAGTCGAGTGTCCATCGGCGATCATGGGGTGACACGTCCGGCCGGTACCGATAGCGTCCATGCCTGGATCATCGAGGTCCGTCTTCACCGGAGGAGTCGCCGATGTTCGAGGAGTTCATGGGCATTCCCGCCCACCCTCTCGTGCTGCACGCAGCGGTCGTGTTCGTGCCGCTGCTGGCTCTCCTGACGGTCGGGTACGCGTTCGTCCCGCCGATCCGGCCGCACACCCGCTGGGTGCTGGGGCTGCTGGCCGTGGGCGCGCCACTGTCCGCGCTGTTGGCGAAGCTCTCCGGTGACGCGTTCTTCGAGCGCATGCGGTCGGCCAACCGGGTCACTCCCGAGTTCCTGCCGAAGCTGGAGGCACACCAGGAGTTCGGCGACTTCACGCTCTGGGCCAGCATCGGGCTGGCGATCGTGGCGCTGGCGCTGGTCCGGTTCGTCGCGCCGCGACCTGCCGCCACCACGAACGCGGACGCGCGACCCGCCGACACGAGCACTGACGCACGGCCCGGTCGGGCGCTCACCGTGGCGTTGCAGGTGTTGTCGCTGGTGGCCGCCGCTGTCGCCGTGTACTACGTGATCCGCACCGGCGACTCCGGCGCGATGGCGGTCTGGGAGGGCCAGTGACGGCCCGGAAAACGGTGGTGCGGCCCAGCCGGAGCTGGCCCGCACCACCGCGTTGACCGTCAGCCGGCGGTGTACGCCCGGATGATGGTCTGGTCGATGCCGCTACCGCCGTCGCCGTCGGCCTTCACCCGAAGCGAGACGGGCTTGCCGGTGGCGGCCTTGGGCAGCTCGGCCCGGTAGGTGTCCCCGCTGCGGGTGACCCGGGCCGACTTCCAGGTGGCGCCGTCGTCGGTCGAGGCCCACACCTGGAACGACGTCACCTTCTGCGCCTTGACGCCGTGCGCCTGGCGGACGGCGAACTCCGCCGTTCCGCCGGTGGCGTGGTTGGCGGTGTCCATCGGCAGCGCGTAGTCCACCGCGAGCAGCGGCAACGGCACGCTTCCGGTCCCGTCCGGCCCGGCGGACCGGAACGTCCAGGACGTGGAGACCCTGGTGGAGATCGGCAGGATCAGGCTCGTGTCGACGTCGAGGGTCAGCCGGTAGTCGGCCGCCTGCTGCCCGACGGTGATGTCGGCGAGCGGTCGGTCCCGCTGCTCGACCAGCTTGCCGTTGCGGTACAGCGACAGGGTGCGCTTCACGCCGATGGAGTTGCCCTGCAGGCAGTCGGCGCGTTGGTGCTGGTCGGTGAGCGACACCAGGTCGATGTGCAGGTTGCCCCGGGTCCGCGACGGTGGGGTGGCGCAGGTCCACCCGTTGTCGGCCGGGTCGTCGTACCAGCCGGAGTGCAGCGGCTGGCGTGCCCAGACCTTGGACTGCCTGCTGCCGGGCTGGTAGCGGCGGGGCGCCTCCTGTGCCGACAGCCCACCGTAGACACCCTCGTCGGCCCAGAGGATCTCCGGCGAGAGGTAGTCGGTGCGGTTCGGCGGAAGGTCCCCCTCGTGGGTCTGGGTCACGCCCACCCCGTCGGCGGTGAACCCGGTCCGGATCAGCTGGGTGATCATTCCCGGCGAGTCCATCTGGTGGAACCGCTCGTCGATCCGCGCCAACCGGGCCTGCTCGGCGGCGCCCACCCGGAAGGCAGGGTCGGCCGGTACGCCGTTCGGGTACTCGTGCACCAAGTTGTAGCGGTACGGCTTGGCGGTGCCGGCGGGCGAGTTCAGGTTGACGGCCGCCCAGCTGCGCCGCGTACCGACGCTGGGCTTCGGCAGCGCGGAGGTGCGGACGCTCGTCGCGGTCCCGTACCCGAAGGCCTGGCTCCACCAGGACAGGCCGTTCGGCGCGGTCTGCTGGATGGTGAGGTCGACCCGCGTCGGCGTGGTGGCGACGCCGTCGACCGTCGCCGTCACCGGCTTGGCCCGCGCCGGGTCGAGCGTCACGCTACGAGGGCCGTTGACGTTCAGGTCGGACTCCCCGACGAGCGTCGTCTCCAGCACGTCGCTGTCGACGTAGTAGGCGACCGACGAGCCGAGGAGCGCGTACCGGCCGGCCGGCACCCGGATGGTGAAGGTGTCTCCGGGCACACCGCCCGGTCCGCCGTAGTAGAGGACGGGGTCGGCGAGGTTGGTGACCAGAATGTTGATCCAGCTCTCCGCGCCGTCCTTGAGGCCGGGCAGCGGCTTCGTGCGGATCGTCAGGTCGTAGCTGGGCGGCTCGACGTAGAAGCTGACCGGGGTGGTCGAGACCAGCTTGTGGCCGGCGGTGCGGGCGGTGACGGTGGCCAGGTAGAAGCCGGGCCGTGCGGCCAGCGCCGCGCGGTTGACGCGCAGGGTCGTGTCGGCGGTGCTGCCGCGCTTGAGCGTCACCCGGCTCGTCGACAGCGACGCCGCGCCGCGCGGCACGGGCTGGCCGTCGTGGTTGACGATCGACACGTCGAGGTCGAGGTGGGTCGTCGCCGGGGTGGCGTCGCCCGTCCAGGTCAGCTTCGTCTCGCTGGTCCCTGACTGCGGGTACGCGAAGGTGCCGAGGTTGACCACCGGCTGGTCGCTGGTCGGGCCACCGAGGGCGCGGGCCGCGTTGAGCCGGCCGGCCCCGACGGCGTACGGGTCGACGCCGGTCAGCGGGTCGGCCGCGCCGACGAGCGCCGCCTTGAGCCGCTCCCCCGTCCAGTCCGGGTGCCGCTGGGCGAGCAGCGCGGCCGCGCCCGCGGCGTGCGGGGTGGCCATCGAGGTGCCGGTGCTGCCCTCGTAGAACTGGTCGATCGGGTCCTGTAGGTCCGTGCCGGCGGCGCGGGCGGCGACGATGTCGACACCGGGTGCGACGAGTTCCGGCTTGGCCACGTTGCTGGTGACCAGCGGCCCACGGCTGGAGAACTCGGCGAGTTTGTCGTCGCGGTCGACGGCGCCGACGGTCAGGGCGCTGGCGGCGGAGCCGGGCGAGGAGATGGCGCCACCGTTGTTGCCGGAGGCGATCACGAAGAGCGCGCCGGTCTGCTTGCTCAGCGCGTCGACGGCGAGCGACAGCGGGTCGCTGCCGTCGTCCGGGTAGCTGCCGCCGAGGCTCATGTTGATGACGTCGGCGCGGGCGGCGGCCCACTCCATGCCGGCGATGATGCCGGAGTCCTCGCCGGAGCCGTGGTCGTCGAGGACCTTGCCGATGACCAGCTTGGCGTCCGGCGCGACGCCGCGACGCTGGCCGTTCGAGGCAGCGCCGGTGCCGGCGATGGTCGACGCGACGTGCGTACCGTGGCCGTTGTGGTCGACGGCGTCGCCGCCGTCGACGGTGAAGTCGGCGCGGTCGGCGACCCGGCCGACCAGGTCGGGGTGGGTGAAGTCGGCGCCGCTGTCGAGCACCGCGACCCGGACGCCCTTGCCGGTGTAGCCGGCCTTCCACGCGTCGGGCGCGGCGATCTGCGCCAGGTTGCGGTCGAGGCCGGCGGGCTTGCCGGCGCCGTGCCCGCCGCCGGTCAGCGCGGTGGCGTGGACCTTGCGGTCGAGCCAGACCTTCTTCGCGCCGGCGAGCAGCGAATTGGTGGCCAGCTTCGCGGTGGTCGGGCTCTTCTTGGGTACGTGGCCGGCCACCGCGCCGATGCTGGGCAGCGGCAGGACGTCGCCGAGGGCGGCCACCCGGGCGGAGGCGGTGGCGGGCTGCACGATGAGCGGCAGCTCCGTGGTGTTCTCGTCGTCGTACCCGTCGGCGATCAGCGCGGTGACGTCGAAGAGGTCGGGGTCGAGGACCGAGCCGACCTGGGACGCGACGCGGGCGGGGATGACGTGCAGGTGGCCGTCGGGGCCGCAGTTCTGGTGGATCACCGTGTTGGGGTCGGCGGGCTGCACCGTGGCCTGCGGGCATCCCGGTCCGGTGGTCCGTACGGTCACCACGTCCCCGGTGAGCAGGGTGACGGTGTGTGTCTTCCGGTCGGCGGAGGCGTCGGGCGCGCCCGCCGGGGTGGCGTCGTTGGGGCCGGCTGTGGCGGTGCCGCCCGGTACGGCGGTCAGCGCCGTGGCCGTGACGGCGACGGCCAGCAGCCACCGTGTTCTCTTGAGCATCCTGCTCCCTGTCTGATGTGGACAAACGCGCCTTATCGGCGGCTCCGAGCAAGATCATATGCACGAGTACGTGATCTTCGGGGCCCCTGGACGACACCTCTCCTTCGCCCGCCCGACAGGGATTTCGGCGATGTGTCACCGCCGTACCCGGTTCGATGTCGGTTCGATTACCGCCTCCGAACGGGCCGGCCACCGCGGACGTGTTCACTCGCCGCACGGCCCGACGGGATCGACGGAACGCCGGCCCGGACCTAGCATGTCGACGAATGGATCTTCGAGATTGGCCCCTGCCGAAACCCGGCAACCAGCCCAACCGAAGGGAGACGCGCATGCGTCGACCCCGTTATCTGGCACTACTCAGCGTCGGTGTGTCCGGCGTCCTGGTCCTCAGCGCTGCCCCGGCGACGGCGGCCCCACCCAAGGCCCCCGCTCCGACCGGCATCGTGGTCGCCGACGGCATGACCCAGCCGGTGTTCTCACTCGCCGACGCCATCGAGGAGCGGGTGTACGTCCAGACGCCGGTGGACACCGACCACGACGGCCGCCCCGACCGGGTGGCCATCGACATCTCCCGACCTCGGGAGACCGCCACGCAGGGCTTCAAGGTGCCGGTCATCTTCGAGCACAGCCCGTACCGCAAGGGCACCTGGGGTGACGTGCCGTACCCGAGCGTGCTGGTCGACGACCTCCCGCAGAACGGCCTGAACGGCCACTCCGGGCGTCGGGCGCTCGACGTGGAGGCCCAGCGCGCCCAGGCGAAGGCCAACCTGCCCGGCTCGCTGGACGACTACTACGTCCCGCGCGGGTACGCCGTGGTGCTCGGTCAGAGCGTCGGCACCGGCGACTCGGACGGCTGCCCGACCAGCGGTGACCAGGCCGAGACGCTCGGCACCAAGGCCGTCATCGACTGGCTGAACGGGCGGGCCAAGGGGTACGACGCGAGCGGCGCCCCGGTCACCGCCGGCTGGACCACGGGCGCGGTCGGCATGACCGGTGTCTCCTACAACGGGACGCTGCCGAACCAGGTGGCGACCACCGGGGTCAAGGGCCTGAAGACGATCGTGCCGGTCTCGGCGATCAGCAGTTGGTACGACTACTACCGGGCCAACGGTCTGGTCGTCGCCCCCGGCACGTTCCAGGGTGAGGATCTCGACATCCTGGCCCAGTACACGGCCGGGCAGGCACGGGCCGAGGGGCCCTGCGCCGACGAGCTCGCGACGATCACCGAGGAGCAGGACCGGGTCACCGGCGACTACTCGAAGTTCTGGCAGGAGCGCGACTACCTCGACGCCCGCGACGTCAAGGCGAGTGTCTTCGTCGTGCACGGTCTCAACGACTGGAACGTGAAGACCGAGCACTTCGCCGGCTGGTGGGACCAGCTCGCCAAGCGCGACGTACCGCGCAAGATCTGGCTGCACCAGGGCGGGCACGGCGGTCCGGGCAGCAATGCCTCGGTGACCCTGCCCGACGGTCGGACGTGGACCTACAAGCAGACCGAGAACCGCTGGTTCGACTTCTGGCTGTGGAACGTGCGCAACGGGATCATGGACGAGCCGACCGCCGTGCTACAGCGCGAGGACCGGGCCTACACCACGTACGCCAACTGGCCCGACCCGGGCGCACGCGAGGTCGGGCTGCGGTTCGCCGCCACCGACGCCACGGCCCCGGGCGCGCTCACCACGGGCAAGCCGCCGAAGGCCAAGGTCGAGCAGAGCTTCGTCGACGAGGGCCGGACCATCCACCCGGACACCCTGGTCGCCAACCCGGACGCGGCGAGCGCGAACCGGCTCGCCTACCGCTCCCCCGCGCTGACCCAGAGCGTGCGTATCTCCGGCCGTCCGGAGATGCGGCTGCGGATGGCGATCGACAACAAGCCGGACGCGAACCTCACCGCGTACCTGGTCGACTACGGCCCGGTCGGCTCGACCGCCGCGCCGACCGTGGTGACCCGGGGCTGGATGGACCCGCAGAACCGCAAGAGCGCCGCGCGCACCGAGCCGGTGAAGCAGGGCAAGCTGTACGACTACCGCTGGACGATGGAGCCGAAGGACTACGTCTTCCCAGCCGGTCACCGGATCGGCGTGGTCGTCTTCTCCAGCGACCAGGAGTACACGCTGCTGCCGCTGGGCGGCACCGAGTTGCGGGTCGCGCCCAACGACAGTGAGCTGCGGCTGCCGGTGGTCGGCGGACGGTCCGCCCTCGGGTTCTGAGGTCGAGTTCGTACCCCGGGTGGGGCAGTCCGACGTGTTCGGGCTGCCCCACCCGCGCGTTCGGGTCGCGGTGACCTGATCGTGCTCGATCCTGGATGTCGTGTGCTCGTCCGCACCGCTCTGCCCCGCATCGAGTGCGATCTTGGGCGGGCGGGCTACAGCGGTGGGTTGGTCTGCGCTCCGCGCCGGTGGGCCAGCCCGTCGACGACGGCGATCGCGGCCAGGATCAGCGCCGCGACGGCAGCCACGGCGACCGGCGGGAGGAGCACCATGGGCGGGGCCGCCACGATCAACACCAGGACGCCCACCAACAGCAACCGGCGGCGCGGCCGGAACGGGGATGGGCGCTCCAGAAAGCTGCGCCCGATCAGGAACAGCACCGGGCCGCCGAAGATGATGACCACCAACGCCCAGTCGATCGGCGGGTCCGGGTCCTCGATGACCTGTCCGAAGCCGACCGCCGTGCAGATGATGCCGCCGACGATGAGCAGCAGGCTGAAGCCCGCCGAATGGGCCAACCGCAGGGCGCCCCCGGCCGACAATCCCGTCGCGGTCTGCCCCGGAGCGACGTGGTAGAAGTAGATCCGCCAGTACGCGACGACCGCCACGAACGCCGCGATGAGGGTGACGGTCCGCGCGGTCGAGAAGCCCGGGAAGCTGACTGCGGCACCGGCTTCGAGCACCACCTCGGCCAACGCGATCATGAAGAACTGGTTGTACCGCTCCGCGAGGTGCACCTCGGAGATCACGACCATGCGGGTGAACCGTTGTGCGCCGAGGCGGGGTGCGGGCCAGTGGCTCGCGGCGCCGATGACCTCGATGGCGAGGGCGATGGTCCAGAAGACCCCACGCCCCATTCCGCCGCTGATGCCGCCGCCGATCCACAGCACGCCGGACGCCACGTGCCAGGCCAGCACGCGGGCGGCGAGCAGCCCGCCGAGCTGACCCCGCAACGCCAGCGTGAGGTAGAGCGGGCGGCCGACCTGGACGATGACGTACGTGCAGGCGAAGATCAGACCTCGCTGGCCGAACGCCTGCGGCAGGGAGACCGCCAGCACCAGTGTGCCGAACATCGTCGCCAGCAGGATGACCTGGATGTCGCTGCGCCGGGGGTCGTAGCTGCTGGCCATCAGGGCGTTGAGGGACCAGATCATCCACATCGCCGTGAAGATCAGCAGTGTCTGACCCGCCTCCGACAGCAGCGTGTGCCGGACGATGGTCAGGTCGTCCGCGACGCGTCCGGCCAGGCGGGCCAGCGCGAAGACGTAGACGATGTCGAAGAGCAGCTCCAGGACGGTCGCCCCGCGCGGGCTCCGGCTCTCGCCCAGCCCGCGCATCCAGGATCGCGTCAGCACGGCCACCATCGCCCCGCGCCCCCTCGCCGACGGGTCCACCCCGTACCCGTTGAGGCACTTTATCCCGATCTTCGCGGGCCCCTGGCGGTTATGGCGGATCCAGCGGCAGGCCCAGGGTCAGGCGCGGCTGGAGATCTGCTGCACCGCCCAGGCGTTGCCGTCCGGGTCGGTGAAGTAGATGAAGCCCACGTTGTCCAGCGGGTCCGGCACCGGACGGGGGTTCTTGCCCATCACCTGGATCTCGCTGACCTCGACACCTCGCTCCACCAGCTCCGCGCGAGCCTTCTGCAGGTCGGGCACCACCAGTTGCAGCCCCTTGATCGAGCCGGGCGGCATGTCCGGCACCAGTCCCTTGCCGATGACGACGGAACAGCCCGAGCCCGGCGGCGTCAGCTGCACCAGCCGCGTGTCGTCGTTGATCGCCGTGTCGTGGTCCACGACGAAGCCGAGACGGTCGGCATAGAACTCCTTCGCGCGGTCCAGGTCCGAGACCGGTACGACCACCACTTCCAACGTCCAGTTCAACCGGCACTCCTCAAGTCGTGTGCTCTGGTGTCGCAATCGCTCCGGGTCGAGCCCCGTCGCCGCCGTGCTGCCGACAGTATCGCCGCGACGCGTGCGTCACGCCTCGGAAACCGGCGTGTCCACATGGTCGCGCCACGAGTGCCGAGGCTCGTAGCCCAGGACCCGGCGTGCCTTGTCGATGCTGAGCAGGGTTTCGTGTTCGCCCAGCTCCCCGCGGATCTCGACGCCCGGGTAGACCTCCGCCATGAGACTGGCACTGGACCTGGTCATGACGGTGTCGGCGTTGGCGATGATGAAGACGTCGGCGCCGGGCCGGTCGTGGGCGAGTGCCCGCTCGACCGCCTGGGCGCCGTCGCGGGCGTCGATGTAGCCCCACAGGTTCCACCGCCGCAACCGCGGGTCGGCGTCGAACGAGGGGAACGGCGCGTAGTCCTCGACGTCCATCACGTTGGAGAACCGCAGACCCACCATGACCAACTCCGGGTCCCAGCGGCAGAAGTGCCGCGCCATCTCCTCCTCAAGGGCCTTGTTCAACGAGTACGTCGACTCCGGTCGCGGCGCGTACTCCTCGTCCACGGGCGCGTACGGCGGCGGGGTGTCGAACGGCAGCCCGAGGACCGTCTCGCTCGACGCCCACACCACCCGCCTGATGCCGGCCGCCCTGGCCGCCGCGAAGACGTTGTACGTGGCGGCGGAGTTGTTCGCGAACGTCCTCGCGTTGGACATCAGCCCCGGGGCCGGGACCGCCGCCAGATGCACGATCGCCTCGATGCCGCCGGCGTGCTCGTCGGCGCCCCCGGTGAACGCCTCCACCACCTGCCCGTAGTCGGTGAGGTCGACGAGGAGGAACTCGCCGTCCAGGTCGCGCGGATCGCGTCCACCGTCACGGTCCACCGCCAGCACGTCGACACCCACGCCGCGCAGGTGGGCGACCACGGCGCGGCCAAGCTTGCCGGTGGCGCCTGTGACAACGACGCGCCTGGGGAGTACGGGAACGGTCATGTCCCCATCCTCTCCGGCGGGGTGCGGCATCGCGCACCCGACCCACGCGCACTTGGCGGATCGATCAGGAATCGAGAAGTGCGGTGCCTGCGTCCGTACCTAGCATGACCGGCATGGACATCACCATTCACACCACCGTTCTTCCGCACGTCGACCCAGACGCCTCCCTGGCCTTCTACCGCGACGTCCTCGGCTTCGAGGTCCGTACCGACGTCGGGCAGGGCACGATGCGGTGGATCACCGTCGGCCCCGTCGAGCAGCCCGGCACGTCCATCCTCCTGGCGCCGCCGACCGCCGACCCCGGCCTCACCGAGGACGAGCGCCGCATGATCGCCGAGATGATGGCCAAGGGCACCTACGGTTGGATTCTGCTGGCCACCCGGAATCTCGACGACACCTTCGAGAAGGTGCAGGCCGGCGACGCCGAGGTCGTCCAGGAGCCGACCGAGCAGCCCTACGGCATCCGCGACTGCGCCTTCCGCGACCCGGCCGGCAACATGGTCCGCATTCAGGAGCTTCGCTGAGCCGCCTGCCCCGCATCCCCCGCCGCTGAGTGAAGGGGCCCGCGTCCCGGCGTGCGGCGCGCCGCGGGTGCGTAACGTGCAGGGGTAACGCTCACGCGAGGAGGAGACGTCCATGTCCAAGCCACCGCTGCCCGAGCCCGCGATCGCCATGCTGCGCAAGCCGAACCCGGCCGTCATGACGACCCTCCAGTCGGGTGGTCAGCCGGTGTCGGCCGCCACCTGGTACCTGTGGGAGGACGGTCGGGTTCTGGTGAACATGGACGCGAGCCGCCGCCGGCTGGACCACATCCGCAACGACCCCCGGGTCTCCCTCACCGTGCTGGACGAGGACGGCTGGTACACCCACGTCAGCATCATCGGGCACGTCGCGGAACTGCGCGCGGACGAGGGCCTCGCGGACATCGACCGGTTGTCACAGCACTACACGGGTAACGCCTATCCACGGCGGGAGCGCGATCGGGTCAGCGCCCTGATCGAGATCGATCGCTGGCATGGCTGGGGCTCACTCAAGGACAACAGCCAGGTCGGCTGACACCCGCCGTCAGGGCGTCACGGCGGTTGCGGAGCGGGTGCCGACGCGGTTCACCAGGTAGCCGAAGGCCGCCGCGGTGAAGAACATGACGATGCCGTAGACGGCTCCCGGGATCGCCATCTGGGTGCTGTTGAGCAGCGCCGGACTGAGCGCGATCGTGATGGCCAGGGTGCTGTTGTGGATGCCGATCTCGAACCCGGCGGCCGTCGCGGCGCTCCGGTCGACGCCGGCCAGCCGGGGCACCCCGTACCCGATGGCGAGGCTCAGCAGGTTGAACGCGAGGACGGCCAGGCCGACCGAGACGAAGTAGTCGGCGATGTTCTCGCGCTCGCCGAGCACCGCCCCGGCGATCACCGCGACGAGCACGACGACGGACAGCACCCGGACCGGGCGGTTCAGACGCTCGGCGACGTGTGGCAGCCGGGCGCGGATCAGCATGCCGATCGCGACCGGGACGAGCACGATGGCGAAGACCTGGAGCACCTTGTCGAACTGCAGGCCGATGCTGCGCCCGTCGGGCAGGAAGTACGCCGCCGACAGGTTGACCAGGATCGGCAGGGTGAACACGGCCAGCACCGAGTTGATGGCGGTCAGGGTGATGTTCAGGGCCACGTGCCCACCGAACAGGTGACTGAAGAGGTTGGCCGTCGTGCCGCCAGGGGACGCGGCCAGCAGCATCATGCCGACGGCCAACTCCGGTGCCAGGTCGAAGGCGAGGACGAGGCCGAAGCAGAGCGCCGGCAGCACCAGCACCTGGCACACCAGCGCGATGACGGCGGCCCTCGGATGCTGGGCCACCCGGCGGAAGTCCTCGGTGGTCAGCCCGAGACCCAGACCGAGCATGATGACGCCGAGGGCGATGGGCAGACCGATCAGTGTCAATGCTGAGTCCATGGCACAACATCGTTACCACCAGGTAACGCCGTCACAATCCCCCATGTGGCTGGACGGCCCTTGACCCTGGACGGCAGCCGGCTTAACTTCATCAATCAGATAAGTCTCTTAACTAATTCTGCTTGATACCTCGTGGGAGTGTGCCGATGCGACCATTCCGCCACCGCCGTCTCACCGCAGTCGTCGCCCTGGCGACCCTGCTGATCACCGCCGCCCCGCCCACCGCCGCGAGCGCCGGCGCCAAACCCGACCGGACCGGCTACCACCGGGTCGGCTACTTCACCCAGTGGGGCATCTACGGCCGGGCCTTCCCGGTCAAGAAGCTCGACACCTCCGGGGCGGCGAGCCGCCTCACCCACGTCAACTACGCCTTCGGCAACGTCACCGAGGACGGACGCTGCTTTGTGGACGGCGGGCCGGGCGAGGGCGACGCCTGGGCCGACTACCAGCGACCCGTCCCCGCCGAGGAGAGCGTCGACGGTGTCGCCGACGCCCCGGGTCAGGCGCTCAACGGCAACTTCGGCCAGCTCGCCAAGCTGAAGGCCAAGCACCCCAAACTGAAGGTGCTCATCTCGCTGGGCGGGTGGAGCTGGTCGACGTACTTCTCGAACGCCGCCCGCACCGACGCCTCCCGCAAGGCCTTCGTCGCGTCCTGCATCGACATCTACCTCAAGGGCAACCTGCCGGGCAGCCCGGGTGCCGCAGCCGGCGTCTTCGACGGCATCGACCTCGACTGGGAGTGGCCCAACTGGGACGGTGAGCCCGGCAACGTCATCCGCCCGGAGGACCGGGAGAACTTCACCAAGCTGCTCGCCGAGTTCCGCCGGCAACTCGACGGGTACGGACGCACGACCCGCAAACACCACCCGCTGACCGCGTTCCTGCCGGCCAACCCGGCCACGATGGACGCCGGCTACGAGGGCCGCAAAATCTTCAAGTACCTGGACTTCGCCACCGTGCAGGGCTACGACTTCCACGGCGGCTGGGACGCGAAGGCCAACCAGCAGTCGGCACTGCGTGTGCCGGCGGGCGCGCCGGACAACCCGGACTTCTCCGCCGAGGTGGCGATCGACGGCTGGATCGCCCGTGGCGCGCCGCGCGACAAACTGGTCCTCGGCATCCCGTACTACGGCCGGGGTTGGACCGGCATCACCGGCGGCGGCAACGGTCTCTTCCAACCGGCCACCGGCCCCGCGCCGGCCACCTACGAGGCCGGTTACGAGGACTACAAGCAGCTCAAAACCCTCGCCGGCAAGGGCTACACCGTGCACCGCGACCTGCGCGCCGGGCACGCCTGGCTGTTCGACGGTACGACGCTGTGGACGTACGACGACCCGGCGGTCGTGCTGCAGAAGACGCTCTACATCCGGCGGGTCGGCCTGGCCGGCGCCATGATGTGGTCGCTGGACGGCGACGACGACAACGCCACCCTGACCAAGACGATAGGTCTCGGCCTGACCACCTGGTAGGCGTACCCAGACCAACCGGCGGTCCCCTGGCCCGTCGCCGGCCGATTCCTCGACTGGCGACGGGCCGTCACCTCACTGGGTGCTCCAGCGCTCGCTGTACCGCCGAGCCAGGCCGCCGTCCGGCCTGGTGGGAAGCCGATCGTCGTCCGGGCCGGGTGGGGTGACCCCGTGCAGGGCGGCCCCCGCGAAGTGCGAGAGGGCGTGCAGGATCTCCGACCGGCTGTGCGGGAAGTGCCGGAGGTCGGCCACCGGAAAGCCGCCCAGCTGTGTGGAGTAGGTGAACTCGCGTGGCTTCTCCACCTCGGGATAGTCCCGTTTGAAGGCGATGACGAGGACGTTGCCGGCAACGAAGATCCGGTCGAGGTGGTGCCAGGCGATGAACCTGTTGTGTGTGCTGGTCTGGATGCCGATGCCCTGCCTGGAGAGGGAGACGACGAGCGGGCGTCTCGCCAGAGCGAGGTGGCCGGTCACCACGTCCTCGAGTTGGGAGACGACCAGAAAGCCGATCACGAAGATCCCGGTCACCGTCCACAGCAGCCCGAGGGTGTGGGTCTCGAGCAGTTGCCACCACAGGGTTCCCTCCTCCGCCGGACCCCGAGTCGCGTACAAGACGACGCCGACCGTGGTGGCGAGCGCGACCGGGGTACGCCACCACATATTCACCCGACGGCTCCCGAGCCACCATGCGAACCAGGCGAGGACGCAGGCACTGAACGGAACGGCGATGATCATTTCGTTACCGAAAATGGGCGTCAGAACCCAGACGATGACCGTCACGAGCAGGATCACGACGACCACACCCCAGGTGGCGATGGCCAGTCCCCACTTGATCCTTGCAACTCGCGGGAACCCTTCCCGCACGTCGCCCGCAGCGGTGGCCGCCAACGCGGTGATGATCGCCGCAGCACCCAGTTCCAAGAACGTGAGCATCAGGTCACCGTCGACCCACCCCACCTGGTCCGGCATGGTCCCCCTGGAGATGGACCATCCCAGCAGCAGGACGAGCCACACGGCTTCGACGCCGGCGGCCTGCGTCAGCCGTCGCCAATGTGCCCTCAGCAGTTCGCGGTGCAACGGGTGAAACAGCCGCTGCGGTCGGCTGAGTGTGTCGATCACCGGCCGGGTTTCGGCCGAGGTGGGCAGGCCGACCGCTGGCGTGGCGGCGGGCGGTTCGTTCGCTGGCTGATCCTCGGCCACCGGCGCGGCCGCAGTTGCGGGGGCGGGACGCAACACCAGGTCGGCCGCGAGGTCGGTGTTGCGTTGACGCGGACGGGGTAGGCCCTGGCTGGGCAGGGTCACCGCCAGGTGCCGGTACACGGCGCTCAGGGTGAGGTCTTTCCCGTCGGGATGGCCGTCGCGCACCGGGGGCCCGTGGCGCAACAGGCTGAGCAGCTCGCCGGTAAACGCCGTGTGTTCGGCGCCGACCGGGGCGATGGCGGCGACGTTGTCGGAGGTAGCGGTCAGGGTGAACGTCCCCTGGATCTCGCTACGGTCAGCCAACCCGTTCTCGACATCGGCGGCGGACATGGTGTTGAGCGCGCGGCCCGCGAAGCAGCAGTCGAGGATCAGCACCCGGGTACGTGCGGGGCTGTCTCGCATCGCGTCCCGGATCCAGGCGAACGGGATGGCCGTGTACTTCAACCAGTCCGGTCGGGGGTTCGTGCCCGACAGCGCGAGGAACAACTCCCCGTTGTCGTCCAGGAGCCCATGGCCGGCGTAGTAGACCAGCAACAGGTCCTCCGCCTCGCCACAGCGCTCCGCGATGGTCACGCCCGCCTCGCCCGGATGCGCAAGGTCGAGGAGTTGCGTGCAGCGTTCCACGGCGACCAGATCGACGGGCCCGGTGGTCACCAATCGGGCCAACTCAGTGACGTTAGCCCGTACCGCGGGTAGGTCTTCAAGTGACTGTTGGCTGTGCGTGGCAGTGCCGATCAGCAGCGCGGTCGACCTGGTTGGGTCGGGGCGGCTCACCTGTCGTTCGTCTCGGCAGACGGTTCGTGCTCGGCCAGCGCGCGGACGGCAGCATCGATGAGCGTGGTGACCTGATCCATGTCACGGGCCCGGCGGACGTCCAACTCGGCGGACGACCCGCCCGGAAGGGTCAGCTTCACCGTCACGTCCTCGCGGCGGTGGGTCAACCATCCGGCGATGGCCTGCACCAGCACCATGACCGCGCCGCCACTGCCGACCGCCACCAGCAGCACGTCGGTGGCCCCGGCCGACATCTCGTCGGTCCGAGCCGTCGAGCCGGGCGCCGGCGCGGCGGTCACGTGCCCGCGGAGCCGGTCCTCGGCGCGCAGCCAGGAGGCAAGGGAGCGCCGAGCATCGGCAGAGGGCAGATCCGGATCGACCGAGAGCGTAATGGTCTCCTGAGACGCGGGCACCGTCTTCTCCCTTCGGCGAAGGCAAACCCCCCTCCCTCATCCTGCCAGCCGGTGTCGCCTTCGGCAGCCCCACGGACTCACCGAAGTCGATCAGGCCTTGACCGCCGTATCCACTGTTCATAGGCTCCGGCCACTGCGAGGCTCTTCCCCAGAAGGGAACCCGAGACATGCCCTCATCGTCGCGTCCGTTCTGGACGGTCCCTCCGAAACGGCTGGCGGGTGCCGCCACCGTCGCGCTCCTGCTTGGCATGACTCCCCTGGTCAGCGGCACGTCGACAGCGAGCGCCGCCCCACCGTCGCGGTGCAGCAGTGACCCGACGGCCCGACTCAGCACGGTGCCGAGCCCGGAGGCTGTGCTCGGCTTCCCCCTCGGCGCGGGCCAGGAGCGGGTCGTCACCAACGACGAGGTGCGCAGATACCTCGGAGCCGTGGACCGCGCCTCCGACCGGGTCGTCACCGGCGTGATGGCGACCAGCGTGCTCGGCCAGCCGCTGCCGTACGCGGTGGTGTCCAACGAGCGCAACGTGCGGCCCGCCGCGCTGCGGAAGATCGCCGACGACGTACGGGACCTGCGCGACCCCCGCCGGACCAGCGCCCGGACGGCCGCCCGGACCGCGAAGGACAGCCCGGCCATCGTCTGGGTCACCGCCAACGTGCACGGCGGCGAGAAGAGCGGCACCGACGCCGCCCTCAAGACGCTGCACGAGTTGGCGGCGGGCCTGTCCTGCGCGGTCGCCCAGCGCAACGACAACCTGGTCACCATCATCGTCCCGACGCAGAACCCGGACGGCCGTGACGCGACCCGTCGGCAGAACGAGTTCGGTTTCGACATGAACCGGGACTGGTTCGCCCGCACCCAGCAGGAGACCGACGGCAAGCTCGAACTGCTGCGCCGCTACCCGCCGCAGGTCTTCATCGACGCCCACGAGATGGGTGGCCGGCAGTACTTCTTCCCGCCCAACGCCGACCCGATCCACCACGAGATCGCCGGCGAGGCGGTGGACTGGATCAACCGGATCGGCGAGGCCAACAAGGCCGGCTTCGGCTACAACGGCGCCTGCGACGACACCGTCACGACCGAGTGCTACTTCAACTACGACACGTACGACATGTTCTTCATGGGCTACGGCGACACGGTGCCGACCACCGGCTTCGGCGCGGCCGGCATGACGTACGAGAAGGGCAGCGCTTCCGCCGTCGCCGACCGGGTGCAGCAGCAGTTCCACACCCAGTGGTCGACGCTCGGCTGGGCCGCCGCCAACAAGCGCGAGGTGCTCAGCGGCTACTTCGACATCTGGACCGACGCGCTGGCGCAGGGCAGGGCGGGCACGCTGGAGCCCAACGAGGTGGTGCAACCCACAAACGAGGTCCAGTTCCCGGTACCGGACATCACGATCCGCTCGTACTTCCTGCTGCCCGACCGGCAGCTCGCCGACGTCCGGCAGCTCGTCGAACGGCTGCGCCGGATGGACGTCGAGGTCTACGAGGTGCAGAAGCCGACCCGCGTACCCAACGCCCGGATCTTTGGCGGCCGCAGCGCCACGAACGTGACAGTGCCCGAGGGCGCGTACTGGATCCCGATGGACCAGCCGCAGAAACACTGGATCCAGGCGATCATGGGCGAGGACCCGTACGTGCCGTTCCCGTACTTCTACGACGTGTCGTCCTGGAGCAACCCGCTGCTGATGGGCGTGTCCACCCTCTACACCGGCGACACCGTCCGGCCCAAGGCGCAGCTCGTCCGCAAGGTCTCCGGCGGCCGGTCCGGGGTGGCCTGGCCGTGGGGCTCGTACACGTACAAGCTGGACTCGGCTGCCGCCGCGGAGTTCACCTTCACAGTGCTCGACCGTGGCGTACCCCTCGTGCGGGACCTGACGACGAACACGGTGGCCATCGCGGCGTCGAAGGTGAGCCGGAGCGTCGACGACCTGGCCCGGTCGCTCGGCGTCACCCTGACGCCGGCCGGGCGGCCCACCGGCACCCGCCTCAGCCTGCCCGACGTCGGGCTGTTCCAGGGCACCGGCATCTCCACCACGTCGGGTTCGCACGGCGAGGCCCGGTACGTGCTCGGCAAGCGGTGGGGCCTGGACCTGAAGCCGGTCACCACCGCCGACATCAACGACAACACCGAGGCGTTCACCGGCCGTACCGTGCTGCTGGTGCCCGACGGCAGCAACGCCACCGGCGGGCTCACCGCCACCGGGCAGGCAAACCTGCGCGACTGGATCGCGCAGGGCCACACCTACATCGGACTGCGCAACGAGGGCACACGGATGGCCCGCGCGGCCGGGCTCACGTCCACCACCGAGAAGCCCAAACCGGCCGACTACCTGGTGATCGGCTCACACCTGCGGGTCGACGTCGACCGCGACAGCCCTGTCGCCCTGGGCCGTCCCGCCGAGGACTTCGAGTTCAACAACAGCGACCCGATCCTCAACCCGAGCACCACCGGGACGAACGTACTCACCTACCCGACGGGCGACACGTTCTGGGCCAACGGCTACACAGTGGGCGCGGACACGCTCAAGGGCACGGCAGCCGTCGTCGACGAGCCGACCGGCGCGGGTCGGGCGGTGCTGTTCGCGTTCAACCCGCTGTTCCGGGCGTACAACGAAAATGGTCTGCACCTGGTGGCCAACGCGCTGCTCTACCCGTCCGGCGCGCCGGACGCCCGGCGCTCAGCCGGGGTCGACCCGGCGCGGGCCAGCGCCGCAGCCGCGCCCGTCGCGGCGGACCTGGGCGGCGGGTGGCGGCCCATCACCATCCAGGTCGCGGCCGCGGACCTGCCGCGCGCCCAGGCCATCGTCGAACGCTTCACCACCGACGCGAAGATGTCCGCGAAAAACGGCTCGGTGTACGTCGTGATCCCGAACCCGGAGGGACGCCAGGTCGACGAACACCCGTTCCTCGCCAACCTGGTACGCGCCCTGCGCGACGCCCAGGTGCCGCTGCGATCCGTGGTGGGCTGACCGACCCGGCACAGCGAAGCGCCCGTCCCCTCAGCTGGGGGCGGGCGCTTCTGCGCGATCCGAGGTCGGCTACGACCGCCAGGCGACCTCGCGCGTCCGGCGCCGACAGCCCCACGCCGACCTCGGCTGACGAACGCCCGCCAGGAAGCCGGCTCGAAGGCCAGCGCTGGCCCTTCGGGCTCCTCGGAGTCCCGCACACCGACGACGTGTGGCATCGCCTGGCCCTACTCGCCCGCGAAGCTTCGCCTTCTCGCCACCTACCCGTTCGACCGCGCGGCCCTGCTCGCCGTCTGGCGACGCTTCAGGCCGAGGCCGCCAGCAACCTGGCCGCCCTGAACCCAACCGCCCCGCCGGCCGACCTGATCGAACGCTTCACCCGCTGGTGGTCTGCCCGCTAGCTACCCGCACTCCGGCAGCGGCAGCGGCAGCAGATCAGAATCGTGTCGGGGCTGCAGGTAGGGCACATCGTTCATGGCGGCGGTCCCTCCGGCCGATGGGTCGGTATGGCTGGGCATCGGTGTCGCGTTGGTCGGCGACTTCATGACCGGGAGTGTCATCCGTGATCCCGGGCGGCGAACCGCCGCTGGCGGTAGAGGCGTCGCGGCCCGGTAGTTACCAAGACGCCGTGGCGTAGGGCAACGATTCGGTCGGCGCGGCGGGCGTGAATGCCACTGGCCTGTCAGTTGTCGCCGATCCGCAACAGCGGGTGAGGCACTTCCGGTCGGACATCAGTCGGGGGCGAGTGGCGGTGGTGGGTCCAGCCGAGGACGCACGCCCGTCAGGGATGAAAAATTCTGTCGTAGTCTTCGTCGTACCAGCCGTCGGTGTTGTGCTTCTGGATGGTTCCCGCGACGCGCGTCAGCATCAGCACGTCGCCGTTGAGGGTCAGGGCCACGTCCTCGGCCCTGCCGGTGAGGATTCTGGCCACGGTCGCCAGCATGTGGGGCTTGCCCTTGTCGACCAGGGTGTCCTTGCGCATGTAGAAGCTGACGTCGACGTAGGTCTCCGGCTCCCAGACGGACCGGTTCGCTGCAGCGCGAGTTGCCTTGACCCACCAGAACTGAACTTC
The DNA here is from genome assembly GCF_040643015.1 of Micromonospora sp. NPDC047527. Lineage (NCBI taxonomy): Bacteria > Bacillati > Actinomycetota > Actinomycetes > Micromonosporales > Micromonosporaceae > Micromonospora > Micromonospora sp. NPDC047527. The sequence continues at coordinate 522,643 of NZ_JBEYTK010000001.1, read as the reverse complement.
GGCATGCCGATCGCCTTGACGTTCGGCGGCACGTGGCTCGGCGCGCGATCTCGTGACTGCCGTCTGTCGGGGGTCGCCCGTGGCCGGAGGACGCCGGGCGAACTGCGCCAGCGTCCTCCGGCTTGTTCTCGCCGCCGCAGCTTCAAGCCGGTTGAGGAATCAACCTGGCGGCTTCGGTGATGAGAGCGGGGAGTTCGGCGGGCGTGCAAAGGGCCGCCAAGTCCTCGACGGGTACCCACTTGGTGCCGCCGATTTCTTCCGCTTGGGTCGTCAGGTTGCCGCCGGTCGCTCGGCAGACGTAGACGAAGTCGATGTGTCGGTGTGGTCCGACCTTGCGGTCTTCGATGTCCATCTCGATGATGGCGAACGGGGTCGGGATGCTGCGTACAGCGGGGTGCCGGAACGGTTGTGGGCCGAGGACGTCGGCGACGATCCCGGTTTCCTCATGTACCTCGCGGAGCGCAGCTTCGGCGGGGTCTTCGTCGGGGTCGATGTGTCCGCCGGGGTACAGCCATAGGCCGATCTTGTTGTGGTGCACGAGCAGGACGTGGCCTTCGTCATTGAAGACGATGGCTGAGCTGGTGAAGTGGCGGATCATGCTCTGGTGTCTCCCTGGGCGATCTGGGCCACGCGGTCGGCCATCCACGCTACGGTCGCGTCCGTCAGTCCGGGGTGAACTGGGAGCTGGATGGTGGTCGTGGCGAGGTTTTCGGCGTTGGGACACTGGTTGGCGTAGGGCTGGAAGATGGGCTGGTGGTACAGCGGCCGGTAGCGCCACCGGATCGAGTCGGATGGGAGTCCGGCGGCTTCGAATGCGGCGGCGATCTGCGGGATGTGGTCCTTGATGGTAAGGACGAGGTTGTAGTAGTTCGGCTTGTCCTGGACTCCGTACGGCAGTTCCCGCAGCAGGCCGCCCGGGGGTAGCGCGGCGAGGATGCGTTGGGCGTTGCGGCGGCGTCGGTCGAGTTGGCCGTCGAGCAGTTTGAGCCGGCGCAGGCCGATGGCGGCCAGGGGTCCTGCGAGTTTGTAGTTGACGCCGTGGGTGGTGCCGCGCAGGTGGCCAAGGTGGGTGTACCAGTGGATGCGTTCGCCGAGTTCCTCGTCGTTGGTGAGGACGAATCCGCCCTCGCCGGTGGATAGGAGCTTGCGGTCGTGGGTGGAGAAGCAGCCGACTGCGCCGTGGGTGCCGGCGAACTTGTTGCCGACTCGGGTGCCGTGGGCTTGGCATGCGTCCTCGATGACGGGCACTCCGGCCTGGGCTAGCAGGTCTGCGCTGGCTCGTTCGTCGTTGGGGTAGCCCCAGAGCGGCAGCGTGATGGCGGCACGGGTGCGTCCGGTGAGCTTGCGCTGAAGGTCTACGGGGTCGAGGGCGAGGGATTCGGGCAGGGTGTCGACGGGGACGGGCGTGGCCCCGCAGGTGAGTACCGGCATGGCGGTCGGCAGGGGCGCGGTGGCCGGCACGAGGACCTCGATGCCGGGCCCGACGCCGAGGGCGATGAGCGCGGCGTGCAGCGCGGAAGTTCCCGAGTTGACGGCGATGGCGCGGCGGGCACCGAAGCGTTTGGCCAGCGCGTGTTCGTAGATGGCAAGGACCGGGGCGCCGCCGGAGAGGCGGCCGTCGCCGAGCGTGGCCCGAATTTCGTCCAGTTCGCCGCAGGGTGGAGGGGTGTACCGGTCGTCGACAGGGTTGAGGACGTCGTGGCTGCTACTTGTCATAGGTGAGCACCACCTTGATGGTCTCCTCGGGGCGCTGTGCGATCAGGCGGTACGCCTTGGCCGCCTCGCTGAAGGGGAAGCGGTGGGTTACCAGGCTGTCGACATGCACCTGCCCAGTGATGACCAGGTTTCGGGCGGCGCTGCTGAGTCGGGGTAGGTCCCAGGCGGGGTGGGCGCGCTGTGGGCAGCCGTTGACGGTCATGGAGGAGATCAGGGTGATGCGGTTGCGGTGGTACTCCTCGCCGAGTCGTAGGCCGTTCTGGTCGCCGTGATAGGAGGCGACCGTCGCGACCCGTCCACCCACCCGGACGCAGCGGATCGCCTCGTGCAGACCACGGTAGGAGCCGGAGGCTTCGACGGCGACGTCCGCGCCCTGCGGGCCGCAAAGCTTGCGAACCTGCACGGCGACGTCGTCAGCGGTGGCGGCGTGCACGGGTGTGATGCCGAGGGAGTCGGCGGTGTCCAGGCGCAGCGGGTAACGATCCACCCCGATGACCTTGGCGGCACCGGCGAGCCGCGCGAGCTGGCCGGCGAGAAGGCCGACGGTGCCGAGCCCGACCACGACAACGGTGTCGCCGAGGCGCACCTCGGCGTCGTGGACACCGCCGAGGGCGACGCGCGCCAGGATGAAGAAGACCGCGCGTTCGGCGTCGATGCCAGTCGGTAACCGGCTCGATGCGGCGGCGTCTGCGGGGATGATGTGCGCGGTGCCGTGCGGGCGGTCGAGAGTGACAAGGTCGCCGATGTTGACTTTGCCGACAGCGGCCTCACCGACGGCGGTGACCCGCGCGATGGTCTCGTAGCCGGGCGCTACCGGAAAGTCCCTGCCGGCACCGTCGAGGAAGATGCGTCGCTGCGGGTCCCACGACCGGTGCAGCGTGGCGGCGTCTCCGGCTACCCAAGCCATTTCGGTGCCGTGGCTGATGCCGGAGACGACGGATTCGGCGTAGACGTCGTCGAGGCCGAGTGCGGGCAGGTGCTCGCGGACGATCTCCACCTGGCCCGGACCGGTGATCATGACCCTGCTGCAGGGAGGCGCGTGGGCAGTTCGTGGCTGTGCGACGTCGGTTTCGGTCATGACCTCTCCAGGGCTGGTAGGCGGGCAAGGAGCGCGTCGACGTCTTCGTCGTTAAAGGCGTCGAACTCGCTGGTGTCGAGCCGGATGATTCGGCTGGCGTAGTCACCGAGCGGTGTGTCGAAGGCTCGGGTGAGGTGTTCGAGGTAGGCGGTGGACAGCGCGGATTCCATGGGTCTGCCGCGTTGCGTGATCCGGCGGGCCAGGACCGACGCCGGTGCGGTCAGTGCGATGAGAAGGTCGGGTCGTGCGGCGGCGTCGCTCCAGGTGGCGCAGGTCTTCCTCACCCGGCTGGCGTCCTCGGGCGGCAGGGTGGTGTGGGCGAAGATGACCTGCTGCGCCATGGACCAGTCCGCCACGACGGGGGTGCCGCGGGCGAGCAGGTCGTGGATCTCGCGAAGTTGCGCGACGCGCAGCGCCAGGAAGGTCAACTCGACCTGGAGGGCCAGGGCCACGGTGCTGGTCTTCCCCGAGCCGTAGAGCTTCGGTAGAGCGGGGTTGTGGACGAACGGGTCGCGCATCAGACGCGCTCCGAGACGCTCGGCGAGTCGCTGTGCGAGGGTCGTCTTGCCGGCGCCCGTCGGCCCGGCGTGTCCGATGAACATCAGCGCCTGCCCGACGGTCGGGTTGCCCTTTGTCCGGCCGGTTCTGGCCTTGGCTGTTCCGTCATGACAGCGGGTCCTTTCATGCCAACTCCGGCGAGGAAGGGGCTCGCCGACGACCCGTCCGCCGGGAGGTGGTCCTCGGGGTCGGGGCGCCAGTGAGACACCGGGACGAGCGCGGCGCCGCCTGGGCGTGACGCTGCGCCAGGTTGGGGCGCGACCATGGCGAAGTCACCGAACAGCGCCTGGACATCGGCGAGGTGGCGGAGTTGCAGTGGAGTGGGGGTGCGCTGGTACAGCCGCTGGACCTCCTCGGTCTGGCTGGTGGCCATGCCGGAGGTCGCGTGGGAGATGACGAGGGCGCTGCCGGGATTCGCCGCGGCGCGGAAGGGTTCCACGATGGCGTTGACGTCGCCGGGGATGAAGTGCAGGACCGAGACGAACAGGATGGCCACCGGGCGGGCGAGGTCGATCAGCCGCTGGGTGGCGGGGTTGTCGAGGATGAAGTCCGGGAAGCAGATGTCGGCTTGGATGACGTCGACTCGCGGGTCGGCGCCCAGCAGGGCCCTGGCGTGTGCCACGGCTACCGGCTCGACGTCGACGTAGAGGACCCGCGCCTTGGCGTTGACGGCGTGGGCGATGTCATGGACGTTGCCGACGGTCGGTATGCCTGAGCCGAGGTCGATGAATTGGCGTATGCCCTGCTGCAGCGCGTATCGGACGGAGCGGCGCAGGAACGCTCGGTTGGCGCGGGCAGCGTCAGCGACGTGGGGTGCGACGGCGAGGACGGCGTCGGCTGCTTGACGGTCGGCGGCGAAGTTGTGGCTGCCGCCGAGGAAGTAGTCGTACATCCGCGCGGCGTTCGGGCGGCTCAGATCAAGCTCGGCGGGTGCCCAGCTCATCGCCTCAGTTCCCATGGTCGTTCCCCTGGTGCCGGTTCGGGAGTTCGTGATGGCCCTCGGTGGTGGTGGCTGCCCGCTGCTTGTGGCGGTGGCGTGGGCGCTCATCGGTACACCGATACGGCGGTCTCGCCGATGAGGTCTTCGACGGCGCAGATGATCTTTTCGGTGGCGGGTGTGTGTTGTCCGGCGCGGGCGAGCATCTGGCGGAGCCGGTCGCGTAGGTCGGTGTCGAAGCCGTCGAGGTACAGCTCAGATTCGAGTCGCAGGGCCCGTAGTAGACCGGCGAGAGCATCGGTCTGCGGGTCGGGGGCGTCGTAACCGAGGACGCCGTAACGCAGCCGCCCACGGACGCGGTGGATGGCCGCCGGGTCTGTCGGCGGGTAGGCGATTGACCGGCCGAGCATGCGGCGTCTGGTGATTTGCTCGACAAGGCCGCCGGCGATGAGCCCCGCGGTGACCTTGTCGTAGGCGTGTTCGCCCAGCAGCCGCACGGCCTCACGGACGGACAGCGCACGGTGGTTGCGGGCCATGAACGTCAGTGCCCAGTCGGCGACCGGATCGCCGATCGGTTGTCGGTGCACGGCGATGGCAGCGTCGCCGACGACGCGTATCCGCTCGATCGGTGCGACCAGGTTGGTAAGGATAGCCCCGGCCAGCGCGAGCGACAGGGACGGCAGGTGGGCCAGCGGAGCGCCGCTGTCGTTGTGGGTCAGCACGAACAGCTCGACGCGCAGCGGGAGGCGGACCGGCGGGGTGTGGAAGACGGCGTGGCTCATGGCCGGTCACCGGGTCGGCTCGGCGATGCGGCGCAGCCGCTGGTGCACCCCGCCGTAAGGGCTCGCGCCCGCCAGGACGGCTTTGGTGAGGGCGGCGTGCATGGTGTAGAGCGGGTCGCAGACGTTGCCGGGTGCGGCGCGGCCGGCCTGTGAGACGAGTTGGTAGGCGTCTAGCAGTTCCAGTCCGGTCAGTTGTGCCGTCCAGGTGACCAGGTCGTGCTGGCTGATTCGGTACGCGTCCTCTAGAGGGCGGGCGGCGCCGATCGAGATGATCCGGTGGTCGGTCTCGATGCGCGGCCATGGTGTGGTCACGCCTTTGATCAGGTCGACGGCGATGGTGACGTTCATGGCGGTCTCCACCGCGACGCCGCACACCTCGCCCTGTCCTTGGCGGGCGTGGCCGTCGCCGATAGCGAACAGCGCGCCGGGGACGTTGACGCCGAGGTAGACGGTGACTCCTGGGCGGATCTCCGGGGTGTCAAGGTTGCCGCCGTGCGCGTCGGGCACGATCGTGGAGCGTGCTTCCCCTCCGGCCGGCGCGACTCCCACGGTGCCGAGCATCGGTTCCAGGGGCATGACGATCGCGTGGTCGGAGCGGCGGGCGTGGTAGGTGACGGTGCCGGCGGCGCTGTCGATGGTGTAGCGCCAGACTCGCTCCTCGATCGGCGGGTGCAGCATCGCTGTGGTGTGGGTGCCGGTCAGTGCTCCGAAGTGCGGGAAGGTGGCGGACATGCCCCAGTCGCGGGCGGGGGTGATGGCCGCGAAGTGCAGCGCGAGGGTGTCGCCGGGTTCCGCGCCGGCCACGTGGAAGGGGCCGGTGACGGGGTTGAACGCCTGGCACACCTTCGAGGGCAGGTCGTCGACGGTGGGTACGGCGCCGCCGAAGCAGTCCTCGGTGCTGGTGACCAGGAGGCTGCCGGGCTTGATCTCGGCGACCGCCGGACTGCCGCCGAAGGTGTAGCGCAGCTCGTTCTCGGTCGGCTGGTAGGTGACCGTGCTGGTCATGCCGACTCCCGTCCGCTGGCGAGGCCGGAGAGCTCGGGACGACGACCAGCGGCGTACAGACCGGCCAGGGTCAGCAGGCCGAGGGTGAGCCAGACGAAGCCGAGGCGTTGGGCGGCCACGTTGGCGTTGACCACGACGTAGGCAAGGATCGTGAACCCGATTCCCGGAAGGATCAGGTGCGCGACGTAGTTGCGGCTGCGGCGGCGGACCAGGTAGTGCCAGACGACGGCGAGGTGCAGTACGAGGAACGCGGTCATCGCGCCGAAGTTGATCAGGCTGGACAGCAGCGTGATGCCGTCGGTGCGCCAGTTCATGTAAAGGCCGATCGCCAGCGACACCACGGCGGTGAGGGTGATGGCGTGGGTGGGCACGCTGTGGCGTACCGACACCGTGGCCAGGAACTTCGGCAGTTGCCGGTCGCGGGCCATGGCGTACAGCAGCCGCGAGGTGGCGACCTGCGCGACGAGGGAGTTCGCCATGCCCCAGGCGACGGCGGTGGCGACCGCGCACAGGGTGGCGAGCCAGGGTCCACCGGCGATTCGCGCGGCGTCGTAGAACGCCGTCCCGTCTGGGTCACCGTTCGCGAGCAGGCCGCCCGGGTCGGGCACCAGCAGCGCGGCCATCCAGGTCTGGGTGATGAACAGCAGTCCGGCCACGCCCAGGGCTGCGGCCATGGCACGGCCGATCTGTCCCGCGCCGCCCTTGTTCTCCTCGGCGAGCATGGAGATGCCGTCGAAGCCGAGGAAGCTGAGCACGGCGATCGACACCGCGCCGAACACCAGCGCCCAGGTGAAGGTGTCAGGGTTGTAGAGCGGCGTCCAGGAGAAGCCCTGTCCCTTGCCCTGCACGAGAGCACGACCGGCTGCGGCCAGGAAGATCACCAGGACGATGACCTCACCGATGAGCATCACGCGAGTGATCAGGGCGGTCATCCGGATCCCTCGGTAGTTGACCACCGTGTTGAGCAGCACGAAGCCGACCAGCCAGACCCAGACCGGGACCGCCGGTACGGTCGAGTGCATCGCCACTGCCGCGATCAGGTACAGCAGGCTCGGCACCAGCACGTAGTCCAACAGGATGGCCCAGCCCGCGAGGAAGCCGACCGGTGCGCCGATCCCCCGGCCCGCGTAGTTGTAGACGCTGCCGGCCAGCGGGAACGCCTTGACCATCTGGGCGTACGAGGCGGCGGTGAACACCAGCGCCACCATGCCGATGACGTACGCCAGCGCGACCATCCCGCCGGCACCTGCGTAGACGGATCCGAAGATGCCCATCGGCGCGATCGGCACCATGAACACCAGCCCGTAGAAGAGCAGGTCGGCGAAGCCGAGTGAGCGGCGCAGCTCAGGCCGGTACCCGAACCGCGACGAGTCCGGCGGCACCTGCGCCACGCCAATCTCCGGTGGAGGCGTTGTCTGCCTGGTGTGCATGGTGTTTCGTTCCTTCCTGTCTGTCATCGATGCCGGTGCTCTCGCGGCAATGATGGAGTTGGGCAAGCGGTGGCAGCGGCTCAGCAGGCAGACGCATAGCCAGGAACTGCTGGATCGGCTGCTAGAGGCGCCAGACGATGGCCAAGTCCTGGGCGCAGCCGCCGACCCGCACGGCGACGAACAAGCGGCGGAAAATGCCGCCGAGTTCCTCAGGTGCCGCGTCCGCCACCAGCCCCGGAACTGGTGCCGCCACCGCCTCCAGGACGAGCTGTTCGATGTCCTCGGCATCCACGGCGGTCAGCCGACAACCGCAAGGCCCTCGGTAGGCACGCTGACCGAGCATCCGCACGGGCTGCAGCGACGTGCCGCAGCCGCGGCAGAGCAGCAGCCCTTCAAGGGTGAAGACCTTCGAGACAGGCGGTTCGGACTGCGCTGGCCGTTCACCGCTGCGGCGGGATGCGACACAGCGAACGCGGTCGCGCACAATGTCGCTTCGCACGTCTATGGCCACAGGGCACCTCCACCGTTACCGCTGCTCGCAAACGCGAGGGCTGGCCACAGCGGCGGAGGGGTGGCGAAATTCGAATCGCCCATCCATCGCCGTGGTTGTCTGTGCTATCAGCCTGCGGGTCCGGCCCGTCCCCTGACGACGCGTGGACGTTCTAGTGTTGTCCTAGTTTCAGCTCGTCTGCGCCCGCCGTCGTCTACTACGCTGCCGACTGCGACAATGACGCTGAGTGCATAGCCTGGGGGCAATCCCGTGGAGACGGTACGGCGGTGGACCGGCCGCGAGGCAAAAGCATTACGCCTGGCTCTACGCATGAGTGTGCGCGGATTCGCCGAGCACTTGGGCGTCAATCCGGCTGCCATCTCTAACTGGGAGAAGCGGGGTTCAGCGACCCGCATGCGCTACGAGACCCAACAGATGCTCGATGTCGACCTGGCACGGTCACCAACCGAGGTCAAGCAGCGGTTCGCCCAGACCCTCAAGGCGTTAGCGACCGCAGATCCGAGCGCCTCAATCGTGCCTGTCGACGGCAGCCGGCCCACGAGGCAAGATTTCGGTACCCGTGCCCATGAACGGACGGCCGCCGTCCTCGCGGCGCTCGGTGGCCAACAACCCGATGATCTCGTGTACACGCCCCCGGCCAACGTTCAGCGCCTGATTGCGGACTTCCTCGCCTCGACCGCGCGCGTCTATCTGATCATCGGGCCTCCGGGTTGCGGCAAGACCAGCTTCACCCGCCACCTGGCTTCGCAGGCCCCCGGAGTCGATGTTCAACTGCTGACCGCGGACTCGTGGACCGAGGACACCGACCTGGCGCGGGAAATACTCCGCTACGGCTCCCAGCCGGCCGGCGAGGATCCACAACTGACCCTGGAAGATGAGAGCCGGAACCTGTCCCGGCCGCTGCTCGTCGTCATCGACAGCCCGCAGTCCCGCGCCGTGGTGGACAAAGTCTGCCGCCAGCTCGACGGCACACTGCGACAGGTACTCTCGGGCAACCTCAGGTTTCTCCTCGTACTGCGCACACCGCCGGAGATCGAACTCGCCCCCTACCCCGTCCTGTCGGCAGCGGTCATGCCCGGTCAGGGCAAGGGTGCCGAGCCGTCGCTGCGGCTGGACCGCTGGGACGCCCCCACCGCCCGGGAGGTGTGGAACGCGCAGCGGCATTCCAATGAACCTCCGTACGACGCCCTCCCTCCGAAGATTCGCAACCTGGCCCGCCTGCCGCTGTACATGAGCCTCATCCGGGCCGCCAAGTCGACCGAGCCGCCCGGGCAAGCCAACGCCTACCGGCTCGTGGAATTCTGCGTCGCCTCGATCTTGAAGGCGGCGAGCCTGGACGTCGACCGCGCGACGGCGGACCTGACAGCACTCGCGCGGAAGCAGCTCGCTGCGGCATGGCCGCACCACCTGCTTCCTGCGATCAAAGTTGATCCGCCAGGGAACGTCGGTGACCTCACCGCGTCTCCGATCGCGAGACTCGTTCGGTCCGGCCCGTCCGGCAGCCTGACGTTCCATCACGACGTGATTCGTGAGTTTCTGTTCGCGCGGTGGCTCGCCCAGCTCATCGAGTCTCACGGACGTTCGACCGTCACCATCGAGCTGCTCAACGACCTTGCTGCTCGCACGAGCCTGTCGGGCGATTTGCGAGGCGTCTTGGAGTTCTTGTTGCAGGGCTTGGATGCGACGTCACCGGAGCTGCTGGCGGCCGTCGCTCAGTCGCCGTCGATCAGCATCACCGAAACCCTGCCATTGATGCTCGAACTCACTGGTGAGAGTCCAGCCTTCGCCACCGCCGAGGTGCTGCGCGTGTGCGCCTCCCGGTGTCTGCACGACAATGGCCTACCGCTTGCCAGAGCCCTCCTGCACACCAACGCAGCCGCTACCGCGCTGGGCGGGGAGTACCCCCGCTGGATGCTGCGGGTGCTGCGCCGCTTCGGGCCGGCAGTCTGGTCCGACATCGTGGCGTGCGTCGAGACGCAGCTGCCCGTCGCGGCCGTCCACGACTTCGTCCGCCTCGCGCAGCTCGACACCGTAGAGGACGCGGTGTTCCTCGCCCGGCACTTCTACGTCTTCCTCAGCGCTGACGACGGCGCTTCCCAGGAGCTGAAGACGCTCCTCGCCCATCCCGATTGGCGAGCCCGCGCCGCCCTCGCCGAGGGGATCCGAGCGGGCCACGCGATCCCACACCACACGACGATTTCGATCATGGAGTCGTTGGCTGCGGACCGCGACTACAAGGTCCGCGCCGCTGTCGCCGAAGCCGCCGGCCAATCGACCGCACCCGGCCTGGAACACCTACTGGCCGCGCTCCTCGAAGACCAGAACTGGCATGTTCGCGAACGCCTCCTCCAAGGGCTATCCATCAGAGTTGGGGACGAGGACTCGGCCGCAGACCTTGTCATCCGGGGCCAAGAAGCATGGCGCCATGGCCCTCGAAACGTTCGGGTCGCCGCCCAGCGACTTCTACTCAAATGCGGCAGAAAACCCCTACAGGACGAGGACTCCTCCCGTAGCGCTCTGTTCGGCCTGCTCCGCGAGATCCGTACCGGTGCCCTGCGGCTACCCACGAACGTCCAGTCAGCTCTGATCCGTCAAGGCGTCGCCTCGACCGACTGGCTCGTACGCACCGAAGCCAACCTCCTCGAACACCACGGCACAGCCACGAGCGCAGCCGCAGGCATCAGCAAGGAAGCCTTCCGGCGGCTCCGAGGTGGACGCGCCCTACAGGTCGCGCTCGACGTCCGCGACGTCGACCACGCGATCGCCGTCGCGCAGGCCGCAGCCAGCGCGAGCGTGCAATTCATCGAGGTCGGCGACCCGCTCATCAAGAGTGTCGGCGTTCAGGCCATCAGCGCGGTCAAGCAGCGAGCCCCTGGTGCCTGGATCGTCGCCGAGATGATGTCCGCAGACTGGGGACGCGACCAGGTGGTCCTCGCGACCGAGGCGGGAGCCGACGTCGTACTGCTCATCGGACCCGCCAGCATCGCCAGCGTGTCCGCAGCGGCCGAAGCGAGCAGACGGTTGGGGGTCCCCGTCATGATCGACGTGCCCGAGGGCCGGCTGGTCCAGGGCTGGGTGCAGGACATGGAGCGCGCGGGAGTCGACGGCTTCGCCATCACTACGAACATCGACCTGGGCGTGGCCGGCTTTCACCCTCTCGACCAGGCACAACTCATCAGGTCGTGGACGAAGCTGCCGGTCGCGGTCTCCGGTGGTTTCGAACCCACCGACGTTGAGGCCAGCCGACGACGCTCATGGGACATCCTCGTCGTCGGTCGCGGAGTCACCGATTCCCTGGATCCCGCCGTCGCCGCACGGGATCTCGCCGCATCGATCGAACTCACCGAAGGGCACTGCTCGTGATCATCACCCCGCTCACGGTCGACCGGATCCCCGACCTCGAGAAACTGCTGGCGCTGGGAGAGCCGTACATCAGGCTGAGAGGCTCATCGGACTACTGGCTGTACGCCACGCTGTTCGCCAACACCTGCCCACTCGCCATCATCGACGGGCAGGTCGTCGGCAGCGTGATCGCCTTCCGGAGCCAGGTCGACCCGTCCGAGATCTACCTGCAGGACGTGATGACGCATCCCAGCCACCGCCGTCACGGGGTCACGCGGGCGCTCGTGGAAGAGGTTCATCGCCAAGGCGCCCTCTGGGGATGCCGACGCCTCTTCCTCACGTCGGAACCGGACAACCGCGCAGCGCACAGCGCATGGCTCGGCTTGGGCTTCAGTAATCGCTCAGGCGATACCACTGAACAAGGCGTGTCCGTGATCTACGACTACAAGGGGCCGGGGAAGCACCGCGCCGTGTATGAGCGATCGATCGGCAGCTAGATTCGGGCGCCACGCGGGCGGCGGCTGGACGTGCACGGCGGTGTGGCCCCTCCACGACGAGGATGGAAAGCAGAGCTGCTGTGGCGTGAGCATCAGCTCGCGCATTTTTACCGGTAGTCGGGAGACGTGCTCGGGTCCGCGTGACTTCTCCGTCTGGGCGACGTACGCCAAGTCGGTCTGCTCGCTTTACCGCTGTTGACGATGTCCTACCTGCGAGAGTTGGGACTGGCGGCCTCGGCTGCGCCCGCCCCAGGCGGGGCGGGCGCAGGTCACGCGGCGCGTGGCGGTGCGGGTTGATGCAGGCGGAGCAGGCGGGCGAGTGTGGTGGCTTGGTCGACGGTGGGGAGGCCGGCTTCGGCTGCGAGGGCTTGGATCTCGGTTTCGGTGTCGGGGTCGGTCAGGTATCGGGCCATCGACAGCGTCCCCGGCAGAACGGCAGGCTCGCGGTCGGGGTCGGGGTGTGCGGTCGGGGCCTCACCGCCGGCTGCCCGCGTGGGCGGGGTCGGCGGCGACGGGTGTGGTGTGTTCGCGCGTGATGTCTGGTCACGGCGTGTGGCCATGGACGGCTCGTGGCATGGGGGGGGAACTTCCGGTCGGACATCAGTCGGGGGCGAGTGGCGGTGGTGGGTCCAGCCGAGGACGCACGCCCGTCAGAGGTGAAAAATCCGAGACGCCGCGTGAAGGGGCACCGCCCAAACCTCTGACAGAACCCGCGGATGGCCGCCGAACGTATTGGTGATCAGGTCTGAGCTGGGCAGCGGTGGACAACGCTGCGGGTCGGGGGCGAGTGGTGGGTCACCGACGGAACGGAGGGGCATGGGTGAGCCTCCTTGGTCCTTGGTAGGGCGGCGGCCGGTGCACGGCCTGTCAGGGCCGTAGGGGGGTGCCGGTGTGGGTGGTGTTGTCTTGCCAGCGGTTGCCGACTGGACGCGGGGAGTTGATCGGCATTGGGTTACTGGCGCGGTGCGGGTTACGGCGCATGGGTCGCAGGCTCGGCCCGTTCGGCACGGTGAGGGGCGGGCGGAGCGTGTACCCATAGCGGGCGAGCAGGTGCTCCGGTTCTGCGGGAACGGTGGTCCAGGAGGGCAGGTCGATGCGGTCGAGGCGGGCGCGGTGATGGCTGAGCAGGGCGCCGCCGTAGCCGGTCTTCTGCCGGGTTGGGGATACGGCGAGGAGCGCCATGTGGTAGTGCGGTTCGGTGGGCTGCTGCTGTGCGATCAGGCCCTCAAGGGCGTTGAAGCGCTCAGCGTGTGCTCCGGCGGCCTCCACGAGGCGGGTCGGGTAGTTGGCCGGTGGCGGGATCGGTCGGTAGCGGTGAAAGCCGACGATGGCGGCGGTGAGGTCGTCGGTGAGGTGCACGTCGCCGAAGAACATCGCGTGCTCCACCCACACCGCGACGACGTCGGTCATCACCTGGCGGCGCTGCGCCGCGTCCGGCACCAGCCAGGCACCGAGCGGGCTGGGGTGCAGGGCGTCGGCGATCAACGCGGCGACGGCCTGTCTGTCTGTCCAGCGAGCGGCGCGGATACGAACGTTTGAGTCCACGGCGTTGTCGTCCCTCTCGGCGGTCTATCGGTAGGTGGCGGTGGCGAGGTCACCGAGCACGGCGTCGACGGCGGCGGTGATCTCCCGGATGGGGCGGTGGTGTTGGGCGGCGATGGTTTTCAGGTGGGCGGTGAGGGTGGCGGTGTCGTCGTCGAGGTAGAGGTGGTCGGCGAGGCCGAGGACGGCGACGAGTCCGGCGAGCGCGGCGGTGTGGTTGTCCGGTTGTTCACGGCCGGCGGCGAGGTAGCGCAGCCGGGCGCGGGCGACGACGGCCCACTTGGTGTCGGTGGCGAGGTAGGCGTCGGCGCGGACCAGGCCGCCGAGGCGGCGGCGGGCGGTGTGGCGCAGGATGCCGGCGGCGACGAGTCCGGCGCGGGTGCGTTCGTACAGATCGTCGGCGAAGCTACGCAGGAACGCCTTCACGGTCGGGGTGGTCCGGGAGTGGTGGATCGCGGCGAGGGCGGTGTCGGCGATCAGGTCACCGACTGCCTGGTCGGAGTTCAGGCGTAGCCACCGGTCCGTGGCCGGATGGTCGCCGTAGGAGTCGAGGGTGATCCGTCCGGCGAGGAACAGGTCGATTAGCACTCCGCCGGCCATGCCGAGGGCCAAGGCTTGACGGTGCACGTGCGGCTGGCCGGTGTCGTCGTGGTGCCCGAGCAGGAACAGCTCGTCGCGCAGCGACAGCTGGGGTATCGACGCGGTCATCAGATGCCCCTATTCCTGAACTGCGGCAATGTCCCGCAGCCGGGCGTGAGCGTCGCGGTAGGCAGCCTGCGGCTGCGGGAGCAGGGCTTTGTCGATGGCCGCCAGAACGGTGTAGTTGGGGTCGCAGACGTTGCCGATGGGTGCACGCCCGGCCTGCGAGATGAGCTGATAGGCGTCCAGGGTTTGCAGGCCGCACATGTCGACGGTCCAGGCGGTGAGGTCCTGGTGGGCCATGCGGTAGGCGTCCTCCAGAGGGCGGGCGCAGCCGACCGACATGATGGTCGTGTCAGTTTCCAGGCGCGGCCAGGCGGTGGCGGCGCCCTTGACGACCTCGACGGCGAGGGTGGTGACGGTGGCGATCTCGACGCCGACGCCGCAGGCTTCGCCGTCTCCCTGGCGGGCGTGACCGTCGCCGAGGGCGAGCATCGCCCCGTGCACGTTCACCCCGAGATACAGGGTGGTCCCGGCGCGCAGTTCCGGGGTGTCGAGGTTCCCGCCGTAGTAGTCCGGAACGATCGTGGACCGGGACTCCATGCCACCTGGGGCGACGCCGATGGTGCCGATCATGGGATCCAGCGGCAGCTCGACGGTGTGCTCGCTGGCGGTGGCCCGGTAGCGGACGATGCCCGCGTGCCGGTCGATGTCGTACACCCACACCCGCTCCTCCAGCGGCGGCTGCAGGGTGGCTGTGTGCGAGGTCGATGTGAGTGCCCCGAAGTACGGGAAGGTAGCCGATACGCCCCAGTCCCGGGCCGGTTCGATCGACAGGAGGTGCACGGCGAGGGTGTCGCCGGGCTCAGCGTCCTCGACGAAGAACGGCCCCGACACCGGGTTCAGATACGGCATCTGGCAGACCTGCGAGGGCAGGTCCGCAGGGCCGCGTACGAGGCCGCCGAAGCAGTCCTGCGTGTGCACGGTGAACACGTCGCCGGAGCGGACGTGAGCCACCGGGAGACGGCCGCCGAAGGTGTAGGCCAACTCGTCACGGGCAGGCCGGTAGGTGAATTGACTCATCGAGATCACACCCGCTCCATGTCATGCCCGGCGGCCTGGGTGGGGGCCAGGCCGGACAGCACCGGCCGGCGGCCGGTCAGGTACAGACCGGCCAGGACCAGCACGCCGAGGCCAAGCCAGGCCAGGCCGAGGCGCTGGGCGGCGATGTTGGCGTTCACCACCACGTAGGCGAGGATCACGAACCCGATTCCGGGCATGAGCAGGTGCGCGAACCAGTTGCCGCTGCGACGGCGGATCAGGTGGTGCACGACCACGGAGACGTGCAGGACCAGGAACGCCACCATCGCCCCGAAGTTGATCAGCGACGACAACAGCGTGATGCCATCCGCCCGCGTCGCCATGTACAAGCCCAGGGCGAGGGACACGACGCCGGTGAGCAGGGTCGCGTTGATCGGCACGCTGCGGCGCACCGACACCTTCGCCAGGAATGCGGGGAGCTGCCGATCACGGGCCATCGCGTACAGCAGCCTGGACGTGGCGACCTGCGCGACCATCGAGTTCGGCAAACCCCATGCAATCGCGGTCGCCACCGCGCACACCGTCGCCAGCCAGCTCCCGCCGGCCACTGCGGCGGCGTCGTAGAAGGCGGTGCCGTTCACGTCGCCCTCGGCCAGCAGCCCGCCGGGGTTGGGCACGAGCATCGCCGCCAGCCATGTCTGCGCGATGAACAGCACCCCCGCCAGGACGAGCACGGCCGCCATCGCCCGGCCGATCTGCCGGGCGCCGTCACGGGTCTCCTCCGCCAACATGGAGATGCCGTCGAAGCCCAGGAACGACAGAACCGCGATTGACACCGCCCCCGCCACGAGGGACCAGGTGAAGGTGTCGGCGTTGTAGAACGGGTCCCAGCTGAACCGGCCCCTACCCGTCGCGAGGGCCCAACCGGCGACGACCAGGAACAACGCCAGGACGATCAGCTCACCGACAAGCATCACCCGAGTGACCACCGCCGTCATGCGGATGCCGACCGAGTTGACGACGGTGTTGACCGCGACGAACCCGAGCAGCCACAGCCACACCGGCACCGCCGGCACCGTGGAGTGCATCGCCACCGACGCCACCAGGTACAGCAGGCCGGGAACGAGCACGTAGTCGAGGAGGATCACCCAGCCGGCGAGGAACCCGACGGGCGGGCTGATACCCCGACCCGCGTAGTTGTAGACGCTGCCTGACATCGGGAACGCCTTCACCATCTGCGCGTACGAGAACGCGGTGAACACCAGCGCCACCACACCGATGGCGTAGGCGAGGGCCACCATGCCGCCAGAGCCCGCGTAGACGCTGCCGAAGATCGCCATCGGCGCGATCGGGACCATGTACACCAAGCCGTACGCCAACAGGTCCCGAAACCGCAGCTGGCGACTGAGTTCCTGCCGATAGCCGTAGCGGGCCAGGTCGTTCGAGGTTGTCATCGGTAATCCTCACGAGGATGAGAAGCGCGAGCAGGGCGCGGAGAGACGCCTGCCGGGTGGCCGTCAGCGACCCGGCGGCGACGGGCATCCGCGGTTGACGTTGCTATGGCAGCCACTCCATTCGTCACCGGCGGTGGCTACATCCGGACCGACGGTGATCCGGCTCGGCAAGCTTGCCAAGCGCATCTACGTGAATGGATCCCCAGCGGTGGTGAGATTTTCCCCCACCCGCGCACGCCCACGACCTGCACATACTTTGATCAATTAGCGGCGAGCTACCCACCTCACGGCCGCTGGCCTCGCCGCGCCCCGTACCGATTCCGATGAGAGGGGCGATACCGTGCGACAGGAAGCCGCACGTAGGAGGTGACCGCGATGGCAAGGACGACGGGCACCAAGGCGCAGCGCGATCACGTACGCCAGACACTGGCCGGTTTCGGAGCGACACCCACAGCCATCGCCGCCGAGCTGCAGCGCCGCTTCGGGCTGCGTCCCCGAGATGCCTTCCGCCAGGCCCATGGTTGGACCCAGGACGCGGTAGCCGAGAAATTGAACGCCAAAGGAAACGGTTCGGCGACGTTCACCGGGGCGCGGATCAGCGACTACGAACGGTGGCCCTTCGGCGGTCGTCGGCCCACCTTTGCCGCCTTGAACGCACTGGCGCAGGTCTTCGGCACCGAACCGGGCAGTCTGGTCGACCTCGACGACCTGACCGCTATGACAGAAGCAGACCGAGCGGCGCTAAGCGGCAGGAACGCCGCCCCGATGCCTGCACCATCGGTCGCATCCTCAGCACCGCCTGGCTCGATGGCTGAGCCTCTGCGGTGGGACCTCGGCGCCCTGCAGGACGAGACGGAACTGGTGATAGCGGTGGCAGAACGCACGGCGAGCTTCGGCACATGGGCCCAAGCCTCCAACGTCGGGCCTTTCACCCTCGACGATGTCGCTGCCTCCACCCGCAGGATTGCCGTCGACTACCTGACCGAGCCGCCCGTCGTCGTCTATGCGCGGGCCGGGCTTCTTGCCGACCGCGTATTCCGCCTTCTGCAGACCGGGCGTCAGAACCCTGATCAGTCGCGGGAGCTCTACACCTGGGCGGGCTACCTCTGCACACTGCTCGCCTGGATGGCCGGCGATCTCGGACACCCGGCCGCAGCCGAGTCCCAGGCACGCACCGCCTGGATGTGCGCCGAGACCGTCCGCGACAACACCCTCCGCGCCTGGGTTCTCTCCACGATCAGCAAGACCCACCTGTGGGAGCGGCGGTTCGAAGACGCGGCCAACGCCGCTGTGCGCGGCTACGGCCATGCCGCCGAGGGCAGCGCGGCGGTCATGCTGGCGTGCCAGGAAGCGGACGCGTGGGCGGAGATCGGCGCTGTCGAGCCGGCCCGGGCAGCACTGCAACGCGCCGAACAGGCCCGCCAACATGCCAGCCGCGACCCGGTGGGTGGCCTTCTCGCCTGCGGCACAGTGCGCCAACACAACTACGCTGGTTCGGTGCTGCTCCGCATCGGCGAGGCCGCCAACGCCATCCAGCACGCCGAGCACGCCCTGACGGAAGCCGCCGCGGACCCCTCGGTCGCCTACGGCACGCTCGCCCAGATCCGCATCTGGGCCGCCGCAGCACATCTCAAAGCCGGCAGCCTCGACGGCGCGGTCTCGGTCCTGTCACCGGTGCTCGCTCTGCCACCCGAACAGAGACTCGACCCGTTGGTGCACCGCCTGCGCGGCGTTGGGCGCAACATCGCCGGCAACCCGTCGCTGCGCACGAGCATCGAGGCCCGCAGTGTCCAAGCAGCCATCACCGAGTTCTGCGCCACCGGCGCCGCCCGGCAACTTCCATGAAACCTGGAGAACCCATGGCAGTCCCGCACGCCACCAATATCCGTAACCACTGGTACTGGCGACCGGGTTGGGGCATCGGCTCCCGCTTCTACACCTGGCACATCACCTTCGACGGGCAGCCCGAGATCGAGAAGCTCGCTGACCAGTACCGGTCCCTACTGTCTTCGCAGCCCAGCCTCGACGTCATTCCGAACCGATGGCTTCACCTCACCATGCAGGGCATCGGCTTCGTCCAAGATGTCGCCACCGACGACGTCAACGCCATCGTGGCCGCCGCCACTGACCGATGCTCGCGCCTGTCACCCTTCAATCTCACCATCGGCACCCCCCGTGTCGATCCCGAGTCCATCCAGATCGCTGTCGACCCGATCGAGCCCGTGCGGCAACTACGCGCCGCCATTCGTGCCGCCATCGCCGACGTCTGGGGGCAGGACCGCGTACCCGAAGCCGCCGAGCCCTACAACCCTCACCTCAGCCTGGCCTACACCAACACCGACGCTCCCGCAGCGCCGCTCATCGAGGCACTCTCCTCCGCCCCGAAGATCAGCGCGGACGCCCTGATCACCTCGTGCCAGCTCATCGTCCTCAACCGGGACGAGGGCATGTACGTGTGGGAACCGTACGCCACGGTAGAACTCGGTTCCTGAACCCTGTTACGTCCGCCATGTCACCCCGTGGTGGTGATCGTCAAGCCCATGCTTTCTCGCTCCGCGCCTCGTCGCGGGCGGCAGAGATCGCCGCCGCGATGGCTGCTCACTCGGCGGGCATTCGGGTGGAGAGGGCTGCGCCCGCCCCGAGGCGGGGCGGGCGCAGGTTAGGCGGCGCGTGGCGGTGCGGGTTGGTGTAGGCGGAGCAGGCGGGCGAGGGTGGCGGCTTGGTCAACAGTGGGGAGGCCGGCTTCAGCGGCCAGGGCTTGGATTTCGGTCTCGGTGGCGGGGTCGGTCAGGTGACGGGCCATCGACAGCGTCCCCGGCAGGACCAGAGGGGCAGTGTCGGTGGGGCCGGTCGGAGCCTCGTCGTCGGCCGCCCGCGTGGGCGGGGGCGACGGCGAGGGGTGCGTTGTGTTCGCGCGTGATCTCTGGTCACGGCGTGTGGCCATGTCCCTCCCAGGACGGCTCGTGGCGTGGGGGTGAGGTGTAGGGCCATGGCATCTCCTCTCGGTCGGCAGGGAGTTCTGAAGATCGATCGCCGGATACCGCCAGCCGGTGTCGGGCGGCGGATCGACGCGGTCGCCGGTCGGGTGACCTCGGCTGCGGCGTGTAGCGCGTGGAGGGCCGCGGACGGTGCCTCCGGTGGCCGCGGAAGTAAAGGCGTTCGCCACTCACAGCGACTCACAGCGGCGTGCCGCCGGTGTGAGTACGCGGGCGGGCGCTGATCCGTCGCCGAACAGCACTGCTGACAGAATCTGACAGCTCCCGTCCGACGCGCGCGGTCCGCTCTCGTCGCCTCGGTGCGCGCCTGTACGCGAACAACGGCTATCGCCCGCGGTGTGTGGGCCTTCAGGCCGCCGCACGCGCCGCATGTCCCGCCTGGCCTCATCAGGCGGGCCGCTCATCCGGGGCGGGCTGGTCGTGGCTGGGGTATTCCTCGTCGTGGCGGGTGTCGGTATAGGGCAGGTCGATGAGGCGGTGACGGCCGGCACGGCCGTGCAGTTGCCAGACCTGGTGGGCGGGGCTGGCGGCGAGGGCGGTGCGTAGCTCGGCGGTGGTGGTGGCGATGACGGTGGCCAGGCCGGTGCCGGCGATCCGGTGGTGCAGGTTCGCTTCGCGGCGGGCGGAGGGTAGGTGGAACAACACCGGCCACGCCCAAGCGCTCATCGTGTACAGCCGCTCGTATTTGATGACCTTGTCGATGAGGACCTGCAGGTTCTCACCGCTGGTGTCGTACTCGAGGAAGAACGGCACGGACCGTCCGTGCTCGGTCCACACCCCGGCGCCGTCCGGGCGGGGGAAACCGGTCGCTCCGGCGATGATGATCTGCGGGTCGCCGCCTGCGCGGTAGAGGGTGCCGGGCTGGTGGTAGGCGGACGCGGGCTGCCAGCGGACCAGTTCGGTGTCGGGGTGTGTGCGGGCGTGGGCGGCGAGGTCGATGAAGACCTGGTTACCGCCGAGCAGGTGCGGCAGGTCCGGCCGGGAGGTCAGCGATTGTTTGCGGCGGCGGGCCTGGTCCCGGCGTCCTCGTGGAAGGCCGCGTTGGACGTGAACGTGGTCGTAGCCGAGCTGGTCCAGGACGTAGTGGTACGGGTAGGAGCCTCCATCAGCCTTGTTGGGTCGGAACCGGTCGACCGCTCGCAGGGCGGTGAGGCGGCGTAGGCGGCGTTGGGTGAAGTCCAGGGACGGGAACAGGGCAGCGGCGATCTGGTCGGTGGTGAGGACGCCGTGGTCGTAGAGCCAGCCGAGGAGCCGGTCGTCGCGGGCGGTGATGCTGGCCTGCAGTCGCAGCAGTGGGTCCACGGTCGGTAGGTGTTTACCCATGGGCAGAAGCCCCTGGGGGGAGACCCGAGACTGGAGGGTCTGTCTGGAGCGGTCCCCGACTGCTGACGGCGGGGTTGACCTGGGCTGTGAGTGGCTGCGGGGGGTCGGGTTGGGGGTCAGGATCAAGGCGGACGGTCAAACGGAGAGCGGCACTGACTGCTGAACCGCCGGGCGCAGCGGGTGCCGTACGACGGTGCCGTGAGAGTGTGCGTGCCTCCGGTCGGCGACGCCGGTGGAGGTCGTGGGGTTGGGTCGTCATCGTTGTAGCTCCAAGGTCGAAGATGTGGGTGGGTGTGCGGTGCGCGCCGAACGCTGCGGCGGGAACACGCTGACAGGTCTGGTCAGGTGGTGTCAGCTGCCGCGCCTCCGGGGAGACGCGGGTCTGACAGCGGCGGCTCGATCTGACAGAAGCCGTGGGTCGAAGTTCTGTCACGCGGCCTCCCGGGCTGACAGATCCGGTTGGGGCGGGGTGGTCTCGGCGCGCAGGGCGCGCACGAGCGCGGAGGCGGTGGCGTTGGACAGCTGGTGCCCGTCCGCGCGTAGTTGGTGGGCGAGGGCTTTGCGGGACAGCGGTGTCCCCTCGGCGGTGAGGGCGCGGGCGGCGGTCCGGGCGGCAGGCACCAGCGCGGTGACCTCCGGGCCGTCCTCGTCTCTGGGGGCCTCGGTGTCTCGGCGGTCCAGGACCGCCAGGGGTTGGTCCGTGACGGCGGGGACTGCGGTCCCGCGGTCCGGGACCGCGGCGGCGGTGCCGGGGACCGGCGCTGTGGTGTCCGGGACCGACGCGTCGACAGCGGACGTCGGTCCGGGCTTCGTCCGCTCGGGCTGAGTGGTCTGGTTGGGCGGTTCAGAGTCGGCGCGGCCGAGTGCGATCTTCACCATCGCCAGGAAGCCCAGGGCTGGTAGGGCGGCGGCGATCCAGCCGATCACCGATGCCTCCGCCTCCACCACCTGCGCCGCCAGCGACAGCAGCACCGCCACCACGAGCATCGCGGCGGGGAAGGCGACGGACGTGCCGAGGCGCCGTTTGCGCCGTAGCTCCAGACCGGCGGCGATCGACATCAGCTCGAGGACGATCGCGTCGGCCCAGGCCAGCCAGCCCGGCTGGCCGTGCGCGGCGGCAACGTCGTGCACATGGGTGAACGACGCTGCACCAGCCGCGCCGCCGATCAACAGCATGATCGCTACCTGGGCGCGGTCCTCCCACCGCTCCCGCCTCGCAGCCACCAGGGTGGGTGAGTCGGGGTGTCGTTGGTCAGGTGTCGCCAACGGCCCACCACCTGGGTCCAGGCGGCGCGTGCACGGCCGCGGTCGGCGTTGTCGTGTGACGGCGGTCCGCGACGGCAGCCGCCGTCACGGACGGGTTGGTGTGGTGTGACATCACGTTCTGCTCCTCGAATTAGGTTGTAGGCGCGCGGCAGGGATCGGCCCCTGGGTCGCACCCGCCCACTCGGGTCAGCTTCCGGGCAGGCGCGACCCTGCCGGGTGACGCCCGGCCGGGCGGACCCCTCGTGCGTACAGGAAACGGCAAACAGTCACGATGGTCGAGTCAACGAACACGCCCCACCCCGCGCAGGGGCAGGCACCAGGGCAGCAGGCGTCGCCACAACCCGCACAGCAGGCTGCGATCAGCGCGCGGACACAGGGCAGACGGCCACGCCGAGCCACACCAGATCAACACTGACCACCGTCAACGCCACAGAAGCGTTCAGGTAGTGCGGCGGCTCAACTCGCCGACAGGCGATCCTTCATGCGGGGGCCTCCCTACTCTCAACGCCCCCGCGCGGCGTCGGCACGAACAACGGCAGGCACCCCGGTCTGGGGTGCCTGCCCGCTGCGTGTGTGGCCGACCGCGCCAACCAGCGCTGCGGGAACGTAACTCCATTACGCCCCGGAAAGCCGATGAAGTCAACCACTGATTCACCACAGGTCGGTCACCGACTCTTGCCAACGGTCCGGATGGGTGCTAACAGATCCACCTCCGTCCGTCGCGGTCGTCCTCAGTCCGGCCGACACGACGAAAAATTCTTTGGCAGGCTCACCTGTTGGACGCGGCCTCTTGCACGTGGGCTCCATGCGGGCCAGTGGGCAGCCGGCGCACGCCAGCCCGCACGTCAGGGCGCTGTTACGACAGTTTCTGCGGTAGTTCGTCGGCCAGGGGCGCGTGTCGCTAAGCGGCACCGGTGGGGTGAACACGTGCTGGGCGTTCAGGTCGGCGAGAAGTCACCGAGCCAGCCGATCGCGTCCAGCGACCAGCGACCAGGGTCGCCCGCTTGACCGGGGTGTCGTCGGGACGGCTCTGCTGTGCGTACCTATGGGCATCATGCGGTTAGCCAGATGCGCACTGCCGGCATTGATCTATCTCGCTGCCTGCCGCATGCTGTGAGGATACGGCGGGAGGTCGGTCGATGACTTCGGGTAGCCATGACGAGCTGGGTGGTTGCGGCATGTGCACGACTCACCCGGTCCAGACGAGGGCGCATGGCTAGGAGCGCCCGCACCCGCAGCTCGGCCAAAGCGCCCGTCCCCCTAGATCGACGTTCGTGTCGGCAACATCGACCCTAGCTTCTAACGATTCTTCACCGCGGATGAGGCGCAGGCGGTGCTGGCCGCCGGTTGCCAGCAGCGCCGGGTGCTGCCCGAGGAGTTGCGGGCGGTGCTCGACGTGCTCCCTCGGGCACCTCGCCGGCGGCTGATCGGGCAGGCCGTCAGCGACATCGCGGGCGGTGCGCAGGCGCTCTCCGAGATCGATTCCTGCGGCTGTGCCGCCGACACCGCCTACCCACCCCGACCTCCAGGAACATCGGGTTGACGAGGCGGGCCGTAACCGCTGGCTGGATGCGTACTGGCGAGAATGGCGGGTGCAGGGTGAAATCGACGGTGCGCACCACATGGACGCCCGGCACTGGGCGGCTGACATGCGCCGCCAGAACGATGTCTGGACCAGCGGCGATCGGATCCTGCGCTTCCCGGCCTGGCGGATCCGCGCCCGCCCCGACGAGGTCGCCGCGACGGTCCGCTGCGCCCTCATGGCCACTGGCTGGACTCCGACCCCACCTCGCCGCGACCGGGCACACGAGTAGATCTTGGACAGTTTCCGTTACCGGGGCTGACAGTTACCGGGGCTGACGGAAACTGTCCAAGATCTGCAATCGACGGGCGGTTTCAGCGGTCTACCGGCCATCGCCGCTGTCGGCGGCCAAGGTGAGAGTCGGCGCGGACCCGCCGGCTCGCCGCCGACCCGCAGGCGGCGGCGCGCTGGGGCGACCACACCCGCTGTCCGGCAGGTCGACTGACCGCGCGTCCGGCTGGCCCGAGGAGCGGGCCAGCCGGACGGCACAGCGTCAGCCCGCCGGCGCAGCGCCGCCCGCCGGCACGGCGTCAGCCCACCGGCACGGCGTCAGCCGCTCGTGCAGACGGTGCCGTTCACTGTGAACGCCGTGGGCAGCACGTTCGGGCCGCTGTACGCGCCGACGAAGCCGGCACTCACGCTGGCCCCGGCGGCGATCTGCCGGTTGTCGTCGGTCGGGGTGACCCGCACGGCCGTGCCAACCTGCTCCCAGTTGGCGCTCCAGCCGCTGCTCATCTGCTGCCAGCCGGTCGGCCAGGTCCAGGTGAGCGTCCAGCCGGTGATCGGCTTCGTCCCGTTGTTGATGATCTCGACTCCCCCGATGTAGCCGTTGCCCCAGTCGTTGTTGGTGGTGAAGCGGACGGTGCAGGCGCTCGTGGTCGGGCTGCCGGTGGCGAAGGTGAGCGGCGGCGACGACCACGACACCCGTCCGGCGGTGTCCCGGGCCAGGACGTTCACCGTGTACCTGCTGCCCGGCACCAGGTTGCCGACAGTGAACGAGGTGCCCGCCGTCTCGCCGAACTGCTCGCTGACGGCACTGTTCTGCCGGTACACCTCGTACTTGGCGATCGGGCTGCCGCCCGGCGTGGCCGCCGGCCAGGTGATCGTCGCGGTGCGGTCGGTGACGCCACTGGCGGTGGGCTGGCCCGGCGCCGACGGCCGCCCGGCGGTCGCGCCGGCCGGTCGCAGCACAAGCGTGGTCAGCGAGTACGCGGGCAGCGTCCGACTGGTAGCGGAGCCGGACTGGCTGGTGGTGATGCCCGTCGCCCCGTTGGTGAAGGTGGACACTGTCGGCGCGGCGGTCGACGGGGTGAACCCGGCGTAGTCGATGGCGACGGTGTGCGCGGCGTCCGGGTCCTTGTTGATCAGCAGCACCGCGAGGTCACCGTTGGGGCGGCGTACCGCGTGCGCGCTGACCAGCGAGTCGCTCGTGCCGGCGCGAACGAACTGGTCGCCGGCCTTGGCGAACAGCTTCATCATGGTGAGCCCGTGGTACGGCGCGAACGGCGTGTTCAGCGGCGGTTCACACACCGAGCCGTCCTCGGTGCAGGCGCCGCTGGACAGGAGCCCGAAGTCGCCGTAGTCGGTCTGGCCTGCCACCTCGGACACCGTGCCGATGCCGTTGTGCACGTTCCACCACTGAACGGTGAAGACACCGCTGGACAGCAGCCCGCTGTAGACGTCGGCCAGGAAGAGTGCCGCCGGCTGGGTGGTGCGGCCGACGTCGACGTTCAACTCGGTGAAGCTGATGCCGATGCGCCCGGCGTTCGGGCCCGCGTACTTGGCGAGTTGCTGGCGGAGCAGGTACGTCGCGTCGGGAAGGTGGTTGGTCCGGGCCAGCGAGTCGGCGGCCGTGCCGCCCGGGTACCAGTGCACGTCCACGAAGTCGATCTTCGGGCCGGCGATGGAGAGCACGGTCCGGTTCCAGGGGCCGGGGTCACTGCCGGCGGTGATCCCGTCCGGCCAGTTGCCCGGCATCGTCAGCACCGCGCCGACCTTGATGCTCGGGTCGACCGCCTTCATCGCGTCGGCGTACTCGACGACCAGCCGCGCGTACTGGCTCGCGCTCTTGTCCGGGTGGTCGTCCGCCTCCCACGCCGAGCCGTAGTGCCCGTTGCCGTAGTTCTCGTTGCCGACGGTCCAGTACCGCGTGCCGTAGCCCTTCGTCACGTTGGCGTACCGCACCCAGTCGGCGGCCTCGGCCGGCGTGCCGGTGCCATAGTTCGCGATGATCATCGGCTGGGCGCCGGCCCGCTTGACCGCCGCCATGAAGGTGTCGAAGTCGGTGTTGGGCGCCACGTACCCGCCGGGCGCGGTGTGGTCCTTCCAGTGGTAGATGTCGGCGTACGAGCCGCCGGGGTAGCGCATCATCTGCACACCGGCGTCGCGCAGCAGGTCCGACGTCTCGGCGGTGCCCAGGTTCTGGTCCCAGATGGCGTGGTTGACGCCCAACGCCGTGTCGGGCACGGTCGCCAGCCCCGCGCGGGCGTTCACGGTCACGGCGACCGGGTCGGCCGCCGCGCTGGCGGTGGAGGAGTTGATGCCGGAGAGCGCGCCCGCGGTGAGCAACAGGCTCACCAGAAATGCCGTGCGGGCTTTCGGTTTACGCATGGGCGGAGTTCCTTCGCGGAGACTGAACAGTGAGTCGCCCAGCCGGTCAGGGTGCGGCGCGGCGGCGGGCGGACCCGTGGACGGATGGCTCCCGGTGCTCCATCGCTCGTGTCACCGTCCCCCGGGACCCGTGCTGCGTCCCGGCTGCCCATTGGACGGCGGTCAGCCCCGCGCGTGGCTTCATCGACGGCCAAGAATGTCACGGACGGTTCGACGATCTCAAGGGGTACGCCACGCGACCCGCGCCAGCACGGCCCTTACGTAGCTCGACCCCGAGGCGGTCGTCGGGAGCGCCGCCGGAATAGTCTCGCGAGATGCGGGGACGATTGCGTGCGGCCAGACGCTGGTACGCGGGACGCCGACGGTACGTCCGTTGGACGCTCCTCGTGCTGGTGGCGGGCGCGGTGACGCTGGCCGGCGGCACGGTGGGCAGCGTGACGTGGGTCCGCGGCGCCGCGGACGGCCACCTCTACAGCGAGGTCGACGTGCCGGACGCGCCGGTGGCCCTGGTCCTGGGCACCAAGGTGGACACCGACGGCACGCCGTCACCGTTCCTCGCGGCCCGGCTGGAGATCGCCCGGCGGCTGTTCGACGCCGGCAAGGTGCGGGCGATCCTGGTGTCCGGCGACAACATGAACGCCGATTACAACGAGCCGGCCGCGATGCTGCGGTGGCTGGTCGACCGGGGTGTGCCGGCGCGGAACGTGGTGCTGGACTACGCGGGCTTCGACACGTACGACTCGTGCGCGCGGGCGGAGCGGATCTTCGGGGTGACCCGGGCCACGGTGGTGACCCAGTCCTTCCACCTCCCCCGCGCCGTGGCGCTGTGCCGCCGCCTGGGCATCGACGCGAACGGTGTGGGTGACGAGACCGCGAGGCGGTACGCCCAGACGTGGCGGGTCAGCTCCGTACGCGAGAACGGCGCCTGTCTGAAGGCGGCGCTGGACGTGCTCTCCGGCCGGGATCCGGCGCACCTCGGACGCCGGGAGACCGGCGTCGACGACGCTCTGCGCGACGCCTGACGGGGGTCGGGCTGGTCAGCGCGGCGGTCGGGCGCTGTCGCGGATGACGAGTTCGGTGGCGAGTTCGATGCGCGGGCTCTCGGTCTTCTCGCCGCTGGCGAGCCGCAGCACGGTTCGCGCGGCCAGCATGCCCATCTCGGCCAGGGGCTGGCGGATCGTCGTCAGCGGCGGGGAGCACCAGCGGACCTCCGGCAGGTCGTCGAAGCCGACCACGCTGATGTCGTCGGGAACGCGCAGGCCCCGCTTACGAACCGCCTCGTAGACGCCGAGGGCCATCTGGTCGCTGGAGGCGAAGATGGCGGTGGGCGGGTCGGGCAGGGCCAGCAGTTGGATGGCCGAGGTGTAGCCGGCCTCGTGATAGAAGTTGCCGGGTCGGATGAGTGCTTCGTCGACGGGGACACCGGCGGCGCCGAGTGCGGCGCGGTAGCCGTCCATCCTGGCCCGGCTGCACATCAGGTGCGGCGGCCCGGCGATGAAGCCGATGCGGCGGTGGCCGAGTTCGAGCAGGTACTGGTTGGCGCTCAGGCTGCCCGCCCAGTTGGTGGCGCCGATGGTGGGTGACTCCAGCGGGTCGACACCGGCGGGGTCGATGATGACCACCGGCAGGTGCAGCCGGCGCAGTTCGGCCTGCAGCGGTGGGTTCACCATCGAGGTCACGAAGATGACGCCCTCGGTGGAGCGGGTACGCATGTTGTCCAGCCACTGTTTGGCCGAGGTGATGCGCCAGTGGATGGCGGAGACGACGGTGCCGACGCCGCTGCTCTGGGCGACGTCCTCCACCCCGCGGATGATCTCCACGGCCCAGGGGCTGTCCAGGTCGTTGAAGACCAGGTCGATGAGGGCGGCGTCGGTCCGCCTGGCCTGCGAGCGACGACGGTAGCCGTGCTGGTTCAGCAGCGCCTCGACGCGTTCCCGGGTGCCGGGGGCGACGTCGGAGCGGCCGTTGATGACCCGGGAGACCGTGGGCACGGAGACACCGGCCAGTCGCGCGATCATGGCGATGGTGACGTTTCGGCCGTTGTCGGAGCCCACGGTCCCCTCCTTCGTCTGGCGGGTTGCTTCAGGTCGGCTGACGGTTCGCTGTCACCCCTTGACGCTGCCGGTCAGGCCGCCGATGAGCTGCCGTTCGGCCACGGCGTAGAAGCCCAGGGCGGGAAGCATGGACAGGACGACGTAGGCGAGCACCCGGGCCGTGTCGTCGGCGTACTGGCCCTGGAACGCCTGGACCCCGACGGGCAGGGTCCACCAACTCTGGTCGCTGAAGACCACCAGCGGCAGCATGAAGTTGTTCCAACTGGTCACGATCGCCAGTACGGAGACGGTGGCCAGGGCGGGACGGGCCATCGGCAGCAGGACCCGCCAGAAGAAGCCGAAGGGGCCGCACCCGTCGAGGACGGCGGCCTCCTCGACCTCGGCGGGGATGGTGCGGAAGAACTGCCGCAGGATGATGATGGTGATCGGCAGCCCGAAGGCGGCCTGGGGCAGGATCACGCCGAGCGGGTTGTCCAGCAGACCAACGCTGCGCAGCAGGACGAACAGCGGCAGGATGGCCACCGCGAACGGGAACATCAGGCCGATCGCGAACAGGGTCACCAGGAGTTCACGGCCCCGGAAGGCGTAGCGGGCGAAGACGAACGCCGCCATCGCCGCCGCGCCGACGACGATGAGGGTGCTGCTCACGGCGATGAGCAGGCTGTTGCCGAGCTGCCGCCAGAACACCTCGGTGCCCAGGATCTCCAGGTAGTTCGGCACCCAGGGATCGGGCCAGCCGAGCGGGTTGGTGGACAGCTGTCCGTTGTCCTTGAAGCCGCCGAGCACCCCGAACCAGACCGGTACGACGATCAGCGCGCCGACGGCGACGCAGACGAGGTGCAGAACGACGCTGCGGGTTCGCTGGGCGCGGTTCACCGTGCCGCTCATCGCTGGTCTCCCTGGTTGGTGATCGCGCCCGCGGTGTCCCGGCGCAGAACGATGCGCTGGTAGAACAGTGCGAAGACGAGGCTCAGCAGGAACATGATGATGCTGATCGCGCTGGCGTAGCCGACCTCGAAGCGGCGGAAGCCGTACTGGTACATCGTCACGGCGAGGGTCTCCGAGGAGTGGACCGGGCCGCCGCCGGTGAGCACCCAGACCATGTCGAACAGTTGGATGGTGCCGATGACCGACAGGAACACGCTGATCCGGATCGTGGGCCCGAGCAGCGGCAGCGTGACGTGTCGGAACGCCTGCCAGGCGGTGGCGCCGTCGGTGACCGCGGCCTCGGACAGCTCCTTGGGGATGCCCTGGCGAGCGGCCAGGAACAGCATCATGTAGAGGCCGAAGTACTTCCAGGACACCACCAGGAAGACGGCGAACAGCACGGTGTCCGGGTCGGCGAAGATCGTGCCCGCGTCGGCACCCAACCACCGGGCGACCCCCTCGCCCAGGCCCCGGTTGGGTGAGAACACCAGCGTGAACAGGACGGCCGTGGTGACCTCGGAGAGGACGTACGGCGCGAAGAAGATCAGCCGGTAGGCGGCCCGACCACGCAGCGGCTGGTTGAGGAGCATGGCCAGGGCCAGCGCGGCGGGCAACTGCACGGCCAGGGACAGCACCACCAGCACGAACCCGCGCCACAGGTCCCCGCGGAAGGTCGGGTCGCTGAAGGCGCGGGTGTAGTTGTCCAGCCCGACGAAGTTCTCGGGCAGCCCGAAGCCGTTCCACTTGTAGAAGCTGGCGTAGCCGGCCACCACGATGGGGGCGACGACCAGCAGCAGGAACAGCGCCAGGGCAGGCGCCAGGAAGACAGCGAGCACGCGACCCCGGCCGGGCCGGGGCTGGCGGCCGCGCTGTCGCGCGGTGCCCGGCCCCGGTGCCGGCGGGTCGGTCGCCGTGTCGCCGCGTCTGACGTCCGACACGGTCGATGGCCTGGTCATGCCTGCTCCACTCGGGTTCTACGGCCGGCTACGGATGGGCGGGTCGACACGATCAGACGGTCTTCGCCACCTGCGTGATGTCCTTGACGATCGCCGCGGGCTGCTTGTTGCCGGCGATCAGTTCGGCCACGCTGTCGTTGATCTGCTGGCCGAGTGCGGGCGCGTACGCCTGGTCGAGGTAGAGCTGGAAGCCGGTGTTCTTGGCCAGGGCCTCCGCGACGACCTTGTTGTTGGGGTCGCTGATGGCCGAGGTGGCCTCCTTCACCGTGGGCAGCACCGCGCCGGTCTCCGCGGATCGACGCTGGTTCGCGGCGCTGAGCAGGAACTTCAGGAAGTCGATGGTGGCCCCCGGCGCGTCCTTGCCGACAGCGAAGCCGTTGCCGCCGCCGAACACCTCGGTGGAGGACCCCTTGCCGCCGTCCACGGACGGGAACGGGAAGAAGCCCAGCTTGTCGCCGAGGCCCTTCTTGCTGGTGGAACTGGACGCCTGCACCGCCGGCGCCCACTGCCCCATCAGCTCCATGCCGGCGTTGCCATTGCCCATGGTGGCGGCCTGACCGTCGGGTGAGCCGTACTCAGCGCCGAGGAAGCCCTTCTGGAACGGTTGCAGGTCGACGAGTTCCTTGAGCCGCTCACCAGCGGCGACGAGGTCGGGGGTGTCGAAGTTCTTGCCGTCTACGGCCTTCTGCAGCGCGTCGACCCCACCGATTCGCATGGCCAGGTAGGACCAGTAGAAGTGGGCCGGCCACTTGTCCTTGCCGGCCAGGGCGACCGGGGTGACCCCGGCGGCCTTGAGCTTGCGGACCGCGTCGAGCAGTGCCGCCCAGGTGGTGGGGGCTTCGGTGATGCCGGCGTGGGCGAAGTGGTCCTTGTTGTACCAGAACCCGACCATGCCGATGTCGAACGGGATGCCGTAGACCTTGCCGTCGATCGTGTACGGCTCCATGGCGGCGGGCAGGATGCCGCCGACCACGTCCTTCACGTCGTCGGTGAGGTCCTTGACCAGACCGGCATCGACCTGCTGCTTGAGCACGCCGCCACCCCAGGACTGGAAGAGGTCCGGAGGGTCGCCGGCCTGGGTGGCGGTGGTGAGCTTGGCCTTGAACGCCTCGTTCTCCAGCGGCTGGATGGAGAAGGAAACGTTGCTGTGCGCGGTCTTGTACTCCTCGGACAGCGCGGCCCACACGGGCAGCATCGGTTCGGTGTTCTGGATGTGCCACCAGTTGATGGTCTGCGGGGCGTTCGGGTCGCTCGACGCTTCGTCGCCGCTGCACGCGCTGAGCAGGTAGGCACCGGCGCCGGCACCGGCGAGGCCGAGCAGCGTTCGGCGGGTGAGGTGGGTGGTCATGATCCATCCCTTCGGGGACTCACTGACGGTGCGGAAACGCCGGCCAGGCCGGCAAGGGTTCAGACCTGGATCTCCGGAACTTTCAATGCTTCGTCGGTATTGCCGATCGATGGCCGGCACGCTACGAGCAGTTTCGGTGGCGGTCAAGACCCCTGTCCAGTCGGGAAAAGACCGGCTAGCGTAGTGAAGACTTCCTATGGCTTGGTACCGCATAATTTCCGGAAATTTCTTAAACCCGCGCACAGAGGAGCCCTCGTGTCGACCGACACCGCTGACGTGGCGACCGCTGCCTGGTTGATCCGCAACCCCGTCCTCGCCGGGTTCCACCCGGATCCGTCGATGCTGCGCGTCGGCGACGACTTCTACCTGGCTACCTCGACCTTCGAGTGGTATCCGGGGGTCCGCGTGCACCACTCGCGCGACCTCGTCAACTGGCGCACCCTGGGCGGGATCATCACCGACCGCCGCCTGCTCGACCTGCGGGGATGTGGCGACTCCAACGGTGTATGGGCGCCCGACCTGACGTACCACGACGGCGAGTTCCACCTCGTCTACAGCGACGTGGCCAGCTTCGCCAGCGGCTACTGGGACCCGCAGAACTTCCTGGTGACCGCGCCCGACATCGCCGGGCCCTGGTCGGACCCGGTGAAACTGCACGGCCGAGGTTTCGACGCCGCGCTGTTCCACGACGACGACGGCACCAGCTGGCTGCTGAGCATGAGCGCCGACTGGCGACCCGGCCGGGACCGCTTCGGCGGCATCGAGATCCAGCAGTACGACCGGGCCGCGCGCCGTCTCGTCGGCCGACCCCGGATCCTGTTCACCGGCACGCCGGTCGGGGTCACCGAAGGCCCGCACCTGTACCGCCACGACGGCTGGTACTGGCTGATCACCGCCGAGGGCGGCACCAGCTGGGAGCACCAGGTCACCGTGGCGCGGTCGCGGGAGTTGTTCGGGCCGTACGAGGTGGACCCGGACGGGCCGCTGCTCACCTCCGTCGGCCGCCCCGACCTGCGGTTGCAGAAGGCCGGCCACGGCAGCCTGGTCCGCACCCCGGACGGCGGGTGGTATCTGGCGCACCTGGTGGCCCGGCCCTACTCGCCGCTGGGCAACTGCGTGCTGGGGCGCGAGACCGCGATCCAGCGGGTCGAGTGGCCCTCGGGTGGCTGGCCCCGGATCGACGGAGGCGTGCCGGCCGAGGAGGTCGTCGCCCCCGACCTGCCTCCGCACCCGTGGCCGGCGGAGCCCGCCACCGACCACTTCGACGAACCCGAGTTGGGGCCGTGCTGGTCGACGTTGCGCCGACCGGCCACCGCGGACTGGATCGACCTGCGCTCGCGTCCGTCGCACCTGCGGGTGCACGGCGGACAGTCGCCGGTGGGGCGGCAGGCCCCGAGTCTGGTGGCACGGCGCGTCGGCGCGACGCACTGCTCGCTGGAGACCTCGGTCGAGTTCGACCCGCTCGACCACCGGCAGCTCGCCGGGATCACCGCCTACTACAACAGCCTCAACTGGCACCACCTCTACCTGACCCGTGCCGACGACGGGCGTACGGTTCTGGAGTTGCTCAGCTCCGACAACGGTCGGCGCACCGCGCACCCGGAGCTGACCGTCGACGCCAGCGGCGTCACCCGGGTCGGTCTGCGGGCGGTGTTCGACGGGCCGGTGGTGCGCTTCGACTACGACCTCGGCGGCGGTTGGCAGCGGCTCCCCGTCGACCTGGACGCGACCATCCTGTCCGACGAGCACGCGGCACTGATCATCGACGGCGAGCCGGCGGCGTGGGGCTTCACCGGGGCGTTCCTCGGCCTGTGGGTGCAGGATCTCGGCGGCGACGGCGTGTACGCCGACTTCGACCTGGCCACCTATCAGGAGCACTGACGACGGGGGGTGCCGACCGGGGAAGCGATCCTTCTCCCGGTCGGCACCGCAGCTTGGCCGGCCGATTGAACGTTTGACGTCGCATCGACGTACTGGTAACTGTAAATACAGTTTCCTGATTTTGCGACGTCCACGGCCGACACGCCAGCGGCCGGCCGGCGGTGCGCCGCCGCATCCCCCGAGGAGCATCATGGTGCGCATGAGGACAACCGCCTACGTCGTGGGCGCGCTGCTGATCGGCGTCGCGGCGGTCGGCTTCGGCCTGCCGTCGGCCAGCGCCGCGACCGCCGGCCCGATCACCGGCCTCGGCGGCAAGTGCGTCGACGTCGCCGGGGCCGCCACGGCCAACGGCACACCGGTCCAGCTCTACGACTGCAACGGCACCGCGGCCCAGACGTGGACGGTCGGCAACACCGACACCTCGATCCGCGCGCTCGGCAAGTGCCTCGACGTCACCGCCGCGTCGACGGCCGACGGCGCGAAGGTCCAGTTGTACGACTGCAACAACACCGGCGCCCAGACATGGGCGGCCAGCAACGGCGCGCTGGTCAACACCGGCTCGGGCAAGTGCCTCGACGTGACCGACCGGAGCACGGCCAACGGCACCCGGTTGCAGATCTGGACCTGCTCGGGCACCACCAACCAGCGCTGGACGCTTCCCGGCGGCGGTGGCGGCACCCCCACCCCGACCACTCCGGCCGGGGTCAACCTCGACGACCCGACCAAGAAGGACGTCGCCATGCAACTCGTCTCGGCGGCGGAGAACTCCTCGCTCGACTGGCGGGCGCAGTTCTCCTACATCGAGGACATCGGCGACGGGCGAGGCTACACCGCCGGCATCATCGGCTTCTGCTCCGGCACCGGCGACATGCTCGAACTGGTCGAGGCGTACACCCGCACCAAGCCGGGGAACGTGCTGGCCGCGTACCTGCCGGCGCTGCGCGCCGTCAACGGCACGGCGTCGCACGCGGGCCTCGACCCCAACTTCCCCCGCGACTGGCGGGCCGCGGCCACCGACCCGGTGTTCCGGGACGCCCAGGAGGCCGAGCGGGACCGGGTGTACTTCAACCCGTCGGTACGCGACGGCAAGAACGACCAGGTCCGGGCGCTCGGCCAGTTCGCCTACTACGACGCGGCGGTGATGCACGGGTACGAGGGCATGCGTCAGATCCGCAGTCGGGCCCTCGCCCGCGCGAAGCCGCCGGCCCAGGGTGGCGACGAGCGGGCCTGGCTCCACGCGTTCCTCGACGAGCGGGTCATCGAGATGCGCAAGGAGGCGGCCCACTCGGACACGTCCCGCGTCGACACGGCCCAGCGGGTGTTCCTCAACAACGGCAACCTCAACCTGAACACGCCGCTGGTGTTCGCCGTCTACGGCGACCAGTTCCGGATCGGCTAGCCCGCCGGCGCGGGGCGGCTCAGCCGTCGCGCCCGCGATCGGGTGCGCTCATGTCGCCCGTGCCGGGCGTGCCGTCGGCGAGGCCGTAGCGCAGGTAGACCGTGCCCGTCGGGCTGGCCACCGGCGGTTCGAGGAGGGTGACGTTGGTGGGCACCGCGCCACCGTCGAACACCTTCTTACCGACGCCCAGCACGATCGGGTGCACCCAGAGGTCGAGGCGGTCGAAGAGCCTCTCCCGAAGGAGGGTCTGCACCAGGTTGAGGCTCCCCACGACCTTGACGTGCTCGTGCCGGTCGCGGATCTCGCGCACCGCGCCGGCCAGATCAGTGCCGAGCCGAGTGGACCCGGCCCACGACAGGTCGGGCCTGCCCCGGGAGGCCACGTACTTGGGGACGCTGTTGAAGAGCGTGGCGAACGCGTTGTCCTGGCCGCCCTCCTGGTGCGGCCAGTAGGCGGCGAAGATGTCGTACGTCCGCCGGCCCAGCAGCAGGGCGTCGGTGCCCTCGTACGCGGCTAAGACCTGCGCCCCGGAGACCTCGTCCAGCAGGGGCGCCTGCCAGCCGCCGAACGGGAACCCCGCCGGGTCCTCCTCGGGGCCGCCGGGCGCCTGCCCGACGAGGTCGAGGGTTGCGAACATCTCGATGTGGATCAGGCCCATGCCGTACCCCCGATGAGTGGGTTGTCTCGGTCGGAAGGTAGACCCGTGGGCACCCGCAGACTCATCGCTGCGACGGCACCCCGTTGCCTGCGCGTCGACCGGTCGCCAGCAACTGACGCATCGGTGAGCGACGCTACCCGCCCCGGCGAACCCGACCTCGCAGGCGCGACGGTTCTCGACCGCGCGGCGCCGTGGCCCGCGGTGACCGTGCGCCCCTTGCCTTGACGCTGGCGACAACGTTTAGCGTGGTCGCCAGGGTTGGTCGAGGAGGTCGGATGCTGATCGGCGAGCTGGCGGAGCGGGCCGGCACGAGCACCCGCGCGCTGCGCTACTACGAGGCGCACGGGTTGGTGCGGCCACAGCGGTCAGCCAACGGCTACCGCGTCTACGACGAGGCGGAGCTGCGGGTCGTGCGGGAGATCCGGGCGCTGCTCGATGTCGGCTTCGGCCTCGACGACGTCCGCCCGTTCGTGGCCTGCCTGCGGGCGGGCAACGCGTCCGGCGACGTCTGTCCGGACTCGGTGCTCGTGCTGCGACGCAAGCTCGCGGAGGTCGACGACTACCTCGACCGGCTCGGCGCGGTACGTCAGCAGTTGCACACCCAACTCAGTCACGCCATCGCACACCGGGAGGAATCATGCCCCAGGAAACGGCAGTCGGATCATTGATCACCGTCACCGACGACACGTTCGCCGAGCTGGTGCTGGCCAGCGAGCGGCCCGTGGTGGTCGACTTCTGGGCGGATTGGTGCCCGCCCTGCAAGATGATCGAGAAGAGCCTCGCCGAGCTGGCGCGGGAGTTCGCCGGCCAGATGGTCGTGGCCAAGCTCAACAGCGACGACAACCCGCGGACCACGCGGACGTACGCCGTCATGTCCCTACCGACGCTGCTGGTGTTCCGCCGTGGCGAGGTCGTCGGCTCGATCGTCGGGTCCAGGCCGAAGACCTATCTGCGGCAGACCCTGGCCGCGCACGCCGGCCTGTGACCGTCAGCGGCGGTCGAGTTCCGCCTGGAGCCGCTGGATGAGCGTCTTGCGGCCCTTGCCGTCGCGTTCGTTGCGCAGGGCGGTCCGGAGCTGCCGTGTGTCCAGGCCACGAACGAGCTTGGCCGCCTCGGCGACCGACATCTCCGACATCCGGCCGGCCGTCGTGGCGTCCTTGCGCGCCCGTTTGGCCGGGCCGGTGGCGTCCTTGCGCGCCCGCTTGGCCGGGCCGGTGTTGGCGACGTACTGCCTGCCGGAGCGGGACGCGTCACGCTTCTTGGCGTCGGTCGCGCGCTTCTGGCTGTCCGACAGTTCCTCCCACGCGCGCTTGGGCAGGTAGCGACTCGTCGTACCGCCCCGGCGGGCACGGGTGTCGCCCTCCTTGGTCTGCCACTTCTCGTTGCCCCAGCGCTGGAGAGACTTCTGCCGCTCGTCCTTTTCGCCCAGGAATCCCCCGCCGCGCCGCTTGTACTCCTGAGTGAGCAGCTGCGACTTGCGAGCCGACCACTGTCCCTGCCTGCCGCCCTTGTCGGAAGCCTTGATCTCTTCCTTGATCTGCTCCCGAAGCTCGGGCTTCGTGTACCGCGCCATGGATCGCAGCTACCCGACACCACACCGGCTATGCGTCCTGCGTGCCGTCTTGACCTCAACCGCACGCGAGGTTCTAGCCTCCTTGCGGAGGTACGGAATGAGTATGGAATTTGCGGCGTGGACGTCCCTGCACCACGCCATGAACGCGCAGGACGAGCGACCACTGTCCCGTGCCACCCTGAAGCGCATCGGGCGGTTCGCGAAGCCGCACCGCGCCCTGATCGTCAGGTTCCTGCTGTTGAGCGTGGTGACAGCCGTACTCACGGTGGCCGCGCCGGTCCTCGCCGGCCGAGTGATCGAGGCGATCGTCGACGGCGCCGACAGCGGCGTCGTGATCCGGTTGGCGGTGCTGATCGCCGTGATCGCCCTGGCCGAGGCCGGCCTCGGCCTGGTGACGCGTTTCCTGTCCGCCAGCATCGGTGAGGGGCTGATCGTCCAACTGCGGACAGCCGTCTTCGACCACGTCCAGCGCATGCCGGTGGCGTTCTTCACCCGGACCCGTACCGGTGCGCTGGTCAGTCGTTTGAACAACGACGTGATCGGTGCGCAGCGGGCCTTCAGCGACACCCTGTCGGGCGTGGTCGGCAACGCCGTCACCCTGGCCCTGACCCTGGCGGTGATGCTCACCTTCTCGTGGCAGATCACGCTGCTGGCGCTCGTACTCCTGCCGATCTTCGTGCTCCCGGCCCGACGGATGGGTTCGCGGCTCGCCCGGTTGCAGCGCGAGGCGGCCGAACACAACGCGGCCATGAGCACCCGGATGACCGAACGTTTCTCCGCGCCCGGGGCGACGCTTGTCAAGCTGTACGGACGTCCGGCCGAGGAGTCGGCCGAGTTCGCGGCAAGGGCCCGGCGGGTACGCGACATCGGCATCCGCACCGCCATGCTCCAGTGGGTCTTCATCACCGCGCTGACCGTCGTCGGCTCGCTGGCGCTGGCCCTGGTCTACGGGCTGGGCGGGCTGTACGCCCTGCGGGGCAGCCTCGACGCCGGCACCGTGGTCGCGCTCGCGCTGCTGCTGTCCCGTCTCTACGCGCCGTTGACCTCGCTGGCCAGCGCCCGGGTCGAGGTGATGAGCGCGCTGGTGAGCTTCGAGCGGGTGTTCGAGGTCCTCGACCTCAAGCCGCTGATCCTCGACAAGTCCGACGCCCGGCCGCTTCCGGACGGACCGGTCGCGGTGGAGTTCGACGGGGTACGGTTCGGCTACCCGTCGGCCGAGAAGGTGTCGCTCGCGTCCCTGGAGGATGTGGCGAAGCTCGATGCGCGCGGCGGCGATGAGGTGCTGCACGGCGTGTCGTTCCGCGCCGAGGCGGGCCAGATGGTCGCCCTCGTCGGCTCCTCCGGGGCGGGCAAGTCGACAATCGCCCAACTCGTGCCGCGCCTGTACGACGTCGAGGAGGGCGCGGTGCGGCTCGCCGACGTCGACGTACGCGACCTGTCGGCCGATTCGATCCGTGCGGCGCTCGGCGTGGTCACTCAGGACGGGCACCTGTTCCACGAGAGCATCCGCGCCAACCTGGAGTTCGCCGCGCCGGGCGCGACCGAGGAGGAGATGTGGGATGTGCTGCGGCGGGCCCGGCTGGACACTCTGATCCGCTCACTTCCGGACGGGCTCGACACGGTCGTCGGTGAGCGGGGATACCGGTTGTCGGGCGGGGAGCGGCAGCGGCTCACCATCGCGCGGCTCCTGCTTGCCCGTCCCCGTGTGGTGATTCTCGACGAGGCCACGGCACATCTGGACTCCACGTCGGAGGCCGCCGTTCAGGAGGCGCTCGCCGAGGCGCTGGACGGCCGGACCAGTGTGGTCATCGCACACCGGCTGTCCACCATCCGGGCGGCGGACCAGATCCTCGTCGTCGAGGACGGCCGCATCGTCGAACGCGGACGACACAGCGAACTGCTCGCCGCCGGTGGCCGGTACCAGGATCTCTACCGCACCCAGTTCGACCAGGACGAGCCGGCGGCCCCGCAGGAGCGCGTCGTGGCCGTCTGAGCAGTGCCCGCAGGGCGCCGCCCACCACGGTGAGCCCGTGGTGGGCGGCGACGCTCGGCCGGGGTCAGTCGTCGTCGCCGGCCTCGTCATCGTCGTCGTCATCGTCGTCGTCATCGTCGTCATCGACCGGCTCCTGCTCGGCCTTGACCACCGTGCCGTTGTCCCGGTCGACGTCCACCTCGTGCTCGGTGTCGCCCGCGACGATCTCGATGCTCCAGACCGGTCGGCCGTTCTCCTGCTCGGCCTCGACCTCGACGATCTGACCGCCGCCGGCGCGGGCCAGCGCGATCTCACCGGCGCGCTGCTGGTCGACCGCCCCGCCGGCCGGTGCGCTGGCACTCGACGGAGCGACGCTGGTCCCCGGAGTGGGGGTGCCGCTGCTGGTGGCGCTGTCATCCGGCGTGGCCGTGGGGTTGACCGTGGCGGCGGCGAGCGCCGTACCACGGCTCGGCGGGTCGGCGGCGGCGCTGACGCCGACGGCGGCCCCGGCCACGGCCAGCACGGCCGCCCCGCCGACCGACGCCAGGAGCAGAGAGCTGCGCTTCATCGTGGTGTCACCCTTCCTCGTTGGTAGTTCGAGGATCGACCAAAGTCCGATAGGGGCGCGCTGCGCGGACGCTAAGGCCCGGTTAAGCCGTCGGCGGCCGGCGTGGACCCGCCGCCGCCCGGGCGCGCCGGCGTCGGCGGTCCGAGCCGGAGCAGCACCTGCGTCCCGCCTGCCGGGCCGGTCCGCAGCTCCAGCCGGCCACCGCCGGCCTGCGCGGCGCGGCGGGCGATGTCCAGGCCGAGGCCGGTCGACCCGCCCGGGCTGGCGCCCCGCTGGACCGCGCCGGCCGGCATTCCCGGGCCCTCGTCGGCGACGGTGAGCAGCACCTCCCCCGCCTCGGCGGCCAGCCGCACGGCGAACGGTGTCCCGTCGGGGGTGTGCGCGAAGACGTTGCCCAGCAGGGCGTCCACGGCGGCCGTCAGGTCGTCGGCAGGCACACCGACGAGGAGCGGGCCGGGGGCCAGGTCGA
This sequence comes from Micromonospora sp. NPDC047527, assembly GCF_040643015.1. NCBI lineage: Bacteria > Bacillati > Actinomycetota > Actinomycetes > Micromonosporales > Micromonosporaceae > Micromonospora > Micromonospora sp. NPDC047527. The sequence continues at coordinate 482,529 of NZ_JBEYTK010000001.1, read as the reverse complement.
GGCTGACGGCCCGGCCGGTGTCCTCGGCCAGCACCGACCAGAACGCGACCCGGTCGGCGACGATCGCCGCGGCGTCCGAGGCTGCGGCGCCTGGCGTCGGTGTACGCCAGCGGGCCTGCCGGATCAGCCCGGTGACCGCCCGTTCGAGCCCGTCGGCGGCGGCCGTGATCCGGGCCGCGTCGTCCGGGTCGCGCAGCGCCTCGGCCTCCAGCCGCAGCGCCGTCAACGGTGTACGCAGCCGGTGCGACAGGTCGGCGACCTGCTCACGCTCCTGCACCAGGAGGACCTGGATCCGGCCCGCCAGGTGGTTGAGCGCCCCGGCGACCTCGCGCAGCTCCGCCGGGCCGGCCGGCACCACCCGGGCGTCCAACTCGGCGTTCGCCAGTCGGTGCGACACGGCGGACAGCTCGCTGATCGGCCGGACCAGCGTGCGCGCCAGCCGGTCGGCGACCGCCAGCCCGATCAGCACAAGGAGCACGCCGAGCAGGGCCAACACCAGCCAGGCTCGGGTCACGCCGGCGGTCAGCTCCTGCCTCGGAACGACGGTGCGGATCACTCCGGTGCCGTCCGCCCGGCCCTGCACGGCGATGACCACCTCCCGGCCGGCCGCCGACTCACCGGTCAGGCTCTGCCCGCGTGCGGCTAGGGCCACCGCGGGCGTACGGGGTGCCGGGGCGCCGAGCACCGTGCCGTCGGGCAGGAAGACGCTCACCGGTCGACCGGACTCGGCGGCGAGCTGCTCGACGGTGAGCCGGATGGTCGCCGGGTCGGCGGTGCCGACCACCGGCACCAGGCTCTGCGCGTCGGCGGTGGCCCGGACGGTGGCCCGGTCCTCGGCGACGGTACGCACCAGCAGCGCCAGCGGCACCAGGAACGCGATGAGGGTGAGCACGCTGACCGCCGCGACCAGCAGCGCGAGGCGGGCCCTCACCGCTGCGCCACCGGCGCCTCCAGCCGCACCCCGACGCCACGCACGGTGTGCAGGTAGCGGGGCTGCTGGGCGCTCTCGCCCAGCTTGCGGCGCAGCCAGGACAGGTGCACGTCGACGGTCTTGTCGGCGCCGCCGTACGGGATCTGCCACACCTCGGTGAGCAGCTCACGTTTGGTGACCACCTGGCCGGGGCGTCCCGCGAGGTGGTGCAGCAGGTCGAACTCGCGGGGCGTCAGCTCCACCGTCGATCCGTCCAGGGTGACCTGCCGGCCCCGGGGGTCGATGCGCAGGCCGCCGACGACGAGCGCCGGGTCCTGCGCGTCGGCGCCGGCGGGGCCACGCCGCAGCACCGCGCGGACGCGGGCGTCGAGCTGCGCCGCGGTGAACGGCTTGACCACGTAGTCGTCGGCGCCCGCGTCGAGGACCCGGACGATCTCGGTCTCGTCGTCGCGGGCGGTGGCCACGATGACCGGCACCGAGCTGACCGCGCGCAGCATCCGCAGCAGCTCACGCCCGTCCAGGTCGGGCAGGCCCAGGTCGAGCACGACGAGGTCGGGTCGGTCCTCCAGGGCGTCGCGGAGCCCCGCCATCGCGGTCGAGGCCGCGGCCACCGCGTGCCCGCGTTCGCGCAGAGCCCGGATCAGCGGCGTACGGATGGTCAGGTCGTCCTCGACGAGCAGCAGGCGGGCCACAGCTGGCAGGCTAGCCGCTGCGGCCCGGACCGGGGCGCGCGTTAGCACTGCCTTAACGCCCGGATGTGCCGGCCACAACCATGGATCGGGGATAGTCAGGGAATGGGCCGTCGTTCGATCCTCGTCGCCACCGGGTGGGTGGCGACCGCCGCCGTGGCCACCCTGATCGGGTTGGGTGCGATCCGGCTGGTAGGCGAGAGCATCACCGGCACCCCCGGCGGGGTGCGCAGCGAGGCGGAGATCGAGCGAGCGCTCGCGTCGCCGGAGCCGACACCCACCGGCACGACGGGCGTCGCGCCGGGCACGACGAGCGCCGCGCCGAGCGCCAGCTCCGGGGTCCGCCGGGTGTTCGCCACCGTGGGCGGCACGGCCGTGGCCGAGTGTGGCCCCGACGGGGTACGCCTCGTCTCCTGGGCGCCCGCGCAGGGCTACCGGGTCCGCGACGTGGACCGGGGCCCGGACGACGACGTCGAGGTCACGTTCGAGGGGTCGACCGGCGAGCACGAGCTGAAGGTGCGCTGCATCGGCTCGGAGCCGGTGGCCGTCGCCGACGACTGAACCGTGGCAGGCCCCGTTCGGGGCTCAGGAGCGGAACGGCTTGCCGGCCAGGGGCGAATCCTCCGGGAAGGCCAGCGAGCTGAAGAACTTCTCCGTCTCGGCACTGCGAAGGCCCTCGATCTTCGCGAGCAGAGTGTCGGTGGCCTCGTACGCTCGCTGTTCCCGCTCCACAGGATCCACTGTCGCCTCGGCGCGGGCGAACGCCAGTCTCCACTGGCTGCTCGCCTCGATGAGCCCGAAGTGGGTACGCCGCAGCAGTGCCCACATCTGGTCCCACTGGTAGAAGGTCCGCAGCGCGGTGGCCGTCGCGATGACCACACCCGTGACCGCGATCACCATGTTCTTTCCCGGATAGCCGAAGCCGGCGAGCAACGGCAGGGACGCGCTGAGGACGATGACCAGGATGCCGCTGAAACGGAACAGTCGGCGGTGCCATTTCGCCCGCCAGTCGTATTGGTCGCGGAGCTTGTTGACGCTCTCTTCGGCGAGCGCGCGATAGGTCTGTAGTGGGTCGACCGTAATCACGGTCACCGAACCGCTCTGCCCCTGTTCAACAGACACGTCACGATGCTAGGTCCTGGCCAGAAGACGGTCTATAGCCCGAGAATACGATGTTGTCGGAGAATTGACGGGCGTACGACTCCTGGTCGGCGGAAGCGACCGGCCAGGCAATCACCGGAACGCCGCGCCGTCGCCACCACGCCGTCAGGGCGGAGGGAAATCCGTCGACCTCGTAGGTCAGAAAGTCCGGGCGGCTGACCAGGTTGCTGACCATGCTGCGGCCGACCATCCGGGTCAGCGGCCCGGCCGTGCGTAGGAGTCCGCAGATTCGCCCCACCGGCACGCGTCGGTCGGCCGGCATTCGCACCACCGCGACCCGCAGCGCCGCCACCAGTAACGGGTCGAAGGATTCGACCGCGTATCGCCCCGAGTAGTCGGCCGTCTGACGTAACAATTCGTTCACGAGGTCGAAGTTCAGTGACAGAGTCGGCCGTTTGAGTTCGATCAGCAGCGGGACACGACCGGCGACCAGGTCCAACACCTCGACCAGGGTGGGAATGCACTGGTCGGTGCCCTGCAACCGCAGTTGCCGCCGATCGGTCGGAGTGAGTTCCGCCGTCCGGATCGGCCTGCCGGTGAGCGCGGTCAATTCGTAGTCGTGGACGACGACGAGTTCGCCCGCCCGGGTGAGCTGCACGTCCAACTCGCTGGCGTAGCCGTTGTCGGCGGCGGCCTCGAATGCCGCGAGCGAGTTGGCCGGCCGGCCGTCGCCGGTCAGTCCACGGTGTGCGATAGGGGTGTTCACCAGCCAGTGGTCGTCGGACGCCACAGTTCCTCCCGCCCCGCGCCCGGCCGCCGCACTCCGGAAGCGCCTCGGTGCCGTCCGCGCGGCACTCCCCCGCGGCCTGCCCCACGATAGGCCAACGCCCGGCGGACCTGGGAGCGCAGTCCTCAGTGGATCCCGACAGATCGCATCGGTCGCTGCCGCAGGGCCGGCAGAGCCGGCGCGAGCGCCACCAGCATGCACAGGCCGCCCAGCGGAAGCAGATCGAGCGTGACGACCGGCGCGACGATGCCGGCGAGCAGCAGCGGAACGCTCCACCACGGCAGTCGCCGGCTGGCGACCAGCATGCCCGCGAGGACGACCAGACCGAGGAAGAAGAGCTGGGGTACGACGTCGTAGAAGGCGATCTCGACGCCGGGGATGTCCTTGAAGTCGGCGCCGAGCGCCGACATCTCCGCCCGGTCCGCCGCCATCAGCCCCTCCACGATGTCGGCGCCGAACTGCACCATCGTGGCGGCGAGCCCGACCAGCGTGAGGGCCACCACGCCGGTGCGCCACGGGCTGCGGGGCAGCAGGCGGGCCAACGCCAGGACGGCCGGTACGAAGAACACCATGCCCGCGAGGCCGACCAGGTGCGCGGCCTGCCAGTCCAGGCCCGGCCCGTACGTTCCGTCGGACCTCCCCCACAGCCGGAGGAGTCCGTAGCCGACGATGCAGGTCGGCCCGGCGACCAGAAAGATCGAAGCTCTTCTCATGAATGCCATCCTCTGGCCGTCGGCGTCGGTCCGACCTCCGGGCGCTGCCCTGGCACAGCCCCGGTCTTCGCCTCAGGTCTTCCACCGAGGAACCCTGAGCGCTCATCGCACGGTCGCGTCGCCGTGCGACCGCCGTCGCTGCTCAGTCGTCGTCGATGACGCCCAGCCCCGCGACGAGGATGCCGACCATGCGACGCGCGTCGTAGCGGGGGTCGTCCGCGCCGACGCAGAGGTTGCCGACGCCGCGCAGCAGTTCGATGGCGGTCAGGTCGGATCGGATCTCGCCCGCCGTGGCGGCGGCGTCGAGCAGTTGGGCGCACACGGGCACCAGGCGGTCGAGGAAGTAGGCGTGCAGCGACTGGAAGGCGGCGTTGTCGGACTGTAGTGCCTCGGCGAGGCCGTGCTTGGTGACGAGGAAGTCGACGAAGAGGTCGATCCATCGCGCCAGGGCAGCACGCGGTGTGCCGCCGCTGGCCAGCAGGGTCGGTCCGGCCTCGGCGCACGCCTCCACCTGGTGTCGGTAGACGGCCACGATGAGGTCGGCGCGCGTCGGGAAGTGGCGGTAGATCGTGCCGACACCGACGCCGGCCCGGGCCGCGATGTCGCGGACGGGCACGTCGACGCCGGAGGCGATGAAGGCCGAGGCGGCGGCGTCCAGGAGCGTCGCCTCGTTGCGCCGGGCGTCGGCCCGTTTCCGCGGTGCCGGCCGCGCTGATCCGCTGTCGATGTCGGCCACTGCGCCGCTACCTCCGTCACCCTGGTTGCCAAACGGAACAGTGTTCCGTATATTCTTTAGCGGAACATGGTTCCACTTGTTCAGTGTGCCAGAACAGGCGGGCCGCAGCCAGCTTCACCCCTACCGCACGGAGGAACAGCCATGCAGTACCGCACCTTGGGTCGCACCGGCGTCCAGGTCAGCACGCTCGCGCTCGGCGCGATGAACTTCGGCAAGATCGGACGAACCACCCAGGAGGAGGCGACGGCGATCGTCGACGCCGCCCTGAACGCGGGCATCAACCTCATCGACACCGCCGACATGTACAGCCAGGGCGAGTCGGAGGAGCTGGTCGGCAGGGCCATCGCCGGCCGCCGCGACGACATCGTGCTGGCCACGAAGGCGGGCCTGCCCATGGGCGACGAGCGCAACCATCGGGGCAGCTCGCGCCGCTGGCTGGTCACCGAGCTGGACAACAGCCTGCGACGCCTCGGCGTCGACCACGTCGACCTCTACCAGATCCACCGGTGGGACCCGACCACCAGCGACGAGGAAACCCTGTCGGCGCTGACCGACCTACAACGGGCCGGCAAGATCCGCTACTTCGGCTCCTCGACCGCCCCCGCGTACCGCATCGTGCAGGCCGAGTGGGCCGCCCGGGAGCACCGCCTGAGCCGCTACGTCACCGAGCAGCCCAGCTACTCGATCTTGCAGCGCGGGATCGAGACCCACGTCCTGCCGGTCACGCAGCAGTACGGCCTCGGCGTCCTGGCCTGGAGCCCGCTGGCCACGGGCTGGTTGTCGGGCGCGGTCCGGGCCGGCCGGGAGATCACCACCAGCCGCTCGACGATACTGCCGGAGCGCTTCGACACCACCATCGCGGCCAACCAGGCCAGGATGGACGCCGTCGAGAAGTTGGCCGCCGTCGCCGACGAGGCCGGCCTCACCATGATCCAGCTCGCGCTCGGGTTCGTCACCGCGCACCCCGCCGTGACCAGCGCGCTCATCGGCCCCCGCACCATGGACCACCTGCGCTCCCAGCTCGCCGCCGCGGACACCGTGCTCTCCGGCGACGTGCTCGACGCCATCGACTCGATCGTCGCTCCGGGCGTCGACCTGGCCGCCCACGAGAAGTTCGACACCCCGCCCGCCCTGCTCGACCCGACGCTGCGACGTCGCTGACCCGGAGGAGCGCCGACGGTGCCGCCACGAGCGGGGCGGTGGCCCCGGAACCTCGTCGGGCGCCTGGGCACGCCCCGATCTTGGCTCTCAGTTCACCGAGAGGTGTTGTCCCGGGGCGGCGGTCGGACCGATCCCTGTCGTATGGTGCCAGCATGGCGCGCCCGGCTCGGCCTGAGGCCCAGCATTGTGGGGCGTACGGGGGCAGCCACAGCCGGAATCGCGGTGCCACCGCACGATGAGCCCGACCTGGTGGGCCGCTTCGGCGCCCCGACGTGTCAGCCACCTGCCGGGCGTCGATCCCGAACTGCTGCGGGTCGCGCTCGACCCGCTGCCGCCGGAAGCGCCAGCTCTCGTGCACTACCGGCCCGTGGTCGTGGGTCCGCTGGGTGACCTGGTGAGCACCCTCCTCGACCAGTTGGACAGCGTGGCGGTCGCGATGTTTCCCAGCTGGTTGCCGGGCGCGGACGGCTTTGACGGTCAGGGCACGCTGAGCGTGGCGGCGGCCCGCTCGCTGGCGGCCCGCACCGCTGTCCGCTCGCGGCACTTCGGTCCGTTCCTGACCGACCTGGCCGAGCGCTCGACACGCGGTTCCCGGCGGCCCGGCGACCGGTTCCGCTTTCCGGCGGAGGTACGCGCCGCCGGGCTCGCCCGGGTGATCGCCGAGGCGTACGGCCGTAAGGAGTGCGTCCTTCTCGTCACCGTGCCCGAGCTGGGCCCGGACGCCGAACGGACACTCGTGGCTGCCGCCGAGTGGCTGGTGCGGCACGGCGACTTCACAGTGTGGCTGGCTGGCGCTGGAATGCATCACACGGACCGGGTCCGTTCGGTGCCGGTCACGGTGCCGGCCCGCTTCGTCGACCTGGCCAACGCGACTGGTCAGGTACCAGACATGGTCGGCCCACCGGAGCCCGCGTTGCTGGCCTGGCCACCGATCGCCGGTGTACCGCGCGGCGACAGCGCGGCCGAACAGGCGCTGGAACGCGCGCTCACGCCACACCTCTGGGCGCGGGGCCGACGGTGGAATCAGACGTACGAGCCGCATCCGCTCGGCGAGCCCTACCGGCTGGATCTCTTTTGGCCCGCCGAGGGTCTTGCGGTCGAGGTGGACGGGCCGGAGCATCGGGGGCGAATCGCTTTCGCCAACGACCGGCGGAGAGACGTTCGGCTGCAACTGCTCGGGCTGAGCGTGCTCCGCTTCACCAATGAGCAGGTGCTGTCCGACGTACCGGCGGTGGTTGACGGGATCCGTCGGCTGCTGGCGCGCAGACGCGCGGACGGCACGCATCCCCTTGGAGATGAGACATCATGACGAGCCCGGCGGACGTACCGAGCCTGACGCCGAACCAGATCAACGCCCTCGTGGTGCTGATGGTCGAGGCGCGCCGACTCACCAACGTCGAGCTGCGTGAGCTGGCTGGCTTCACGTTGACCGGTAAGGACAACAAGCGGCTCGTCGACCTGGGCCTGGTCGTGACGGACCGGCAGCACCGTCCGTTCGCCCACGAGCTGACCGACGAGGGCTGGCGGGTGGTCCGTCAGCTGCACACCGCCGCCCCACCGAAGGCGGCCGGCTCGGCGACCCGCTCACTGCTCACCGTCCTGACCAACCTGCACCGCTCGCTGGACCGACTCCGGCTCAGCCACGGCGACTTCTTCAAGCAGACCGACGGTGGGGCGCCGGTCGCCGCCACGCCGGAGCCCCCCGCCCGCGCCCCCGCCGTGGACGTGGAGGCGCTGGTACGCGCGGCGTACCGGGATCTGGCCGCCGCACCGGGCGCCTGGGTCGGTCTCGCCGACGTACGGGACCGCCTCGCCGACACCGATCGGTCCGCCGTCGACACCGCGCTGCGGGCCATGGTCGAGCGTGCGGATGTACGCATCATCCCGGTGGCGAACACCAAGTCGCTGACCGCGCGCGACCGGGCGGCGGCCGTGCGGATCGGCAACGAGGACAATCACGCCATGGCGATCGGCCCGGCATGATCTCCGACGAGCAGCGGGCCGCCCTGGAGGCGGTGAGCTTCAACCCGGCCGTCACCCCGGACGACGTCTGGCGGGCCAGCCCGCACAACGTCCCCGAGCTGCACGAGAAGGTGGTCGCGGAGATCCTGCGCGGGGTGGGACGGGCGCGCACCGACGACACGACCGTGCCGCTCGGCGTGGCCATGCAGGGTCGGGCGGGTGCCGGCAAGACGCACCTGCTCGGCGCGGTCCGTGAGCGCGTCCAGCGCGACGGCGGCTACTTTTTCCTGGTCGACATGGTCAGCGGCAAGACGTTCTGGGAGAGCGTCGCCCTCGCCCTGGTGGAGGGCATGGGTCGCGACGCGATCGGCTGGGGCACCCAGTTGCGTACCTTCCTGCGCCGGCTCACCGCCCAGCTCGGCCTGCCGGTCGAGGTCCGGGACGCGGTCGCCGGCACCCAGCCGGTGACCCGCGAACACCTGGACGCCTTCATCCGAGGGCTGCGCAGCCGCGACCGGGAGGTCGGGCGGGACTGCCAGGACACCGCCCGGGCGCTGATCCTGCACGGCGCCATCGACTTCGAGGCGCAGGACGTCGGTTACGCCCACCTGATCTCCGAGCCGGGCGACCCGCAGGCGCGAGCGGCGTGGGGGTTGAGCCCTGGGCTGCGGACCCCGCAGCAGATCGTGCAGGACATTTCCCGGCTGATGGCTCTGACGTTGGACCCGACGGTCATCGCCGTGGATCAGCTCGACACGCTCTTCGCCCAGAGCAGCACCTCGCTGTGGGAGCAGCACGCCGGCCTGGAGGACGGCCAGGCGCGGGTGGTCGGCCCGATCGCCGACGGCCTGCTCAAGCTCCGGGACGTCACCCGTCGCACGCTGATCGTCGTCTCCTGCCTACCCGACACCTGGGAGTTGCTGACCCGCAGCGCGCCCACGCCGGTCAGTGACCGGTTCCGGCAGGCGACCCTGCCGGACCGGATACCCACTCCGGAGATCGGCCTGGCGATCGTGGTGAAACGGCTCACCGCCGCGTTCGCGGGATCGCGCTTCGACCCGCCGTACCCGACCTGGCCCATCGACCCCTCCGCTTTCGCCGACGCGCCAACCCTGACGCCACGTGCTCTGCTGCGGCGGGTGGACCGCCACGTCGCCTGGTGCCGGGACCGCGACGAGGTCACCGAACTCGACCGGCTCATCGACGGCGTCGACGCCGCACCGTCCCCGGCCGTCGTGCCTGGCCGGCCGAACGACCAGGCGGCCGACGAGCAGAAGCTGCGCACGTTGGACGCCCGGTTCGCCGAACTGGTGGCCGCGGCGGACGTATCGGCCGCGCTCACGCCGGCCGGCGAGGACGAGCGGATGCCACCGCTGCTCGCGGCCGGCCTGGCCGCCTGGATCGCCGAGCAGGCGCCGACCGGCGCCACCTACAAGTACGACCCACCGCCCAGCCGCAAGCCCGCGCTGCACGGACGGTTGATCGAGGTCCTCGACGAGGCCACCGAGAACGAGGCGCACTGGTGCTTCCGGGCGATCGCGCATCCCAACGCGATCGCGGTCACCGCGCGGGTCAAGGCCGCGTGCACCATGGCCGGGCTGGACCGGGACCTGCCGCAGCGGCGACTGGTGCTGTTGCGCAACGGTCCGTGGCCGACGGGCAGACGTACCACGGAGGTGTTGACCGCCTTCGACGCGGCCGGCGGCGTCCGCTGCGCGGTGACAGAGGCGGACCTGCGGGTCTTCGCGGCCCTGCAGGTGATGGCGGGCGAGCCGTCCGCGGCTTTGCAGGAGTGGCTGATCGCCCGCCGCCCGGCAAGCACAACGGCACTCTTGCGGGCGGTCCTGCCGGGGCCGGAACCGGCTCCCGCCACCACCGCGCCCCTCACCACCGCGCCCGGCCCGTCTGGCACGACCGTCGGCATCGCCGGCGAAACGTCCGTGGACCCGGTCGTCTCGTCCTCGCCGCCCGCCGCTGATCCGCCCGACTCCGCGGCCGCCCGCGACGGACGGTCGATCGGGTTGGGACGCACGATCGAGGGTGGCCGTCCCTTCACGGTGGACCTGGAGTCTCTCCGCAGGCACGCCGTGCTGTTCGCCGGGTCGGGTTCCGGCAAGACGGTGCTCATCCGCCGGCTCGTCGAGGAGTGCGCCCGGCAGGGCGTTTCCTCGATCGTGCTCGACCCCAACAACGACCTCGCGCGGCTGGGCGACCCGTGGCCCGAGGCACCCGCCGGCTGGGGTTCCGGTGACGCTGAGCGTGCCGCCGACTATCTCGCCCACACCGAGGTGGTCGTGTGGACGCCCCGCGTCACCGCCGGCCGTCCGCTGAGTTTCCAACCACTGCCCGACTTCACGTCGTTGCGCGAATGGCCCGACGAATTCGACCAGGCGATCCGGTCCGCCGTGGAGGCGCTCGCACCACGGGCCGGCGTCGACCGGCCCACCAAGCTGGCCCAGCAGGGCAAGGCGGTGCTCACCGAGGCCCTTCAGGCGTACGCGCGCAGCGGCATGGTCGGACTGCACGGCTTCACCGAGTTCCTCGCCGATCTGCCCGACGGGGTCAGCCGTCTGACGCGGGCCGACAAGCTCGCCCAGGAACTGGCCGAGACGCTCAAGGCGGCTATGGTCACCGACCCGCTCTTCGGTGGGGTCGGCGCGCCGGCCGACCCAGGGCTGCTGCTGACGCCGTCGCCGGGGCGGCGGGCACGGGTCTCGGTCATCAGCTTCGTCGGCCTCACCTCCGACCAGGAACGCCAGAGCTTCGTCAACCAGTTGCAGATGGCGCTCTTCGCCTGGGTGAAGCGGCACCCGGCGGGTGACCGTCCGCTGGGCGGCCTCTTCGTGATGGACGAAGCGCAGACACTCGCGCCGTCGACGGGCAACACGGCCTGCACGGCCAGCTCCATCGCGCTCGCCTCCCAGGCCCGGAAGTACGGGCTCGGGTTGGTCTTCGCCACCCAGGCGCCGAAGGGTCTACACAACCAGATCTCCGGCAACGCGACGACCCAGTTCTTCGGGCTGCTCAACGCGCCGGCGCAGATCGACGCCGCCCGCCAGCTGGCCGAGGCCAAGGGCGGACGGCTGCCCGACATCGGCCTTTTGAGCAGCGGTGAGTTCTACGTGGCTGGGGCGGGCTTCTCGTTCGTCAAGGTCCGCACCCCGCTGTGCCTCACGCATCATCCGAGGGCGCCGCTGACCCCCGAGGAGGTCGTTGCCCGCACCCGCCCCGTCGCTGATCCGCGTACTGGCAGGCCGTGACAGCCTCGTGGCGCGGCGGCCGGGAGCCGCCGTGCCACAGTGCGCTGATCCGGGTGTACGAGGGTCAGCTCGCGCTACAGGAGACCGATGGCCAGGTCCAGTTGCCGTTGGTCCCGATGGTGACGCCGAAGTTGTTGCCGCTGCCGTTGGGCGTCGCGGTCAGCGTCTGGGCATTGGGGTAGCTGGCGTTGATGTTCCAGGTGGAGAGGACCTTGGCCGGGGACGGCACGTTCATCGTCACCGTCCAGTTGTTGGAGCCCGAGACCGCGACGTTGAGGTTGTAGCGGTCGCCCCACTGCTGGCCGGCAGACAGCGTGGCGGAGCAGCCGCCGGCTCTTCGGGTGGGTGGAAACATCGGTCATGTGATGCTTCCTCCTTGTGAGTGCCGGCGGGGGGCGGCGTGCCGGCATGGTGTGGAACTGCGGCGGCCTTGATCGACAGCCGTCGAGGTCCGCCGATGGCGAAAGTATTGGTACGGCCACGACGCGCTGTCAACATTTCTCGGAAACATTGCGGTAACCCTCGCCGGCCAACGGCTCCGGAGGCGGCTCGTTGACCCAGGCTGCGAGGCTGCCTTCCCGAGCATGGTTGCGGCCCTCGGCGGCGGCGTCCGCCCGGCACGCCGATCGAGGCCGATAGTTCCGATCAACTTCCGGATCAGATCTCCCCGCCGAGAGCGCTTCCGGAAGTTGTTGACGCGTCGGAATTCCCGCTGTAATACTCCGATCCATCACGGTCGATGCAGCCCCGCTTCGTCGGGTTTCGGTCGATCTCCCCACCACCATCCGGATGGCCGGCGTGCGCCTCCACGCCTCCCAGCCCGGTAGAAGGGGCACCAGATGAGCACCGTCCCCCTCCGCACCCTCGTACGGTCGAAGCGACTACGCGCGGGGCTGTCCATCCTCGCCACCGCCGTCGCGGCGTGCGGCGTCGTCGTCGCGGCCACCGCGACCCCGTCCAGCGCCGCCACCTGCAACGGCTACGTCGGGCTCACCTTCGACGACGGACCGAGCGGCAGCACCAGCGCGCTGCTGAGCGTGCTGCGCAACAACGGCGCGCGGGCCACGATGTTCAACGTCGGTCAGAACGTCCAGAACAACCGCTCGGCGGCACAGGCCCAGGTGGCCGCCGGCATGTGGGTCGGCAACCACAGCTGGAACCACGCCCACATGACGTCGATGAGCCAGGCGCAGATGCAGTCCGACCTGTCACAGACCAGCTCGGCTATCCAGTCGGCCACCGGCAGCCGGCCACAGCTGTTCCGGCCCCCGTACGGGGAGACCAACTCCACCCTCCAGTCCGTCGCCTCGTCGCTCGGCATGCGACAGGTGATCTGGGACGTGGACTCCCAGGACTGGAACGGCGCCAGCGTCAGTCAGATCGTGTCCAACGCCAGTCGCCTCCAGGCCGGCCAGGTCATCCTCATGCACGACGGGATCCAGAACACCCGCGACGCCATCGGGCAGATCATGGCCAACCTCACCAGCCGCAACCTGTGCCCCGGCATGATCTCGCCGTCCACCGGTCGTGCGGTCGCGCCGGACGGCACGACGCCGCCACCCGCCACGACCCCGCCACCCGGCACGACCCCGCCGCCTGCCACGACGCCGCCGCCCTCCGGCGGCAGCTGCACGGCGACCGCGACGACCCCCAACGTCTGGGGTGACCGCTACAACACGTCGGTGACCGTCAGCGGCGCCAGCACCTGGTCCGTGGTCGTCGCCCTCACCGCGCCGCAGAAGGTCTCCAGCGTCTGGAACGGCAGCGCCACCTGGGACAGCAGCGGCAACGTCATGACCGTGCGGTCCAATGGCAGCGGCAACACCTTCGGCTTCACCACGATGTTCAACGGCAACAGCAACGCCCGACCACAGATCCGCTCCTGCACCGCGGGCTGACCTTCGGGACCTGGTCCTGCGGGGCGGGCGGCGGACGCCCCGCAGGACCAGCGCCGGCACGGCGCACCGCCCTCAGAGGTCGACGCGGACCCGGTCGCTGTCGCCGTCGGAGAGGAACGACGCCAGAGCCTCCCCCTCCTCGGTCACGGCGGCGATATCGCCTCGGGACAGGCGGCCCAGCGGTGTGACGCGCACGGTTTCGGCGTCGACGGTCCAGGTCGCGGCGACCCGGCCGTCGACCAGCACCACCCGCTCACCGGCGACCGACAGGCCGCGATGAGCGTGGTCGATGATCCGGCTGCGATCCTCGTAGCCGAGTATCGCGTTGTCGAACGCCGGCAGAAACCGTACCGGCGCGGGTGTGTCGGGGTCGGGACGCGGCGCGTCGGGGAGGTCGATCAGTTCGCGGCCACGCTCGTCTCGGAAGGTCACCAGCTCCTCGCGCAGCGCGGCCACCGCGGGTGGCAGGCCGGTGAGGCCGCACCAGGCCCGCAGGTCGGCCGTGGCCGCGGGGCCGAACGCGGCCAGATACCGCCGTACGAGCGCCTGACCGGCGGGGTCGGAGGGCTCCAGCGACGGCGAGTCGATCTCCCGACCCAGCCACAGGGAGAGCGGGACGTTGCGCACACCTGCCTTCGCGCGCCACACCCCGCGCGGCGGCAACTGGACCATCGGAACGAGCGCGGCGACCACCATTTCACCCAGTGCCCGCGGCCCCGGCGTCGGCCAGCGATCGGCGAGCGCCCGCGCGATCTCGGTCATCGTGCGGGGCACGCCGTCGGCCATCAGCGCCCGGCCCGCCGCGACCACCTCGTCGAGGTCCACCCCGTCCAGCTCGCGCCGGTAGGCCCCGAGCGTCCGTTGGCGCAGCATGGCGTCGTGCCGGGCGCGCCAGGCCAGGGCGTCGGCGGCGACGACCAGATGGACGGTACGGCGCATCAGGTGCGTCCGCACCACCTGCCGCTGGACCAGCAGGTCCGACAGCACCGCCGGATCGAAGGCACGCAGTCGCGACCAGAGCCCGACGAACGGCTCCTGCGGTTCCTGTGCCTGGAGTCCGCCGAGCTGCGCGACGGCCCCGGGCACCGGCGGGTCGGCGCGATCGAGCAGCAGCTGCCGGGCGAGCGTCGCGCGGTTGAGCGCCCGGTTGTCGAGAACCGTCATCGGGCGCCTCGGCGGTCTCGGATGGCGGGTGACGTGGTGATCAGGGCGAGGCGGGCGCTTTGGTCGAGCAGGTCGGTCCGCTCCGGGTCGAGCACCGCGGCTGGGGTGGTCGTGGCGGTCATGGCGACGCGTCCTTCCGGTCGGTGTCGGGCACGAGACGACGATCGCAGGTGAAGAGGTCAGGCTGTGTCCGCCTCTCGTAGGGTGCCATCGACGGCTGTGCCGAGGACCTCAGCTCGACTGCTCTCGCTGCTCCAGACGCGCCTGGGCGCCGCCCGTGTCCGGTACGCGGAGCAGGCCGCCGTCGGGCGTGACTCGTACCACTGGTTTGGCGAAGTGTCCGATTCCGCCGGTCAACCGACAGTCTTGGTGGAACTATGCATGACGTGGGAACTGCGGAAACTTCTATGCCTGTCATCTCGCCCCTCGCTGGTGAGCCGATCAAGCGCGCCGACGCCGAGCGACTCGCGGGGGTGCTGAAGGCGTTCGCCGACCCGGCCCGCCTGCGCCTGCTCAGCCTGATCCAGTCGGCGCCGGAGGGCGAGGCGTCGGTCACCGACCTGACCGCGCCGCTCAATCTCTCCCAGCCGACCGTGAGCCATCACCTCCGGATCCTCACCGAGGCCGGCCTGATCGAGCGCGAAAAGCGCGGCGTCTGGGCGTACTACCGGATCGTGCCGTCCGCGATCGCGGCGATCGCCGACCTGCTGACGCCGCCTCGCAAGCGGCCGACGAAGAAGACCCGCTGATGCGGGCCAGCTAGCCGACCGCGGCCGGCGGGCCGCACCGACGATCGCTCAGGGCGAGGTCGGTGGTACGCCCCCGGCGCGCTGTCCTCAGCCGACGCGGGCGACGGCGCCGTTGAAGGACACGTCCTGGTCGGACGGGCGTGGCTGCGGCGCGTCCGCCCGCCGAGGCTCTCCGCTGCGGATGGTCACCCGGGCCCCCTGTCGCCGCGTCGCTCTCCACCAGATACACAGTCAGCCGTCGATGCGAGGGCCGGCCCGCGCTGGGCCGGTCTCGCCCGGCCCACGTCGCCGCGCACCCCGGCGAGCAGGTCGGTGGTGGTGTGCGCCTGGATGCCGGGCTGCGCACTGTCGGTGAACTGCCCGACGACCGCTCGCACGTGTCGCTCCGCCGGTTCGGCGAGACCGTCGTAGACGGCCGCGAACAACTCCCGGGCCGGCTGCCGGAGCCATCCGGCCGGGAGGATCTCCCGGGGCAGTTGCGGGTCGAGGATGGGGAAGCGCCGGAAGGTGTCCATGACCTCGGTACGCGTCCGCACCGCCGCCGCGCCGTCGACCTGTCCCGAGCGCACCTGCGGCACCAGGGGCGCCCACCTCCGCAGGAACGCCTCGTAGTGCCCCCTGATCGCGTCGATGTCCCAGGCATCGATGGGAGCGCGCTGGCTGTCCGCGTCGAGCGCCACCTGTCGTCCCCGGAACACCGTGACGGCGCCACCGGCGAGCTGGGCGAGTTGCGCCCGAGCCGGCGGAGTCAACTCGTACGGTGAGATCCACAGCCCGTCGTACAGCGGCGCGTACCCCAGCCAGCGGAGCTGGCCACGCAGGGCCCGCCGCTGCGCGCCGCGGTCCTGGGGTAGCGAGAAGGCGACTGTCGTCCAGCACCCGTCCCAGGGCTCGGCCGCCGTGGTGGAGGCGAGGATCCAGTGGCCTCCGGCCGAGAGGCTGACGGCGGCGGCCTGAGTGAGCCGGTAGGAGCTGTGTCGTCCCTGCCGGCTGCCCTCAAGAACACCCCGACGGGCCAGTCGGCTGATCGCGGCACGGGCGCCGGCCGTCGTCACGCCGGACTCGGCGAGCAACGCGACGATGGCGGCGGACGGGAGCGTGGCGCGGGCTCGCAGTGTGTAGTCCGCCAGCAGGGTCACCGTGACGCCCTGCGGTGAGCTGCCGGCCTGTCGCCGGGGCATCCGGAGCGAGTGCTCCCCATCGTCCGGATAGATCTCCTCGATGTTGAACGGAATCGCCACAGGCACTCCGGGCTCTGCTCAGGAACGGTCTACCGACTGTAGACGGACCGTCGGCGAGCCATGGTCGCAGAGGCCGGCGGAACCGACCAAACCTGATCGAGGCACGTCGATTGACACTTCTTGGCCCGGGGATAACACTATCTGCAACGCGACGCCGCACTGAGCCGGGCACAGGGCGAGCACACGTTGTAGGCGATGCGCGATCACCGCGGGGAGCCGGGAGTTCCCGCGAGCCGGACGCGCGTGGCCGATCCCAGCCCGCACAGCTGATCGAAGGAGTCGTCCCCGTGAGAATCAGAAGGAAACTGTTGCTCGGCCTCACCGCGTCACTGGCCGCGATCGGCCTGGTGATCCCCGCATTCCAACCCGCATACGCCGCGTCGCTGGCCGAGGTGACCAGCTTCGGCGACAACCCGGGCCGGATGCGCATGCACGTCTACGTGCCGGACAACCGCCCGGCCAGGCCGGCGATCGTGGTGGCCATGCACGGCTGCGGTGGCTCCGGCCCCGGCTTCTACTCCGGCAGTGAGTTCGCCAGCCAGGCCGACCGGTACGGATTCATCGTGATCTACCCGAGCGCGACCCAACAGGCCGGGTTCGGCAACTGCTTCGACACGTGGTCCGACGCCGCCAAGCGCCGCGGCGGCGGCAGCGACCCGGTGTCGATCATCTCCATGATCCGTTACGCCCAGCAGCAGTACGGCGGCGACGCCAACCGGGTGTACGCCACCGGCAGCTCGTCCGGCGGCATGATGACCAACCACATGCTGGCGCTCTACCCCGACGTGTTCAAGGCAGGGGCGGCCTTCATGGGCGTGCCCTTCAACTGCTTCGCCAACGCGGCGGACTACCCGCCGGGGGCCAGCCAGTGCACCGGCGGGAACATGAACCGGACGCCACAGCAGTGGGGGGACGCGGTCCGCCAGGCATACCCCGGCTACTCCGGCACTCGCCCCCGCGTGCAGTTGTGGCACGGCACCAACGACACGCTCGTGCCGTTCTCGCTGCTGCAGGAGACGATCGAGCAGTGGACCAACGTGTTCGGGCTCAGCCAGACACCCACCTCCACCGACACGCCGCAGGCGAACTGGAACCGACGCAGGTACGCCGACACCAGCGGCACCGTCCAGGTCGAGGCGTACAGCGTCCAGGGCGCCGGGCACAGCCTGCCCAGCTCCGGCATGGCCGCGGCCGCCGTCCAGTTCTTCGGCCTGACCAACCCGCCGACCACCCCGCCGCCCACCACCCCACCGCCGACCACGCCGCCGCCCACCACCCCGCCGCCCACGACTCCGCCCCCGACCACCCCGCCGCCGACGACTCCGCCCCCGGCCAGCGGCTGTGGTGTGACCGTGGCCGTCAACGCCTGGAACAACGGGCTGACGGAGAACATCACCATCACCAACACCGGCGCGACCGCCATCAACGGCTGGTCCCTCGCCTTCGCCCTGCCCAGCGGGCAGAACATCACCTCGGGCTGGAACGCCTCCTACTCCCCCACCTCGGGGCAGGTGACGGCCCGAAACCTTTCCTACAACGCCACCATCCCCGCCAACGGATCGGTCACCATCGGCTTCCAGGCCACCCACACCGGTAACACCGCTCGACCCGCCTCGTTCACCCTCAACGGCGCGTCCTGCACCCTCGCCTGAGGACGGCGGACTCCGGGGAGGTGCGCGGCCCGCGCACCTCCCCGGAGTCCCGGCGGTCACATCCCACGTCGGCGCGAAGGCGCGACGAGGCACGGCCGGGGAGCTATTCGCCGGCCGGGACCAGGTCCGTGACCTCGTCGTAGGTGACCGTCGCGGGCGCGTCGGTCGGCGTGTAGATCACGCGGATCGCGCCGGTCGGGAACACCTCGGTCGCGGTGACCCTCAGGTGGTACGGCGTGTCGCCGTCGTCGAAGAGCCGGCGGCCCTTGCGCGCCGCCACCGGGTGCACCAGCAGACGCAGCTCGTCGACCAGCCCCGCGGCGAGCAGCTGCTGCACCACGGAGATCGAGCCGGGGATGAGGATGCCCTTGATGCCGGCGTCGGCCTTGAGCGCGGCGACCGCGGCGACCAGGTCACCCTCGACCAGTTCCGAGTTGCGCCAGGTGAACTCCAGCGGCTGGCGCGAGACGACCACCTTGCGGACGTCCCCGAGCTGCTTGGCGAACCCGGCGTCCTCCCCGCCCGCGGCCTCACGTTCAGGCCAGGCGCCCGCGAAACTGTCGTACGTCTCGCGGCCGATGAGCAGCACGTCGGAGGTGTCGTAGTCCTCGCCGACGGCGCGGCCCATGTTCTCGTCGAAGTACGGGAAGTGCCAGTCGGGGTCGATCTCGGCCACCCCGTCGGCCGAGATGAACAGCGTGGAGATGACCTTCGCCATGGCGGTGCTCCTTCGAATCAGGTGATGTCAGCAGGTAGACCGCCACAGCATCCCAAACTCATCGACCGGACACCGACCTGTCGCGACGGCGCGTCACGACGACGAACGAGCCCCGGTCGATCGCTGAGGATCGACCAGGGCTCGTCGGTTGGGGCAGGGGTCAGGCCACGTCGAACCGGTCGAGTTCCATGACCTTCGTCCAGGCCGCGACGAAGTCGGCCACGAACTTGTCCCGCGCGTCCTGGCTGGCGTAGACCTCGGCGAGGGCCCGCAGCTGGGAGTTGGAGCCGAAGATGAGGTCGACCGCGGTGGCGGTCCACTTCACCTCGTCGGTGGCCAGGTCCCGGATCTCGTAGACGTGCTCCTCGGACTCCGACGCCTTCCACCGGGTGCCCGGGGAGAGCAGGTTGGCGAAGAAGTCGTTGGTGAGCACGCCGGGCCGGTCGGTGAGGACACCGTGGGCCGCTCCGCCGACGTTGTTCCCGAGGGAGCGCAGGCCGCCGATGAGGACGGTCATCTCGGGCGCGGTCAGGTTGAGCATGTACGCGCGGTCGATGAGCAGCACCTCCGGCTGGGTCTTCTCGCCGGGACGCAGGTAGTTGCGGAAGCCATCCGCGCGCGGCTCGAGGACCCGGAACGACTCGACGTCGGTCTGCTCCTGGGTGGCGTCGGTGCGGCCCGGCCGGAACGGCACGGTCACCTCGACGCCGGCGTCACGCGCCGCCTTCTCGACCGCGGCCGAGCCGGCGAGCACGATCAGGTCCGCGAGCGAGATCTTCGCGCCACCGGCGGAGTTGAACTCCCGCTGGATGCCTTCGAGGGTCTCCAGGACCGTCGCGAGCTGCTCCGGCTGGTTGACCTCCCAGCTGCGCTGCGGCTCAAGGCGGATCCGGGCACCGTTGGCACCGCCGCGCTTGTCGGTGGACCGGAAGCTGGCAGCCGACGCCCAGGCGGTCGAGATCAGCTGGGCGGTCGTGAGGCCGGACTCCAGCACCTTCGCCTTGAGGGCGGCGACATCGGCGTCACCCACGAGCTCGTGGTCGACGGCCGGCACCGGGTCCTGCCACAGCTGGGCCTCCGGGACCCACGGCCCGAGGAAGCGGTCCACCGGACCCATGTCGCGGTGCAGCAGCTTGTACCAGGCCTTGGCGAACGCGAGCGCGAACTCGTCGGGGTTCTCCAGGAAGCGCCGCGAGATCTTCTCGTACGCCGGGTCGACGCGCAGCGACAGGTCGGTCGTCAGCATGTACGGGATGTGCTTCTTCGACGGGTCGTGCGCGTCCGGGATGATCGCCTCGGCGTCCTTGGCGACCCACTGCTTCGCCCCACCCGGGCTGGTGGTGAGCTCCCACTCGTGGCCGAAGAGGATCTCGAAGAACCGGTTGCTCCACTGCGTCGGCCGGTCGGTCCACGTCACCTCGAGACCGCTGGTGATCGTGTCCCCGCCCTTGCCGCTGCCGTAGGTGCTCAGCCAGCCCAGGCCCTGCGCCTCCAGGGGGGCGCCCTCGGGCTCGGGGCCGACGTGGTCGTCGGCGACACCGGCGCCGTGGGTCTTGCCGAAGGTGTGGCCACCGGCGATGAGGGCGACGGTCTCCTCGTCGTTCATCGCCATCCGGGCGAAGGTCTGCCGGATGAAGTGCGCCGCCGCGAGCGGGTCCGCGTTACCGCGCGGGCCCTCCGGGTTGACGTAGATGAGCCCCATCTCGGTGGCGCCGACGTCGGCCGCCATCTCCTTCTCGGAGACGTAGCGCTCGTCGCCGAGCCAGGCGTCCTCCGGGCCCCAGAAGATCTCCTCGGGCTCCCAGACGTCCTCCCGGCCGAAGCCGAAGCCGAAGGTCTTGAAGCCCATCGACTCCAGGGCCACGTTGCCGGCGAGCACGAGCAGGTCGGCCCACGAGATCTGCTGGCCGTACTTCTGCTTGACCGGCCACAGGAGCCGCCGGGCCTTGTCGAGGTTGGCGTTGTCCGGCCAGCTGTTGAGCGGGGCGAACCGCTGGCCACCGTCGCCGGCGCCGCCACGGCCGTCCTGGATGCGGTAGGTGCCGGCGGCGTGCCAGCTCATCCGGATCATCAGGCCGCCGTAGTGGCCGAAGTCGGCCGGCCACCAGTCCTGCGAGGTCGTGAGGACCGTGGTGATGTCCTGCTTGAGGGCCTCGACGTCGAGCTTGGCGAACTCCTTGGCGTAGCTGAAGTCCGCCCCCAGCGGGTTGCCCTTCGGCGAGTGCGCGTGCAGCACCGAGAGGTCGAGCTGGTTGGGCCACCAGTCCCGGTTCGTACGCGGACGACCGCCGGTCTTCGGGGTCGGCGAGTCGATCGCCGGGTTCTCGCTCTCGCTGCCGTGCGCGGTCACGGAGTCGTGCGCAACGGGGCAGCCGGCCGCCGCCTTCTCATCCACGCCCTGGGCGCTGGAGGGACGGTTGTCCTGGGTGTCGCTCATGTACTTCCTTCCGAACTGGCGGATCACTGGGAGGTGCGTGCGGTCGCGCAGCCGGGGCAGGTGCCCCAGTAGACGACCTCCGCCTCGTCGACCACGAAGCCGTGGTCATCGGAGGCGGTGAGACAGGGTGCGTGGCCGACGGCGCATTCGACGTCGGCGATCGCGCCGCAGGAGCGACACACGACGTGGTGGTGGTTGTCCCCCACCCGCGACTCGTAACGGGCTGTCGCACGGGCCGGCTGGATGCGCCGCACCAGACCGGCGTCGGTGAGCGCGCGCAGCACGTCGTACACCGCCTGGTGGGAGATCGTGGGGTGGTCCGCCCGGACCAGCGCGATCACCGTGTCGGTGTCGACGTGCGGATGGTCCCGCAGCGCCGCGAGCACAGCCAGCCGGGGCCGGGTCACACGCATCGAGACCGCCCGAAGCTGGGCCTCGATGTCGGACGTCACGTGCAGACCATAGCCCGCTGTTTTGGAATAAATCAAGTTTGTCGCCGGCCTCGGCTCGCTCACGTCCCGCCCACCCGGCGGAGCGGGCCAACGCGGCCCGGTGGCTGCTGGACCGCGTTGCGGGCTGCCCGGCCGCTCGCGGGGCAGCGCCTGGAATCGACGCCCGATGGATGAGATCACCGGCCACCGAGGCTACGGCAGGGGCGGCCCCGCCCGGCCAGAATCGGCAGAACGTCCCCCGACCGGGCCTCCAGCTCAGGAACGACGGAGCGCGGGCGCCATTGCCGCCAGGACGAGCGTCGCCCAGACCGGCACCCAGAGGGGCCACTGCTGCGCCAACGTGCCGAGCGCACCCCCGACCACGTACGTGGCGAGGGTCAGCAGCCCGAGCAGTGAGCCTTTCCGGGCCTGCGACCGTTTGTTGCCCGGACCAGCGATCCAGCCGACGATCCGCTCCCCGGTCTTCGCGACGGTGCCCGACTGGTACGTGATGGTGGTGGCGACCCCGGCGGTACGCACGAACAGCGTCGCCAGGGAGCCCATGGCCAAGCCGCCGAAGGCAGCCAGCACCGCCCGGGACTGCGGGCTGGTGCGGCCGTACTCGAGGAGGACGTTGACCGCCGACCAGACCGCCACGGCGATCACGGTGGCGGCGAGACCGCGGGTCGCCGACCTACGGGGAGGGCCCATCGCTCGCAGTCGCGCCACCACCCCCGCACCGGCGCCGAACGCCACCAGTGAGGTCAACGCGGCCGGCCAGGCCGGGTGCCGCCCGGCCGGACCGATGCCGAGGAAGATCGCGTTGCCGGACTGGTTGGCGACGAAGACGCCGTAACGCAGGAACGCGAAGGCGTCGACGAGGCCGGCGATAGCCGTGGTCACCGCCAGGGCCAGGATCGGATAGCGGAACTCGCGGTAGGCGTCCTGCGGGTCGAGCTGACTCGGAGGGCGCGCTGGCTGCCCGGATCCAGTGCTGGCCATCGGATCTCCACTGTTGCGGGGCTTGCGGCGGTCCGTCTCGTGATTATCGACCTCCCGATACTCGATGCAGCATATAGAGCGAAGAGGAGGTTTTCGCCCGGTTCGGACCCCACCCGGTCACCCGGTGCCGGCGCCGCTGTCGAGGTACTCGGAGAGCCGGGCCGCGCCGTTGAGCATGGCCTGGCCGCGCACGGTGAGCCGGTGCCGCCACTGGCGCAGTGACGCGGCGAGCGGTTCCGCGCCGCCGGCGTCGCGCACCTGACCCAGGACGCCGGCGATGTGGTCGAGCCGGTACCCGCCGCGGCGCAGCAGGTGGGCGAGTTCGGCGTCACGGACGTCGTCCGGCGAGTAGAGGCGGTGGCGGGTCGCCGAGTCGCGCGCCGGCTGGAGCAGGCCGGCGCGCTCCCACTTGCGCAGGGTCGCCGGTCGTACGCCGAGCCGGTGCGCCAGCGCGCTGATCGGCACGACATTGCGGCCCTGCGGCTCACGCTCGATCCCGACGAGGAGCGGGACCGCCGCCTCCACCGCGTCCAGAGTCTCCCGGTCACGTTGCAGCAGGGCGTGGCCGCGGTCGATGACCCGCAACGCCGTGTCGATCTCGCCCCGGTTGACCGCGCGCATGATCTCGCCACCGGCCGCGTAACCGTGGCCGGGGATGAGCGCGAGGTAGGCGCCCAGCGCCAAGGCGTGCGCCTCGGTGAACCGGCGGTAGCCGCTCGGGCTGCGCTGCGCCGGCGGCAGGACCCCGTCTCGCTCGTAGTTGCGCACGGCCTGCGCGGAGAGGCCGTGCGCCCGCGCGAGGTCGACTGGCCGACGTACCCCCGGGTTTGAAGGTTTTGTGGGTGTCATCGCGCTCAATCGCTCGGAAGTCTCAAACGGTGGTTCAACGATACGGTTGATGGAATGACGTTCCCACTCGACCTACTTGCCATACCGCCGGCCCTGCTCGCGCTCGGCGAGCCGACGCACGGCGAATCCGCCTTCCTCCAGATCCGCAACGAGGCCTTCGCGCAACTGACCGAGAGTGGCTACCGGTCGATCGCGGTGGAGAGCGACCGGGCGGCGGGGCTGATCGCCGACGCGTTCGTCCAGGGCGACATCGGCGTGACGCTCGACCGCGCGCTCACCGAGGGCTTCAGCCACGGGCTCGGCTCCGCACCGGCCAACCGTGACCTGCTGCTGTGGATGCGCGAGTGGAACAGCGGGCGGCCGGCGGCCGAGCGCCTGACGTTCCACGGCTTCGACGCCCCGCTGGAGATGGATCACGCGCCGAGCCCGCGGCGTCACCTCGCCCAGGTCTGCGACTATCTCGGCTCGGGCCGCTTCGCCGAGATCGACGGCCTGATCGGTGACGACGCCCGATGGAGCGACCCGGCCGCGATCTGGGAGCCGGGCCGGTCGGTCGGACGCTCCGCCGACGCCCAGCGGCTGCGGGTGATCGCCGACGACCTGCTGACCGAGATGTACCTGCGGGCACCCCGGCGACCCGAGGGTTGGCCGGCGGCGAACGTGGCGGCGACCAGCGCGGTCGCCCTGCTGCGCTACCACGCCGAGGCCGCCGCACCGCTCGCGCGGGAGGAACGCTTCGCCCGACTGGCCCAGGTCCGGGACGCGCTGATGGCCGAGAACCTGCTCGCGATCCGCGCGGCCGAGGCGCACCGTGGACCGACGTTGGCCTTCGCGCACAACCGGCACCTCCAGCGCAATCCGAGCACGATGACCGTGGCCGGAACCGATCAGCCGTGGTTCGGTGCCGGCGCGATCGTCGGCGCGCTGCTCGGTGACCGGTACGCGGTGCTTGTCGGCAGCCTGGGCGCGAGCCCCGCGCTCGGCATCGACGCGCCCGCCGCCTCGACGTACGAGGGCACGCTCCAGCGCCTGACACACCTTCCCCGGTACGTCCGCGCCGCCGACGTGGAGCCGGCCGAGAAGAGGTCGCACGACTACCGGTACTTCCCGCTCGACGAGGCCACGATCGCGCACGCGGACGGGGTGCTGCACATTCCGACCGGCATCGACCCGGCGGCGCTCGCCGATCGGATTCTCGCGTTGCCCGGCGCCGAGCAGCTCGTGGCGAGCGCCGAGAGCGGGGCACCGGAGGGCGCCTGGGGTGACCGCTTCTTCTACGTCGGCCCGGACCGCCGCCAGCCGTTCGCGACCATCGTCGAGCACGACGTACCCGGCTTCGACGAGAGCTCCCAGCTCGACCGGCCCGGCGTCTTCCGGCTCAACCTGGATCTGGGCCGAGTCGAGTTCGAAAGGTTGTTCGGCTTCGCGCCCAAGGACTTCGAGGCCCATCGCGACAGCTTCGACTTCGCGAGGCTGGACACCGTCGTGCCGCACCCCGGCTACGCGCTGCACGGCTTCGGCAGCATCGTCATGCCCGGCCCGCAGATGTTGCCCGAGATCGACCGGCTGCTCACGGTGGCCCACGCCCGAGCTGTCGACCGGCACGAGCGCGCCTCGCGCAGGGTGCGGTGACGGCACGGCTCACTCCGGCGGCTTGGCTCCCGACTGCTCGCTCACCATGTACGCCGCGTACCAGTCGGGCCAGTTGTCATCCCTCGCGCCGGTGCGCTTCTCGTGCTCGCCGTGAGCGTCCGCTGCGCGCCGGAGCGCGCTCGCCAGGTCACTCGCCGAGCCGAACGACGTCAGGCCGCCCTCGACGCGGCCGGGCAGCCTGGTCGTGATCTCCTGCATCAGCCAGGTGTTGCCGTCCGGGTCGCGGAGCGTGGCGCGCGAGAAGTAGCTGCGCCGCTCGGGATCCAGCCCGGCGACCGGGCCGTCCGGCCCGACATGGAAGACGTCGCCCACCTCGACGCCGACGCCGACCAGGGCGTCGCGGGCCGCCTCAAGGTCGGACACGATCAGGTACGCCGTGGACGAACCGGGCGTGGCCGACGTGAGGCTCGGGCCGAACTGCACCGAGCATCCACTGCCGTGCGGGGTGAACTGGACCACGCCGGGCGGTGTCTGGTCGAGCCTCCACCCGAGGCGCTCGTAGAACGCCTTCGCGCGGTCGACGTCCGACACCGGTACGGCGATCACCTCAAGCTTCGTGTCGAGGCTCTCGACGCTCGACATCCGACTCACGTCGGCCTGGGCAGCCTTCGGGCACATCGCAGCCTCCCTGGATCGAGTAGCGGCGTACCCGTCGCGCCGCGGCGCATGCATTCGCGGCGGCGGGCCGAGCACGGTCGGCGATCCGGTCGGGCCGGGGAATTTCCGGAGCCCGCCCTCGGGGCCGGGTGTTCCTGCCTATCGTTCAGTGAGGCCGCGACCTCGCTGATCGAGATGCGCGCGAAGTGCCGCGGCTATCTCGCCGGCCGCGCGGAGCTGATCCGGCGTGAGAGCGTCGACGAAGAGTTCACGGATGGCGCGCAGGTGCGGAACGGTCGCCCGCCGGAAAGCCTCCGCTCCGCTCGGCGTGAGGAGCACCTCCGCCCCTCGGGGGACGGTCGGGCACTCCTGGCGGCGGATGAGCCCGCGCCGCTCCATCCGGCCGAGGTGGTGGGAGAGCCGGCTGCGCTCCCACCCGATGTGCGACGCGAGTTCGGAGGAGCGCATCTGCTGGTCCGGTGCCTCGCTGAGCGCGAGCAGGACGGCGTAGTCCCCCGGTGACAGCGAGGACTCGACCTGGAGGCGTGACGTGAGCTGGGAATTGAGTGCCCCCGTCGTCTCGATGAAGTCTCGCCAGATCCGTAGTTCCTCCGCCGTCGGCAGTTGGCGTCGCCGCCGCTCGGGTGTGGCCTCCGTCATCTGCTCCCCCGGAATTGACGTGTCAATCACCACGTTAGCATCATTGACACGTCAACCGGCGAGACGCCTTCACGGCTGGTTCGACCGCAAAGGAGCACACCATGTCTGACCTCGAGTTCGGGCTCGACACCTTCGGCGACGTACCGCAGGACGACGCCGGCATGCCCCTCTCGCACGCCGCCGCGATCCGGCAGGTCGTCGACGAGGCGGTGCTCGCCGACGGGCTCGGCGTCGACGTCATCGCCCTGGGCGAGCACCACCGGCCGGAGTACTCGGTGTCGACGCCGGAAACGGTGCTGGCGGGGATCGCCACCCGTACGTCGCGGATCCGGCTGGCGTCCGGGGTGACAGTGCTGAGCTCGGACGACCCGGTCCGGGTGTTCCAGCGCTTCGCCACGGTGGACGCGCTGTCGCACGGCCGGGCCGAGGTCATCCTCGGTCGTGGCTCGTTCACCGAGTCCTTTCCCCTCTTCGGCTACGACCTGCGCGACTACGACACGCTGTTCGAGGAGAAGATCGAGCTGTTCGTGAAGCTCCTGGACGAGAAGCCGGTCACCTGGAACGGCACCCTGCGTGCCGCGCTGGACAACGCCGACGTCTTCCCGAAGACGGAATCGGGCCACCTGAACACCTGGGTCGGCGTGGGCGGCTCACCGCAGTCGGTCGTGCGTACCGCCCGCTACGGTCTCCCGCTGATGCTCGCCATCATCGGCGGCTCACCCGAGCGCTTCGCGCCCTACATCGACCTGTACCGCAGGGCGGCCGACCAGCTCGGCACGACCGCGCACCCGGTCGGGATGCACTCGCCGGGCTTCATCGCCGACACCGACGAGGAGGCCAAGGAGATCTACTGGCCGCACTACCGGATCATGCGGGACCGGATCGGTGCGCTGCGGGGCTGGGCGCCGATCCGCCGTGCCGAGTTCGACGCCGAGGTGGAGCACGGATCCCTCTACATCGGCTCGCCGCAGACCGTGGCCCGCCGGATGGCCGACGCGATCCGCGGCCTCGGCGTCGGCCGGTTCGATCTCATCTACACGGCGGGAGCGCAGCCGGTCAGTGCCCGGATGCGAGCGGTCGAGCTGTACGGCTCGACGGTGATCCCCATGGTCCGCGACATGCTGGCCAGCTGACCGGTCCCGCGCGTACCCGGAGGGAAGACATGCTCGACAACGGCCAGACCCTCGCCGTGCTCGGTGCCGGCAAGGTGGGCACCGTGCTCGGCAGGCTCGCCCTCGCCGCCGGCTACCGGGTGCTCATCGCCGGCTCCGGCGATCCGGCGAAGATCGCCCTCACCGTCGAGGTGCTGACGCCCGGGGCGGTCGCCACCACAGCGGTCGACGCGGCGGCCGTCGCCGACGTGGTCATCCTCGCCCTGCCGCTGGGCAGGTACCGCACCGTTCCCGCCGAGGCGCTGCGCGGCAAGCTCGTGATCGACGCCATGAACTACTGGTGGGAGGTCGACGGCATCCGCGACGACCTCACCGACCCGGGCACGTCGTCCAGTGAGACCGT
The DNA here is from genome assembly GCF_040643015.1 of Micromonospora sp. NPDC047527. NCBI lineage: Bacteria > Bacillati > Actinomycetota > Actinomycetes > Micromonosporales > Micromonosporaceae > Micromonospora > Micromonospora sp. NPDC047527. The sequence goes on along the minus strand of NZ_JBEYTK010000001.1, from coordinate 454,623 downwards.
GCGGGCGTTCCTGCCCGGCGCGCGGGTCGTCAAGGCGTTCAACCACATGGGCTACCACGATCTCGAGGAGGGGGCGCGGCCGGCGGGAGCGGCCGACCGCAAGGCCATCGCCATCGCCGGCGACGACGCCGCCGACCTCACCGCGGTCGCCTCCCTCGTGGACGCGCTGGGCTTCGACCCGGTCGTCGCCGGTGGCCTCGCCGAGGGCGTACGACTCGAACCGGGTAGCGAGTTGTTCGGCGCCAACGTGAGCGCGGACGAGGTGCGTGCCATGCTCGACCGCTTCCCCGAGTCGGAGCGCGGACGGGTCATCGCCGCTGCGCGGGCCCGCTGACCGCTGCGACACGAGGCGCCCGCCGGCCCTTCATGGTCGTGCTCGATCCAGGAAGTAGTGGCCTCCGCGTGCTGGGGATGCCACTACTTCCGCGTTCGAGCACGATCTCGCCAGGCGGCGGCGTTTGCTCAGCGGGGTGGGTGCGCGGAGGTCCAGCCCTGCCGTTGCAGCCGCTCGATGCCGTCCAGCAGCAGGTCCAGCGCGAACTCGAACTCGAACTGGTCGTCGCAGCCCTGCCCCACGACCGAGGCGTCGTCGTGCGACGCCGCCGTGGCGATCTCCGCGAGGTACGGGAACCGGAGCGCGACCTCCGGCGGCAGGGGCGCTGGCGGCTCCGCGTTGGTCGTGCCGGACCGGCCGGCGCGCCGGGAGTCGCCGAACAACTCCTGGCTGAAGCCCAGGATCCGGCTGCCCATCGCGTGCATCACGTGGTGGGTCAGATCGGCGGAGAACCCCCCGGCCCGGAGCGTCCCGACCATCGAGTCGAGGTAGGCGAGGACGGCCGGCGTCGCCATGTTCCGCGTATCGATCGCGAGCGGCGCCCAGGGGTGGCGCAGCAGCGCCCGCCGTGCGGAGAGGATGCGTCCGCGCACCACGTGCTTCCAGTCACCGGGTGCCGGCGGGTCGATCTCGGCGACAACCACGTCGATCATGCCGTCGAGCAACTCGTCCTTGTTGGCCACGTGCTTGTAGAGGGCCATCGGCACGACCCCGAGGTCCTTGGCGAGGTTGCGCATGCTCAAGGACTCGATCCCGGCCTCGTCGGCGAGCGCGACGGCGGCGCGCAGGATCCGATCCCTGCTCAGCGGCGTCCGGCGCAGCATCTCCACCTGCTCAGCCATCTCGATCCTCGTCTTCCGGCGGCGGTAGAAACCATAACCGCATTGACTGGTGTACGGCGTACACCTACGCTGGTCGACACAGGAGGTGTACGCCGTACACCTGAGAGGGAGGCGAAGATGAAGGCGATCGTCCAGGACCGCTACGGCCCGCCGGAGACGCTCCAACTCGCGGACGTCGACACACCGGTGCCCGCCGCCGACGAGGTACTCGTGCGGGTCGAGGCCGCCGCGCTCAACGCGTACGACTGGCACATCATGCGGGGTGAGCCACGGATGGCGCGGTTGGCCATGGGCGGGTCACGGCCCCGCGCGCGAATCCGTGGCCGCGACTTCGCCGGCCGCGTCGAGGCGGTCGGCGCCGACGTTCGACAGGTCCGCCCGGGCGACGCCGTCTTCGGCGATCTCGGCGACGCCAACGGCGCCTTCGCCGAGTACGTGTGCGTGCCCGCGAACCTGGTCGCACCGACCCCGGCGAACCTGACGCCGCAGCAAGCCGCCGCGCTGCCGCTGGCCGGCGTCACCGCGCTCATGGGACTGTGCGATGTCGGGCAGGTCCAGCCAGGGCACCGTGTCCTCGTCAACGGCGCCTCCGGCGGTGTCGGCACCCTCGCCGTGCAACTGGCCAAGGCGCTCGGCGCGACCGTGACCGGGGTGTGCAGCACCCGCAACGTCGACCTGGTCCGCGCTCTCGGCGCCGACCACATCGTCGACTACACGCGCGACGACTTCACCCACGACGCACGCCGACACGACGTCGTGTTCGACCTGGTCGGCAACCGCTCACTCACCGCGCTCCGGCAGGCGCTCACCCCGACCGGGACGCTGGTGCTCTCCGGCGGCGGGGTCTACCACGGCAGAAGCCTCGTCGGACCGGTCTGGCTCCTCGCTCGCGGACGGCTGCTGGCGCCGTTCGTCCGGCAGCGCATCGTCACCCTCACCGCGGCCCCCAGCCGGCAGCACCTCGAATCGCTGCGCGCCCACGCCGAGGCCGGCCGCCTCACGCCGATCGTCGACCGGACCTATCCGCTCCACGAGGTGCCCGACGCCATCCGGTACCTCGAAGGGGAACACGCCCGGGCGAAAGTGGTCATCTCCGTCTGACACGCCGACCGGCGCCGGCGAACAGCAGAATCTGGACCACGCCGGCCGGCCAACCGTCGAGCGCCACCAGCACCCGGTCTCCCACCCGGTGGGTCCCCTCGGGCAGCGCCACGCGGGGCTGAACGTCAGGTGCCCGGTCGGTGCCGAGGGCCGACCCGGTGGACGACAGCAGGACGGCGACGACAGAGAGGACGAGCAGTGCAAGCCGCTTCACGACGTGCCGCTGAGCGGCTCAGCACCGCGCGGGTCGCCACCGCGCGGCTCGGCAGCGGTCGGCTCGGCAGCGGTCGGTGACCTGCTCGCGGAAGCCGATGCGGTGGTCGTGGTCGCCGGGCGGGTGGCGGAGCGGCGACGCCAGCGCCGTACGCCGAACCAGCCGACCGCCGTGGCGAGCAGGGCGATGAGCAGCCACGGGGGTGCCCAGACGCCCGCCGTGCGGAGCACCGGAGGTAGCGCGGTGTCGGTGGTGGTCGGGGCGAGGTCCACAGTGGCGGACAAGCGCAGTGTCGGCGGAACCCCGGTGATCCGTTCGGTCACCGCGAAGGTGGCGCCGGGCAGCAACTCCGGTAGGTCCACGGGGGCGGTCCGGGCGAGTTCCCAGCCGAAGGGCCCGTCGACGATGACCGAGCCCGTTCCGCCGACCCGAACATTGCCGGTGTTGCGCAGCAGGTAGCTGACCGTCAGGTCGCCGCCGCCGAGCGGGTTGACCGGATTGTCGTACGCCACCCTGACCGACTCGACGGCGACGGCGGGTCGCACGTCCCCTGTCACCCGGAGGTAGACCCGGGCCGCGAGCCGCTGGTCCATCCGGACCCGCTGACCGTCGGCGGTGGTGCCGGCCTGCCACAGGGAGGCGATCATCCCACCGGCGTGGTCGCCCGGGGAGGCGTTCCTCGGCACGGTCAGCCGGAACGGGATGTCGGCCCGCTTGCCGGGCGGCACCGTCCAGCGACGCTGCTCCAGGCGCATCCAGGAGCCCACGTCCACGGCGGCCTGGTCGGCGGGGAGCAGGGCGAACGCGCCGTCGGTCGTAGTGTGGGCGTCGGTGCCGTACACGTCGAAGGTGAGCGGCCGATCGCTCAGGTTGGTGACGCCGAGATGGTCGGTGAGCGTGCTGCCGGGTGTCAGGTCGTAGATGAAGTAGTTGCGTCCGGTGGGCCCGTCGGGGCTGGACGGCTGTACCGCCCACCGCGCGACCGAGTTGCCGGCGGCCGGAGCAGGGGTGGGGCTCGGTGCGGCGACGGCCAGCGAGGCCGGGACCGTCGCGGCCAGCACGGCGACGAGCGCGGCGCAGGTCCGGGACAGGGCGGTGGTGCGAGGCATGGGTGCGGCTCCGGGGTGTTACCAGGTGCGGTCGGGCCGGTGGGGCGGGACGGGGAGTTCCCGCCCCACCGGCTACCGACGCTGACCTAGGAGAGGGTCAGGGTGAGGGTCGCGGCGTAGTCGCCGGCCGTGGCCGACGCCGGGATCCCCAGGTTGAGCTGGGCACCGCAGTTGAAGGTGCCGTTGCTCGTGCCGGTGGGCGAGGTGCAGAGCGCACGCGCCCCACCCAGGCCGGCACCGGGTGCGGCGGTCGCACCCGGGGTGACCACACCGGGCGTACCACCCAGGGGGTCGGCGACCACGCTGGCGCTCGGCACCCAGCCCAGGTTGTCGGCGGCGATGCTGCCGCCGGCCGAGGTGAAGTCGGAGACCTGACCGACCAGGCTCCAGCCGGCGTTGGTGCCGCGCAGGTCCGCCACCGTGGCGGCGTGCAGCGCCCCGCTGGCGACCTGGCCGTTGCTCACCGCGGGCAGGGCGACCGTGTCACCGGCCACACCGAGGGTCAGCGGGCCGCCGGTGACGGTGGCGGTGATCCGCTGACTGGCGTTCGCGCCGCCCGAACCACCGCCGGCGAAGGTGACCGGGGTGAAGGTGTCCTGGCTGCGGTCGGCCGAGCCGCGGGCGGCGAAGGTGATCACGTAGCACTGCACGGCGATGCAGTCGACCTCCTCACCGGTACGGGCGGTGTAGGCCGCGCTGACCGACAGGGTGGTGTTGAAGGTGCCGTCGGCGTTGAGCCGGTCCCGGGCGTCGGTCGGCTCGTTGGTCTTGTTCACCCACTTGGTGGTCTGCAGGATTCCCGCGTTGGCCCAGTGCTCGGCGACCTTCGGTCCGAAGGAGACGTAGAAGCCGGCCGCGCCGTTGGCCTCCGGGTCGAAGCCGCTGCCCCGCACGGTGATGGTCGACCCGTTCGGGTCGAGCCCGCCGGGCGGGGTGACGGTGACCGCCGGGCCGGCCGGTTCGGCATCGCCCGTGGTGAAGGTGAACGACAGCGGGTCGAGCGCCTCGCCGGCGGCGTAGAAGCCGTTGAAGGCGCTGGCACCCGCGGCGGTCAGCGTGGCCGCCAGGTTGGTGCCGGTCACCGTACCGCCACTGCTGGCGGGGTTGCCGGCGATGGTGGCGATGGTGGCCTGGTGGACCGAGACCGGCTCGACCTCGTTGGTGACCAGTTCCACGTCGGCCTTCAACTCGGCGGAGCCGCCGGAGACGGAGACCGTCGGGTTGGCCAGGGTGATGGTGAAGAAGTGCGCCGGGTAGGAGAAGACGACCTTCCCGCCGTACTCGGCGGTGATCGCCCCGGTGGCGGGGTCGTGGGTGCCACCCGTCGACGGGAAGGTGAAGGTCCCGTCGGCCTTGATGGTGGCGCCGTCACTCGCCGCGAGCGGCGGATTCCCGTTGCCGGTCTTCACGTAGCTGCGGAACGACGACTTGAAACCCCAGTTCAGGCTGCCTCCGGTGATCTCGGCCTCGGCCGCCGAGGCGGGGCCGGCCCCTACGAGGGCGGCCGACGCGCCGAGGGCGACGATTGCCGCCCACAGCATCGACCGGCGCCAGGCGGTACCGGCTCTGGATCGGACCATGTTGTTTCCCTTCACGGAACGCACTGCGGACCCGCAAAGGTTAGGCAAACCTAACTAAGTACACCCTCACTCGTTCGGCTAAAAGATCTTCATCCGAAGAACCCCTTGTGACCTGCGTGTTTCTAACTTAGGTTAGCCAAACCTTAGCCAATTCTCTGGCGATCCATCTTGTGAGGAGTCCGATGCGAGCACTGCGTCGCGCCGCTCTGCCCGCCGCCTTGATTACGGTGAGTGTCGTCGTCGGTGCGCTTCCGGCATACGCCGGCACCGCCCGCGGCCCCGGAGGTCAGACCCTCACCGCCACGCCGAGCACCGGGGTGAGCCGAGCCGGGACGAGCGTCACCGTCACCGGCAGTGGGTACGACACCACCAAGGGCATCTACGTCGGATACTGCGTCGACAACGGCGCCGGCCAGACACCGACACCCTGCGGCGGCGGAGCCGACACCAGCGGCAGCCTCGGCGCCTCGCACTGGATCTCGAACAACCCGCCCAGCTACGCGGGTGACCTGGCCACCCCGTACGGCTCGGGTGGCTCGTTCCGGGTCACCGTGAAGATCACCCCGACGATCGGCGACGTCGACTGCACGGTTCGCCGGTGCGTGGTCGCCACCCGCACCGACCACACCCGACCCGCCGACCGATCCCAGGACGTACGGGTGCCGGTGACCTTCGCCGCCGCGCCCGCGCCGAGCCGCAGCAGCGCGGCACCACCGACGACCGGCAGTGGCACCGCCGCCGGTGCGGCCCAGCCGGGCAGCGCCGGCACGGTTGCCGCCGGGCCGTCGACCGCGGCGCTCCCGTCGGCCGCCGGGACCACCGCTGGCGGCGGTGCGACCGGCGGCGCACCGGTCGACGCGGGCGGCACCGCCCCGACCGGCGGCACCGCGTCCGCGCAGGCCGAGGTCACCCGGGTCAGCGCGGCATCGAACGTCGACGTCGGCCGCTGGTGGCCGGTCGCGCTCGGCGCGATCCTCGTGCTCGTGACGCTCCTGATCGGACTGCGCCGCCGGCGACGGAAGCTGGCCCAGTGAACCGCCGCACCGCCGTCCTCTCCGCCCTGCTCGTCCTGCTCGCCGGCACCGCGTTCGGCTGCGCCGAGCAGACCGTCGCCGCCCCGTCGGCCACCACCTGCGGTCCGGTCACCGCCACCGTCGGCCAGTCCGACGTCACACCGCTCACCCCGACACCGGTTCCCGCCCTGCCGGTGACCATCACCTCCGCCGACGGCGTCCGCACCACGGTCACCAACGCCGACCGGATCCTGCCGGTGAACCTGTACGGCTCGATCGCCGAGATCGTGTTCAGTCTCGGCCTCGGCGGCAACGTCATCGGCCGGGACACCGCCACCACCTTCCCCGCCGCCGCGCACCTGCCCGTGGTCACCCCAGCCGGGCACGACCTCTCCGCCGAGGCGGTGCTCGACCTGAACCCGAGCGTGATCATCGCCGACGACAGCATCGGCCCACCGGAGGCGCTGAAGCAGTTCCGCGCCTCCGGGATCCCGGTCGTGCTGGTCGACGCCGAGCAGACGCTCGCCGGGGTGGGTGCACACGTCCGCGCGGTCGCCGCCGCTCTCGGCGTCGTCGAGGCCGGCGACCAGCTCGTCAGCCGGGTCGAAGGCGAGATCGCCGAGGCGAAGCGCGGCGTACCCCGGAACACGGCACCCCGGGTCGCCTTCCTCTACCTGCGCGGCACCGCCGGTGTCTACCTGATCGGCGGCGAGGGCGCCGGCTCCGACGCCATGATCGAGGCAGCGGGCGGCGAGGACGCCGGCAGCGCGATCGGGCTGTCGAAGTTCCGTCCGCTGACCAGCGAAGGTCTGATCAACGCCGCCCCGGACGTGATCCTGGTGATGAGCGGTGGGCTGGCATCCGTCGGCGGTGTCGACGGGTTGCTGAAACTCCCCGGCGTCGCGCAGACCCCCGCTGGTGCCGCCCGTCGGATCGTCGACATGGACGACGGCGTCCTGCTCACCTTCGGCACCCGTTCCGGGCAGGCCGTCCAGGCCCTGGCCCGCGCCGTACACGCGTGCGGAGCGGCGTCATGACCGATGTGGACACACGTCCCGTCGCACGGCCGGGCCCCGGACGCCCCGCCGGGAAGCACCCCCGGCGTGGCCGGCTGCTGGTCGCCGGGCTCGCGCTCGCCCTGCTGGTGGTCGCCCTGGTCGCGGCGGGTCGCGGGCAGGTCCAGATCTCCCCGGCCGAGGTGCTCGGCTCGATTCTGCACCGGCTCGGTCTGGACGTCGGCAGCCTGCCGGCCGCCCCGCAGGGCGAGAACGCGCTCTGGATCGTCCGCTTTCCCCGGGTGGTGCTCGCCGCCGTGGTCGGCGCCGCGCTCGGCTCTGCCGGGGCCATCATGCAGGGCGTCTTCGGCAACCCACTGGCCGAGCCAGGTGTCATCGGCGTCTCCGCCGGAGCCGCGGTCGGCGCCGCGCTGGCCATCGCCGCCGGGGTCACCGTCCTCGGCGCCTGGACCGTGCCGGCGGCCGCGTTCGCCGGTGGGCTCGTCACCACGTACCTGGTCTACCTGCTGGCCCGGTCCAACGGCCGGACCGAGGTGGTGACCCTGGTGCTCACCGGCGTCGCGGTCAACGCGGTCGCCGGGGCGGCCATCGGGCTGCTCATGTTCGTCGCCGACGAGTCCGGCGTACAGTCCATCGCCTTCTGGAACCTCGGCAGCCTGGCCCAGGCCAACTGGTCGGCGGTCTATCTGGCCGCGCCGTGCCTGGCACTCGGTCTGGCCGTCGCTCTCGTCGACGCCCGCCGGCTCGACCTGCTCGCGCTCGGCGAGCGCTCGGCCCGGCACCTCGGCGTCGACGTGGAGCGGCTGCGGATCCGCATGATCGTGGTCACCGCGCTGCTCGGGGCCGCCGCGGTCGCCTTCACCGGCATCATCAGCTTCGTCGGCCTGGTCGTCCCGCACCTGGTGCGGATGGTCGCCGGGCCGGGCCACCGGGTGCTGCTGCCGGCCAGCGCGCTCGGCGGCGCGATCGTGGTGGTCCTCGCCGACCTCTTCGCCCGTACCATCGTCGAGCACCAGGAACTTCCGCTCGGCGTGCTCACGGCGGTGGTCGGCGGGCCGGCGTTCTTCTGGCTGCTGCGGCGCACCCGGGAACGCTCCGGAGGTTGGGGATGAGCCGGACCGAACGGATGGGCGCCGAACGTTTCCGGCTGTTCGGCCGGCGACGGCGGGTCGCCCCGCCGCACGCGCCGACCCACACCCCGGACGTACGCATCGACGTCGCCGGACTGCGGGTGCAGCGCGCCGGCCGGCCCGTGCTGGACCAGGTCGACCTGCGGGTACGCGCCGGCGAGGTGCACGCCCTGGTCGGCCCGAACGGCGCCGGCAAGTCCACCCTGCTGGCCGCGATCAGCGGCGATCTGCCGGCCACCGGCACCATCGAGGTGGACGGCCGCGCGCTGCGGGAGTGGTCGCCGGCGGAGCTGGCCATGCGCCGGGCGGTGTTGACCCAGCGCAGCACACTGAGCTTCCCCTTCACCGTCGAGGAGACGGTCCGGATGGGACGGGCGCCGTGGGCCGGTCTGCCCGAGGAGGAGCAGGACGACGCCATCGTCGCCGAGGCCATGAGCCTGTGCGACGTCGCCCGCCTCGCCTCCCGGCAGTTCCCGTCGCTCTCCGGTGGGGAGCAGGCCCGCGCCGCGCTGGCCCGGGTGCTGGCCCAGCGCGCCGCGGTCCTCCTGCTCGACGAGCCGACCGCCGCGCTCGACCTGCACCATCAGGAGTTGGTCATGCGGATCGCCCGGGATCGCGCCGCAGACGGGGACGCCGTCGTCGTCGTGCTGCACGACCTGGCTCTGGCCGGGGCGTACGCCGATGTGATCACCCTGCTCGGCGACGGCCGGGTCCGCGCCGTCGGCCCACCCGCCGAGGTGCTCACCGCCGCGCTGCTCAGCGAGGTGTACCGGCACGACATCGAGGTCGTCCCGCACCCGCGCAACCAACTGCCGCTGGTCGTACCCCTCCGCCACCACCCCGCCGCGCACCCGTCAACGACGCCATCGACCGGCCTTACCGCGACTTCGGAGAAGACATGAGTGACACCACGACCCCGTTCTCGGCCCGCGTCCGGGCCGCCACCGCGGGAGCCCACGAGACCGCGGAGTCCCAGCGGTACGTCTCCGCCCTGCTGGCCGGAGAGCTCGACCTGGCCGGATACGCCGACCTGGTGGTGCAGCACCACGCCATCTACGCCGCGTTGGAAGCCGCCGGTGACCGGTTGCACGATGACCCGCTGGCCGGGCCCTTCGTCGACGCCGCGCTGATCCGGCTCCCCGCCCTCGAAGCGGATCTGGCGCACCTGGTCGGCCCCGACTGGGCCGACCGGACCGTACGGACTCCGGCCACCGTTGCGTACGTAGAGCGGATCCGGGAGGTCTGCGCGGACTCGCCGGAGCGCTTCATCGCCCACCACTACACCCGTTACCTGGGCGACCTCTCCGGCGGCTTGCACATCGGCCGGTCGGTGGCCCGACACTACGGTCTCGACGACGGAGCGGGGGTGGCCTTCTACCGCTTCGACGACATCCCGCGCCCCAAGGTGTACAAGGACGCCTACCGGGCCCGGTTGGACGCGCTGCCACTCGACGAGGCGACGGCGAACGCGCTGCTGGAGGAGGTACTCGTGGCATACCAGTACAACACCGACGTCTTCGCCGCGCTGGCCGGACACGTGCCGGCCGGTGGCGGCACCGATGCCACGGCGGCCGTGGCATGAGCGGGCAGCCGTTCGGCCCGGACGTGGTCGCTGCCGTCAGCCGGCACATGAACGACGACCACGCCGCGGACACCCTGCTGATCTGCCGCTCTCTCGGCGGCTGCCCGACGGCCACCCAGGCCCGGACGACCGGTCTGGACGCCGACGGGATGGACTTCGTGGCCACGGTGGACGGCCTCGATGTGGCGGTCCGGGTCCCGTTCGCCCACCGGCTCACCGAACGTGCCGAGATCCGCCGCGAGGTGGTCCGGATGTACCGGGAGGCCTGCGAACAGTTCGGCATCGAACCCCGCCCCGCCGGCTGACAGCGCCGCGCGTCTGCGGGCCGGTGTAGTGGCTCGCGCGGGCCGGTTCAGCCGGCCCGCGCGGCGGTGCTCTCCCGGCGGATCAGCTGGAACGGCGTCTGCACCGTGAGCGGGCCGGCCGCCGGCGTGCTCTCGATCCGGGCGACGAGGCGCCGCACCGCCAGCCGGCCGATCGCCTCCTTGTCCGGCGCGATGGTGGTGAGGGTCGGCGCGCCGAACCGCCCCTCCTCGATGTCGTCGATGCCGACCACCGCGACATCCTCGGGCACCCGGCGGCCGGCCTCGGTGAGGGCACGCAGCGCGCCTATCGCGATCAGGTCGTTGTAGCCGAACACCGCGTCCGGTGGCTCGTCGAGGGCGAGGAGGTCCCGCATGGCGCGCCTGCCCTCCATCCGGTCGAACCCGTCGGTGCGGGCGACCAACTGGGGGCTGAACGGCAGGCCGGCCGTGGCCAGGGCCTCCCGGTAGCCACGGAGGCGCAACTGCGCCGACTGTCGCTCGTCGCCGGGCGGCGCGCCGATGAACGCTATCCGGCGGCGGCCGATCGCCACCAGGTGCCGGATCGCCGCGTGGCTCGCGGCCACGTTGTCGATGGCGATGTGGTCGTACGGCGTGTCGTAGACGCCCTCGCCGATGAGCACCAGGGGCGTGCCGGCCCTGCGGTCGAGCACCTCGGCGCGGCCGACACGTACCGGGCTGAGAATCAGACCGTCGATGATCTGGCGCCGGGAGCCGTCGAGGAGCAACTGTTCCGCATCGCGGTCGGCGGCGGTGTTCTCCATCACCAGGGTGTAGCCGAGCCCGGCCGCCTCCCGGATGGCGATCTCGGCAAGCTCGGCGAAGTAGGGGTTGGTCAGCTCCGGAATGGCCAGGGCGATCAACCCGGTACGCCCCCGGCGTAGGTGCCGGGCGCTGAGGTTGGGGCTGTAGCCGAGTTCGTCGACCGCCTGCTGCACGCGCTGGCGGGTCCGCTCCCCCACCGGTCGGTATCCGTTGACCACATTGGAGACCGTGGCCAGCGAGACACCCGCGCGCTCGGCGATGTCCTTCAGGCTGACGCCCATCGACCCACCCTTTCCGGAGACCACCCGAGGGTGGCGGTCGGCGCGGACCACCCGAGTATGCATCGACAGACATTGACCGAACGTCCGCCGCTCATCTATAACGTTATATAGATACGGCGGATGTCAATAGTGTTGCCGATCGTCGTTGATGGAACCCCCCGCCGACGTCCTCCGCCCCTGCCCAGCGACCACCGGATGCCCACCGCCCGCGCGCTTCGGGCCAGCTGCACCGCCCGCGGCGACTCGTCCCCCGGAGACGGCATGACACGTCGAGTCCCCATCCGCCCCGCCCTGCCCCTGCTACTCATCCTCACCCTGGTCGCCGGCGTACTCGCCGCGCCCACCCGGGAGGCACAGGCCGCCCCGGCCAAGACCCCGCCGCTGACCACTCCCTGGACCAGTCAGGCGCTGGTCGGCACACCGCTGCCGGAGTACCCGCGACCGCAGATGACCCGACCGGACTGGCTCAACCTCAACGGTGAGTGGCAACTGCGCCAGTCCGCCACCGACGACGCCCCACAGTTCGGCACCAACCTGCCCGAACGGGTGAACGTGCCGTTCCCGGTGGAGAGCGCCCTCTCCGGGATCCAGCGGGCCGCCAACGACAACCGCAACTACCTCTTCTACCGGCGTACGGTCACCGTCCCGCCGAACTGGTCGGGCCGACGGACGCTGCTGCACTTCGGCGCGGTCGACTGGCAGAGCACCGTCTGGGTCAACGGCGTACGCGTCGGGGCGCACACCGGCGGCTATGACGCCTTCACCTTCGACGTGACCCCGCAACTGCGTGCCGGCTCGAACGAGATCGTCGTCAAGGTGTGGGACCCCACCGACACCCGGCAGAACGGCAGTCTCCCGGCGATCGGCAAGCAGACCAAGACACCCAGCGGGATCTTCTACACGCCCAGCTCCGGCATCTGGCAGACGGTGTGGATGGAGCCCGTGCCGGCCGCGTCGATCAGCAGCGTGGACGTCTACCCGAACCTCGCCAACAACACCCTGCGCGTACGGGTCTTCACCCGGGGCGACGTCAGCGGTCACAGCGTGCTCGCCGAGGCGCTGAACGGCAGCACCGTGGTCGGCTCGGCCACCGGCGGCTTCACCGAGTTCAGTGTGCCGGTGCCCAACGCGCGCCGCTGGTCACCCGACGACCCGTTCCTCTACAACCTGCGGGTCACGCTGCGCAACGCCGGCGGCGCGACGGTGGACCGCACCACGCACTACTTCGGCATGCGCGAGATCACCACGGGCCTGGTGAACGGGGTGCTGCGCCCCAAGCTCAACGGTCAGTTCGTGTTCCAGGTGGGCACCCTCGACCAGGGCTTCTGGCCGGACGGGTTGTACACCGCACCCACCGACGCGGCGCTCGCCTTCGACCTGCAGAAGCACAAGGACCTCGGCTTCAACATGGTCCGCAAACACATCAAGGTCGAGCCGCAGCGCTGGTTCTACCATGCCGACCGCCTCGGCCTGCTCGTCTGGCAGGACATCCCGTCGATGACCGCACAGGACGTCGACGCCAACGACGCCCAGCAGGCGCAGTTCGAGACCGAGGCGCGGGAGATCGTCGACGAGCATCGCAGCTCCCCGGCGGTCGTCGCCTACACGACGTACAACGAGGGTTGGGGTGAGCGGAACCTGGCCGACACCCGGCGGGTCGGGCAGAACATCAAGAACCAGGATCCCACCCGGCTGGTCAACACCCACAGTGGCTACAACTGCTGCCAGTCGCTCGGCAACCCCGGCAACGGCGACATCGACGACTGGCACGTCTACCTGGGCCCGGACTCCCCCTCGCCGTCGGCCAGCCGGATCGCCGTGCTCGGCGAGTTCGGCGGTCTGGGCCTGCACACGCCCGGCCACGAATACAGCCCCAACGGCCAGTTCTTCGCCTACGAGTGGCAACCCACGTCGGCGGCGCTCACCGATCGCTACGTGGGGCTGGTGCAGGGCACCCAGAACCTGATGCTCGGCAAGGGACTGAGCGTCTCCGTCTACACCGAGATCACCGATCAGGAGGGGGAGCTGAACGGCTTCCTCACCTACGACCGGCAGGTGGTCAAGATGGATCAGGCCCGGGTCCGCGCCGCCAACACCGCCCTCATCAACGCCTCGAAGTCGATCGGCAGCTCCGCACCCGTCGCCCTGCCGGTCAACACCCGCCGGTCGTTGCAGGTGACCACGCCCGGCTACACGAACAGGTACCTGCGCCACCAGAACAGCCTCGCGTACACCGAGGTGGTCGAGGCGGGCAGCTCGGCCCTGCTCAAGAACGACGCCACGTACACCGTCCGGCCCGGCCTGGCCGACACCAACTGCTACTCGTTCGAGTCGGTCAACTTCCCCGGGCAGTACCTGCGGCACCAGGAGTCCCGGGTCCGCAACTCGCCGAACGACGGGACCGCGCTGCTGCGTGCCGACGCCACCTGGTGCGCCCGGGTCGGTCTGACCGGCAGCGGCGTGTCGCTGGAGTCGTACAACTTCCGCGGCAAGTTCCTGCGGCATTACAACTCGGAGGTCTGGCTCAGCAACGGCACCGGCGGCGACGCGTACAACACACCAGCGCTGTGGGCGGCCGACAGCACCTGGAACATCACCACGCCCTGGGCGCCCTGACCGGCGTGTCCGCCGGGGTCGGCCACACCTGGCCGGCCCCGGCGGGCAGCTGAACCGGCAGCCCAGCGAACGTGTGAGGATACGGGCCATGCGTGCCGTGATCTTCGACGAGTTCGGAGCCCGCCCCGAGGTCCGCGACGTCCCGGACCCGGTGCCGCCGCCCGGAGGCGCCGTCATCCAGGTCGAGGCGACCGGCCTGTGCCGCAGCGACTGGCACGGATGGCAGGGACACGATCCCGACATCCGCCCACCCCACGTCCCCGGTCACGAGTTCGCCGGTGTCGTCACGGCGGTCGGCGCCGACGTACGCGGCTGGCGGCCCGGCGACCGGGTCACCGCGCCCTTCGTGTGCGCGTGTGGGCGGTGCCCGGCCTGCCTCGCCGGCGACCAGCAGGTCTGCGAGCGGCAGACGCAGCCCGGCTTCACCCACTGGGGGTCGTTCGCCGGGTACGTGGCGCTGCACGACGCCGACGTCAACCTGGTCCGGCTCCCCGACGAGCTGGGCTACCCGGCCGCCGCGGCGCTCGGCTGCCGGTTCGCCACGGCGTTCCGCGCGGTGGTGCAGCAGGGGCGGGTGGCCGCGGGTGAGTGGGTGGCGGTGCACGGCTGCGGCGGTGTGGGACTGTCCGCGGTGATGATCGCCGCGGCCTGCGGTGCGCGGGTGGTGGCGGTCGACATCGCACCGGGCGCACTCGACCTGGCCCGGAGCTTCGGGGCCACGGTCTGCCTCGACGGCGGCGCTCTCACCGGCCCCGGCGCGGTGGCCGCCGCCGTTCGGGACGTGACCGGTGGCGGAGCGCACCTGTCCCTCGACGCCCTGGGCAGTCACGCCACCTGCACCGCCTCGATCGAGAGCCTGCGGCGCAGGGGACGCCACATCCAGGTCGGGCTGCTTCCCCCCGCCCAGGGTCGTCCGGCGCTGCCGATGGAGTTCGTGATCGCGTACGAGTTGGAGCTGCGCGGCAGCCACGGCATGGCCGCACACGCCTACCCGGAGCTTCTGGGGCTGGTCACCGCCGGCGTGCTGCGCCCGGCCGACCTGATCACCCGCACCATCGGCCTCGACGACGTGCCCGACGCGTTGGCCACGATGGACCAGCCCACCACGGGCGGAATGTGTCTCATCCGCCCGCGGTGAGCGGGTCACGCGTCACACAACGTCCGATCTCGGTCAGCGGCGCCTATCCGCGGTCCGCTGGCTCCGACGCGTATCCGTGCTCCGCTGGCTCCGACGCGACGGTGCGACGTCGGCGCGCGGGACGCAGCAACAGGACGAGCACGACGATGAGCACGAGGCCGTCGGCGACCAGCAGGGTGGCGCCGAACGGGTCGATGCCGTGGGCATGCCCCTCGTTGTCCGGGATGGCGTCGAGGATCTCGCCGGTGTCGCGGGGCACCGTGCCGGTGCCGACACTGAACCGCAGCGCGCCGCTGTCGTCCTGCCCGTTGGTGAAGGTGACGTGGTAGGCGACGCTGTAGTCACCGGCCAGGGTGACGCGAACCGGCTGGCGTAACCCGGTCTCCCCGGCGGTGCTGACCTTCCCGTCGTTGACCGTGGCCCCGGTGCTGTCGCGGACGGTGACGTGCGACAGCACCGGGTCGGCGCTGGTCGAGAGCCGCAGGGTGATCTCGTCCGGCGTGGTCGCCAGCACGGAGTCGCCGGCCGGGGTCACCGCCAGCACGCGAGCCGGTTCGCTGCCGGACTGTCGGACGGCGACCCCGACGACGGCGGCGACCCCGACGGAGGCCAGGGCGGTGGCGACCGCCAGGGTGCGACGGCGTGCGGCGGACAAGACGGCCCGCTCAGCCGACGGACGTCAGCTGGCGCTGGTCCGTGGGGGCGCAGGTGCACTGCGTCTGCCGCAGCTCGTCGTCGTTCGGACGCAGGTGCAGGTACATCGCGACCAGCATCGGGATGAAGACGACCGAGTTGTAGAACAGGTGCAGCTCGACGCGGGGCACGATGAGCTGCGCCAGGCTGGTTGGGGCGGCCGTGCCGGGCAGCAGGAAGCCCATCTGGACCTGCAACAGCAGCAGCAGGTGCTCGATGTGATGCCAGAACTGGATCACCAGAGCGATCGTCCACCAGGTTTTCGCCCGGCCGACGAATCCGGGACGCAGGGCGAACAAGCCGATCAGCATGACGATCGCGTACGCGTAGTGCAGCCATTCCGAGCTGACCAGCCACGGGAACGGCATGCCCAGGACGCCACGCGCCTGCGGGCGGGCCCATCCGAGCCCCCAGATCTGGAAGGCCTGCACCAGATGCTCGGCCCAGTGGGCGAGCACGATGGCCATGTACAACCAGAGGACCGTGCGATGGTGCGGTCCGTTGATCGCACCCATCAGCCCGCGACGCGAGGTGCTTTCCTTGGCCACGCTCATGTGTCAACTCCATCCAGGGGGCTGGATATCTCAGCACACACACTAGGCGTCACCGAGCCGTCACTCTTCTTCACGGTTGCGCACTTTCGACGACCAGGTTTGGGCTCACGGCCCAAAAACGGCGCTCCGCTGGCGACCCCGCGACGGAGGCGATGACTTTTCCGGCCCCCGGCCGTCATATCTGCAAGCACGGCACGAGGCCGACAGACGACCGGGGAGTGGTACGTGACAGTGGTTCAGGCGACCCGATCCCCACTCCCCTGCGCACGCGGCGCGTACGGCCTGCGTGCCGCCTGCTGATGGACGATGGCGAGGGACCGTTCTCCTTCCTGCGCTCCCGACTCGGGCCGGACATGGGGATGCGGGTGGTGGCCCTGCCGCCGGGCGGTGCACTCGACTACGACGAGGCCGACTGGCGGGACGCGATCGTCGTGATCGAGCAGGGCCAGGTCGAGCTGGAGGCGGTCAGCGGCACGCGACAGACCGTCGGGTGCGGCGACGTGCTGTGGCTGGCCGCTCTGCCGCTGCGGGCGCTGCACAACCGGGGTGCGGTGACGGCTCTGCTGGTGGCGGTCTCGCGCCGGAACCCTCTTCCACCCGACGCCTGACACCACCGGCCGACCGCCGGGGCGCGCTCGCCGCGCACACCCCGGCGGCCTGCTCCGGCGAACTCACCGACGCGGCGTCGTCACCTCGACTCCTCGGTGATGTCGGTGGTGGTGGCGAGGGCGTGGCCGGCTTCGAGGTCGGTGACGAGGTTCTGGACCTGGGCGGTGGCCAGCGCGTACGAGTCGGAGCCGAGGACCTGGTGCAGGGGCGCGGTGCCGGCTCGGGCGATGGTGATGATCGCGGCGGCGGCCTTCACGGGGTCACCGAGCGGTCCTGGACGCGCTGGGGCGGGTCTTCGGGCTCGACGCGGCTGCCCGCGCCCACCTCACCGACCTGGCTCGGCCGGCCCGGCGCCGCGTCGAGCAGGCCCCGCCTCAGCGGGTCCGGCCGGCACTGCAACAGATGATCGCCTCGATGGTCGACCACCCGGCCTTCGTCGTCGGCCGCCGCACGGACGTCCTCGCCTCGAACGTGCTGGCACGCGCCCTGCTCACCGACTGGACACGCCTGCCGCCCCGGCACCGCAACTACACCCGGTGGGTCTTCCTCGACCCGGCGGCCCGGGACGCCTTTCTCAACTGGCCGACGGTGGCGGCCGAGGTGGTCGGCACCCTGCGTCTCTACGCCGGGCGGTTCCCCGACGACCCCCAGCTCAACGAACTGGTCGGCGAGCTGACCATCAAGAGCCCGGAATTCCGCACCTGGTGGAACGGCCACCGCGTGCACGAGCGCACGCACGGCACCAAGCACATGCGCCACCCCGCCGTAGGCCCCATCACCATCCGGTACGAGGCGCTGGCGCTGCCCGGCGACGAGGAGCAGACGCTGTTCGTCTACACCACCGACCCCGGAAGCCTCTCGCACGACAACCTGCGCCTGCTCGCCCTCCTGACGGCCCAGCACCAGACGGACCGCACGCCCTCCGGCGGCACTCCGACGCGCGAAGCGTCGGCGCGGGACAACGTCACCGACTCGACCTGACCCGTCGGGTGAGCCCGCGGATCGGGCCGGGTGCGCGACGCACCCGGCCCGATCGTGATCGGTCAGCGGTTATGGACGGTTGTCACGGCGCGACCCGCGCCGGGGTGCCCGCGCCCCCGAGCCGCTCGGCGCCAGGCCCGGCGGGAGCAGCACGGCCGGCGACGATTTCGCGGAGCCGGCCTTCCCGATGCCGAGACCACGCGTCCCGCTGCCGGGCAGCAGCTTCTCGCCGCCGGGAGCACGGACGGACCGGTGCTGGCCCTGCGGCGTACGGAACACGTCGGCCGACAGTTTTGATCGGGGAACGTCGGTGTTCAGGGCGATGATGTCGCCGAGCGACTTCCGGTAGTCAATCTTGAACGCGGCCCGGATCAGCGGCAGCAGCGGGTCGTTGCCGTAGTAGAACCGGTCCCCGTCGCGCATCGCGGTGAACTGCTTGCGCCAGATCGCCAGTTGCAGCTCACCGAACTCCTTGCCGGGCAGGTTCGGCTCGGCCGACATGCCCACGAACGCGTCGAGCCGGTCGACGCTGCCGTAGACGGCCTTGAGTCGGGCCGCGAGCGGCGTACGACGCTCGGCGCGTACGGCGTCGTCGGCCGCCACCGTGGTCTTCTTCCCAGCGACGTTGTAGAGGGCGGTGAAGTCCAGGCTGTCCAGGTCGTCGATCTCCGCGCCGGGGGTGAGCTTCGGGTCGGCCGGGAACGACTCCGACCGCTCCCCGGTGATCGCGGTGAACGACCGCTTGACCGGCAGCCCGTAGGCCCTCCGCATGTCGTTGTAGCTCGGCATGCCGTGGTCGCGGCTGCGCGCGATGTCGATCGAGCCCAGGTCGTTGCGGCCCGGCAGGCAGGCCGGCAGTGCGGGGTCGTCCGAGCAACTGGGGTTGCCCGGCACGGGGATGAAGAACGGGAAGCTGCGCAGCATGTTGCTGATCAGCTCGTCGTTGCGGGTCTGCGGACGCAGCCCGACGCCGTGCAGCATCGGTCCGAGTTGGATCAGTTCCAGCAGGTCGGGGTTGAAGAAGGCGTCCTCGCCGAACGGAATCATCAGCCGGACGGTGTTGCCCTGGACGGTCACCTCGACGTCCAGCTCCCGCAACCGGTCGAGGGTCTGCTGGCTGTACCGACCGACCTCGGCCTCAAGCCGGAAGTCACCGCGGATCTGGCTGTGCGCGCGGTATCCGACGGTCGCGAACTCGTTGCTCACCGAGAGGTCCACCCCGGGCTTGTAGCCGGTGTAGCGGGGCAGCTCGACGCCGAGCGACGGCAGGAACTGGGTGTAGGTGATGTGCTGCTGCTCGGCGATGACCACCGCCCGGGCGATCTCGAACCTGTCCTGCTCGGAGAGCCACTTCGGCAGCTGCGCGACGATCCGGTTGTGTTCCCGGGCGAAGAGCGTCTGGATGGCCAGCAGCCCCGGGTTCTCGTTGGCTCGCTGGTCACCGGCGACCGCCGCCTTCTCCGGGGTGTTGAACAGTTGCCCACCGGCGACCATGTTCGGCGCCGTGGACGCGTCCCCCCGGGCGTCCCGTCGGGGCAGATAACCGTCGGCCATCAGCAGCTTGGCCTTGTTGTTGCGCGGATTGCCGTCGACGACGCCCTCGCGCATCCAGTCCAGCCGGTCGTGGCTGTTGCCGTAGACGGCGGCGGCGTCGAGCTGGGAGCTGACCGTGTTGATCTGGTCCCGGGGTGTGGTGACGCCGGTGTTGTCGGCCGGGCGGGACCGGTCGAACGGGACGATGCCGATGTCGTTGCGGAACGACTCCATCGGGTCGGCGTTGTCGAACACGATGTTGCGGGTCTCGCCGGGAGGGCTGACCAGGCGCCGGCCGAGCCGCTGGGCGACGGAGTGGTCGACGAACTGGCCCCACACGAAGCCCCACTGGCTCACCTGGTTCGGCGAGTAGATGTTCACGTCGGTGTCGTTGAAGATCCGGTTGCTGACGTACCGCTCGGGCGGCAGGTCGACGATCTCGCTGATTCCGTCGGCGTACCAGGCCGGCCCGACCCGGGGGTAGATGGTGTCGATCATGCCCCAGGTGGGGTTCGCCCGGTTGTTACCGGAGCCGTCGATGCTCTGCACCTCCCAGAGACCGAGGACCCGGTCCGAGCCGCCACCGGCGTGGGCCGGGCCGCTGAGCCCCACCCCGGCAGCCACCACGAGTGCGACGACCCCGGCCTGGGCCGCCCTGGTTGATCGGGCCCGGCCACGTCGGCCGGATACGACTACGCGCATGCCCCTCTCCTCCCCTTGAATTGACGAAAACGATGGGACGGAGACTGGCGACCCCGTCGCTGGCGCCGAGCGCCACGTGCAACTGTCGATCTCCCCGGTAGTGTCGTCGCCCCCCGTACACGGATGCTTCTTCCGCCTTGCGGAGCGGGGCGATCACCCGTTTGTCACGGCCGTCCGGCCGGGGACGGACGCGGCCCCACGAAGGGCCTGCGCTGCGACGACCAGGCGTCCACGTCGTTGTCGGCGTTGAGGATCGCCTGGTGCAGGCGCTGGACCGGAGCACCGGGTTCGAGGCCCAACTCGGTGACGAGGTTGCCCCGCACCCGGTGGAAGACCTCAAGCGCCTGCGCCCGCCGGCCACTGAGGTGCAGCGCCCACATGTACTGCGCGTGCAGCCCCTCGTGCAGCGGGTTCTCCACGATCAGGGCGGCCAGCTCGGTCAGCACCTCGCGGTGCATGCCCAGCCGCAGCTCGGCGTCGACCAGGTACTCCAGGGTGACCAGCCGGGACTCCTCCAGCTGCCGGCGTCGCGCCTCCAGCAGCCGGCCCACGGACACGTCCACCAACGCCCGTCCCTGCCACAGCCGCAACGCCTCCGACAGGTGCCGCACGGCCCGGTCGTCGTCACCGTCGGCCAGCGCCTGCCGCCCCCGCAGGGCCAGCAGCTCGTACCGACGCAGGTCCAGGCCGGTCAGACGGCTACGCAGCAGGTACCCGCCGGTGCGGGTCTCCAGGAGATCGGTGCTGACCGCCGCCACGGGCCAGCCGGTCGCGGCCGCGAGGTGCTTGCGCAGGCTGAGGATGTACGTCTGCACGGTCGTCGACGCGCTGGCTGGCGGGTCGTCCCCCCACAGCTCGGTACTCAGCGAGGACGCGGGCACCAGCTGGTCGGCGTGCGCGATCAGCACGGCGAGGACGTTGCGTACCTTCGGCGCCGTCGGCGTCCAGTCGACTCCCCGCACGCGTACGGACATTGGTCCCAGCACGGCCATCTCGATAGGTTGATCCGTAGCTTTCACGCGCGCCCCTGCTCGTGTCGACGTGAGCGGATGTTTATGGTCATCGGCGGCACGTCGCGTCCGCATCCTCTACCGTGCCCGCCGCCCTCCGCGTCGCGTTCGACGGCCCTCGATCAAGGTTCAACCGGCCGTCGAGCGGCACGACCTACGCTGCCACCACCTGTCGGCCCCGCCGACGTACCCGAGCCCCGCCGCCGCCCCGCACGGCCCGGCACGGCGGCGGCGGGGCGGCTGCCGTCCCGCCACCTGACGCAGGGCCGTACGGAGGTGTGGGGATGATCGACGCGACGACCACCGACGGCCCGACGCGGGTCGCCGTGCTGGGCGCGACCGGCTGCGTCGGGCGTGCCGTCTGCGCGGCGTACGCCCGGCGCGGCGACCGGGTCCTCGCCGTCGCCCGGACACCGCTGCCCGACGTCGGCGCCGCTCTGCTCCCCCTCGACATCGCCGCGACCGCGCCCGCCGACCTGGCCCGGATCCTCGCCGACGAGGGCGTGGACACAGTGGTCAACGCCGCTGGCGGGTGGGCACGCGCCGAGGAGCTGAAGCGGAGCCACGTCCAGCTCGTCCGCCGGCTCGTCGCCGCCCTCGGCGCGATGGAGACCCGGCCTCGGCTGGTGCACATCGGCTCGGTTCACGAGTACGGCGTGGTCGCCGAGGGCACCAGCGTCAGCGAGACGGCCGAGCTCCGGCCGGACACCGCCTACGGTCGGGTGAAACGGGCCGGGAGCGGGATCGTGCTCCGGGCGGCGCAGGCCGGCACGGTGGACGCCGTGGTGCTGCGGGCGGTAAACGTGTACGGCCCGTACACCACGCCCGCGAGCTTCCTGGGGGCGCTGCGCGACCGGCTGCGACGGGCCGGCCCGGAAGGGCTGACGGTACGCCTCGCCGCGGCCCGCCGGGACTTCGTCGACGCCCGCGACCTGGCCGAGGCGGTGGTGCTGGCGGGCCGTGCCCCGGTCACCGGGCAGGCGATCAACATCGGGCGGGGCGTCGCCGAGGACGTTCGGGATTTGGTCCGGATCCTGCTGACGACGTCCGGCATCCGACCGGAGGCGGTGTCCCTGATCGAAGCCCCGGTGCCCAGCAACGGGGGCCCGTGGACGCGAGCCGACATCCGCAAGGCCCAACGCCTGCTGGGGTGGACCCCGCGCATCGGGGTCCGGGAGTCGATCGAGGCCCTGTGGGAGCAGGGCTGAGCGTCAGTGCCGCCCGGTCACGAAGGTGCGGACGGTGTCGATGACGAAGTCGGCCATCTCCAGCGTGATGCCGGGGTACACGCCGATCCAGAAGGTGTGCTCGGTGACGAAGTCCGAGTTGGCCAGGTCCCCCACGATGCGGCACGGCACGTCCTGGTACGCCGGGTGCCGGGTCAGGTTGCCGGCGAAGAGCCGGCGGGTGCCGATCTTCCGGTCCTCCAGGCACGCCACCAACTCCTGGCGGGTGAACGGGGCCTCGGGCCGCACGCTGATCGGGAAGCCGAACCAGCTCGGGTCGCTGCCCGGGGTCGCCTCCGGCAGCAGGAGGCCGGGCAGGTCCGCCAGCCCCTCGTACAGGTGGCGGAAGTTGCGCCGCCGGGCCTCGACGAACTCCGGGAGCCGGCGCAACTGACTGAGCACGAGCGCGGCCTGCGGGTCGGTGGCCTTCAGGTTGTAGCCGACGTGCGAGTAGACGTACTTGTGGTCGTAGCCGGCGGGCAGGGTGCCCAACTGGTAGTCGAACCGCTTGAGGCAGGTGTTGTCGGTGCCGGGCTCGCACCAGCAGTCCCGGCCCCAGTCCCGCAGCGACTCGACGATGCGGGCCAACTCCAGGCTGCCGGTCAACACGCAGCCCCCCTCGCCGGCGGTGATGTGGTGCGCCGGGTAGAAGCTCACCGTGGTGAGGTCGCCGAAGGTGCCGGTCAGTCGGCCACGGTACGTCGAACCGACCGCGTCGCAGTTGTCCTCGACGAGGTACAGATCGTGCTCGGTGGCCAGGTCGGCGATCTCCGCGACGGGGAACGGGTTGCCCAGGGTGTGCGCGATCATGATCGCCCGGGTGCGCGGCGAGATCGCCTCGGCGACCCGCTCGGCGGTGGTGTTGTAGGTGCCCAGCTCCACGTCGACGAAGACCGGCACCAGGCCGTTCTGCAGGATCGGGTTGACCGTGGTCGGGAAGCCGGCGGCCACCGTGATCACCTCGTCGCCGGGCCCCAGCCGTGCCTCACCGAGCTTCGGGGAGGTCAGCGCGGTCAGCGCGAGCAGGTTCGCCGACGAGCCCGAGTTGACCAGGTGCGCCTTGCGCAGCTTGTAGTAGGCGGCGAACGCGCTCTCGAAGCGCCGCGCGCTGATCCCGGCGGCGATCCGCATGTCCAGTGCGGCCTCCACGAAGGCGGCGCGGTCGTCCTCGTCGAGCACCGCCCCCGACGACAGGATCGGGGTCACCCCGGGCACGAAGTCTGTCGACTCCTGTTCGCGGTGGTATTTGCGGGTCTGTTCGAGCACCAGATCCTTCAGCGACGTCATGTTCGCACCCTCTCCGCTCCACGATCGGTACGCCCATGGTCAGCGGCACCGGTCGAGGATCCGTCGAGGAACGGTGGAGGCACCGCCGGCCGGACCGTCCCGGCCGGCGGTGCGGCCCGTCAGGCGCGGCGCCCCAGGTACGCCAACAGCTTGGTCTGCTCATCCGCACCGGGCGGGGGCTCGAGGGCGGGTCCGCTGACCATGCGGCTGCGCACCACCTCCTCGCCGACCATCCGCAGCGACTCCCACGCCTTGTCGATGTCAGCCTGGTCGATCCGCTCGTCCTGGCCTGTGGCGCGGGCCAGGTCCCAGCCGTGCACGACCAGCTCGGTGGAGACCGCGCTGTCGATCGCCTGGGAGAAGGTGCGCAGGCCGAACCGCCCGTCGAACTCCGCGCGGGCCTGCTCGGGGTCGTTCAGGCTGGTTTCGATCTGGTCCCGCACCCGCACGAACGCCTTGTACGGGTCGACGTCCACGCCGGGGCCCTCCGGCACCGGCAGGTCGACCATGCTGAGGTGGATCTCGCTCATCTCGACGACGTGCGCGACGAGGTCACGCACGGTCCACTCGGTGCAGGGCGTCGGCCCCGACCACGCGTCCGCTCCGACCGCGGCGACCCGGTCGGCGAACTGCGCGCCGAGCCGGGCGAACCGGTCGGCCACGGCTTGCTCCTCCGCCGTGAGCCCCGCACCACGCACCGACGGATCAGCTGTCCGTCCAGGCTTGACCGTTGACATAACCGCTCTCCTGCCACTCGACGTCAGGTGGCCCCGGCGGACGCCAGTCCTGGCGGCACCGGGGCACTACCTGTACGACGCTCGGCAGGCGGGAAAATCATCGGCAGAAAGCCCGGTTCGGCGTGTCGTCCACCGATTTGCCCGGCGGCTCTCCCCTGCGATCCTGCGGCGGTCAGTACTCGACGACGGCGCGGAACCGCACCTCACCCTTGGCGACGCGGTCGACGGCCTCGGCCACCCGGTGCGCCTCGAACGTCTCCACCCACGGGGTGACCTTGCCCGCCGCGACCAGGTCCAGTGCCTCCCGCAGCAGGTGGGGTCCACCATGGGTGGCGCCGGTGATCCGCTGCCCCTGCGCGAAGAACGGGTAGGCCATGGCCGGCGGGATGGTGAACGGCTCGACGCCGTCGATGCCGGCCAGCACCATCCGTCCCTGCACCCGCAGCCCGGCGAGGCAGGCGGCGGCCGCCCGGTGCGACGGGGCGGTGAGGAGGACCACGTCGGCACCGCCCGCGGCGCGCAACTGGTCCCCGTCGGCGACCACCAGGTCGGCGCCGAGCCGGCGGGCCGCCTCGTGCTTGTCCGCCGAGCCGGTGACCGCGATCGTCTCGTGCCCGCACGCCTTCGCGTACTGCAGGGCCAGGTGGCCGAGGCCGCCGATGCCGATCACGGCCACCCGGTCGTGCGGGCGGGGCTCCGCCGCGCGCAGCGCCGACCAGGCGGTGTAACCGGCGCACATCACCGGCGCGGCCAGCTCCCAGGCGAGCCCGTCGGGCAGGAGCACGGTCGACTCGGCGGCAGCCACCAGGTACTCGGCGTGCCCGCCGGGTGCGGTGAACCCGGTGGTCGTCGGCGCGGGGCAGTTCAGTGCGGTCTGCCCGGTCACCGGCAGGCCCCGCAGGCAGTAGTCACACCGGCCGCAGCCGGACCGTACCCAGGTCACACCGACCCGGTCACCGGGACGCCGGCTCGTCACCCCCGCACCCACGTCGACCACCTCGCCGACCGGCTCGTGCCCGGTGACGGCCGGCTCGATCGCCGGGAAGGGCAGCATCCCCCGGGTGGCCAGTACGTCGTTGACGCACACCCCGCAGGCCCGTACGCGAACGAGAACCTCACCGGGACCCGGCTCGGGGTTCGCCACCTCACGCAACTCCCAGGCAACGTCGACTCCCGGCACAACCGCCGCTCTCATCACCAACCACCACCCGTCCTGTGCACGACTCGAAATCGGTTCCGTCCGGACGCCACGGCGTCAGACCGGCAGCGCGGGCGGACGATCGTCCGCCCGCGCCGTCCCTGCATGCTCGCCCCGCCCCGACCGGCGCTACATCCTCGCGATTGCCGCATCGCGGCGACGGCCGGTCAGGGCCGACGCTCGGCCAACGCCACCAGCGCCGGAACGATCTCGGCGGGGCTGGGAATCGCCTGCCAGGTGTCGCGCAGCCTGGTCGCGGCCTCCCGGAAGGCCGGCTCGGAGAGCACCCGGTGGATCTCCGCCCGAATCTCCTCGACCGACTGCTTCTGGTGGTCGAGCCGGACCCCGGCGCCCTGGTCGGTGACGTAGCTGGCGCAGGGCGTGGCCAGCAGGTTCTTCTCCGGGTGCAGCCAACCGGCCGCCTCCTCGGCCGCCTGCCCGGTCTCGGTTCCGAACTCCCGGCCGACCCGGTAGGTGCCGCTGTCGACCTCGGCCGGGGCGGCCGACGCGGGGCGGAACAACAGCGAGTCGTCGGTGTCGCAGACCAGTTGCGGGATGCCCGCGGCGACGGCGGAGCTGAGCGTCCCCATGCCACCGTGGTGCACGAGAACATCGCAGGTGGGCAGCAACTGGGTCAGCGGCACCCACTCGATCGCCCGCACGTTGTCCGGCAACGTGCCCACGGCCTCCAGTTGCAGCGGGCTGAGCGTGGCGACCACCTCGACGTCGAGTTCGGCCAGGGCGGCCAGCAACTTGGGCGTACGACCCCAGTCGCCAGCGACGTAGCGGCGGGTGGACTCGCCGAGCGACAACGCGACCCGGGGCCGCCCCTGCGGCCGGGCGTACAGCCAGCGCGGGAAGACCGACGCGCCGGTGTAGGGGACCTTGCGAACCGCCACCTTCGTCGTGGCGGTGGAGAGGCTGAGCCCCTTGGGCAGCGGGTCGACGGTGAACTGTCCGAGAAGGAGTTCGTCGTCGACGGTCATCCCGTACCGCTCGGCGAGCGGGCGGACCAGGTCGCCCAGCGGGTCGGTGGCGAGCCCGGCGTCGCGCACGGCGTCCCGGTGCGTGGCCAGCCGCTCCTGGCTGAACGCGAAGTAGTCCAGGTTGCTGCCGAGCAGCCGGCCGTGTGCCGCGCCGGCGGCCCGCGCCGCCACCGCGCCCGCCGGGAAGACCAGATCCCACAGCACCAGGTCCGGACGCCAGGCGCGAGCGAACTCGACCAGATCCGGCGCGTCGGGCAGGTCGGCGCGGACGTAGTCCGAGGCCGGGTTGAGGTTCCACTGGTAGAAGGCGATCCAGTGCTCGCGCTCCTCCGGGCTCAGGCCCAGGGCCCGCGCGTACGCGTTGACGTCCTCCGGCGTCGGGGGCTGGCGGGCGTCGTCGCGCAGCCGTGGCTCGGGCGACCCGGCGTCGCCCAGCGCGACCGGGACCAGGCCGGTGCTGGCGATGGTGTCGGCGAAGCCGGCGTGGGACGCGACCCGGACCTCGTGCCCGGCGCTCTGCAACGCCCAGGCGTACGGCACCACGGGGTACAGATGCGCCACGGCGGGATAGACGGTTATCAAGACACGCACGGGGTCCTCCTTGGGCACGCGGGGTGGCTGTCGGTCCTCGGCGTCCCGGGCACGGCGCACCCGCTCGGGCAGGCGTGGACGCCGTGCCGGCACCGGCACGGCGGTCGCCGGCCTGGTGATCAGGATGCCGACACCGGGCCGGCCCGGCTTCTCCTGTAGTGCGCAGGCCCGCACCGGTTCGTCCGGCCGGCGGCCCGCCCTGTTCACGGTGGGCAATCGGGAGGTTGCTGCCCGTTCGCGGACGGTTGGACGATGAGCGCCGGACGACATCGGATCCTGCGGGCGACATGTGTGCCAACACGCGTGCGGCGACCCGTGGGCAGTGAGGGGTGACCCATGGCGATGACCGAAGCCGTCGACACGCCGGCCTTCCCGATCCCCCGGGAATGCCCGTACCGGCCGTCAGCCCGACACGTCGGCCTGCGAGCGGACAGCCCGATGACCAAGGTCAAGCTCTACAACGGACGTATTGCCTGGTTGGTCACCGGAGCGGCGCAGGCCAGGGCGGTGCTCTCCGACTACCGGCGGGTGTCGATCCGCCCGTACCACGGCAACTATCCGCTGCTGAACGAGGAGTTCGAGAAGGTCGTCGACAGCGGCTACGCGGACGTGCTGTTCGGGGTGGACCCGCCGGAGCACACCAAGCAACGCTCGATGATCATGCCGAGTTTCACGCTGCGGCGTACCGCGCTGCTGCGCGAGGACATCCAGCGCATCGTCGACGAGAAGCTGGACGACATGATGCGCCACGGCGCTCCGGCGGACCTGGTGAGCATGTTCGCCCAGCCGGTGCCCTCGATGGTGATGAGCACCGTGCTCGGCGTGCCGTACGACGAGCACGAGGACTTCGAGACACCCGCGCACAAGCTCTTCGTGCCGGAGTTGGCCGATGAGGCCACCACCGAACTGGGCGAGTACCTCGACCGGCTGATCCAGAAGAAGGAGAACGACCCGGGCGCCGGGGCCGTCGGTCTGCTCGACGACCTGATCGCCAACCACCTGCACACCGGTGAGCTGACCCGCTCGGAGTTGGTGCACATCGCCATGGCGATGTTGGTGGCCGGCACCGACACCACCACCAACGTGATCTCACTGGGCACGATGGCGCTGCTGGACAACCCCGAGCAGTGGGAGGCGCTGCGGGCCGACCCGGAGATCGTGCCCGCCGCCGTCGAGGAGATCCTGCGCTACGTCTCCCTCGTCGAGGCCTTTGCCCGGGTCGCGGTGGAGGACATCGACCTGGGCGACGGCAACGTGATCCGCAGCGGCGAGGGGATCCTGATCAGCTGCGCCGGGGTCAACTTCGACCCGGCGCACGTCCAGGAGCCGGACACGTTCGACATCCGCCGGTCCGCCAAGCCCAGCTTCTCGTTCAGCCACGGCATCCACCGCTGCCCCGGCGACAACCTCGCCCGGTTGGAGCTGGAGATCGCCTTCAAGACGCTCGTCGAGCGGATGCCCAACCTGCGCGCGGCGGTCCCGCTCGACAACCTGCCCAGCAACAACAACGACGGCACCCTGCAGCGGCTGTACGAGTTGCCCGTGCAGTGGTGACCAGCCCCGACGGCTACGAGGCGAAGGAGCAGCATGGCACAGCCCCGCACCGACCATGCCGGTGACGCGACCGGCGAGGCCCTGGAGTATCGCGGCGTCGCCTACGACACCGGCACGAACTTCGCCACCGGTCAGGGCGACCTGTCCCGGATGGCGTGGAGCAGACGCCAGATGCTGGAGGAGTTGAGCCTGATCAGCGATCAGCTCAACTGCAACTCCATCACGATCTACGGCACCGACCTGGAGCGGCTGCGGGAGACCGCGGAGGCCGCCGTCGAGCGGGACCTGCACGTACGGTTGCAGCCCCGGCTGGTGGACCGGCCGCAGAACGAGGTGCTGGACCACCTCGCCGAGGCCGCCCGGCTGGCCGAGTCGCTGCGTCAGCAGGACGCCCGGATCGACCTGACCGTCGGCGCGGTGCACCTGCTGTTCACCCCCGGCATCACCGACGGCGAGCAGTACCACCAGCGAATGGCCAACGCGTACGCGGACGCCGACCATCACCTGCTGCACCCGACCGGTCAGATCGACTTCGCGGAGGCGTCGCCGCGGCTCAACGAGTTCCTGGCCCGGGCCAGCAAGGTGGCCCAGCAGTCGTTCGCCGGGCCGGTCAGCTATTCGGCCGCGCCCTTCGAGCAGGTCGACTGGTCGCTGTTCGACCGGATCGGGCTGATGTGGCAGTACCTGCCCACCCACCACACGCCGGAGCAGCACCGGGCGGTGCTCGACGGCTACCGACGTTGGGGGCTGCCCATCCAGGTCGCCGAGTTCGGCACCGCCACCTACCAGGGCGCGGAGGAGAAGGCCTTCTTCTTCTGGGACGTGGTGGACCGGTCCGGCGCCACGCCGCTCGTGTTCGACGGCGTGATCCGTGACGAGGGTCGTCAGGCGGCGTACCACCTGCGGATGTTCGAGCTGTTCGAGCAGGCCGGTGTCAACGGTGTCTGGATCTCGGAGTTCATCCACCCGACCCACCCGCACGCCGACGATCCCCGCCTCGACCTGGACACCGCCAGCATGGCGATCGTCAAGACGATCCGGAACGACTTCGCCGACTCGGCGTCGACCTACCGGATCGAACCGAAGGAGTCCTTCCACGCCATCGCCGACCACTACGCGCACCTCGGCTTCCAGGCGGCCCGCCGCTGAACCTCCGGCCGGGCCATCGCCGTCCGGCCCGACACCCACCGTCACCGCAGCCCGCCGCGCCCGCGTCGGCACCCGGCCGGGGGACCCTCCGAGGTCCCCCGGCCAGCCGGCGGGAGGGGTCAGGTCCCGTCCCGCGTGCCAACGTCGGCGCTGGGCCCGATCCCCAGGAGCACCATGCGAACCGTCCACCGGACCTGCCCGATCTGCGACGCCGTCTGCGGCCTGCGGCTCACCCTCGACGACCAGGACCACGTCACCTCCGTCCGGGGTGACCCCGACGACCCGTTCAGCGGCGGGTACGTCTGCCCGAAGGGGGCCAGCCTCGGCCGACTCGACGAGGACCCGGACCGGCTGCGCACGCCGATGGTCCGCGATGGAGACCAGTGGCGGGAGGTGAGCTGGGAAGAGGCCTTCCGCCGGGTCGACGAGGGCCTCAGCGGGGTGATCGCGAAGCACGGCCGCGAGGCGCTCGCCGTGTACTTCGGCAACCCGACGTACCACACCATGGCGGGCTTCATGTACCGCGAGCCGATGACCCAGGCCCTCGGCAGCCGCAACGTCTTCTCCGCCAGCACGATCGACCAGATCCCGAAGCACGTCTCGACCGGCTACATGTTCGGCGACCCGTTCGCCATCGCGGTGCCCGACGTGGACCGGACCGACCACCTGCTGATCATCGGGGCGAACCCGTTGGAGTCACACGGGTCGCTCTGCGCCGCGCCGGACTTCGCCAGCCGGCTGCGGGCGCTGCGGGCCCGGGGCGGCCGGATTGTCGTGGTCGACCCGCGACGGACCCGAACCGCGGCGTTCGCCGACGAGCACCTGCCGGTCCGTCCCGGCACCGACGCGTTCCTGCTCCTCGGGATCGTCCACACCCTCTTCACCGAGGGGCTGACCCGCGTCGACGTGGAGGTGGAAGGGCTCGACGAGATGCGCGCCCTGGCCGACGAGTTCAGCCCGGAGGCGGTGGCGCCAGTCTGCGGGGTCGCCGCCGCCGACATCCGGCGGATCGCCCGCGACCTGGCCGCCGCGCCCACCGCCGCGGTCTACACCAGGGTGGGTACGTCCACGGTGGAGTTCGGCACCCTGGCCCAGTGGCTGGTCGACGTGGTGAACATCCTCACCGGCAACTTCGATCGCCCCGGCGGGGTGATGTTCACCCGGACGGCCGCGCTGGAGATCTTCCGCACCGGGCAGCCGTTCACGACGGGACGGTGGCACAGCCGGGTCCGCAAGCTGCCGGAGGTGCTCGGGGAGATCCCGGTGGCGACCCTCGCCGACGAGATCGACACCCCGGGCGAGGGTCAGATCCGCGCGTTCGTCTGCATCGCCGGCAACCTGGTGCTCTCGGCGCCGAACGGGCCACGACTGGACCAGTCGCTGCCCGACCTGGACTTCATGGTCGCGATCGACCCGTACCTCAACGAGACCACCCGGCACGCGGACGTCATCCTGCCACCGCCCCGGATCCTGCAGATGCCGCACTACGACTTCCTGCTGTTGATCGTGACGGTGCGCAACTACACCCGGTTCTCGCCGCAGATCCTGCCGCTGGCACCGGGCCAGCCGTCGGAGGCCGAGATCATGGCCCGGCTGCTGCTGATCATCACCGGTCAGGGTGCCGACGCCGACCCGGCGCTGGCCGACGAGGCGATCCTCGACGCGGTGCTGCGCGGCGGTACGTCCGCGCCGGGCTCGCCGCTGGCCGGCGCGGACGTGGCGCAGCTGCGCGCCGAGCTGACCGGCGACAGCGGTCCGGAGCTGATGCTCGACGCGATGCTGCGGCTCGGCCCGTACGACCTGTCGCTGGAGAAGCTAAGGGCCAATCCGCACGGCATCGACCTGGGGCCGTTGGAGCCGCGCCTGCCGGAGTTGCTGCGCACCGCGTCGGGGCGGGTCGAGCTGGCCCCGCCGCCGTTGGCGGCGGACGTGGAGCGACTGCGGACCCGCTTCGCCGGGCCGCAGCCGGAGTTCCTCCTCGTCGGCCGGCGTCAGCTGCGCTCGAACAACAGCTGGCTGCACAACACGGCCTCGCTGACGGGCGGCAGCAACCGGTGCACGCTGCACGTCAACCCGGCCGATGTCACCCGGCTCGGCCTTGGCGGGCACGCCGTCGTCCGGTCCGCCACCGGCGAGGTCGTCGTGCCGGTGGAGCCGAACGACACGGTCATGGCCGGCGTGGTGAGCCTGCCGCACGGCTGGGGGCATCGCCGTACCGGCCAGCGGCTGGCAGCCCGCGACCCGGGCGTCAACGCGAACGCCCTGACCGACGAGAGGGTCGTGGACGTGCTCTCCGGTAACGCGGTGTTCAGCGGCGTTCCGGTGACTGTCGCGCCCGCGCCGGCTCCCGCGGACTGACCAGCACGACACGGCGCCCCCCGCCCGATCCGGGCGGGGGGCGCCGTCGACGGCCGGATCCCCGGCGGGGTGGCGACGCTGCCACCCACCGGGGATCCTCCACCGGCCGGCCGGGGCCGGCGGCGGGGTCAGCGGGGCACGGACGGCGCCCGCGCGTCACGCCGGGGGTACGCGAAGAGCCGCATCGCGGGCCGTTCCACGAGGGTGTAGAGCACCCAGGAGACGAGGATGCAGACCAGGTAGACGCCGATCAGGAAGGCGATGCCGGTGAACGTGTCGAACTGGTACGGCTGGTACGCCGCCCGCACGCCGAGCTGGCCGTTGACCGCCGCGTGCAGCAGGAACAGGACGTGCACGTGGACCAGGAAGAACGCGTAGGAGATCTCGCCGAGCCAGACCATCGGCCCGTTGTTCAACAGCGAGCGGCGCCCCGCCACGTCACCCGCCGCGGCGGCGGTGATCAGCAGTGCCATGGGCACGAGCAGCACCGACTGGTAGCCGTCCATGAGGCTCAGCGGGATGGTCGCCACGTAGACCACGACCAGGAGCAGCGTCGGCAGCACGGTGCGCAGGCCGATCCAGCGACCCGAGATCAGGATCCGGGCCATCACCATGCCGACCAGGAACTCGAACAGCCGCGCCGGCGGGAAGAAGTAGACGAACCACTGCTCCGTCCAGCTCAGCGTGGTCGACATCGGGCTCAGCGGCCCGTCCGGCAGCGCCGCGCGGGCAATCACCGGCAGCAGCATGGCTCCGGCGGTGAACAGCCCGGCGGTGAGCCAGAGCCGCTGCGGCCGGATCCGGTTCACCAGCGGCAGCAGCAGCGGGAAGAGCGCGTAGAAGAGCAGCTCGACCGAGAGCGACCAGGTGACGCCGTTGACCGCGAACAGGTGGTAGTTCGGATCCGGCAGGAAGCCCTGGATGAGCGGGAGGCTGGCCAGGGTCGGCCCGAGCATGACCGGCAGTCCGGCGATCAGCATCAATGCCAGCACGCCGAGATAGACCACCACGTGATTCGGAAAAATCTTGAAGAAACGTCGGCGGTAGAACGCCCCGGTGGAGTCGCTCGACCGGGCCGACCAGGTGAGGACAAATCCGCTGAGTACGAAGAAGAAGGCGACGCCGACCGACCCGGTGTTGTGGGCGATGATGCCGTACACCTCGTTGACGTCTTCGTTGCGGAACAACGGGAAGATCAGCCCGTGCCCGATGAACACCAGACTCGCGGCGATGATGCGCAGTGCGGTCAGGGACGGAAGTCTCGTCGGAACGGACTCCTTAGCCTGTGTCGACGCCTCGTCTATCGCTGTCATTTTCGCGGCCGTCCTCTCCGGGCGCCAGATCTATGTACACGGCAGACACGACTGCCATTTGCGTTGCCGGCAATCTAGCAACGTGGATCCCCCGCCAGTTCTCCGGAAATGCGGATCTGCGGACGCGTGGCACCCGACCGGACCGGGCCGCCGCAGCGCCCATCGCAATCGGGAGGATGCGCAGGCCAGCCACGGAAAGAGACGGTTGACAGTGTCCTGTCAGCAGCAGACCGTGCCGTCCACAGGACGACGGTTCCACTTTCCGTTCGAGAGGTGGCCATGGCCGTGCCTACGAAGACCACATCGGAGCCGGGCTCGTCGGAACTGCCCAGCTACCCGATCCCCCGGGAGTGCCCGTACCACCCGTCGCCGGAGACCGCCCGCCTTCGTGAGCCCGGACCGGTCTCGAAGGTGCGGCTCTACGACGGCAAGGTCGCCTGGTTCATCACCGGGCCGGCGGAGGCCCGCGCCCTGCTCGCCGACCGCCGGGTCTCCAACCGCTCGGACTTCCCCAACTATCCGGTGATGGACGAGCGCCACACCCGGATGCGGGCGACCCGGGAGATGGCCAAGGAGGAGGAGGGCGGCTTCGCCGGCGCCCTGTTCGGGGTGGACCCGCCGGAGCACACCCGGCAGCGGCAGATGCTCGTGCCGCGCTTCACCGTACGGCGGGTGGCGGTGCTGCGCCCGGAGATCGAACGCATCGTCGAGGAGTGCCTGGACGCCCTGCTCGACGAGGGACCTCCGGGCGACCTGGTGTCCACCTTCTCCACCCCGGTGCCGACCCGGGTGGTCTGCGCCTACCTCGGAGTGCCGTACGCCGACCGCGCCATCTTCGAGCCGCTGACCCGCGACCTGTTCGAGCCGGAGCGTGCCGACGAGGCGATGGAGTGGCTGACCACGTACCTGACCGGCCTGGTCGAGACGCGGCGGTCGCAACCGGCCACCGGCCTGATCGACGACCTGATCGCCAGTCAGGTCTCCAAGGGCACCCTGACCCCCAAGGAGCTGGTCTCCTTCGCGATGGCGATCCTGGTCGCCGGCACCATCACCACGTCGAGCATCATCGGGCTGGGCACCCTCGCCCTGCTGGAGAACCCGGGCCAGTACCAGCGTCTGGTGGCCGATCCCGACCTGGTGCCCGGAGCGGTCGAGGAGATGCTGCGCCACATCTCGCTGGTGGAGCAGCTCGCCCGGGTGGCCACCGAGGACATCGAGATCGGCGGCCACGTCATCCGGGCCGGGGACGGCATCCTGGTCAGCTTCGCCGGGGCGAACCTCGACCCGAGCGTCACCAGCCACCCCGGAACCCTGGACGTCACCCGGCCGCCGTCGAACCACCTCGCCTTCAGTTTCGGCATCCACCACTGCCTGGGGCACAACCTGGCCCGGTTGGAGCTGGACATCGCGTTCCGCGCGCTGGTACGGCGGCTGCCCAACCTGCGACTCGCGGTGCCGGCCGCGCAGATCCCCACCTTCCAGAGCGGGGACGTCGAGCGCCTGGCCTGCCTGCCCGTCGTCTGGTGAACCGCGCCGCCCGGGCGCCGGAGGACCCTCCGGCGCCCTGCCCATCCCGCCGCAGTCCCCGAGGAGTCCGATGCACAACCCAGACGGCGCAGTCGCGCTGAGCGCAGAGGTGTTCGCCAACCCGTTGGCGCTGCTCACCGAGTTGGGCGAGCGGCGTCCCGTGCACCGGGTGACCCTGCCGGACGGGATGCCCTCCGTCCTGGTCACCGGAAACCGCGAGGCTCGGGAGGCGTTGTCCGACCCCAGGCTGGTGCGCAGCATCGAGGCCGCCGATCCGGAGCTGCACAAGTACCACCCGCTGGCCAGTGACGACTATCCGCTCTCCCGGCACATGCTCTTCGCGGACCCGCCGGACCACGCCCGGCTGCGGCGGCTGGTGTCCAAGGCGTTCACCCGGCGCCGGGTGGAGCAGATGAAGCCACGGATCCAGGAGATCACCGACCGGCTGATCGACGAGGTGGTCGCGCGTGGGGAGGCAGACCTCGTCCGGGACCTCGCGCTGCCGCTGCCGATCGCGGTGATCAGCGAGATGCTCGGCGTGCCGTACGACGACCGCGCCGAGTTCGAACACCATGCGGAGACCCTGACCGGCATCAACGCCTCGGCCAGCTTCGACTCGATCATCGCGGCGGGCACCTGGTTCGACCGGTACCTCAGCGATCTGGTCGAGCTGCGTCGCGCGGATCCCCGCGACGACCTGATCTCGGCCATGATCGCCGCGCAGGAGCAGGGTGACCGGCTCAGCGACCTGGAACTGCGCTCCAACGCGCTGCTGCTGCTCAGCGCGGGCTTCGAGACGACTGTCAACCTGGTGGCCAACGGACTGCTCGCGCTGCTGCGGCACCCCGAGGCGGCCGAGCTGCTGCGGGCCACGCCGGCGCTGATGCCGAACGCCGTCGACGAGCTGCTGCGCTATGACAGCCCGGTCTCCTGCGTGACGTACCACTTCGCCCGGGAGCGGCTTGAGATCGGCGGCTTCGAGATCCACCCCGGCGAGCACGTGGTCATCGCCGCGGCGGTGGCCAACCACGACCCGTCGGTCTTCGCCGACCCGGGCCGGCTCGACGTGCGTCGGGAGAACAAGGGGCAGATCCTCAGCTTCAGCCACGGCATCCACTTCTGTCTCGGGGCGCCGCTGGCCAAGCTGGAGGGCGAGGTGGCGTTCGAGACGGTGCTGCGGCGGCTGGAGGGCCTCGCGCTCGCCGTGCCGGCGGACGACCTGACGTGGAAGGCCAGCTTCGTGCTGCACCGCCTGGAGCGGCTGCCGGTGACCTTCACGCCCCGACCCTGAGCGCCCCCTCAACACCACCGCGATCTTGCACTTTCTGCCTGGACCAAAGCCCCGAAACGGGACGAATCAGGGGCCGAAAGTGCAAGATCGCGGTGGTGGCGGGCGGGGTCGTACCTCGCAGCCCTGAGTGGGCGCGTGGCGGCGTCCACGGCCGGCCGGTGACCCGGGTCAGCGGCCGTCGTCGTGCCGGCCCAGGTGGGCCAGGAGCCGGGCCTGCTCGTCGGCGGCGGCCGGAGGTGGCACCGCTGGGCCGAAGCCGAACCGGACCTCGTCCTCACCGACCAGCTCGATGGTGTGCCAGAGATGGGCGATGTCGGCCGGGTCGATGCGCGCCCGCCATCCGAGGGCGCGAGCCAGGTCCCAGTGGTGCACCACCAGCTCCATGCCGATCGCCCGGTCGACGACCTCGGCGTACGTCCAGTCGCCCAACCGTCCGCCGATCCGCGCGCCGGCGACCTCGGGGTCGGTGAGCGCGGCGCGGACCTGCTGCTGGATGGCGCCCCACCCGCCGAGCGGATCCTCCGTCACGCGCGGCACGGCCGGCGGCGGCGCCCCGGCGCGTCCGAGGTGGATGGTGTTCATCTCGGCCACGTGGGTCACCAGATCGCCCACCGTCCAGTCGCCGCAGGGTGTCGGGCCGTCCCAACCGGTGCCCGGCACCGTCGCGGCGGTCCGGGCGAACGCGTCCGAGCGGCGCAGGTACCGATCCACGACCTCGTCCATCGCGGCACTATAGGACGTGCCGGCGACGGGACGGCCCCGCACACGCCGGTGCCCGACAGCGGCGGGGACAGCCACTGCCGGGCACCGGGGATCGGGGCAGGTCAGCTGGGGTTGACCGTGCCGGCCTTGACGTCCAACCGGGACAGCACGTCCACGATCGCGGCGGACGCCCGCTTGGCCTGCTGGTCGTCGAGGACCAGCGGCGGGGACAGCACCAGCGTCGGGCCGTAGTTGCGGGTGATGACGCGGTGGTTCTCGTACAGCTCGTCGGCGACGGCCAGCGCGAGGTCCGGCGCGACCGGCTCCCGCGTCTCGGGGTTGCTGACCAGCTCGATGCCGACTGTCGCGCCCTCGACGCGCACCTCGCCGACGGCGGGCAGGGCCGCGGCCGGGGCCAGCCCCGCCCGCATCCAGTCACCGATCTCCAACGACCGCTTCAGCAGCCCCTCGTTCTCCAGCAGGTCCAGGTTGGCCAGCGCCACCGCGCAGGCCGTGGGGTGACCGGAGTAGGTGTGGCCGTGGAAGAAGCTGGCCTCCCCGGCCGCCATGACGTCGGCCACCCCGTCGCGCATCAGCACCGCGCCCAGCGGCAGGTAGCCGCTGGTGAGGCCCTTGGCGGTGACGATGATGTCCGCGTCCATGCCGCGATCGGCGGAATCGAACCAGGTGCCGGTACGCCCGAACGCCGTGATCACCTCGTCGGCGATCAACAGGATGCCGTACCCGCTGAGCAGCTCGCGCACGCGCGGCCAGTAGTCGGCGGGCGGGGCGATGACGCCGCCACCGCCGAGGATCGGCTCGCCGATCATCGCGGCGACGTTCTCCGGCCCCAGCCGCTCGATCGTCGCCTCCAGCTCCCGCAGCAGGAAGGCGGTCGGGTCCTCGCCGCCGTACATCTCGCTGTGGTACGGGTACGGCGGGGTGACCTTCTCCACGTGCGGCAGATTCGGACCGACGCCGATCTGCATGTCCGGGATGCCGGTCGCGGTGCCGCCGCCGAGGGTGGCGCCGTGGTAGCCGAAGTGCCGGGCGATGATCCAGTTGCGCTCGGTCTGCCCGCGACGGTGGTGGTACAGCCGCGCCAGCTTGATGGCGGTGTCCACGCCCTCGGAGCCGCCGGAGGTGTAGAAGACCCGGTTGATGTCGCCCGGGGCCAGGTCGGCCAGCCGCTGGGCGAGCAGCGCGGACTTGTCGTTGCCGAACTCGAAGAAGCTGGTGAAGTGGGCCAGCTCGGTGATCTGCGCGGCGGCCGCCTCGGCCAGCTCCCGGCGACCGTGGCCGACCTGGGCGACCCAGATGCCGCCACCAAGCATGTCGAGGAGCTCCCGGCCCTCAGCGTCCCACACGGTGGAGCCGACGCCCCGCACGATCATCCGGCGGAACGGTCGCTGGTCACGCTGGTGCGAGTGCAGGACGTAGCGCTTGTCCAGCTCCCCCAGGTCGGCACCGGACACGGCGCGCCCGGCTCTGGTCGTAGAAATCGTCACGTGACTACTCCCTCGTTGCAGTCGATGCGGGCTTCGCGGTACGTGGTGGGGACGGCCGACGTGGCGGCGGTCCACTGTGTCCACCACCGCACCGGTCGGTCGGCGCGTGGACGGCCGGGCGTACCTGCGCCCTACCGGTGGACTCCCCGAAACAATGGCAGCCACGGGCGGCCGGAACATCTTCGGCCGTGCGCAACGCCCCACATGGGTCACGTCGTGGTGCCGGGTCGCGAAATAAGCACTCTGGAAGATGCCGACAAGCCGGACCGCTGCTTACCGTACGCGTTCGAGGTGTATATCGGTGGTGGCCCGCAGAAACAGCGGTCGGCCATCCATTTCGCTCAGGAACCAGCGGCACTAAATTGACGCCGCATTTACCAGGATGGGAGAGAACATGCCCGTACGGGGCGGAAAGATTTCCGCGGCGGTGGCCGCGGTGATGCTGGTGTTGGTGGCCGGGTGTGGGGACGGCAACTCGGCCGGCAACGACGCCAAGGCCGAGACGCCGGCCCCGGCGACGCCGAAGGCGCCCGCCGACCTCAAGGACCTGCTGACCAACCCGCACGAGGACGCCAGCAAGGACGAGGTGCTGACCTTCGACTTCAAGCAGGTGGCGGAGAAGTCACTGCTGGCGCCCCCGAAGGGGATGGCCTTCACTCCGGACTCCTGCGTCAACTACGTGACCATCGGCGACGCGGCCGGCACCCCGCTACAGACCGCGGCGCCGGCCACCATCGCCGGCCTGAACGGGTTCATGCAGTTCAACACCGCCAGCCCGGTGGGCAAGGACCACAACCTGGGCCACGACAACTTCTTCGCGCACTTCGTGGTCGAGTTGCCGGAGGGGCCGAAGCTGGACGCAATGCACAAGGCGGCGACCGCCTGCAACAACGGCGACATCACGCTGGACGGCAAGGTCCCGGGCAAGCTCAGCAACGTCAACTTCGAGACGCCATCGCTGGCCGGCGCCGAGGCCAAGGGCCTGGTCCAGCGGATCACGTTCCCGCCGCAGAAGGACGCGGCGGGCACCAAGATCCTTGAGACGTACTACGGCGGCGTCGAGCCCAACGGTGGGATCGACCGCTTCAAGCACATCGTGATGGTGGTGATGGGCAACGTGCTCTACTACGGCATCGTCACCGACATCGAAACGGCGAACAAGATGGCGGCGAACTTCCACCGGTTGGCCACCGCGCGCGGCATCGTCTGAGCTACGCACTTCCGTGCCCACGCCCGTTCCGGGCGTGGGCACGGTCGCGTTTGCGGCGCGAGGATTCCTCCGCCATGAACGAAAGACCGGGGCAACACAGAAGATGCCCTCCCCCGCCGCCTAATGCCACCATTACGTTGTGGCCGATTAGAAGAAGACCAGTCGGCAGAACATTTTTCGCCAGCTGGTCCGACATCATTTGTCGGCGGCTATGAAGCGGCATTGGCGGAGTGTGCGAAGCACCAATCACGATTTCCCCAACCGCTGACAGTTTCCCCGGTTTCGCTCGACAGGCAGGAGAGGTTAGCCGTGGGTTCCGAAATTGGAAATCGCGTGGTGGTGCTCGGCGGGAGCATCACGGCGCTGTTCGCCGCCAGCGCGCTCAGCGAAGGCTATCGAGAGGTCGTCATTGTCGATCGCGACGACATGGTCGACGTCTGGGACGCGCGCCGAGGCGCACCGCAGGGCCGGCACATCAACGGCCTCATCGCCCGCGGCTCCCGGGCCATGGAAGACCTGTTCCCCGAGATCACCGCCCAGATGGTCACCGCCGGATGCCCGCTGACCGACCTGGCCGGCACTGTCAAGTGGTACATGAACGGCAGGCCACTGGCCCAGACCCGGGCCGGCCTGACCTGCGTCGCGGCCCGACGGCCGATCATGGAGGGACACGTGCGGCGGCGCGTCGCCGCGCTGAAGAACGTGACCTTCATGGAGCGCACCGACATCACCGGCCTGGTGTTCAGCTCGGACAAGTCCCGGGTCATCGGGGCGCGGGTGCAGCGCCAGGGCGAGGGCAACAGCGAGGAGATCCTCACCGCCGACCTCGTCGTCGACGCCACCGGCCGGGGATCGCGCACCCCGGTCTGGCTGGAGGCACAGGGCTACCAGCGCGTGCCCGAGGAGGGCACAAAGATCGGGCTCGGCTACGTCACCCGGCACTACAAGCTGCGGCACGACCCGTTCGGCACCAGCCACTCGATCATCTCGGTGGCGTCGGCGGACAACCCCCGGGGCGCCATCTTCACCAAGTCCGACGGCGGCAGGGTCGAGCTGACCACGTACGGCATCATGGGCGACCACCCGCCCACCGACCCGGAGGGCTTCAACCAGTTCGTCAAGTCGCTGTCCGCCCCGGAGATCTACGAGGGCATCTCGGACGCCGAGCCGCTCGACGACCCGGTGCTGTTCAAGTTCCCCACCACGCTGCGGCGGCGCTACGAGCTGATGTCCCGCTTCCCCGACGGCCTGTTGGTGCTCGGCGACGCGGTCTGCACCCCGAACCCGGTGTTCGCCCAGGCGCAGACCCTGGCCGCGCTGCAGGCGCTGGCGCTGCGGGACCTGCTGCGCTCGGGCCAGGCCCCACAGGCCAAGGACTTCATGCGAACGGTCGGGCGGATCATCGACCCGGCCTGGGAGATGACCGAGTCGATCAACCTCAGCTTCCCCGCTGTCGAGGGCAAGCGCACCCGCAAGGTGCTGATGCTGCTCGCCTACATGAAGCGACTGCACATGGCGGCCACCAAGGACGCCAGCCTCACCGAGGCGTTCATGCGCTCCGCCGGTCTGGTCGACCCGCTGGAGGCCCTGCTGCGCCCGGCCGTGGTGTGGCGGGTGATGCGTCACTCGCGTGCCGAGATGCCGCTGTTCGGCGGACGGATCTGACCCGCCGGTCACCCGGCACCTGGTCGCCCTCCGGCCGACCGGCGACGGCACGATGGACCTCGTCCCCACCGGGGGCGAGGTCCTTCCGTCGTCATCGCGGCTCGCGTGTCGAACCAACCCCGACGGTCGCCGCGAGCACGTATCCTCCGACGAGGCGTCGACCGGGGCGTCCCGCGCCGTACCCGGCCGCCCCGTCGGCCACCAGCGACAGCTCGCCCGAGGGGGGACCATGACCACCCGCAAGCCCAGCGAAGCCCGCATCCGGACCCGGATGGCCCGCACCGGCGAGAGCTACCCGACCGCGCGTGCCGAGCTGTCCGGAGCCCGGACAGCGCCGCGGCCGGTGACCGACGCCGGCTGGGCGTTACGCGGTGGGCTGCACGCCGAGACCTCCAACGTGACCAACCTGCTGACCCACCTGGGCGACACCAGCGGCGCGGAGCTGACCGAGGCGATGCTGCTCGGCGTCGGGGGTGGCCTCGGGGCCGGCTACATGCTCTGGGAGATCAAGGGGCAGACGCCGAACCTGTTCCTGGGATTCCGGTACCGGTGGACCTTCCACGACTGGGCCGAGCGCACCATGGACCGGCTCGGCGTGGGCTACCAGGTGAAGACGACCGGCAGCAGCAAGGCCGCGTCCGCCGCGCTGCACGAGCAGCTCGCCGACGGCACCCCGGTCATGATCGCGCCGGACCGGCAGCTCGTCGGCTACTGGCACCTGCCCCCGGAGCCCGCGCTGGCCGGCCGCGGCCGTCCGGTCTTCTCCGGCGCCCGGCGCAGCCCCGTGGTGGCGTACGCGGTCACCGACGACGGCATCCGGCTCGACGACCGCAACCTCGCCCCGCTCACCGTCGACGCGGACACCCTCGCCGACGCGCGGGCCCGGGTCAGCTCCACCAAGAACCGCATGATCGTCGTGGACTCGGTGCCGGAGACCCTCCCGCTGGCCGACGCGGTACGCGCCGGCATCGCCGACTGCGTCGCGCACCTGGACGCCAAGGCCGCCACCGTCGCGTTGCCCGCGTGGAGCAAGTGGAGCCGCCTGGTCACCGATCCCCGCAACGCCAAGGGCTGGCCCAAGCTGTACGGCAAGGCGGGGATGGTCACCACGCTGCTGTCGGTCTGGGAGCACGTCGAACCGGCCGGGCTCACCGGCGGCAACCTGCGCGACCTCTACGCCGACTTCCTGGACGAGGCGGCGCCCCTGCTCGGCGACTCCGCCGACGCGGCGGCCGACGCGGCGCAGCTGTTCCGCGACTCCGCGCAGCTGTGGCACGAGGTGGCCGAGACGGCGCTGCCCTGGGACGTCCCCGAATACGCCCGGCTCCGGGAGCTGGTCGCCACCATCTCCGCCGGTGTCGCGGCCGGCGACTCCGCCGTCGCCGAACGCGCCGAGGCCGCCGACACCCTGTGGGACCTGATCGGCGAGTACGACCGCAAG
Source organism: Micromonospora sp. NPDC047527 (assembly GCF_040643015.1). Lineage (NCBI taxonomy): Bacteria > Bacillati > Actinomycetota > Actinomycetes > Micromonosporales > Micromonosporaceae > Micromonospora > Micromonospora sp. NPDC047527. The sequence goes on along the minus strand of NZ_JBEYTK010000001.1, from coordinate 411,754 downwards.
CTCCCCGCCGAGCCCGACCTGGCCCGGCTGTCCGAGCAGATCCAGGCGGTCTACGACACCGAACGCGAGGCCGTCGGTGCGCTGCGCCACGTGCTGAAGTGAGCCCTCACCTGTCGCGCAGCACGTCGCGCAGCCCGCGCAGGTCCTCGAAGGAGTCGAGGTCGTCGACCAGCCACCCGTTGAGGTCGTACTCCCCCAGGCACTGGTCGACGAACGCCTTGTAGCTGTCCAGCTCGCCACCGAGGATCTGGGCGTTGAGCAGCTCGACCCGGGTGTTCTCGTGGTTGCCGGCGTAGTTGCGCTCGTACAGCTCGTGCCGGCCACCGAACTCGGAGCCGACCGCGTCCCAGAGCAGCTTCATGATCTTGACGCGCTCGACCGCCTCGACGCCGCCCGAGCCACGGACGTACTTGTCGAGATAGGGGCGCAGGTCGGGGTTGGCGAAGTCCTCGGCGCTGGAGTTGACGTAGATGAGGCCGCTGGCCACGTCCTGCAGGATGATCTCCCGTACCCGGGCGTAGCCGACCTGCATGAACCAGCGGTACGCCATTCCGTACGCCGGGTTGGGCAGGACCGCGCCGTTGTGCCACGGCACCGGGTTGCGGGCGGCCGCGTCGGAGAGCCCCCAGAACAGGTTGCGCCAGGCCAGCACCTCGCCCAGTCGGCTCTGCACGCCCCGGAAGTCGGACGTCCCCGTCGTGTCCAGGGCCTTGGCCAGCAGGCCGGCGATGAACTCGAGCTTGACGGCGAGGCGCGTGCAGCCGTGGAAGGTGAAGCGCTCGGTGAAGCCGGACTTGCCGGCGAACATCTGCACCTTGCCGAGGTCGCCGTAGATGAACACGTTCTCCCAGGGGATCAGGACCTTGTCCAGCACCAGGATCGTGTCGTTCTCGTCCAGCCGGGACGAGAGCGGATAGTCGAACGGGCTGCCCATGACCGCGGCGCTGGCCGAGTAGGACGGTCGGCAGATCAGTTTCATCCCGGGGGCGTCCATCGGCACGGTCGCGACCAGGGCGAACTCCCGCTTGCGGACCGGCAGGCCGTAGTGGGCCAGGAAGTTGTGGTGGGTCAACGCCGACGCGGTGGCGACCACCTTCGCGCCGCTGACGATCACCCCGGCGTCGGTCTCCCGTTCCACGTGGATGAAGACGTCGGCGACCTCGTCCGGCGGCCGGGAACGGTCCACCGGCGGGTGCACGATGGCGTGGTTCCAGTAGAGAACCTTCTCCTGCGTCTCCCGGTACCAGCGGCGGGCGTTGTCGGCGAACGGCTCGTAGAAGTCGGCGTTGGCGCCGAGCGTGCCGAGGAACGAGGCCTTGTAGTCCGGGCTGCGCCCCATCCAGCCGTAGCTCAGGCGGGCCCACGCGGCGATGGCCTTCTGGTCGGCCACGAGGTCCTCCGCGCTGTGCGGCGTGGTGAAGAACCGGTGCGTCCAGCCCTCGCTGCCGGTGTCGGTCGGCGCGGTCAGCACCGGACGGGACCGCGGGTCGTGCAGGGCGTCGTAGAGCCGGGCGGTCATCCGTACCGGATTGTGGAAGGCGGGGTGCCGGGTGACGTCCCGTACCCGGTCGCCGTAGAGGTAGATCTCCCGGCCGTCACGCAGCGACTCGACGTACTCGTCGCCGGTCATCGGGCGGGTCCGGCGGACCTCGGCCGTCGGTCGGTCTGCCAACTCGGTCATGGGTCGCCTTTCGCCGGGCCGGGCAGGCCATCGGGTCCGATCGGACCGGGCAGCCGTCGCGCCGGCCTGGCCCGCATTCAGCATGGTCAGCGCCGGAGGTTGGGACAAGGCGGTACGCGGCAGAGCGCAACCGGGAAGACGGCGGGCCGTGGTCACCTCCAGCCGGACGCCCGTGACACGGGCACTCCATAGAGCGATGACTTTTTCGGGGCGCTGCCGTCTCAACAGTGAGCCGCAGGACAGCGCGGCCGTAATCGAGAGGACCAAGAGCATGACAACAGTCGACGGGCAGGGGGGCGCAGCCGCCACCCCGGCCGTGGCTCCTCGGGCCACCCGGCGGGAGTGGTTCGCTCTGGCCGTGATGTGCCTGCCCACCATGTTGACGACGGTGGACCTCAACGTCATGTTCCTGGCGTTGCCACACGTCACCGCGGACCTGGGGGCGAGCAGCACCGAGCAGCTGTGGATCTCGGACATCTACGCCTTCCTGATCGCCGGTTTCCTGGTCACCATGGGCACGCTGGGCGACCGGGTCGGGCGTAAGAAGGTCCTGCTGTTCGGCGGCGCGGCGTTCCTCGCGGCGTCGCTGCTGGCCGCGTTCGCGACCTCGACGATCGTCCTGATCATCGCCCGTGCGCTGCTCGGCGTGGCCGGCGCGACGCTGATCCCGTCGATCCTCGCCCTGCTGCGGACCATGTTCAAGGACCCGAAGCAGATGGGCGCCGCGATGGGCCTCTGGGGCACGTCCCTGATGGCCGGTGTGGTGCTCGGCCCGGTGGTCGGGGGTCTGATGCTGGGCGCCTTCTGGTGGGGCTCGGTGTTCCTGCTCGCCGTCCCGATCATGGGCCTGCTGCTGCTCGCCGGCCCGGCGCTGATCCCCGAGTCGAAGGACCCGAGCGCGGGCCGTCTGGACCTGTTCAGCGTGGCGCTGTCGCTGCTGGCCATCCTGCCGTTCGTCTACGGCCTCAAGGAGCTGGCGCGTGAGGGCTGGGCGCCGGTGCCGCTGATCGCCCTGGTGGCGGGGCTGGTCTTCCTGGTCGTCTTCCTGCGTCGGCAGGCCCACCTGACCCACCCGCTGCTCGACCTGAGCCTGTTCAAGATCCGCGCGCTCTCGACGGCCCTGACGATGGCCCTGATGATCGCCTTCGTCATGGGCGGCGCCGGTCTGATGGGCAGCCTCTACATGCAGATGGTCGAGGGCCTCACCCCGGTGCGAGTCGGCACGCTGCTGCTGATCCCGTCCGTCGTGATGATCGTCGTGGGCAACCTGGCGCCGGCGATCGCCCGCAAGGTCCGACCCGCCTACGTGCTCGCCGGCGGCTCCCTGATCGCGGCGGTCGGCATGGTGGTGCTGACCCAGGTGGGCAGCACCGCCGGTTTGACCACCCTGCTGGTCGGTCTCGGGATCGTCTACGTCGGTGGCGCCTCCATCGGCCCGATGACCCCGTTCCTCGTGATGTCGTCCACGCCACCGGAGAAGGCCGGCGCCGCCGGTTCGCTCTCCTCGGCCGTCGGCGAGCTGGGCGTCGCCCTGGGTGTGGCCATCCTCGGCCTCATCGGCACCGCGACCTACCGGGGTCAGGTAAGCGTCCCGGGCGATCTGCCGGCCGAGGCGGCGGCCACCGCCAAGGAGAGCATCGCGGGTGCCAACGTGGTGGCCGAGCAGGTCGGTGGCTCGCCCGCCGGCGCGCTGCTCGACTCGGCCCGGGAGGCCTTCACCACCGGCCTGAACACCGTCGCGCTGGTCTGCGTCTTCCTCTTCGTCGCCCTGGCCCTGGTGGCGTTCTTCGGGCTGCGGCACGTGCCGTCGCTCGGTGACATGCCGATGCCCGGCATGCCCCCGAAGGAGACGGAGCCGACCTCGGACGCGGCCGTCCCGGCGCAGCCGGTGCACTGAGCCGCACACGTCGCCGTCACACCGCGGCCGCTCCGGTCACCCCTCGCGGGGGCCGGGGCGGCCGGTGTGGCTCCCGGGCACACGCCCGCCGCCCGTTCGGCAGCGCCCGTCCCAACGCGGACTGTCCGACCACCGCCGTCGGCGGGACACGCGGGCGCCCCGGGCCGACGCGCGACCCGGGGCGGTGTCCGGCGATGCGGTCAGCCGGCCGGCGGTACCGCCGTACCGGCCGTGGGCGTGGCGGGCGACGGGTTGCCGGGCGGCGCGGCCGGTCGCAGTGGCGCGTGCCGCAGCACCCGCAGCACCATCGAGGGCCGCATCAGCGCCTGGGGCGGGTCCATCAGCCCGGCCACCCGCATGAAGCCCTCGGTCACCCGGGCGTCCCTGGTGGCCGCGTACTGCAGCCGCGCCATGTAGGAGTTGACGACCCGCACCTGCAGGGTGCGCCGCCCCTGGACGCCCGGGAAGTCCAGGTCACCACCGGCGGAGATGTCCCACGGGGTGTCGATCACCCGGGACATGTCGGCCATGAACTCTCCCGTCCGTGGCGGTCGGCCCCGCCGCAGATGCTCCCGCAACGTCAGCGCCTCGATGGACGCGACGCTCATCCCCTGCCCGTAGACCGGGTTGAAGCTGCACACCGCGTCACCCATGACGAGGAGCCGGTCGGGCATCCGGGTCAGCCGCTCGTAGCGACGCCGGACACTCGCCGGGAAGGTGAACGACACCGGGTCGTCGAGCGCCTCGGCGTCCCGTACCCCGTCATAGACGTCCGGCACCGGTAGCGAGCGGGCGAAGGCGAGGAACCCCTCGTGGTCGGTCGGCGGATGGTCGCCCAGCACCCCGGTCAGCGAGAGGATGCAGACGTCGCGGCCGACCTGCCCGAAGAAAGCGCCACGAGGGTGCGCGGGCGAGGCGACCGGGTTGATCGACTGCACGCCCTCGAACATCTCCGGACGCAGCCGGTAGTGCCGCGTTGTGTAGGCCAGCCCGACCTTGACCCGGTCCTCGTCCGGCCGCCGGTAACCGAGCTCCGCCAGCCACGCCGGGGTACGCGAGCCGCGCCCGGTGGCGTCGACCACCAGGTCCGCCTCCCACTCCTGGGGCGAGGCGTCCACGGCGCGGGAGCGGACCCGGACACCGACGACGCGCTCCCGATCGTCGGTGGTGACCAGGCCGAGGACATCGTGCTGTTCCAGGAACCGGACGTTGGGCAGGGCCGCCACCCGGCTGCGGACGTGGTGTTCCAGCACCGGTCGGGGCGCGGTCACCGAGACCAGGCCGGTGTGGGCGGGGCGGATCTTGCGGGCGTTGAAGAACCAGCGCATCTCGCCGAGGTCCCCGGTCGGCACACCCTCCGCGGTCAACTCGTCGGTGATGCCGGGGAAGAGTTCCTCCATGTTGAGGTGACCGCGCGCGTGCAGGCCGTGCGCGTGCACCGTGTGCGGTGCGCCGCGCCGGGGCCCACGTACGCCCAACAGCGTGTCCCGGTCGACGACCAGGACCTCGCCGTAGGACTCGGCCAACACCCGGGCGGCGAGGACGCCGGCCATGCTGCCGCCCAGCACGACGGCGCGTCTACCGATCTCACTCACTGCGGCAACCTCCTGACGACGACGACCGTTTCCTCGGTCGGCGACGACGTGGCCCGTGCGGCCCCAGCGGTCGCCGCGCCGGCCACTGCGGTCAGCGTCACCGTCACCCGGTGCCGGTCGCATCCTTTGCCGTGCGCTACGGCTGACGCCCGGTGCCGGCGTGCCCGAAGAGGGCTGCCGTGTACCGCCGCCGTGCTACGGTTCTGGCCGACCGTCATCGAACAGTTGCTGTCGGGAGCGGGGCACGATCTGTGAGCCGTGTCAGGGTCAACTCCACCCAGTTCGAGGCGCGCCCGTCGATGCCCGTCGACGAGGCGACCTTCGCTCGTCTGGTCGAGGGTCACCGCCGTGAGTTGCAGGTCCACTGCTACCGGATGCTCGGGTCCTTCGAGGACGCCGAGGACCAGGTCCAGGAGACCTTCCTGCGCGCCTGGCGCAAACGGGACACGTTCGAGGCCCGGTCCACCTTCCGCGCCTGGCTCTACCGCATCGCGACGAACGCCTGCCTGGACTTCCTCAGCCGCCACCCCCGACAGCCCCGCGCCGGCCGTGGCCCACTGCTGACCGAGGGCGCCGCCCGTCCCACCACACCGGACGAGGTGTACTGGCTACAGCCCTATCCGGACCGGCTGCTGGAGCCGGCCGCGCCGGCCGACGCGGAGCCCGACGCCGCGGTGGTCGCCAAGGAGACCATCGAGCTGGCGTTCCTGGTCGCGATCCAGCACCTGCCGGCCCGGCAGCGGGCCGTGCTCATCCTGCGTGACGTCCTCGGCTGGCCCGCCGCCGAGACGGCCGAGCTGCTGGAGGTCAGCGTCGCCTCGGCCAACAGCGCCCTGCAACGGGCCCGGGGCAACCTCAAGGACCACCTGCCGCCGCACCGCATCGAGTGGGCGGCGGCGGAGGACGCGACAAGCGAGGAGCGTGCGCTGCTCCAGCGCTACATGGGGGTGTTGGAGCGCGCCGACACCGGCGCGATGGCCGAGCTGCTGCGGGAGGACATCCGGATCACCATGCCGATGTCGGTGCCGTGCGTGCCCGGCATGCCCGACCCGGCCTGGTGGGGCCGGTCGTCGTTCCTGTCCAGCCTGCGCGACGTCCTCGACCCGGGCTCGCCCGCCTACCTCGGCCAGTGGCGCAGCGTGCCGACCCGGGCCAACCGGCAGCCGGCGGCGGCCCACTACGTACGCCGTCCGGGCGACACCGCCTTCCGGCCGCAGGTGCTGGAGGTGCTCCGGATCGCCGACGGCAAGATCGTCGAGATCACCGCCTTCGAGCCGGACCTGTTCCCGGCGTTCGGCCTCCCGGCAGCTCTCTGACCCGGCCGCCCCCGCGTGGGGCGACGACCACCCGTGCCTCGATCCGGGTGACCTCCCCGCCGCACCGCCGCCCGCTACGCATTCGGGGAGATGCGGGGCATGTCCAGGCTCTGTGATCCTCGGGTTGACCGGCCGCGCAGACCGCCGCCCGTCCTCGGTGGAGCAGCCCCGCGCCGTACCCCCGCGAGGCCAACCGGGACCGTCCGCACCACCCAGCAACCATTCCAAGGAGGGTGCTTTGCTCACCACCGATGTCCCGACGTCCGAGGACCTCGTCCGACGCGCCTCCGACCTCGTACCCCTGTTGCGCGGGCACGCGGCCTGGTCCGAGGAGAACCGCCGCGTCCACGACGAGACGATCGCCGCGCTGGCCGACGCCGGCGTCTTCAAGCTGCGCCGGCCCGTCCGGTACGGCGGCTACGAGGTGGACACCCGGACGCTGGTCGAGGTCGCCTCGGAACTGGGCCGGGGTGACGGCTCCGCGGCCTGGGTCGCCTCGGTCTACTGGATCCCCACCTGGATGGTGGGCCTCTTCCCGGACCACGTGCAGGACGAGGTCTTCTCGACCCCCGACGTGCGGGTCTGCGGCACGCTGAGCCCCAGCGCCACGGCCACCACGGTCGACGGCGGCATCGTGGTCAACGGCAAGTGGGGTTTCATCAGCGGCGCGCCGCACGCCCACTGGCAGGAGATCGTCGCGGTGCAGTTCAGCCCGCAGGGCGAGCCGATGCCGATCGTGGCGCTCGTGCCGATGTCGGACCTGCAGGTCATCGACGACTGGCACACCAGTGGCCTGCGCGGCACCGGCAGCGTCAGCACCGTCGCCCAGGACCTGTTCGTCCCCGCCGACCGGGTGCTGCCGTTGGGCGCCATCGTGCAGGGGCAGGGCGTGTCGGCGGCCAACGCGGGCTCGCCCATCTACCGCTCTCCCCTGCTGCCGGTCGCGGCGGCGTCCTCGGTCGGCAGCGTCGTCGGCCTGACCCGGGCGGCCCGCGAGGTGTTCTTCGAGCGGCTGCCCGAGCGCAAGATCACCTACACCGACTACGACAGCCAGAAGGACGCGCCGATCACCCACCACCAGGTGGCCGACGCGGTGCTGAAGGGCGACGAAGCGGAGTTCCACGCGCAGCGGCTGGCGACCCTGGTCGACGACCGGGCCACCGGCGGCACACAGTGGACCCTTGAGGAGCGGGCTCGCGCCCGGGCCGAGCTGGGCGCGGTGTGCCGGCGCGGCAAGGAGGCCGTGGACGTCTTCGCCCTCGCCAGCGGCGGCTCATCGGTCTACAACGACGTGCCGATCCAGCGAATCGCCCGGGACGTGCAGGCGATCAACCTGCACGCGCTGATGAACCCCACCACCAACGCGGAGCTGTACGGCCGGATCCTCTGCGGCCTCGCCCCGAACACCCTCTACCTCTGACGTCCCCCGCTACGACGGAAGGATCCCATCCCGTGACCACGAACAGCCTCGCACCGGACGTGTCCGCAGACGACCAGGCCGCCATCGCCGCGGTGCCTGGACGCATCGTGCAGGCGTGGGCGGCGCACGACGCCGACGCCTTCGCCGACGTGTTCACCGCCGACGGCACGATGATCCTGCCCGGCCTGTTCCAGAGGGGCCGCGACGACATCCGTGACTTCATGGCCAAGGGCTTCGCCGGGCCGTACAAGGGCACCCAGGTGACCGGTCAACCCTTCGACATCCGCGTCCTCAGCACCGACGTGGCCCTCCTGCTCACCGACGGCGGCGTCCTCGGCCCGGGCGAGACGGAGGTTCCCACCGAGCGCGCCATCCGCGCCTCGTGGCTGCTGGTCCGCACCGACGACGGGTGGCGACTGGCCGCGTACCAGAACAGCCCGCGCGACGCCGGCTGACCCGGCCCGTCGACGGCGCCGGTCGGAGTCCCCCTCCGACCGGCGCCGTCGCCGTGTCCCCCCATCCACCAGCGCAGCGAGGAGAGCGAACGTGCAGATTCTGGTCACCGGAGGCACCGGCTACATCGGGTCGCACACGGTCGCGGCCCTGTACCGCGCCGGGCACACGGTGCGGCTGCTGGTCCGTGACCCCGGCGCCGTGGACGGCGCGCTGGGGCCGCTCGGGTTGTCCGGGCGGGACGTACAGACCGTCGTCGGGGACGTGACCGACGCGACGTCGGTGCGCCGGGCGGTCGACGGCTGCGCCGCGGTGCTGCACGCCGCCTCGGTCTACTCCTTCGACACCCGCCGGCACGCCCGGATGCGGGCGGTGAACGTCGGCGGCACGGAGGTGGTGCTCGACGCGGCCATCGAGGCCGGCGCCGACCCGGTCGTGCACGTGTCGTCGTTCGTCGCCCTGGCGCCGACCGGCGGGCGTCCGCTCAGCACCCACCTGCCGGTGGGCCGGCCACGAGAGCGGTACATGGCCACCAAGGCCGCCGCCGAGGAGGTCGCCCGCCGGCACCAGGACGCCGGAGCGCCGGTCGTCATCACGTACCCGATGGCCACCCTCGGGCCCCACGACCCGCACGTGGGCGACCAGCTCGCCCGGCTGCGCGCGTTGCTGCGCGGGCAGCTACCCATCTGGCCGGGCGGTGGGTTCCCGGTCGGCGACGTCCGCGACGTCGCCGACCTGCACGTCGCGGCGCTGCGCCCCGGGCAGGGGCCGCGCCGCCTGCTGGCGGCCGGCCGGTACCTGTCCACCAGGGAGTTCGTCGCGACGGTACGCGAGGTCACCGGGCGCCGGCTGCCGGTGGCCTACCTGCCCTCGGCCGCGGTGCTGCCGGTGGGCGCCGCCACGTCGTCGCTGCAACGCCTCTGGCCCTGGCACATCCCGGTGGAGTACGGCGCGGTCTACACCTGCCACTGCGACGTCCGGACCGACCCCGACACGCCGGCACCGACCCGCGCGGTCGCGGAGACGATCCGGGACGCCACGCGGTGGCTGCACCGCAGCGGTCTGATCACCAGACGGCAGGCCGGGCGGGCGGCACAGCCGGCCTGACCGGCCACACCAGACGACGCCGGCGGTGACCCTCGCGGGTCACCGCCGGCGTCGTGGTGCCGGGTCAGGCGCCGCCCCGCCCGCCCAGCACGTCGACGAGAGTCTGCCGGAAGGTGGTGACCATCGACCGGACGGTGCTCTCGACGAACAGGTTGGTGGTGAAGCCCACGCTGCCGACCAGGCCGCCCTCGGGGGACGCCTCCAGCCCGAACAGCACCCCGTCGGGGATCTGCGAACCGACCGAGGCCGACACCATCCGCCGGCGCATCGCGGCGAAGTGCAGGTCGCCGTGCTGCTGGCCGAACATCATGTCCGGCGACTGGGTCACCTGGAGCACGCACGCCGCGGCGTTCGGGCCGATGGCGTCGTTCATGACGTCCGGCGCCTCCTCCAGGATCTGGATGAACGGCAGCTCGTGCGCGTACGCCGCGAGACAGGCCGCCCGGGCGCGGGCGATCACGTCCCGGAAGTCGCCGACGCCGGTCAGGTCGACCCGGATGGGCAGGAAGTTGTAGAACGAACCGACCGTGTTCTGCACCCAGGCCGGGTGACGTCCGGGGGTGAAGGTCGGCACCACCAGGTCCGTCCTGCCGGTCTGCTCCCGCAGCTGGGTCAGGTACGCGGCCAGCAGCACCATGAACGGGGTGCTGCGGGTGGCCGCCGCCAGGTCCGCCGTGGCCCGCCGGAACTCCTCGTCGAGCAGGAAGCGGTACCAGGAGGTGACGAAGGGTTCCTCGGACCGGGTGCGGTCCGTCGGGACGGCGACCACCTGCGCGCCCCGCAGGTTCTCCCGCCAGAACTCCCGCGCCCGGCGCACCTTGTCGCCGGCCTGGCTCTCCTGCTGCCACCGCACGTACTCCCGGTACTGCCGCATCGCCGGCAGCTCCGGCGGGCGGCCCTCCCGCCGCGCCGCGTAGAACTCGGCCACGTCGCGCAGCACCAGGTGCACCGACCAACCGTCCACGGCGGTGTGGTGGGCGGCGAGGACCAGCACACCGTCGTGGGCGTCGAAGCGCCCGAGCACGGCGCGCAGCAGCGGCATCTCGTCGATGCCGAACACGTCGGCCTCGATCTCGTTGGCCAGGTCCTCGGCGACCAGGTCGCGGTCGCGTTGCGGCCCGGCGCGCAGGTCGCGTACCTCCAGCGGGACCGCGGCCGGCGGGCGCACCAGCTGGTACGCCTCCGACCCGTCGCGCACGATCGACGTGCGCAGCGTCTCGTGCCGCACCACCACGTCGTCGAGGGCCCGACGCAGCGTGTCGACATCCAGCTCGCCGGTGACCCGCCAGCCGCCGACGATGGTGTAGCGCGGCCCGAACGGCCCGGTGTGGTCGCCGTGGTCGATGTGGTGCAGGAACTCCTGTTGCAGGGAGAGCGGGACACGGGTCGGGGTCTGGGCCGTCGGGTCACCAGCCGGCGTCGGCGGTGGCAGCAGGGTGTCGGTCATCGGGCTCCCTTCCATCAGCCGGCCGGCTGCTGCGGCGACGACCAGTGCAGGCCGTCGGTGGAGGGCACCAGCCCTCCGGCTCGTACCGGAACGTTCTCGTCGGTGCTCTCGCCGAGCTCGGCCTGGATCTGGATCCGGGTGCCCTCCTTGGACACCGACCGGGCCAGGGCGGAATTCAGCAGGTCGCGGTCCTCCCCGGCCTCCTGCACCGGCTGCGCCACCAGATCGGCGAGCTCGTGGTACGCCTCGTCGCGGCCCCGGGCGTACGCGCCGGAGGAGACGAGGGCGGCCTCGTTGGAGGAGCCGCCGCCGACGAGTTCCACGAAGGACTCCATCTCGGAGACCGTGTTGTTGGTGACCTTCTTCGCCTTCCAGAAATAGGAGGTCTCGTCCTGGTGCATGTCGTAGAAGGCGACCAGGAAGTCGTGGAACCGGGCGTACTCGCGCCGGTACCGCACCTCGAACTCCTCGAAGCAGGTCGTCTCGTCGAGCCCTCCCCGCAGCGCCGTGTTGATCGACCGGGCGGCCAGCAGAGCGCTGTAGGTGGCCAGGTGCACGCCCGAGGAGAAGACCGGGTCGATGAAGCACGCCGCGTCGCCGACCAGGACCAGGCCGGGCCGCCAGAACTTCTCCTGGATGTACGAATAGTCCTTGCGGATCCGGACCTCGCCGTACGGGCCCTCGGTGACCCGGCGGGCGTCGGAGAGGTAGTCGGCGATCATCGGGCACTGCTGGATCAGGTCGAGCAGAGCCTGCTCCCGGTCGCCCCGCGCACGGTCCAACGCCTCGGGCATGAGCACCACGCCGACGCTGGTCAGCTCCTCGGTGAGGGGGATGTACCAGAACCAGCCGGCGTCGAACGCGACGGCGAGGATGTTGCCCCGGTTCGGGGCGGGCATCCGCTTGCCCCCCTCGAAATAGCCGAACAGGGCCAGGTTGCGGAAGAACTCGGAATATCGCCGCTGGCCGCCCACCCGGGTGTGGATCCGGCTCTTGTTGCCGGAGGCGTCGACGACGTACCGGCTGCGCACCTCACGTCGTACCCCGTCCGGGCCGGCGTAGAGCACCCCGTTGACCCGGTCGGTGTCCGCGTCGGTGAGCACGTCGACCACCGACGTCTCCTCCTGGACCTCGACACCCTTGCGTCGGGCGTTGTCCAGCAGGATCTGGTCGAAGCGCATCCGTTCCACCTGGTAGGCGGTGGCGGAGTCACCGGCGAACTTGGCGGAGAGGCCGAAGGAGAAGGTCCACGGCTCGGGGTTGGCGCCCCACCGGAACGTGCCGCCCCGCTTGGGCATGAAGTTGGCCTGACGCAGGTCCTCCTCGACGCCAAGGATGCGGCAGATGCCGTGCACGGTCGACGGCAGCAGCGACTCCCCGATCTGGTAGCGCGGGAACCGCTCCTTCTCCAGCAGCAGCACCCGGTGGCCCTGCATGGCCACCAGGGTGGAGATAGTGGAGCCGCAGGGTCCACCGCCGACCACCACCACGTCGTAGTCGTACTCGTTGTCCGTCATCGGATCTCCCTACTCGGCGTACGTCCGCGCTCAGCGCAGTTCGACATCGCTCTGCCCGATGGCGGCGACCAACTCGCCCCGGCTCAGCGCGGCGCCGACCTGCTCGATCTCGTCGGCCATGAAGCGGTCCCGGTCGAGGGTCGGCGCGATGCCCCGGACGAACTCGTACGCCGCGGCGGAGGCGGGGCTGAGGCCGGCGCGTCGCTTCGAGATGTCCACCGCCTGGGCGGCGGCGAGCAGCTCCACCGCCAGGATGTACTGGTTGTTGGCGAGCACCCGACGGGCGTTGCGGGCGGCGATCAGGCCCATGCTCACCACGTCCTGGTTGTCGCCGTTGGACGGCACACTCTGGGTGCTCGCCGCGCCGATCGTGCGGTTCTCGGCGACCAGGGCCGTGGCCGGGTACTGCGCACCGGCGAAGCCACTGTTCAGACCCGGGTCGCCGGTGACCAGGAACTCGGGCAGACCGTAGCTGAGGTGCCGGTTGAGCAGCCGGTTGGTGCGGCGCTCGGACAGGACGCCGAGCTGGGTGAGGGCGATCGTCACGAAGTCCATCGCGAACGCGATCGGCTGACCGTGGAAGTTGGCCCCGTGGAAGACCTCGTGCCCCTCGAAGAAGAGCGGGTTGTCGTTCGCCGAGTTCAACTCGATGTTCAGCTTGTTGGTGGCGTGGTACAGGGTGTCCCGTACCGCGCCGAGGACCTGCGGGATGGCCCGCAGCGAGTACGCCTTCTGCATGTACACGTCGGTGCGCTGGACGTCGACGCCGTCCTGCTTGCCCTCCTGGAGCTGGCTGCGCAGCTGGCGGTGCTCGACGGTGAGCGCGCTGCCGCGCATCAGGGTCCGCATGTTCGCCGCGCTGTCGATCTGGCCCTGGTGCGGCCGGGCCACGTCGTGCCCCTCGGCCAGGAACGGGCTGGTGGATCCCTGCAGCGTCTCGATCACCAGGGCGGTGACGATCTCGGCCTGCCGGACCTGGTCCATCGACCTGCCCACGACCAGCGCGCCGAGGCCCGTCATGGCGGAGGTGCCGTTGATCAGTGCCAGGCCCTCCTTGAAGCGCAGTTGCATCGGCTCGATGCCGTGCTCGCGCAGCACCTCGCCGGTGGGCACCCGCCGGCCGTCGCGCAGCAGGTAGCCCTCACCGATCACGGTGCAGGCGATGTGCGCCAACGGCGCCAGGTCACCACTGGCACCGAGGGAGCCGATCTCCGGGATGGCCGGGGTCAGGCCGAGGTTGAGGTAGAGCGCCAGCCGCTCCAACAGCTCCGGGCGGACCGCGGAGTGCCCCTTGGACAACGCGTTGAGCCGGGCGGTCACCACGGCCCGCGCCTCGTCCTGGGCGAACAACGGACCCACCCCGGCGGCGTGGCTGCGAACCAGGTTGGTCTGCAGCTCCACCTCCTTGGCCGTGTCCACCAGCATGTAGATCATCTCGCCGTAGCCGGTGGTGACCCCGTACACCGGCACGTCCTGGCGCACGATGTCCTCGAACAGCATCCGGCTCTTGCCCGCTCGGGCCAGCGACGACGCCGCCACCTCGATGGGTGCGCCCTCCTCTGCGACCCGTCGCACCCCCGGGATGTCGAGGTCCTCGCCCGTGATTGCCACCGCCTGCGTGGTTCTGGCCAACGTCAATGCACTCACTCCATCGCGTCCGTGACAGCACTCAGGTCTGCCGATTCCGCTGGTATCGAACGGTCGTGGGCCACGCGCGCCGCCTCGATCAGGGCGGCCATGCCGGCCAACGTGTTGTGGGTGAAGCAGTCCCGCAGCGCCACCGTGACGCCGAGGCGTCGCCGGATCCGCGCCACGAGCGGTGGGACGAGCAGGGAGTCCCCACCGGCGGCGAAGAACGTCGACTCGGCGTCGAACCGCCCTCCACCGAGCAGGTCCGACCAGATCTCGGCCAGCGCCTGCTCCACCGGGCCGGTCGGTGCCCTACGGTCCGTCGACGGCCTCGGTGCGGACAACCGGCGGCGATCCACCTTGCCCGCCACCGTGCGGGGCAACCGGCCGGGCACCGACTCGAACGAGACGAGCACCATCGCGGTGCCGAACCGCCGGCGCAGGTGCGCCCGCCACTCGCCGACCCCGCCGAGCGGGCCGCCGTCGGGCCCGCGACGCGGTACGACGTACGCCGCGAGCCGGACCACCAACCCGTCCCGGTCGGTCACCGGAACCACCGCGCACTCCGTCACCCCGTCGTGCGCGGCCAGCGCCGCCTCGACCTCGGCCAGCTCCACCCGTGAGCCGAGGAGTTTGACCTGCTGGTCGCCGCGCCCCCGGAACTCCAGCAGGCCGTCCCACCGCCGCCGCGCGAGGTCACCGGTGCGGTACCACCGCGGGCCGGTGTCGTCGTCGAGGTGGCCGGAGGGTGGCCGGAAGGCTGGCCCAGGCCCGTCGGCGCCGACATAGCCGTCGCAGACGTACCGGCTGCGCACCACGATCTCACCGGTGACGCCGGTCGGGCAGGGCCGGTCCGCCTCGTCGAGGACCAGCACCTGCCGCCCCGGAATGGGTCGGCCGATCGGCACGGTCGCCGGCACCGGGCCGGTGATGTCGTGCCAGGTGGCCGCGATCGTCTCGGTCGGGCCGTACATGTTCGTCAGCCGGGTGGCCGGCAGGGCACGGCGGAACCCGTCGACGAGTTCGCCCGACAACGCCTCGCCCATGAGCACCAGCCGGGCCAGGCCGGTGGGCCGGTCGGCCGGCTCCCGGGCCGCGACGACGGCCAGCAGCTCCCGGGCGAAGCTCGGCACGGTCTGCAGGAAGGTGATCCGCTCCCGCACCAGCCAGTCGACGAACTTCTCGGGGTGCACGCGGATCCGCTCCGGCACCGGGTGCAACGTGCCGCCGCCGACGAGCGTGGCGAACACCTCGCAGATGCTCGGGTCATGCTCCGGTGTGACCCACTGGGCCACCCGGGCGCCCTGGCCCAGCTCCAACGCGTCGGCCATCCACCCGACGAACTGGGCCAGCGCCCGGTGGGTCTGGGCGATGCCCTTGGGCCGGCCGGTCGAGCCGGAGGTGTAGGCGACGTAGGCGGTCCACGAGCCCGGGTCGGCTGCCGTGACGGCGCTCGGCTGGCCCGGGCCGACGGCGGCCACGGCGCTCGGCTGGCCGAGGTCGACGGCCCGCGCGACGCTCGGCTGGTCCGGGAGGGCTGTCACGTCGATCAGCCGGCCGTTGAGTTCGTCCCGGAACCAGCGGGCCAGGTCGTCACCCGGATCCTCACCCATCCGCAGGAGGCAGGCCGGCAGAATCTCGGCCAGCACCGCCCGACCCCGCTCCCCCGCGTCGCCGGCACCGAACCACACCACGTGGCCGCCGGCGCGCAGGACGCCCAGCGACGCGGCGAGCTGCCACGGACCGGGCGCCATCCGGACGACAACCGGCGCGCCGACGACGGGCAGCGCGCTCAGGTGGGCGGCCAGGGACGCCGCGCGGCGCTCCAACTCGTCGTACGTCCAGCGCTCGTCCACACCGGCCACCGCGATCGCCTGCGGGATCCGTGCGGCGTGCGCGGCGATGCTCTCGTACACGGGTGGGGGGTCGGTGGTCGTGGCCTGCGGCGCCGGGTCGGCTGCCGTCGGCTCGTCCAGCGGCAGCCGGTCCAGCGGCGTGTCCGGGGCGTCGAGCGCGGCCGACAGCAGCGTTCGGACCTGGCCGAGCACCCCGGCCGCCGAGGCCGCCTCGAAACGGTCCCCCCGGAATCCGAGCGTGCCGGTGACCGAGGGCCAGGTCCGGCGAACGGTGAGCACCAGGTCCGCGACGGTGGGACCGCCGTCCGCCACCTTCGCCGCTCGGGTCCGGGCACCGGCCAGCCGCAGCTCGGCCTCCGACGTGTTGACGGCCAGCACCACATCGCAGAACGGGACCCGGCCCGGGTCGCGGTGGACGGGCAGCGCCCCGACCAGCCGCGCGAACGGCAACTCGCCGTGGGCGGTGGCGGCCCGGAGCACGGCTGCGGCGCGCCCCACCGTCTCGGTGAAGGTGGGTGCGCCGTCGAGGTCGCCCACGAGCACCAGCAGGTTGTCACAGGGGCCGACGAGCCCGGTGAACTCCTCCGGGAGCACCGGCACGGGCAACGCCACGCTGACCCGGTCGTCGTCGCCGTACCGGTGCAGGACGGCCTGGAGCGCGGCCAGCAGCACCACCGTCGGGCTGGTCTCCCCGGCCCGACAGAATGTGGCGAGCCGGCCGGACAGCTCGGTGCCCCAGTCGAACGGGACCAGGCCGGCGGGGAGCGACGGTCGGGTGCCGGGGTCGACGGGCAGCGTCACCGGTGGGGGCACCGGGGTGAGGGTGTCGGTCCACCAGTCCAGCAGCCGCCGGCCGACCGGCCCGGCGACCAGCTCGCGCTGCCAGCGGGCGTAGTCGGCGTAGCGGGGAGCCGGGGGCAGCGGCACCGGACGCGCCGGCGCCGGCCGCGCACCGGCGGCGTAGCAAGTGGACAGCTCGTCGACGAGCACGGAGACCGACCGGTCGTCGGCCACGGCGCGGTGCAGCGCCAACACCAGCCGGTACGCGGTGCGGCCGGTCCGCACCAGCGTCAGTCGCGCCAGCGGGCCGTCGGTGGCGTGCTCCGGGGCGGCGGCGGCCGCGGCGCAGACCCGGTCGGCGCGGCGGTCGATCTCGGCACCGGCCAGGTGGGTCAGGTCGACGTGGACGAAGGCGCCCTCGGGGTCGGCGGTGACGACCGGCATCGGCCGGTCGTCCACCTCGGCCAGCCGGGTCCGCAGCACCTCGTGCCGGCCCAGCACCGTGCGCCACGCCACCCGCAGCGCCTCCGCGTCGACCGTCCCGTCGACCCGCCAGGTCCGGACGATCCGGTGCACGCCCCGGTACGGGGCGAGGTGGTCTAGCAGCCACATGCCGTCCTGTGCCCAGGACGTGCGGACGGGGTCGGCACCCGTCTCGGGCGTACCGGCCAGCGTCGTGTCCCTGCTCATCGCCACGGTCGAATCGTGGCACGTGACAATGAAGCCGGTCTTCTCAACAAATGCGATCCCGGAAATAGAGCACGCCGGGTCGGTGACGGGAATTCCACCGTCGACGAACACACCAGTCGCCGCCGGACGGTCGCGCAATCGCAAGGATGCGCCTGCCCATCGACCACCCGCAACATGGGAGCGCGGTACGGCGTGCCTGCCGCAGTCCGGTACCCGTGACCGGCCGGCCACGGGTGCCGGACCCGGCCAGGAGGGGAGCACTGCGAATGACGGATATCGATCAGGACGATTTGCGTCGGTCGACGGTCGAAAAGTGTGTCGCGGCGATCTGGAGCGACGTTCTACGCATGCCACCGGATCGACCGGAGGCGACATTTTTCGAATTGCAGGGACAGTCCATCTCGGCGGTTCGCATCATCACGCGCATCGAGGACGAACTCGGTGTGGTGGTGGACGTCGGGCTCCTCTTCGAGGATCCGGACCTGACCGCCTTCACGGCGGCGGTCGTGGCCGCCAGCCGACCCGGGCAGGACGCGCAGGCGGCGAATCCCGCCTGACCGGAACCGGTCGGACATCGCGGATCCACCCTCGGGGGTGGATCCGCGTCGTCGTGTCCGGGCCGCGTCGGGATCCACGCCGACGCCGACTCCGGGGCAGGACCCACGCCGATTCCGGGACGCCGGCGCCCGCGCACGCAACCGACCCCGCGCCCACCAGGGCCGGGGTCGGTTGCGGATGCCTCAACGGCGTCGGGCGATGGTGAGTCCGTCCGCGATCGGCAACATGACGGTCTCGAACCGCTCGTCGGCGGCCAGCGTGGCGTTGAACGCGCGCAGCGTCTGCGCGGCCCGCCGGGGCAGGCCGGGCTCGGCCAGCTCCGGGGCCAGCACGTACCCGTCGAGCAGGACGTTGTCCGCCAGCAGCAGGCCGCCGGGCCGCAGCATCGGCACCACCGCCTCGTAGTAGGTGGGGTAGTTCATCTTGTCGGCGTCGATGAAGACCAGGTCGACGACCGTGTCGGTGGGCATCGACCGCAGGGTCCGGGCCGCCGAGCCGAGCCGGAACTCGATCCGGTCGGCCACACCGGCCCGCTCCCAGTGGGAGCGGGCGAGGTCGATCCACTGATCCGTGACGTCGCAGGTCACCACCCGGCCGCCCGGGGCGAGCCCGCGAGCGATGGCCAGGGCCGACAACCCGGTGAACGTCCCGATGTCCACCGCCGTGCCCACACCGACGAGCCGGGTCAGGATGGTCAGCAGCGCGGCCTGCTCGACCGGCACCATCATCCCGGCCGCCTCGCCCACCCCGCGGGTGGAGTCGACCAACCCGCTCAGGGCCTCCTCCGGCGGTGAGCTGGACCGCACCAGGTAGTCCCGGACGGCCTGGTTCACCGGCACGTGCTTGACCTCGGCGAAGCCCGCGCCGCTCACCGGCGCGTCCCCGCGGCGTCCTCCGCCGTGACCCGCATCGGCAGGCCACCCCGGATCCGGAGCGACAGCATCGGTTCGGGAATCACCCGGTACGCCGGGTCGCCGGTGAGCCGCAGTTCCCGCACGACCATGGCGATCACGAACGTGGCCTCCATCAGCCCCAGGTTGTTGCCGACGCAGAACCGGGGTCCAGCGCCGAACGGCACGTACGCGTACCGTGGCCGGCCGCCGGATCGGGACGGGTCGAACCGGTCGGGGTCGAACCGCTCCGGCTCCTCCCAGAAGTCCGGGTGGCGGTGCAGGGTGTACGGGCAGATCAACACGTCTGCGCCGGCCGGCACGTCGTACCCGCCGATCACGTCCGGCCCCTGGGCGATGCGGGAGAGCATCCACACCGGAGGGTAGAGCCGCATCGCCTCGCTGATCACCTGACCGATGAACCGCAGCCGGGCCAGGTCCTCGAACACCGGCAGCCGGTCGCCGAGCACCTCCACCGCCTCGGCGCGGACCCGCTCGCGCACCTCCGGGTGCTTGTCGAGCAGGTGGAAGGTCCAGCCCAGCGTGCTGGCCGTCGTCTCGTGCCCGGCCAGCAGCAGGGTGACCAGTTCATCGCGCATCCGCAGCCGGCCGACCTGGGGATCGGCCTCCTGCCCGGTGGAGACGATCAGTCGGGTCAACGCGTCGTCACCCGCCTCGCCACGTGCCCGCCGCTCGGCGACCAGGGCGTCGACGATGCGTTGCAGGTCCCGTCGGGCACGCCGGAACCGGAGCTGGTGGGGCAGCGGCAGCCAGGTCGGCACCGAGCCCATCGTGACCATCTCGAACATGGCCTGGTCCTGCATGACCTCGAAGGAGTGCCCCACCGAGCCGTGCCCGCTGAGGTCACTGTCGAGCAGGGTGCGACCCAGCACTCCGAGGGTCAGCCCGGTCATCTCCTGGATGATGTCGACGGGGGCGCCGTCGCGGTGCGCGCGCAGCCGTCCGACCAGCCGGTCGGCCTCCTCGACCACCACGCCGGCCTGCGCGGCGATCCGCTTGGCCTGGAACGCCGGCTGGATCACCCGGCGCTGCTTGCGCCACAGCTCACCCTCGCTGGTGAGCAGGCCGTCGCCGAGGGCCCGCCGGGCCTGAGCGAGCCCGACGCCCTTGTGGTAGTTCTGGCTGTTGTCGGCCAGCACGTGCTTGGCGTGGTCGGGGTGGTTGAAGAAGTTCATCGTCTTGAAACTCGGTCCGAGCCGGACGGCGTCGCCGTAGCTCGCCGCCGTCCGCATGAGGCCCAGCCGGTCCCGGGCGAGCTGCCAGAGCGTGCGCAGCATCGCCGGGCCGGTCGGACCCGCCGGTACGCGGCGGATCGGTGTCGTCGTCATCCCGTCACCCCTCCTCGGGCCGTGGCGTGCCACGCGGGCACGCCGTCGGCCGGGTCGGCCCGGTCCGGGGTGAGCTGCCGGAACCGGCCGTGGACGAACAGCACGCCGTCCCCCTCCGGCTCGCGGCGCGCCGCCAGCAGGTTGCCCACGAAGATGGTGTGGTCACCGCCCTCGTAGGACCGCCACAGCTCGCACTCGAAGTGCGCCAGCGCCCCGGTGATCAGTGGTGCGCCGGTGGCCTGGCCGGCGAACCAGTCGACGGCGTCGAACTGGGCGGCGCCCAACGGGCGACGCCGGTTCGCGAAGTGCCGGGCCACCGGCTCCTGGTGCGCGGCCAGCACGGAGATTCCGAACTGGCCGCGCTCCAGCAGACTGCCGTGCATGATCGCCTGCTGGTCGACGCAGACGAGCACCATGGGCGGGTCGAGGGACACCGACGTGAACGAGTTCGCCGTCATCCCGTGTGGACAGTCGCCTCCGACGGTCACCACGGTCACGCCAGTGGCGAACGAGCCGAACGCTCGGCGCAGCTGGACGGGATCGGACGGCTCGACGACGGACTCTGACTGGACGTTCACGTGTACCTCCCGTGTGTCGCTACGCCGTCCGTGCCCGGTAGGGACCCAGTGCCCGGGCCAACGAATCCGGAACCCGGGTAGGGCTGGTGCGGCTGTTCGGCCCGCGCATGCAGGCCACCCGTTGCCGGCCGCGGGCGACCAGCACCTCGCCCTCGGCGTGCAGCCGGACGTAGTCGAAGCTGAACTCGATCTGGGTCTGCGTGAGCTCGACCAGCCGCATCCGGATGGCCAGTTGGTCGAAGGCGGTGATCTCCGCGAAGAACTCGCAGTCCACCTTCAACGTGAACAGCTTCAGGTCGGCGCGCAGGTCGTCGAGGACGTCGGTCGCCTTGTGGTACAGGAACATCTCCCGGCACCGTCCCTGCCACCGCAGGTAGTTGACGTAGTAGACGTTTCCGACGAGGTTGGTCTCCTCGAAGCCCACCGTGTGCCGGTACTCGAAGTAGTCCTCCATGTCATGACCAGCCATCGGTGAGGACGGCCAGGAGGACCGGCGCGGCCGTGTCACCCACGGTGGTGGCGAGGGTGGCCACCCGCACCGGACCCGAGGCGAAGACCACCCAGCCGTCGCGCCGGACCGGGGTCAACGCCACCGGCGCGTGCTCCGGCAGACCGATCTGACGCAGGCAGGCCAGGACCGCCTCGATGCGGGCCCCGGAGACGTCCCGGTCCTCACCGGAGCCGTCCACCAACTGGTCGAGCAGCGCCCCGCGCCGGCCCAGGACCGCCGACCACTCGTCGGCCGAACGCGCCGGCACCGGCCGCACGTCGCAGCCGATCTGGGCGGTGGCCGCCACGGCGAGGCTGAGGCCAGCGCCGTGGCAGACCGCCACCGAGCGGTCGCCGACCTTCTCCGGACGTCCGTTGCCGTCGTAGCGCAGCGACACGGCGTGCCCGAGGGCGCGACCGACCGCCAGGGCGTCCCGGTCGCCGTCGCCGGCCTCCGCGTCCGGTTCGACGGCGACGGCCACCGTGGCGCCGATCAGGTCACCCAGGGTCCGTTCCAGGTAGGAGCCGAGCAGCGGCGCCACCCAGGGACCCCGGCCGTCCTTCTTCCGTACGGCCCGCAGGTGCAGGCCCTCCCACCGCTCGACGACCTCGCCCGAGCCGGTTCGCAGCGCGATGTCGTAGACGTAGGTGTCGCCGTCGCGCTCCCGCTCGGTGGCGCAGTAGCGCAGCGAGCCTTCGGTGCCCAGCCGCGGACCGGCCGGGTACAGACGCTCGATCGCCACCGGCAGCAGGGTGGCATCCGGGACGCAGACCTGGTTGCCGTGCATCAGCGCGTCGCGGACCCCTGGGTCGCCGAGCAGCAGGGTGCCCGGCAGGTACGCGCTGAACCAGTCCGTACCGGGCTCGGCCGCCAGGTCGGCGTCGACGTCCCGGGCGGCGGCCCGGTGGAACCCGCGCAGCCGCTGGAAGCGTGCCCCCTGGAAGAGGGTGCCGCCGTACAGGTCGCGGGCCGGGTCGAGCGGCACCGGCGGCAGGTCGTCGGTGACCTGCTCCGGCGGTCCGGTCGGCACCGGGGTCTCGGCGAAGCGCAGCGTCGCCTCGAAGTGGTCGGCGGCGAACCCGGTGTCCGAGGCGCGGATCACCGCGCGCACGGTGTCGTCGGCGGTGACGAGCACCGCGATGCGGATGGTGGTGCTGCCGTGCGGCGGCACCACGATCGGTCGACTGAACCGGGCCTGCTCGATGACAGGTGTCTCGTCGCGGCCGGTGACGGCCATGGCCGCCTGCGCCATCGCCTCCATGCCGAAGACCGCCGGGAAGAGCAGGTTGCCGTCGAGGAGGTGGTCGGGCAGGTACAGGTCACTGCCGGCGGTGAGCTCGACGTCGGTGACCAGCTCGACCCCGTGGTAGCGGACCTGGGGCCGGTCCACGAAGCGCAGCAGCGGCAGCTCCGGCTCCTCGAACCGGAGCGTGTCGAGGCTGTCGGCCCGGCCGCTGGCCACCACCACCGGCGGAGTGTCCGGGTCGGTGACCAGCCGGCGCAGCAGCGCCACGCCCTCGTCGGGGGTGATCGGGGTGATGCCGTCGCGGGTCAACGACTCGACGACGGACAGCCGCTCCCCCATGCCGACGCCCGACCAGACCGACCACTCCAGACAGATGGAACGGCAGTCCGGGTGGGCGGCGCCGAATCGGCGGGTCTGCTCGGCGAGCCGGTCGTTGGCGGTGGCGTAGTGCGCCTCGCCCCGCAGCCCGGCCCGACCGATGATGCTGCCGAAGGTCACCAGCAGCTTGAGCCGGTCGGCGTCGACCGCGTCCAGCACATTGGTGAGCCCACCGACCTTGGGTGCGAGGGCGCCATGGAAGTCGTCCATGCTCAGGGAGGTCAGCGCGGCCGGCTCGTTGCGCCCGGCGCCGTGCAGCACGGCGGTGACCGGGCCGAGCAGGCGCTGGGCCTCGTCGACCGCGGCCCGGACCGCCACCGGATCGGTGACGTCGGCCTGGAAGTACCGGGCCTCGACCCCGGAGGCGGCGAAGCGCTCCAGGTTGGCCGACAGCTCCGCGTCGCCGGCCAGGTCGGACCGGCCGAGCACCACCAGTCGGGCCCCGGCGTCGACGGCCAGGGCGAGGGCGCACTCGGCGGTGATGCCCTTGCCCCCACCGGTGACCAGCAGCACGTCCCCGGTCGTGAGCGGGGCCTCGGTGCGGCCCGGCGCGATCGGCAGGGCCCGCAGGACCTGCTCCCGGCGGGTGCCCGAGGCGTCGTAGTGGACCTCGCGGTAGCTCTCGGTCGCGGCGACCTCGGCCAGCACCCGCTCGGCGGCGTCGAACCCGGGCGGCAGGTGCACCACCGTGGTCCTGATCTGGGGCGCCTCCAGCCGCAGGGTGCGGGCCAGCCCGCTGGCCCCGAGGCCGTGCTGCACCACCACGAAGCGGTCGGTCGTGCCGCCGGCCAGCACCGCCCGGGCCCCCTGCAGGGCCGGTTCGAGCTGTTCCGGCGGGCAGTCCGCCGGCAGCCAGACCAGCACGCCGCCGCCCACGCCGCCGTTGGCCAACGCCTGGCGGGCCTGCTCGGCGCGTGGATCGGTGAGCGCGCCGAAGAGCTGCCACCTGCCGGCCGGTTCGGCCGGGCCGGGCACCGGCGTGGGTGTCTCGGCCAGGTCGACCGCGAACGCCCGGATGAAGGTGGCCACACCGGCCACCGACGTCGGCTGCGACGCATCCTCGATCAGGCCGGTGCCGATCAGTGTCTCCAGCGCCTCGGCGACCTCCCGTACGGTCGCCGTGGCGACGTTGGTGGGCAGCCGTGACGGGGGTACGCCCAGCCGTTCGGCGGCCTGGTTGACCACCTGGCTGACCGTGATCGAGCTGAGGTGCAGGTCGTCGAGGAGTCGGCTGTCCTCGCCGACCATGTCCAGTGGCAGCTCCGCCCGCTCGGCGACGAGTTGGCGCAGCGTCAGGGACGCCGACTCGCCGGTGGGCGCGCCACCGGGCAGCGGCGCGGCGACCTCGACGGCCCGCTGCTGCGACTCCGGCAGCGCCACCTCGGGCACCGTCTCGCAGGGGCTGGTGAAGAAGGTGAACTGCTCGACGTCCTTCAGCGGCCGGACCAGCCGGCCGTCGAAGAGCTGCGGGTGCACCCGGGCGGCACCGACGACGTACGCCGCCGCGGCCACCCGCAGCACGCTGGCCATCGTCTCGTCATCGGTGTCGAGTGCCACCGCCGGCACCGACACGTCGGTGCGGGCCAGGTCGGACAGGATGCGTCCCGGGCCGACCTCGACGAACAGGTCCACCTCCTTGGCGGCCAACGCGACGGCTTGCGTGAACAGCACCGGATCGGTGATCTGGTTGCGCAGCAGGGCGGCGAGGTCGGTGTCCGACGGCAGCTCGGCGCCGGTCACGGTGGAGATCACCTGCCGGTGCAGCGGGTCGAACCGCTCACCGGCGAGGTACCCGCCGAACGCCTCGGCCGCCTCGGCGACCAGGGGCGAGTGGAAGGCGTGCGAGACCCGCAGCCGTTTGCCGGCCACGCCGGCCGCCTCGGCTCGCGCCAGCACCCGGTCGACCGCCTCGACCGCGCCGGAGACCACGGTCTGCCGCTGGCTGTTGTAGCCACCGATGACCACGGGGTCCTCGCCGAGGAGCCGACGTACGGTCTCCGGGTCGGCCGGTATACCGGCCATCGTCCCGTCGGGGCGACCGTGCTCGGCCATGGTCCGGCCCCGCGTGGCGGCCATCCGCAGCACCGACGACAGGTCCATCGCCCCGGCCCAGTGCAGTGCGGTCAGCTCGCCGAGGCTGTGCCCCACGGCGACGTCGGCCTCGATGCCGAGCGCGGAGAGCACGCTCAGCCCGGCGACCGACCCGGTGACGATGCGGGGCTGGGCGACCTCGGTGGCCACCACGTCGCCGGTGGGCAGCGCCGCCTCGGTGACGATCCGCTCGGCCTGGGTGAACCGGCGACGCAGCGCCTGCGCCGGCCGGCCACGACCCGTGCCCTGCCCGGGAAAGAGGAAACCGATCCGGGCGGAGCCTCGGGCGTGCCCGAGGAAGGCCCGGCCGTCCACGGCGTACAACCGGGTCTCCCCGGCCTGTAGGGCCGCGTGCACCCGCAGCAGCTGGCGCTCGGCGTCCTCCGGCGAGCGGGCCACCACGGCGGCCCGGTACGGCCGGTCGCCCAGCTCCCGGTAGAGGCCGGCGGCCAGGTCACCGAGCTGCGCGTACGACAGCTTGATCACCTGTGTGGCGAGGGCGCCGATCCGCTCGGCCAGCTCGGCCGGCGTGTCGGCGTCCACGGCGAGCAGCTCGACGTTCTGCGTCCGGGACGCCATCGTGCGGGTCCGGGCGTCCGGCCGGCGGCGTGCGCCGTCCTCGCCCTGCACGACCAGGTGGGTGTTGATCCCACCGAACCCCATGGCGGTGATCCCGGCGCGCAACTGCGCGTCGGCCGGCCACGGCTCGGCGGCGGGCAGCACCCGCAGCTTCGCCTCGGTCGAGGTGAGCACGTCGTGCGGATCCTCGCAGCCGACGGTCGGCGGCAGCATCTGGTGGTGCACCGCGAGGACCGCCTTCAGCAGGCCGGCGACACCGGCAGCCGCCTTGGTGTGCCCGATCATCGCCTTGATGGAGCTGATCGCGGCCGGCGTGCCGGAGGCGCCGGCGAGGCGCCGAGCCTCGGTGAGCGCCCGCAGCTCCGTGCCGTCACCCACCTCGGTGCCGGTGCCGTGCCCCTCGAACATGGCGACGGTCTCGATGCCGAAGCCGGCGCGCTCGTACGCCCGGCGCAGCGCCAGCCGGTAGCCGTCCTCCTCCGGCCGGGTGATGCCGCCCTTGCCGTCGGAGGACACCCCCCAGCCGGCGATCGACGCGTAGATGCGCCGGCCCTGCGCCACCGCGTCCTCGTGTCGCATCAGGACGACCATGCCGCAGCCCTCACCGGGCCAGAACCCGTTGGAGCCCTGGTCGTAGACCTTCATGTCGCCACGGGCCAGCGCGCCGGTCTTGGCGAAGCCGATGATCTCGAACGGGTCGATCGACAGGTCGACGCCGCCGGCCACGGCGACGTCCAGCTCGCCGTCGACCAGGCCGCGGCAGGCGGTCAGCACCGACAGCAGTGACGAGGAGCAGGCGCCGTCGACGGTGTAGCCGCCGCCCTTGAGGTCGAAGTAGTTGCAGATCCGCCCGGCGATGGTGTTGGACAGTCCGCCGGCCAGGGTGTCCTCGTCGATCTCCGGGAACGGCGCCTTGTAGCGCTGTTCGAGGGTGCCGAGGAAGTCACCGAGCTGGTCGTCGTCCCAGCCCTGCTCGCGCAGGGCCGCGCCGACGGTCCGACGGACGTACGGCCAGCGCAGCCGCAGCACGTTGGCGCGGGCGAACTCCCCGGTGAGGGTGTTGCCCACCACCACGCCGGTCCGCTCGCGGGGCAGGTCCTCGCCCATCGGGAAGCCGGCGTCGCCGAGTGCCGAGGCGGCCACGTCCAGGGCCAGCCAGTGGGTCAGGTCGGTGGAGCGGTACGTGCTGCCGGCGATGCGGAACTTCACCCGGTCGAACTCGTACCCCTCGATGACGGCCGCGTTGCGCGCGTAGAACCGGTCCGGGGCGCTGCGGTCGGCGTCCCAGTAGTCGGCCAGCCGCATCCGCTCGTCCGGCAGGCGGCGGAAGGCCCGCCGGCCGGCGACCGCGTTCTCCCACAGTTCCCCGGGCGACGCGGCGTCGGGATATCGGCACGCCAGGCCGACGACGGCGATGCGACTCATGCCGGTACCGCCTCTTTATGCGAGTTGGGCTCCGTGGCGAGAGTGCCGGCGTCGGCGCCTGCCTCGGTGCCGGTGGCGGCGGCGATCGGGGCGGGCTGGCCACCGGGGGTTTCCGTCCCGCCGGCGGCGGCTTCCCGCTGCTCGCGGACCTTGTTGGAGATGTGCAGCGCCCACAGGTACATGCCGCGGATGAGGCAGACCGTCGCGGTGGCGAAGAACAGCCCGTAGGCGATCCCCGCGCCGGTGATCACGCCGTAGACGGTGGCCACGCCGGCACCGAAGGCGAACTGCGACGCGGGGCTGGATGGGCTGGTGCCCGGGTCGGTGATCATGTAGTTCGTGAACAGCACGAACGCCACGCTGGTCATCATGCCGAGGGCACCCAGGATGGCGGTGTCGAGGATGAGCCCGCGCACCACCGCCTGGAGCGCGAACACGGACAGCCAGCCGAGGATCAGCCACATCCGGTTGGTGAGCTTGGCGTTGAGCATCGTCCCGGCGGTGATGATGATGGCTGGAATCAGCCAGTCGCCGAGCGCGGGGGTGTGCTCGGTGAAGTGGTAGGGCGGGGCGATGCTGGCCCACGGGAACAGGATCAGGATGACCGCGATACCGAAGTTGGACGGGTTCATGTAGTGCCGCAGCCGGCCTCGGACGGGAGCCCGCAGGATCCACTTCGCGGCGATCGCGACGGTGACCCCGAACATCATCACCCAGACCCGGTCGTTGACGTAGGTCAGCATGTTGACGGCCAGCGAGGTGATGTGCGCCGGCAGCAGGAACTCCATGAACCCGCGCTTGCCGCCGCCGAGGAAGCGCGGCGCGCGACCCTCGGCCCGGGCGCCGACGGCCTCGAGCACGATCTCGACGGTGTACCCGGTGGCGAGCGCGATGAAGGGCCACAGCCAGGGCTGCTCGAAGCCCAGGTAGACGTAGCCGACGATGTTGAAGATCGTGATCGACATGGCGAAGCGGCGCAGCGCAGTCGTGATCTTGGCGTCGTGGCGGACGGGGATGGTCTGGGTCTCGGCCATGTCCATTACCTCTCGTTGGCCTGCGAGCCGAGCTGCACGTCGTGCCAACCCGGGGTCAGCTGAAGGTCCTGCTTACGGATCTGTCCGGTACGGTCGCGCCAGCAGAGGGTGACCTTCACCGGCCCGGTGACGTCGGCGCCGAGCCCGATGTGCACCTCGTTGCTGCGCTTGCCGGAGTGCCCACCGCCGCCGTCGACCTTGGAGACGAGCGTGCGGCCGTCGGGCATGGTGACGGCGACCTGGGCGCCGACAGCCGGCGAGCCGCGGCCGGCCGGGTCGGCGGACTCGTGGGTCAGCCGCAGGCCGAGGAAGGCACCCGCGTTCGGGCTGGTGTTGCGGTAGAAGATGGGCTCCGCCCACTGTCGGGCGACCGCCAGGTCGAGCCGGCCGTCCCCGTCGGAGTCGCCGGTGGCCAGCCCTCGGGTGGGTACGGGGATGTCCAGACCCAGCTCGGGTGCGATGTTGACGTACCGACCGTCCTCGCCCCGGACGAAGAAGTGCAGCCGCTGGTTGCCGCCGACGTCGTCACCGGCGCGCACGTTCGGCCACCAGGCCGGGTGGCGGACCAGCGTGTCGTTGGTGGTGGCCAGCTCCTGGAGCTGGGGCCAGCGGTTGACCTCACCCCGGACGAAGCCCGTGGCCTGGGCGATGGCGAGCCGCCCGCCGTTGTCGAAGTCGGCCATCTTGACGTCCCAGCCCCAGCCCGACCAGGCCAGGCCGAGGTCGGCGCTGCGGTCGTAGAACGGGGCGTTGCCACTGCTGAAGCTGGTCTTGACCTCGCTGTGGTCCTTGGCGGTGTTCATGAACGCGTAGTTGCTCTCGTGGATGCCGAACGGCGTGGTGATGTTGCTGACGAACAGGTCGTACAGGCCGTCTCCGTCGATGTCACCGAAGTCGGCGCCCATCCCCTTGAACGAGTCCTTGCCCAGCACCTTCGACTTCGGAACGTTCGCGGTGCGGACCCCGTCGACCAGCGCGAACTCGATGTTGCCCGGCGTGGAACGGTTGTAGAGCAACCGGTCGGGGCCGAAGTCGTGGGCCAGGTACAGCTCCGGCAGCAGGTCGCCGTCGATGTCGGCGGCGGAGGCCCCGAGGGCCCAGCCCTTCGAGACGGCTCGGGGGACCACGTTGCTCACCAGCTGGAAGGTGGCGTTCGGCTCGGCACCCGCCGACCCACCGGTCCACCGGAAGACGTAGTCCTCGCCGCCGTTGAGGCCGTTGGACATCGAGTCGTTCATCTCCACTCCGCCTTCGACGGTGTCGTCGAGGACGGGGCTGTGCGGGAAGTAGTTGCCGATGTAGATGTCGACGTGACCGTCACCGTCGAAGTCGTCGATCGCCACGGCGTTGGTGTTCCACAGTGGGCCGTTGTACTCACCGGCGCCGACACCTGGCACCAGCTCGACGGGGCGGTAGGCGGCGTTGCCGAGGGCGAGCGCCCCGCCCTGTGCCAGGAAGAGGATCGGCGTACGGCCCCAGTAGTAGACCAGCAGGTCCATCCGGCCGTCCTCGTTGAAGTCACCCGGCGCGCAGCCCATCGGCGCGGTGATCCGACTGATCGGCAGCGGCGCGGCGTCCAGCGCGAACGGCTGGTACCGGCCCTCGCCCTTGCCCGGCGTCGGGGTGACGACGGTCTGGTCGGTGCGGGGATCGGTCAGGCAGAGGTCGTTGGCCAGGCCGTCGCCGTCCAGGTCGTTCATGGCGACGCCGGCACCCACGGAGGAGATCCAGGCGTCGATGTGGGTGTAGGACTTGTTCACCTTGCGGATCGACTGTTGTACGGCTCCGGAGGGCAGCGCGATGCCCATGGGCTCGAACGCGTACCGGGACGACAGGTCCGTCCGCTCCGCTGCGGACGAGCTGGGCAACCGGACGGCGAAGAACATTCCGACCACGAGTGTGAGGCCGATGATCCCGGCGAGCTGCCGGCGCAGCAGGCCAAACGTCGCTGACATGAACTCAAGACCTCCCGTTTGGTGACGGAACTCGTCGGAGTGACGCCACCGCGCGTCGCGGTGGCGTACCGGCCCGGGCCGGTCGGTTCACGGGTCGCCCGGCTCGATCTGTCTCGCCGGGCGACCCGCCCGACCGGAGGCGGTCGACGTGCGACCGGGCCGGCGACCGGGGGGACCCGGACGGGCTCGGTGCTGTCGTCCGCCCTGCGGGGGGCGTGTGAGCAGATCCTCACAGGACGCCAGAACCCGGGCTACTCGAAAATTGCTGTGCCGTGCCGCGTCTCGAATTGATGACACATTTAGATAATGCGTCCCAGAGGGCGGGACAGGGTTTTGTATAAAGACCTACACAGGCGCCGTCAATAACTGTTTGGAATTACTCCACAGAAGCGTGGACAGTCTTGTCGTCGAAATGCCGACGGATGTTGGTCCGCCATATCTCGTACGGTGGGTTCGGCCCCCCGTCGTCGGCCCCCGGCGCGGTGTCGTCGGCCAGGGCGACGGCCGCCTGCACGGACAGGTCGGTCAGGGCCGCGGCGGCCACCGCCGAGTGCGGTGGCACGAAGCCCGCGTGCACCCGCGCCCGCATGGCGAACACGCTGCCCAGCGCCAACTCCGGCGCGTACCGGCCGGCCCGGCGGCGCAGGGTCGCGAGGTCCGCCGCACCGCAACCGCCGGCGAAGGTGGCGGCCAGCCCGACGCCGCTGTAGAGGTCGGCCCGGCGCTCGGGGGCGAAGCGACACACGGCGGCGTCCACGTCGTCCACCCGGGCGCCGTGGATGAACCACAGGGCCCGACCGATCCCCTGGTCCACCGCCCGGCCGAAGTAGTCCGGCCGACCCTGCCAGGCGTACGGCGCGGGCACGCGCTGTTCGTCGACCCACTTGCCGGCGTCGAAGTAGGCCAGGTCGAAGCCGTAGCCGTCCACGGCCAACCAGGTCATCGTCGGGTGGAACGGGCCCGGCTCCAGGTCGGGCACCACCTTGCGCCACAGCGGCCGGGGCAGCCGCGCCATCGCGAAGCCGATGCCGATGTAGGCCAGGAAGAGGTGCGGCGCCCCCGGGCCGAGCAACAGCTCACGGGTACGTCGGCGGCGGCCACCGCCCATCGCGTCCAGCACGGTGAAGGCCATCGTGACGCCCTCGTACGCGAAGCCGCGCATGCCCTCGTCGACCAGCTCGACGCGGTGCCGCACCTCGGTGAGGTCCCGAGCGTCGATGCCCCACTCGAAGCCACACACGACGGCCCGGGGAATGGCCTCCAGCCGCGCGGTGGCGGGCGTCGGCGGCCCGGGGAAGCCTCGGCGGGCGAAGCTGACCTCGCTCAGCGCGGGTGCCAGCGCGAGCCTGCGCAACGAGCCCAGAACGGTGGACATTTTTCCTCCCGGACGGAGTCGGACAGGACGGACGCCCGCCGCCGGCGGGGTGCCGGCGGCGGGCGGGGGGTCACGACGGGTGCGGCGGCAGGGCCGGGTCGAGCGGGACCCAGGCCACCACCCGGCGGGCTGCGGTCATGCTGGCCCAGGCGGTCAACTCGACCAGGGCACGATCGTCTGCCCCGCCGGCACGCACGCCTGCCACCACCTCGTCGTCGACCTGGTAGGCCGCGAACGCGGTGAGCAGCGCGAGCTGGCCCGCGGGCCGGTCGGCGGCGGGCAGGTCACGGACCGCGTCGCCGACCCAGGCCCGGCTGAGCCCGGTCGGCAGGCCGTCCCAGATGTCGAGCCGGGCGACGACCAGCTCCCGTACCGACTCCGGCACCGACCGGCGGCCGGCGGCGTCGACAGCCGCGCCACCCCGGGCGAGCGCGTCGGCCAGGATCGGGTGGCCGGCGGTCCAGCCGAGGTCCGGCGCCGACGGCGCGGACGGCAGCAGCTCCAGCGCGGCGCCGGCCGGTCGGTCGCCCCGGGCGCCCCGGGCCATCAACCGGCCGAACACCTTGCGGACGCCGCCACGGAACGCCTCCGGCACACCGGCCGGGATCGGCGAGGGTTCGAGGAAGACGTTCACCATCCGGTTGAGGTACTGGAAGGCCAGTGCCACGCCGAGGAGTTCGACGGCCTCGTCGTGGGCGACCGGGGGCGCGGCCTGCCGGGCCGACGTCCGTGCCGTGCCGGCCCGTGCCCAGTCGGCCACCCGGGCCAGGCGGGCGTCGTCCGGCGCGTCGCTCGCCGGCCGGAGCAGGCCGTCGAGCGTCGCCGAGTGCACCTCCACGCAGTACGGGCAGGAGTTGGCCGCCGACACGGCAGCCGCCACCGTCTCGCGGGTGGCCCGGTCCACCCGGCCGGCGGCGACAAGCGTCTCGCGCAGCGTCACCCAGCACGCGGCCAGCACCTGCGGCGCGGGCGAGTGCAGGCTGACCGGCGGGGCGAGCATGCCGAAGTCGCGCTCCACCTGCTGGTAGACCGCGGCCACCAGGCCGTCGGCCCGTTCGACCGGCACCGGGGCGACCCGACGCACGTGCGCCCGGGAGGGGCGGCGGGCCACTCGGGCGTACAGGCCGCTCACCGCCGCCGCGCTCCGCTCACCAGGGGCAGCATGGCGTCGCGGCTGCTGGTGGCCCCGTCCGGCGCGGGGGCACCGTAGCGGACGTCCACGCCACGCGCGCGGGCCGCCTCGACGATGCCCGGCACTGCCCGCTCGGCCAGCGCGGCGATGGTCATCGCCGGGTTCACGGTCAGTCCGGCCGGCACCGCGGAGCCGTCGGTGACGAAGATGCCGGGGTGGTCGCGCAGCTCGTGCCGGTCGTCGAGCGCCGAGGTCGCCGGGTCGTCGCCGATCCGGCAGGACGCCAGCGGGTGCACCGTGTACGCGCCCACCACGTCGTTGGTCCACGGCATCACCCGGGCCAGCCCGTCGCGTTCGAGGATGTCGCGCACCTCGGCGTCGGAGAGGGCCCACCCACGCAGGGTGTTCTCGGTCGGGTCGTAGCGCAGCGAACCGCGTCCGAGCATCTGCTGGGACAGCCGCATCGAGTTGCCGCTGGACGGCGGTGGGCCGAACACCCCCTCGTTGTCGTCCTCGCTCATCGTGAAGACGGTCAACCAGGACTGCCAGCGGCGCAGCAGCTCCTTCTTCTCCGCGCCGAACCAGGAGGGCCCGACAGCGTCGGGCACCTGGGCGAGGATCGTGCCGAAGCCCGGCGGGAAGTAGAGCTGTTCCAGGGAGTACCGCTCGTATTCGGGAAGGGACCCGTCGAGCCGGTCCCAGGTGGCAACGGCCGGGCCCTTGCCGATCTGGTACGCCTCGTAGGGCACGCCGTCGGGCCGGGTCAGGCCGAGCACGTCACGGACGCGGTCCTCGTTGAGGATCGCCGTGTTGAGCCGCTCGCCGTTGCCGGAGAAGTACCGGCCGACGGCGTGTGGCATCGCACCGAGGGTCGACTCGGACCGCTGGAGGATGACCGGAGTGGCCCCGGCGCCGGCGGCCAGCACGACGATCTTGGCGTCGATCGTGCCGGCGCCCACCTCGACCCGGTAGTCGACGTCGTCGAGGACGCTGTAGTGCACCCGGTAGCCGCCGTCGTCGGTGCGGGACAGGTGCTGCACCTCGTGCAGCGGCCGGATCTGCGCGCCGTGCGCCACCGCGGCCGGCAGGTAGTTGAGCAGCAGCGACCGCTTCGCGTCGAACCGGCAGCCGGACATCATCCAGTTGCAGTTCGTGCACGTGGCCGCGTCGAGCGCCACCGGCACCGCGTTCGCGGTCCGTCCGGCGTGGTGGCAGGCGGCACCGAACAGCCCGCCGGAGAACGGCACGGTGTCCCAGGTCGTCTGGGTGACGGGCAGCGCCTCGGCCACCCGGTCGTACCACGGCTCAAGCGACTCCCGGGAGATCGCGGCCGGCCACATCCGGTGGTTGAAGCGCCCCTTGCGGTCGAAGACGAACCGGGGGGCGCGGGGCATCGCGGCGAAGTAGACGACGCTGCCGCCGCCCACGCAGTTGCCGCTGAGCACGCTCATCCCGTCGCCGATGACGAAGTCGAAGATCCGGGTCGACGACGAGCCGAACTTGAAGTCGTGCTGGAAGTCCTCGCCGGACAGCCACGGGCCGCGTTCCAACACGACCACCCGCGCGCCGCCGGCAGCGAGGTGGTACGCCGTGATGGCGCCGCCGAAGCCGCTACCGATCACCAGGACGTCGGTGCTCTCGGAACTCGTC
Organism: Micromonospora sp. NPDC047527; assembly: GCF_040643015.1. Classification (NCBI taxonomy): domain Bacteria; kingdom Bacillati; phylum Actinomycetota; class Actinomycetes; order Micromonosporales; family Micromonosporaceae; genus Micromonospora; species Micromonospora sp. NPDC047527. Next base: position 377,636 of record NZ_JBEYTK010000001.1, on the reverse strand, counting down.
ATGCGGGGCTCCCGGAGGGGGTCGTGTCGGGGTGGGGCTGGGCCAACTGCCGGCCGTAGCTGTACGTGGGGAACCGCCACAGCCCGTCGGAGTCCGGCGGGCGGAAGCCCATCGTCGTCAAGCCCGCGTGTCCGGCGTCGAGCGCCTCCACGGTGTTGGTGTGCGCCCCGGCGTCGAAGGCGATGGTGCTGAACATGGCGAGGCTGATCCACGCCTCCCGCTCCGGGTGCGCGTGGTCGGTCAGTCGCTGCACGAGCAGCACCCGGTCCGGATAGTCGAGCGAGACGAACGGCGGGACCTCTGGATCCAGCGCGATCCCGGCCCCAGCGGCGTACTCCCGGGCGTGCTCGTTGAGACCGTCGGCCAGCATGTCCAACGCCGGCGCCATGCCCCCCTCGGCGGAGCGGAGCACCTCCAGCGCACCAGAGGCCACTGCGCCGCCGCCCTGCGAGACCCCGGCCACGGCCCGGTCCCCGGGCCATCGCCGTTCACCGGGCAGAATCGTGTCGGCATACGCTTCCAGCGACATCGTCCGTGCCTGCGCTGTATCGGTTTCCCTGGGCACGGGCATCACCTCCGACGATCGATTGAATTGACAGGAAACGCGTTGCAGGCATGCGTCCGCGCAATGTCCGGTCGCCCGCGAGAAACGCTGCGACATTCCCCCGTCATGACGCAATCCAATGGTGTCGGCGTGCCGCTGCGGCCGCATCTCGCGTTTTGCTGTGCACATCCACAAAGAACGCAACCGGGAGGACGTGCGACGACATTCGCGGCGCATGGGATGGCCACCGCACAACTGGATGCGCGACGTCCATCCGGGCGGTCGATCAGCCGGCCGCGGCCACCGCGACGGACAGCTCCGCCGGCGTGCCGCGCAGCCCCATCACGCAGGTGGCCACCCGCCAGGTGCCGGCGGTGAGCAGCACCCACCGGTCCGGGGTGTGCCTGTCGTACGTGAGCGGGGTGACCGCCGTGATCCCGACCTTGTGCAGCGACTCCACCGCCGACCAGACACGGGTCGCCGCCGTGGACAGCGACTCCCCGGTCTCGGCGGCGATCAGCTCGGCCAGGGCGAGGTGTCCGCCGAGCAGTTGGCGCCACTCGTCGCGCGAGCGCGGCGCGACGGGTTCGAGGTCACAGCCGACCGGCGTGTGCGCGGCCACCGCCAGGGTGTGCGCCGCGCCGTGCGCCGCCGACACCCAGCGTCCGCCGCCGACCTCGGGCCGCCCGTCGGGGCGGTACCGCACGGTGGCCCGCGCGCCGAGCAGCCGGGACACGGCCAGCGCGGTGTGCTGCCGGCGCCGCTCGCGGTGCAGGCCCGGTTCGAGCACCGTGGCGGCGTCGACGCCGACCAACTCGGTGAGCCTGCGATCCAGGTACGGCCCGAGCACGTGCGCGGGCCACGGGCCGGGCGGGCGGGCACCCGACGCCAGCCGCAGCCGCAGCCCGGTCCAGCGTTCGACGACCCGACCGGCGGCCAGCACCTCCAGGTCGAACCGGTGCACGTCGCGGTCCCGATCCCGGCGGACCGCGTACAGCGTCACCTGCTCGTACGGGCCGGCGCCGGCCAGCCAGATCCGGTCCACACCGAGCGGTCGCAGGATCGCGTCGGGGGCCAGCCCGTGCAGGGCGTGCAGGATCGCGTCGCGCAGGCCGGGGTCACCGAGGAGCAGTGGCTCGGGCGGGGCCGCCCCGAACCACCATGTCGCGCCGGCTCCGGCGAGTTCGGCCACGCAGCCCGAGGCGGTGACCTCGCGGTAACGCAGCAGGCGACGCAGCCGACCGTCGGAGCGGAGTGGAGCGTCGTACAGCTCACCCACGGGTTCGGCCCACTGCGGCGTCGACTCGACGCGCCGCGCGGGGGGCACCGGCAGGGCGGCCGGGACGGGCACGGTGGCCACCGGGTGCCGCATGACCGGCACCGGGTCGGTCACCCGGGCGGCGCCCCGGTGCCGCAGCCGGGCGCGGACGTGCTCCACCTGGCCTCCCCGGTACGCGCTGTGCAGCGTCACCGTGGCCGTGCTGACCTGCGGGCCGGCCACCGCGGTCAGCCGCAGCTCGACGGCGCGGTCGCGGGGCACCACGAGCGGCTCGCCGAACTCGACCGCCTCGATCACCGGGGGCCCGACGTGACCGGTCAGCGCGGTCCACCCCTGCGCGAGCGCCTCCAGCGCGCACGCGGCCGGGAGCACCAGCGACGCGCCGCCGCCCAGGTCGTCGAGGTACGGGTCCTCCCCCGGCCCGAGGGTCGCCGAGGTCACCAGCAGCCGACCCGGCTCGTGGACGAGCACCGAGGTGGTGAAGCGCGCGGCCGGCGCCGCCCCACCGGGCGCCGTACGAGGCCCCGTCGTGATCCGCTCCACCGTGCCACCTTCCCGCTGGTCTACCTGTCAGGCGAAGTGCGCCTGGATCCGCTGACGCCAGATCTCGTACGCCGGCACGACTCCGTCCGCGGGGAGGGCGTCGCGCTCCCGCTCGGTGATCGTCGCCGCCTCCTGCGGGGTGCAGCCGCAGAAGACGCCCGTGGCGAGGTGCGTGTGTTCGGTGGCCAGGCCGGCGTGCAGTCGCGCCTGCGCGGCGAAGGTCGCGCCCTGGGCCAACTGCGGCCGGTAGCGGCCGGCATGGACGTACAGCTTCTTGAGCTCGTCGGGGTCGGCACCGCCGGCGTAGGTCGCGGCCAGGCCCATGCCGCTCCACAGGTCACCGTGGCGGGACTCGTCGAAGCGGCTGATCAGCTCGGCCGCGACGTCGGGGTCGGCGCCGGCGACGAACCAGCTGGCCCGCCCGATGCCCTGGTCGATGGCGTGCGCGGGGTAGTCGCCGGGCACGTCCGGGGGCCAGGCCACCGGCTTGATCTCCTGGCGGCGCACGAAGCGGTCCGTCTCGAAGTAGGCGCGGTGGAAGCCGAGGCCGTCGAGCACCAGCCACCGCAGCAGCGGGTCCGGCGCCTGGACGGCGCGCCAGCGCCACCGGGGCAGTTTGGCGTACGCCCAGCCGATCCCGACGTAGGCCATGTAGACGTGCGGCTCTCCGAAGCCGGTCAGGAAGCGGCCGGTGCGGTCGCCACCGGGGGCGACACCGTCCAGGATGGCGTATCCCATGGCGGCGCCCTCGTAGGCGAATCCACGGAACTGCCGCTCGATCAGCTCCAGGCGGTCGATGTCGGCGTCCTCCCGGGCCTCCACCGCGGCCCGGAAGCCGGTGAGGAAGCTGGCGCCGACGGACTCCAGCCGGCGCCGGGTGGCCTCGTCCTTGACGTGGAATCCCCGCCGGCTCATCGTCGTCTCGACGGTGTCCGGCGTCATGAGGCTTGCACGGAGGGTGCGCCACATGCCTGCCATCGGCTCTCCCCACGGAAGACGGACGCCGGGGGCGTCCGTGTCCTTGTCCGGTGGACCCGGATGAGCCGAGGCTAGGGGCAGCGGGGGGCGATCGCCTACTTCCTGGTTGCTCTGCGCGATCTCCTGATCACTGTAAATCACGGCCCGTATTGGTGGCGTCGACACACCGACCGTAATCGCCGGTCGAGGGCTGGTCGAGTGACGGCACGAACAGAGAAGGAATACTGTCGCCGACTGGGGCACACTCGGAAAGTCTATTCGACGTAGATCATGCGCCACAGGAGTTACCGACACATTGAGCTCAGCTTTACTGGCCTCTCGCAACGGCCGCGGCAGTTTCCGCACCCGGACCACGCATCGATGTGCATAAATTGGTAAATGTGCGGCCAGCCGGTCGGAACACCGTGTCGCTGACCGTCGAACAGGCACCCGCCCCGTGACGACTATCAGGAAGAGGGTACGACGTGACCCAGGCACCCGACGTGATCGCCGATCTCACCGCGGAGAGCGAGGCCCTGGACGCCCTGGTCTCGGAGCTGGACGCGGACCGGTGGGACACTCCCACCCCGGCGCCCGGCTGGGCGATCCGGCACCAGATCGCCCACCTGGCGGCGACCTTCCGACTCGCCGGGTTGGCCGCCGCGCAGCCGGCCATGTTCCAGCAGGTGACCTCCCGACTCAGCGACGACTTCGACGCCAACGTGGCGGCCGCCATGGCCGAGTTCGTCGTCGAGCCGCCCGCGGTCCTGCTGTCCCGTTGGCGTGCCGAGCGGGCCACGGCCGAGAAGGCGCTCGCCGCGGTGCCGCCCGGCCAGCCGGTGCCGTGGCTGGTACGCGCACTGCCGGCACCGGTGCTCGCGGCGGCCGGGATGATGGAGGTCTTCGGGCACGGCCAGGACGTCGCGGACGCCCTGGGAGTGCACCGCACCCCCACCGACCGCCTCGGCCACCTGGTCGCGTTCGCCGTCCGGACCTGGGACTTCGGGTACCTGGCGCGCGGGCTGACGCCGCCGGACGTCGAGTTCCGGTTCGAGATCACCGCCCCTTCCGGCGCGGCCTGGACGTTCGGCCCGGAGGACGCCGAGCAGCGGATCAGCGGCCCGGCCGAGGACTTCTGCCTGCTCACCACCCGCCGCCGGCACCGCGACGACCTGGCCCTGCGGGCGGTCGGCAGCGAGGCCGACCGCTGGCTGGACATCGCCCAGGCGTACCGGGGGCCGGCCGGCTCGGGACGGTCGCCGGGCCAGTTCGCCCGAACCCGACAGTCATAGCACCCGGTTGACCCGGATTTCACCCGACACAGCGTCGGAAATCCGTCCGCAACCGTTCCGTCCACTGGACGGGACGACGGATCGCCCCTTTTCCACCAGGCCGACCAGGTCGTCAACCGACAAACCGGATCGAACAGTCAGACATTGCCCGGCAACACATACCACTGTCATCACATACGGGGCAAGCGTCCATTTTCGTCACCCCTGACCAGTCTCCTAACGAAACTGTATCTCCACCTGGGGAAATATGTGTATTGATTGCCGGTCCGGTGCGGGCTAACATAAGCCCACCGTCGCCAATCATTTCCCTATGTCTATCCCTGTCAGTTCTTAAACACGCAATTGCCGCCGGCTTAACAACCCGGCGGCAAGCGGAACGCGTATCGCCACACGCTAGACCTGACAGGTCGAGTCACCGCCACGAAATCCTGTGTCACACGCGCACCAACCATCGGATTGGGGGATGCGATGGAAGACTCTATCCAGAGAGCCGTCGGTCGAGTCATCAGGTCAATTCGGGAGGATCTTGCCGAAGAGCACACCGTGGACGGCATGGCCAGGACCGCGATGTTCAGCAAGTTCCACTTCACCCGGATCTTCCAACGGACCACCGGCATCTCTCCGGGGCGCTTCCTCATGGTCATGCGGCTGCACCGCGCCAAACAACTCCTGCTGTCCACCTCGTTGAGCGTCACCGAGATCACCCATGAGGTCGGCTACGCCAGCGTGGGCACCTTCAGCTCCCGGTTCAGCAGCAGCGTCGGCGTCTCGCCGAGCACGTTCCGCAGGCTGGGAGGGGTGACCCCGCAGGTTCCCGTCGACCTACGACCGACTGTCCAGCCGCCGGTCACCGCGATCCGCGGCACCGTGCACGCCCCCGAGTCCGACCACAACGCGGAGCGCACCGTCTTCATCGGACTCTTCCGCGACCCCGTGCCACTCGGGCGGCCAGCGAGCTGCACCGTCCTCGAACGCCCCGGCCCCTACCGGTTGGAGAGCCCACCACCGGGGCAGTGGTACGTCCTCGCCTACTCCCGGCTCCGCGAGGAGCAGAACTACTGGCGCCCCACCTTCGAGGACCAGGACGCCCTCATCGGCGCGCACGGCCCACTGACCATCTGCCGGCGTCCGGGATCGACAGAGGTCGACCTGCACCTACGACGAATTACGCCGCTCGACCCGCCGATCCTGCTGGCTCTTCCCATCCGCTGATCCGACACGCCGCCGGTAGCCGCCCGACACCGTCGGCCAGGGCTGCTCAGCCACGGCCGACTCGGGGATGGCCCGTCGCCGCACGATTCCACCGGCGCGGAGCCTCCGCGCCGAGCACGGCAGCCGACACTCGCTGATCGACGACCCCGCCCGAGGTCGAGTCGCACCACGGCCGGGGCCGAACCTCGCGGTCGACGACGCCCGCAGCCGTCGCCCACACCCGCTGGGCCGCCGGGCGGCGTAGCGGCCCGCGACAGTGGTCCGGTCCGTCCACAACGCCGTTGGAGCACTGGTGACCGTCGCGGCCAACCTGCCGGAAATCGGTTAGAAGACGGCGTCGATAATCGCGTGCAACATGCACTTCGACCACACCACCATCCACCTTCATGGTCGCAGTCTTGTTGTGATGTGCTCGCTGTCGTTCGACTCCGGCCCGCAGGGTCGTGCGAGGGAGGCTCTGCTGCTATCTTCATTGCCCAACGTCAGTTTTTAATCCGCACTGAGTGGTTGTAGGCAACGCCGCGCCAGCGGCAGCCCGGGGACGCGCCCAGACACACCCCCGGCCGTGGCACCTCGGGTCTGTCGTAGCCGTGGCCCGTCGTGGGCCGGTCAGACCCGCGGCACGTCTGCCGCTTACGGATGCGGCTAGCTCCCGCACCACGGGGAAACCAAGGGGCTGGATGGTGGACAACTTCAGTGGACCGTCGCCATCGGCGGTGCGGCTCGGCAGACGTCAACGGTTGGCCCTCGGCGCGCTCGGCGCCTCGTTCCTGATGGTGACAGTAGACAGCACCATCGTCTACGTCGCCATTCCGAGCATCCAACGTGGCCTGGGCCTGTCCACGGGGACAGTGCAGTGGGTCATGTCCGCGTTCCTGATCAGCTTCGGCGGCATGCTGCTGCTCAGCACCCGCCTGGCCGACATGTTCGGCCGCCGACGGCTCTTCACCGCCGGCCTGGCACTGGTGACCGCCGCCTCGCTGCTGTCGGCCGTGGCCTGGTCCGGCGCTGTGCTGATCGCGGCCCGCGCCCTGCAGGGCGTCGGCGCGGCGCTGGTCGCGACGACCGCGCTGCCGCTGCTCGCGCTCTCCCTCGGCAACGGCCCGGCCCGGTCCCGCGCGCTCGGCCTGTGGACCCTGATCGGGGCCTTCGGCGGCACCTGCGGGCTGCTGCTGGGCGGGGTGCTCACCGACGGGCCCGGCTGGCGCTGGGTGTTCCTGCTGAACGTGCCAGTGGGTCTCGCCGCCGCGCTCCTCGTCCCACTCCTGCCCGCCGACCGGTGCGCTCCCGCCGGGCGTCCGCTGGACGTGGTCGGCACGGCGATCCTGGTCGGCGCCCTCGCCCTGTTCGGTTGGACGATCGTCGGCGCGTTCACCCCCGGGGGCTCGGCCGTCGCGGCCCTGCTGCGGTTGGCCGGCGCGATCATGCTGCTCCTGCTCTTCCTGACCGTCGAGTCACGAGCCACCCGTCCCCTGGTACGCCCCGGACTACTGCGCTCCCGTACCCGACTGGCCGGCCTCGTCGTGCTGTTCGCCGCCGGCACGATCGTCGACGGCGTGCTGCTGCTGATCGCCCTGTACAGCCAGGAGTCGTTGGGTTTCTCCGCGAGCCGCTTCGGCATCCTGATGGTCGCCCTGACCCTGCCGTCGGTCATCGGGTCGTACGCCGGTCAGGCCGTGGCACTGCGGCACGGGCTGCGGACGGTCGCCCTGGGCGGCATGGCCATGGTGGGCGGCGGTCTGCTGGCGCTGGCCATGGTGCCTGGCCCACTGGCCGCCGGGCACCTCATCGGCGTGCTGCCGGTCATCGGCGTGGGCACGGGAGCCGCCTTCGTGGCCGCGCAGATCGCCGTGACCCTCGGAGCCACCGACGCCGACTCGCCCACCACCTCGGGCCTGACCGACGCCTCGTTCAGCATGGGTGGGGCCATCGGGCTCGCCATCGTGTCGGCAGTTCTCGTCGCGCACCAGACGGCGCCCGGAGTGCCTGCGGCACCGGGGCGGGTGGCGGACGGCCTGCACACCGCGTTCGCGGTCGCCGCCGTCCTTGCCGTGGTCGGGGTGCTGGCGGCGCTGCTGCTCCGACACGGCGGCAACCATCAACCAGCCCGACGGGCGGACGCGTGAGATGCGGCAATTCCCACAGCTCTCAGGGCCTGGCGGGCACTACGATAACTCAATGTCTCGACGCGGGTACGGACAGAACTGCTCGATCGCACGCGCTCTCGAGATCGTCGGCGAGCGCTGGACGCTACTCATCATCCGCAACGCGATGGTGGGTGACTGCCGCTTCGACTCGTTCCTCAGCGACCTGGGGATGGCTCGCAACGTCCTCGCCCAACGCCTCAACACCCTCGTCGAGGCGGGCATCTTCGAGCGGGTCCCCTACAAACACCGTCCACTTCGGCACGAGTACCGGCTGACTCCCCGGGGCCGGGAGCTGGCGCCGGTGCTGACCGCGCTGATGCAGTGGGGTGACAAGCACAGCGCCGGCGCCGGGCCACCCGAGCGGGAGACCATCCACACCAGCTGCGGCCACCGCGTCGAGCTGGTGACGGTCTGCACCTCGTGCGGCGGGCCGGTCCCCATGGATGAGGTGACCACCCGGCCGACCACCTCGTCCACCACCGCGCCGCAACCGCGCACCACGGTGGACGACGCACCTCCGGCCGCTCTCGCCTCGGTCCCGCCCGCCGGCTCCTGACCCCGCTCCGGCGGCTCGATGAGCCGCGCCCAGGAGGGGCATCGGAGCACGTCGGCACCGACCGGGAGGGCATCTCCGGAGACGCCAGCGACGCGTCCCGGGCGGAGAATTGTGGGACGCATCCGGCGAGGAGGTCGTCCCCGTGGTCCTGTCCGCCACTCCGGCACCACTGGCCCACCATCAGCTCCTGGTCTTCCTCGCCGCCATCACGGTCCTGCTGCTGCTCGCACGCCTGCTCGGCGCGCTCGCCGAACGCTTCGGTATGCCCGCCGTGGTCGGCGAACTGCTCACCGGCGTCATTCTGGGCCCGTCCCTGCTCGGGCATTTCGCCCCGGGGATCGCCGGATGGCTGCTACCCAACGACCCGGCGCAGATGCACCTGCTGGACGCCGTCGCACAGCTCGGCCTCCTGCTGCTCGTCGGCGTCACCGGAACCCACGTCGACCTGTCGGTGGTGCGCCGCCACCGGCGCGCCGCGACCGCGGTCAGCATCTGTGGACTGCTGATCCCGCTCGCTCTGGGCATCGGCCTGGGCCTGCTGATCCCGGCCTCGGTATCGGCCACACCGGACGCGCAGCGGTGGACGTTCGCGCTCCTCGTCGGGGTGGCGATCTGCGTCTCGGCCGTACCCGTCATCGCCAAGACCCTCTCGGACATGCGTCTGCTGCACCGCGACATCGGTCAGCTCACCCTCGCCGTCAGCGTCATCGACGACGTGGTCGGGTGGCTCCTGCTCTCGCTGGTGGCCGCCGCGGCGACGGTTGGCCTGACCGTCGGTGCCGTCGGCGTCGCCGTTGGGTATCTGATCGGGTTCGTGGCGTTCGCCGCCACCGTGGGCCGAGTTCTGGTCCGCCGCGTCATGGAACGCGCGGCCCGCTCGGGCGACTCCGGGCCGGCGGTGGCCTCGGCCGTCATCATCGTGCTGATCGGCGCGGTGATCACACACTCGCTGGGCATGGAGGCGCTCTTCGGCGCGCTGATCGCGGGAATCCTCATCGCCACCACCCGGTCGGCCCAGGTGCTCCTCGCGCCGTTGCGGGCGATCGTGCTGTCGGTCCTGGCGCCGATCTTCCTGGCCACCGCCGGCCTGCGGATGGACCTCACCGCGCTGGTGGAGCCAGCCGTGCTGCTGACCGGGCTCGCCATGCTGGCGGTGGCGATCGTCGGCAAGTTCACCGGCGCGTTCCTCGGTGCGTGGATCGGCCGGCTCGACAGGTGGTCCGCGGTGGCCCTCGGCGCGGGGATGAACGCCCGCGGTGTCATCCAGGTGATCGTCGCGCTCACCGGCCTGCGTCTCGGCGTCCTGAACACGGCCATGTACACCGTCGTCGTCCTGGTCGCCATCGTCACCTCGCTGATGACACCACCCCTGATGCGGTACGCCACCAGGCAGATGGCCGAGGGCGAGGAGGAACGGCTGCGTCTGCTCGAACACGACACCTGGCGGGGCCGAAGTCCGGTGGCGGCGGCACCGCCGACCACGACCGACGGGTCACCGCCCCCCTGAGCCCTCCCGTCCGGCGTGCGGCGACAGCCGCCGGCACCGCGTCGCCGGGAGAGCACGATCAGAGAAACGCCCCCGACGGGCCGGATGGGAGCATGGTCGGGCGGCGGTCCCGCCGCCCCACGCGGGCAGTCGTCTGAGCGGAGGCGTCGTCCGGCTGGGCCCACCGCGTACGGCGGAGAGGGTTGACGACCATGGCGCACATCGATCTCGGGGTCGACGAGAAGCAGTTTCCCGGCATCACCGGCCCCATGCGGTACCGCCCGGAGACGGCGAAGCCGCTCAACGAACTGGCCGAGGTGCTGCTGCGCGCACCGCACTCGCTCCCGGCCGGCGAGCGGGAACTGATCGCCGCGTACGTCTCCGGGCGCAACGAGTGCACCTTCTGCTGCGCGTCACACTCGGCGTTCGCCGCGGCGCAACTGGACGAGGGCATGACCCTCGTCGACCAGGTACGCGCCGATCTCGACACCGCCCCGATCTCGGCCAAGCTGCGGGCACTGTTGCGCATCGCCGGCGCGGTCCAGATCAGCGGCCGCAACGTCACCACCGAACTGGTCGCCAACGCCCGCGCCGAGGGCGCCACCGACCTGGAAATCCACGACACCGTCCTGATCGCCGCCGCGTTCTGCATGTTCAACAGGTACGTCGACGGCCTCGGCACCTTCGCACCCGTCGGTCCGGACGCCTACGCCGAGACGACGCGTCGGATCATCGAGGCCGGCTACGGATCGGTGCTGCCCGTGCCGCCGGCCGCCGCCCCGGTCAGCTGAGCCCAGCCCCAAACGGCGGGGTCAGGAGGTCGCGGCGGACCGGTCGATGGGGTCGGTCGCGGTGGCGCCCTGCGTGGGGCGGCGAGTCAGGACCTGGGGGCCGGAAGCCGTGATGGCGACGGTGTGCTCGGAGTGGGCGGTGCGGGACCCGTCGGCGGAGCGGATCGTCCAGCCGTCCTCGTCAAACTTGATCTTGTTGGTGGAACGGCAGAACCAGGGCTCGATGGCGATGGTGAGGCCGGGGTCGAGTTTCAGGCCACGACGGGGGCGGCCGTCGTTGGAGACGTGCGGTGCCTCGTGCATGGTGCGGCCGATGCCGTGGCCGCCGAACTCGGCGTTGACGCCGTAGCCGTAGGAGCGGGCGACCTCGCCGATCGCGGCGGAGATGTCGCCGAGGCGGCCGCCGGGCTGGGCGGCGGCGATGCCGGCCTCCAGTGCGACCTCGGTGGCCTCGATCAGCTTCTCGTCGGCCGGGTCGGGGCTGCCGACGATGACCGACAGCGCGGAGTCGGCGACCCAGCCGTCGATGCCGACCGCCATGTCGATGCTGAGCAGGTCACCGTCTCGCAGGACGTAGTCGTGCGGGAGGCCGTGCAGCACCGCGTCGTTGACCGACAGGCACAGCACATTGCGGAAGGGGCCACGACCGAACGACGGGGCGTAGTCCCAGTAGCAGGATTCGGCGCCACGTTCGGCGATCCGGCGGCGGGCGTGGTGTTCGAGGTCCATCAGGTTGACGCCGACCGCGGCGACACCGCTCAGCTCGGCAAGCAGTTCGCCGACGAACTGGCCGGCCACCGCCATCCGGCGGATCTCCTCGGCGGACTTGAGCTCGATCACGACAGCCTCCCTCTCCGTTAGCGGTATTTTTATACCACGCCAGATCGGCGGCGCTCCGGAGGGACTATCCTGGTGGCATGGTTCGCCAACCCCTCACCGCCGAACAGATCGCCGCGGGCCAGCGCCTCGGAGCCGCCCTCCGGGCCGCGCGCGGCGGCCGTAGCCTCGTCGAGGTGGCGTTGGCAGCCGGCATCTCCCCCGAGACGCTGCGCAAGATCGAGGCGGGCCGCCTTCCCGCGCCGGCGTTCGGCACCGTGGTGTGCCTCAGCCAGGCCCTCGACGTCCCGCTCGCCGACCTGGCCGAGATCTGGATGGCCGACATGCCCATCGGCCAGTCGTCCTGGAGGCCGGCCGCCCAGGTGCTCCGGTAGAGCGGGCCCCGCCGCTCAGCTTCCAGCGGAGCGCCCGGATGTGCTCTCAGGACTCAGCCGAGGGTGGCCGCACCCGGGCGACGCCCCGGTCGAGGACGACCTGGCCGGCGCCGTCCACGGCCTGGAAGGCGGCGCCGTGGCGGTGGCGCCAGACGCGGATCGTCAGGGTGTCGCCCGGATACACTGGTGCGGTGAAGCGCGCGTCGACGCGACGCAGCCGGGCCGGGTCCGATCCGGCCACCGTGTGCAGCAGCGCGCGCCCCGCGTAGCCGTACGTGCAGAGCCCGTGCAGCAGCGGCCGGGGCAGACCGGCACGTGCGGCGACCGTCGGATCGCTGTGCAGCGGATTCCGGTCACCGCTGAGCCGGTAGAGCAGGGCCTGGTCGGCGGGCACCGGGTAGCGGATCTCGTGGTCGGGCGGCCCGGTGGGGGCCAGCCAGGCGGGCGCGGGTGCCCGGTCGTCGCCGAAGCCGCCGGCGCCGATGACGAAGAAGCCGGCGACGGCGGTGGCGAACGGGCGGCCCTGGACGTCACGGATCCGGGAGACGACGCGGACCAGGGCGCCGCTGCCCTGGTCGTACACGGCGGTGACGGCGGCGGTGACGCGGGCCGTACCGGCGGAGGGCAGTTCGCGGTGCAGCCACAGGGACTGTTCGGCGTGGCGGACGGCCGCCGGGTCGCCGAGCGGGGGCGGATCGGCGGCGAGCAGGGCCGCGAACGTCGGTAGGACCGCGTGCGGGTGGCCGGCGGAGTTCTCGGTGGTGAAGCGCAACTCGGCGGCGGGGTCGCGCTGCCCGGCGCCGACGCCGAGGGCGTAGAGCAACGCGTCGCCGCTGACCCACCGCCGCTCGACGGTGTGCCGCCAGCGGCGTAACGCGGCGGGGCAGAAACGGTCATCGGGCACTTCGGGGCCCGTGCTGGGGGTCATGAGCAACCTCGATCGTGAGGGGGATTGTGTCCAACCCCTGGTCAGCGGGCCGTGATCCCTTGACGGTGTGCGCGGCCGCACAGTACCGTCCCACATTGAGCAACACGGACCACCATATGAGCCAGTCGGAGACTGAGGTAGCCATGAAGATGCGAACGTTGCGGGTAGCGGCCGCGGCTCTGCTGATAACGGTCTCCGGCGCCGCGTGCGCCGAGAACCAGACGGCCGACGAGGCCGGTGGCGCCGCCACCGCACCGTCCGCCAATGTCACCTTTGGGGTGGGCGTCGACCCGGCGTACTCCCCCATCTACCTGGCCGACCAGGACAAGCTGTTCGCCGCGGCCGGCGTCAACGTGACGGTGACCCAGTTCCAGGAGGGCACCGGCGGCCTGGACGCGATCCTGGCCAAGCAGGGCCAGGTCACCGCCAGCACCGAGTCCAGCCTGCTCAACCGGGCCACCCGTGGCGACATCAAGGGCCTGGCCGTCTTCTCCCAGTCGCCCAGCTTCATCAAGCTCGTCGCCCGCTCCGGCATCAACGACGTCGCCGCCATCAAGAAGTACGGCGTCGTGCCCGGCACCGTCAACGAGTACGCCACCAACAAGGTCCTCGCGGCCAAGGGCATCAGCCGTGACGCCGTCGAGTTCGTCAAGGCCTCCCCCGCCGAGATGCCGGCGCTGCTGCAGCGCGGCGACGTCGACGGCTACATCATGTGGGAGCCGTGGCCGTCGCGCGGTGTGGCGAACGGCGGCAAGGTGCTGCTCACCAGCGGCGACATCGGCTACGTCTACAACCTCGTGATCGGCGTCGACGGCGCCTGGTACGAGGCGAACAAGGACGCCGCCAAGAAGGTCGTCGACACCGTCGGCAAGGCGTGCGAGCAGCTCACCGCCGACGCCGCCAAGGCCGGCGCGGTCACCGAGAAGGCGATCAAGGTCCCGGCGGCCGAGGCCCAGAACCTCCTGCAGGGCGTGGAGTGCAAGGTCCGCGACTTCACCGACGAGGACCTCCAGCGCTACACCGAGATCGCCAAGTTCCAGCAGGACAGCAAGATCGTGGAGAAGGCCGCTGACCCTGCGACGGTGATGGTCAGGGGCGTGGCGTGACGCCCCACGGCACGCGTACGGCGTCCCCGACCGGCCGGTCGTCCTCGACCGGCCGGGGCGGGGCCCCCGTCTCCCTACGCGACGTCGACATCCGCTTCGGCGATTTCGACGCGGTGCGCGGAGCGACACTCGACATCGCGGCGGGCGAGTTCATCTGCCTGCTCGGGCCCTCCGGCTGCGGCAAGTCCACCCTGCTCAACGCGGTCGCCGGGTTCGTCACCCCGGCCAGCGGCGAGGTCTCCTGCGGCGGCGCTCCGGTCACCGGGCCGGACGTGGCGCGCGGCGTGGTGTTCCAGAGCGCGGAGGCGCTGTTCCCCTGGCTGACCGTCCGGCAGAACGTCGCGTTCGGCCCCCGGATGCGGAACATGCCGAAGGCGAAGCGCACCGCCATCGAGGACCATTACCTGGCGATGGTCGGGCTCAGCCACAGCGCCGACCGGTTCCCCAGCCAGCTCTCCGGCGGCATGCGGCAGCGGGCGCAACTCGCCCGCGTGCTCGCCAACGAGCCCTCCGTCATCCTCATGGACGAGCCGTTCGGGGCGCTGGACGCCCAGACCCGGCTGGTCATGCAGGTCGAGCTGGACCGGATCTGGCGCGACACCGGCGCCACCATCCTGTTCGTCACCCACGACATCGGCGAGGCGATCCTGCTCAGCGACCGCATCGTCACCATGACCGCCGGCCCCGCCGCCGCCATCAAGAACGTGTACCAATGCGACCTGCCCCGGCCGCGTGACCTCACCGACCCGGCCAGCGCCGCCCTGTTCCGGCAGCTGCGCGAGGACATCGGCGAGGAGGTGGCCCGGACCCTGCGGGCCCAGGGGCTCGACGACGGGCACGACGGCCGGCCGACCGGCGACCAGAAAGGGGCGGGACGATGACCGTCGACGTGCGTACGGACCCGGCGCCCACCCCCGTCGGGCCGCGCCACTCGGCACGCCGGCGAACCATGCGACCCCAGCTGACACGGGTCGGGCTGTCGGTGCTCTCGGTGGCCCTCGGCATCGCCGTCTGGGACCTGGTGAGCCGCAACTACACGGCGTTCTTCCTGCCGTCGCCGATGCTGACCTGGAACGGCGCGGTCGACCTGATCCGCGACGGCACCCTGTGGGCCTCGATCAGCGCCTCGTCGACCCGCATCCTGACCGGCTGGGCGCTCGGCGTCGTGATCGGCGTGCCGGTGGGGCTGCTCATGGGGTGCATCCCCTGGCTGCGACTGATGCTCGACCCGTACATCCAGTTCTTCCGGTTCGTGCCACCGATCGCCTTCGTCACGCTGGCGATCATCTGGCTCGGCCCGGGCGAGGCGTCCAAGGTCGCGCTGATCTTCTACACCACCGTCTTCATCGTCGCGCTCAACACCCTGGCCGGGGTGCTGGCCGTCGACGATCTGCGACTGCGGGCGGCCCGCGCCCTGGGCGCCTCGCCGCTGCAGAGCCTCGTGTCGGTGGTGCTGCCGTCCACAGTGCCGCACGTCGTCACCGGCGCTCGGCTCGCCATGGGCAACTCGTTCCTGACGATCGTCTCCGCGGAGATCGTCGCGGCGCAGAGCGGGCTGGGTTCGCTGATCTGGACCGCCCGCAACTACGCCAAGACCGAATGGGTCTTCGTGGGCATCCTCGCCCTCGGCCTGCTCGGCTACCTCTTCGACTGGATCTTGCGGACCGTCACGCGTACCACGCTGCGCCGCTACGGCGTCACCTTCTGACGGTCCCCCTCCCACGAAAGGCACCCCCCGCATGCTCTGCATCGGCGTCGATATCGGCGGCACGTTCACCGACGTGATCGTCTACGAGCCGGCCACCGCACGGCTCGCCGAGGCGAAGACGCTGTCGACGCCGCACGACCCCGCGGCCGCGATCTTCGAAGGACTCGCCAAGCTCGGCGTCTCGCTGGACACGGTGGACCGCTTCGTGCACGGCACCACGCGGGTGACGAACGCGTTGTTGGAGGGCTCCGGCGACCCGGTCAGCGTGGTCACCACCGCCGGCTTCCGCGACGTACTGGAGATGGGCCTCGGGCACCGCCCGCAGCTCTACAGCGTCAAGGAAGCGGCCCGCCCGTCGCTGGCGCCCCGCTCGCTGCGGCACGCGCTGCGCGAGCGGGTCGCCGCCGACGGCTCGGTCACCGAACCACTCGACGCGGGCCACCTCGACGAGGTGCTGGACCGGGTGGCAGCCGCCGGGCCGGGAGCCGTCGCGGTCTGCCTGCTGCACTCGTACCGCAACCCCGCCCACGAGCGGGCAGCGGCGCAGCGGCTCGCCGAACGCCACCCGAACCTGGTCTGCACGGTCTCCTCCGATGTCGTGCCGGAGCAGGGCGAGTACGAGCGGTTCGCCACGACGGTGCTCAACGCCAGCGTCCGTGGCGCCGTCGCCGACTACCTGCGCGGGCTCGGCACCGCCCTGGCCAGCGCCGGGTATGTGCACCCGCTGTCGATCATGACCAGCAGCGGCGGCGTCGTCTCCACCGACGAGGCCAGCCGCCTGCCGATCAACCTGGCGCTCTCCGGCCCGGCGGGCGGTGTCGCGGCCGCCGTCTACGTGGCGGGCCTGGCCGGACACTCGAACGTGATCACCTGCGACATCGGCGGCACCAGCACCGACGTCTGCCTGATCAAGGGCGGCTCGCCGCTGATGACCAGCGACGGGACGATCGCCGGGTACCCGAACCGCACCTTCCAGGTGGAGATCAACACGATCGGGGCGGGCGGCGGTTCCATCGCCTGGCGTGACCTCGGCGGCGAGCTGCGGATCGGGCCGCGCAGCGCGGGCTCCACGCCCGGCCCGGCCTGCTACGGCCGTGGCGGCACCGAACCGACCACCACCGACGCCCACCTGCTGGTCGGGCACCTCGACCCGCAGGAGAGCCTGGGCGGCGAGGTGCTGCTGGACCGGGCGCCGGCGACGGCTGCCGCGGCGGCGCTCGCCGGGCAGCTCGGGCTGGACGAGATGGAGCTGGCACACGGCATCCTGCGGCTGGCCACCATCAAGATGACCAGCGCGATCAAGGAGATCTCCGTGGCCCGCGGGCACGACCCGCGCGACTTCGTGCTGATGCCGTTCGGCGGGGCCGGGCCGATGCACGCCACGGCGCTCGCCGACGAGCTGGGCATCCGCCGGGTGCTGGTGCCGCCGGTGCCGGGCAACTTCTCGGCGCTGGGGTTCGTCACGGCCCGCGCCCGGCACGACTACGTGCGTACCGTCCTGGTGGCCGCCGACGAGCCGGGGCTGGCCGCGGCGCGCGAGGCCGTCGCGGAGCTACAGGACGCCGCCCGGGCGCAACTCAAGGCGGAGGACGGCATCGAGGCCGACCAGGTGTCGTTCGCCCTGACCGTGGGCATGCGCTTCCGCGGGCAGAGCCACGACCTGGCCGTCGCGGTGGACGACCTGCCCGCCCGGGCCGAGGACCTGGTCGCGGCGTTCCACGACGCGTACGCCGAGCGGTACGCCTACGTGCGTACCGGCCACCCGGCGGAGATCGTCAACTGTCGGCTCACCGCGTTCGGGCCCAGCCCCGAGGTGCGCTTCGCCGCACCGTCCGCCGGCAGGGCCGAACCGGGCCGAACCCGGCTGTACGGGCTGGACGGCTGGGTGGACGCCGCGGTGTGGCGACGGGCCGAACTGGCCCCCGGCGACACGGTGACCGGCCCGGCCGTGGTGCGCGAGAACGGCAGCACCACCGTCGTCGGGGCCGGCTGGCGCGGCGCCGCCGACGAGCACGGCAACCTGCTACTCACCCGGGACTGACCCGTGTCGCACCTCGCTCTCGACGCCGTCCTGCTCGACGGGGCGACCCGGTGCCCGAACCGGCCGCTGTACGCGTTCGCGGAACTGGACCGCCCGGTCACGCACGCCGAGTTCGCCGAGCTGGCGGGCCGGGGCGCCGCCGTCCTGGCCGCCCAGGGGATCGGCCGCGGAGACCGGATCGCGGTGTGGTCGGAGAACAGCCTCGCCTGGCTGACGCTGCTCGCGGCGGCGGCCTGGCGCGGCGCCGCCCTGGTCACGCTGCACCCGGGCCTCACCGCGGCGGAGCTGGCCGAGGCGGTGGCCCGGGCCCGGCCGCGCCGGCTGTTCGTGGCCGCGCGGATCCGCGACCGGAACGCGCCCGCCGAGGCGGCCGCCGCGCTGGCCGGTACGCCGTACGCGCCGGACGGCATCCACACGCTCGACGACGACGGCGGTCGGGGCGCGCTCGCGGCGCTGACCGGCTGGGCAGACCCCGCACCGGCACCGACCGGTCACGCCGATGCCGTGCTGAACATCCAGTTCACCTCCGGCTCCACCGGCCCCGCCAAGATGGTGGCGCTGAGCGCCCGCAACCTGGTGCGCAACGCGCAGTGGACGACCCAGGCGGCCGGGCTGCGCCCGGCCGACATCCTCGCCTCACCGCTGCCGCTGGCGCACGCCGCCGGGCTGAGCAGCGGCGCCGTGCTCGCCCTGGTCACCGGGGCGCTCTGGGTGTCGACGCGGCGGTTCCGTTCGGAGACCGTGCTGGACCTCATCGAGCGGCACCGCTGCACCGTGGTGCAGGCCGTCCCGACGATGGCCACGATGCTCGCCGACCGGGTCGAGCGCGAGCCGGGCCGGTGGGACCTGTCGTCGCTACGGGTCGGCTTCCTCGGCGGCGCGACGTGCCCGCCCGCGCTGCGTGAGCGCACCGTGCGCGTGCTGGGCCTGGACCGCGCCGCCGTCGTCTACGGCCAGACCGAGGCGGGTCCGACCATCAGCGTCGACCCGGGCGACGGCAGCTGCGCCCCGGTCGGCCTGACCGTCGGCCGGATCGTGCCCGGCCTGGAAGCGGCCGTGGTGCGGCCCGGCACCCGGCACGCCGTGCCGCCGGGCGAGCCGGGTGAGCTGCTGGTCCGCGGCGAGTCGGTCGCGGCCGGGTACGTCGACGACCCCGACGCCACCGCCGCGGCTCTGACCGACGACGGCTGGCTGCGCACCGGCGACCTCGGCGCGCTGACCGCCGAGCGGGTGTTCACGCTCACCGGCCGGGTCAAGGAGCTCATCATCCGTGGCGGCGAGAACGTCAGCCCGGCCGAGGTGGAGGCCGTGTTGCTCGACGACGCCGCCGTCGGCCAGGCGTGTGTGCTCGGCGTGCCGTCGGCGCGCTGGGGTGAGGAGGTCGGCGCGCTGCTGGTCGCCGCGCCCGACGCCCGGCTCGACCCCGAGGTGGTGCTCGCCGCCGCCGCCGGGCGGCTGGCCCGACACAAGCTGCCCACACGGGTACGCGCGGTCGCCGGGCTGCCCCTGCTGCCGTCCGGCAAGGTCGACCGGCGCGCCGCGCTGGCGCTGTTCGAGGGGGAGAACTGATGCACCTGGGGTCCTGTTTCCTCGACTCGCTGACCGTCACCAGCTTCTTCGGCAACGCCGAGATGCGGGGGGTGTTCAACGACCGGCAGCTCATGCAGTCCTGGCTGGACGTGGAGGCCGCGCTGGCCCGCGGTCAGGCGTCACTCGGGATCATCCCGCACTCCGCCGCGGAGGCGATCACGGCGACGGCCCGGCTGGAGAAGCTGGACACGGCGGCGCTGACCGCCGACGCCGCGGACACCGTGCACCCGCTGGTGCCGTTGGTGCGCGCCCTGACCGCGGCGTGCCCCGGCGAGGCGGGGCGGTACGTGCACCTGGGCGCCACCACACAGGACGTCATGGACACCGGGTTCGTGCTGCGTGCCCGCGCCGGCCTGGACATCGTCGGACGCCAACTCGACGAGCTGGTGCGGCTGCTGCGCCGGCTGGCGCTGCGGCACCGCAGCACCCCGATGCCGGCGCGTACGCACGGCCAGCAGGCGCTGCCGACGACGTTCGGGCTGCGCTGCGCGGTGTGGCAGAGCGAGTTGCAGCGCCACCGCGACCGGCTGCGGGAACTGCGCGCCCGACTGCTCGTGACGAGCATGGGCGGGGCGGCGGGCACGATGGCCGGGTACGGGCCGCAGGCGTTCGCGCTGGAGCGGATCGTCGCCGAGGACCTGGGCCTGGGTGTGGCGGACACCCCGTGGCACGCCACCTCGGACCGGTTCGCCGAGTGCCTGATGGTGCTGGGCCTGGTGGCGGCCAGCGGCGAGAAGCTGGCCCGCGAGGTGTACTTCCTGGGCCGCACCGAGATCGGCGAGGCGTACGAGCCGCAGCGCGCGACCCAGGTGGGCAGCAGCACGATGCCGCACAAGCGCAACCCGATCCGCTGCGAGGCGGTGATCGCGGCGGCCGGCACGCTACGCGCGCAGGTGCCGCTGGCCCTCCAGACGATGGTCGCGCAGGACGACCGGGACATGGGCGTCGGCATGACGCTGTGGAAGCTGCTGCCGGAGTGCTTCATCCTCATCGGCGGCGCCCTGGAGCGCCTGGTCGAGGTGTTCGGCGACCTGGGCGTCAATCCGGACCGGATGCGCGCCAACCTCGACATCACCGGCGGGTTGGTGCTGTCGGAGGCCGTGATGCTGCGGCTGGCGGGCACGCTGGGCCGCGAGGAGGCTCACCACCTGGTGATGCGGGTGGTGCGCGACAGCCTGGAGCAGGACCGCCCGTTCGCCGACGTGCTGCGCGCCGACCCGCAGGTCGCCGCCGCCCTGCCCGGCGAGGACGTCGCCGGGCTGCTGGACCCGCTGTCGTACGTCGGTCACGCCGCCGCCCTGGTGGACCGCGCCCTACTCACCTCGGAGTCACCATGATCACCGAACCGTCCTCCGGGTCTTCCGTGCTGCTCGACCGAGCGGGCCGGCTGGCCCGGATCACGCTGAACCGGCCGCATCGGCGCAACAGCTTCGACCTGGCGATGCTGGCCCGGTTCGAGGACGTGCTGCACGAGGTGGGCCGCGACTCCGAGGTGGAGGTGGTGGTGCTCACCGGCGCCGGGTCGGCGTTCTGCGCCGGCACCGACCTGGACGAGCTGGCCACCCTGGACGCGTCCGCCACGATGCACGTGCAGCGCCGTACGGCCGAGCTGGTGGAGCGCTGGTACCGGTTGGAGCAGACGACGGTGACCGCGTTCAACGGTCCGGCGATCGGCTCCGGCGCGGTGCTCGGGCTGGCCGCGGACGTCCGCGTGGCGGCGGAGAGCTGCTTCTTCACGTTCCCGGAGGTCACCTTCGGCATCCCGCTGACCTGGAGCGGCATGGCGATCCTGGCCGATCTGGTGGGTGCGGACCGAGCGAAGCGCTGGCTGCTGCTGGGCGACCGGATCGACCCGGCCGAGATGCTGCGCCACGACCTGGTCACGGCGGCGGTGCCGGCGGACGAGCTGGGCCCGGCGTGTGACGCGGTGGTCGACCGGCTGCTGGCCGTGTCGCCGGTGGGCCGGTCCATGACGAAACGGGCCGCGCGCCTGGCCGGGCCGCGGTTCGAGGCCGCCGCCAACGACTCGTACCTGGGTGCGCTCAGCGTCGCGTTGCGACCGGCCGGCGCCTACCCGAAGGGCCAGCGCCGGTGAAGGTGTACGAGTTGCTGGCCGACGCGCTTGTCGCACACGGCGTCGACACGGTGTTCGGCCTGCTGGGCGACGCCAACATGTTCCTCGTCAGCGACCTGGTGGACCGGCACGGCGTGCGGTTCGTCGCGGCCCGCAACGAGAACGCCGCCGTGATGATGGCCGACGGGTACGCCCGCGCGACCGGGCGGTGCGCGGTGGCCACGGTGACCCAGGGGCCGGGGCTGGCGGTGGCGGGCGCCGCGCTGACGATCGCCCGCCAGGCGGGCACCCCGCTGGTGCTGGTGGCGGGCGACACCCCGCCCGGCGACCCGGGGCACGTGCAGAACTTCCCGCAGCAGCCGTTCGCCCTGGCGACGGCGGGCCGCGTGGTGCCGGTGGTGGGCGCGGCGGGCGCGGTCCGGGACGTCGCGGCGGCGTTCCGGCTGGCCGAATCGGCCCGTGGGCCGGTGGTGCTGAATGTGCCGATGGACCTGCAGGACGAGGACGTCCCACAGGACGTGCCTCCGCCCGTCGCGGTGGTCCGGCCGCGCCCGTCGGGGCCGCCGACCCCGCACCCGGACGACGTGGTGATGCTCACGGAGCGGCTGCGGAAGGCAGAGCGGCCGGTCGTGCTGGCCGGCCGGGGCGCCGAGGCTGCCGCGGCGGCGGTACGGGAGTTGGCGGACCGCAGCGGGTCGGTGCTGGCCACCACGCTGATGGCCGCGGGCGTCTTCGCCGACCACCCGTACTGCCTGGGGGTGGCCGGTGGGCTGGCCCGGCCGCTGACCCGGCGGGTGCTGGGCGAGGCGGACCTGGTGCTGACGTTCGGGGCCGGGCTGAACCGGTGGACCGCGGACCACGGCCGGCTGTTCGCCCAGGCCGAGGTGGTGGGTGTCGACATCGACGCGGCGGCGCTGGGCGCCCGTTGGCCGGTGGACGCCCAGGTGGTGGGTGACGCGGGGGCGGTGGCCGCCGCGGTGGCCGCCGCGCTGCCGCCGATCTCGCGGCCACAGTGGCGCTCGGCGGAGCTGGCGCGGGAGGTGGCCGAGGCGGACCCGTTCGCCGGGCTGGTCCCGTTGCGGGCGGCCGACCGGATCGACCCGCGGGCGTTCCTGCGGGTGTGCGCGCGGCGGTTGCCGCGGCACCGCACAACGGTGGTGGGGGTGGGGCACTTCGGCGGCTGGCCGAACCTGCTGCTGGACTCACCAGCGGTGGACCGGGCGCTGATCGCCCCGTGGGATTTCGGAAGCATCGGCGTGGGGCTGCCGTTCGCGGTAGGCGCCTCGGTGGGTCGTCCGGATCGGCCGGTGGTGGCGTTCGAGGGCGACGGGAGCCTGCTCACCGGGCTGGGTGAGCTGGACACGCTGGCCCGTACGGGCGCCGCGGTGCTGCTGATCGTCCTGGACGACGCGGCGTACGGGGCGGAGGTGCGCAAGCTGCGCCCGCGCGGGGTGGATCCGGCGCTGGCCCGCTTCCCCGAACGCGACCTCGCCGCCGTGGCGCGGGCACTGGGCGTGCCGTCGTGGACGGTGACGGACGAGGCCGGCGCCGACGCCGCGTTCGACGCGGTGCTGCCGGTCACCGGCCCCGCCCTGCTGCACGTGCGGGTGCACCCCGACGCCGTGCAGGAACACTTCTGAGCCGGTCAGTGTCCCCAGATCGCGCCCACGCCGTGGCCCATCTGACGCGACAGCTCGTCGGCGGTCCGGACGGCGGCGGCGGCCAGCTCGGCGACGCGGGCCTCGTCGAGGCGGAAGATCGGCCCCGAGACGCTGATCGCGGCGGTGACGTGGCCGAACTGGTCGCGCACGGGCGCGGCGACGACGCGCAGGCCCTCCTCGCTCTCCTCGTCGTTGAGCGCCCACCCCTGCTCGCGGGCCTGGTGCATCCGCTCGGCGAACGTGTCGAGGTCGGCGACGGTGTTGCGGGTCAGCGGCGTGAACTCGGTGTCGACGAACAGGGCACGGATCTGCTCGTCGTCGTGGTCGAGCAGCAGCGCCTTGCCGGCCGCGCTGCACCACAGCGGGATGCGCCGGCCGAGGCGGGAGACGAGCTGCACGTTGCGGGTGCCGTGCTCGATGTAGATCGACAGCGCGTCGAGCTCGTCGCGGATGGACAGGTTGACCGACTCGCCCTGGTCCTGCGCGAGCTGGTGCAGCAGCGGCCGGGCCAGCGCGTGCATGTCGAGCCCGGAGAGGAAGCGGGCGCCCAGCTCGAAGACGGTGACGCCGAGCCGGTACGCGCCGGTCTCGTCGTTGCGTTGCAGGAAGCCGGTGTCGGCCAGGGCCCGGAACAGCCGGCTGGCGGTCGACTTGTGCAGTCCCAGCTCGCGGCTGACGTCGCTGACCTTGCGTTCGACGCTCCCGCTGCGGAAGGCCAGCAGCACGCTGAGGGCGCGGTCGAGCGCCTGGGTGCCGGACTCCCGGGTGACGGGCTCCTCCGCAGCTGGGGACGGTCCTGCGGCCTGCGACATCTTGCTTCCCACTTTCTCGCTTGGTAGTGTTTCATAATATAAACCACGGACCACAATGTGGTCCACGGGAGGTCAGAGCCAAGCCACTTGGCACCACGAGCCGGAACACATGAGGCGTCGCATGACCAAGACGTTGAACCCGATCGACCTCGAGATCGTCACCGAAGGTCTGATCTCGATCGTGCGCGAGATGCGCCAAACGATCTTTCGCACCGCGCACTCCCCCGTCATCGCGGACGCGCAGGACTTCTCCTGCGCCTTGTTCGACCCGAAGGGTCAGATGGTCGCCCAGGGGCGCGACATGCCCGGGCATGTCATCGCCATGCCCGCCTCCGTCGCGGAGATCTTCGCCGACTTCGCCGACGAGATGCGCCCCGGTGACCTCTACATGGTCAACGATCCGTACCGCGGCGGCAGCCACCTCAACGACGTCACCCTGATCACCCCGGTCTTCGTCGACGACGAGCTGTTCCTCTTTCCCTGCGTACGCATGCACTGGGCCGACATCGGTGGGATGACCCCCGGCAGCGTCTCCGGGCAGGCCACCGAGATCCTCCAGGAGGGACTGCGCGTCCCGCCGATCAAGCTGATCGAGCAGGGCCGTCCCAACGCCGCCGCGTACGCCATCCTCTTCGCCAACGTGCGGATGGCCGACGAGCGACGCGGTGACCTGGAGAGCTGCATCGCCGCCTGCCACACCGCCGAGCGCCGGCTGCGCGAACTCGTCGGCCGCTACGGCGCCGAACTGCTGCTCGACAGCGTCGCCGCCAACATGGACCGCACCGAGCAGCGACTGCGCGACCGCATCCGCGAGCTGCCCGACGGCGTCTACCGCTACGAGGACTACCTCGACCTCTACACCGACGGCCGGTACGACCCCGCGCTGGTGCGCTGCGTGCTCACCGTCGACGGCGACGAGATCGACGCCGACTTCCGGGGCTCGTCCACACAGGTCGCCGCCGTCGTCAACTCCTCGCGAGCGATGACCGTCGCCGGCGTCTTCATCGCCGTCAAGAGCGCGCTCGACCCCGGTGGTCTGGTCAACCACGGCGCCTTCCGCCCGCTGCGCGTGCACACCGAGCAGGGCACCGTCGTGCACGTCGCCTACCCGGCCCCCGCCAACGCGCACAGCGAGGTGCGCAAGCGCGTCATCTCCGCCGTCATGGCCGCGTTGAGCCAGGTCGCACCCGACCTCATCGCGGCCGACCAATTCGGAACCACCTTCCAGAACCTCATCGGCGGCGTGGACCAACGCACCGGCCGGCCCTACCTGTACTACGACTACCCCGCGGGTGGCAACGGTGGATTCCTCGAATCCGACGGGCCGAGCGCGATGAACCCCGTCGACCTCGGGGACATCTCCACCATCCAGTCCGTCGAACGGCTGGAGACCGAGATCCCGATCCTCATCGACGCGTCCGAACTGCGCCTCGGCTCGTGCGGCGACGGGACGCGCCGCGGTGGGCTCGGCAGCCGGCGCGAGACCCGGCTGCTCGCCAGCACCGGCGCCTACTCCGTGCAGACCGACCGCACGACGGTGCCGCCGTACGGTCTGCACCACGGCGGCCCCGGCGCCCCCACCGTCACGTTCGTGCGCCGCGCGAGCGGCGAGCGGGTCGACTTCGCGACCCCCGGCAAGGTCGCCGGCTTCACCATGCGCGCCGGCGACGTCCTCGTCATGGAGTCCGCCGGCGGCGGCGGGTGGGGTGACCCGCTCGACCGCGAACCCGCCGAGGTCGCCGACGACGTGACGCAGGGATACCTCAGCGCCGCCGACGCCGAACGCCGCTACGGGCTGCGGCTCGACGACGACGGCCGGGTCGACCTCGGCGGGACCGCGGCGACCCGGCAGGAGATGCGCGGGGGGCGGCGGTGGCTGCGCGTCACCACCACCGACCGTGAGCCGTACGCCGGGGAGCGCGGCCGGCGCCGGATCGTCTACGTGGCACCCGGCGCGGGCCTGGCCGAGGGTGCCCTCGTGGAGATCCACGGCACGCACCCCGCGCCCCTGCGGGCCTGGGTCCGGCACGACGCCGGCCTGGCCGACGACCAACTGGCCCTCGACGACGACGGGCTGCAGATCCTCGGCGCCGAACCCGACGAGCGCACGTTCGTGCGGGTGCTGGCCGACCGGGGCACGACCGGGGAGGGACCGGCATGAGCAGAGTCTTCCGGGTGCCCGTGGCGCCCGCCCGTCCGGGCGGCGTCGGCCGCACCGGCACCACCGAGCGGCTGCCGCAGGAGGCGTCCGCCCGCGCCGGCATCGTCGCCGGGATCATGAGCCCGCACCCGCCACACCTGATCTACGCGGAGAACCCGCCGCAGAACGAGCCGCGCTCCACCGGCGGCTGGGAGGTGCTGCGCTGGGCGTACGAGCGGCTGCGCAAGCGCATCCGCGAGGTGCACCGCCCGGACGTGCTGATCGTGCACGCCCCGCACTGGATCACGATGGTCGGTCACCACGTCAACTGTGTGCCCAACCCGCGCGGCGTCTCCGTCGAGCCGATCTTCCCGCACCTGTTCCGGTACTCCTACGACTTCCGCTCCGACGTGGAGCTGGGCGAGGCCATCGCCGACGAGGCCAGCGACCTCGGCCTGGTCACCCGCAAACTGCGGGACCCACGGGTACGGGTGGACTACGCCACGATCGGCGCGCTGCACCTGGTCAACCCCGCCTGGGACATCCCGGTGGTGTCGCTGTCGGCCAACAACAACCCGTACTTCTACTCCGACGCGTCGCTGGAGGAGATGGAGGTGCTGGGCGAGGCGACCCGCCGGGCCGTGGAGCGCACTGGCCGCCGCGCCGTGCTGCTGGCCTCCAACTCCCTGTCGCACCTGCACTGGCACGAGGAGCCGGAGCTGCCGGAGGACATGGAACGCGAGCACCCGTACAACAACCACCAGTACCGCTGGGACATGAAGCTGCTGGAGGCGATCCGCCGCGGGCCGACCGCGCCGCTGCGCGAGCTGATCCCCGAGCACATCGAGGCCACCGCGTCGGAGACCAAGGCGGGCAGCCTCACCTGGATGTTGGCCGCGATGGGCTGGCCGCAGATACCCGGCGACGTCATGGGCTACGGCACGATCATCGGCACCGGCAACGCGGTCGTCGAGTGGACGCCCGAAGGAGACCGCCGTGCCTGACACCGGGATCATCGCCGGGGCGCTGCTGCCCGGCATGCCGCACCTGCTGGCGGAGAAGCCCGCGCAGTGCTGGGCCGACCTGGCCAACGCCGCCCGCGACGTTGGCGACCGGCTGCGCCGACTCAAGCCCGACGTGGTGCTGCTGCTGTCCACGCAGTGGTTCACGGTTCTGGGCCACCAGTTCCAGTGCGACCCGAACCCGCGCGGCGAGCACGTCGACGAGAACTGGTACGCCTACGACTACGGCCTGCTCCGCTACGACCTGCGCTTCGACGTGCCGTTCACCGAGCGGTGGGCCGACCAGGTGCAGAAGGACGGCATGCAGGCCCGGCGGACCCGCTACGACGGCTTCCCGATCGACACCGGCACCATCGTCACCTCGGCGCTGCTCGACCCGGGCCGTGAGCTGCGCTGGTCACAGGTGTCGTGCAACCTGTACGCCGACGCGCAGACGCTCGCCGACGTCGGCGCGGCCGGCGCCGCCGCGGCCCGCGAGGCGGGCGTACGCGCCGCCGTCGTCGTGGTCTCCGGCATGTCGTCCGGTCTGATCCAGCAGTGGATCGAGCCGCACGAGGACCACATCGGCGACCCCGCGCACGACCGCTGGAACCGGCGGGTGCTGGACCTGCTGACCGCCGGCAAGGTCGACGAGGCGCTGAAGATCCGCGAGGACTTCGCCCGCCAGGCGCAGGCCGACAGCCAGTTCCGCGCGCTGGCGTTCGCCGCCGGCGCCGGGGCGGCGACCGGACCGGCGCAGCTGCACGGGTACGGACCGCTCTGGGGCACCGGCGGCGCCGTCCTGTCCTGGAACCTGCCCTAAACACTGGAAAAGGAGAAACCATGCGGAACATGGCTGCCGGCTTCGTCGAGGCCGAGGGCTACACCGCCATCTTCGACGCGGTCGATGCGATGGTGAAGGCCACCGAGGTCGAGGTGACCCGCGTCGTCCGCCTCGGCGGCGGCATCGTCGCCGTCGCGCTGCGCGGCGACCTGGCCACCGTCGAGGAGGCCGTCGACATCGGCGAGGCGACCGCCAAGGCCAAGAGCCGGACGGTCCACTCCATCGTCTTCGCCAGCCCCTGCGACGCGGTGTCGGCGCTCGCCGTCGACCCCCGTCTCGTCGGCAACTGACCCGGTAAGGAGAACAGCACATGCCTTCTGACATCGCCATCGGCATCGTCGAGACCCGGGGCGTCGTGGCCCTGTCCGCCGGAATCGAAGCCATGATCAAAACTGCGGACGTCCGTTGCATCGCCGTGGAGCGGGTGACCAGCGGCTACCTCGCCGTCGCCGTGCAGGGCACCCTCGCGGCCGTTCGACAGGCCGTCGCCTCCGGCGAGGCCGCCATCCGGGCACACGGCGACCTGCGCAGCTCGCAGGTGTACCCCAAGCCCCACCCCACCACTGCCGCGCTGCTGGAGGACCCGGAGGCCTCCCGGATCCGCGAGGTCATGGCGAGCCTGCGGGGAGACGCCTGATGATGCTCGGCGAGGTCATCGCCAAGGTCTGGCCGGACAAGATCCTGCCGGCGTTGCAGGGCCGCCGGCTGGTGCTGGTCCGGCCCCGCACCGACGGGCCCGACCTCGTCGCGATCGACCCGCTCAACGTGGGCGTCGGCACCGTCGTGCTGGTCGCCACCGACGAGGCGGCCGCCGCGGCGACGGGTGAGCCGACGGCCGACGCGGCCATCGTGGCACTCGTCGCCGACTCCACGATCGAACGATAAGGACCGCCATGACATCCGGGCGTACCACCCGCTGGCCGAGCGGCCTGATCGACGGCCGTCCGAGCGGCGACCTGCTGCTGCCCAACTACGTCGGTGGTGAATTCGTCACCGGCGGCACCCCGTTCGCGAAGGTGTCGCCGGTGACCGGCGAGACGATCCTGCACGTCGCCGAAGCGGACTCCGCCACGGTGGACGCGGCCGTGGCCGCCGCACGGGCCGCGCTGCGCGGGCCGTGGGGCGCGATGGGTGAGGGCGAACGGGCCGTCGTGCTCCGCCGGGTCGCCGACGAGTTGGAACGCCGCTTCGACGACCTCGTCGCGGCCGAGGTCGCCGACACCGGAAAGTCGGTGTCCCAGGCCCGCACCCTGGACATCCCGCGCGGGGCCGCGAACTTCCGCGCGTTCGCCGACGTCATCACGGCCACGCCGACGGAGTCGTTCACCACCGTCACGGCGGGCGGTGGGCGGGCGCTGAACTACGCGGTCCGCAAGCCGGTCGGCGTGGTGGCGATCATCGTTCCGTGGAACCTGCCGCTGCTGCTGCTGACCTGGAAGGTGGCGCCCGCGTTGGCGTGCGGCAACGCCGTGGTCGTGAAGCCCAGCGAGGAGACGCCCTCGTCGGCGACCGTGCTGGCCGAGGTGATGGCCGCGGCCGGCGTACCCGACGGGGTCTTCAACCTGGTGCACGGCTTCGGTCCCGGCTCGGCGGGCGAGGCGCTCACCCGGCACCCCGGCGTGGACGCGATCACCTTCACCGGCGAGTCCTCGACCGGCTCGGCCATCATGCGTTCCGCCGCGGACGGCGTGAAGGCCGTCTCGTTCGAGTTGGGCGGCAAGAACGCGGGGCTGGTCTTCGCGGACGCCGACCTGGACGCGGCAGTCGAGGGCTCGGTGCGGTCCAGCTTCACCAACGGCGGTCAGGTGTGCCTGTGCACCGAGCGGCTGTACGTGCAGCGGCCGGTCTTCGACGAGTTCGCGGCCCGGCTGGCGAAGCGTGCCGAGGAGTTGGCGTTCGGCTGGCCGTCGGAGGCGGCGACGATGACGATGCCGCTGATCTCCGGAAAGCACCGGGAGAAGGTGCTCGGCCACTACGAACTGGCCCGCGCCGAGGGTGCCACCGTGCTGGCCGGCGGTGGTGTGCCGGTGTTCGGCGACGACCGCGACGGCGGCTCGTACGTGCAGCCCACCGTCCTGACCGGACTTCGGCAGCACTCCCGTACGGTCCGCGAGGAGATCTTCGGGCCGGTCTGCCACATCGCGCCGTTCGACGACGAGGACGAGGCGTTCGCGCTCGCCAACGACAGCGAGTACGGCCTGGCCGCCACCGTGTGGACCCGCGACGTGGGCCGCGCGCACCGGGCCGGGGCGCGGCTCGACGCCGGCCTGGTCTGGGTGAACACGTGGTTCCTGCGGGACCTGCGCACCCCGTTCGGCGGGGTGAAGGCGTCCGGTGTGGGTCGTGAGGGCGGCACGCACTCGCTGCACTTCTACTCCGAACTCACCAACGTCTGCGTGGACCTCGGATGAGCGCCGACATCGAAGCCGCGGCGGCGGCGCTGCGCGAGGCGTACGCCACCGGGGTTGCCCGGGCTCCGCTGCGCGACGACCTGCTGCCGGCCGGCGACCTGCGGGCCGCGTACGCCGTGCAGCAGGCGCAGGTCACGGCCTGGCTCGCCGAGGGCCGCCGGCCGGTCGGCGCGAAGGTGGGCCTGACGTCGCGGACGGTGCAGGAGGCGTTCGGCGTCTTCCAGCCCGACTTCGGGGTCCTCTTCGGCGACATGGCCGTCCCGGACGGCGCCGAGATAGACCTGCGTGGCCTGCTGCAACCGCGCGTCGAGGCGGAGGTGGCGTTCGTGCTCGGCCGGGACCTCTCCTACGAGCAGGTCACCGTCGCCGACGTGGTGCGGGCCACCGATCACCTGCTGCCCGCCATCGAGATCGTCGACTCGCGGATCGCCGGCTGGGACATCTCCATCGTGGACACCGTGGCCGACAACGCCTCCAGCGGCAGGTACGTGCTGGGCACCACCCCACGCCGGGTGCGCGACGTCGACCTGCGGCTGTGCGGGGCGGTGCTGGAGCACGGCGGCGAGCCGGTCTCCGTCGGCGCCGGGGCGGCGTGCCTGGGCAACCCGCTGCACGCCGTCGCCTGGCTGGCGGCGACGCTCGCCACGAACGGTCGGCCGCTGCGCGCCGGGGACACCGTGCTGTCCGGCGCGCTCGGGCCGATGGTGACGGTCACCCCGGGCGCCGCGTACGAGGCTCGGATCTCCGGCCTGGGCAGCGTCCGGGCCTGCTTCTCGAAGGGTGACGCATGACCACCGGCGTGGCGGTAATCGGCTCCGGCAACATCGGCACCGACCTGATGATCAAAGTGCTGCGGCTGTCGGAGTCGCTGCGGATGGTGGCGATGGCCGGCATCGACCCGGCCTCCGACGGCCTGGCCCGGGCTCGCCGCCTCGGCGTGGCCACCACCGCGAAGGGTGTCGACGGGCTCGTCGCGATGCCGGAGTTCGCCGACGTCGGCATCGTCTTCGACGCCACCAGCGCGGGCGCGCACCGGCACAACGACGCGGTGCTTCGCCAGCACGGCATCCGGGTGGTCGACCTGACCCCGGCCGCGATCGGCCCGTACGTCGTACCGCCGGTGAACCTGGATGCCCACCTGGGCGAGCGCAACGTCAACATGGTCACCTGCGGCGGTCAGGCGACCGTGCCGATCGTCGCGGCCGTCGCCGCGGTCGCGCCCGTGGCGTACGGCGAGATCGTCGCCTCGATCGCCTCCCGCTCGGCCGGGCCGGGCACCCGCGCCAACATCGACGAGTTCACCGAGACCACGGCCCGTGCCATCGAGGTGGTCGGCGGGGCGGGCCGCGGCAAGGCGGTGATCGTGCTGAACCCGGCCGAGCCGCCGTTGCTGATGCGCGACACCGTCTACTGCCTGTGCCCGAACGTGGACGCCGACCGGGCGGCGATCGCCGCGTCGGTGGAGGCGATGGCGGCGTCGGTGCGGCAGTACGTGCCCGGCTACCGGCTCAAGCAGGACGTGCAGTTCACCGAGGTGGACGCGCACGTGCCGGCGCTCGGCGGGCACTTCACCGGCCTTCAGGTCGCTGTCTTCCTGGAGGTCTCCGGCGCCGGTCACTATCTGCCCGCGTACGCCGGCAACCTCGACATCATGACAAGCGCCGCGCTGCGCACCGCCGAACGGATGGCCTCGTCGTGACCGACCTCTACATCCAGGACGTCACCCTGCGCGATGGCATGCACGCCATCGGGCACCGCTACACGATCGGGCAGGTCACCGAGATCGCGGCGGCGCTGGACGCCGCCGGGGTGGCGGCGATCGAGGTGGCGCACGGCGACGGCCTCGCCGGATCCAGCGTCAACTACGGCCACGGCGCCGCGACCGACGCCGACTGGATCAGCGCGGCCGCGTCCGTGCTGACCCGCGCGAAGCTGACCACGCTGCTGCTGCCGGGCATCGGTACGATCGCCGACCTGAGGGCCGCCCACGATCTCGGCGTCACGAGCGTGCGGGTGGCGACGCACTGCACCGAGGCGGACATCTCCGCGCAGCACATCGCCTGGGCCCGGGACAACGGCATGGACGTGGCCGGGTTCCTGATGATGTCGCACATGGCCGACCCGGGCACCCTGGCGGCGCAGGCGAAGCTGATGGAGTCGTACGGGGCGCACTGCGTCTACATCACCGACTCCGGTGGCCGGCTCACCATGGCGGACGTGGCGCAGCGGGCGGACGCGTACCGGCAGGTGCTCGACCCTGCGACGGAGATCGGCATCCACGCGCACCACAACCTGTCGCTCGGGGTGGCGAACAGCCTCGTCGCGGTCGAGCACGGGGTGCGCCGGGTGGACGCCTCGCTGGCCGGGATGGGCGCCGGGGCGGGGAACGCGCCGCTTGAGGTGTTCGTCGCGGTGGCGGAGTTGAACGGCTGGCAGCACGGCTGCGACGTGTTCGCGCTGATGGACGCCGCCGAGGATCTGGTGCGCCCGTTGCAGGACCGGCCGGTGCGGGTGGACCGGGAGACGCTGTCGCTGGGCTTCGCCGGCGTCTACTCGTCGTTCCTGCGGCACGCCGAGAGCGCCGCGGGGCGTTACGGGGTGGACGTACGCACGATCCTGATGGAGTTGGGCCGCCGCCGGATGGTGGGCGGCCAGGAGGACATGATCGTCGACGTGGCGCTGGACCTGCTCCGGGACGCCGGAAAGGACCCGAAGTGATCGACACCCTCGCCGGCCGCCTCGACGAGGCCGCCGTGTCGCACACCGCGGTCGCGCAGTTCGGCGCCGACGCCGGCCTCGACGTGACCACCGCGTACGCGGTGCAGGAGGCCCTGGTGGCGCGACGGCTGGACCGCGGCGAGGCCCTGGTCGGGTTGAAGCTGGGCCTGACCAGCCGCGCGAAGATGACCCAGATGGGCGTCGACGAGGTGATCTGGGGCCGGCTCACCGACGCGATGCACGTACCCAACGGCGGCACCGTCGACCTGTCCGGGCGCATCCACCCTAAGGTCGAGCCGGAGGTCGCGTTCCTCGTCGAGGGCGGCGAGATCGCCGCGATCGCCCCGGCCATCGAGCTGATCGACTCCCGCTACGTGGACTTCCGGTTCACCCTGCCGGAGGTGATCGCGGACAACACGTCCGCTTCCGGCTTCGTCGTCGGGCCGTGGCGGCCGGTGCCGGACGGCGTCGACAACCTCGGCGTGCTGCTGGAGGTCGACGGCCGCGTCGCGCAGGTCGGCTCCACCGCCGCGATACTCGGCGACCCGCGCCGCGCCCTGCCCGAGGCGGCCCGCCTCGCCGGGGAGTTGCGCGACGGCTGGGTGCTGCTGGCCGGCGCGGCGACGGCCGCCGTGCCGTTGCGGCCGGGCGCGCACGTGCGGGTCACCGTCGAGCAGCTCGGCACGGCGTCGCTGCGGGCGTCGGCATGAGCGGGGCCCGGGTCGTCGCCGGCAAGGCCGTGCCGCGCGGCCGGTTCCCGCACGTCAAGGTCGCGGGCGGTCTCGTCTTCGTGTCCGGTACGAGCAGCCGCCGCCCCGACAACACGATCGCCGGTGCGACGGTGGACGCCATGGGCACCACGTCGCTGGACATCGCCGCGCAGACCCGTGCCGTCGTCGAGAACATGCGTGACATCCTGCGCGACGTCGGCGCGGACCTTTCCGACCTCGTGCAGGTCACCACGTACCTGGTCAGCATGAACGACTTCGGCGGCTACAACGACGTGTACGCCGAGTTCTTCGACGAGACCGGGCCGACGCGCACCACCGTGGCCGTGCACCAGTTACCCCACCCGCACCTGCTGATCGAGATGCAGGGGATCGCGGTGTTGCCGGCCGGGTGACCGGAGTGGCCTGCGCCACGTCCCAGCCTCCCTCCCCGAACCAGGCTCGCACCGGGTGCCACCCGCGGCCTAGCGCGGCGGCGCGTCGTGCTCCAGCGTCGCCAGGAAGGTCTCGGCGGCGTCCTGGATGCGGTCGCGGTCACCGGTGGTCAGCAGGTCGAGGAGCAAGCCGCGGATCGTCGCGATGACCAGGGTTGCGGTGCGGGTCGCCGCCGCCGGGTCGGTGCCCGGCCCCTGCGCGTCGACCAGGGAGCGCATCCAGTCGGCCACGACCCGATCGAGGAACTCGACGAACTGCTGCGGCGCCTGCAGGGCTCGTCCGTAGACCGCGAAGAACAGCCGGAACTCCGCTGACTGGCGCGGGTCGGAGGTGCGCGCCCAGACCGCCCGCGCCGCCGAGGCCAGGTCGGGTTGGTCGCCGACCGCGTCGCTCGTGGCGGCGAACGTCCGCTCCCGCAACCGCCCGAGGATCGCCTCAAGCATCTGCTCCTTGGTGCCGAAGTGGTGCACCAGCGTCGTGGTCGACACCCCCAGGGCGCTGGCCACCGGCCGCCACGACAGCTCGGCGAACCCGTGTTCGACCGCGTAGTCGACCGCGGCGTCGAGCAGGTCGGCCCGCCGCTGGTGATTGACCGGCCGCCCCATCAGCTCCGCCTCGTGATCCAGCTCGCCTTGCAGTTACTAGAGCGATCGTACTATCTTCATTCCTAGCACGATCGTTCTAGAAATAGGGAGGTCCCCGTGCACGTGTTTGTCACCGGAGCGTCAGGTTGGGTCGGTCGAGGGCTCGTCCCCGAGCTGATCGCCGCCGGCCACAAGGTCACCGGCCTGGCCCGCTCGGACGCGGCGGCCCAGTCCCTGCGGGCGATGGGAGCCGAGGTCCGCGCGGGATCGCTGGACGATCTCGACGTCCTCCGCGACGGGGCCACCTCCTCCGACGGCGTCGTCCACCTCGCGTTCAAGCACGACCTGTTCTTCGCGGGCGACGCTGCCGGCGCCACCACCGCCGATCGCACGGCGGTCGACACCTTCGGCGAGGCCCTCGCCGGCACCGACAAGCCTTTCGTCATGGCCTCCGGCATCCTCGGCGTGCTCGGGCTACCGTCCGGTGTCGTCGCCACCGAACGCGACGGGCTGACCCCGGACATCGGCAGCGCCGGCACGATCAGCGGTGCCGACGGACGGATGGCTACCGCGCGCCACGCTCTCGCCCTCGCCGACCACGGGGTCCGCTCCTCGCTCGTGCGGCTCCCACCCGCCACCCACGGCAAGGGCGACAACGGCTTCACCACCACCGCGGTCGGCTTCGCCCGCCACAAGGGCGCTGCGGCATACGTCGGTGACGGCAGCAACCGCTGGCCCGCCGTCCACCGCGATGACGCCGCACGGCTGTTCCGCCTCGCCGTCGAGTCCGCGCCCGCCGGCTCCGTGCTGCACGCGGTCGACGACGAGGGCGTACCGATCCGCGCGGTCGCCGAGGCGTTCGCCGCCCACCTGCGCGTCCCCGCCGTCTCGGTCAGCCCCGAGGAGGCTGGCGACTACGTCGGCTGGCTTGGCGCCCTCTGGGGAATCGACGGACCCGCCTCGGCGCATGTCACTCGTGACCTGCTCGACTGGCAACCGACTCGGCCTGGGCTGATCGCAGACCTCGCGCTCGGCCACTACTTCGCCTGAGCAACCCTGCGACCCCGCGGGCTCCTATAGTCGGGCGGTGAACGTGGAGCGGGTTCGGCAGGCGTACGCATCCGTCGCCGAGGTCTACATCGGGCTGTTCGGCACCAGCGAGCAGGTACACCCCGACGACCTCGCCTTCATCGGGCGGCATCTGGCGGGCCGACCGGGCCTGGTGCTCGACCTGGGCTGCGGTCCTGGCCACCTCACCGACCACCTCCGCGCGCTGGGCGTCGAGGCGACGGGTCTCGACCTGGTCGGAGAGTTCATCGCCCACGCGCGGGCGACCCACCCGAACGGTCGGTACCAGCTCGGGTCGCTGGAGAGCCTCGACGTCGCCAACCACTCCCTGGCCGGCATCCTGGCCTGGTACTCACTGATTCACCTGCCGCCGCAGGAGTTCGACGGTGTGCTCGCCGAGTTCCGGCGAGCGATGTCCCCGTCCGGAATGCTGGTGCTCGGTCTCTTCGACGGTGACGAGGTCGCCGCCTTCGACCACAAGGTCACGACGGCCTATCGCTGGCCCTTCGACGAGGTCTCCGAGCGGCTGGCGCGAGCCGGTTTCACGGAGGTCGAGCGTCTGCGGCGGCCCGGCGACGGCCAGCATCGACCGCATGGTGCCATCGCGGCCATCGCGACCGGAGGATGAGCCGCCCAGGCGACCTGGTCTGCCGCGCTCAGGGCCCGTCTCACCGCAGGTCGGCGAGATGAGCGCGACGCGGTGGGGCAATCTGATGGGGTGAACGCCCCAGAGCCGGCCGACGACGTCCGAGTTCCCCGGGCCCAGGTCGGGCCCAGCCCGCAGCATCTGCTGACGACCCTGCTCGGCGAATATCTCGACTCCTCGGACGCCGACCTGCCGTCGTCGGCGGTCATCGCGATCCTGCGGGAGTTCGGGGTCAGCGAAGCCAGTGCCCGCGCCGCGTTGTCCCGACTGGTCAAACGTGGTCTCATCGCGGCCCGGGGCACCGGACGGTCGCCGGTCTATCACCTCACGCCCCAGGCGATCGCCAAGCACCGCTCCCGGATGCGTCACTTCCTGACCTTCGGCGCCCACCAGCCGCACTGGACCGGCGAGTGGGTGCTGGTGTCGTTCTCGATTCCGAACGCCGGCCAGGCCTCCCGTCACGCCGTACGCAAGGCGTTGAGCGCGCTGCGCTTCGTGGGCCTGTACGACAGCGTGTGGATCCGGCCGGGAACCGACGCCGCGCCGGCGAAGGAGTCGCTGACCGAGCTGCTGCACCACGTCGAGGGTGCGCGGTGGTCGGTCATGCACGTCCGGTTCGACGACGAGTCGGGGCCGCACGGCCCAGCCTCCGCGTACGACCTGACCGGTCTCGCTGCCGCGTACTCGGATTTCATCCAGCAGTACGCGGAGCTGCGGGTTGACGCCCTCGCCGGGCAGGTGGCCCCGGCCAGGGCACTGGTGGCGCGGACCTCCGCCATGGACTCCTGGCGGAAGTTCGCGGACGCCGACCCGGATCTGCCCCCGCATCTGCTGCCGCAGCCCTGGCCTCGCCAGCAGGCCAGGGAGACCTTCCTGGACATCCACTCCACGCTCGGCTCGCTCGCACAGGCGCGTCTCGTCCAGGTGGCGTCACCGCACTGGCCGGACGCCGCGTCCTGGATCACCCACTTCCAGGCTTCGCGGGATCCCGCGCGACCGGAGCCGACCGGCGGTACGCACGGCAGCCGGCCCCGCCCAGGCTGACAGCGGCCCAGCAGACCAGACATTGACACTTTTCGTTACGGCGGTGATAGTAAGTGCATACAGCTCCCGTCGGATCGCCCGTGGCGACCGCGGCCGGATGGTGGACGCCGCCCACATCCACCCGGCCCGTGGCCCGCGCCGACCACGCTGGTCGCGACGCGACCGCACGATCGCCGCCGCCGTCACAGGGAGCGCCGTCGCGATATCCCTGGAGGGGTCAATGCGAAAAAGATCGAAGGTCTACGCCGGGCTGGCGGCCACCATCGTCCCGGTCGCGTCCGTGATCATGGCGATCGGCGTGACGCCGGCCAGCGCCGCGGTCGGCGGCTCCGGGCCTTATCCGGCCGACTACGAGACGTCGGCCACCCTGGCCAACCACACCATCTTCCGCCCGCAGACGCTCCCGTCCGAGCGCCTTCCGATCGTCGTGTGGGGCAACGGCGCATGCTCGGCCAACGGCCTCTCCCAGGGCAACTTCCTCCGCGAGATCGCCTCCCACGGCTTCCTCGCCATCGCCAACGGCGCCCCGAACGGGTCCGGCTCCACCAACTCCCAGATGCTCACCCAGTCCATCGACTGGGCCGTCGCGGAGAACTCCCGGCAGGGCAGCAAGTACTACAACAAGATCGACACGTCCAAGGTCGCCGTCGCGGGCTTCTCCTGCGGAGGTCTGGAGGCGTACGCCGTCTCAGGCGACCCCCGGGTCACCACGACCGGCATCTTCAGCAGCGGCCTGTTGAACGACGCCGACGACTACCAACTGCGGAGACTGACCAAGCCAATCGCCTACTTCGTCGGCGGTCCCAGCGACATCGCCTACCCGAACGCCATGGACGACTGGGGCAAGCTGCCCTCCGGGCTGCCGGCCTTCATGGGCAACCTGAACGTCGGTCACGGCGGCACCTACGACCAGACCAACGGCGGCGAGTTCGGCCGCGTGGCGGTGCTCTACTTCAAGTGGCGTCTCAAGGGTGACACGACCGCCGGCGGCAACTTCGTCGGCGCGAACTGCGGGCTGTGCCGCACCCAGTGGACCGTCCAGCAGAAGAACCTGACGCTCGGCGACAACCCACCGCCCACCACCCCGCCGCCCACGACGCCGCCACCCACCACCCCACCGCCCACCACCCCACCGCCCACCACGCCACCCCCGACCGGCAGCCCGGCCTGCACCGCTGTCTACGCCGTGCAGGACCAGTGGAACGGCGGATTCGTCACCAACGTCACCGTGACCGCCGGAGCCAGCGCGCTCACCGGCTGGCGGGTCACCCTCAACCTGCCGAGCGGGGCGTCGGTCAGCTCGCTGTGGAACGGCGTCAACAGCGGCACGAGCGGCACCATCACCGTCACGAACCAGAGCTACAACGGGCGACTGGCCGCCGGCCAGACTGCCACGTTCGGGTTCCAGGGCACCGGGAACGGCAGCGGCGCCACCGCCACCTGCACCGGAAGCTGATTTCCACCACCGCGTGAGCCCCTCGGCGGGCCGGTGCCCGATCACCGGCCCGCCGAGGGTGTTCCGCCGCCGGTCAGTGTGAGTGTCGGGGCACGGCGCTGCCGCTGCCACCGACGAGGAAGTCGAGGTCGGCTCCCCTGTCGGCCTGCAGGACGTGCTCGCTGTAGAGCCGCGTCCAGCCCCGGTCAGCCGTCAGCGGGGGTGGCTGCCAGGCGGCACGACGTAGCGCGAGTTCCGCGTCGTCGACCAGGAGGTCCAGGCGTCGCGTCGGGACGTCGACGTGGACCAGGTCACCGGTACGCACCAGCGCGAGCGGGCCGCCCACCGACGCCTCCGGGGCCACGTGCAGGACGCAGGTGCCGTACCCGGTGCCGCTCATGCGGGCGTCGGAGATCCGCACCATGTCCGTGATGCCGGCGGCGAGCAGCCGCCGTGGCATGGGCACGTTGCCCACCTCCGGGAAACCGGGGTAGCCCCGTGGCCCGGCGTTCCGCACCACGATCACCGTGTCCGGGGTGACATCGAGGTCCAGATCGTCGGCCGCGACGACGTACTCCTCGATCCGGTCGAAGACGAGCGCCGGGCCGGTGTGCGTGAGGAGGTGGGCGGAGGCGGCGG
The DNA here is from genome assembly GCF_040643015.1 of Micromonospora sp. NPDC047527. Lineage (NCBI taxonomy): Bacteria > Bacillati > Actinomycetota > Actinomycetes > Micromonosporales > Micromonosporaceae > Micromonospora > Micromonospora sp. NPDC047527. The sequence goes on along the minus strand of NZ_JBEYTK010000001.1, from coordinate 338,005 downwards.
AGACCTTCAGCACCGCCCCGGACGGCGCGAGCGACCCGCGCAGCACCACCGTGCCCGACCCGGCGGGCTGGAACGGCGCCGCGAGGGTGCCGATGACCTGCCGGTTCCAGCACTGGGCGCCACTGATGTTGTCGGCGACACTCTTTCCGCTGACCGTGACGTGGTCGAGGTGCAGCAGCGGGGCGATCTCCGTCATCACCGCCGGGACCCCGCCGGCGTAGGCGAAGTCCTCCATGAGGTACGTCCCCGACGGCATCAGGTTGACAAGCATCGGCACGTCGGCGGTGAGTGTGTCGAAGTCCTCCAGTGACAATGGAACGCCGAGGCGTCCGGCGATCGCGAGCAGGTGGACGACGGCGTTGGTGGAGCCGCCGATCGCCGCGTTGACCCGGATGGCGTTCTCGAACGCCTGCCGCGTGAGCACCGTGGACAGTCGTTGGTCCTCCTCGACCATGGCGATGATCCGGCGGCCGGCGGCGTGCGCGAGCGCGTACCTGCGCGAATCGACGGCCGGCACGGCGGCGGCCCCCGGCATCTGCACCCCCAGCGCCTCGGTCACGCAGGCCATCGTGGAGGCCGTACCCATGGTCATGCAGTGGCCCCGGCTGCGGGACATGCCGACCTCGGCCTCCGCGCAGTCGGCCACGGTCATCCGGCCGGCCCGCACCTCCTCGGTGAAGCGCCAGACGACGGTGCCCGAGCCGATGTCCTGGCCGCGAAACTTGCCGTTGAGCATCGGGCCGCCGGTCAGCATGAGGGTCGGCAGGTCCACGCTCGCCGCGCCCATCAGTAGGCCGGGGGTGGTCTTGTCGCAGCCGGAGAGCAGCACCACCCCGTCGAGCGGGTTGGCGCGGACGAGTTCCTCCAACTCCATCGCCAGCAGATTGCGGTAGAGCATGGTCGTGGGTCGCATGAGGGGCTCGCCCAGGCTCATCGCGGGGAACTCCAGCGGCAGGCCGCCGCTCTCCCACACGCCGCGCTTCACCGATTCGGCCAGGTCGCGCAGGTGGGCGTTGCAGGGTGTCAGCTCCGACCAGGTGGTCGCGATGCCGATCACCGGGCGACCGTCGAAGACGTCGTCCGCGAACCCCTGGTTACGCATCCAGGACCGGTGGACGAACCCGTTACGGCCTTCGGCACCGAACCACTCGGCGCTACGCCGCGGTCGATCTGTCGTCGACATCAGCACACCTCTCTGTCATCGGGATGTTGACGGGCGCCGGCGTCAGAGGTCGAATTCGAGCCGTCCATCGACGCGCCGGGGAATGACGGTGTACTCGTCGCGCAGTTCCTCGGGGAGGATCCATTCCGGCGCGTTCTGCCACGCGAGCGGCCGAAGGAATCGCCGGATCGACGTGGCGCCCACCGAGGTGTGCACGGCATTGGTCGACGGCCAGGGCCCACCGTGGTGCTGGGCCCACGACACCCGGACACCGGTGGGATATCCGTCGAAGACGATGCGACCCGAGCTGGCGGCGAGAACGTCGGCCAGCCGGCGTACGACGGCGGCATCATCGCGCGGTCCGAGATGGACGGAGCCGGTCAACGACGGCGCGACGGTCGCCAGCACGGCGTCGAGGTCGGCGACGTCGCGGTACCGGACCACGACCATGAGCGGGCCGAAACACTCGTCGGCGATCTCGGCGGTCAGCCCCGGCAGACCGACCTCCAGGAGCGTCGGCGCGACTGTGAAACCCACGCCAGGATCGACCACGGGCCGCGCCACGACCTCAGCGCCGGCCCGCTCGAACGCCCTGGCCCCGCTCTCGTACGCGTCCCGGATGCGCTCGTTCAGTAGCACCGTGCCGCCCGAGGCGGCGACCCTCCCCCGCAGCGCGTCGACCAGGTGCTCACCGTCCGGATCCGACGACACGAACGCCAGACCCGGTTTGGTGCACAGCTGACCGCCCGAGCCGGTGAAGGAGACAAACAGCCCTTCGGCGATCTGGTCGGCCCGGTCGGCGGACGCGCCGGGCAGGACGACGATCGGGTTCACGCTGCTCAGCTCGGCGTAGAAGGGAATGGGATCGGGCCGTTCGTCGATGGCCGCCTGGATGGCACGCGCGGCGCCGACGGAACCGGTCAGGGCCGCCGCGCGTATCGCGGGGTGGCGCACCAGTGCGCGACCGGCCTGCTCCCCGTACACGGTGGCGATCACGCCGTCGGGCCCGCCCAGGCCGCGGACCGCCGACCCGATCGCCTCGGCGGAGGCGTGCGAGGTCAGCGGGTGCGACGGGTGGGCCTTCAGGACGGTGGGACAGCCCGCGGCGAGCGCGGCGGCGGTGTCGCCCCCGGCGACCGAGAACGCGAACGGGAAGTTGCTGGCCCCGAAAACGGCGACCGGCCCGAGGGGTATGAGCATCCGCCGCAGATCCGGGCCGGGCCCGAGCGGTGTCTCGGCCGCGTGGTCGATGGCCGCCTCGACGTACCCACCGTCGCGCAGCACGTCGCCGAAGAGACGGAACTGGAGCGCGGCCCGGGTGAGTTCCTGGTCAAGACGCGCGTGGCTCAGCCCGGTCTCCGTCTCCGCGGCGGCGACCAACTCCGCGCGGTGGGACTCCAGGGACGCGGCGATCGCGTCCAGCATCTCCGCCCTGCCGAGTCTGCCCAGACCGGACAACCACCGCGCCGCCCCGGACGCCTGGCCGGCGATCGCCTCCAGCCGGGACTCGTCGGTCTCGGTGAGATCCGTCGCGCGGCGTCGGCCGTCGCGCGGATCGACCGTGCTGACCACGTTCACAGCAGTCCTCTCTTTGCCAGGTTGGCCATCAGATCCCGGACCCCGAACTGCCAGGGCTCGCACATCTCCGCGTGCCGCACACGGTTGACCAGGGTGCCGAGTGACGGGCAGCTGATCCGCACCACGTCGTCGACCTTGTGGGTGAAGCCCTCGCCGGGGCGGTCCCGATCCTGGATGGGCGCGAACATGGTGCCGAGCATCAGGGCGGCGCCGTCGGGGTAGCGGTGGTGTGGGCCGATCAGCTGACGCACCAGCGCCTCCGGGTCGCGCGACATCCGCGTCATCTCCGAGACCGCCTCCAGTCGGAAGCCGTCCACCCCGCAGACCTCCAGACCCACCTTCAGCTCACGCACCTGTTCCAGGCCGAAGCGCTCGTCGAAGAGCCGGATCAGCGGGCCGAGGGAACACGAGGCGTTGTTGTCCTTCGCCAGCGGCAGCAGGAGCGCCGAGCGGCCCTCGACGTCCCGCAGGTTCACGTCGTTGCCGAGGGTGGCGCCGACGATCCGGCCGCTGGACTGGACGATGAGCGTGACCTCGGGCTCCGGGTTGTTCCAGGTCGACGCGGCGAGCACACCGACCGGCACGGCGGTGCCGACGGCGGAGAGGATCTGTCCCTTGGTGAAGATCTCCGCGTCCGGGCCGATCCCCACCTCCAGGTACTGGCTCCAGAGGCCCTCGCCGACCAGCAGGTTCTTGAGCCTCTCTGCCTCTGTCGAGCCCGGCTCCAGGCTGGACAGGTCGGTGCCGATGTCGTCGGACATGCGCCGACGGATGTCCGCCGCCACCGCCAGGTCTCCCCGTGCCCGCTCCTCGATGACGCGTTCGATCATCGAGACCGGGAAGGTCACGCCCGCGGCCTTGAGCGCCTGGAGGTCGACCGGGGCCAGCAACCAGGGCCGGGTACGGTCCGGGGACGCGGCGGCCGTGTTGGCCAGGATCTCCCCGAAGTCGCCCACCCGTGGCCCGTCGAGCCCGGCCACCGTCGCGGCGGGATCCGGCAGCTCGCACACGTCCCGGATGGTCGGGAACAGGTGGCTGAGGTCGATGACCTCGCCGTCCCGCACGGTGACGGGCGAGGGGCCGTCGACGGACGGGTCCCAGATCCGACCGATGAGGACACTCTGGTCGACGTCGTCCGGCAGCGCCTCGGCGGGGGAACCGAACCAGTCCGCACCAGCGGACAGTTCCGTCATGAGCCGCTCTCCACGATGGCGCGGTTGGCGCGGTGGAAGCCGACGACCGGTGTGTCGACAGCGACGATCTTCATGTTTCGCCCAGCCCTTCGCCGCGATCGACGGGGCGACCAATACCCATCAGAGTCAATCGGAGGAAATTGCAACGATCGTAGCGCTATGTGCAACGGTGTCAAGCAATGATTGCGCGGCCCGTGAACTACATTGCACATGACGCAACGACAGCGACGGGTCAACCCGCCGTGCGAGGGGAGACAGGGTCTTGGCGCAATCGATTCGCCGCGCGATCGACCTCATCCGTCGGTCGGCGGAGCACCCGATGTCGCTCACGGAGGCGGCAGAGGTGCTCGGCGTCCACAAGTCCACGGCCCTGCGGATCCTGCAGACGCTGGAGGCCGCCCGCTTCGTGCGCCGGACCGGCGCGGGCACCTACGTGCTCGGCAGCGGGGTCATCGAGTTGTCCGAGCTCGCGCTCGGCTCGATGGACCTGCGGCAGTTCGCCGCCGCGCACCTCCGTGCGCTCCAGCGCGAGACCGGCCACACCGTACACCTGGCGCAGCTGACCGGCGACGAGATCATCTACATCGACAAGGTCGACAGTCAGGCGTTCGACGCCGTGAAGCTGCCGTCCCGGGTCGGGCGCGCGGTGTCGATCTACGCGAGCGCCGTCGGCAAGACGATCCTGGCCTACCTGCCCCCGGATGAGCGCGGCCGTCTCCTCGCCCACGTGGTCTTCGAACGGTTCACCGACACCACCCTGACCGACCACGACTCCCTCGAAGCCGAACTCACCAGCATCCGCGAACGCGGCTGGGCCACCGACAACGGCGAACACGACGCGTACGTGATGTGTGTGGCCGCACCGGTCAGGGATTCGCGAGGGCAGGTCATCGCCGCCGCCTCGATGACGGCGATCGAGGTCATCGCCAGCCTCGACGAGCTGATGAGCGCCATTCCGCTCCTGCTGGAGACCGCGAACAAGATCTCACGCGAGCTCGGCTACACACCTCCCTCCCCCTGATCGTCACTCCGATGTCACCGGTCGATCGCATCGATGACGTGTCGGAGTCGGTCCACGCGGATTGGCTGTCAGGCGTCGCACTTGCCTGGACCAGGAGCTGATCCACGTGCCTTCCTCTCGTCGTACCTTCCTCGCGGGCAGCGCCGCCGCCGGCGTGGGCCTTGCCGTCGCCGGCGGGCTGCCGTCGCTGGCGCAGGCCAGCCCGGGCCGGCCGCACCCGCTGGTCAAGGCCGGGCCCGTGCCCTTCCCCCCGCTCGTAAACGACCCCAAGGGCATCCTGGCCCTGCCCAAGGGCTTCAGCTACACAGTGGTCACCCGGACCGGGGTCACCCGGCTCGACCGCGGCCAGGGCGTGACCCCGGCCGACCACGACGGCATGGCTGTCTACGACGCCGGCAGCGGTCGCTACCACCTGATCCAGAACCACGAGATCGACCCCGGCGCCGAGTTCGGAGTGCCGCACGTCAAGGGCACGGTGTACGACCCGGGTGCCGTCGACGCCGGCGGTTGCACCGTGATCAAGACCGACCGTGCGGGCCGGAACCTGGGTGAGTTCGTCGCCCTCTCCGGCACCATCTCCAACTGCGCCGGCGGGCCGACCCCCTGGGGGACCTGGCTCACCTGCGAGGAGACCGAGGACCGGGCCGGCGACGAGTGGGAAGAGGGCGGCCGGTCCGGCGTCTACCAGAAGGACCACGGCTACGTCTTCGAGGTCTGGGCCGACGGCAGCGCGGACCCGAGGCCGGTCAAGTGCCTGGGCCGCTACTCCCACGAGGCCCTGGCGGTCGACAGGGACCGCACCAGGATCTACCTCTCCGAGGACGCCGACGAGCCCAACGGCCTCTTCTACCGCTGGACGGCGCCACACGGCGTGAAGCTGGGGCCGGGCGTGCTCACCCGTCTCGCACCGAACGCGGGGGTACTCGCCGCGATGCAGATCATCATGGACGACGGCTCGGTGCTGCCCGACGTCGCCTACCTGACCTCCGCCCAGTTGGGCCGGCCCTTCCCGGTCCGGTGGATCGAGGTGCCCGACCGCGACGCGCGCAACAAGCCCGTGCGCGAGCAGTTCACCGACGGCCAGGTCACCCGCGGCCGCAAGTTCGAGGGCGTGTGGGGCACCGACGAGGGCGTGTACGTGGTCAACTCCTACGCCTGGGACGACGGTGACCTGCCGGCGGACGCGGCTCCGCACGACGGCATGGTCTGGTTCTACAACTACAGGGACCAGACGATTCAACTGGTGACGTACTTCCCGCACCAGACCGCCTCGGAGGAGGGGACGCCGGTCCGGTACAACGACCTCACGTTCGACGGCCCCGACAACGTGACAGTCACCCCGTGGGGAAGCCTCGTCCTCGCCGAGGACGGCTCGGGCGCCTCCCACGTGCTCAGCGCGACTCCGGGCGGCCCGACGTACGCGATCGCCCGCAACCAGCTCAACGACTCGGAGTTCTGCGGGCCGACCTTCACCGCCGACGGCAAGGTCCTCTTCGTCAACATGCAGGACCCCGGCCTCACCCTGGCCATCACCGGCCCGTGGGAGAAGTACCTGGGCTGACGCCCACACCAGTGGGGGTCAGGCGACCGGCCTGGCCCCCACGACGCGGGTCGAGGCGGCAGGTAGGGTCACCGCCGTGCCAGCGAGGCTTGAGGCTGTCTACTGCGACGGGTGGGACGCCGGCGTGGTCAACCCGTTGACGTCGGTTGATGCGAGAGCACGCGACGCGGTGGGCGAGCCGTACACCGTCCTGCTGTTGCTCAACGGTCGGCTGTGCGCGGTGATGGACCTGTCCTGGAGCGATGGGTATTGCCGAATCACTCGATTCGACCCCGCTGACAGGCAACTGTCTCGGCACCTGCTGCGCGGCACCGACGAAGGCGACCTGTTCCTGCGCGAAGCCCGCACCTGGGATGGCCCAGCCGACGCGGGCAAGTACGAGTATCCGCACGTCGCGGCTAGGACAACCACGACGTACGGCATCTCCGGAATGCGTGCCGACATCGTGGAGCCGCGCGGAGACCGGGGTGCCCGGCAGGAGTCCACGTCGGAGCAGCGACCACCAAGGCTTCCCATCCCGGCTTTTGGCCAATGGAACGAGCTGTTGCGCCTCGCCGGGGAGGCATCCGCCGAGATTGTCGACGCCGTCCAGCACGAGCTGCCGGTGCGCGTGGAGACCCGCGCGCCGTGGCGACCGCCCCGTCCCCTGCGGCCCGACGGCATTGCGGAGCTGTTCGTCTCCGGCGCCATCGTCGACATCCACGACAAGCGGCTTCGCCTGTCGGTTCATCAGGCCGGGGAGCTTCGCCTGACCTCCGGCCGTCTGGTGGCGGCCGACCCCTCGTCGCTGGAGTTCGACGCCGAGCCGTTCACCGTCAGCGTGCCAGCGGGCGCGTACCCGGTCTCGATCAGCCTTGCCACCTTCCTCGACGACCCGCGCCACCGCCGGGTGTGCGCTGCCCGCCTTGACGTCAACGACCGGCCCACCGTGCGGTGGGAGCTGGCCTTGCGTGATGGCCAGGAGCCGATCGATCTGGGCCATCGGGAGTTCTTCGGGTTCGGCGTGGACGCGGGCATGGCCTGCTTCGTCGATGCGGACGCCCGCGAGCGGATGAAGGACGTCTGGCTGACCCTCGACGGCCTGATCGATCCCCGGCATCGCACGATTGACTCCGGAGCGATGGTCGCCTGGTCCAGCGGCTGGGGCGACGGTGCCTACCCCACCTGGATCGGCTATGACGCTGCCGAGAGCGTGACCTGCTTTGTCGCGGACATGCTGCTGTTCCCCACCGACAACGACGAGGACGACGACTGAGCTGACAGGACTCGCGAGCCGACAAACGTCAGCCGGTTCGAGCCGCGAGCCCGGACGCCTGACGATGCTACGGCGAAACGGTGCGACGTGGAGCTGTTCCTCGATCGTCAACCGTCCCCTACGATCGGCCGGCAGACGCCCCGGCCCCAAGGGAGTGCGGCCCGATGGATTCGAAGATCCTGCTGGAACGCCTGCACCGGGCCGGGATGCGCGACGTCGTGGCGGTCGAGCCGGTGACGGGTGGGCTCGCGGCGCTCGCCGGCATAGCCACCCGCCGGGACGCGCCCGCGGTGTTCGTCAAGGCGTTCGCCGACGCACCGGCCGAGGACGTCTTCGTCACGGAGGCGCACGGGTTGACCGCCCTGTGCGAGCGCGGCGGCGTGGCGACGCCTGAGGTGATCCTTGCGGGCCGGGACCTGCTGGTGCTGTCGGTGCTGCGGCCGAGGCCGCACGACGAGCACTTCTGGGAACGGTTCGCGCACGCGCTCGCCGGGATGCACCTGAGCACGACCTCCCCGCGCTTCGGCTGGGACCACGACAACTGGCTGGGCCGCCGCCGCCAGATCAACACCTGGGACGACGACGGCTTCGCCTTCTTCGCGCAGCACCGGTTGCTGCGCTGGCTCGGGCAGCCGCGCGTCGACGCGGCACTCGACCCCGGCGACCGGGCGGCGCTGGAACGGCTCTGCGACAGGCTGCCCGACCTGCTTCCCGACCGACCGGCCTGCCTGACCCACGGTGACCTGTGGGCACAGAACATCCTGGCCACGCCGGACGGGCAGCCCGCGCTGATCGACCCCGCCGTGTCCTACATGTGGGCCGAGGTCGACCTCGCCCACGTCTGGTCCACTGCTCCCCCGCCCGAGGCGCGACGCTTCTTCGACGTGTACGCGGAACTGACCTCGCTCGACAGCGACTGGCGGGCCCGTATGCCGATCGTCCAACTGCGGCAGCATCTCGCCGTGCTGGCCCAGTTCGACGACGACTGGGGCGCGGCCGACCAGATCCGCGCCACCCTCGCCCCGTTCCGTACGCAAACCTGACCGCAGGTGCCCTCGGCTCGGCATGGCCGAACCGCTCGGGCACGGCCTCTCAGGGCCGCTCGGGGCATGGACGCGCGGCGCCGCGGGTGTGCGCGGGCCGGCCGGGCCAGGCTCAGTGGACGAGGCCGAGGCCGGTCAGGTCGGCCGAGAGCGCCCAGAGGCGGGCCGCCGCACCGCTGTCCGAGGGGTCGCCGCCGCTTTCGGTGGGGTCGCCGCCGACGACGATGCGACAGTCCGCGCAGTAGCCGCCGCCGTCCGCGTCGAGATCGGGCGACGTGGCGGCCCAGACCTGCGTCGCCGCGCCCTGCTCGGCGGTCTTGAAAAGGCCCGGCTTCGGAGTGCCGTCCGCGTCGATCCAGCCAGCGGCGACCATCTCCTCGACCGCGAGGTGCCGTTGCAGCGGGGTGAGGATCCAGCCGGGGTTGACCGAGAAGGCGCGGACGCCGTACGGCCTTCCGAGCAGGTCGAGGTGGCGGGCGAACAGGACGTTCGCGAGTTTGGACTGGGTGTAGGCCACCCATTTGTCGTAGCCGCGCTCGAACTGCACGTCATCCCAGCGGATCCGCCACGACGGGTCACGTCCGGAGGCGACCGAGACCACCCGGGCCGTCCGGGCGGCGGTGAGCGCGGGCCACAGCAGGTTCGTCAGCGCGTAGTGGCCGAGGTGGTTGATCGCGAACTGTGCCTCCCAACCCGGCCCGACCCGCGTCTCCGGGCAGGCCATGACCCCGGCGTTCGCGATCAGGATGTCGAGCTTCGGGTGGTCGCGCAGGAACCGGTCGGCGAACGTCCGGACGGACGCGAGGTCGGCGAGGTCGAGCTGGTCGACCTCGACCCCGCCCACGCCGGCCAGCATCCGCTGCGCGTCGTCCGGCCTACGGGCGGGGACGACGACACGAGCGCCCGCTCGGGTGAGCGCGTTGGTCGTGGCGAGGCCGAGGCCGGAGTAGCCGCCCGTGACGACAGCCGTCCTGCCGGTGAGGTCGATCCCGCCGAGGACGTCTCCGGCCGTGCTGTGGGCGCCGAACGTGGTGTGGGTCGTGTCGCTGGTCATGGCCCGGACGCTAGGTGCTAGACCAAGGTCTAGGTCAACGGGCGACGGTCAACGGACGACGGTCAACGGGCTACCGTCGACGCCATGGCGGACGGGGACCTGAGCATCGGGCAGGTGGCGCGGCGCACCGGGTTGAGCGTGCACACGCTGCGGCTCTACGAGCGGGCGGGTCTGCTGGCCAGCGAGGTGCGGCGCGACCGGGCCGGCCGACGTGTCTACAGTGCCTGGGACGTCGAGTGGTTGGTGAACTGCGTGAAGTTCCGGGCCACCGGAATGCCCCTCACCACGATCAGCCGCCTGGCCCAACTCGTCCGCGAGGGCAGCGGCAACGAGGCCGAGCGGCTGACGTTGCTGCGCGAACACCGGCAGCACATCACCGGGCAGCTCGCCCAACTGCGCGACTGTCTCGACCTCGTCGACACCAAGGTGGCCAGCTACGAGCGACACCTCGCCGCCGGCGGCACCGGAGATCCCTGGCAACAGGAACCACCGCCCGTGCCGGGGGCGCACCGACACCAGGTCGGCTGACGCCCCCGGGTCAGACTCCCCAAGGTCTAGCTGGTGACGCGGAAGGTGGCGTCCGCGCGTCCGGTGGAGTCGGTGATCTGGTCGAGCCGCAACAGGTACTCCCAGTGCCGGATGTAGCGGTCCGGGAAGTTGTACGACTGGAACGACACCGCGCCGGAATCGGCCAGCCCGGCCACCCGTCGGAAGGTGGCATCGGCGGCGAACTGCGCGGTGCCCTCGTTACGGGCCAGCGAGAAGTCGTAGTCGAAGTGCCGGAGATAGTAGCCCGGGAAGTTCACCGACTCGAACGAGACGTAGCCACTGGACGCGTTGGCCAGGCCGGGCACCATCCGCCACTGGCTGTCGGCCGACGGGCTCACGTTCGCGTCGATTCGGACGTCGTAGCTGGCGTGCCGTACGTAGCGGTCGGCGAAGTTGTACGACTGCAAGCGGTTCACCGGCAGCGTGGGCGTGCCGACGCCGACGCTGGTCTGGGTGACGCGCTGAATGGTTCCGTCGCTGTTGTAGTTCAGGTAGTCCATCGCCAGGGATCGCCGGTAGTCGTTGCTCCCCGGCAGACCGTTGCGGTGGTAGGCGATGTACCAGCGGCCGTTGTACTCCGCGATCGAGTGGTGGTTGGTGTTGTTGTTGGTGTAGTCCAGCAGGATCCCGCGATAGGTGAACGGGCCGAGCGGACTGCTCGAGGTGGCGTAGGCGATCTGGCCGGGCCAGCCGGTGGAGTACGAGAAGTAGTAGATCCCGTTGCGCTTGTGCACGAACCCGGCCTCGCCGAAGGCGGTGCTGCTGCCGGTGCCCGTGATCGTGAGGTTCTGGACACCGCCGGAGGTCGAGATCATGTCGGCGTTGAGCCGGATCACCTTCGGTGCGCGGGCACCGCCGAAATACAGGTACGCCTGCCCGTTGTCGTCGACGAAGGCCGCTGGGTCGATCGGTTCCTCGCCGGTGTTGGCGTCGCGCCCGCGCTCCACGAGGGAACTGCCACGAGGATCACTGAAGCCGCTCGTGGGCGACGTGCTGCGTGCCACCCCGATCTTGGTCCGGTCGACCGGAAGGTACAGGTAGTAGTACCCGTTGCGCTGCACCGCGGACGGCGCCCAGGCGTACCGCGTCGCCCAGGAGAATCCGCTGACCGAGAAGGGCGCGCCGTGGTCGGTCCAGTCGACGAGATTGCTCGACGAGTAGACCCGCCACGCGTTGGAGTCCCAGTACGTACCGCTGTTGCCCTGGTCGTCCGTGGCGTAGACGTACACGCGATTGTTGGCGACGAGCATTGACGGGTCCCCGGCGAATCGAGTCACGATCGGGTTCGCCGCCTGTGCGGGCATGGCGACCAGGGTCGTGGTCACCAGGGCGAAGGACACGATCACGGACGCGATGGCGCGCCAGCGGGTTGTCAGTCTCATGAGACGGTTTCCTCTCGAGGGGTTGGCTGTCAGCGGGCGTTCAGCCGAGGGCGGGTCGATGCTCGGCGGGCAGCGGTCCAGGGTGCACGAGCAGCACACCCTCCACCGCGGCCACCACGATGTGGTGACCGGCCACCGCGAGGCTGTTGACGGTCACCTGAAGGGGCAGCACGGCCACCGGCGTCAGCGTCAGCGGGTCCCACAGCCGTACGGTCCGGTCCCAACCGCCGGTGACGAGCAGGAGGCGCCCAGCGGGTGTGGTGAACGTGGTGACGGCTGACACGCCGCTCGCGTGGGCCCGGGCCGGGGTGGCCGCGGGTTGCCGGGACGCCGGATCGAACAGGTGGAGGGTGCCGTCGCGCCAACCCGAGGCGATGAGCCATCGACCACCGACCTCGTAGGCCGCGAGCGAGAGGACCCGCTTGGCGCGCACCCTGATCGGCTCGTCGGCCTCCTGCTTCAGCAGGGGATCCCAGAGTCGGATGGTGCTGTCGTCGCCACCGGTCGCCACGCGTACGCTCCGGCTCCCGTCGTTGGCGCGGAACACGGCGGCAGCCCTGATCCAGCCCGAGTGCCCCTCCAGCACGGCACGCAGGCGCGGGCCGCGGGTGTTCAGTGCCCAGAGCGCCACCGTCTTGTCGACGCCGGCGCTCACCACGAACTGCTCTCCGGCGGTGGTACGGAAGCCCGCGAGCGTCAGCACCTCGGCCGTGTGCCGCCAGTTCGCCTCACCGATCTGGCGGCCACTGCCCGGTTCCCACATCCGTACCGTCCGGTCCCTGCCGGTGGTGACCAGACAGGGCGCGCCGCTGGGGTCGGTCGCCGCCAGGACCGCGTTGATCGCGCCTCGGTGCCCCGCGATGAAGTCCCCCGCCTGCTCGGCGTCGGAGGTCGACCAGATCCGGACCTTCCGATCGGCACCGACGCTGGCGAGCATCTGGCGTCGCCGCCGGGGGTAGACCGCGACGGCCAGGACCCGACCGATGTGGCGTCGGCCCGCGGTGCCCGACGGCGGTTCGGCGTACGGGTTCCAGACCCGGACGTCGTGGTCGTGCCCTGCCGAGGCGACGACCGGGAACTGTCGCTGGTCGGAGAAGACGGCCACCGCCCGGATGCCACGACGGTGCTTCCGTTCTGGATCGACCAGGATCTCCTCGCCCGCGTTGGGGTCCCAGATCCGCACGATGCGGTCGTCACCGCCGGAGACGAGCAGCGCGGCACCGGAAACCCCGGTGCACGACGCCACCGTGTGCACCGCCCTCATACCGTCCGGGCCCGCGACCCGGAGTGGCTGCTGGACCTCCCGGCAGGTCTGCGGATCCCAGATGCGGATGCGACCCTCACCGCCCGCCGAGGCGAGACGCGACTGGTGGCCCCGGCCGGTGAAACTGGTGACGTCGTAGACCCAGTCGGTGTGGCCGGACAGGACGCCCCGCGGCTCGCCGGTCAGTGGATCCCAGATCCGCAGGTGCCGGTCACGACCGGCGGTGGCGACCAAGGGCTGCCCGTCCACGCTGGTGAAGGCGGTGACCGCCATGATCCAGTGCTCGTGCCCCGCGCAGACGAACAACAGCTCATGGCTTTTCAGATCCCAGACCCGCAGCAGCCTGTCCTCTCCCCCGGAGACGAGCAGGAGGCGATCCCCGGTGGCCACCGCTGCGAGCGCACGCACCCGGCCGACATGCCCCACCAGCGGCTCCGGTCGGGATCGGCGACGGTACGGGTCCCAGAACCGGATCGTGCCGTCGGCGCCGCCCGACACGACGAGGTGGCGGCCGTCCGCCTCGGGAACCGTGGTGAGGGCCCAGACGGGGCCGCCGTGCCTCCCGAGCCGATCGACCTGCCCGGTCGCCGAATCGATGAGCCGGATGACCCCGTCGTCGCCGGCACTGACCAGTCGGGTGCGGCCCATTCCGGTGAACGCCGTCAGCGCGTGCACCAGCCCGTGGTGTCGGCCGACCATGGCATGCGTCGTCTCCCGGGCCAGCCAGGCGCCGTCCAGAGACCAGGAGTCGCGGTCGTCGTACCCGGAGAATCGGTTGACGCCGGCGTACCGCGCCATGGCGACCTCGCGGATGCCCCGTCGGTCGGCGTGCCGGGCGGTGGCCAGCAGGTGGCCGGCGGCGGTCGCCCCCCTGATCTCCGCCGGCAGGTCGGGGGTGCCGAGGGCGTCGCGGATGAGGTCGGTCCGCAGCCGGGCACCGTCCAGCAGGTCGAGAATCCGTGGGCGGCCCGCCAGTTCACGCCATCCGGCCTGGCCGGCCGCCGCCGCGTGTGCGGACAGGTACGCGATGAGGTAGGGCGGCGGAGCGTCGCCGGCGTTACCGGCGAGCCGCAGCAGCGCCCGCACGATCACCAGGTGTACGGCGGCCTCGTCGGCGCGATGGCGCTCGCGGAGTACCTGCTGGTAGACGTTGTGCGCCAACCGGTAGACCGTCGCGCCGTTCTCCAGGTCGGCGACGAGATAGCCGGCCGCGTGCCGCCGGACGGTGGCGGCGATGTCGTTGGTGGTGATCCGCGGCCCGTCGGTCAGCGCCTCCGCGACGGTCGCCCAGATCGAGGCCGCGCTCGGCAGACCTCGACCGCGCATGAAGGCGAGCGCCAGCAGCAACCTCGGCACCGCGGGCACCTCTGCGCTGACCCGGTCGAGCCAGTCGGCGAAGATCCCGCCACGGCCGCGTGCGAGGACGGCGTCGAGTGCGGTCGGGTCGGTGAGAAGAGCCGGACGGTCCAGCAGCTCGCCCACCGCGAGGCGGGCGAAGAGGAAGTCCCGACCGCCCCCGGCGATCTGCCGTGCGGAGGTGAGTGCCGCCTTCGCCGGAAGTTCGGGGAACGCGTGGGTGAGTCGGCTCACCACGTACTCCACGGCGGTCGACTCGTCGTACTCGACTCTGATGGCCGGCTGATCTCCCAGCGCCTCCAGCAGAGAGGTCGTCGGACGGGTGCCGACGATGACGCGGATGCCGGACCGCTCGGCGATTCGGGCGAGCATCATGGCGACGACCTCGGGCTCCTGCGCTTCGTCGAGGGCGTCCACGAGCAGCGTGACGGGCGGCAGTCCGTCAGCCAGCCAGTCGGCGAGCAGCCGGGGGTCGTTGTGTGGCGGCACCGCGGGTAGCCCGCCGGCCTCGGCGATGGCCAGTGCCAGGGACCGGCGGTCGAACCCGGTCAGCAGCAGCGCGGCGGTGAACACGTCGTCGTCGGGCCGACCCTCCTGGTCGGCTGTCAGGTGGAGACCCAACTGGGCGAGCACCGTACGCATCGGCGGCCTGGACTGGACGAGAACCTGGCCCAGGAGCGCTGATTTGCCCACCCCCGGGTCACCGATGACCGGCAGCAGACCGTGGTCGTGCTCGCGCAACCAGCCCGCGATGCGCCGCTGCTCGGTGGCCCGTCCGGTGAAGTACCAGCTCAGGTCACCGGCCTCGCCGCCCCGGAGCGGCCGGACGAAGTGCAGGCGTTCGGTTTCGCTGAGGGCGTTGATCGCCTGCTCCACCTCGGCGGCGAGGTCCACGGGCGCGGTGACGGGCACTGGCGCGTGCCGTCGGACCAGCGCCGCGTCGGCCGGCATGCGCAGGCTGGCGACGTACGCGCCGCGCAGACCGTCGGTCTCCAGTTGGCTGACCAGCTCGGCCAACGGGATCCGGTCGTTGCGCGCGTAGTGGGTACGCAGGGTCTGGTCGAGCTGGCGGCTCAGTTCCCCGAGCCGGGTCTGGCCGTCGCCGGATGTGCCGAACAGCAGCAGTCGCCGGGCCGTGGTCTGACCGGTGACGTACGCGGTGAGTTGCTGGACGAACGTCGCCGAGGTGCAGGCGTCGATGATCACGAGGGTCCACGGTGGCTGCGCCTCGCCGTCGCCGCGGTAGCCCAGTTCGTTGCCGATCTGGGCGGGGATGATGCCGCTGGGGTGCCGCTGGTCGGTGAGGTAGTGCGCCAGGAGCGCCGTCTGGCTGTCGCGGTAGCCGTGGCCCAGCCAGTAGATGATGGTGTCGCGCCGGGGCCACTGTTGGTTCCACAGGCGCAGCCGGTCGGTCACCGCGTCCGACCCTCGCTCCTCGGGCGGCACGGACCACGGCAGGTGTTCGCATCCGAATGCCGCCAGGATGGCGTGGAGCCGACCGACCTCGGCGTCGACGTCCAGTTCGGGCCAGCTGGTGTCGCGGTACCTGCCGATCGGGAAGGGGACGAGAAGCGGCGCCTCGTCGCTACCCATGTGCGCCGCTCGATGGCCCGGCGAGCACGACCTGGCTGATGATGCCGGCGCGAGACGTCAACTCCAGGCGGTAGAGGCCGGGGGCCGGCAGTGTCACCGGGACCTGGACCGAGCCGTCGCGGATCTCGACGGGCCACGGCACCCGGCGGTGTCCGTTGGAGAGTGCGACGACGGCGGCCTCGACCTCGGAGGGACGGCTCACCCCACGGACCGTCGCCGTCCACTCCAGCCCGGCCGCGACCGGGGTGTCCGGCACCTCGACGCCGACGCCCTCGTCGTCACCGAGAGGCGGCCCGAGCTGGTCGAGATCGCGCTCCCGTAGCGTCCGGGTCACCTCGCGGAGCACCGCGTCGGCCCGGGCAAGATCCTGGTGCTGCTGCGCGAAGCGGACCGGACGAAGGCCCGGCAGCTCGGCGGATCCGGTGGGCACCGTGCCGTCCCCGTAACGGTTCGACCTGCTGGTACCGAGTTCGGTGTGCAGGAGCGTGACGACGCCGTCGCTGAGGCGCAGGCTCTGCGGAGTCGGCTGCGCTCCGCCGAGGACGAGCCGATGGTCGTCGAGGGTGCCCACCGTGGCGGTTTGCCGGCTCGCCCAGGCCTCGGTGTGGTCCGGATCGCCGCCGAGTGCCCGCACGTCGGCGCAGGTGAGATGGCGTCCGTCGCCGCCGTCGTCCACACACCGAAACCTGGGCAGCAGATCGTAGAGCCCCGGCAGGGTGGCGGCGAGCGCCCGGACGCCGTCGTCGGCGTCGGGGCGTCCGAGGGATGCCAGCGGTCGGTGGCTGGGCAGCGGGACGGGCAGGCCCACGCCGGTGTTGAGCAGCGCCGCCGCCTTCAGGGAGCCGTGAAACGGGGTGCCCAGGGTCACCACGGCGCGGATCAGCTCGCGCATGCCCGGGATGGCGGCGGCCTGGCGGGCGAGCAGGCCGCCCATGGAATGGGCCACCATCACCACCATGGCGGGGCGACCGGTGGGGTGACGGCGACGCGCGCCCTCGTGCTCCGGGGTGGCCCGCCACCGCTCCAGGGCCGCCAGCACCGAGGTGCCGAGCAGGCCGGAGTTGTGGCCGACCGGGAGGCGCCAGTCGTACGGGAACTCCAGCAGTGCCCGGGGATCCACGACGCAACCGCGTGCCGCGTCGACCAGCCTCGTGTACGGCTCGGCCCCGCGCAGGAACGGCAACCACTCCGGCAGGCGCAGCAGTCGGGTCGGACGGACGCGCCCGTACTCGCCGGCGGTTTCACGCTCGTCGAGGGCCAGGTCCCGCAGGGGCGCACCGTCCAGCCAGGACCTGAGCAGCAGGGGCACCGACGCTCCCCAGAGAGTTCGCCGCCGAACCGTGTCGTACAGCTCGCTACCCATGATCCCCGGCACCACGACCACGAGATCGTGGGTCAGGTTCGGGTAGAGACGACGATCGTCACCTTGGGTGCCCATGGCCTCAGAGGATAGTGACCGTCGTCCATCGAAAACACGGCCGCACGGAGGGCTCTTCTGCCAGTCCGGGCTACCTCACCGCCGCCTCAGGGGTGGAGCGCGAGGGCTCGCAGCGCGATGTCGACCGAGGCCTGGAGGTCTTCGCGGGTCGCGCCTGCAGCGGCGTGGACGGCGTGACCCTCGCTGAGCGCCATCACGAATCGCGCCAGCGCCCGGGCGTCCATGCCGTCCGGGAGGTCCCCCTCGGTCCCCGCACGGGACAGTCGTTCTTCCAGCGCGGACTCGGTGTCGGCCCGCCCGGCGGCCAGGATCTCGGCGATGCGGGCGTTCTCCGGCGAGCAGGCCAGGCCGCCCTGGATGGAGAGGCACCCCGCGGGGTGGTCACTGGCGGTGAGGCCGTCGGCGCTGGCGCGCAGAAAGGCCTCGATGACGGCGTACGCGGTGGGTTGTTCGAGTGCCGCGCGGGCGCTGGTCAGCTGGGTCTCGTGGTAGCGGGCGAAGGCACGCTGGAACAGCTGCTCCTTGTTGCCGAACGTGGCATACAGGCTCGGCCGGTTGATGCCCATGGCGCTGGTGAGGGTGCTCAGGGACGCGCCCTCGTAGCCGTGTCGCCAGAAGACCTCGACCGCCCGGTCGAGGACCGCCTCCTCGTCGAAGGCCCGGGGTCGTCCGCCCGTGGATGTCGCACTCATGACCCCATAGTACCGCGCGGTACAAATCGTGACCCGGCTCACCTACCGCTCAGTACAAAACCTGTTACGGTTACCCGGCAACCGAGCGGTACAAAAGAGCAGGGGAAACACATGACCGTCACGCTGATCACCGGTGGGAACAAGGGCATCGGTTTCGAGACAGCCAGACAACTTCTCGAACTGGGCCACAACGTCTACATGGGCGCACGCGACGTCGAACGAGGCGAGAAAGCCGCGGCCGAGTTGGGCGCACGGTTCGTGCAGCTCGACGTCACCGACGACGCGTCGGTGAACGGCGCGCTGGCGACCATCAATTCGGCGGAGGGCCGACTCGACGTCCTGGTGAACAACGCGGGCATCCTCGGCGACGGCCCTCTCAGCGGCCCCAAAGCCCTGCGGGTGTTCGACACCAACGCGGTGGGGATCGTCCGCGTCACCGAGGCAGCACTGCCTCTGCTGCGCAAGTCGTCGAACCCGACGGCGGTCACCGTTTCCAGCAGCCTCGGATCGTTCTGGGCGGTCACCAACCCCGAACGTCCCGAATACAACCTCCCGGCGGCGCTCTACGCGGCGTCCAAGTCGGCGGCCACCATGCTGACGATCCAGTACGCCAAGGCGAACCCGGGCATCAAGTTCAACGCGATCGAGCCTGGCGCCACCGCCACTGACATGACCGCCGCCTACGGATTCGGACGGTCTCCGGCGGAGAGCGCCAAGACGGTCGTACACCTGGCCACGCTCGGCCCCGACGGGCCCACCGGAACCTTCACCGATGAGTTCGGCCCCTTCAACTGGTAACACCGAGAAACAGGAGAAAATCTGATGACTGACAACAACCTGCGTGACTGGTACCTGCGCTACGTCGCCGACCTCAACGCCCACAAGTTCGACGGCATGGACGAGTTCATCAACGACACGGTGATGCTCAACGGCGAGCCCGGCACCCGCGACGACGTCCTCAACGTGCAGAAGCACGACGTCGACGCCGTCCCGGACCTGCGCTGGGAGGTCAAGGAACTGCTGTTCGACCGTGACCGCATCGCCGTACGCGCGATCAACACCGGCACGCCGGTGAAGGAGTGGCTCGGTGTGCCGCCGTCCGGCAGGTCCTTCGAGATCGTCGAGTACGCCATCTACAAGGTCAGCGACGGACGGTTCGTCCAGATGACGGCCCTGCACGATTCAGCCGAGATGCTTCGGCAACTGACCGCCTGACAGCATCCATGGTTGCCGCGTCCGCTCGCTCCCCCGAGCGGACGCGGCAGAGGCCTGTCATCCTGACAGGCTAGTTTGCTCGGATGAGTCTCCTCGATGACGTCGCCGCGCGTGACGGTTGGCGATGCTGGGTGTGCGACGAGCCGGTCGACGCCGACAGGTCGGTGAACGACCCGCGTGGTCCCAGCGTCGACAGCCGTACCGCCGACAAGAAGGCCAAGGTCGCCGAGCGACTCGCGCACCGGGCCTGCAACACCCGCAAGGGCGCGGTCAAGGTGGTCATCGCCTGGCCGGACCGCCTGCACGTGGTGGAGCCCGCGCCGCTGATCGCCGTCGCCGAGCGACTCGAACGCAAGGGTGGCCGGGAGTTGGTGGCCCGCTGTCCGAGCAAGAGGGACGCCCAGGAGGCGGCGGACTGGCTGGTCGACCGGTTCTCCCGGCTGGTGCCCGGACTGCCGGTGACCGCGAGCGTCGACGCGGGCGGCGGACAGTACCTCGTCGCCCTGGCCGCCGGTCGCCGCTGACCGACGGCCCTGGTCGGCGGCCCGCCCGCCGGCCAGGGCAGCCCGGCCCGAGCCACCACCACTGGCGGTGGCGACTCAGAAGGGGGGCGCGTCCTCGCCCATCAACGCCAGCACGACGCCGCCCTTGCCCCGCTTGAGGCTCTGGACCACGACTGTGCCGGTGCTGCCGTCAGGCAGCTCCAACGTGAAGGTCTTACCGACCGCGTTCTTGGGGCCGTTGCCGGCGCTGTTGGCGGGTCGGAAGTCGCCTGCCCACGGCGGGACCCCGCCCTTGCGGGCGGGCTCAGCAAAGAGCGCGGCGGTGCCGGGGGTCCTGGTGCCGTCCGAGGCGAGAAGCACTGAGGCGCTGCGATAGGTAGCCATATCCGGCAAGGCTATCCCGGACCGCGCTCGTTCTCGCCACGACATCCGCGCCGCAATGCGATCGGCCACCGCATCGCACCATCCGCCGACAGCCCGTCGCCCCCGGGGAGGCAGCCGTCGAAAACGGCGCAGCGGCGCCCTGACCGGTTGTTTTGGTCAGGGCGCCGCCTGCTGTCAGCAGGGCAGAGGCCGGCCCGCACCTCTGCCCCACCCGGTGGAGACTGGCGTCAGCGTTTCGCCCGTGCCTTGCCCTTGCGTCGCTGGCTGGTCGACTGGTAGCTCGACTCCCCCTGCTGCGTCTCGGCGTACTCCCGCTCGGCGCGGGGAGCGGCCATCCGGGCAGCCCCGCTGGTCGTCCCGTGCGACCGGTGCGACTCCGACCGGTGCGACTCCGACCGGTGCGACTCCGACCGGTGCGACTCCGACCGGTGCGACTCCGACCGGTGCGACTCCGACCGGTGCGACTCCGACCG